>NZ_CP118950.1:0-1200000 GCF_029024465.1 Lactococcus garvieae subsp. garvieae
ATGGCTCTCCAAAAAGAAAAAAAAGAATTTTGGACGAGAGTAAAAGAATTAGCGAAAAAAAATATCAAGCCGCAGTCGTATGATTTCTTCATTGAGCCTGCCCAACTGTTAGAAATTGAAAATGATGTAGCAACCATTATCGTGGGGGCGAAGTTTCATAAAGATTTTTGGCGGAGTCAGGAAGGATTAATCAGTACAGCTGGATTTGAAATTTTTGATCGACCGATTCGTTTCAATTTACTTTCAGAAGAAGAAGTTTCAGAAAAAATTGAACAAGAAAGCAATGAACAAGAGGGATTTGATGAAGCACCTGCTCTAGCAACTCCGGACTTCACGCGCTTAAACCCAAAGTACATTTTTGATAATTATATTCAAGGTGAAGGTAATAAATGGGCAAAAGCTGCCGCTTTTGCTGTTGCCGATAAACCAGGTGATGTCTATAATCCCCTCTTCATTTATGGTGGATCTGGACTTGGCAAGACGCATTTGATGCATGCGATTGGCAACGAAATCTTGAAGGATAATCCGCATTCTAAGGTTAAATATGTATCTGCAGAAACTTTTGTCAATGACTATGTCAATGCAACACGTAAAGGCCAGATGGCAAAATTTGAAGAAACATATCGGAATTTAGACATACTTCTGCTTGATGACGTCCAATTCTTTAGTGATAAAGAAGGTACTCAAAATGAGTTTTTCAATACTTTTAATACTCTTCATGATCGTGGTGCTCAAATCGTCCTCACTTCAGACCGTATACCACAAGAACTCAATAAACTTGAAGAGCGTTTGGTGACGCGTTTTTCATGGGGATTGACGACAGATATCACAGCACCTGACTATGAAACACGTATGGCCATTCTCCAGACAAAATCTGAGAGCAGTAATTTAGAGTTCCCGCAAGAAACTCTTAGTTATATCGCTGGCCAAATTGACTCAAATGTCCGTGAGCTTGAAGGTGCCCTTAATCGTGTAGAGTTTGTCGCGAAAACAAATAACCAAACAGTAGTCAATATTGATACCGCCAGTGAAGCATTGCGTTCTCTTAAAAGTAATACGCAGCAACCTTTGTCGAATTTGACAGTAAAAAAAATCCAAGATGAGGTTGCAAAATACTATCATGTGTCAACAGCTGATCTTATTGGGCCTAAACGACCAAAAGAAATTGCATTTCCAAGACAAATTGCAATGTATTTAATTCGTGAATTGTTGGCACTGAGTCTTCCAGCTATTGGCAATGAGTTTGGTGGACGCGATCATACAACCGTCATGTATGCGCATAAGCAAATAACAGAAAAAATGAAGAATGATATCGATGTACAAAAAGACATTGATGCCATCAAGCGACTGTTTCAATAAAAAGTGACCTGTGGAAAACTTCAAAAGATTTCCTTGAGTTATCCTCTACTTATACACAGTGGAAAACTTAGTAAAGTTCATGTTTTAGCGCTTATCCCCATACTCACAAGACCTACTACTATTACTAATATATTTATATAAATAAATAAAAGGACTATCATGATAAAATTTTCAATTAACAAAGTAGCTTTTCAAAATGCACTCAAAATTACCAAACAAGCGATTGGTTCAAAAGTTACTATTCCTGCTTTAACCAAATTAAAAATTACAGTCACTGCTGAAGGAATTACACTAACTGGATCTAATGGTCAGATTTCGATTGAGAACTTTTTACCTGCCAGTGATAAAGATGCTGGAATGAATATCTCAGGTACGGGCAGTATTTTATTGGAGGCTTCTTTCTTTGAAAGTGTAGTTAGCCAAATGCCAGAACTTACTTTAGAATTTGAAGAATTAGAACAAAAGCAAGTACTACTCACTTCTGGTAAGTCAGAAATCACTTTAAAAGGTCAGGATGCAGAAATTTATCCACGTATTCAAGAAATTTCGCAAGAAAATCCTCTTAAAATTAATGTTGGTTTCCTGAAAGAAATATTTACAGAAACAGTATTTGCTGTAAGTACGCAAGAAAGTCGTCCTATTTTTACTGGGGTACATTTGGTTTTATCAGATAAGAAAAATCTCAAAGCTGTAGCAACTGACTCACACCGCATGAGCCAACGCTTGCTTGCTCTTGAAAACGACGGATCTGACTTTGATGTTGTTCTTCCGAGTAAGTCTATCCAAAGTTTCAAAAATGTCTTTACCAATGATGAGGAAGATTTGGACATTTCCTTGGCGAATAATCAGATTCTCTTCCGTAATGAACGTATCAGCTACTACAGCCGTCTAATTGAAGGTACTTATCCTGATACGAACCGCTTAATTCCTAATGAAGCTGATTATAGCTTAAACCTCGTCTTTGATGTTGCTGCTTTGCGTCGTACAATGGAACGTGCACGTCTCTTATCAAATGCAACAGCAAATGGTACCGTGAAGCTTACTGTTTCAGGAGATTCAGTAATTACAACAGCCAATTCTCCTGAAGTAGGGAGTGTGCATGAAGAGTTAACAGCAATTGAAAAAACAGGTGAGGATATTGCAATCAGCTTTAACCCCCAATATCTGATCGATGCTCTACGTGTCATAAAAGAACCAGAAGTTCGTATCCGTTTTATTTCAAACGTTCGTCCTTTTACTCTTCTTCCTAAAAATGATACAGACAGTTTCGTACAGCTTATTACACCTGTCAGAACAAACTAAAAAATGTTAGAATAGACTTAACGAAAGTGAGGTCTATTTTTTTATGGAAATCATTTATACTGAAATTACACAAGATCTAACTCAATTTCTTTTGGAGCGTGCACAGCAGGCATTGAAAGAAGAAAAAAAAGTTTATTATATTGTTCCGTCTTCAATGTCTTTTGAAAAAGAAAAGGAAATATTAGAGCGCATTTCATCAGGTGCAGATACCGCCGTTTTCGACCTCTTAGTCACACGTTTTAAACAGCTTCCTTATTATTTTGAGCGTAAAGAAAAAAATACAGATGAAAAAGTCGAACTCAGTCAGTCAGGATTGAGTATGCTTTTTCGTAAAGTCTTGAAGTCGTTTTCTAAAGAAGAATTGACACTTTATTATAGTTTGCAAAGTTCACCAGCTTTTCTTGAAATGTTGGTAAATTTGCGTGCAGAATTGGTTACTGCAAATTTGACATGTGAAGACTTACCTGAAAGTCCCAAAAATGTGGAGTTATCAGCAATTTTGGGGCGTTTTGAAGAGGAATTAAATCTCTCTTATGCTAATTTTTCAGAATTTCAATATTTCATTCAAAGTATAAATAACGGTAAATTTAATAAAGTGTTACATGAGGCGGTAATCATCATTGATGGGTATACACGGTTTACTGCTGAAGAAGAAAGTTTTATTTCTGCCCTTCATTCCGTAGGTTCAGAGATTATCATTGGGACCTATGCCCGCTCATCAGACTATAAGTTGACAGATTTTTCTTTATCGGTTTACACCAATGCTTTAGAAATGATGCAACGTTTTCGCAACAAGTTTTCTGCTCAAATCTCTCCTGTTTCGAATAGAATCCCAGATACAGTGTATGATAAGTTGACACGTTTGATTGAACTGGAAACTAATTTTCTTCAAGAAAGAGAAAACATTGAACTGGAGAGCAATGATAAAGAACATTTCGAAATCTGGGAAGCAGAAAACCAGATGGCAGAAATTGAAGCTGTTGCGAAAGACATCCGCCAAAAGATAGTCCAAGGCGCTTTATTTAAAGACTTTACGGTATTGGTTGGTGATGTAGAAGCTTATGCAATACCGGTTCAAGAAATCTTTGACTTGTATGAGATCCCTTTTTTCTATGCTCAAGAAGAAGCCATGAGTCAGCATCCATTGATTATTTTCTTAGAAAGTCTTTATGCAATAAAAAAGAACAATTATCGTACCAATGATGTGGTTAATCTCCTTAAAAGTAAGGTTTACAGTGGTGTAAACTTTAACCAAGATGCCTTAGATTACTTTGAATACTATGTGAACAAGTATAAAATTCGAGGCAGAAAGAAGTTTGCTACTGCGTTTGAAGAAAGTGAATTTTTGGAACTGGAGCAGGTTGAAACTTTAAGAGAAGAGATGCTTGGGGAAACCTCAGCTCTCCAAAATTTTTTGACAGGTGCTTCAGAAAAAACGGGAGCCAAATGGCTTGAACAATTTCAACATTTTCTCCAAGAAGGAAATATTCTTGAGAATATGAATCTTCTTTATCATCAAGCTGAAGCTGAAGAAAATCATGTCTTGGCAGATAAGTACGAACAGGTTTGGAAATTACTGCTCTCTAATTTGAAGGAGTTTCAGGCCGTTTTTGCTGAGCAAAAGATGAAAGTACTCGAATTTCTTGAGTTGATTTTAGCTGGGTTGAAAGGTGCGAAATATCGCCAAATTCCTGCAAATGTTGATGTTGTCAATGTGAAGGACTATGAATTGGTGGAAGCCAGGACCAATAAGTATATCTATGCTATCGGTTTAACAATGGCTAACTTTCCTAAAATAAAGAAAAATTCTAGCTTACTTTCGGATGAAGAACGTGCGATTATTAATCAAAATGTATCCCATGATGATTTTCGTTTTATTGAGCAATTAAATGTGACAAACTCTAGTAAAAATACCTTTACAAGTGTCTCTTTAGTCAATGCCGCGACAGAAAAACTCGTACTTTCCACACCTCAAATTTATGCCAATGCGCAAGATGATAGTTCGGCATTATTACAGTTATTTATTGAACATACAAAAGAAGGAGAAAGTATTAAACGTGAAGTTTCTTCAGTCAATCTCCTGGAAACAGTAACACATATAGGAAATACACGTTCTCTCATTACAAATATTGGAAAAATTGAGCATCTACTTGCTCAAGAGGAGACTGATGAAACAGAGGATAAACGTAGTTTTTGGTCCAGTTTATTCCGTATTCTTCTTAAAGAAAATTCCGACTTCCAACGTTTGATTCATAATCTTGATCAAGACATAGCCCCTGTATCCTTGGCTCCTGAGACTGTAAAAGAAATTTACAACGATAAAATCCATGCCTCTGTGAGTAGTTTTGAACGCTTTTACAATTGCGAATATCAATACTTTTTCGAACAGACCTTGGGATTAGAAAGTTTTGAAAATATTGATTTGA
This sequence comes from Lactococcus garvieae subsp. garvieae, assembly GCF_029024465.1. Lineage (NCBI taxonomy): Bacteria > Bacillati > Bacillota > Bacilli > Lactobacillales > Streptococcaceae > Lactococcus > Lactococcus garvieae. Next base: position 5,088 of record NZ_CP118950.1, read on the forward strand.
ATTCAAAAGTCGTTGGTAATTTCTTTCATGAAGTTTTTGAAAAACTTCTAGACAAATCTAACTTGACCAGCAAAAATTTTGATCAGCATTTGGAAAGTGTTTTACATGAGGTTGACACTTCTTATGCCCGTTATTTCACACAAGATGCAACAGCACAATTTACGTGGGCGAATCTTGGAGAAATTGTCAAGCAAACTGCAGTTGTGTTGAAAAAAGGCTTGGGAAATGATCAGATGAAGACGTTAGCAACCGAGAGTGCTTTTGGTTTGCCTCAAAGTGAACTGGGTAATTTTTCTATAGACAAGATTAATTTACGTGGAAGGATTGACAGAATAGATCAATTTTTTGATGAGAGTATCGGTGCTATTGATTATAAATCCAGTCAACATAAATTTGATCTTGCCTCGGCCTATGACGGAACAAGTTTACAGTTTCTCACTTATTTAGATGTTCTCAAGCAAATGAATGCTGATCAAAAGCTTTGGGGAGCTCTTTACCTCCAGTTAAAAAACGAAAGTATTAATCTTTCTGATGTAGATTATTTAGGAGAAATAGCCGCCTTATTAGCGAAAAAAATGCGCTATGAAGGCCTAATTCTGGAAGAGTATAAGGATAAGGTAAATCAGGAAATTGACGTTGTTAACATTAATCGAAATAACGTTTATAGTCAAGAGGAGTTTGAAGGCCTTATCAAGCTCAATGAAAGTCATTATGCTCGTGCGGGAGAACGTCTGCGTGAGGGAGAAATAGCGATTAATCCGGTCATGACTAAAGAAGGTATCGATAAATCTGGGAACGTACACGGTTGCCGCTATTGTCCTTTAAAATCAATTTGTCGCTTTGAAGCAAGCAGGCATATGAATGATTATGCCCGTGAAGTTGGTCAAAAAAGTCGCAAAGAGATTCTTGAAGAATTGAAAGGAGGTCCAGTAAATGACTGAAGTAAAATTGACACCCGAACAGGAAGAAGCAATATATAGTCAAGGACATAATATACTCGTTTCAGCAAGTGCTGGATCAGGGAAGACCTTTGTCATGGCCAACCGTATTGTTGAAAAAATAAAAAGTGGCATTGATATTGAGAGCTTGTTCATTTCAACCTTTACTAAAAAAGCGGCAGCAGAATTACGCATGCGTTTAGAAAAAGATCTAAAGAAAGCAAGTTATAAATCACAGGATAGTGTTGAAAAACAACGGATTAAACTGGCGCTACAAAAGCTTCCTCATGCAGATATTGGTACAATGGATAGCTTTACACAAAAACTGTTACGAGAAAATTTTAATCGTGTAGATATTGATCCGAACTTTAGAATTCTAGCAGATCAGACAGAAAGTGATCTCTTGAAACAAGAAGTCTTTGATGATCTTGTCGAGCAGTATCTTTCAGAGCAAACAGAAATCAAAGAAACAGCAAAAATAGATAAAAAGACCTTTGAAAAACTGGTAAAAAACTTTTCCAAAGATCGGAATATCAAAGGTTTCCAGAGCGTGGTTTACACGGTTTACAACTTTGCTTCAGCAACAGAAAACCCTGAAAATTGGTTAAAAAATGAATTTCTTAAAGGTTTTGATTTTTATCAAAGATTCTCTGATTTGCCTGAATCATTTTCACAAGATGTAGCCTTACAACTCGAAGCCTTTATTTTATATTTACAGAAAGTACTGGCGGAAAAAAATCTTACGGGTAAAACTTTAGAAAAAGCACAAATTGTAGTGGATAATCAAGAACATCTTCTTGGCAGTTTAGCTCGGAGAGATTATCTTCAATTTACGGAAATTTTTAGATCTCTTGACTTTTCGCGCTGGTCATTAAAGAAAGATGAAATTTTAGCTGAAAGTTTTAAATCTGTGATAGGAACCAAGACCGATCCAGGTCTCGTAAGAGATTTTTTAGAAAAAATAAAACACTTGTCAACGATTGAAAAATATCAGCCTGAAGCAAGGGTTTTGGCTGAAAATCTTCAAAAATTCGTTCTATATTTTTATGATGTCTATCTGGAGCGAAAACGTTCGGAAAATGCATTTGAATATTCGGATATTGCTCATTTTGCAATTAAAATATTAGAAGAAAATCCAGATGTCACAATGGCTTATCGCAATAAATACAGTGAGATAATGATTGACGAGTATCAAGATACCAGTCATGTCCAAGAGGCGATGTTACGGTTGCTGAGTAAAAATGGTGACGGTTCTGATAATCTTTTTATGGTTGGTGATATTAAGCAATCGATATATGGTTTTCGTTTGGCGGATCCTCGTCTTTTTCTCAAAAAATACACGGCCTATGCTGATGAAACAAATCCTAATCAACTGATTCGTCTTAAAGAAAATTTTCGTTCACGCGGAGAAGTCCTTTCCTTCACAAATGAGGTATTTAAACATTTGATGGATGAAGAAGTGGGAGAAATGATCTACGGTAAAGAAGAAGAATTGGTCCAAGGAAATCTTGTGGATTATCCGGAGCAGTTAGAAGAAAACTTTTATCCTGAGCTCCTTCTTTATGAAGAAGATACTTCAGAAGATGAGTCAGAACAAATGAGTGATGGTGAAATAAAAGTTGTCGCTCAACAAATTAAGGAGCTCATCGCGTCTGATGAGAACTTAGAATATAAAGATATTGCTCTTTTGGTACGTTCCAAATCTCAAAATAATAAAATTGAAGATATCTTGAAAGCTTATGATATTCCAGTTGTTTTGGATGAGGGACGTGTTGACTTTTTGAAATCTCTCGAAGTCACCTTAATTTTGGATGTCTTGCGTGCCATAGATAATCCGCTCTATGATATTCCTTTGGTAGCCACCTTACGCTCACCAATGTTTAACTTTACAGAGGATGAACTTACAAGGATCAGTTTGAATGCTGGTTCTGATACGCGTTTTTGGCAGAAGTTGCAGCTCAACGATAGTGAGCTGATAAATAAAGCACTTAAAACAAAGATTGCTTCCTTTTTAGAGAAGTTTACAGAATGGCGTAAACTTGTAAATGAAGTCCCTATCCATGAACTTCTTTGGAAAATTTATACAGAAACTTATTATATGGACTATGTCGGGGCACTACCAAATGGCGAGATGCGTCAAGCGAATCTTCATGCTCTTTCAGTAAGGGCGGAATCCTATGAAAGTTCGGGCTATAAAGGTCTTTTCCGATTCATCAAAATGATTGATAAATTTATGGAACAAAACAATGACCTTGCTTCTGTGAATATTAAATTGCCGCAAAATGCGGTAAGAGTAATGACTTTTCATAAGTCCAAAGGGTTAGAATTTGATGTTGTTTTTCTCATGAATCTCCAAACCAAGTTCAACCAAAAAGATCTAAGAGATTCGGTGATACTTACACGGGAAAATGGCTTAGGAATGAAATATACTGCTGATTTAAAAAATGAGTCAGCTGTAGAGACAGATTTTCCTTATGCTTTAGTTAAAATGGAAACCTTACCGTATCTCGTCAATAAGGACTTGAAGCGAAATGCAATGCTTTCAGAAGAAATGCGTGTTCTTTATGTTGCCTTTACAAGAGCGAAGAAAAAACTCTATATGGTCGGTAAAATCAAACAAAAAGAGTTAGAAAAATATGGGGAAGCGAAGCTAGAAAAAGGAATTTTACCTCTTAAATATCGTCAAGCTGCAAATGGCTATCAACATTGGTTGCTGGCGCTTCAAAAAGCACATAAGTTACCGATGAAATTTAAAGTAATCAAGGCGGATGATTTACAAGGGGTTGATAAGAAGTTTACAGTTTATCCTGACTTTAAAAAACTGGCAGAAGATGCGAAAAAATTTGATAAAGTAATGGATAGCTTATCGGATGTAAAACAAGCGCGTGCCATATTAGATTATCAATATCCAAAGGCAGCAGCAACGAAACTTTCAAGCATTCAAACTCCCAGTCAAGTGAAAAAAAGAAGTTACGAAAAGCAATTAGAGTTAGGAAATGTTTTGCCATCAAGTGAGTATGAACGCGTGAAACAGTTGGATATGTTGGATCTTGGCCAACATAAAATTACCGCTGCCGAAATAGGTTCCGCTACCCATAGTTTTATGCAATATGCAGATTTTTCACGACCAAACTTATTCGACTTCCAACAAACCTTGGATCAGATGGACCTTCTGGATGAAGTAAAAAATAAAATTGATTTACCCAAAATCCTGACTTTATTTGACACAGATTTTGGTAAAGTGCTGGTTGATAACGTGGAGCGTACAACTAAGGAAGCACCTTTTTCTATGTTGAAAACAGATGAAGTTGCACAAGAACAATATATTGTTCGAGGAATATGTGATGGCTTTATAAAATTTGAAGATAAAATTATTTTGTTTGACTATAAGACAGATTATTTTCGCAATAAAGCGCAGATTGCGGAAATCAAGAAAAATTATGAAGTTCAGATGGAGCTCTACGCAGAAGCTTTAAGAAAGGCCTATCATGTCAACCAAGTTGACAAGTATTTGATTTTATTAGGTGGACCTCAAAGAGTCGTTGTAGAAAGGATGTAAAATGTTAGAGTATCAATTAGGATCAATTGTTGAAATGAAAAAACCACATGCTTGTACAATCAAATCAACGGGGAAAAAAGCAAACAGTTGGGAAATAATTCGCATGGGTGCAGATATTAAAATCCGATGTACCAATTGTGATCATGTCGTGATGATGAACCGTAATGATTTCAATAAAAAAACAAAAAAAGTTGTGACAAAGTAGTCACAACTTTTTGTTAGGGTTTAAAAAAACGTGATAGAAGATGCTTTTTTGTCTTTTTTCAGGATTTACGGTATAATTGGATGACTATAAAATTTGACGGAGAAATGAATAAATATGGCTTTAACAGCAGGTATTGTCGGCCTTCCTAATGTCGGAAAATCTACTCTTTTTAATGCAATTACAAAAGCGGGTGCTGAAGCAGCAAACTATCCTTTTGCAACCATCGAGCCTAATGTAGGTATGGTTGAAGTACCCGATGAACGCTTGACTAAAATCACAGAATTAATCAAACCTAAAAAGACTGTTCCTACAACTTTTGAATTTACAGATATTGCAGGTATTGTAAAAGGTGCCTCTAAAGGTGAAGGTTTGGGCAATAAGTTCCTTGCTAATATTCGCGAGGTCGATGCAATCGTGCACGTGGTTCGTGCTTTTGATGATGAAAACGTGATGCGGGAAAATAACCGTGAAGATTCTTTCGTTGATCCATTGGCAGATATTGAAACAATTAATTTAGAATTGATTTTGGCCGATTTGGAATCCGTAAACAAGCGCTATGCACGTGTTGAAAAAGTCGCGCGTACAGTTAAGGATAAAGATGCAGTAGCAGAATTCAATGTTTTGTCTAAAATCAAGCCTGTTTTGGAAGATGGAAAATCTGCGCGAACAGTAGAATTTGATGAAGAAGAGCAAAAAGTTGTCAAACAGCTTTTCTTGCTTACAACAAAACCTGTCCTTTATGTCGCTAATGTAGGTGAAGATGAAGTAAGTGCTCCAGATGACATCGAATATGTGAAACAAATTCGTGAATTTGCAGCGACTGAAAATGCAGAGGTTGTTGTTATTTCAGCGCGTGCTGAAGAAGAAATTGCTGAACTTGATGATGAGGACAAAGCAGAGTTTCTTGAAGCACTTGGTTTAGAAGAATCTGGTGTTGACAAATTAACAAAAGCAGCTTATCATTTACTAGGACTTGCAACATATTTTACAGCTGGCGAAAAAGAAGTGCGTGCTTGGACTTTCAAACGTGGCATGAAAGCTCCTCAATTGGCAGGAGTCATTCATAGTGATTTTGAAAAAGGATTTATTCGTGCTGTAACTATGTCTTATGATGATTTGATGAAATATGGTAGTGAAAAGGCTGTTAAAGAAGCAGGACGTTTACGTGAAGAGGGTAAAGAATATGTGGGACAAGATGGCGATATCATGGAATTCCGCTTTAACGTGTAAACTACTTCCGCAAGCGTTTAGATCTATAAGCCAAAAAGTTTTACAATAACTAAAAAGAGCTGATTTGTATGAATCAGCCTTTTGCTATTTTTTGGAAAGAGGAGAAAAAATGACAAAAATGATTGTAGGGCTAGGAAATCCTGGCGACAAGTATGAGAAAACCAAACATAATATGGGCTTTATGGCTGTTGATTTACTTGCAAAAGACTATGGAGTAAACTTTAGTTTGGAAAAAACCTTTATGGCCGAAGTTGCTTCTACTTTCGTTAATGGTGAAAAAATTTTTCTAGTAAAACCGCAAACCTTCATGAATGAATCAGGACGGGCCATTCAACCTTTATTGACTTACTATAATCTGGATCCAGCAGATTTGACGGTCATTGTGGATGATCTGGACTCGGCTGTTGGACGCGTGAGACTGCGCCAAAAAGGTTCTTCAGGTGGTCAACGCGGCATTAAATCAATCCTTACTCATCTAGGAACAGAGCAGTTCAACCGAGTAAAAATTGGGATTGGACGTCCAGAACATGGAAAAACAGTAGTTGCACATGTCTTATCTAAATTTGATAAAGAAAATGTAGGAATTGCACAGGACGGCATAAATAAGGCTGTAGATGCAGTTAAATTCTATATTGAATCAAATGATTTTTCTCAAGCAATGAATAAATTTAACGGACAATGAAAATAAACGAATTTTTTGATCAAAACCACGATTTACAATCGTGGCAGAGAAGTTTCGCAAAAGCGGAGCGTACGCTTTTAACCGGTCTTTCTGGAACGGCGCAGGCGATGGTTATGGCTAATGCTTTTGAGAACAATCCGGATAAGTACGTGATTGTCACTGATAATCAATATCACGCCAATGAACTTTATGATGAACTGTCTCATCTTGTTGAGGACGAGAAGGTTTACCAATTTTTCTCAGATGACAATGTTTATGCTGAATTTGCCATAGCAAGTAAAGATCGAACAGCATATCGTCTTGAAGCTCTGAATTTCCTGCTTGATGCACAGCAAACAGGTTTTTTGGTTGTTCCTTTTATGGCTTTACGTTCGCTCTTACCCCACCCTGATAATTTTCAAGAAAACTATCTTCTCCTGACTCAAGGCGATGAATTTGAGATGGAAAATCTTCTCGGAATTTTGGCTAGTGCTGGTTATGAGAAAACACAGCGCGTGATGGTACCCGGAGAGTTTTCACAACGTGGCGATATCGTGGATATTTATCCACTGGACGCAGTTCAACCCTTAAGGTTGGAATTTTTTGGCGACGAAGTAGATACGATTCGTAGTTTCGATAGTGAAACACAACGCTCACTCGAAAATATGGATCAAGTAGAAATATATCCGGCGAGCGATTTTATTTTAATGCCTTGGGAATTTGATCAAGGGGTAAAAAAATTAAGTGCTCAGCTACAAAATGTAACCGATCCTGCAGCGCGATCTTATTTTGAAGAAGTGATTGCAGCCGCGGAAAATCATTATTATCACAAAGATTTGCGTAAGTTTGCAGAATATTTTTACGAAAAACCGGCTTCTCTTTTGAATTATTTTCCGAAAAATATTCAAATTTTCATTGATGATTTTCAGAAAATTAACGAAGCCAATAATAAAACAGAACAAGAACTTGCAGAATTTATTGTTTCGGAAAAAAATATGGGGCGCTCTTTTGAGGGGCAAAGTTATCTTTTAGATGTTATTTCTAAGTTACGTTCTCACAAACCGGCAAGTTTTTTCTCGAATTTTCAAAAAGGCTTAGGTAATATAAAGTTTGATGCTTTATATAATTTTAATCAACATTCGATGCAACAGTTCTTTGGGCAAATGGAACTCTTTTACACCGAAGTTGACAGATTTGTAAAACAAGGGTTTACAGTTATTTTGGCTGTATCTTCTGAGAAACTACGTTCGGAGCTCCAAAAACTAGATTTAGAGCTTCAAATGGTATCTTCTGATGTAATTCAAAAAGGAAAAATAAACCTTTTGAATTTAAATCTTAACAACGGTTTTAATTTTATTGATGAGAAACTTGTGGTTATTACTGAGTCAGAAATTTTTGGTAAAGCACGAAAGAAAAAAACACGGCGCTTAAATATCACAAATGCGGAACGCCTGAAAGATTATAATGAACTCGAAGTTGGCGATTACGTTGTACATAAAAATCACGGGATTGGGAAATACTTAGGTATTCAAACCATCGAAGTATCAGGAATGCACCGTGATTACTTGACGATTCAATATCAAAATGGTGATACGATATCGGTTCCAGTTGATCATCTGGATCTATTAAGTAAATACTCTGCAGCCGAGGGGAAAACTCCCAAGATAAATAAGCTTAATGATGGCCGTTGGCGTAAAACGATATCGTCTGTCAGTAAACAAGTTGAAGATATTTCTGAGGACCTGATTAAGCTCTATTCGGCAAGACAAGCTTTAAAAGGCCATGCTTTTTCTTTGGACGATGTTAACCAGGAAGAATTTGACAATGGTTTTGCTTACCCAGAAACTGCAGACCAGCTGCGCTCAATCAGTGAAATTAAAAAGGATATGGAACTTGAACGCCCGATGGATCGATTACTCGTGGGGGATGTTGGCTTTGGTAAAACAGAGGTCGCAATGCGTGCAGCCTTTAAAGCAATCAATGACAATAAACAGGTGGCCGTTTTAGTACCAACTACAGTTTTAGCGGAACAACACTATAATAATTTTATGGAGCGCTTTGTAAACTTTGGTGTAAACATTGCTGTTTTGAGCCGTTTCCAAACTAAGGCGCAACAAATAGAGATTTTGGATAAGTTAAAGAAAGGGCGTGTGGACTTAATCATTGGTACCCATCGTCTTCTATCCAAGGATGTTGAATTTCTTGACTTGGGCTTAATGATTATTGACGAGGAACAGCGTTTTGGTGTCAAACACAAGGAACGCTTGAAAGAATTAAAGACACAGGTGGATGTTTTGACACTCACCGCAACACCTATACCAAGAACCTTGCATATGTCAATGTTAGGTATTCGTGATTTATCGGTTATTGAAACGCCACCAACAAACCGTTACCCTGTCCAAACATATGTAATGGAAACAAATTATGGTGTGGTACGTGATGCTGTTCTCCGAGAGATTTCTCGTGGTGGGCAGGTGTACTACATTCATAACCGAGTAGACAGTATTGAGCAAAAAGTTTCACAGCTGGAAGAACTGATACCTGAGGCAAGGATTGGTTATATTCATGGACAGATGACAGAAATTCAATTAGAAAATACCTTGATGGATTTTATAAATAATGAATATGATGTCTTAGTGGCAACAACGATTATTGAAACAGGGGTTGATATTCCAAATGCCAACACGCTCTTTATTGAAAATGCAGATATGATGGGATTATCGCAGCTGTATCAATTAAGGGGACGTGTGGGGCGAAGCAATCGAGTCGCTTATGCTTACTTTATGTATAAACCAGAAAAAATATTATCTGAAGTTTCAGAAAAACGCTTAGAAGCAATCAAGGGCTTTACGGAACTTGGGTCAGGTTTTAAGATTGCAATGCGCGACCTTTCAATTCGAGGCGCAGGAAATTTACTGGGAGCAGAGCAATCTGGCTTCATTGATTCGGTTGGTTTTGAACTTTACTCGCAATTGCTTGAAGAAGCAGTCCATAAACGCATGGGTGGCGAGAAAGTTAAGACGAAGACCAATGCGGAAATTATGCTTGGTTTAGATGCTTTTATTCCAAGTTATTATATTGGTGATGAAAGACAAAAAATTGAGATTTATAAACGCATTCGCCAAGTGGATACTCGAAAAAACTATGAAGAATTACAAGATGAGATGATGGACCGTTTTGGAGAATATCCAGACGAGGTTGCTTACTTGTTAGAAATTGGTTTATTGAAAACATTTGCGGATAATGCTCTCGTTGAAAAAATCGAAAAAAATAAATTTGAAGTCGTACTTACAATGGCGAAGTCAGCCAATACCATGTATGATCCCCAAGAGTATTTTGAAGCCTTGTCTGAAACCACCTTAAAAGCAAGTGTTGGTGAAAAGCTAGGAAAAATGACTTTTCGTTTTAAAATTGAAAATCGAAAAGATGTTGTCCTCCTACGTGAAATCATGAATTTTACTGAAAAACTTTCAGAATTAAGAGATAAACACGAAAAAGAATAATGTTTCATATGAAACATTATTCTTTTTTTAGAAGAACTCTTTATTTAAAGGCCTTTAACGACTCTCAAAATAATTTCAAGTGATTTTTCAAAAGGCTTGAAGTGTGTTATAATAACCACTATGAGATTAGATAAATTTTTAAAGGTTTCTCGTCTGATAAAACGTCGCCCTGTAGCTAAAGAAGTTGCAGATAAGGGACGAATTAAGATCAATGGGAAAATAGCGAAATCTTCAAGTGATGTCAAATTTGATGATGTTATTGAAATTCGCTTTGGGAACAAGATTGTAGAAGTAAGTGTTCTAGAACTTAAAGAATTCACGCGTAAAGAAGATGCAGAAAAAATGTATAAAATTTTGAGTGAAACACGGATCACTGCAGATACTGAACAATAATTCAGCTATAAATTTTTCGGAGGAAAAATGGACAAACAAATTATTCATTTGAAAAATGACTATACGAATGCTAAACAAATAGAAAGAACATCTCATCCTCTACCTCGACGGAAACATCTAGGTATTATTTTGATTGGAGCCATGTTGCTATTTAGTTTAGCAACAATCAGTGTGGTTCAGTCTTATCAAAATTTGCAAAAACAAATTGCAATGGAGGCTCAAGCTGCACAGAAAAATGCAGCATTGGACCACGATTTGGCTCTTAAAAGTTCAGATATCAGTAAACTCAAAGATCCAACCTTCTTAGCAAAATATGCGCGTGCTAAATTAGATGATTCCCAAGCAAATGAGAAAGTTTTTAGCATTCCAGAACTTGTCAATGGTGGGATAGAGCCGTGATTGGAAAAATAAAATCAATCAGTAAATTTGGACTTTTTGTCCTTTTTTCTGATTCAAAAACAGGTCTTTTACGATGGTCAAATATACCTAAAAGACAGGTGAAATTTAAAACAGGCGATCTTATTAATGTGGAAGTTTTGAAGGAACGGGAAGATGGAAAGGTAGAACTTTCTTTTATCGAAAAAGATTTTAAAGAAACTTTTGGGAGTTTTTTGGAAGAAACTGGAGATCGACTGAGAGATTTAAACACAAAAAACGGGAACCTTAGAAGATTATGACGACAAAAGATGGAAACTTGAATGACGGACGTGCTGTATACTATCAAGGAAAACGCATCGAAGATTTTACAGCAGAGCCAGTTTTTGCACGGACTTTAAAATACATTCAACGCTATTACGAGTTGCAAAACGAAAAAGCAGATCATATGTATGAGGATAAGGGTGTTCAACGTCCTGCAATGTTTCTTCCACCCAAAAGCATTGAAGATTTGGCCAAAAAACGTAAGATTTATGAGGATGTGGCGCGTGAGAGCTTTGGCATGTTAGGACGTACGCCTGATTTTATTGATACTGGCATTGCTGTCCTTGATTATTATGCCTATATTCTTGGAGCAGATCAACGTACGAATTATGCACTCAATGCTAAAAAATGGGGAGAAGATGTTAAGAATAAAGACTTATTTGTTTCCCATGCAATTCAGAATCCTCAAGTAGATCGTTCGAAAAATTTGAATACCTTGCTTGAAGAAGGGCAAGAATTTGCAGCAGTTTGGATCAAAGAAGAGCGTCCAGATGGGGTTCTTGTTCGTGGTGCAAAACAGGTCAATACTTTGGCGCCTTTAGCTGATGAATTAATGGTCTTTAACTTACCGGGGCTCTCATCTGAAGATAAAAAGTTTGCCCTGGCTTTTTCTGTTCCTTTAGCTACTGAAGGTGTGAAAATTGTCTGTCGTAAATCCACAATGCGAGAGGGATTTTCCCTCAAAGACTATCCCCTTTCGGGAGCTTTTGACGAGATGGATGCATTTATCATTTTTGATGATGTCTTTATCCCAAACGAACGTCTTTTTGTTTGTGGTGATGTTGCTTTGTCGAATGCCTTCTTTGAAGGTTCAGGATTTTTTGTGCATACGGCACATCAAGATGAAGTTCGCGGCTATGTGAAGTTAGAATTTGTAACCGGCTTAGCTGTACGCTTAGCAGAAAAATTAGGCTTGACTGAGTTTTTGCGCGTGCAAGAGATTTTAGGAACTTTAACAGTAAATTTGGAAATGATCAAATCCAGTATTCTGGCGAGCGAATATACTGCGTATATAGAAAATGAAGTTTTAAGACCAAATATGCAAGTTTTACTTGCCGTTCGGGCCAGTTTAACAAAGTATTATGATGAAGCCCTTCGGGCCATTGCTGAATTTGCGAGTGGCTCAATCGTTGGCGTGCCAGATTTTCGTGAATTTGAAAATTCCGACATTGCTGACCTTTTGAAAGCAAGTATGAGTAGCCCATTGATTCAGGCAGAGGAGCGTGCCCTTTTGCTTAATTTAGCCTGGGATATTACTGGCGAATCATTTGGGCAACGTCAAAGAACTTATGAATTTCTGCACGGTGGCAATCCCATGTGGATCAAAAATATGCACTGGAAGACTGCAGACTTAAGTAAAGCATACGACATGATTGATAAGGTTTTAGAAAATGCAAAAGCTGAAAAATGAAATGAATATAGCGGTTTGGTTGGTGATGATTATAATGCTCATGCCAGCCTTTTTTATCTTGCCACAAAAGAGTCAAAATGTGAACCTTGATGCTACAGTAAAAAGCTTAACACAAAGCAAGGAAAATTATTATACAGACATACCTTCTCGTGCTGTGACGCTTACTCAAGTCGTAGCCTATAAAGATGCAGCTATGACACAAAAAGTTGGGGAAATTCCGAAGCAAAAACAGCTTGAAATTATAAATTTAAAAGAAAATATGTTTGAATTGTCCAATCATACTTTTGTCAAAGCAGATCCCAAAACGATAGGTTCAGATGTTTTACTGAGCAAAGAGGAGCAAAAGATAAGCGTTTATACAGCAAAAACAGCTGAAGTTTATTATAGTCCGTTTACGACTTATGACAAGGAAGTTTACACAAAGCTTCCAGAAGGTCAAAAACTGCTTACCAATCAAGTTGCCACCACGCATTGGGGTACTTATTATGAGGTTAACTTTAATGGGGGGCAAACAGGATGGATTAGCAAGGAGAACTTGAGGTTTGAAGACCCTAAGATGCTTCAAGCTCAAGAGATGTTGAAGCAAAAATATGACGAGTCAAAGTACTCTATTTATGTTAAACAACTGGATAACTCGTTTACAATAGGTGTAAACCAAAAGCAAAAGATGTATGCAGCCAGTTTATCGAAACTTCCGATTTTGTATTGGACGCAAAAGCGATTAAATGAAGGTCAAGCAACCTTAAGCGATAAATTGCTATATAATACTGCAATTAATACCTTTAAAGGTTCATTTGAAGCTGGTGGAACAGGTACATTACCAGTTATAGCTGACAATAAAAGCTACGCCTTATCAGAAGTTATCGATCGGACAGCAAAAAATTCGGATAATGTGGGAAGCAATCTTTTAGCCTACTATGAAACGGGACAATTTTCTCCGGCTTTTCGAAGTGGGGTTACAAAAATCGCCGGGGAAGCCTGGGACCCGGTTGAGCGAGAAGCCTCAGCTGAAATGACTGGAAGAGTTCTTGAAGCTCTTTATAATGAAGGAGGCTACTCTTTCAATGCTTTATTTGATACCCAATTTGACGATATAAAAATACAAGCAGGCTTACCTAAAAATGTTCGTGTTGCTCATAAAATTGGTGCCGCCGATGCTTATAATCATGATGCAGCTATTGTCTTTGCAAATGAGCCTTATATCTTGGTGGTGGAAACAAAAGGTGGCAGTGACAAGCTCATTTCACAAATTTCCAAGGATGTTTATGAGGTGCTCAAATGAATAGATTTCTAAAACTGGTTCAGCAAAAAGGATTTTTTAAAGAGCACAGACGCGTTTTAGTTGCCTTATCAGGTGGGAAAGATTCAATGACTCTTTTCAACTGGCTTTATGCTTACCGAAAAGAGCTTGAAATTGAGTTGTTTACAGCACATGTAAACTATGGTTTACGCGAGGTTGCAGACTGGGAAGAAGAACAACTGAAGAAAAAAATGGCGGAACTCCAGGTGGAGTTGGAAGTTGCTCATTACGATTCTGGTGAGAAATTCAGCGAAGAAGCGGGCAGAATGATGCGTTATGAGTTTTTTCGCCAAGTTATGGAAGATAAAAAGTGTACCGCTTTGGTCACAGCGCACCACAAAGGAGATCAAGTTGAAACAGTCCTCATGCGTGAAATCACAGGACGCCGTTTACGCCATTTGACTGGAATCCCTGAGCGTCAAGTTTTTGGTTCCGGTGAATTAATTCGTCCTTTGCTTACTTTTAATAAAGCAGATTTTGATGCGGAGGAATATTTTGAGGATGTCACCAATGCAGGAACAGACTACTTGCGCAATCGTATACGTAATCAATATATACCAGCTCTTACACAGGAAAACCCACAGTTTTCTGAGGCGATTATAGATATGTCGCAAGAAATAAGCTTGGCTTTTTCAGTCATCAAAGATAAGATAGCAGAGTTAGACATTATCAAGAACGAAATCAATCTCAAAATCTTCCTTCGACAATCGAAGGCTTTGCAACATTTTATTCTTCAAGAATACTTAGAAAAATTTCCTGACCTGCAAGTTTCTAAAGCAAAATTTTCAGAACTTTTATGGATTATTGAGCGACCGCAGCAATACCGTTCGGAATTGTCAAGCGCCTATTTTTTTGTGAAAAATGCCCAGCATTTCATGATTGTTCCGAACCAACCTTCCCCTAAAAAAGAAATCGACATAAGGGAGGAGGATCCCAAAGACCCAAGTTTCATGCGTATTGATATTCCGATGGAAGGTGATATTGAAATAAGGCAGCGTCAACCAGGGGATTATATTTTAATGAATGGGCATCATAAAAAATTGCGGAAATTTTTTATTGAACAACATGTTCCATTAGAAAAACGCGAAAATCTTTTAATTTTAGTTGAAAAAGATATCTATGCTGTCACTGATTTGACTGTTTCAGATTTGAGTAAAGCCCTTAAAAATGATAAAATGAAAAGGACGCTGTGGGTTAAACCCACTATAAGAGAGGATATTGATAATGCTTGAAAAAGACATAAAAAAAGTACTCATTTCAGAAGAAGAAATCCAGAGTAAAACGATTGAACTTGGAAAAATTCTTGCTGATGAATATAAAGACAAAAATCCATTGCTTCTAGGTATTTTGCGTGGCTCAGTTCCCTTCCTTGCGGAATTAGTTAAACGCATGGATATCCAACTGGAAATGGATTTCATGACCGTTTCAAGCTATCATGGCGGAACAGAGTCTTCAGGTGAAGTAAAGTTGCTTCTTGATGTGGCTACTCCTGTAACTGGACGAGAAATTATTATTGTTGAAGATATCATCGATACTGGCCGTACGTTGAAATATCTGAAAGAGCTTCTTGAACACCGTGGGGCGACAGTTAAAATCGTCACACTTTTGGATAAACCAGAAGGACGCGTTGTAGAAATTGATGCAGATTACACTGGTTTCACAATTCCAAATGAATTCGTTGTCGGTTTCGGTCTTGATTTCGATAACCACTACCGTAACCTCCCTTATGTCGGTGTATTAAAAGAAGAAGTTTATAACAAATAAAAAAACTCATACCAAAGTATGAAAAATGCTCATGATAGGGCTTACTAATAGCAAAAGATACGTAAGTATGCTATAACTAAGAGATAAAAAAATAAAAGGCAAAGAAGAAAATATGAACAATCCAAATCCTAACAACAATAAAAACGGAGGCTTTATTAAAAGCACTCTAGGTTGGGTCTTGCTTGTAATCGTCATTGTTTTCGGTATTAATGCTTTCTTTAGTGGCAATCAATCTAACGTTGATAAGATCAGCTACTCTACATTGATGAGTGACATTAAAGATGGTAATATTAAATCACTGAAAATGCAGCCTAGTGATAGTCTGTTTACAGTTTCTGGCGAATACAAGGATCCTAAACCTGTAGAAGGTAATAATAACCTTCCATTTTTACCAGGCAACAATTCTAAAGTAACGAATTTCCAATCGCTTATTATCCCTACAGACAGCGTGATTAAAGGTGTCCAAACAGCAGCAGAGGAAAAAGGTATCCAAGTGAGTGTCGTTCCAGCTTCAACAAGCGGCATGTGGATTCAAATCCTTTCATACATCTTACCAATGCTTCTCATGGTCGGCTTCTTCTGGCTGATGATGGGCGGAATGGGCTCACGTGGTGGCGGTGGTGCCGGCAATCCAATGAGCTTTGGTAAATCACGAGCTAAGCAACAAGACGCTAAAACTTCAAAAGTTCGCTTTGCAGACGTTGCAGGTTCAGAAGAAGAAAAACAAGAACTTGTCGAAGTTGTTGATTTCCTCAAAAATCCTAAAAAGTACCATGATCTTGGTGCACGTATCCCTGCTGGTGTTCTTTTAGAAGGCCCTCCAGGTACAGGTAAAACTTTGCTTGCAAAAGCTGTTGCCGGTGAAGCAGGCGTACCTTTCTATTCTATTTCTGGTTCCGACTTTGTCGAAATGTTTGTCGGTGTCGGTGCCAGCCGTGTCCGTGACCTTTTTGAAAACGCGAAGAAGACAGCACCATCAATCATCTTTATTGATGAAATTGATGCTGTAGGTCGTCAACGTGGCGCTGGTCTTGGCGGTGGTAATGATGAACGTGAACAAACACTTAACCAACTCTTGGTTGAGATGGATGGTTTCCAAGACAATGATAACTCTGTTATTGTTATCGCAGCGACAAACCGTTCAGACGTTCTCGACCCAGCCTTATTACGTCCAGGTCGTTTTGACCGTAAAGTACTTGTTGGCGCTCCTGATGTTAAAGGACGTGAAGCTGTACTTCGTGTGCATGCAAAAAACAAACCACTTGATTCAAGTGTTGACCTTAAAGTTGTGGCACAACAAACCCCTGGTTTTGTTGGAGCCGATCTTGAAAATGTCCTCAATGAAGCTGCTCTCGTGGCCGCACGTCGTGATAAAAAAGTTATCGATGCCTCAGATATTGATGAAGCACAAGACCGTGTTATTGCAGGACCAGCTAAGAAAGATAAGAAAATCTCTGAACGTGAACGTGAAATGGTGGCTTACCATGAAGCAGGGCATACAATCGTTGGTTTGGTTCTTTCAAATGCTAATACTGTCCATAAAGTTACTATCGTTCCACGTGGCCGCGCCGGTGGATATATGATCGCTCTTCCTAAGGAAGATCAATTCCTCCTTTCAAAAGAAGATATGCAAGAAAACCTTGCAGGTCTTATGGGTGGTCGTGCAGCTGAGCAAATTATCTTTAATGCTATTACGACAGGCGCTTCAAATGACTTTGAACAAGCTACACGTATCGCTCGTGGTATGGTGACACAATACGGTATGTCAGAAAGACTGGGTACAATCAGTTACGAAGGCAGTCAAGCTGTATTTATTGGACGTGATTACGGACAAACAAAAACTTATTCAGAAGCTACAGCACAAGCTATTGATGAAGAAATCCGTGCAATTACGAAAGAAGCTTACGATAAAGCTGTTGAGATTATCCAAGCTCACCGTGAACAACATAAAGCTATTGCGCTTGCCCTTCTTAAATACGAAACATTGGATGCTAAACAAATCATGTCTCTTTATAAGACAGGTAAAATGCCAGATGATGTTATCGAACACGAAAATGAGCCTGTAGAAGCAAAATCATTCGAGGAAGTCCTTGAAGATGCCAATAAAGCTCAAGAAGAAGCAGCTAATGAAAACAAAGAAGATAAAACAGTCGAATAAGACTGTTTTTTTCTAAACTCGAATATTTAGGCTCTAAATATTCGAGTTTTTCTTTGACAAAAAAGAAAAATATGGTATACTAATATAGTTGTCACTTAACAAGTTCTATCTAAACACGAATGTAAAAGAAATTATTTAGGAAAAACCACAGTTTATTCTTGACTTATTTCTAAATTAGTGTATAATAGAAAAGTACTGTTCGAGAGGGCAGCGCAATAATAAGATGGTCCGTTGGTCAAGGGGTTAAGACACCGCCTTTTCACGGCGGTAACACGGGTTCGAATCCCGTACGGACTATTTTTGGAGGATTACCCAAGTCCGGCTGAAGGGAACGGTCTTGAAAACCGTCAGGCGGGTAAAACCGTGCGTGGGTTCGAATCCCACATCCTCCTTTTTATTATCGCGGGATGGAGCAGCTAGGTAGCTCGTCGGGCTCATAACCCGAAGGTCGTAGGTTCAAATCCTGCTCCCGCAATTAATTATTAAATTACATTTTTGGCTCGGTAGCTCAGTTGGTAGAGCAATGGATTGAAGCTCCATGTGTCGGCGGTTCGATTCCGTCTCGCGCCATTTGCGGGTGTAGTTTAGTGGTAAAACCTCAGCCTTCCAAGCTGATGTTGTGAGTTCGATTCTCATCACCCGCTTTATTTTTTATGAAAGCATAAAAAATACTTCTCAAATATGAGGGAGCATAGCTCAGTTGGTTAGAGCACTGTGTTGATAACGCAGGGGTCCGAGGTTCAAATCCTCGTGTTCCCATATTTGGTATTCATTGCATAGGAGATACACCTGTTCCCATGTCGAACACAGAAGTTAAGTCCTATAACGCCGGAAGTAGTTGGGGGTTGCCCCCTGTGAGATAAGGTAGGTGCCAAGTATTGCGGATTAGCTCAGTTGGTAGTAGCGCATGACTGTTAATCATGATGTCGTCAGTTCGAGTCTGACATCCGCAGTCCCAAGACAATCTAAGGGTTGTCTTTTTTTATTTTATATGCAAATATGAAACCGCTAACTCTTTTACTTGAAAAAGACCTCGGAACATGTTAGTATATGTATATAGAAAAGCACTGGAATGTGCGAGTTTACTCAAATTTTTGACCGACTATATTTGTATTGCATAGGGGTTCAAGAGACATTCGATAGCGTTAAGACTCTGAATAAAGTAAGAGCAGCTGATCTGAAGCGAGAACACCCACCTGGCTTCTTGGCGGGTTCAATACTGGAGTAAGCATACGGCATTCAATCAGTGTTTTTTTTTGTGCATTTATAAATATTTTTTATACTCCTGGTTCTTCTCTTAGTATCTGTCGTTATCGGTTTAAAAGGCTATAAAACGTCTTTATAAGCTTTCTTAACTTGGTTCATATATCCATTTTACTATAGTCTATAAAAGACGCAGAATGAGCTTATATGGAGCTGTGAAGAAGGGGTGAAATAAATACAAAAATTCTTGCATTTTTTACTGAAAGTGCTATACTAATAAAGTAAGTTATTACATGTGAATAGCCTCCTTAGCTCAGTTGGTAGAGCAGTAGACTCTTAATCTATGGGTCGCAGGTTCGAGCCCTGCAGGGGGCACTATAAAGTAAACAGTCTCGTCTTTTTGACGAGGCTGTTTTTTATTATATCGAATGAAGATGAGGAAGTCATTTTACTAATGGTATGTTATCTTACTTATCTGAGCAATAAACAGTCTTTGGTGTAGAAGCCATAGGATAAGTCTCTTGACAAAGATAGACCTCTGCCTTTACAATATAAGAATGAAGAGTGTTGAAACCCGTGGGCTTGTCCTATATACTAAAAATTATCGTGAAAAGGATAAGTTGGTTAAAATTTTTACCGAGTCTTTTGGTAAGCGCATGTTTTTTGTTAAAAATTTTGCGCGTTCTAAATATGCCAGCAGCCTACAAAACTTTACGGCTGCAAGTTTAATGGGAACAATCAATGATGAAGGTTTTTCCTTCCTTGATGATGTGAGTGAAGCTGTAACTTACAAGCATATCAGTGAGGATATTTTCCTCAATGCTCATGCTTCTTATATTATTAGTCTAGCCGATGCAGCAATTCCGGATAACCAATATGATTCCTCTCTTTATGCTTTCGTGATCAAGTGTATGGACTTGTTGGATCAAGGTTTTGATAAAGAAATTATTACCAATATTTTCGAAATCCAAGTTTTAAGTCGTTTTGGAGTGGCTCTAAATTGTACGGAATGTGCTTTTTGTCATAGTAAGCAAGGTCCGTTTGATTATTCCTATAAATTCAACGCCTGCCTTTGCAAAAATCACTTTGATGAGGACATGCGTCGTTTACATCTGGATCCTAACGTCCTTTATTTGGTTCATCTTTTTCAGGAAATATCTTTAGATCAACTCGAAAAAATATCTGTTAAAAGAGAGATGAAGGAGAAGATACGTTTATTTATTGATGGTATCTACGACGAGTATGTCGGTATTCATTTGAAATCTAAAAAGTTTTTAGATGGCATGAAAGATTGGGCCGACATAATGAAAGAATAAAAAAAGCAATCCTACGAATGCTTTTTTATTTTTTTTAAACGTGGATAGGTAATCCATCAGCAATTTCAGCTGTATCCATGATTGCTTCACCAAGTGTTGGGTGAGGTTGGATAGTCAATGAAATGTCTTTTGAAGTCAAACCATTTTCGATAGCTAGGGCAAGACCTGAAATCAAGTCAGAAGCTCCAGGACCAACGATTTGAGCACCGATAACGGCACCTTCTTTGTTCTCTGTAATCAAACGGATGAAACCAGTTGTATCGTCCATTGAGATAGCACGTCCGTTAGCCGCAAATGGGAATTTGCTGATTTTAACTTGATCCATGCGGTCTTTTACAGATTCAGGTGTTTCACCTACAGTAGCCAACTCTGTTGTTGTATAAGCAACAGCAGGAAGGGCGATATGCAAGTCAACAGCGTCTTCTCCGCCTGCAATGGCAGCAGCAGCAATCTTAGCTTGGAAAGATGCTTTGTGTGCGAGCATTGGGCCAGGAACAACGTCACCGATAGCATAGATATGTGGTACAGAAGTTTGGAAT
Organism: Lactococcus garvieae subsp. garvieae; assembly: GCF_029024465.1. NCBI lineage: Bacteria > Bacillati > Bacillota > Bacilli > Lactobacillales > Streptococcaceae > Lactococcus > Lactococcus garvieae. Next base: position 25,967 of record NZ_CP118950.1, read on the forward strand.
GAGTCGTCGACTTCGATAAGGCCACGATCTGTGAGCTTAACGTCAGTGTTGTTAAGACCTAACATGTCAGTGTTTGGACGACGACCTACAGATACGAGTAAGTAGTCACCAGTAACAGTTTGTTCTTTACCATCTACTTCGAAAGTCAAGGTAACGTCTGTGTCTGTTTGAGTAGCTGATTTTGCCATAGCAGAAGTATAGATTTCTGAACCGGCAGTTTTTACACGGTTAGCAATGATATCAGACATTTCTTTGTCAAAGCCATTCAAGATGTGATCTAAGCCTTCAACAATAGTAATTTTAGAACCTAGCATACGGTAGGCACCACCAAGTTCAGAACCGATAACACCACCACCAACAATGATCAAATGTTTAGGAATTTCCTTAAGGTTAAGCGCACCTGTTGAATCAATAATGCGTCCGCCGTAAGGGAAACTTGGGATTTCAATTGGACGTGAACCTGTAGCAATAATTGCATTTTGGAAGTTCAACAATTGGAAGCCGTCTTCTTGTTCCACGTTAATTGTTTCATTATCAATGAATTCAGCTGTTCCTTTAATCAACTCAATTTTATGCTTTTTCAAAAGCATTGCGATACCGCCAGTGAGTTGTTTCACAACTTTTTCATCTTTCCATGATTGAGCAGCTGCCCAATCCAGATTTACTTCACCGTTAGAAAGACCAAACGGGCTTTTGCCTGCTTCTTGTTTAAGCGCGTCTTGATAGTGGTGTCCCACGTTAATCAAGGCTTTTGAAGGGATACAACCAATATTAAGGCAGACCCCACCTACGTTATCTTTTTCGATAACAACAACTTTTTTACCAAGTTCAGCCGCACGAATCGCCGCAACGTAACCGCCAGGGCCTGATCCAATGACAACTGTATCTACTTCAGTGGCTTGTGCACCAACAACCATAATTATTCTTTCCTCTTTTCTTCTTAAACTTCCATGAGCATGTAAGCTGGATCAGCCAAAAGACTCTTAAGATAGTTCAATGAACCTTGTCCGAGCATACCATCGATAAGACGGTGGTCATAGCTTACAGAAAGCTTCATGTTTTGACCAACAGCTAATTCACCTTCAGCATTAACGATTGGTTCTTTAACGATTGAACCAAGGCCGAGGATCATAACGTCAGAGCCATTGATGATTGGTGTGAACCAAGTACCACGGGCAGAACCAATATTTGAGATTGTGATTGTTGAACCACGCATTTGGTCGGGTTTGATAGAACCAGTACGTACGGCTTCAGCGAGTTCAGAAATTTCTTTAGCAATTGTAAAGATTGATTTCTTATCCGCATTTTTAATCACAGGTACATAGAGTCCGCTTGGCGCATTTACGGCGATACCGATGTTTACATCATTGTGGTAAACAATATCTGTACCGTCGATAGAAGCGTTAATTTCTGGGAATTTCTTAGCTGTCGCAGCCAAGGCTTTAGTCACGTAAGCAAGGTAAGTAAGTTTAACGTCTTGTTTAGCCGCAATTTCTTTGTATTCTTTACGGTGAGCAACAAGTTTAGAAACTTCCACTTGGTCAAAGTTAGTAACCGCTGGAATATTTGCATTTTGTGTGCTCATCGCGTTAGAGATAGCTTTACGTGTTGGTGTCATTGGTTCACGACGATCGCCTTCAGCTGCTTGTACAGGAGCTGGAGCTGGTTTAGGAGCGGCAGGTTTAGCTGCATCAGCTTTCGGAGCTGGCTTAGCCTCAGTTGGAGCAGCAGCTTTAGGAGCAGCTGCGCCAGAAGCAAAGGCTTTAACATCTGCCAATGTTGTGTGGCCGTGACGACCTGTAGATTGAACTTGAGTTAAATCAATACCGTGTTCACGCGCATAGTGACGTACAGATGGCATCGCAAGTACACGTCCATCGGCAGTCGTACGTGTGGTAGCACCGCCTTCAGCTTTAGGAGCAGCTGCCGGAGCAGTATCAGCAGTTGGAGCGGCTTTCGGAGCTGGTGTAGCGGCAGCTGTAGAACCATTACCATTGTATTCGATAAGTGGAGCGCCAACTTCAACAGTTGTTCCGGCTTCAACAAAGAGTTTTGTAACTTTACCAGAGTAAGGAGACAAGATTTCTTGCATCAATTTGTCGTTTTGTACTTCAGCAACAGGGTCGTCTTCTTTGACGTCGTCTCCAACTTTTACAAGCCAGTTGGCGATATCGCCTTCGTGCATCCCTTCACCGATATCAGGCATGGTGAAGATTTGAGCATCCCCTGAAGGAGCTTCAGAAGCAGCAGCGGGTGCCGCATCTGCAGTATCAGCTTCGCTTGAGCCATCTCCATCATATTCGATAAGTGGAGCGCCAACTTCAACAGTTGTTCCAGCTTCAACGAAAAGTTTTGTTACAGTACCAGAGTAAGGAGACAAAATTTCTTGCATCAATTTGTCGTTTTGTACTTCGGCTACGGGATCGTCTTCTTTAACGACATCTCCGACTTTTACAAGCCAGTTGGCGATATCGCCTTCGTGCATGCCTTCGCCGATATCAGGCATTTTAAAAATTTCAGTCATAATCTACTACCTCTTTCACTTTTTTCACAATATCGTCTGCTTTAATTGCCCAGTCATTTTCGGCTTGAGCAAATGGGAAGATAGAATCTGGCCCAGCTACACGGCCGATAGGTGCTTTAAGTGACAGAACGAAACGTTCTGAAATTTCCGCCATAACGTTAGCAGCAATACCAGCTGTACGTTGTGCTTCTTGAACGACAACAACACGCCCAGTTTTTTCAACTGTTTCACCGATTGATTTGATGTCAAGTGGTGAAACGGTACGTAAATCAAGAACTTCAGCGCTAACACCTTCTTTTTCGAGTTGTTCAGCAGCCTTGATAGCCAAAGGCACTGTACCACCATAAGCGATAATTGAAACGTCTGAACCTTCTTTAGCTACAACGGCTTGGTCCAAAGGTGTTGTATAGTAACCTTCTGGAACTTCACCCTTCACAGAACGGTAAAGATGTAAGTTTTCAAGGTACATTACAGGGTCATTATTTTCAATGGCTGCCAAAAGGAGACCTTTTGCATCAGCCGGATTTGAAGGCATAACCACACGGAGTCCAGGAATTTGAGCAAAGAGACCTTCAATAGAGTCTGCGTGCATTTCAGGTGTTTTTGTACCGATACCATAAGGTGTACGGATAACAATTGGGTTATGACGTGTGTTGTTAAAACGGTAACGTGTACGAGACATTTGCCCAGCAATTGAGTCAAAAACTTCATAAACAAATGTACCAAATTGGATTTCCATAACAGGGCGGAAGCCTTGAGTGGAAAGACCAATTGCTAAACCACCAATACCAGATTCAGCCAAAGGTGTGTTAAAGACGCGATCTTCTCCGTGTTTAGCTTGGAGTCCGTCAGTTGCACGGAATACCCCACCATTTTGTCCAACGTCTTCACCGAAGATCAATGTGTTTTCGTCACGCTCAAGCGCCAAGTCAAGCGCTTCTGTGATTGCTGCAATATAAGTTTTTACTGCCATGTTTACTTGCCCTCACTTTCAAATTTTGCAATTTGTTCTGCCATTACTTGGCTAGGTACTTCAAGTGTGTTTTTCAAGAAGCTTGAGATTTTTTGTTTTTCAACATTATTTGCTTTCTTGATGTCTGCATCGATACGCGCATCAAGTTCTGCGATATAAGCTTCTTCTTGAGCATCATCCCAGATACCTTTTTCAGTCAAGTAAGTACGCATACGGAGCAATGGTTCTTTTGCCCACCAAGCATCAAGTCCTTCTTGGCTACGGTAACGAAGTGGATCATCACCTGCTGTTGAGTGTGGCTCCAAACGGTTAGTAAGAGCTTCAATAACTACAGGTCCATTACCAGCAACAGCCCAAGCACGCGCTTCTTTAGCTGCCAAGTACATAGCGATTGCATCGTTACCATCTACAACGATAGATGGGGCACCCGCTGCCCAACCTTTAGCAGCCAAGTGAGGTGCTGCTGTTTGAAGTTCACGTGGTGTTGAGATTGCATAACCGTTATTTTGAATAAAAGCAACAAGCGGTGCTTTGTAAGCAGAAGCAAAGTTGATACCTTCATAAGTATCACCTTGAGATGAACCACCATCACCTGTGTAAACAAAGGCAACTGCATCTTTTTTGCGTTTTTTAAGGCCCAAAGCAACACCCGCTGCTTCAACATATTGAGCACCAATGATGATTTGAGGGAACCAAGATTTTACTTCCGCACCTTCATCTGTTGTATATTCGTTACCGAGTTGGTGACCACGAGACCAGAGGAGACCTTTCCAAATTGGCCAACCTTTAGCATAAATTTGTGGCAAGTCACGGTAACCTGGGAAAAGCCAGTCTTCGTCAGTGAAGGCAAAAGCAGAAGCCATTTGAGAAGCTTCTTGACCTGCAGTTGGTCCAAAGAATCCCATACGTCCTTGTTTAGCAAGCTTCATGCAACGGATGTCAATTTGACGGCTAAGAAGCATGTTTTTAAAGAGTTCTACTAAATCTTGATCTGAAAGATCGGCACGTTTAAGGCCTTCTTCGTCAACGATTTTTCCGTTTTCGTCTAAGATTTGGAGCGTTGGAAATGCGCTATCTTGTAATTCTAATTGTTCTTTGAAATCGAGGATTTTTGTGCTGTTTGACATAAATATCTCCCTTTCTTCTTCATTCTTGTTTTTTAAACCAATTCATCAGCTCTAAAAAGCTGTGAAAGTTCTTTGTTTTCAATTGTCCCAAAATACTGACCTGATTTGTTTTTCTCTAAAACATCATAGACAGCATCTGGATTAAACGGAAGACCGATAAAATCTTGTTTGATATCACGCCAGTCACGGACACCAAGGAAATCCCCCAAGAAATTAATATCCGTAATCAGACCATTATCAACGTCAACTTGGATATCGATTGATCCACCAGTAAATTTGGCATGGTTGTTGAAACTGAATTTAGGACTTTCGCCATAATTCCAATCCCAAGTTGAAAATTGTTCATCACGTGCAGCCTTTATACCAGCGAGCTGTTCATCGCTCAGAATATATTCACCATCTTTACCTTGGTCCGTCAAATAGTATTTGAGAGCATCAATAAAAGTATCTAAGTTTAAGTCAGGGGCAAAGTCTTTAATGTTCCCGACACGTGCGCGAACAGATTTAGCAGCCTTAGAGACAAACTTTTCGTCAGAGACATTCAGTGAGCGGATCATCGCCTCCACATCAGTATCCCAAAGTAAAGTACCATGGTGCATAAGGTAACCACCAGCGTAACGTTGAGCGTTCCCCGAAACTTTTTTCCCCGAAATTTCTAAATCATTTCTTCCAGTAATTTCGGCTTCAATACCAAGGGAACGAAGTGCATCATACATGGGTTTCACGAATTGATGAAAGTTGACCTGGGCTGAACTGGCTACGGGAACAAAAAAGGTAAAACAAATATTTCCCTCATCATGATAGACAGCACCACCACCAGATACGCGACGTACAACTTGTACATCATGTTGATCAATATAATCTTGGTTTATCTCAGCAAAAGTATTTTGGTTACGTCCAACGATAACAGCGCGCTTATTTTGCCAAAGGGAAAATACGGGCTCGTCTGCTTTCAAATTGTTTAATAACCAAGAATCCATCGCAATGTTAGTATAGGCATCCTGCCCGAGATAATTGATATATTGCATAGATTCTCCTTCCATTAAAAATATATGTCAAATGTCTTTGACATTGAACACATATAGTTTCATTATATCCCTTGTGAAATAGAAAGTAAAGAAAAATGACTCCGCTATCATAAGTGAATATTATGCTATTTCTTTGAAAAATTTGTGAAGTTAAGGGTGTAAAAAAAACATGCCTTGGCATGTCTTTATGATTTTAAATAATTTTTATAAATGTTGCCTGATGTGTCGTGCTTTTTCAGGAAAATCTGTAAAAATTCCTGCAATATTATGCTGAAAGGCATAACGCATGTCCGTTTCCGAATCAATCCCCCAGAGGCGGATTGGCCGATGATCAGGAGCTAGAAGTTCGGGATACTTTAAAACATACTTTTTTTTCAAATGAAGACTGGACATGAAGTTCTCTACCTTATCTAAGCGGACCTTCTGCAATTTTTTACCTGCAAGATAGGCAATTTCATCTTTTACACCGAGCGCATGAAGCCTTTGAAGTGTAGTGAGGTTAAAAGAAGAGTAGATGATTGTAAAAGGAAGAGTCTCCTGAGCAATCAGTTCCACTACTTTTTCTTCAATGCCAGGATAGTTGATAATATCAGTTTTGAGTTCGATGTTTAAGAAACCAGTGAAATTCTCATTATTCAGGAGTTTTAGAACTTCCTTTAATGTAGGAATAGCTTCTCCCTTGAACTGGCGATCAAACCAAGAGCCGGCATCTAATTGCTTGAGTTCTGCCAGTCTTAAGTCACGGACACGTCCCTTTCCTGAGGTTGTCCGATTGACTTTTTCGTCATGGATGACGACCAGTTGGTCATCCTTAGTCAGATGGACATCGAGTTCAATACCATCCGCTTTGACACGAAGCGCTTCTTGGAAGGCGGCTAAAGTATTCTCAGGGCGGTTACATTTGGAGCCACGATGAGCAAAAATAAGACAAGTATTCTGATTTTTCATATAAGAATCATTTTTCTCTAAGGCCATATCTTTTCCTTCTAAATATTGTATTCTTCCTCAATAGCAGTGACAAAATCATGCATAATTTTATCTCTTTTTTCAGCTAATTTTTTAGCATGTGCTGTGTTCAATAGGTCCTTGAGCAAAAAGAGCTTTTCGTAAAAATGGTTGAGCGTTGTGCCTTGGTTTTGGTGGTAAGTATGTTTATTCTCGAACTTTTCAGGTAATATTTTTGGGTCGTAAAAGGTGCGCCCTTTGGCCCAGCCGTACTCTAAAGTCCGTACAATGCCCCAAGCCCCCATCGCATCAATACGGTCGGCATCTTGGACGATTTGACCATTGATGTCGAGTTCTTTTTTCTCCAAAAGATTGGCAGAATAACTCATATTGTCAATGATGTAAAAGATTTTATCCTGTTTCTCTTTGGAAAAATCTAAGGAGCTTAAGAAGGCTGCAAGATCCTGTTTTTGTTTGGCGACATTGGCACAGAGCTTTTCATCATAGGTATCGTGCAAGTAAGCAGCAGCAATAACTAAATCAGAGTCTGCAAGGGGCTCAGTAGCAAGAATTTGTTTTGCCAGCTTGACAACACGACTGACGTGATCAAAGCCATGTCCGTCATTGTTGTTCTCATGGATTTTCTTGGCATAGGCAGCAATTTTTTCGTGAGTAGTCATAAGTTCTTTTATTCTTTTTATTGAGCATCAAAGTAGTTAATACCCATCGCTGATTTTACTTCGGATAAGGTATTGGCAGCAACAGCGCGTGCTTTTTCAGAGCCCGCTTGAAGCATATCATAAACAGCGCCCATGTCTTTTGCGAATTCGATGCGGCGTTCACGAATTGGAGAGAGTTCACGGTCGAGGATGTCTAATAAATAACGTTTTGTTTTCACGTCTCCTAAGCCTCCAGCTTGATAATGCTCTTTCATCTCAGCGATAGTAGAAGCGTCTTCCTCACGTCCAAAGACATCAAGGTAATGGAAGACCATGTTGCCTTCAATTTTACCTGGGTCCTCAACCTTGATGTGATCAGGGTCTGTGTACATGCTCATCACTTTCTTTTTGAGCGTATCCATATCGTCAGCGAGATAGATACCGTTCCCAAGTGATTTAGACATTTTTGCGTTTCCGTCAAGACCAGGCAGACGTCCTGCCGCTTCATTTTCTGGATAAAGTCCTTCAGGTTCAACTAAAACGTCACAGTGATAGGCATTGTTGAAAGAACGGGCGATTTCGCGACATTGTTCAATCATTGGTTTCTGATCGTTTCCTACAGGGACTAGGTTGGCTTTAAAGGCTGTAATGTCTGCAGCTTGAGCAATAGGATAAACTAAGAAACCTGCAGGAATAGATTCACCAAAGGCTTTTTGAGCAATTTCAGTCTTCACTGTCGGATTACGTTCAAGTCGTGCAAGAGAGACTAAATTCATGTAATACATTGAAAGTTCAGCCAACTCAGGGATTTGAGACTGGATAAAAATGGTGGATTTTTCTGGATCAAGACCAGCAGCCAAATAGTCTAAAGCAACGTCTCCAACAGATTGGATAATTTTTTCTGGTTCTTTAGCGTGGTCGGTAAGTGCTTGCTGATCGGCAAGGAAAACAAACATGTTATATTTTCCTGTGTTTTGTAGAAGCACACGATTTTTAAGTGAGCCAACATAATGTCCGATATGGAGTTTGCCCGTAGGACGATCGCCAGTTAAGATTGTAGGTTTATTCATGACAGTAAGTCTCCTTTTTGATGTACGAATTTTTATAACAAAAAAACCGTAAAGCATTGTAAAAATACTTTACGGGCGTTAGCACGCGGTACCACCGTAATTCGAAATTCTTTAAGAATTTCCTCTAGCTCGTCCTGGGAACGAGTGCTTTGTTAACGGGAGCAGCCGTGATTTATATTGCTTAAAATCATTTTGTTATGATCAGTCCATTCACTTTTCTGAAAACATTGGCTTGCACAACCGCCAACTTCCTAAAGAATTCGTTGAAAAGCTACTCTTCTGATAGTTCAAATTCTACATTTATTTTTTAATAATGTCAAATAAGTCTAAGCCCAATCTCTTGAAAAGGCTATAATAAAATCCTATACTGAGAATATAGGCAAACGAACTATTTATAATATAAAAAGGAGAAAAATATGGCAAATGTATCCACAGCATCAGCACAATGGCAAGGAGATTTAGAAAATGGTTCAGGTACCATCAGTCTAGATTCTTCACAATTATTTACTGACACACCTTATAATTTTGAAGCGCGTGCAGAGCATTCGGCATCAATAACAACACCTGAAGAACTTTTGGGTGCCGCACATGCCGCTTGTTTCAGCATGGCATTCTCATCGCTTTTAAGCGAAAAAGGTTACAAGGTCAATGACATTTACACTCAAGCAGATGTTACCTTTGCAGTAACAGCTGATGGACCTGCAATTACAAAAATCCATCTGAAAAACCAATCTAAAATTGCTGGAATTTCTGATGATGAATTCCAAAAATTAGCCAAAGAAATCGAAACAACATGTCCGGTTTCTAAAGCTTTAGCATCAGTTCCTATTGAACTTGATGCTGAATTAGTGCTTTAAACTACAGTTATTCACATGTGGAAAGCGGCCTCCATAGCTTTCCACATGTTTTTTTGTACTAAAAAGAAGTTGTAAACACGTGTATAACCTTTTGCTCAAACTAAGAGGAGTTGTCAAGATGTGTCAACAAGGTTTACATGTGTATAATAGAGTTTTTGGTTACAAACATAACACTAAGAAGTGAATTGTGTTCGTGTATGTATAATAAATTACTTTATAATTTCGTTTAAGTATCTTCATAGGACTTTTCTATAATTTGTAGTAGAATAAAGAGAGGAATTTCGCAAACCACACCATAATAAAAGAAAAGTAGACCTGCTAAAGGTTTACGCCCTAGAAACGAGGGAGGTGCAAGTATGCAAAAAATGAAAACAAACAAAAACGATGTGCTTAAAGAGTTGGCACAGTTGAATCGTGACGAGCTTTTTGAACGTTTAAACACGAGTTTTACGGGTTTGAACGCTGAACAGGCTGAGGAACGCTTAGACGAATACGGACCGAATGTGGTTGCAAGTCAGCAACCCATTCCCTGGTATATTATACTGCTCCATGCTTTTAAAAATCCATTTGTTTTTGTTCTTGCTTTTTTGGCGGTTGTTTCCGCATTGACAGGAGATATGGAGGGCGCACTTTACATGTTGCTCATGGTTACCGTATCTGCTGGTGTCAGTTTTGTACAGGAATACAAGTCACAAAAAGCTTCAATCGCTTTACACGAGATGATTGAAAATACCACAAATGTTAAACGTGGGGCGGAAAATTTTGAAATCCCAATGGATGAAGTTGTGCCAGGAGATATCATTCAACTTCAAACGGGAGACATGATTCCAGCAGATGCTATTCTGCTCTCACACCGAGATCTCTTTATCAATCAAGCCTCTTTAACCGGTGAATCTTTCCCAGTTGAGAAGCGTTTACCAGAAGATTTAGATGAAGATGAGCAAATTGATTGGGAAGTTACTTCCGCACTTGATGCTCCAAATGTTCTCTTTATGGGAACCGACGTCTTATCAGGAAATGGTGAGATTTTAATCGTTAAAACTGGTGCTTCTACCATGTTTGGTGATATTGCCAGTAAAGCCACAGCAACCAAGGTTGAATCCGCTTTTGATAAAGGATTGAGCCGTGTAAGTCGTCTTCTATTGACCTTAGTTGCGATCATGTTCCCTGTTGTTTTAGTTTTGAACTGGGTAACAAAGGGCGATTTTGAAACATCATTCTTCTTTGCCATCGCTGTAGCCGTCGGTCTTACACCCGAAATGCTGCCTATGATTGTCAATGCCAACTTGGCTAAAGGCGCAGTGGCACTCAGTAAAGAAAAAGTCATTGTAAAAAATCTATCCGCTATTCAGAACCTAGGTTCGATGGATATACTTTGTACAGACAAGACAGGCACAATTACAGAAGACCGTGTCGTTATGGTTGAATACGTAAACTCGCGTGGCAATAAGGCAGATGAAGTATTAAATTCCGCCTTTATCAACTCTAACTTCCAAACCGGTTGGAAAAATCTGATGGACGTTGCGGTCATTGACTATTTTAAAAAATTAGGCCGTGAATTGCCTGATGAAAATATTACAAAAGTAGATGAGATTCCCTTTGATTTCTCACGTCGCCTTTTGTCTGTCGTTGTAAAAACCGACAATAAAAACTTGATGGTCACAAAAGGGGCCGTTGAGGAGATGCAAGCTATCTGTACACATGTAATGGAAGACGGGAAACGTGTTGAAATTACTGAAGAACGTTTAGCAGAGATGAAAGAAGTCAACCGTGAAATGAATATGCAAGGCATGCGTGTTCTGACTATTGCTGAGCGCATTATTTCAGATGATGAACTGGAAGACTTTGACTCTGACAGCGAGCGTGATATGACACTGGTCGGATTTATTGGTTTCCTTGATCCGGCCAAAGAATCTGCGGCCAAAGCAATTAATAGTTTACAAAATCACGGTGTAACTGTAAAAGTGTTGACAGGTGATAATGCCATTGTCGCGCAAAAAGTTTGTGAAGATGTTGGAATTCCAGTTGACCGTTATTGTATCGGCAGTGAGATTGATCTCATGGATGATGAAGAACTGTTCAATACAGCTATGGAAGTGCACCTTTTTGCAAAATTAAATCCCATGCAAAAGGCACGTATTATTGAACTTATTCGTAAAGTTCACACAGTTGGCTTTATGGGAGACGGAATCAATGATGCCCCAAGTTTACGCGCGGCAGATATCGGGATTTCCGTAGACACCGCAGCCGACATCACTAAAGACGCCTCAAACATTATTCTGCTTGAGAAAAGTTTACAGGTCTTGGAAACTGGTGTAACCGAAGGGCGTAAAGTCTTTACAAATATGATGAAGTATATTCGTATCACTTTATCCTCAAACTTTGGGAATGTCTTTTCAGTTTTGGTAGCCAGCGCCTTCTTACCTTTCTTACCAATGCTCAGTTTACAAATTTTAACTTTGAATCTGATTTATGACATGAGTCAACTTTCAATTCCTTGGGATAATGTTGATGAAGAAGACATTGCGCGTCCAGTGAAATGGCAGACCAAAGGCCTCGCTCGTTTTGCCTTTATTGTTGGACCTGTGTCTTCTGTCTTTGACATCATCACTTTCCTTGTATTGTGGTATGTATTTGGCTTCAATACAGTTGCCCACGCTAACCTTTTCCAAGCAGGTTGGTTTGCAGTCAGCTTAGGTACACAAGCTTTGGCTTTCCATATCTTGCGTACCAAAAAAGTACCCTTCTTGCAAAGTCGCCCTTCAGTGCCAGTTATCCTTTCCACAATTGGCGCATTCGTCGTTGGCTTTACTTTGATTTTAAGTTCATATGGATCAATTATTGACTTGGCACACTTGCCTGTTCAATTCTTCTTCTACTGGGGCCTAATTATCCTTGCTTACCTCTTGTTGTTACAGTTTGTCAAAAATGTGTACTACAAGAAATACAACTAATAAAAAAGCTTTACCCTCAGGGTAAAGCTTTTTTATTAGTTTTTGTCTTCGAAATGTTTCACCAGTTGACCAGTAACATCTGTTTCTAGCATCCGATGGATTTGGCGAATCGTTGAAACAATGGCTTCAGGGCTAGAATTACCGTGCGCTTTGATGACAGGTGCTTTGACACCTACTAAAGCTGCACCACCCGCGCTATCGGTACTCATCGTATCTTTGAGTTTACTCAGTTCTTTTTTCACAAGCGCCCCACCGATTTTAGTGGTGAAGCCTCCGTTCATGATACCGTTTTTGATTTGACGCATGAGCACACTTGCAGTGCCTTCGATGGCTTTAAGCACAGCGTTTCCCGTGAAACCATCCGCGACAACGACATCAGCTGCTCCAGTCAAGATGTCCCGCGATTCAATATTCCCGATAAAATTAATATCTTCAATATTTGAGAGCAAAGCATGCGTTTCTTTGATCATCGTTGACCCTTTTGATTCTTCAGAGCCGTTGGAGAGAAGTGCTACACGAGGGTTTTTAACACCACGTACATTGGCCGCATAGTAGCTTCCTAGAATAGCGAAGTCTGCCAGATGCTCAGGTTTATTTTCAGCGTTAGCACCTAAATCTAACATGTCGAAGCCTGTACCATCTGCAGTAGGGAGCGTACTCATAAGAGCAGGACGGTCGATTTGTTTGATGCGGCCGACAATAAACAAGCCCGCAGCAAGCAAAGCACCAGTGTTTCCCGCAGAAAGAACAGCATCAGCTTCACCGTCTTTGACTGCTTTGACCGCACGGACGAGCGAGCTGTCTTTTTTCTTACGGATGGCTTTTACCGGCTCATCGTGGAAGTCGATCAGTTCAGTTGTTGCGATAATTTTTACATTTTTTTCATCTTCTAAATGTGCTTTAATTGCTTCAGGTTCTCCGTAGAGCTGAAACTCAATATTTGGAAATTCTTTTTTTGCTAAATTAATTCCTTTAACGATTGACTCGGGTGCATAGTCGCCACCCATAGCATCAATTGCGATTCTCATAGTGTATCCTCCGATAATTTCTCTGTTTAATTATAACGAAAATATTTTGTTTTAGCCAATATGATTGAGGTTGAAAACAGTCAAAAAAGTATGAGGCAAAGCTCATACTCTTGATTAATGTGCCAAAATGGCTTCAAGCTCAGTTAAGACAGCTGCATCACGGTTGTGCCCAATAACCTTATCGGAAATTTTTAAAACCTCCGGTATAGCATTCTCAACGGCTACAGCGGTACCTGCCAATTGTAGCATTTCTAAGTCGTTGCTTTGATCGCCAAAAGCTGTAAGTGCCTCCGGAGTGGATTGGAGGTGTGTGAGCAAGTGGGAGAGACCTGTGGCTTTGCTGATGCCTGCTGACATGATGTCAATAGAGCGGAAACCGGTCGTTGTTGCACGAATATCGGTCATTTGTACATTTATCCAGTCTTCACATTCACGGATTTGTTCTGGTGGAAACTCTACGCAGACTTTCAATATTTCATCTTCAATATCATGGACGGATTGCACCAATTTTAAATCAGAATAGTAGAGGTTGGCAAATTCGACAAATTGTGGATCGGCTGTTTGAAGTGCATAAGCCCCGTTGAGTCCTGAAAAGAGAACAACATCACGGTGCATGTGTGGATTTTGGCGGACAAGTTCCACGAGTTTGCTGGCCTTATCTTGACCTAAGATACTGCTGTAGAGAATCTCACCCTGGTATTTAACCAGTGCACCGTTTTCCGCACAGAAGGCAACTTGGTCTTGAAACTCGTCAAAGAGTTCTTCTAAAGCCAAAAGTTGACGTCCACTTGCTGCACAAAAAAGATAATTTCTTTTTTTGAACTCTTTTAAAATATCACGTAGACGACTTTTATCGTAGGCACGGTTTTCGTCCAGAAAAGTGCCATCCATATCCGTCGCAAATATTTTCAATTGATTACTCATCTTGTCCCCTTATTAAAAATACTCCGCTTCAAGATAGTCTTGGCGGAGCAACAATTTATTCGTTTAAAGTTTATCTTAATCTTCAGACCAAAGTTCTTTCACTTTAGCTTGGACTTCATCATTAGCCAAGAAGTCATCATAAGTTTCTCCAATACGGTCAATCACGCCGTTCTTAGAAATAACAACGATATGATTGGCCAATGTATTGATAAATTCATGGTCATGTGAAGCAAAGATAATGCTGCCTTTGAATTTTTTCAGTCCGTCATTAAGTGCAGAAATTGACTCCAAGTCCAAGTGATTGGTTGGATCATCAAGAACTAAAACATTTGCACGTTGTAACATCATTTTAGAAAGCATAACACGAACTTTTTCTCCCCCTGAAAGGACAGAAACAGACTTAAGAGACTCTTCGCCTTTGAAGAGCATACGTCCCAAGAAACCACGGAGATAAGTATTATCATCCTCTTCTTTAGTCAAGACAAATTGACGGAGCCAGTCCAAGATAGACTCGTCTGTCGCAAAGTCACGGCTGTTATCTTTTGGAAGATAAGAACGTGATGAAGTAACACCCCATTTAATTTCACCTGTGTATTCGATATCGCCCATCAAGGCACGAATCAAGGCAGTTGTTTGGATGTCATTTTGACCGATAAAGGCAGTTTTGTCACCAGGAGCTAAGATAAAGCTGATGTTGTCAATGACTTTTTCACCATCGATTTCCACGGACAAGTTATCTACGCGGAGTAAGTCATTCCCGATTTCGCGTTCTTGATCAAAACCGATGAATGGGTATTTACGAGAAGAAGGCACAAAGCTTTCCACTTCGATTTTATCCAACATTTTCTTACGTGAAGTCGCTTGTTTTGACTTAGAGGCATTGGCTGAGAAGCGGGCGATGAAATCTTGCAGCTCTTTGATTTTTTCTTCAGCCTTACGATTGGCATCCCCTTGCAAACGCAGGGCAAGTTCAGAAGATTCTTTCCAGAAATCGTAGTTACCAGGATAAAGTTTGATTTTACCGTAATCCAGGTCGGCCATGTAAGTACAAACGTTATTAAGGAAGTGACGGTCATGGGATACGACGATAACAGTGTTTTCAAAGTTGATGAGGAAGTCTTCAAGCCAGTTGATCGCTTGAATATCCAAACCATTGGTTGGTTCGTCCAAGAGAAGAACATCTGGTTTACCGAAAAGCGCGCGTGCCAGAAGGACCTTAACGTGTTCGCCAGAGGTTAGGTTTGCCATGAGGTCATAATGTTGCTCTGTCTTAATGCCTAAGCTTTGAAGCAGTTGAGCAGCTTCGGCTTCGGCTTCGTAACCACCCATTTCACCAAACTCGGCTTCGAGTTCAGCAGCACGCATTCCATCTTCATCAGAAAAGTCTTCTTTCATGTAGATGGCATTTTTTTCTTGAGCGATGGCATAGAGTTTTTCGTTACCCATCATGACAACATCAAGCGGTGTTTGATCTTCATAGTCATAGTGATTTTGACGAAGAACAGACATACGCTCGTTTGGTCCCATTGAAACGTGACCCGTTGTGGGTTGGATTTCACCATCCAAGATTTTTAAAAAAGTTGATTTACCGGCACCATTGGCACCGATTAAACCATAGCAGTTTCCTGCCGTAAACTTGATGTTAACGTCATCAAAAAGCTTGCGGTCAGAAAATTGTAATGAAACATCAGAAACTGTAAGCATGGATATATTTTTCTCCTAGAGTATATTGATTTATAAAAGTTAACTTTTATAAAGGTTATCGCCTTATTCTATCATATTTTCAGTCTTTTTGAAACAGCATAATTTGGGAGAAAGTGTACTTTTAGTTTTGTTTCAGTGTGGCTTTAGCCTAGCTTAAGTCGGGTCCATTATAATATCTTTATTCCAATAAAATTTTTCATAAAACCTACTCCTAAAAGCAGAAAATGTCTGAGTACACTCAGACATTTTTTGTTTTTTCGATTATGATATAATAATGAAGAAATGGATATAGAACATTATAAAGATTTGGCGCTTCAGAAAAAGAAAGAGCACAAGAAATTTTTGGGCAATTTAAAAAAGAAGGCGCCCAAAAACCTAGATTACCTTGTAAAAGAAACCCATGAAGAAGTTTTTGCTGAGATTGATTGTACGGCTTGTGCGAACTGCTGTAAGAGCTTAGGCCCGCTTTTTACAGAAGCGGACATTACCCGTATTTCGAAGTATCTTCGCATGAAAGCAGCCGATTTTGAAGCCCAGTATTTACGTGTAGATGAAGATGGCGACAAGGTTTTTCAAACGATGCCCTGTCCCTTTCTTGGGAGTGATAATCTTTGCAGTATTTACGAGGTTCGTCCCAAGGCCTGCCGTGAATTTCCCCACACAGACCGGAAAAAGATTTATCAAATCAATAATCTGACTTTGAAAAACACAGTAACCTGTCCGGCAGCTTATCTTTTTGTAGAAAAGCTTCGGAAAAAAATAGAGTAAAATGTTCCAACACGAGGAAAGGTGTTGGAACATTTTTGTTTCCCCCCGCAAGACTGCCTCACACAAGTGAAATCTCAATGAAATCATTTTGACATCAAAACTACAAATGTTAGAATTAAATAAGAAATATTCTTATATATGTATGATAAAAGACTTGACGAGGGAAGACTATGACTTATAATCAGCACAACACACCACAACACACCACAACGGTAGAAGACCGTCTTTTTCAACTTGCACCTCAACGCTCTAAACCTAGGGCGTTTTTTCGCTCTTGAAAATAAATAAATCAAAGGAAAGGAAAGATAGTTATGATAATACCAGAAAAGAAAAAACGCCGGCACTTACGGAATATTGCTCTCTTAGTGCTCCTCTTGCTCGTGGTTGTTGGCACTTATGCTTTTCAAGCCTTCAATCCAAGAGCCATCAATGACCGGGAGAACCGGCAGGACATCGGAACAGGAGGTCGTGTGCACGACTACTACAATAGAGATACCGAAAACAAGGATGTCTTTGTCGAAAACTACGGGGACCGTCCCATCATGGCGCGTATCCGCCTCTCAGAGTTTTTAGAGACAAAAAGCGATGGTGAAGCAGCATTCACCCCCTTAGTGCCAGGTACTGTACGGGAGAATGTTGAAAGTTGGACCACATGGATACCCACTGCGGACAATATCAATGTCCGCGCCAATGTCAATGGTTCCGATGCCTTTAACCGCTACTCGACCCTTACTTTGGGGTGGTCCCACCCCGGACAAGTTGCCCCGTGGTATATGCCCAGCTTTAATCATGACAGCGACGACCTGAGAACGGCCGCTGCTGGTCATGCGCGTGACTGGATCGAGGGGGATGGGGCCACAGACGGTGTAACTGATGGCACGACGCACCCGGGAGATGGGACAGATGCTTACTGGTCAAGTGGCGATACTTTTGATAACAGTACAGGCATTTGGCCTGGCCAAGAGATCGTCCAAGAAGTAGCGCAAAACTTACCCCAAGGTCGACCACCCATGACGATCGAACAGTGGGATGAGTTGGAAGACTATCAAAAAATCGGTGACTTCTGGGTGATTGACCACCAGACCGGCTGGGCTTATTGGGCTTCACTCATAGAAGCTGGCAATGCGACCTCTTACTTGCTTGACGCGGCCGAGATGACTTCAGCCATTGATGAAACAGTTTCTAACGGGTATTACTATTATGGTATCCATGTGGACAGCCAGTTGATTAGCCCAAGGCACAGTGATGACTTCCTTGAGGGCGGCGATGAACGCTTGGCTGACTTCCTCACAGGGATTAGAAATAACTCTATGAATGATGCGGGATCAACGAATCCACGTTTCGAGGTTGACTCCCCACCGTCCGCCTTTAATTTTGATACGATGCTTCCGGGGCGTGTCTTCACCATGGCTGGTGAGGAGTACCGCTACCTTGAAGACATGGAATCGGGGAATCATATGATTATCCGTCATGAAGCCATTCGCAATACAGGTTTCATGGAGCAGCCTCAAGTCCTAAGTAACTGGTTCAACGCACTTGACACTGAGGTCCAGAGTATGGTTCAACCCGTAGCTATATCGGTTCCAGCCCCAGGCGTAGCCGATGAGTCAATCACTTGGATAGACGAAGTGACGCGTTGGTTGCCTACAAATTTATCCGCCTTCCCTGCAGTGGCAGGAGATGTGACCAGTGTAAATCCGAGTGGCACGCCTCAAGCCTTTGCTCTATCCCTTGCGGATGTGGTACGCTTGTCTACGCCGGAGGGGGGCTTTCCTAACCCTGTGGCACGGAGAGGCGCACGCAGTAGCTGGTGGTGGTTACGTACCCCCGGCCCTTCACCAACTGCCGCTAATTGGGGTGTGGCTCAGGCACCTCCTACTGGTCGGTTGCATGCCCATAATCCTTACACCAATGATGTTGGTGGTGTTCGCCCAGCCCTCATCATCAACCCTAATTGAACCCTCTCTCAGTAATAAAAACAAATACCTCTGATGGAGTTTTAGGGCTGAAGTTGTTAGGCGAGTGTTGTCTAGAAAAACGCAGAAAGCTGAGATAGCCGTAACAAGATGGGGCTGGACAAGGCCACTAAGTTAAGAAAAAAGTTTAAACAAAAAATCAGATTTCACGTTTAAATCTGATTTTTTTATCCTTTTTAACTTAAGGCCCTCGGTCTAAAGGGCTTTTATTTGTAGTAATTTTGTATAGCTTCTAGGAAATATTCGGGAAGTTGGGCATGTTTTTTGTTGTAATTGCTACGGAAGCGGGGGTCCTCAACATACATTTGTCCTAAACCGATATGTGCTTCCGGAGTGATGGTTGCTTCGGGCCAAAAGAGTTCTAAGATTTCTTTATGGAGGGCAATAGCTTGTTGGGCGAGAGGATTGTCTTGCGTTTCATAAGCTTCTTCGAGCATCTGAACCATTTTTTCGTGGCCGTTTTGCCAATGTTGGATTTTGGCTTGATCGGCTTGAGCATATTTTTGATAAGATTTATCTATGCGCGCACTGCCCCATTTTTGACGAATTTCTAGGCCATATTTATCTTCGTTTTCTTTCAGTTGTGTACTCTTGAGAAGTTCAAATTCTTGTTCATTCATACGATAGTCTCCTTTTTCTAACTTGTGTGACAGATGCTCAATCAATTTTTCCAGGTGCTCAAGTTGGTCATTTAATCGCGTCAAATGTTGCCTTAAAGTTTCCTTTTCCTCTTGATCTTCTGACAGGATATTTTTGATTTGATCAAGGGGCAAGTCCAACTTCCTTAAGCTCATGATATAAAAAATTTGAGCAATATCTTGTTCAGAATATAAACGGTAATCGTTTTGGTCTCGCACGGGGGACAGAAGCCCAACAGCTTCCCAATGGCGCAAAGTTTTGGATGTTAAGCCTGTCATTTTCGTGATCGCTTTAATATTTTGCATAAGACTCCTTTCATTGATGCTTCTATTATATATCTTGACCTTAGGTCAAGGTCAAGGGAAATATAAAAAAACTCATAAAAATATGAGTTTTTTTGCTTTTATTAGTGGAAGATATGACTTCGTTGGGTCATTTCTGAAATCTTTTTCGAGGTTTTTTCGAGATGTGGGAAGAAGATAAGCCCAGCAACTAAAAAGACAATAGAAACGGCTACGAGGATGATGATGGCAAGCCAAGCATTTGGCCAATAGATACCACCAGCAGATTCCCGTAAAAGGTTGACCGCATGGGTAAACGGCAAGTAAGGGTTAATCGCTTGGAAGAATTTACCAGAGACTTGAATAGGATAGTTACCGCCCCCACCGGAAATAGAGAGAACCAAGATAATAATGGCAATCCCTTTCCCGATATTTCCAAACAAAGCTACTAGAACATAAACTATAATCATAAAGGTTATAGCAATCAGTAAGGCAAACAAGACACTATAAACAGGATTACGCACGTCTACACCAAGACCGAAATAGTTCCCCAGGGTAACGATAAGTGCTTGCCCCAGTCCCATCACGATGAAAGTAAGCATACGTGCTGAGAATTGTTCACGTTTAGAGTAGAGCAGTTTATCTTTACCTTCTAAGTGGAAGCCAGTTACAGCGACACTAGAGAAGAGCACAGCGCCGACCCACAAGCAAAGTGCAGTGTAGAAAGGTGTACTGGCTGAACCGTTATTTGCGATAGGGTAGATCGCATTTTCTTGAACCTCAACAGGTTGAGTCAGGAAGTCACTTTCTTTCGTCGCATCAAGTTTTAGAAGTTTTACAATTTCACCTAAATCGACTTCTTTTTCACCTTTGCGAATCGCATCAGCGGCTTTACGAATGCCTGTTTTGATTCCTGGCCAGTCATTGACGATAAGGTCATTTGCTTGGTTCAAGGCTTTTTCAAGATCAGGCATTTTTTCGTTGACTGTCCCTAAAGTTTCTGTCAAATCTTTACGAATACCCGGGTAATCATTTTTGACAAAATCAGCGGCTTTATCAAGTTTTTGCTCCACAACGGGCAAGTCATTTTGATAAAGTGAAGCCCCTTTATTAATCGCGTTGACAATCGTGTTCATGTTGCCGTTAAGCATAATGTTGGCATCGTGAACTTCTTGTTTGATCGCAGGCATTTCTTTTTGATACTTTTCAAGCAAAGTAATCGCATTAGAAACCGTCTTACTTGTTGAGCTGAGCAAGGATTCAAAATCAATAGCTTGGGCTTTGGTTAAGAGACCTTGAGCATTTTTGATGGTTGCGATGAGTTGGGTGAGGACACTTTGAACTTTTGCAGTTATATCTGGGACATTTATTTGACCAATAAGGGAAGAGACATTATTAGCCAGTGCTTCAACTTCATTTAGAGCTTCATTAATATCTGGAAGTTTGCCAGATTGAACAGCAGATTTCAAAGTGTCTAGCTGTACATCAAGTTTTGTGAGTTCTTCAGAGAAGGATTTGAGTTGTGTGATCACTCCCTCAAGGTCGTTGTTTCCTGTACTTGTTTGCATATCTTCCATAAATTTAATCAGATATTGAACAGTATTTTTCTGTTGTTTGACATTATCTTGGAAGTTTTGAATTACAGCTATCTTTTCGTCAGTTGTTAGTGTCTTATCTCCTATGACTGCCTTTATTGATTGGATAAAGGCAGATGTCGAATCAGCAAATGTTTGAAGTGATTGAAGAGTAAGATCTAAGCTTTTTGTAATACTTGGCAAAGCATTTTGAAGTTGTGTTGCACCGTCTAAAGTGGTAGAAGCCAGTTCATTGGCTTGGTTGCCAAGTTTGCGGATGTCTGGCAAGGCAGTTTGGACTTGTTGGATGATGGTTAAGCCTTGTTTGGCTTCTTGGATTCCTTCATTCATTGTTTGCTCAACAGAAGCAAAGTCATTGTCAATCATTGCGATCTGCTTACCGGCATTTTGAATTTCAGGTATTTTTTCTTGCAAGGTCATGATAATCGCAAGCTGATTTTTCACAGTTGGCATGCTGTCGTCCAATTGAACGACTTTTTGACCCAGTGCATCAACCTCAGGCAAGTAGTCAATAAACTCATTTGCTTTTGCAAGTTTGGCTTTCAAATCAGGCATCTTGCCGTGCAAATCCACGACTTGTTGAGTATATTGGTCAATAGTATCTAAATTATCATTGGTAGATAAGATTGTGTTTTTAATTTTCTGGATGCTGACCATATTTTTATCAATGTCATATCCGATATCATTAAAGGTTTTAAGCAATGTGCTGCTTGCCGTTTTAATAAATTCTTCGGAAATTTGACTTTGTAATGAAGACGCACCTTTTGAAGTAATTTTTGGGGCAATAGCATTTATTTTTTCATTGATGGAATAAACGATTTTAGGCTTCTGGATATCCCCGGTGGTGAAGCTAAGCAAATTTTTAGAGAAATCCTCTGGCAGATAGATACCTGCGTAGTATTTACCAGATTTGACACCCTTATCCAACTCTTGTTTAGAGTCAACGAACTTCCAGCCGAGTTGTTTGTTTTCTTTGAGGTTTTTCAGGACTTCGTCACCGATATTAATCGATTTGTCTTGAAATTTCTCTGTTCGGTCATCACTATAAACCGCTATTGGGAGCTGTGAAGTATTCGCATAAGGATCCCAAAGGGCTTTAATATTAAACCAAGCATATAAGGATGGAATAAACATCAAAGCAACCACTAAAAAGATTGCTATTGGATTTTTAAAGATACGCTTCCAATCCAGAATAAATAGTTTCCCAGTATTTTTTATATGTTTCACATATTCTCCTCTTTTAGTAAATCTAAGGCAGTTTTAATTTTTGTTATCAGCTAATCAGAGCCATCAACAGTTCCGAAATTTGTTCTGGTGTTTCTTTCCGTTTGCGACGAATCCAAGCTTGAGTTAAACCGAAAATGGCATTGGCATAATAAGTTGTGGTGTAGATACTTTCCAATTTATCCAGTTTTTCACGCTTAGGGTTTTGTGGCAGGATGGAACGTGCCAAAATGTTTTTCAGTTGGGCTTGCATGAACTGATGGATTTCTTTACTGCCATTTTCTGAAAATAAAGCAGCATAAATCTCATTGTTATCAAGGAACTCATAAGTTTCTAACATGGTTTTATGAAGATCGCCATTATTTTTTTCAAAAACATACTCGATCGTATTAAACAAGGTTTTTTGGTATTGGTCAATCATATCATACTTGTCTTGGTAATGCGTATAAAAGCCGCTGCGGCTAATTTTAGCTACCTTCACAAGCTCAGTTGTTGTGATATGGTCAAACGACTTTTCCTGTAAAAGTTGTGTTATTGCGTCGCGAAGTTTTGATTTTGTACGTTCTTTTCTATTTTCCATAAATCCTCCTCTATTACTAAAATATAAAAGAACAACGTGTCTATAATTAGCAAAGATTCTCATTACAACCCTTATTGAGTTTACGATATGCAATTATAGCACAAAATGGACGGAGCGTCTATAATTTTGCGTTCAAATTCTAAATTTTTTTGAGAAAGGGATTTCATATCCCGTCTTTTAAATGGAGAAGTTCATAGATAGAAGAAAAAGAGCAAAAAACCGCTTGGAGCGGTTTTAAACTAATCAGGAAATGGGTAACTTATAATAGAAAGAGAATCATAAGTTTGAAAATACAAAGTACGGCTATTTAAATCCACCGCACTGCGATAAACAGTATAAGTATCTGAACGTCCATCAGACTTGGGCACAGTGACAGCATTTAAAATATGCCAGATTTCGCTGATATTCTGCTGCTCATCAGCAGGCAGAATTGCACGTTCTTTAAGAATTGTGGCACGGATGAAGCGAGAGGTTGGGGTGAAGCCTCCAGGAAAAACAGGCTTTCCGCTAAAATCCCCAGTTGAAATACGGTTAGGTGCTAAGGGCTGAGCAGTAAGGTCCATATAATCTTGTAATTTGACGATTTCACGTTCAAATTTAGGAGCATTTGTGACGACACCGATTGTATTTTCGATAATCTCAAAGCTGCCATTGCGTGGTTCAATATTAATCATACGACCTGTTGGATCGACAGCAGAAAAGTGCAAATCACTTCGGCCAAATTTATAATGCGAAAAGGTGTCACTCATGAGTTGGACACTTTCAAGTTGGTTTATCAAATCAGCCACAGAACGACAGTTCCCTAAAGCCCAAGTGACAAATTCAAAAGGCGCGAGCTGTAATTTGCCCTCATGAGGATATTCAGCATACTCTGAGTGGTTAGAAAAAGTCAGCTTTTGGACGGAAAGTCCAAAATCATTAACGCCATCTGAGATGTCCGCATGCAAATCGGGAATATTTCGGCCCACTCCTAATATAGTATAAACATTGGAGATATTCCTATTATTATAGACACTTTTCCACTGGTAATTTTGCGGCAGAACGAGAGCTTCGGGGACAAAGCTATGCCAATCCATTGTTCTTGCGAAGACGATGCTTTCATTAGCAGCATGCATTTTTATACTTGTACACATATTTCTATTCTAGCAAAAAAATTTTCCTAGCTTCTGATAAGTGTCTTATTGGCGGGCGGGCAAAGAGGATTCTTTGTGTTTTCTTAGAATAAAGATAAATTATAGCAAAAGCCGAACATTTGGCAATTTAGTTTCGTATAAGGTTGGCTAAGCCTTGAATCACAATTTTTAAAGTGATAAACTGTCTAAAAGCAAATAAAGCCAGGCAGAGATCTGGCATTTGGAGGAATTGAATATGAGAACACACACATCGGCACAACCCAAGGCTGTGAGCACCTATCAAGTCAAAGTAGGAGCCTTGGTTTCTGCGGGATTTGGTTTAGAAAACATGGATATCATGTTTCTTTCGTTTGCCCTCTCGTCAATTATTGGTGAATTTGGCCTTACAACGACAGAAGCAGGTGCCATTTCTACAGTCACTAACTTGGGGATGCTGCTGGGCGGAATTCTTTTTGGGATTCTGGCAGATAAATTTGGACGTGTAAAAATGTTGTCCCTTTCGATCCTCATTTTTGGTCTGGCAACGGGTGCGATTTATTTCTCGCACAGCATTACATCGCTTTATATCTTACGTTTCATCGCCGGAATTGGTGGAGGTGGTGAATATGGGGTCGGAATTACCATTCTCGCTGAGAATTTCAGTAAGAAAAAACTAGGGCGAACTTCTTCGATTGTCGCCGTTGCGGGACAAGTGGGTGCCATGTGTGCAGCAATTTTGTCAATGAGCATCTTACCTACTTATGGTTGGCGTTTCTTGTTCTTGTTCGGGTTGGTGCCAGTAGTTTTGACCGTTTTTATTCAAAAGCATCTGAAGGAAAGCGATTCTTTCAAGGCCATAAAAACCGAAAACAAGGGAAAAATTTCCGACTTGTTTAAAACACGTCAATTGACACACCAAACACTTGTTCTAATGTGGATGGCTATCGTTCAAATCGCTGGTTACTTTGGCCTGATGAACTGGCTCCCAACAATTATGCAGAAAAAACTGAACTTAACAGTAGCTGGTTCATCCTCATGGATGATTGCGACCATTATCGGGATGTCTCTAGGTATGCTGACCTTTGGTCAAATTTTGGATAAACTTGGTCCGAAAGTAGCTTTTGGTCTCTTCCTTATCGCTTCATCCTTGGCTGTTTATGTCTTGACCATTCCGACAACACTCGCATCACTGACTTTAGTTGGTGCCGTCGTTGGTTACTTTTCAAATGGGATGTTTACAGGATATGGCGCCGTAGTTTCTCGCTTATACCCACCAGAAGTCCGAGCCACAGCCAATAACGTGATTATGAATACGGGCCGCTGTATTGGAGGCTTCTCTTCAATAGTTATTGGCTTTATCTTAGCGCATTATTCTATCATGACTGTTATGCTCTTCATCTCTGTACTCTATATTTTAAGCTTCTTGGCGATGCTCACGGTGAAGAACTTACGTGCAGGTGTTTACTGGTCACTTTAATCTTTAATAATAAAAAATAGGAAAAGCTTGCCCACTTGATGTGGGGAAGTTTTTTTATTTGTGGAGCTCGGCAAATAAGTAGTAACGGATTGGTTCTAAAAGGGTTATTCTGGGGAAACAAAAAAACCGCCACAGCGGTTTAATATTATTTAACTTCTTTAAAAATAACGTGTTTACGAAGTTTTGGAGAGTATTTTTTCAATTCCAAACGGTCTGGGTTGTTACGTTTGTTCTTTTGAGTAAGGTAAAGACGTTCACCAGATTCTTTGTGTTCAAGTGTAATATTTACGCGCATAACTGTTCCTTTCTGACTTTTTTACTGTTTTTATTTAGCGTCTTTTACTTGGCGGCCTTTGTAGTAGCCTTTAAGTGAAACACGGTGTGAGTGACGGTAGTCACCAGTAGTTTCGTCAAAAGTAACAGTTGGAGCTGTCATTTTGTAGTGTGTACGACGTTTGTTTTTCTTAGATTTAGAAGTGTGACGTGCAGGTACTGCCATGGTTTGATTCCTCCGTAGATTTTTTCGTTTTGGATAAGCCCAAAAACGTACTTTACTATAATACACTAATCTTTTTCAAAAAGCAAGCATTGTAAAGTATTTTTACTTGACGTTTTTTAAAAATGTCTAAGAGGTGAAGAAGTTCTAGAGGTGGAATGACAAAGACTTTTGACAGTTGTCCGATTAGGAATATTCCTTGTTTTTTGCTAATATATAGTTAAGGATGTTGTAACTTATAAAATAAAAGCTCAGTTCTTCGGAATCAAAGTGCGACAAGGATTATTTTTCTATCACGGGCAAATCAGTGTTCGATGAAAACTATTTTGAGTCAAACAGGGCAAAGTTTCAGGAAATTTATTTTATAAGGAGAAAACATGAAAAACTGGCAAAAACTTGTTTTAGTATTTTTCATAGCAGTTGCGTCTCTTTTGGCTCAGTTTGCTTTTAATGCACCTTTGGTAGCACGATTTATCATCACTGTTGCAGGTGGTATTTTGGCACTTTCAATGTTTATTGAAATGATTAAAACGCTACGTAAAGGAAATTATGGTGTTGACTTACTCGCCATCACTGCTATTATCGCAACGTTATTGGTAGGAGAGTATTGGGCATCATTAATCATTATTTTGATGTTGGTTGGAGGCGAAACGCTTGAGGATTATGCAGCGGGCCGTGCCAATCGTGAATTGTCTGCCTTGTTGCAGAAAACACCAGATATTGCCCATGTCATGCAAGAGGGTAAAGTGGTCGACATGGACTTGGACGATGTTGAGATAGGGGCCCATCTCTTGATTAAGCCCATGGAAGTTATACCTATTGATGGGGTACTGCTTTCAGAGGCAGCTATTCTGGATGAATCCTCTATCACGGGTGAAACTAAACCGAATGAGTTGCAACAGGGGGATGAGATTCTTTCAGGGGCAATTAATGGCAGCTCCAGTATCGAAATCCGTACAAGTGTCGCAGCAAGTGAATCCCAATTTCAAAAAATCGTTGCTCTCGTGCGTCAAGCCGAAGCAACGCCGGCAAATTTTGTACGTTTAGCGGATCGTTACGCTGTGCCGTTTACGATTATGGCTTATATCATTGCAGCTGTGGCTTACTTTATCTCTGGTGACCCTGTCCGCATTGCAGAAGTTTTGGTTGTCGCAAGTCCTTGTCCCTTGATTTTGGCTGCACCCATTGCTTTTGTCTCAGGAATGAGTCGTTCATCAAAAAATGGTTTTTTAATTAAAAATGGAACCATCATTGAGAAACTCGCAACAGCAAAGGCAATTTTCTTTGATAAAACGGGGACAATTACCGATGGTAAAATTGAAGTCGATGCCATTGTTCCAGCAGAAGGGGTATCACAAGAAGAGTTACTCAAGATTGTTTACACCATTGAAAAATCTTCCAACCATATCTTGGCCAAGGCTGTTTCCAGCTATGCGGAATCACATGATGTCCAGGGCCTTGAGTTAGAAAGTCTCAGTGAGGTTGCAGGTTTAGGTGTGACAGGACAAATCAATGGTCAATTGATCAAAATTGGGCGTGCCAACTTTGTCGGAGCGCCAGATGGTTTGGACTTTGAGACAGCTTTTTATGTGTCACGGGACGGCCAATACATCGGCGCAGTAACCTTCTCCGACACTTTGCGTGCCAACGCTCCTGCGGTGATTAAAGTTTTACGTGACGCTGGTTTTGAGAGTATTACGATGTTGACGGGTGATAATGCTCGTGTTGCTGATAAAATTGCCGCACAAGTCGGGATTACCGAGGTTTACAGCAGTATGTTACCAGAAGAAAAGCTTGCCAAAATCCAAGCTTCAACAATTCATCCAACGATTATGGTTGGTGACGGTGTCAACGATGCCCCAGCTTTAACGCTTGCGGATGTTGGTATCTCTATTGGGACAGGGAACAACACTGTCGCTAGTGAAGCGGCTGATATCGTGCTCCTGAAAAATGATTTGTCTTCTGTGACGAAAGCCGTTCATATTAGTCGTGACACATTAACCATTGCGAAACAAGCGGTTTTGATTGGGATCATCATTTGTGTCATCTTGATGTTAATTGCTGCTACAGGGCTTATCCCAGCAATTATCGGTGCTCTTTTCCAAGAGGTTATTGATGTTGTTTCGATTCTTTATGCCTTAAGAGCCTTGAAGGGTTTTAAGAATAAGTAATAAAAAAAATCGTCAGTTTTGACGATTTTTCTTTTGGCTTTCTATCCATTTCTTACGCTCGTTTAAGGCCCATTCGTATTTGCCCATCTTATCAGGGTGGAAGTAATCGGCTTTTCGTAGTTTATCAGGAAGATAATCTTGTTTCACCCAATGATCTGGGAAGTTATGCGGGTACTTGTAACCTTCACTTCGTCCAAGATCCTTAGCTCCCGCATAATGCCCGTCTTGTAAGTGCGACGGGATAGGAAGATTTCCGTATTTTCCTAAATCTTCTATAGCAGCGTCCAGAGCCATATAAGCGGCATTGGATTTGGGAGAAAGGGCAAGATCGATAACGATATTTGCTAGCGGTATGCGTGCCTCAGGAAAGCCCAACTTTTCTGCGGCTTGTAAACCTAACATTGTGTGAACAGCGGCTTCTGGGTTGGCGAGGCCGATGTCTTCATAAGCCATCACTGTCAACCTTCGGGCAAGACTTTGAAGGTCACCTCCTTCAATTAGACGCGCAGCATAGTGTAAACTTGCGTTTACATCAGATCCACGGATTGATTTTTGTAGGGCGCTAAGCAGGTCATAATGCGCATCGCCATCTTTGTCAAAGCTTAGTGCTTTACGTTGAAGCGAGTTTTCCATATCTTCCAGTGTGACATGATGGTTTTCGGAAGATAAGACGGCAAGTTCTAAAGCGTTGTAAACTGCGCGTAAATCCCCGTTGGTTGAGTGGGTGAGAAAGTAAAGCGCATCATCGTCAAGAGTAACCGCGAAGTCAAAACCCCGTTCTTTATCTTCAAGAGCAAGGTTTACAGCACGCTGTAAATCATCACTTTCTAAAGGTTTTAACTCGAAAATCTGCACGCGACTTCGGATGGCAGGCACAACGCTAAAATAAGGGTTTTCCGTAGTCGCACCGATTAAGATAATCTGGCCATTTTCTAAGAGAGGCAGCAGAAAATCTTGCTTTGGTTTATCTAAACGGTGAATTTCATCCAAGAGAAGTACAAGTTGCCCAGAAAATTCCGCCTCAGCTGCAATTTCTTGTAATTTTTTCTTGCTGTCTGTTGTCCCATTAAAGCTACGGAAAGCGGCCTTCATTGTGCCAGCAATAGCCGATGCAATGGAAGTTTTACCAATTCCCGGAGGGCCGTAAAGAATCATGGAAGTTAAAAGTTTTGTTTCAACCATCCGGCGAATAATTTTTTTCGGGCCAACAAGATGAGATTGACCAATAATCTCGTCAATATTACGCGGTCGCATTCGGCGAGCTAAGTTTTGATGCGTCATATAAAGGTATTCTCCTTACTGCCTAGAGATAATAGGCGTAAATCAAGCTGTCAACATAAAGATCATCAATGAAATATTCTTTTTTTAGTCGGCCTTCAAGTTCAAAGCCGAGACGCTCGTAAAGAGCCACTGCTGTGGGGTTACTTGACATTACATTGATGGTGATTTTTTCGTATTTTTCGGCGCGCGCTTCGTGGATAAGGTGTTGAATAAGTTGAGTTGCAACACCTTTTCCTCTTGCCTCTTTTACAGTCATTACACCGAAAGTGATCACATGTGAACCAAACTCAGACTTGTTGCGGGGCCCATAATCTAAGACACCCAAAAGAACACCTTCTTCTTCCGCAAGAAGATAACGTGTTCCCTGCAATACTTTTTTCATTATTTTTTCCGCAGAGCTGTTGATGATAAAGGGTGTGGATTTTAACGTCCAGTTTTGATTTTCGATTTTAGCCACATAAGCGAAATCATGGGGTTCGATAGGTCTGATTTTCATATATTTCTCTCTAGAGATAATTTTTATTTCTGTTATAATTATAACAGAAAAGTATTACGACGTTTAAACTCCCAATTGCTATTTTAAGTCGAAGCATTGGAGAGGAAATGGCTTGTAACAGAAAAAGAGGTAGAAAATGGCAAAGTACGGTTTTTTAGATATTTTAGATGAAGAATTGAGCAAGAATTTTAGTTATGATTTCGAGATAAATTGGGACAAAAGAAATTTCGCTGTTGAAGTCAGCTTCCTTTTGGAAGCTGCTAATCCAGAAGGCGTTGTTCTTTCGGATGCAGATGGCGTCGAGTCGGAAGAAAATGTTCTTTATGAAGATGCTGTAATCTTCTATAATCCCAACAAGTCCAAGTTTTCAGAAGAAGAATATTTAGCAGGTGTGGCTTATTCAGACCAAGGATTGTCTCGTGAATATATTGCTTACTTTGTTGCTTTCTTACAAGACACAGCGGATGAAGGCTTAGATGCTTTGATAGATTTCTTAAATTCCGATGAAGAAGAATTTATGCTTGAATTTGATCAAGAAAAATTTGAAAAAGGTTTGGAAAATCTTGAAGAAACAACTTTTTTCAAGTACCCCCGTTATTAATGTAAGGAAGAGGATAGACAATAATATGAACAATTGGAACAGTATCACTGTGCGCATCATTCGTGCAGCTGAAGAAGCTATCAGTAATATCTTAGTTGAAGCAGGCTCAGCAGGGGTTGAAATTAAGGACAGTGCAGACTATCTTCATCACAAGGACCTTTTCGGAGAAGTGCTTCCTCAGGTAGAACAGTCAGAAATGGTGGAAGTAACTGCTTATTATCCGGAAAACATGCCGATTACTGAGCTTAAGTCAGACATTGAACAAAAGATACATGCTTTAGCAGCAAGTTTTGACGTGACCAACGTTGAAGTACGTACAAATAATCTTGCGGAACAAGATTGGGCAGATGCTTGGAAAAAATATTTTGAACCAGCACGCATTACTCACGATTTGACGATTGTCCCAAGTTGGACAGATTATACTCCTCAATCTTCAGCTGAAAAGCTGATTCGCCTCGATCCAGGGATGGCTTTTGGTACAGGCACGCACCCAACAACAAAAATGAGCCTTTATGCCTTGGAACAAATCATTCGCGGGGGCGAAACGGTCTTGGATGTTGGCACAGGCTCTGGGGTGCTCTCTGTAGCTAGCGCTTATCTTGGTGCAAGTGAAATTCATGCTTATGATATTGATGAAGTTGCTGTGCGTGTAGCACGTGAAAATATTGAGCTTAACCCAAATACGGATAAAATTTCCATCTCAGCCAATAATTTATTGGAAGGTATCGAGCAACAAGCAGAAGTGATCGTTGCAAATATCTTGGCAGATATTCTTGTACTTATGACTGACGATGCTTACCGTCTGGTCAAAGACGAAGGTTATTTGATTATGAGTGGCATTATCGCTGACAAGGCAGATAAAGTCATTGCGTCAGCAGAAAATGCTGGTTTCTTCCTTGAAACGCGTATGACTCAAGGGGAATGGAACTGTGTGATTTTCAAAAAGACAGAAAACCGTGAAGGGGTAATTGGCGGTTAAGTATGGCAAATCAATATTTTGTGTTCAAAAAGCAACCAGAAATTGGTGAAGTCTTTACCGTTGACGATAAGGCAGCTGTGCATCACATTTTTACAGTCATGCGGACGAGTGTGGGGCAGAAGCTACAGCTGGTTTTTGAAGAGGGGCAAGTGGGCCTTGCCGAGGTTGTCTCTAGCGAGCAACGCACTGTACGTTTATTAGAGATGCTGGATGTACAAATGGAGCTTCCCGTTCATATTACTGTAGCACTTGGATTCCCTAAAGGCGATAAATTAGAATTTATCAGTGAGAAGGCAACGGAACTTGGTGCAAGTTCAATCTGGGCCGCACCCTTCAAATGGTCTGTGGCCAAATGGGACAACAAGAAGCTTGCTAAAAAGAAGGAAAAATTAGATAAAATTGTTTTAGGGGCTGCTGAACAATCTCGCCGTCAAATATTGCCAGAAATCCGTTTTTTTGAAAAGCTGTCTGAACTAGTTGCTACATTTTCTCAATTTGATCAAGTGTTAATTGCTTATGAAGAATCTGCTAAAGCAGGAGAGCAAGAGAAACTGGCTCAAAGTATGGCGAGTTTAAAAGCGGGTCAAAAAGTTTTACTGCTTTTTGGACCAGAAGGTGGTATTGCGCCGGAAGAGATTACGCTATTTGAGCAAGCAGGTGCCCAGAGTATCGGGCTCGGACCGCGTATTATGCGTGCTGAGACAGCGCCGCTCTATGCCTTGGCGGCCTTTTCAACTTACTTTGATTTATTGAAATAAACCGAACAAAGAAACGAAAACTCGCGATTTAAGGACTAAAAGCGTAAATTAATAGGCAGAAATGTGTTAGAATAGTAAAAATATATCAAGGAGGAAAGTGGAGCTACTTCACAGGAAATAAAACATGCCCTCAGAACCAAATCTTACCGGAGATCAAGTGGTTAAACTTGCCTCCGCATACATGAATGAAAAAGATATCTTGCTGGTGCGTAAAGCTTTGCAGTGTGCCTCAATAGCTCATGCTGAGCAGTATCGTGCAAGCGGAGAACCTTACATTATCCATCCCATCCAAGTGGCGGGAATTTTAGCAAAACTACAGCTTGATGCAGCAACAGTATCGGCAGGTTTTTTGCATGATGTTGTTGAAGACACAAACTTTATACAGTCAGACTTGGTGGAACTTTTTGGTGAAGAGATTGCGAATATTGTTGATGGAGTAACGAAGCTTGGTAAGGTAGAATACAAATCGCATGAAGAGCAGCTTGCGGAAAATCACCGCAAGATGTTGATGGCCATGAGCAAGGATATTCGCGTTATTTTGGTCAAGCTTGCCGACCGTCTCCATAATATGCGCACCCTTAAAAATCTCCGACCAGATAAACAAAAACGGATTTCAAGTGAGACGATGGCGATTTATGCGCCACTGGCACACCGCTTGGGTATTGGAAGCATTAAATGGGAACTTGAAGATCTCTCTTTCCGCTATCTTAATGAAACAGAGTTCTATCGTATCCGCGGCTTAATGAATGAAAAACGTGCAGCGCGTGAAAATTTAGTGGAAGAAGTGATTGAAAAACTAAATGAGCGTATGAAAGATGCACAAGTTGATGCTGAAATCTATGGCCGACCAAAGCATATCTATTCTATTTATCGTAAAATGCACGATAAGAAAAAGCGCTTTGATGAAATTTATGACCTCATTGCCATTCGTTGTTTGACAAATTCGACAAGCGATGTTTACACCACACTAGGTTATATCCATGATTTGTGGAAACCGATGCCCGGGCGCTTCAAGGATTATATTGCTAATCCTAAAGCCAATGGTTACCAGTCGGTTCACACCACGGTTTACGGTCCTAAAGGGCCGATGGAATTCCAAATCAGAACCCATGAGATGCATCAGATTGCGGAGTACGGGGTTGCAGCACACTGGGCTTACAAGCAAGGGCGTAAAGCTAAAGTTGACGTTCATGAGATTTCGGAAACACTGAACTGGATTAACGAATTGGTGGAACTTCAAGAGCAATCAGGTGATTCCGCAGAAGAATTTGTTAAAGCGGTTCAGGAAGATATTCTTGGCGACAAAATTTATGTGTTTACACCAACAGGAGCAGTTCAGGAATTACCAGCTGGCTCTGGTCCGATTGACTTTGCATATGCGATTCATACGCAAGTCGGAGATCATGCAACAGGGGCGAAGATCAACGAGCGGATGCAACCTCTGAATTATGTTCTGAAAACAGGTGATAAAGTGGAAATTATTACTTCCAAAACGTCATTTGGACCAAGTCGTGATTGGATTAAGCTTGTTAAGACCAATAAAGCCCGCAATAAGATTAAACAATTTTTCAAGAGCCAAGATAAGGAACTCTCTATCCATAAAGGGCGTGAAATGCTGCAAACTGAACTTGCAGAAAATGGTTTCACACCGAACCAATATTTGGATAAAAAGCATCTGGACGAAGTACTTGAAAAATTAAGTTATCGGGACAGCGAAGCCCTGTTTGCTGCCGTTGGTTTTGGTGAAATATCAGCGACTTCTGTATTCAATCGTTTGACAGAAAGTGAGCGCCGTAAAGTTGAGAAAGAAAAGCTAAAAGCTGAATCTGAACAACTGATGAAGGGCGAAGTAAAACGCGAAAACAAAAATAAAAATGTCATGAAAATCCGCCATGATGGTGGTGTAAGTGTTTCTGGCGTTGACAGCATGTTGGTGCATATCAGCAAATGTTGTAACCCTGTGCCAGGAGACAAGATTGTCGGCTATATCACTAAAGGTCGAGGGGTTTCCATCCACCGTGCAGACTGTAAAAATGTCCGCAGTCAAGAAGATTATGAAAAACGTCTGATAGATGTAGAATGGGATGATTCACAACACCTTACTAAAGAATACGTCGCAAATATCCACGTGTATGCCTTTAATCGTCCAAATCTGCTTAATGATATCGTCCAAGTGTTGTCTAATACAACAAAAAGTTTGATTTCAATCAATGCTCATCCAACAAAGGATAAGAAAATGGCCAATATCCATCTTTCCATTGGAATAAAAAATCTATCTGATTTGACTTTGATTGTTGATAAGATTAAGATGACACCAGATGTCTATAGTGTAAAACGGACGAATGGTTGATATAAAAACATCAAAAAATTATCCTTTTGGATAGTTTTTTTGATAAAATTAAATTATGAAAATAGTAATCCAAAGAGTTAAAGAAGCTTCAGTAAAAATTGAAAATAAAATTAAAAATCAAATCACATCTGGACTATTACTTCTTGTTGCAGTAGAAGATGCAGATACAGATTTTGACTTAGATTATGCCGTGCGGAAGATCAGTAAAATGCGCATTTTTTCAGATGAAAATGGCAAAATGAACCTATCTGTGCAAGATAACTCTGGCGAAGTACTTTCTATCTCACAGTTTACACTTTATGCAGATATTCGGAAAGGCACGCGACCAAGCTTTTCGCATGCTGGGAATCCTGCTTATGCAGAAGCGATGTACCTTAAATTTAATGAAAAGCTTAACCAGATTGTCCCGACTAAAGCAGGAGAATTTGGTGCAGACATGGAAATCAGCCTAATTAATGATGGACCAGTAACAATAATCATAGATACAAAAGATGCACGAAAATAGAAAGCAGAGGGAAACCGATGACAGTAAAAAACATCATTTTTGATCTCGGCGGTGTGATTCTTGATTTGGATTTTGAAAGAATGGCGCATCAATTCCATAAATTGGGGATTCCGGAGTTTGAAGATTATTTCACCTTGAAAAAGCAGGCGGACTTTTTCGAAGCTTTAGAGTTGGGGCGCATTACACCAGAAGTATTTTGTGACCGTCTTCGAGAAGAAGCAAAAGTCGATGTGGAGAATGAAGCGATAGAAAAAGCTTGGAATCTTATTTTGAAAGATTTTATTCCAGAGAGGATGGATTTTCTGGAAAAAATTTCGGAAAAATATAACATTTTTCTCTTTTCAAACACTAACAGTATCCATGCCAAATGTTTTGAAAAAAGATGCTTAGAACAAATGGGAAGAACTTTGGATTCTTACTTTAAACAGGTATTTTATTCACATAGTTTACACTTGAGAAAGCCTGATCCAGTAGCGTTTGAGGATGTTTTGGAGCGTTCGGGTTTACAGGCGTCGGAAACTTTGTTTATAGATGATAATGCCGCTAATATAGCCGGCGCACATAAGGTTGGGCTCCAAACAATCCATCTCCAAAAGCCTCAGACCATTCTCGACTTAGAACTTGATGAAGGATAAGTAAATCGATAAATAAAAACTCCCAAGGGAGTTTTTTCGCTTTTCTGACTAGCCAAATTGAAGTAAATAGTATAAAATTTATAAAGCTAAATATTTTTAGGAGTATTCTATCAGTTATGTTTTATATATTTTTACGCGGTTTAGTTCGCTTTTTGCTTTTCATATTTAATGGTAAGGCTACATACCACCATACAGAACGCATCCCAGACAAGTCTGAGAATTATATCTTGGTAGCGCCACACCGTATGATCCTTGATCCTGTTTACATGGCTTTTGCGACACGTCCAAAACAGTTTATCTTTATGGCCAAGAAAGAGCTTTTTAAAAATCCTTTCTTTGCGTGGTGGATTAAAAAATGTGGGGCTTTCCCAGTCGATCGTGAAAATCCCGGACGTGAAGTCATTCAGTATCCAGTAAAGATGCTAAAGAAATCAGACAAATCTCTCATCATGTTTCCAACAGGTTCACGGCACTCTAACGAACTCAAAGGCGGTGTTACGATTATCGCTAAAATGGCTAAAGTTCGAATTGTTCCTGCTGTTTATCAAGGGCCTTTATCCATGAAGGGTATTTTTAAGCGTGAAAAAGTACAATTGAATTTTGGGGAACCTATTGATATTTCAGATATTAAAAAGGCAAACGCTGAAGGTATCGAGGAAGTAAATCGCCGTTTAGAAGCTGCATTTGCTCAACTCGATAAGGAAATCGATCCAAATTACAAATACGTTGCTAAATAATACAGTTGTATTTATATTTTTTTGGTAACTATTGGAAAAAACCTTTAAAAATGCTAAAATTAAGGAAATATCCCTTATTTGGATAGTAAACGGAGAATACATGGCAAATATTATTAAAAAATTAGTAGAAAACGACAAAAAAGAGCTCAAAAGATTGCATAAAATGGCTCAAAAAGTCGAAGCATATGAAGAAGAAATGGCTGCCCTTGCCGATGAGCAACTACAAGCCAAAACAGAAGAATTTAGAGAACGTGCAGCTGCAGGTGAGAGTCTTGACGACATGCTGTACGAAGTTTTTGCTGTCTGCCGTGAAGCAGCAAAACGTGTCCTAGGTCTTTTTCCTTTCCACGTGCAAATTATGGGGGGGATTGTCCTCCACAATGGTGACGTTCCGGAGATGCGTACTGGTGAAGGTAAAACTTTGACAGCTACCATGCCCGTTTATTTAAATGCGATTTCTGGCAAGGGTGTACACGTAGTAACCGTCAATGAGTACTTGACAACACGTGACGCAACCGAAATGGGTGAATTATACAACTGGCTCGGTTTGACTGTTGGACTTAACCTTAACTCGAAGTCACCAGAAGAAAAACGTGAAGCATACAACTGTGACATCACTTATTCGACATCATCTGAGCTTGGTTTCGACTATTTGCGTGACAACATGGTCACTCGTTTTGAAGATATGGTACAGCGTCCGCTTAATTATGCGCTTGTCGATGAGGTCGATTCAATCTTGATTGATGAGGCGCGTACACCGTTGATTATTTCAGGTCAAGCAGAAGGCTCTTCTGCGCTTTATTACCGTGCAGATCAGTTTGCTAAAACTTTGGTTGGCCGTGAAGATTATGAAGAAGGCGATGACTATAAGATTGACTTGCAATCTAAAACTATTTCTCTCACAGATGAGGGAATAGATAAAGCAGAACGTTTCTTTGATATTGAAAATCTTTATGACATGGAAAATGTTGCCTTGACTCACTTTGTGGACAATGCACTCCGTGCCAACTATATCATGCTTCATGATATTGATTATATGGTTGATGACCAACAGGAAGTCTTGATTATTGACCAGTTTACAGGTCGTACAATGCCTGGTCGTCGCTATTCTGATGGTTTACACCAAGCGATTGAAGCCAAAGAAGGTGTGCCGATTCAAGATGAATCGAAAACAATGGCTTCAATTACGATTCAAAACTACTTCCGTATGTACAAAAAATTGTCAGGGATGACGGGTACAGCGAAAACGGAAGAAGAAGAATTCCGTGAAATCTATAATATTCAAATTATCCCAATTCCAACGAACCGTCCAATTCGCCGTGTGGACCATCCAGACTTGCTTTATCCAACACTTGAAGCAAAACTGAATGCCGTCTTGGATGACGTGAAGAAACGTCATGCTGAAGGACAACCTATCTTGATTGGTACTGTGGCTGTTGAAACTTCTGAGATCATTTCGAAAAAATTGGTCGAAGCTAAAATTCCGCATGAAGTTTTGAATGCGAAAAACCACTTCCGCGAAGCACAAATCATTATGAATGCCGGTCAACAAGGCGCAGTAACCATTGCGACCAATATGGCGGGGCGTGGTACCGACATTAAGCTTGGCCCTGGTGTTAAAGAACACCCAAATCCAGAATACCAAGGTCTCGCGGTAATCGGTACGGAACGTCATGAAAGTCGTCGTATCGATAACCAGCTCCGTGGACGCTCTGGGCGTCAAGGGGACGCTGGTGTCTCTCAATTTTATCTTTCACTTGAAGATGACTTGATGAAACGTTTTGGTTCTGAACGTGTTTCTGCCTTCCTTGATCGTATGCGTATCAGTGGTGATGATGCCGTCATCAAATCGGGCTTGATCACACGACAAATCGAAGGGTCACAGAAACGTGTCGAAGGAAATAACTACGATTCACGTAAACAAGTCTTGCAATATGATGATGTGATTCGTGAGCAACGTGAAGTTATTTATGCACAACGCCATGAAGTGATTGTAGCGACTGAAGATATGACACCTGCTCTGTACGGTATGTTTAAGCGTACAATTGATCGCCAAGTTGACGGTCACGCAGCAACAGGTGATCTTCAGGAAGAAGCAAATCTGCTCAATCTTTATGAAACTGTTGAAAACACAATGCTTTCAGCGGATGTCTTTAGCATTGAGGATCTTCGTGGTAAAAGCCCACAAGAAATTAAAGATTTTCTTTTTGAAAAAGTCAAAGAACATTATGCAACACAAATGGAACGCTTGGGCGATGAAGAGCGTCAGATTGACTTCCAACGTGCTGTTATCCTTCGTGTAGTAGACAACAATTGGTCTGAGCATATCGATCATCTGGATCAAATGCGTCAGTCTGTAGGCTTACGTGGTTATGCACAAAACAATCCGATAGTTGAATACCAAGAAGAATCACACAAAATGTTTAATAACATGATTGGAGCTATTGAGTTTGAAGTGACGCGTTTGATGATGAAAGCTCAGATTCATCCGCAAACCGCAGTTCAAGAACAAGCGCCGCGTGTAACTGTAACGGCTTCACAAGAAAACTTGACAAATGTGGGTCAATCTTCTGCAGAAGGTATTGATTTCAGTAAAGTTGGCCGTAATGATATGTGTCCATGTGGTTCAGGTAAAAAATATAAGAACTGTCATGGCCGCGTTCACACCGCTTAGATAAAAAAGTGATAAAATAGACGAAACACCCTAAGTTAGGGTGTTTCATTTTTCTAAGTTGATAAATACAAAAGATATCAATAAATTGAAAGGAGAAAGATGTCTTTCAAAATAATAAGCCCAGAGATAAATATTGATGCAGTCAAAATGCTGGGCCACCTTGATAGCGCACAATATCAGCGAAAAGAAGCAAGAGACAGAGAATTAGAAGCAATTATCAAAGGGGAAGATTCCCGACTTTTGCTAATTATTGGTCCATGTTCCTCGGACAATGAAGAAGCTGTTTTGGAGTATGCGCATCGTTTGGCTAAACTCCAAGAAAAAGTAAAAGACAAGATTTTCATGGTAATGCGTGTTTATACAGCGAAACCACGAACAAACGGGGAAGGGTATAAAGGAATCATTCATCAGCCAGATGCATCAGGTGGAGCTGATCTTATCAATGGTATTCGTATGGTACGTGACCTTCACTATAAAGTCATTACACAAACTGGATTGACCACTGCTGATGAAATGCTGTACCCGGAAAACTTGCCTTTAGTAGATGATTTAGTTTCTTATTACGCAGTTGGCGCCCGCTCAGTGGAAAATCAGCAGCATCGCTTCGTGGCCTCGGGTATCGACGCGCCAACGGGGATGAAAAATCCAACTTCTGGCAATATCAAAGTTATGCTAAATGGTATTTACGCGGCTCAGCAAGAACAAGACTTTCTCTTTGGGCGTGCAGAAGTGCAAACTGAAGGAAATCCTTTAGCCCATGCCATTTTACGAGGTGGACAGGATGAGCATGGCAAAAATCTTCCCAATTACTATACGGATAACTTGCAGGAAGTTATTGAAAATTATGAAAAAATGGGTCTGAAGAATCCCTTTATCATCGTGGATGCCAATCACGATAACTCTGGGAAAAAATATATGGAGCAAATTCGAATTGTACGACAAACTTTAGTCAATCGTGATTGGGATGAAAAAATTCGCCGTTATGTACGAGGTTTTATGATTGAGTCGTATTTAGAAGATGGACGTCAAGACCGACCTGAAGTTTTTGGAAAATCAATCACTGATGCTTGTCTTGGCTGGGAGAAAACAGAGGCCTTGATTCAGGAGATTTATCAGGCAGAAATATAAAAATTTCAGCTGCTAAATAAAAAAGCCGGAATGATGAAGATAATTTAATGAAAAAATGATTGCAAACCTTTTCACTTTGTAGTATAATGTTAA
This sequence comes from Lactococcus garvieae subsp. garvieae, assembly GCF_029024465.1. Lineage (NCBI taxonomy): Bacteria > Bacillati > Bacillota > Bacilli > Lactobacillales > Streptococcaceae > Lactococcus > Lactococcus garvieae. The sequence goes on from NZ_CP118950.1 coordinate 66,316, forward strand.
AGTATAGATATGCTGAACAAAAAGGCATTATCGAATAAAAATTGAAATAAGGAGATTCCAAAAATGGCATCTAAAGAATTCCACATCGTTGCAGAAACTGGTATCCACGCACGTCCAGCTACATTGCTCGTTCAAACAGCTTCTAAATTCACTTCAGAAATTAACCTTGAATACAAAGGTAAATCTGTAAACCTTAAATCAATCATGGGTGTTATGTCACTCGGTGTTGGTCAAGGCGCTGATGTAACTATCACTGCTGAAGGTGCTGATGCTGATGACGCATTGAGCACAATCGCTGAAACAATGGTTAAGGAAGGTCTTGCTGAATAATGACATCTATGCTTAAAGGTATCGCTGCATCATCAGGTGTAGCCGTAGCGAAGGCATACTTGCTTGTTCAACCTGATTTGTCATTTGAGACAGTGACTGTTGAGAATATCGAAAATGAAGAAGCTCGTCTTGATGCAGCTCTTGCTGCCGCTCAAAGCGAGCTTCAAATCATTAAAGATAAAGCAGTAGATAGCCTCGGAGAAGAAGCCGCAGCCGTATTTGACGCACACATGATGGTTCTTGCAGATCCAGACATGACTGCTCAAATTAAAGCTACTATTGAATCTAAAAAAGTTAATGCTGAAGCAGCCCTTAAAGAAATCACTGATATGTTCATTGCTATCTTTGAAGGTATGGAAGACAATGCTTACATGCAAGAACGTGCTGCTGATATTAAAGACGTTACAAAACGTGTAATGGCAAACCTTCTTGGTGTTAAATTGCCAAGCCCAGCTTTGATTAACGAAGAAGTAATCATTGTTGCTGAAGACTTGACGCCATCAGATACAGCACAGCTTGATAAGAAATACGTTAAAGCCTTTGTTACAAACATTGGTGGACGTACGTCTCACTCAGCGATTATGGCACGTACGCTTGAAATCCCTGCTGTTTTGGGTACAAACAATATTACTGAACTTGTTTCTGAAGGCCAACTTATGGCTGTATCAGGTTTAACAGGTGAAGTTGTTCTTGACCCAACGCCAGAGCAACAAAGCGAATTCCATGCAGCTGGTGAAGCATATGCGGCACAAAAAGCTGAATGGGCTGCTCTTAAAGATGCTGAAACAGTAACAGCTGATGGTAAGCACTTTGAGTTAGCTGCAAACATTGGTACACCTAAAGACGTTGAAGGTGTTAACGACAATGGTGCGGAAGCTGTTGGTCTTTACCGTACAGAGTTCCTCTATATGGATGCTCAAGACTTCCCAACGGAAGAAGATCAGTACGAAGCTTACAAAGCAGTGCTTGAAGGCATGAATGGTAAACCAGTCGTTGTTCGTACAATGGACATCGGTGGTGATAAAACATTGCCATACTTTGACTTGCCAGAAGAAATGAACCCATTCTTGGGTTGGCGTGCTTTGCGTATCTCACTTTCTAATAGTGGTAATGCAATGTTCCGTACACAACTTCGTGCACTTCTCCGTGCATCAGTTCACGGGACACTCCGTATCATGTTCCCAATGGTTGCATTGGTTACAGAATTCCGTGCAGCTAAGAAAATCTACGACGAAGAAAAAGCTAAATTGATCGCCGAAGGCGTTCCAGTAGCTGAAGGTATCGAAGTAGGTATCATGATCGAAATCCCAGCAGCAGCAATGTTGGCTGACCAATTTGCGAAGGAAGTTGATTTCTTCTCAATCGGTACAAACGATTTGATCCAATACACAATGGCTGCAGACCGTATGAATGAACAAGTTTCATACCTCTACCAACCTTACAACCCATCTATCCTTCGCCTTATCAACAATGTTGTTAAAGCAGCGCATGCAGAAGGCAAATGGGCTGGTATGTGTGGTGAAATGGCCGGCGATCAAACTGCTGTTCCACTTCTCATGGGTATCGGACTTGATGAATTCTCAATGTCAGCAACATCTGTTCTCCAAACACGTTCATTGATGAAACGTTTGGACTCAACTAAGATGGAAGAACTTTCAAACAAAGCTCTTACTGAATGTGCAACAATGGAAGAAGTTGTCGCACTCGTTGAAGAATATACAAAATAAGAAAAACGCGAAGAAATTCGCGTTTTTTTGTTTTTAAGCACAATCATATTTTGGCGCTTTTTATTCTAATGAATAAAAGGACTAAAATAAAAAAGCCCTCAGAGGCTATTTTAATTAGAAGGGAAGTCCTTTAGAGAACTTGCTTAGTTTTTGTTCAGTTGTTTTTTCGATTTGAGTGAGCGCATCATTTACAGCATCTGCAACTAAATCTTGCAATGTTTCAGGATCTTCAGGGTCAATCACATCACTCTTGATCGTTAAGCTTGTCAATTTACGATCACCAGAAAATTCAGCGACGACTAAATCTTGTGCTGCTTTACCCAAAAAAGTAGTATTGGCAATTTCTTCTTGTGAAGCTTGCATTTGTTTTTGCAATTTTTGTGCTTGCTTCATCATGTTTTGCATATTCATCATCGTAGTTTATTATCTCCTTATTTCAAGACTTAAGCGCCTTGATTATTGCAAATATATAGTTTCTTGATGTCATTATTATACCATTTTTGTACATGATTTTGAAGCAGGTGAGAAAACAAAAAAACGTCTATTCATTAGACGTTTAAATAATATGCGGAAGGCGGGACTTGAACCCGCACAGCCAAGATAGGCCACAGGATCCTTAATCCTGCGCGTCTGCCAATTCCGCCACTTCCGCGAATTGGTACTTTAATATAATACCATTTTAGGAAGTGAAAAGCAAGAATAAACTGTAATAGGGTGTTCTCGTACTGTCAAAGAATTAACCGTTATAGTTTTTCAAGAATTTTTCAACAGATTGACGGTAGAGTTGAGGATTTGTCTCAAAGGCCTTGGCATGTGCAGCACCTTTAATTAAAAGCATTTCCTTTGGTGTTCCTGCCTTGACCGCTTGGTAGTTTTCCTTAAGCATTGATGTAGGCACATAAGTGTCTGAATCGCCGTGAATAAGGAGAATCGGGCGATCGTTTTGAGAGAGCGCTTGTGTCGCACTTGCTTCTTTTAAAAACCAACCTTGACGCACTTTATTCATAGCGGATAAACTATAGACAAGGGGAAATGGGGGAATATTGTAGGTGGATTTGGCTTGATAGGTGATTTCTGACCAGACATCAGTATATCCACAATCTTCAATAATACTGTTTACAGAGTCAGGTAATTCTGTTTCACTCGAAGCCATCATAACCGTTGCGGCTCCCATAGAAAGTCCAAATAAAGTAATACGGCTTTCAGGATTTTCTTGTGTTAATTTTTTTGACCAGGCAATCACGTCTTTTTTATCGTAGTAACCATAAGTAATGAGCTGACCTTCTGAGGCTCCAGCAGCACGATTGTCAGGCATAAGCACATTATAGCCTAACTCATGGAAGAGTTGCCCATATTGGCGCATCGCTTCTTTATTTTGGCGGAAACCGTGGACAACAATAACTGTTTTATTTGTTTTATGTTCCGCTGGAATATACCAAGCCTTGAGTTTTAAGCCACCATTTTCCATGGTAAGCGTTTTTTTATTCAACTTATCAAATTGTGTGACAAGAGGATAATTTTTACTTGATGCTTGAACTTGGCCCACGGGCGCATCATTTCGGACATAAGCAACAGAGTAGAAATAATAAGTAACCCCTAAATCAACGAGCAACAAAAGGCTTATGATACTAATTGTCCATAAAGCGAAAATTTTCTTTTTACGTTTTTTCATCGCATTATTATACCAAATTTTTTGAGAAAAATAGGAATACGAGCACTTGGGAGACAGGGCGTTTAAACCGGTGCACCCCATTGCGTATGAAAAAACCTTCCCACAAGAGCCAACAAATGTGTGGGAAGGAAAAGGAGTAGTCGGGAATCAAAGGGGATTGATTCTTTGAGCCATTATGTTTAGGGAAGCGAAATGAAGATCACTTTATTGGCTCTTGGCTACATCTATCTTTTATTTATCTTTATTCTAACATGGTTTTGAGCTTCTAAGTAATGATATGCAACAAGAATTAAAGCTGAAAAAGCGCTTTCTTGGAAAAAAGTGACTTTTCCTCTACTTTGTGTTAAAATAATGGAGATAATTTTTAGTATGGGAGAGAGTGGCTTGGCTATAAAAAAGACCTATCGTGTAAAACGCTCGAAAGACTTTGAACAAATATTTTTAGCGAAAAATAGCTTTGCCAATAAGAAATTTGTTGTATATAAACTCGATACTGAGCAACAGCATTTTCGTACAGGGATTTCAGTAAGTAAAAAGATTGGAAATGCGGTCACACGAAATCGTGTGAAGCGGCTCATTAGACATGCAGTTGCAGAGTTTTCTTCTCATTTAGAAGATGAAGATTTTGTGGTTATTGCACGTCCAGGAGTCGAAAAACTCAGTTTTGAGGAAGTAAGAAAAAATCTCAAGCATGTATTGAAATTGTCTAAAATTTATAAAGATGGAGAAAAGAATTGAAAAAGAAAATAACTTTGCTTTCGATGGCAAGTGCTTCTTTACTCTTATTGGCTGCCTGTGGACGTTCTGAGGTTACACAACATTCAACAAACTTTTGGGAACAGATAGTTTATGGATTTGCTCAGGTTATTCGTTTCTTGTCATTTGGTGGTATGACAGCTGTTGGTATTATTTTATTTACCTTGATTATTCGTGCGGCACTTTTGCCTTTGATGAATATTCAAATCAAGTCTAGCCAAAAAATGCAGGAAATTCAGCCTGAAATAAAAAAAATACAAGCGCAATATCCAGGTAAAGACGTGGATTCGCGTCGTAAAGTTCAAGAAGAAACACAAGAACTTTACGCTAAAAACAAGGTTAACCCTTATGCAGGGTGTCTACCACTCTTAGTGCAAATGCCAATATTATGGGCTTTGTACCAAGCTTTGACACGTGTAGATTTCTTAAAGCACGGAACTTTCCTCTGGTTTAATATCGGGGATAAAGATCCAACATTTATCTTGCCAATTTTGGCAGCACTTTTTACATTTGCGAGCTCATGGTTGACAATGAAATCAGCACCTGAGAAAAATGCAATGACAAGTACGATGACATTTGCGATGCCAGTAATGATTTTTGTTTTCGCAATCAATGTCGCAAGCGGTGTTGCTCTTTACTGGGTGGTGTCAAATGGTTTCCAAGTCTTACAAACTTTGCTTATTGCCAATCCCTTCAAAATAATTGCAGCGCGTGAAGCTAAAGCCCAAGCGGAAAAGGATAAAGTAAAAGCACGTGAGAAGGCATTAAAGAAGGCTTTGAAAAATAAAAAGTAAATCAGGAGATAGGAGTTTTAAATCATGACTATTTTTACTGGGAGAACAGTTGAAGAAGCAATAGAACGCGGCTTATATCGTTTAGGTGTAAAGCGCGAGAATGTACATATTCATGTAAAACAAAAAGAAAAACGTGGTTTTTTAGGATTTGGTAAAAAACGAGCCCTCGTAGATATAGAAGAAATCAAAGAAGAAACCATTCGTAAAGCGGATCGTTTAGCAGAACGTGGTGTTGAAGATATCAATCTCGGTGTGCCAAAAGCACAGTCTGCCATGGAAGCAACTCTTGAGTTAAGCCAAATTGTGAAAGCTGTACGTGCAGCTGAAAAAGAACAAGAAGGTGAATTAACTCCAGAAGAACGTGAAGTTATAATTGAAGAAGTTAAAGCAGACATTGCTCAAAGCAAAGATCCGCTTCCAGAAGTTGAAATTCCCGAGAAGGTAAAAGAAAAAGCTAAGGCTGTACCAATGGAATTAACAGCTGAGGAAACAGAGTTTGCGGATAAAATTTCGACTTACTTAACAAACATTACTTCTGAAATGGGTATTGCAATCACTGTAAATGTAGCAAAAGAAGGCACTTTGCTTGTTTTTAACTTAAATTCGAATCAAGATGCTTTACTCATTGGTAAACATGGGAAGATTTTGCAAAGTTTACAAACCTTGGCTAAAGCTTATGCGAACAGTATTTTAAGTACACGTGTAAATATTGCTGTCAATGTTGGCGATTATCATGAAAAGCGTAAAGCATATATTACAAGTTTGGCGCATCGTGCAGCAGAACGTGCCCGTTCTGGTGAAACGGTCTATATTAATGATTTACAGTCCAATGAACGCAAGATTGTACACACAATTATTTCGAAAGAAGAAGGTGTTTCTAGCCATTCTGAAGGTAACGAATACAATCGTTATATCACCGTTACAAAAGAAATTTGACATTTCCGATGATTTGGTGTAGAATATTTTAGTATGCTTTAAGCACAGAAATGAAAGAAAGGAACACCGCAAGAACGGTGGAGCTACTTTCCCAAGTGAAGTAGCCCAGGGATTTAACAAATGAAACGTACTTACCAACCACATAAAAAACCTCGTAAGACTACTCACGGATTCCGTGCACGCATGGCAACTAAAAACGGACGTCGTGTACTTGCAGCTCGTCGTCGTAAAGGACGTGCTTCACTTACAGTTTAATTGTAAAAAGATGCTCACCCTCGGGTGGGTTTTTTTCTTTTGGAAACATGATTCATAAAAAGGAACAAAAATAACTCTTGAGAAAGTAAAGCGTTTACTTTTATTGTGATATAATGAATTTATTGTAAAAGAAGAGGAGTTGTTGTTAATGAAAAAAATTCAGATTGCCGATATGCAAGCTTCACAAATTATCTTGGGCTGTATGCGTATCATAGAACCAGGAAAGAATCCCGTTAAAGTTATTGAGACAGCTTATGAAAATGGCATTAACTTTTTTGACCATGCGGATATTTATGGCGCGGGACAGTGTGAAACGGTTTTTGCTGAGGCTTTAGCACAAACCTCTATTCGACGGGAAGATATTTATCTCCAGTCGAAATGCGCCATCCGTCCAGGTATCGCCTTTGATTTTTCAAAAGAACATATTATCCAATCGGTAGAAGGGTCTTTAAAACGGCTACAGACAGATTATCTTGATACTATGCTCTTGCATCGCCCCGACACGTTAATGGAGCCAGAAGAGGTCGCAGAGGCCTTCTACGAGCTCGAGAAATCTGGAAAGGTTCGCTATTTTGGCGTTTCCAATCAAAACCCAATGCAGGTGGAGTTGCTTAAAACAGCAGTGAAGCAGCCGTTACTCTTTAATCAGCTTCAATTTGGCTTAAAACATACCGAAATGGTTGATGCAGGCCTCAATGTGAATATTCCTAATCAAGCCAGTCATATGCAAGATGGTTCAGTATTAGAGTATTCCCGCATTAATAAGATGACGATTCAAGCTTGGTCTCCTTTCCAACATGGTTATTTTGATGGCCCTTTTGTTGGCAATGATAAATTCCCTGAATTAAACAAAAAACTTGAAGAATATGCTGAAAAATACAATCTTACACCTTCAGGGATTGCGATAGCGTGGATTAATCGCCATCCAGCACGTATGCAGACGATAATTGGTACGATGACGGAACAACGGATTGAGGAAGTAACAAATGCGAGTGATCTGGTTCTCAGCCGTGACGAGTGGTATGACTTATATATGGCAGCCGGAAATATTCTCCCTTAAGCCCGTAAATTGATAGTTTAGCATTGAGCGACAAATGGCTCTAATAGAACCGTCTAGAGTGCCATTTATTCGAGTTGCTAGACGAAATAGATTGAATTAGTGTCAGAAATGATGTATAATTAGAGAGCATTATTAGAAAAAATTAATTAAAAGGATTTTTAAGCAGTTTGCTTGAACCTACCCCAAAGGAGGTACATATTATGAGTTTTACAGATGAAACAGTCCGCTTTGAATTTGATGATTCAAGTAAAAAAGAAATCGGCGAAACACTTGTAAATGTTTATCGTGCACTTGATGCTAAAGGTTACAATCCTATCAACCAAATGGTAGGTTATGTTTTGTCAGGAGATCCAGCTTATATTCCACGTCACGACGATGCGCGTAACAAAATCCGTCGTTTTGACCGTGATGATATTGTTGAAGAATTGATTAAAGAATACTTAAAAGCACACGGTGTACAACTTTAATGTACAGTAGAATTTTAGGTTTGGATGTGGGTACGAAAACTGTTGGTGTAGCTGTGAGTGATTTATTGGGAATGACGGCTCAGCCTGTCGAAACAATAAAGATTGACAGTGAAGCTGGTGAATTTGGTTTTGAACGCTTAGCAGAACTGATTACAGAATATAAGCCTTCAAAAATCGTACTCGGTTTACCCAAACATATGAATAATGATGAAGGTATTCGTGCGGAAGCTTCAAGAAACTATGGTGAAAAAATTACCGAAACGTTTGATGTCGCTATAGAATACCAAGATGAACGCTTGACGACAATGCAAGCAGAAAAAGTATTGATTGATGGTGGTGTCCGTCGTAAGGACCGTAAAAAATCAATTGATAAACTCGCCGCTGTCTTGATATTACAAAATTATCTTGATGCGCACAAATTATTTTAGAAGTAGGAAGTATTATGTCAGAACATACACATGACCATGACCACGAAGACCGTTTTATCACTCTTATTGATGATAACGGTAATGAAAGCCTTTTTGAAATCTTGATCACTATTGATGGCCAAGAAGAATTTGGTAAAAATTACGTCCTCGTTATGCCTGTTGATGGTGCAGAAGATGATAATGGTGAAGTTGAAATCCAAGCCTATTCATTTACTCAAAATGAAGACGGCACTGAAGGTGATTTACAGCCTATCGCTGAAGATTCAGATGCTGAATGGGATATGATTGAAGAAGTTTTTAATAACTTTATGGAAAATCAGGACGACGAAGTTTATTGATAAATCAAGAGTCAAAGCCTCTTTTTTTATTGCATTAATATTGAAATATTATAAACTATTCCAAAAAATTTTTAGCAAAAATTGAGTACTTTGAAGAAATTTGTTATAATTTAGTGATTACTCTTTGAAGGAAAATTAAATGAAAAAAAACTATGGTTCACGTTCACTAAGGCATGAACATAAAAAACAATTAGAACAAGCGGAAGAGATCGAGGAGCTTGAGGTTAGTGAAGACCTCGAACTTCCTGCGGAAGAGACTGGTTTTTATTCACGTCGTCATAAATCAGAAGCAAGTTTTGTACCAACCCGAGAAAAAAAGCCACGGCTTATGCCAGCCGACTGGTTATTTATTGGGCTTGTGTCCTTGGTGCTTAGTCTAAGTTTCTATGCTTTCCCTATATTTAATCTCCAACCTACAGGTGTACAGTCGCAATACCTCTATTCGGGAATGGCAATGCAGGCGGGCTTGGTCCCTTACAATGATTTTTGGGGCTCTGGCGGAATTGTCTTTTACCTGATTAATTGGATCGGTCATTTTGGTCAAACCACATGGCTCCTGTACCTTTTCCAAATTCTGGCTTTATTTATGAGCGGTGTGCAGGTCTATCGTTTGATTTCACAGCGCACACGTAGCCGATTGGCAGCACGTATTATCACAGGTTTTACCTTGGTTTCGATTGCAGGTTTGGCTCAAGGAGGCACAGCGCCAACCTTGATCGCTCTGCCTTTTGCATTATGGGCATTACAGTTTTTGGACCGTTATCTACGTCAAGATGCACGTGATGAAGCTTTTATCATCTTTGGTATGACTGGAGCTCTTGTTCTTGTCATATCCCCAATCATGACGATTTTATGGCTTCTGTCTTGTCTCGCTTTGCTTGTCTTTAATATTCAGAATAAAAGAATTGGTCGTGGTATTTATCAATTTTTAGCAATTTTATTTGGTGTATTATTGGTAGGTTATACTGTTGCTTTTTACTCCTTAAATGCACAAGTGCTGTATACATCAATCGAACAGTCCATTATCATTCCGCTGACGACATTAGGCTTTACAGATAATTTCTGGATGTCGCTTCTGAAAGCTCTTGTTTATCTTTTAGTATTTGGACTTGCAGCCAATTTCGTACATGGGGTGCGTAATATTAAAAGTTCGGGACAAACCTTTATCTGGCAACTTTTACTCTTATTGAGTTCAATTCTTGTGTTAGGATTTGTTGTTTTTTCTCAAGTATTCGAAAGTTCAAATTTACTTGCCATCCTGCCCTTACTTTTATTATTCGTGAGCGATACCATACAAGATGCGGTGGATCAACGCCAGAATATCTTACAAGATTATATGAAGGCCAAGCTTTTTGCGCCAATTTTGGCTCTACTCTTTGTGATAGGAGCCCCTATTGTTACACAAACGATGCATCAACAAGTTTTCTCTGAAGAACAACAAGTTGCGCAGTTTGTGAAAGCTGATACAACAAAAGAGGATAAGGTGTTGGCGATAGCGTCGGATAAAAACATTAATTTGCGGTCACAGCGTGTGGGAGGCATAGATGATTTCCCTCGCCATTATCCCGTTAGATTCCATCAGAACTTTGATTTGCTCTTTGCCAACGCAGGGAATAAGTATGTCGTGGTGCAAAGTGGACAGGATCTTTCAAATTCAGTACAAGAAACTCTTAAAGATTCTTACAAAAAAGTGGAAGTTGGTAACGTTAGTCAATTTTCTGTATATAAAAAGAAATAAGATATACATAATTGTATATCTTGTTTTATTATAATGAAAAAAGCGAATTTTCTGACTATTCCTGTTGTTTTTTGAATTTTTTTGTGTTATAATTCATTAAGAGTTTATTTAGAAAATAATATAATAGGAGAAAACCGTGGCTACTTTATTAGAAAAAACCCGCAAAATTACATCAGTTCTGCAAGATGGAGTAACTGATTTAAAGCAGGAGTTACCCTATGATAACATGACAGAGCGTTTAGCCAACGTGATTGACTGTAATGCTTGTATCATTGATACAAAAGGGAAACTTTTGGGCTATTCACTGCCATACGAAATTAACAACGATCGTGTTAATGAACTTTTCCATGTACAAAAACAATTGCCAGAAGATTATGCACGTGCGGCTATCCGTATCTATGACACTTTAGCAAATATCACGATTAACGAACCTTTGTCAGTATTTCCTGCAGAACTTTTAGGTGAGTATCCTAATGGTTTGACAACATGTGCACCAATCTATGGTAGCGGTATGCGCTTGGGAACATTTATCTTATGGCGTACAGACGGGAAATTCAGTGATGATGACCTTGTGCTTGCAGAACTTGCAACAACAGTTATCGGTGTTCAACTTTCCAATCTTAAACTTGAACAAATGGAAGAAAATATCCGTAAAGACACGATGGCCAATATGGCAGTCAATACACTTTCATATTCAGAAATGAAGGCTGTGAAAGCAATTCTTGAAGAACTTGATGGTGAAGAAGGACACGTTATCGCTTCAGTCATTGCCGATAAGATTGGCATTACCCGTTCAGTAATCGTTAATGCACTGCGTAAGCTTGAATCTGCCGGTGTTATTGAAAGTCGTTCGTTGGGAATGAAAGGAACTTACCTCAAAGTTCTTAACCAAGGTTTGTTTACAAAACTTGAAGGCCGTAACTTCTAACCTTAAAAGTAATAAAAAACTTCTCGTGGAGAGAGGTTTTTTACTTGTGGTAAATGCAGTAGGCAGTAAAGCCTAGCTGTATCAGTTTTTAAAGATTTTTGCTATAATTGAGAATGAAAATCTTTAATAGTTAGGGAAAATAACATGAGCAAGATTACAAAAGAACAAGTGGAGCATGTGGCAACTTTGTCAAAGCTCAAATTTGAGGAAAATGACCTTGATGCTGTGACGGATAAACTCGATAAGATTATCGAAATGGTGGAGCAGTTAGAGGAAGTCAATACGGAAAATGTAGAATTTACGATGAGCGTTGCGGATAACTTAAACCGCATGCGTGAAGATATTGCTGTACCAGGTGATGACCGTGATGAATTAATGCGTAATGTACCAACGAAGCAAGACGGCTTTATTAAGGTTCCCGCAATGTTGGCTGATGGAGGAGATGCATAATGGCATTGAATAATAAAACAATTAAAGAGTTGCATGACCTCTTGGTGAAAAAGGAAATCTCTGCTGTTGACTTGACACGGGCGACATTGGAAGATGTACATGCACGTGAAGCAGCAATGGGCAGCTTTATTTCTGTATTAGATGAAGAAGCGCTAGCGCAAGCAGCTGCTATTGATGCACGAGGGATTGATGCAGCAAAACTCACCGATGGTATTCCCTTAGCAGTTAAAGACAATATTGTCACTAAAAATATTGAAACAACTGCGGCAAGTAAGATTCTTTCTGGTTTTATCCCACCTTATGATGCAACTGTGGTTGAAAAACTTTATGATAATGGCATGGTTATTATTGGTAAAGCCAATATGGATGAGTTTGCAATGGGAGGCTCAGGGGAAACTTCTTCTGTTAAACCAACATACAATGCTTGGGATCAAACAAAAGTTCCCGGAGGTTCATCGTCAGGTTCAGCGAGTGCTGTTGCGAGTGGACAAGTACGCTTGTCATTGGGGTCCGATACAGGTGGGTCGATTCGTCAGCCGGCTTCTTTCAGTGGTATCGTGGGTCTGAAACCAACTTACGGACGAGTTTCGCGTTATGGTTTAATTGCTTTTTCGAGTTCACTTGACCAAATTGGTCCTTTTTCAGCTACTGTTGAAGAGAATGCACAACTTTTAAATGTTATCTCAGGTAGTGATGCTAAAGATGCCACAAGTTCAGAAGTAGCTGTGCCAGATTTTGGTTCAAAAATTGGGCAAGACATTAAAGGAATGAAGATTGCTTTACCTAAAGAATACTTTGGCGAAGGCATTGATCCAGCCGTTAAAGAGCAAATTATGGCGGCAGCGAAACACTTAGAATCTTTAGGTGCTATTGTTGAAGAAGTGAGCTTGCCACATAGCAAGTATGGGGTAGCTGTTTACTACATCATCGCTTCTTCAGAAGCAAGCTCAAATCTCCAACGTTTCGATGGTATTCGTTATGGTTATCGTGCACAGGATATTGAAAATCTTGAAGATGTCTATGTGAAATCACGTTCAGAAGGCTTTGGTGATGAGGTAAAACGTCGTATTATGCTGGGGACATTTAGTCTTTCTGCAGGTGCCTATGACAAGCACTTTAAAAAAGCTGGTCAAGTGCGTACACTGATTATTGAAGACTTTAATAAAGTGTTTGCTGATTATGACTTGATTCTTGGCCCAACAGCACCAACGGTTGCTTTTGGCTTTGATGAAAAATCAAAAGACCCTGTTCAAATGTATCTTTCAGATATTTTAACCATTCCAGTCAACCTGGCGGGATTACCAGGAATTTCGATTCCGGCGGGTTATGTTGAAGGCTTACCTGTTGGGATGCAATTGATTGGTAAACGTTACGATGAGGAAACAATTTATCAAGTCGCAGCAGCTTTTGAAGCAACGACAGATCATCATAAGAAAAAACCAATTATCTTTACAGAAGGAGGGGCAAAATAAGATGAACTTTGAAACAGTCATTGGACTTGAAGTCCATGTTGAGTTAAATACGAACTCAAAAATTTACAGCCCAACTCCAGCTGAATTTGGTTCTGAACCAAATGTGAATACCAATGTTATTGATTGGGGGATGCCAGGGGTTTTACCGACACTGAATAAAGGTGTTGTAGTGGCAGGGATGAAGGCTTCTCTTGCTATGAATATGTCGATTCAAAAGAGTATGCATTTTGATCGTAAAAATTATTTTTACCCTGATAACCCGAAAGCCTACCAAATTTCGCAAGCAGATGAACCTATTGGCTACAACGGCTCTATTGAAATTGAGCTTGAAGACGGTACAAAATCGACGGTGCGTATTGAGCGTGCACATATTGAAGAAGATGCTGGTAAAAATACGCACGGAACAGATGGCTATTCTTATGTTGATTTGAACCGTCAAGGGGTACCCTTGATTGAAATCGTCTCTGAGCCAGATATGCGAAGCGCTGATGAAGCTTATGCTTATTTGACCGCCTTACGTGAATTAATCCTCTATACAGGTATTTCTGATGTGAAGATGGAAGAGGGTTCTATGCGCTGCGATGCCAACATTTCATTGCGTCCTTATGGCCAAGAAGAGTTTGGTGTTAAAACAGAAGTGAAGAACATGAACTCTTTCAGTAATGTCAAGAAAGCCTTAGCCTTTGAAATTGATCGCCAAGCGAAGATTCTGCGTGCTGGTGGTGAAATTCGTCAAGAAACACGCCGTTTTGATGATAAAACAGGTGAAACGATCTTGATGCGTGTTAAAGAAGGTGCTTCTGATTACCGTTATTTCCCAGAACCAGATTTGCCACGTATTGAAATTTCTGAAGCTTGGATTGATGAAGTACGTGCTGAACTTCCTGAGTTTGCAGCAGCGCGCCGTGTACGTTATGTAGAGGAAATGGGTCTCAGTGAATACGATGCACGCCAGTTGACAAGCTCAAAAGATGTCTCTGATTTCTTTGAAGCAGCTGTGAAATTAGGTGGTGATGCCAAATTGGTATCCAACTGGCTTCAAGGTGAGGTTGCTCAGTACTTGAACACAGCACATCTGGAACTTAAAGATATTCACTTAACGCCAGAAAATCTCACAGAAATGTTGCGTTTGATTGCGGATGGGACAATTTCATCGAAAATTGCGAAAAAAGTCTTCCTCGAATTAGCTAAAAACGGCGGTTCAGCAGAAGCTTTCGTTAAAAAGGCCGGCTTGGTTCAAATCTCCGATCCAGCTGTACTCTTGCCAATTATTCATGAAGTGTTTGCTAAAAATGAGCAATCTGTTGCGGATTACCGTGGTGGTAAAGAAAATGCAGCTAAGGCTTTAGTTGGTCAGTTAATGAAAGCAACAAAAGGACAAGCTAATCCGACAGTAGCACAAAAACTGCTCTATCAAGAATTAGATAAAGACTAATAAAAAAATCGTTCAAGGAAGAACGATTTTTTCTTGTATATTTTCACGATTAAAGCGGCGAACCATGCGAATGGTTGTAGGAATCAAAATAGCAGTTGATCCTATCCAAGCAGCTGGGTTGGATGAAATAATCACGGTGTAATTTAAGAGGTTAACTCCGATGATGGCCACTGCGGCACGCATGACCAATTCTGCCACGCCACAAATCGTCGGAATGCGCGCATTGCCCAAACCTTGTAGTGTGGAGCGCGTGACGAAGAGAATAGCAAGTAGCCAATAGAAGCCACCATTCACAACATAGTAATGTCTAGCCATATCGATAACAGCTGTTTGACTCGGTGAGATAAAAGCAGTCGTGAAGTAGTAGTTCAAACTTACCAAAAGAATGGCGAAGCCAATCGCCCAGGAAACAGCTATGAGAAGAGCTTGGAAAAGCCCTTGATTTATGCGGCGGTATTGTTTTGCACCAAAGTTTTGGGCCCCAAAGGTAGCCATAGCAAGTCCAATCGACATCATTGGCAACATCGCGATTTGATCAATCTTAGATACAATAGCTTGAGTTGCGACAGCGTTTGTGCCCATAGTGTTAAGTGCTACTTGAAGTGTAATAGAACCAATAGCGATAATACTAGACTGAAATCCCATGGGGATACTCAGGCGTGCATGTGTGCGAATTTCTTGGGTATCGTAAGCAAGAAGTTTTCGATTAAGGTGTAACTCAGGCACCTTGCGTTTAATATGTAAAACGAGATAGAGAACAGAGATACATTGGGCTAAAATGGTAGCTGCACTTGCTCCTGCTAAGCCTAAATGGAGAACGAGGATTGCGAAGTATTCAAAGCCTATATTTAAAATACTGGCGACGATAAGTGCATAAAGTGGTGTCTTGGAATCACCCAGTGCGCGCAGTGCATTTGAATAATAAGCATACAGTGTTGTCGCTGTAAGTCCGCCTAACATAATGCTTAAAAAAGTATGTGCGCCTTGGTAAATCTCAGCGGGAGTCTGCATAAGTTGCAGCAACTGACCCACAAACAGAACAGACAAGACACTGAGCAAGAGTGAGATAGCTATCGTAAAATACAGCCCTGTCACAAAGGACTTTTTGACAGCATGTGCATCTTTGGCACCAAAGCGTTGCGCAGTAATAATCGTAAGTCCTGCGGTCATTCCTTGAGCAAAACCAACGATTAAAAAGTTGATGGAACCCGTAGCACCCACTGACGCAAGAGCATTTTTTCCTAGCGTTTGACCAACAATCAGTGTGTCTGCAGTATTATAGAGCACTTGAAAAAAGTTTCCCAAGAGCAGGGGAAGGGTGAAGGTAATTAAACCTTTGAGAATGTTTCCTTTTGTTAAATCTTTCATAATATTCCTAAATTCTTTGCTTTATACATTGTAAACTTTTTATATCTATAAAACAATAGCACAACTGCTTTTATTGTGGTCTTTAAACAAAAAGAAAAAGCACCGTAAAGGTGCTTTAATTACCATTATTTAGTAACGTTGATTGCTTGAGGTCCACGTGGGCCTTCTTCAAGATCAAAGCTAACTTTTTGGCCTTCATCAAGAGTTTTGAAGCCATCAGTTTGAATAGCTGAGAAGTGTACGAATACATCGTTGCCTTCTTCAGTTGTAATGAAGCCAAAACCTTTAGTAGCGTTAAACCATTTTACAGTTCCTTGTGCCATTTGAATACATCCTTTCTTTAGTTTGGTAAATCTTATCTTCGGAAAGCGTGTAACAAAAAGCATAAACGTTAACTTGAAAAAAACTTACAGCTTTATGATACCATATAAAGTATGGAAAAGAAAGCGCTAATTCGAAAAGAAATGATAAATTTACTGAAAAGTTTTGATTTTGCTGACAAAAGCCACCAAAGTCAGAAAATTATTACAAAACTGCTTGAATCTGAACAATGGAAAAGCGCAAAAACCGTGGCGCTCTACATGCCGCAAGAGTTTGAATTTGATTTGCATCCCCTTTTCGAGCAGGACGATAAACAAATTGTTATACCAAAAACTTTGGCTGATCGTCACATGATTTTTGTAAAATACGACAAAAATGACTTAGAACGCACAAAATTTGGTATACTAGAACCTAAGTCTAAAAACGAAGTTGTGCCTGATTTAATTTTGGTCCCCGGCTTGGCTTGGAATAAGGAAGGCTATCGGATTGGTTTTGGCGCGGGATATTATGACCGTTATCTGACAAGCTTTTCTGGACAAACAGTGAGTCTATGTTATGATTTCCAGCACAAAGACTTTCATCCAGAACCTCATGATATAAGCATAGGAGAAATATTTACTTATGAACATTGATATGATAAAAAAAGACTTTATGAAGCATAAAGCGACTTATATTTTATCACTTTTAACAACGATGGTTTGGCTTTATCAATTTTTACGTTATGGTTTAGCTGCAACCTCAGCAATTAACCTTTTTAATACTGGTGCATTATTCCCACCAGCCATTTTAGCTGATCCAACTCAATTGTGGCGCCTCGTTACACCAATTTTTATTCATATTGGATGGACACACTTCCTCATGAATACTCTGACGCTCTTTTTTATCGGCCGTCAGGTTGAAGCTGTATTTGGGAGTCTTAATTTCAGTTTGATATATATTCTTTCAGGAATTTTTGGCAATGCAGCAACCTTTATCTTTTCGCCCAATTCCTTATCTGCAGGAGCATCAACTTCGATCTTTGGTCTTTTTGCAGCTATTGCAGGGATAGGCTTTTTTACAGGGCATCCGATGCTAAAACAGATTGGTAAGACCTTTACCATCTTGATTGCGATTAATCTATTCTTTAATATGTTTAATCTTAGCTCCGTCAATATTTGGTCACATGTTGGAGGAGCAGTGGGTGGACTTCTTTTAGCTCCTGTGTTTCCACCCAAATATTTCAAAAATTCTGTACCCATGCAAAATCGTATTTTATCAGGAGTAACGGTTGTTGTTTTATTTATCGTTTTTCTGATTTTGCCATTTATAAAATAAATAGATTAAAATAAGCAATAAGGAGTAATTATGAAAACTCGTGGATTTGAAATAGTAAGTAAATACAAAAATGAAAACCTAGAACTACCAAGACGTGCAACCAAGCATGCGGCAGGCTATGACTTATCTGTGGCTGAAAATATTACCATTAAACCTGGGGAAATCAAGCTGGTTTCGACAGGACTGAAGGCATATATGCAAGCAGGAGAAGTTCTGTATCTCTATGATCGCTCATCAAACCCGCGTAAAAAAGGTTTAGTGATGATTAACTCGGTAGGCGTCATTGACGGTGACTATTATAATAACCCAGGCAATGAAGGCGAGATATTTGCTCAAATGCAAAATATTACGGAATCAGAAGTGGTCTTGGAAAAAGGTGAGAGAATTGTCCAAGCGGTCTTTATGCCTTTCTTGGTTGCTGATGGAGACGAAGAAGTGACTAAATCTACACGAACTGGCGGCTTTGGTTCCACAGGAAAATAGGAATAATGTCTTTCTTTTGGTTGAAAGGCGTAAGTATAAAAAGTACAAAAACTACCGCTTTAGCGGTCTTTTTTGTGCTATAATGGTAAAATGAATTCATTGCGCATTATTCACTTGAACGATTTGCACTCGCATTTGGAACGATTTCCAGTGATTGAGCGTTTTTTTGCGGAAAAATCAGTTGGGCATCCAGATGTCTTACGCTTTGACTTAGGGGATAATGTTGATCGGGTACATCCTTTAACGGAGGCAACAGGAGGGCAGATTAATGTTGCTTTGATGAATGAGCTGGATTTGACAGCAGCGACCCTCGGCAACAATGAAGGTTTAGGCTTAACTCATGATATGCTAAGCCGTTTATATAATCAAGCAGACTTTGATATCTTGCTTTCAAATATCACGAATATGCCTTTTACCCAAGGCCCTAAAATTATAAAGAGCAGTTGGGGGATGCGTATTGGAATTCTTGGCTTGACAGCTCCTTATCTCGCCTATTTACAAACAGGTTGGGATATTGTTGATCCTTTTGTTTGCTTGGATCAGCTCTTGCCACTGGATTGTGACTTTACGATTCTTTTGAGTCATTTGGGTAAGGCCATTGATGAAAAAATCGCCAAAAATTACGATATCGATTTAATTATTGGAAGCCATACGCATCATCTTTTTGAACACGGAGCCGAGTTACACGGAACCTTACTTGCAGCTGCTGGAAGGTATGGAGAGCATGTCGGTGAAATCAATCTTACCTTTGATCAAAATAATAAAATAATTGCTTCAGAAATTTCCACGATTGCTACCAATACGCTGAAAAAAAAAAGTGACGCTTTACATATCAACTCGTGGGAATTGGAAGGGCGGAAAATGTTGCAAGGCAGGGCTGTCGCCGAAATTCCGCAGAGTTTGACCAATGTTTATCCTGACTATGAGGCAAGCTATTTTATTGCGGAGTTACTTGCCCGATATGGCAAGGTGGGTGCTTGTGTTTTCAATACTGGACTCTTAGTTACAGAAGCATTGCCAAGCCAATTTACTTTAGACGATTTACACCAATTTCTGCCGCATTCCATGCGTTTGGTGCGGCTTACGATGCGGGGGAAGGAACTGAAAGAAGTTTTACGTGAAATGCTTGATGTATCTGCAATGCTGTCGGGACAAAACATTCGCGGTATGGGTTTTCGAGGGAAACGATTTGGGCAGCTTATCTTTCAGGGAATAAGTTTCGATAGAGGGAGATTTTATTATAGAAATACGGCTGTGCGCGATGCGGAGTCTTATAGCATAGTCGTCCCTGATCAGTATCTCTTTGCTTGGTATTTCCCTTTATTGAAAAAACAAGAGAAAACAGAAATACTTTTTCCGTATTTTCTACGAGAAATAGTAGCAAATGAATTAAAAAACGAGAAAATGAACAAAAAGAGAAAGGGAGAGGAAAGTGCCAAAAGAAGTTGACGAATCAAAATTAAATTATAATCGTTTTCCTGGCGAGCAGGTGACTGCTACAGAAGACATTGTAAAAGTAGGTGGTAAGACTTTTCATCTGGTTTACAATTATCGTGAAGGGTTCGATGCTGAAAAGCTGGAGCAGCGATTTAGCGATATTTTCGATAAGTATGATTACATTGTGGGAGATTGGGGCTTTGAGCAGCTCCGTTTAAAAGGTTTTTTCTCAGTGAGTCGAAAAAAAATGCAATCTGAAAACAAGATTGATCGACTGGAAGATTATCTCAATGAATATTGCAATTATGGCTGTGCCTACTTTGTTTTACGTCGTGTCCGCTCACAAGATGAAGCTTACACATCAGAACGTGTTTTTGAAGATAAGCCGCGACAACCTAAATTTGAAAAACCACGACGTCGTAATAATCGCAACAAAAATCGGAGTACTCAAGAAAAGCAAAAGAAAAATGAGAAAAAGACTTTTGAGATTCGCGATAAAGCAGGCAAGAAGCCTGCTAAAATAAAACAAAATGAGAAAAATGAGAAAGATATACCCTCTAAATCTAATTTTGTAATACGAGAACGTTCAAAAAAATAAAATAGACAAATGTTATAAATGTGTCTAAAAAGTTATTGAATAATATGCAAAAAAGTTCCCTCAAAAATTTTTTTGTGAAAACTATCGGAGATATAATGGAAAAACAAACAATTTACGGCTTAACACGTGATCAACTTATTGATTGGGCGATTGAAAATGGTGAAAAAAAATTTCGTGCAACCCAAGTATGGGATTGGCTTTACCGAAAACGTGTCCAAACGTTTGAAGAAATGACAAACCTCTCCAAGGATTTTATTGCAAAGTTGAATGAACATTTTATTATGAATCCTTTGGAGCAAGTCGTTGTACAAGAGTCAGAAGATGGCACGGTTAAGTATCTTTTTATGTTACCAGATAAAATGATGATTGAAACTGTGTTGATGCGCCAATCCTATGGTTTATCTGTATGTGTGACTACACAGGTGGGATGTAATATGGGATGTACGTTCTGTGCCTCTGGTATTCTAAAAAAAGAGCGTGACGTGACAGCTGGAGAGATAGTCGCTCAAATCATGTTGGTCCAAAAATACTTTGATGAAAAAGGCCAAGATGAGCGTGTTTCTCATGTTGTAGTTATGGGTATCGGTGAACCCTTTGACAACTATGTAAACTTGATGAACTTTTTACGTACGATCAATGATGATAACGGTCTTGCTATTGGGGCACGTCATATTACAGTGTCAACCTGTGGTTTCATGCCAGCAAAAATTAAAGAGTTTGCAAATGAAAACTTACAGGTGAACTTGGCTATTTCTTTACACGCACCAAACAATGATTTACGCACAAGTCTGATGCGTATCACACGTAGCGCGCCACTCGAAAAACTTTTTGATGCGATCGATTATTATACTGAAACAACAAATCGTCGGGTAACCTATGAGTACATCATGCTTTCTGGAGAAAATGATACACCGGAAATTGCTCAAGAATTAGCTGATTTAATAAAACCCCGAAATAAACTTTCGTATGTCAATCTGATTCCCTATAACCCTGTCGCTGAACATATCAAATATGAACGTTCAACTCGAAATGATACGGCGAAGTTTTACGATGTGCTCAAGAAAAATGGTATCAACTGTGTTGTGCGCCAAGAGCACGGTACAGACATTGATGCCGCTTGCGGACAACTCAGAAGCAAGCAAATTAGAAAAAATAAAGAAAAGTAATAAAAAAATAAAAGAAACCGGCATAAAGGCTCAACCTTGGTATTGCTGGTTTCTTTTTGTATATTTATTATTTTTTATAAAATGAAAGCGCATTATTATAATAGTGTTCCATTTGCATTCAAAAAAAGATTAGACTATAATAAAAGATGTTGAAAGCGCTTTTACAATTTTAATATATAGTTTTATATAAAAGAAAGGATGCTTATCTCATGGAAAAAGCAATCAATGTCAACTCAGAAATCGGAAAACTTAAATCAGTTCTCCTTCATCGTCCAGGTGCTGAAGTCGAAAACATCACACCAGACACAATGCATCAGCTCTTGTTTGATGATATCCCTTACTTGAAAATTGCTCAGAAGGAACACGATTTCTTTGCTCAAACATTGCGTGATAATGGAGCCGAAACAGTCTATATAGAAGATCTTGCCGCAGATGTTTTTCAAACTGAAAGCGTTAAAAAAGATTTCTTGGCTCGACTCTTGCATGAAGCGGGCTATCGCCCAGGACGTACACTTGAAGGTTTGACAGAGTACTTGACAAGCATGGATACAAAAGCAATGGTTGACAAGATTTATGCAGGTGTTCGTAAAAATGAATTGGATCTGAAACGTACAGTTCTTAGCGATATGGCCGGTTCTGATGCTGAAAACCATTTCTATCTCAATCCATTGCCAAATGCTTACTTTACGCGTGACCCACAAGCATCTATGGGTGTAGGGATGACCATTAACAAAATGACTTTCCCAGCACGTCAACCAGAATCATTGATTACAGAATATGTAATGGCAAACCACCCACGTTTTAAAGACACTCCAATTTGGCGTGACCGTAACCATACAACTCGTATTGAAGGTGGTGATGAACTCGTATTAAACAAACATACCGTAGCTATTGGTGTTTCTGAACGCACTTCATCTAAGACAATTCAAGCTTTAGCTAAAGAATTGTTTGCAAACCCATTGTCAACCTTTGACACTGTACTTGCTGTTGAAATTCCACATAATCACGCAATGATGCACTTGGATACTGTATTTACAATGATTAATCATGATCAGTTTACAGTCTTCCCAGGAATCTTTGATGGCTCTGGAAATATCAATGCATTCATCTTACGTCCAGGTAAAGATGGCGATGTGGAAATTGAACATTTGACAGACCTAAAAGTTGCTCTTAAGAAAGTGTTGGAACTCTCAGAACTTGACTTGATTGAATGTGGTAATGGTGACCCAATCGTTGCCCCTCGTGAACAATGGAATGATGGCTCAAATACATTAGCGATTGCTCCAGGTGAAATCGTTACTTATGACCGTAACTATGTCACAATCGAATTACTTAAAGAACACGGTATCAAAGTACATGAAATTCTTTCAAGCGAGTTAGCACGTGGTCGTGGTGGAGCACGTTGTATGTCTCAACCATTGTGGCGTGAAGATATTTAATCAGATATCCGCCACTATTTGCTTGGTTTACAGCTCTGTCAACCTCGTTGACATCTTATTGCTTACAACACAAGCAAATGTCCTTATTTCAAAAAATACAAAATTTATATTTAGGAGAAAATTAAATGCAAACACCAAAAATTAACTCAGTTTTCCAAGGTCGTTCATTTTTAGCAGAAAAAGATTTTACACCTGCAGAAATTCAATATCTTGTTGACTTCGCTATTCACTTAAAAGCGTTGAAGAAAAATAATATTCCTCACCACTATCTTGAAGGAAAAAATATTGCCTTACTTTTTGCTAAGACTTCTACACGTACGCGTGCCGCATTTACAACAGCAGCTATCGACCTCGGTGCTCACCCAGAATACCTTGGTAAAGATGATATTCAACTTGGTATCAAAGAATCTACTGAAGATACAGCGCGTGTTCTTGGCTCAATGTTTGATGCGATTGAACGTCGTGGTTTCTCACAAAAAGAAGTTGAAGACTTGGCAAAATACTCAGGTGTTCCCGTATGGAATGGTTTGACTGATGATTGGCACCCAACTCAAATGATTGCAGACTATATGACAATCAAAGAAGAATTTGGTTACCTTAAAGGTCTTAAATTGGCTTATGTTGGTGATGGTCGTAACAACATGGCTAACTCTCTTATCGTCACAGGAGCGATGCTTGGAGTTAGCGTAACTATCGTAGCGCCTGAATCACTTCAACCTTCAGAAGAAGTTATGGAAATTGCGCGTAAATTTGCAGCTGAATCAGGTGCAAAACCAGAAACAACTGCAGATATTGAAGCAGGGGTTAAAGGCGCAAACATTATCTACTCAGACGTATGGGTATCAATGGGTGAATCAAACTGGGAAGAACGTGTAGAACTTCTCACTCCATACCGTATCACCATGGATATGATGAAATTGACTGGAACTCCAGATGAAGAACTGATCTTCATGCACTGCTTACCAGCTTTCCACGATACTGAAACTGAATACGGTAAAGAAATTAAAGAAGAGTATGGCTTGACTGAAATGGAAGTTACTGACGAAGTGTTCCGTTCTAAATATGCACGTCAATTTGAAGAAGCTGAAAACCGTATGCACTCTATCAAAGCAATTATGGCAGCAACTTTGGGTAACCTCTTCATTCCAGATGTACCAAGTATCAAATAATAAATTTTGAATTTGATTTTTTCCGGATTTGACAGACTTTCCACTTCCTAATACCGGTGGGAAGTTTGCACAAATCTGGAAAAAATATTTTTGGTTCCCTCTATAACTCTTGTTTTGAAAAGGTCAGACCTCGTATATTTTCATAATTGGAGACTTTTTTAAAGCATATGACTTTATGAAAAAAATAGGAAGTAATATGGAAGTAGAAAACAAAAAAGGAATAGGGCTCATGGCCCTCGTAGCAATTATCGTATCCGGAGCTATCGGTGGTGGGGTATTTAACCTCTCGAACGACTTGGCAAATGGAGCTACACCAGGTGGTGTGGTCATTTCATGGCTCTTTATTGGTTTTGGTATTCTTATGCTCGTTTTGAGCTTAAATCATCTCGTGGTTAATAAACCAGAACTCTCCGGTGTTTCAGATTATGCCCGCGCAGGATTCGGTGATTTTGCCGGCTTCTTATCAGGTTGGGGTTATTGGTTGTCCGCTTGGGCAGGTAACGTAGCTTTTGCTGTCTTGATGATGACGTCTGTCAATTATTTCTTTCCTGGTATTTTTGCTAATGAAGACGGTTCATTGACCTTTTTATCAGTCATCGTTGTTTCAGTCGTGTCATGGTCGTTAACTGCACTTGTTATTCGTGGAGTTGAAGGAGCAGCAGTAATTAATGCTATTGTTCTCATTGCTAAATTAATTCCAATCGCAATTTTTGCCGTTGTAGCTATTGTTATGTTTAGAGCCGGCGTCTTTACAGAGCATTTTTGGCAAAATGTCGTCATTAATGCAGATGGATCAGCAGCATTTACTCATATGACAGCCTCAGGATTAGTCGGACAGATTCAAAGTTCCTTGATGGTTATGATCTGGGTGTTCGTGGGTATTGAAGGTGCGGCAATGATGGGCGACCGTGCGAAGAAAAAATCAGATGCTGGTAAAGCTTCAATTATTGGATTGTTCACTTTGCTTGTGATTTATATCCTGCTCTCTCTCTTACCTTATGGGTACTTGGATCAAGCACAACTTGCAAGTATGCCGCAACCAGGTATGGTGGGTATCTTACGTGAAATGGTTGGCCCTTGGGGTGGTAATTTGATGGCTATTGGGCTTATCATCTCACTTCTCGGCGCTTGGTTATCATGGACGATGCTTCCAGTTGAGTCAACTTCTCAGTTGGCTTCACAAAAGCTCTTGCCTGCTTGGTTTGGTAAAGAAAATGAAGCTGGTGCACCTGTTAATTCATTGCTTTTGACTCAAGGTTTTGTACAACTCTTTATCATTATTACTTACTTTGCCTCAGATGCTTATAATGTCTTTGTTTACCTCTGTACTGCAGTAATTATGGTCTGCTACGCTCTTGTCGGAGCATATCTATTAAAAGTTGGTTTAGTTGAAAAATCAACTAAAAATGTTTTGATTGGTTTCTTTGCCATGGCATTCCAAGTTATTGCCCTCTACCTGAGTGGCTGGCAGTTTGTCTGGATGGCTTCTATTCTGTATGTGGTTGGTTTTGTCCTCTATATCCGTGCAAAACGTGAAAACAACAGAACGATTTCAACAGGCGAATGGGTTGCGATCATTATCTTTACTCTTGCCGCTTTGCTCGCTCTTTATGGCTTGCTTGCTAATCAGTTTGGTTTGAGAGCGTTACTTGGTATTTAAAAAGAAAATTTAGAGTAAAATTTTTGAGCAATCAAAAGTTTTATTCTTTCAAGCGCAAAGTAAGCGCTTCAATAATATAAATATAGGAGATATTAATTATGGTTAGACGTATTGTGGTTGCTCTTGGCGGGAACGCTATTTTGACAGATGATCCAACAGCTCAAGCACAACAAGAAGCGCTTGAAGTTACAGCTCGTCAATTGATCCCGCTTATTAAAGATAACGATGTGGAAATAGTTGTTACCCATGGTAACGGTCCTCAGGTTGGTAACTTGCTGTTGCAACAACTGGGATCAGACAGTGCTAAAAATCCTGCCATGCCTCTAGATACAGCTGTGGCTATGACTCAAGGACAAATTGGATACTGGATGACTCAAGCCTTTACTAAAGCTTTGATCAAAGAAGGCTTGGAACGTATTCCTGTTGCTTCTGTTGTCACACGTGTCGTGGTGGATAGTCATGATCCTGCATTTGAAAACCCAACAAAACCGATTGGCCCATTTTACGATGAAGCACAAATGAACAAAATGTTGGAACAATATCCTGATTGGAAATTTGTCGAAGATTCAGGCCGCGGGTATCGTCGTGTCGTTGCCAGTCCAAAACCAGAACGTATTGTAGAAG
This sequence comes from Lactococcus garvieae subsp. garvieae, assembly GCF_029024465.1. Taxonomy (NCBI): domain Bacteria; kingdom Bacillati; phylum Bacillota; class Bacilli; order Lactobacillales; family Streptococcaceae; genus Lactococcus; species Lactococcus garvieae. The sequence goes on from NZ_CP118950.1 coordinate 92,681, forward strand.
CAGAAGCCATCAAGCCATTGCTAGATGCTGCGGTTTTAACTACCGTATCAGGCGGCGGCGGCATTCCTGTGGTTGCAAATGAAGATGGCACATATACAGGTGTGGAAGCTGTTATTGACAAGGACTTTTCAGCAGCTAAACTTGCAGAACTTGTAGATGGTGACGAGTTGGTGATTTTGACAGGTGTGGACAATGTTTTTGTCAATTACAATACTCCAGATCAAAAGAAATTGGAAAAAGTTACTTTGTCTGAAATTGGTGCCTACTTGGAAGATGGCCAATTTGCTGCAGGCTCCATGAAACCAAAAGTGGAAGCAGCTATGGCTTTTGTAGAACGTACAGGTCGTGCCGCAACAATTACTTCCCTTGAAAACCTTGAAGATTTCTTGGCGAACGGTTCAGGAACAACAATTGTAGCTGATTAAAATTTAAAAGGTCGTGTTTTGCGCGGCTTTTTTCTTATATGAGGAGGCTGAATGAGAAGCTTTAAAGAAGTAGAGAAGTTAATGGCTGAGCTCAAAATTCCCTATAAAATTGTTGAGCATCCGGCCAGTCATTCTACAGAAGAATCTGACCAATATATTGAAGGTCATGAAGGTTGTAGGTCAAAGACTTTAGTTTTGGCTAATAAAAAATCCACGCAATTCTATATGGTTATTATGGATGATAGTAAGCGAGTTGAAATGAACAAACTGGGGGAGATACTTGGAGTAAATCGACTTCATTTTGTATCAGAAGAACGTTTGGAAAGCATGTTGGGACTGCAGCCTGGGATTGTTTCTCTTTATGGTTTGGTTGATAATAAAATGGATAATATGCACGTTTACTTTGACCGAGAGATGCTTGAGGAGCATGACATCATGACGTTACACCCCAATGACAATACAAAGACAATCTTTTTTCCAATAGAAGATTGCTTTAAAATACTGGATGCACAATGCTATACTTATACTATTATTGATATTTAGGAGGGCACATATGAAGATAGATGGTTTTGGAGTAGAAGAATGGCTCAATGTATGGGAAAAAGATGCAGTTTATGACATTGCTCAATCCACGATTTCATCCATGACACTGCAGGAAATATTAAATCTGGAAGAAGACAAGGGCCAAAGTTTTATGTCTCACTTAATGCAGGAAAAATTTAACTACGGATGGATTGAAGGCTCTCCTGAATTTAAGCAAGAAGTAGCCAAGCTTTATACGAAAGTTCCCCCAGAAAATATTTTGGCGACAAATGGCGCAACGGGTGCCAATCATTTGGTCTTGTATGGATTGATCGAGCCGGGAGATCATGTGATTGCAGAGTATCCAAGCTACCAGCAGCTCTATGATATCCCACGTTCTTTAGGTGCCGAAGTTGAGTTTTGGCAAATTTATGAATCAGAAAACTGGTATCCGCGCTTGGAGGAACTCCGTCAGATGATTCGTCCAAACACAAAGATGATTTGTTTGAACAATGCCAATAATCCGACGGGGACAACCTTAAACCGGGCCTTTTTGGAAGAGGTCATTCAGCTGGCTCGAACAGTTGGGGCTTATGTCTTGGTCGACGAGGTTTATTTGCCTCTTGATGATTCGGAAGATTATGCGCCAATTGTTGACTTGTATGAAAAAGGTATCTCGACGAACTCACTTTCTAAAACATATTCTGTACCTGGTGTACGTTTAGGTTGGGTAGCGACTCAAGATGAGAAGCTCGCAGATGAGTTTCGAAAATACCGCGATTATACAATGATTTGTTGTGGCGTCTTTGACGATGCATTAGGAACTTTAGTCTTAAAGCACCGTGATCAAGTACTGGCGCGGAATAAAGAAATCGTCACTAATAATTTGCGGATACTCCGGGAGTGGGTGGAAAATGAGCCCCTGGTATCCATGATATATCCCAAAGCGGTATCGACAAGTTTTGTGAAATTTGAAGCGCTGGATCCGGCCCAAACAGAAGAATTTTGCGTGGCCTTGCTTAAAAATAAAGGCGTCCTTTTAGTACCGGGGAATAGATTTGACTTGCCAGGCTATGCACGTTTAGGCTATTGTACGGATGAAAAGACATTACGCAAGGGTTTGTCTGCTTTGTCTCAATTTTTGCGAGAATATAACAAATAGGATAATAGAGGGGATTTGCCCCTTTTTTGTATACTAAAAATATGCAAATTTGGTACAATAATGAGAGGAGGATATTCATGGATTTTGTAAAAATTAATAAAGAACGCCACGCTGTAAAAACATTTGACGGTAAAAAAATACCAACAGTAGATGTGAAACAGATTATTTCTGCTGCGAGTTTAGCACCTTCTGCACATAATATTCAACCTTGGCATTTTGTCATTGTTGAGAGTGAACAAAAACGTCAAGAACTTCTATCCGTTGTGCATGGAAAAAATGGTCAACAAGTGAAAGAAGCTGGAGCAGTCATTGCTATCTTTAGTGACACGAATCTTTCCGAACGCTCTAGTGAAATTGCACGCACCGGAGCTGGAGAAATGGACAGTGAACAACTGCAACGTTTCAATAGTCGCTATCCACAAATGTTCGAAAATATGGACGAGATGATGGAAGCAAGTTATTTGTCATTGAATATTGGCTTTGTGACGATGAATCTCATGTATGTCATCAAAAATAGAGGCTATGAAGGCAATATTATTCTAGGTTTTGAACGCACTGAGCGCGTGAACGAAATACTCGAAGTCGATAAACGTTACCGTCCAGAGCTCTTGGTTGTACTGGGTTCATCAGAAGCAAAAGGTCAAGCAAGTTACCGCTTGCCACAACAAAATATTATTGAAATTCGATAATAAGTAATAAGAGAAAAAAGTGAGTCGTTTATATCGAAATTTAAGGTGGATTTTGCTAGAATAATAGAGATATAAAAACGATAGATATAAGGTAGTAAGGGGAAAAAGTGCTAGATTTTTGGCAGGACTATCCTGAAATTAAGGAAAAACTTATCGCAGTACAAACTATGATGACAGAACGTTTAGCGGTAAATAATACAGATATACGTGACGCATTACAAAAGTTTACGACGCGCGGAGGTAAAATGGTTCGGCCAGCGCTTTTTTTTCTATTCTCTGGCTTAGTTGATGAGGAGATAGAAGACGAAGAACGTTTGGTTAAAATAGCAGCCAGTTTGGAGTTGTTACATTCGGCAACACTGATCCATGATGATGTTATTGATGATTCCCCTTTACGTCGCGGACTGCCGAGTGTTGAAGCACAATTTGGCAAGGATGTTGCAGTATACACAGGTGATTTTATTTATACGGTTTACTTTGAGTTGCTTTGTGAAACAATGGCTGCGACACCATTTTTGCCGCGTAATGCAAGGTCGATGAAAAAGATTCTTCAAGGTGAACTTACACAGATGCAATCCGCTTTTAATGCAGACAACAGTATCAGACGCTATCTTAAAGCTATCAGTGGTAAAACTGCAGAGCTCTTGAGTTTAGCTTGCTTAGAAGGTGTGTATTTCTCTGGTGGTGATAAGCAGATGCAACGGTCTGCACGAAAGATTGGCTTAGCGATTGGTCTGGCTTTTCAGATTTATGATGATGTACTGAATTTTACAGTCGGTTTGGAAGAAGCTGATAAACCAATATTGACCGATTTTCGTCAGGGGATTTATACCTTACCCTTGTTGCTGGCAAAAGAAGAAGCACCTGAGAAAGTCATGCCCTATCTGGAAGCGCCAGAAGGACTGAGTCGTCAAGAATGTATCCAATTTTCCGAACTGGTCACTGATCTAGGAGGGATTACAGGAAGTCTCTTCTTAGCAAAACACCTTACAGATCAAGCACTACTTGAAATAGAAAAATTCCCAGAATCTCGTAACCGCGAAATTTTGATGGAAGTTACCCAAACCTTATTACAAAGAAATTATTAAAAAATGAACTTTAAAATATTTGCTGAGCTTATTGAGCTGAAAGCTAAAACAGCGAGCGTTTTTCCTTTTATACTGGGAGTTGCTTATTCACTTTATCATTATCAAATAGCCAATTTTGGCCCATTAATCATCTACTTTGTGGCTATGTTCTGCTTTAACTGTTTTGTAGATATTTGGGACAACTACAATGATTACCATAAGGCTGTAGATACCGAAGATTACAAGAAAAATACCAATATCATTGGACGGGAAAATCTATCTCTTTCACTGATAAAGGGCTTGCTCCTTTTCTTCTTCTCTATTTCCTTGATTTTAGGATTAATTGTGGCAGGGCTTGTGGGCTGGCCTGTGTTTTGGCTAGGACTTTTTTGCTATTTCATCGGTATTTTTTATTCGGCAGGTCCGAAACCCTTATCAAGTTTACCTGTAGGTGAGCTTGCCAGTGGTTTAACAATGGGCTACTTGATTTTTCTGATTTGTGTGTATATCAATACGAGTGGTGTTTTTGTTTGGGATTTTGCAACTTTGGCATCAACCTTCCTTGTTGCTTTACCAAGTACCTTGTTAATTGCTAACTTGATGCTGGCGAATAACACTTGTGATTTGGAAGAGGATGAAGGTAATCATCGTTATACTATCGTGCATTACATCGGGAGAAAGAATGCTTTGCGCTGGTGGACATTAGCCATTATATTGGCTTATATCTCGATCGTTGGGGCAGTAGTTCTGGGACTGATTTCACCACTCATGTTGCTCATGTTTATACTTTTGCCTTTCATTATCAAACAAGCGCGTCCTTACCTCCAAAGACAAGTAAAAAGTGAAACTTTTATTGCTTCAGTAAAAATATTAATGGTCTTCTCGCTATTGCAAGCGGTACTCATGCTGCTTGCTTTAGTTCTCTGAGAATAAGAAAAAACCTTCTCTTAAGGAAGGTTTTTTCTTATTCACAACAATCTTTTTTCGATGGGCTTTCTAAGGCAGAAATACCCTTAACAGGACAGGTTGTAGTTGTACAGTCATCGCAAGCTCCTTTGCTCCGCACTGTTTTGCGTACTGAAAAGAAGGCTGCGATTAAAATAAGGGATAAAAGAACGATACTAGCTAAGTTCAAGAGAAAGTTCCTCCTTGTTCGATGTATATTTTGGCCGGCGGAAGATAAGATAAAGACCGAAAACCAAGAGAAGTGCTGCTAGCAATGTACTGATGCTAATGGACTGCGTAAGAAAGGCCGAGCCCAACTGATAAATGATAAAACTCATGCTGTAAGCCACAGCAGTTTGAAAGCCCACAGCGCGTAAGGTCCATTTCACTTCACCCATTTCCTTATAAATTGCCGAAATCGCAGCAATACAGGGTGCGCATAACAGGTTGAAGACAAGTAAAGAATAAGCAGCCAGTGGGGTGTAGCTATTTTGTAGAGCAGTCCAAATGGCTCGGCCGTTATTTTCTGCCTCTGCACCTTGGGCGTACAATTGGCTCATCGTTCCGACAATAGTTTCTTTGGCAATTAGACCAGTCAAAGTAGCTACCGTTGCTTTCCATTCTCCAAAGCCCAGAGGAGCAAAAAGAATGCTCAAGTATCCTCCGAGCGTTGCCAAGATTGATTGGCCGGGTTCGACCTGGTGCAAAGTGAAACTATAGTTTGACAAGAACCAGAGTGCAACATTGAGCGCAAAAATAATTGTCCCGGCGCGCTTAATAAAGCTCAGTCCCCGATCAAACGCATATTTAAAGACTGTCGGAAAATGAGGCAGATGGTAAGTAGGTAATTCCAAGATGAAAGCGGAAGTATCTCCTGCAAACATTCTCGTTTTTTTCAAAATAATTCCTGAAAGGATAATCATGGCCATGCCTAAGAAGTAAGCGCTAGGTGCAACCCAACTGGTGGAGTGAAAAAAGGCACCTGAAACTAAAGCAATGATCGGCAACTTGGCTGAACAAGGCATGAAGGTGGTCACCATGATGGTAATTTTTCTGTCCCTTTCTTGTTCAATGGTACGGGTAGCCATAATGCCTGGTACACCACAGCCAGAAGAAATCAGCATGGGAATGAAGGATTTACCTGACAAGCCAAATCTTCTAAAGATACGGTCCATCACAAATGCGACACGAGCCATATAACCTGAATCTTCAAGAAAGCCTAACAGGAGGAAAAGAACAAAGATTTGTGGAACAAAACCTAAGATAGCACCAATTCCAGCGAGGACACCATCAAGTAGTAGAGATTGGACCCAAGGAACAATCGCCAAGCTATCCATTACTTGGTGTAAAACATCGGGCAGAAAGCTGCCAAAAAAGTTATCATTGAGCCAATCGCTAGCGGGTGTACCGATGACCTGTATCGCTAAAAAGTAAACGAACCACATGATAAGGATAAAAATAGGAAGCCCCAACCATTTGTGGGTAACAATGCGGTCGATTTTATCTGTTACATTAAGTTGTCCTTTATGAGTGCTTGTAACAACCAAACGCACAATTTGACCAATTAAATCATAGCGCTCGTTGACGATGATTGATTCCCGATCGTCACCCATAATTTTTTCGGTGATTGCTACGATTTCATCTAATTCTTGCCCTTGTGAGGCAGTGAGGGAGGCCAAAGCTAAACTGTCCCCTTCAAAAAGTTTGATTTGTTCAAAATGATTCTTTGCTTGAGGACAAATTGCTTGAATTTCTGCCAACGCACTTTCAAGACGGTGGTCATAATCTAAAGGAGTAACTTTAAGAGGCTGACAAGCTTTTCGAATAGCTTCGTCTAGACCTTTCTTCTTTAAAGCACTAGTAAGTACAACAGGTAGTCCTAAACTGTAAGATAGTTTTTCGATATCAACCTGTTTACCTTGATATTCTAGCAAGTCGCTCATATTTAGAGCGATAACGATAGGGATATTAAACTCCATCAGCTGCAATGTGAGGTACAGTGAGCGTTCGAGATTTGTTGCATCTATAATATTGAGAAGTACGTCGGGTGGTGTTTCTCTGAGATAATTTCGTGTGACTTGTTCTTCTAAAGTATAAGGAGAGAGGGAGTAAGTTCCGGGTAAATCTTGAATGGCGATGTTTTTGTCTTTTTTATAACGTCCCGTTTTACACTCGACTGTCACACCTGGCCAGTTTCCCACCTGCTGATTACTGCCGGTTAATATATTGAAAATACTTGTTTTCCCACTGTTTGGGTTTCCGAGTAAAGCGATTTTAGTCATCTTTATTTCCTTTTAGTCTTGGACAACAATTTTTATTTTTTCAGCATCTTTCTTTCTTAAAGAAAGAGAATAACCACGCAGATGAAGTTCCATAGGATCTCCTAGGGGTGCAAGCTTATGTACAGAAATACTTGTGCCCCTCGTAATTCCCATATCCATAAGCCGGCGCTTTATTTCGCCTTGCCCCTCGAGTAATCGGACCACGCCACTTTGACCGATGTTCAAAGACGAGAGAGGTACAAGTTCCTCATTTGATTGTTCATCTTTAATTAAAATCGTATTGAGGTAGAAACTGCTCAACGCTAAACGGGTCTGACCAATTTTTAAACGCGCATTTTCCTCATCTATGGAAAGTAAAACGACTTCCTTATCTGGGGCAAACCCAAGCTCTCGAAGTTTTCCCGCGTGCTCAGACTTTAATATTTTATTTACATAATATATTTGGCCAATACGGGCAGTATTCAGTGTTTTCATGCGCGCTCCTTCAAGAGAATGTAAAAAGTATTTGACATTACAATAAGTATAACACGAATTACTTGTAATTTCGAGGAAATTTGTGTATGGGCAGTGTGGTTGATAAAAAAGAAATGTTTCACGTGAAAACAAACACACAAAAAAACTAGCATTGAGAGGCTAGTTTTTTGTTTTATTCTACAGAGAAGATGTATGGATAAACAGGTTGCTTACCATCATGAATCTCTACTTCCAGTTCTGGGTAACGTTTTACTAGTTCTTTGGCAATACGTTCCGCATTTGATTTCTTACCGTCTTCACCAATGTAAATTGCTGCAATTTCGCTGTCTTCATCAATCATTTTTTCAAAAGCAGCAAAGATGGCATCGTTCATTTTTTTGGTTGATGCGACAATTTTATTATTGACCATGCCAAGTGTATCTTTTTTGTGAATGTCAATACCATCAATATTAGTGTCACGAATAGCTTGTGTCACTGAACCAGATTGTACGTCTGCTAAAGAAGCAGTCATATTTTCTTTGTTTTCTTCAATTGATTTTGTTGGGTCAAAGCTGAGTAAAGCAGTAAAACCTTGAGGAACAGTCGCTGTTTCAATCACTTCAACAGGAATATCTGAAACTTCAGCGGCAGATTTGGCAGCCATGAAGATATTTTTATTATTCGGAAGAATAATAACCTTTTCGGCATTGACAGCTTCAATAGCTTTGAGGATATCTTCTGTCGATGGGTTCATTGTTTGACCACCAGAAACGACATGTTGTACACCCATTTCACGGAAAATATCAGCAAGACCATCACCAGCAGCGATGGCAATCAAGCCCCAGTCAGATTTAGAAGTAGAAGTGCTGATGTTGTTTGTTTTTTCTTTTTCAACAACGCCTTCGTTTTGGAGACGCATGTTATCAACTTTAACCTTAACCAAACGACCATACTTAAGACCTTCTTGCATAACAAGACCTGGATCTTCAGTATGGACATGGACTTTAACGATTTCTTCGTCATCCACAACTAAAAGCGAATTACCGATACCGGCCAAGTAGGCTTGGAAATTATCGTGATCATAGCCCTCACGTGCTGTGGGACCTTGGCCTAATTCGACCATAATCTCTGTACAGTAGCCGTATTTGATATCGCTTGTGGAAGCACCCGCAACACTTGTTTCAGACTCGTGTTCCATGTTAATCATACGGTCCATAGCACCTAAGCCTTGTTCAGGATTTTCAGGGACAAATTCACCATTGATAGCCATCAAGAAGCCTTCATAGATGTAAACTAAACCTTGACCACCTGAATCGACAACACCGACTTCTTTAAGGACCGGCAACATATCTGGAGTTTTCGCTAAAGCGATTTTAGCTCCTTCAAGAGCAGCTTCCATAATAGCCGTTGCATCGTCGGTCTCATTGCTTTTACGATTTGCAAGTTCTGCAGCACCGCGCGAAACAGTTAAGATTGTCCCCTCAACAGGTTTCATAACCGCTTTATAAGCGACCTCAACACCGTTTTGCAAGGCATTAGCTAAATGAATACCATCAAGTTCATCGTAGTCTTTAGCATATTGTCCAAAACCGCGGAAGATTTGACTAAGGATAACACCAGAGTTACCACGAGCCCCCATGAGCAAACCTTTGGAAAGAATTTGAGCAACTTGACCAACAGTTTCGGCTGGTTTTTCAGCGACATCTTTGGCACCATTTGTGATTGTCATCCCCATGTTTGTTCCTGTATCTCCATCTGGGACAGGAAAGACATTCAGAGAATTGACATATTCAGCTTGTTCGTTAAGGCGACTTGCTGCCGCCTGAATCATTTCTTGAAATTTACTTGCGTTAATATTTGACACTAGTCTTCGACCACCTTCACATTTTGTACATATACATTGACTTTAGCTGCTACAATGCCAAGTTGATTTTCCAGATTGAAACGGATACGTTCTTGGATGTTTTTGGCAACTTCGCTAATTTTAACACCATAGCTGACAACAACATAAACACCAATGATTGTTTGGTTATCGGTTGTCGTAACGACAACACCTTTAGAATAGTTTTCTTGTCCGAGGATATTACGGAAATTGTCTTTGACAGCATTTTTGCTTGTCATGCCGACAACGCCGAAAATTTCAGTAGTGCTTGCACCTACAACAGTAGCGATAACATCTGTTGCAATGTCAACATTACCATGTTGAGTATTAATAGTAACGGTCATTTTCATATGCGTGCTGTTGAATCATACAGCACTTTCCTCCATAATAATTTATGTATCACTTCATTTTATCATAATTTTGTAAAATAGAACAGTTGTTTTATTGGTTTTTTGGTCAATTTCGCCTTGTAAGTGCTTTAGGGAAAGCTCCTAAATCGAAAGAGCTATTAGAAAGCAAAAAACCAAAGATCAAGCGTTAGTCATGACCTTTGGTTTTTAAAGTGTTGAAGAAGGAGAAGAAAATAAAAAAAAGACCAGTAAATAAAATTCACTAGCTTTTTTATTTTTTCCAATTATACACGCTCAACGCCTGCAGGCAATTTTTTCAATGCTTTAGCTGAAGCCCATACAGTTTTGAGTTCACCGTTTTCAAGAATTTGAACTTTTTGAAGATTAGGTTTAACTACACGTTTAGTTTGGTTCATAGCGTGTGAACGGTTATTACTTGATACAGTCTTACGACCAGTAAAATAACATTCTTTTGACATGGTTTGGTTCCTCCTTAAAAATTTTATGCTTTTTTTTTAAAGAGCATCTCTAAAAATTCAGATCTGAAACACAATTCTTACAGAAACCCTCAAAATAACATACCAAATTAGTATAACATTTTTTTATTAAAAAAATCAAGTTTTATTTCCAAATTTCACCAAAAATTTTATATAATAGGAGATATGGAAAATCTAATCGAGCAACTCACTGCCAAAAATAGCGAATATGTACATAATGTAACAAAGCAATTGATGCTTTTAGGAAAATCAGACGAGGAAATCAAAACAATTCTCGCTGAAATCTTGCCTAAAATCATCGAAGGACAAAAGGAAGGCATCCTGGCCCGCAAATTATTGGGTGCACCTATGGAATTTGCGACACAGTATAAACCTGAAGAAGACAAGGTAAAACGTCAGGAAACAGCGAAAAATGAATCCCCCTTCTTGATGTGGCTAGATAGTGCGTTACTCTTCTTTGGTGTGATTTCAGTGGTAATGGGACTGATGGGTCTCTTCCAACCACAAGCAAGTGTTTACGGTCTTTTGACAACGCTGGCATCTTCTGCTCTAGCTGGTTTGGTGATGTACTGGATGTATAAATACTTTTACAGTGCACAACGCCCACAGAAAAAAGGTAAAGGTTTTGCGATGTTAGCTGTCGCAATGGTGGCATGGGCAGGCGTTTCTGTCTTGGTTGCCCTCTTGCCAAAATCCATCAACATCGTACTTGCTCCTTACATTACAATTATTCTTGGGGCAGCTGTGATGGGAATTCGCTTCCTTATTCAACGTAAATTCAATGTGCAGTCTTCGATGGCACGTCAAACAAAGTAAACCCACTCACCTCGTCCTTATTGGGACGGGGTTTTATTTCGAAATTGTAAGGTATTTGCTTCTCTAATGATGTTAGGATAGAATAAGAGTTAGGAGAGAGCTTATGCCATTTAAATATGAAGGTTTGACACAAAAAGAAGTTGAAAAACGTTTAAAATCAGGTCAAGTAAATATCGCAAAGAACGAGAGCAGTAAAACATACGGCCAGATTTTTGCGAGTAATTTGCTGACTTTTTTTAACTTAATCAATATTTTCCTTTTTGTTTTAGTGCTTTCCGTGGGCTCGCATCGAAATGCACTTTTCATCATTGTTGTTGCTGTGAATGCAGGGATTGGTTTATACCAGGAAATTAAGGCACGTCGTTTGCTCGACAAACTCTCTTTATTGAATACAAGTAAAGTCAAGACTTTTCGCCAAGGAAAACAGGTGGAACTCAAACAAGAAGAGCTTGTGCTTGATGACATTATTCTTCTGGAACTTGGAGATCAAATTCCATGTGACAGTCAGATCATTGAAGGCCAAGTGGAAGTAAATGAAGCTCTGCTTACTGGAGAGGCTGACGCGCTGACTAAAAAAGCAGATGCAGAACTTTTTTCTGGCAGTTTTGTCACCAGCGGGACAGCAGTTGCACGGGTTATTCATGTAGGAAAAGACAATTATATTCATCAATTGGCCCATGAAGCTCAAAAAATAAAGAAACAGAAACGAATGTTGCGTGACAGTTTGGCAAAAGTTGTACGTATCGTGAGTTTTATTATGATTCCCTTGGGGATTTTACTTTACCTCAAGTTGTTTTATGTCATTGATACGGGCCATAAACAAGCTGTGCTAGGAACAGTTGCTGCTCTGGAGGGCATGTTCCCTCAAGGTTTGATTTTATTGACCAGTATGGCTTTAACATTAGGGGTTATCAACTTAGTGAAGCAAAAAGTATTGGTACAAGAGCTACATACAATTGATGCACTTGCACGCGTGGATGTGCTATGTTTGGATAAAACAGGGACCATCACGACGGGTGAAATGAAAGTGGAAAAGATTGAAAGTCTGACTGAACACTCTGAGTCACACATTGCCCGTGTTATGGGGAATCTTCTAGAAAATCTTCCCGATCAAAACATCACCGCACAAGCCTTAAGAAAGTATTTTGCTTCATTAAAGGATTACAATGTTTCTCAAGTGCTGCCCTTCTCTTCGGAGAGGAAATACAGTGCCGTTGAATTTACAGAAGGTACTTTTTACTTAGGGGCTTGGCAGTTTTTATTTCCTAAGGGAAATGCTGTCTTAGAACAGCACGCACAAAAGTATGCAGAAAAGGGCTATCGTGTGTTAGTTTTGGCTTGCTCAAAACAAGCACTTGATAGAGATCGACTTCCCGAAGACTTAACTGCAGAAGCGCTCATTGTTATTTCTGATATTCTACGTGACGATGCCAAACAGACTCTAGCCTATTTTAAAAAGCAAGGTGTACGTTGTAAAATCATCTCCGGAGATGATCCTGTGACAGTATCGGCAATTGCGAAGGCTGTTTCCTTACCGGATGCCGAGCAATATGTTGATGCCAGTCAAATAAAAACAGAGGCAGAACTAGAGTTTGCAGTAGAAAATTTTCAAATTTTTGGTCGTGTCTCCCCACAACAGAAAAAGATGATGGTGCAAATTCTGAAGAAGCAAGGGCATACAGTAGCGATGACCGGAGATGGTGTCAATGATATTTTGGCCTTTAAGGAGGCTGATTGTTCGATTGCCATGCGTGAAGGGAGTGAAGCAGCGAAACAAACCGCCAACCTTATTTTGATGGACAATAACTTCTCGGCGATGCCCTATATTGTTAATGAGGGACGGCGGGTGATTAATAATTTAACACGTACAGGCTCCTTATTAATGGTGCGTATGATGTTTTCAATAGCTTTGACGGTATTGACTTTATTTGCAGGGAATGTCTATCCTTTCGAACCCATCCAACTTACTGTTTTGACTGCCTTTTTTGTCGGAATTCCCTCTTTTTTCTTGAGCTTTGAATCAGACTTTTCAAAAGTCGAAGGCCGTTTTTTGCGGACGCTGTTTGAGCGTGCATTTCCGGTTGGCTTCAGTATTGCTGTTGGCGCAATACTTATCGTTACAATAGGCGGTAGCTTGGGCATTACACATCCTGAACTTGCGATGATGACGGTTCTCTTTTCTGCATGGAACTATGTTTTGATGCAACGTAAGATATTTTGGCCTATTAAGCGCTATCGTTTATGGATTTTCACAATCACACAGCTTTCGTTTCTCGTAGCCTTAATTGTGGGTACAGATTTCCTAAATTTGGCATGGCCAAGTCCAATTCATTTTACATTACTCATCCCATTTCTTATCGCAGCACCGCTTGTACAATATTTACTGACAAGGGGAGCATTATTTATATTTAAAAAATTGTAATTGAAACACAAAAAAGTACATACGATATATATTGTTCTTTTTGTCTTCAGAGCTATAAAACAAACCAGTCAAGAATATTTTCTGACTGGTTTGTTTTATTTTCTTACTGAAGCTTCTTATCTCACTCCTCTAACTCAGAAAAAGTAGTTTCAAAAGCGTTGGCTGTTATTTCCCAAGTGAAATTTGTCATAATATGTGTGGATATTTTTTCTTGCATACTTTTGCGTTTTTCTGGATGAGTAATAAGGTCTCTGAGTGCATCCATTAAAGCTTTTTCGTTATTTTCGATAATGAATCCGTAGGAATCATTTGGGTGAAGTTCTCCAGCTCCTCCTACATTCGTCCTTATAAGTGCATTTTTTAAGAGCCAGCTTCGAGTAAGGCCGTAGAAAACCCTTCGATTTTTGAAAGTAAAACAAAAATATCGGATACACTATTCATTTGCTTTACCCAACCATGAGAAACTTCTCCTAGAAAAATAATATTATCTTGAGGGTATTTTGCTACCATATCTTCATAAATGGGCCCATCACCAGCTATTGTTAACTCTAGATTATCAAATTCTTTGGAGAGTTTGGCAAAAGCCGCGAGAAGAGTTTCTACCCCTTTAAAATGAGCTTGCAAACGGCCAGCGCAACTAATCCTTATTTTATCCTCACATTTTTCTCCTTAAAATATTTTGGAAAATCATTGCTGTCAATAGCGTTATACAGGACACCCTTGGCTGTTATGTTAAACTCTGATAACCAGTTGGCTGCTTCTTGAGAGACGCCATAGAATATTTTAGAATTCTTTTTAACTTGAGCAATGAGAAGTTTTTCGATAATATGTAATATTTTATCGAAAAATTTACTATTGATTGTAAGATAGGTCGTCCCATGCTCTGTAACAATAGCTTGCTTTCCTTGCTCTTTCGCTATTTTTGCTCCAATTAGTGAGGGGAGTTGGAAACGAGTGTTGATAACAAAATAATCAATGTTTTCAGCTTTAATTTTTTTTAATAATTCTTTATACATTTTATTTTTTCGGGGAAATGGGTAGCGTTTCTTACCAAAATTATAGATAGGAAGTCGGTATATTTTAATTCCTTCTTCAATAGATTCATGAGAAAGGTCATTTGAATGCTTCGAGGTTATAATGATTACCCGATAACCGCGAGCTACCAATTTTGAAATGTTATAAGTATACCTTTCAATGCCTCAAAAAAAAGCGACTGTTCGCGTCATCTCGCCTCCTTATTTGAAAATCACAACCTAGATGATGTTCTTCCTTTTGGAAATCTTGCTTTGGTTTTGAGTACGATAGAGTTAAATTCTTCCCCATTATAAGACATTCTTAATTACAACTTGAAAAGCTTCATGTAGCAAGTTGGAATGAAATAAAACAAAAATTATGCTATAATTATGCTGATTAACTATAATAAAAAATAAAGTGAGGTACCTCATGAAAGGGATTATTTTAGCAGGTGGATCGGGAACGCGTTTGTATCCACTGACTCGTGCAGCAAGTAAACAATTGATGCCCGTCTATGATAAACCAATGATTTATTACCCATTGTCTACACTGATGCTGGCTGGGATCAAAGATATTTTGATCATCTCCACACCAGAAGATACACCGCGTTTCCAAGAACTCTTGCAAGATGGTTCTGAATTCGGTCTAAATTTGCAGTATGCTGTTCAACCAAGTCCAGATGGTTTGGCTCAAGCCTTTATCATCGGCGAGGACTTTATTGGGGATGACTCCGTTGCTCTAATCTTAGGAGACAACATTTATCATGGTCCAGGAATGTCTAAATTACTTCAAGCAGCTGCAGCTAAAGAAAAAGGTGCAACTGTGTTTGGTTACCAAGTACCAGACCCAGAACGCTTTGGTGTTGTCGAGTTTGACAAAGACATGAATGCTGTTTCGATTGAAGAAAAGCCTGAAGCACCAAAATCTGACTATGCTGTAACAGGACTTTATTTCTACGATAATGATGTTGTGGAGATTGCCAAGAATATCAAACCTTCACCACGTGGAGAATTAGAAATCACGGATGTGAATAAGGCCTATCTTGAGCGAGGTGATCTCTCTGTAGAACTTATGGGACGTGGTTTTGCATGGCTCGATACAGGGACACATGAAAGCTTGCTTGAAGCAGCGCAATATATTGAAACAGTTCAACGTATGCAAAACGTTATGGTTGCTAACCTTGAAGAAATTGCGTGGCGTATGGGCTACATTTCGGAAGAAGCCGTACGTGAACTTGCACAACCGCTTAAGAAAAACGCATACGGTAAATATTTACTTAAATTGGTAGGTGATAAATAAATGACGGATAACTTTTTTGGAAAAGAACTTGCAGCGCGTAAAATCGAGGCTATTCCAGGTATGTTAGAATTTGATATTCCTGTTCATGGTGATAATCGCGGCTGGTTTAAAGAAAACTTTCAAAAAGAAAAAATGCTCCCCCTCGGTTTCCCAGAGAAATTCTTCGCAGAAGGAAAGTTACAAAATAATGTTTCTTTCTCACGTAAAAATGTTTTGCGCGGTTTACACGCGGAACCATGGGACAAATACATTTCTGTAGCAGATGGTGGACGTGTTCTAGGTTCTTGGGTAGATCTCCGTGAAGGGGAGAGTTTTGGCCATGTTTATCAAACAGTGATTGATGCCAGCAAGGGTATTTTTGTGCCACGTGGTGTTGCCAATGGTTTCCAAGTTTTAAGTGATACCGTTTCTTACTCTTACTTAGTGAATGATTATTGGGCTTTGGAACTTAAACCAAAATATGCCTTTGTCAATTATGCAGATCCAACTTTAGGTATCGAATGGGAAGACCTTGCGAATGCTGAAGTGAGTGAAGCAGACAAAAATCACCCATTGCTTGCAGATGTAAAGCCCTTGACCGCAGATTTACTCGGCTAAAATGAAGGCGAAGCATCTACAAAGTAAAAAAATACTAGAGTTTTGGCAAGTGAATAAAGAAAATGCGCAACCTGCATGGGTAAAGAAGGCCTTTACTTCAGGGGGATTTTCTTGGTTAAACGAGAAATCATTACGTATTGTTAATACGGGTGGATTGATCAAAATCAATGCTGTTCAAGATGAGTTTCTTGTGTTCAATGGCAAATATTTAAAAATTGTATCAGCGCAGAAATTTAGACAAGACTATCGCTTGCAATAAAAAATATACTAGAGGAAAAACAATGACTGAATTTAAAAATATCGTAGTCACTGGTGGTGCTGGATTCATCGGTTCAAATTTCGTACACTACGTTTATAATAATCATCCAGATGTACATATTACCGTTTTAGATAAATTAACGTATGCGGGAAATCGTGCCAATATTGACATGATTCTTGGAGATCGTGTAGAGCTTGTGGTTGGTGATATTGCAGATCCAGAGATTGTGGATCAAGTTGCTTCTAAGGCAGATGCGATTGTGCACTATGCGGCAGAAAGCCACAACGACAACTCACTTAAATCACAAGATGAGTTTATCCAAACGAACTTTATCGGGACTTATACCCTGATTCAAGCGGCGCGTAAATATGATTTACGTTTCCACCATGTGTCAACAGATGAAGTGTATGGTGATTTGCCTTACCGCGAAGATTTACCAGGACACGGCGAAGGGGAAGGTGAAAAATTCACGGATAAAACACCTTATAATCCATCAAGTCCTTACTCTTCGACTAAAGCGGCATCGGACCTGATTGTTCGTGCTTGGGTGCGCTCGTTTGGTTTGAAAGCGACAATTTCAAATTGTTCAAATAACTATGGACCTTACCAACACATCGAAAAATTCATCCCACGTCAAATTACAAACATCTTATCAGGGATTAAACCAAAACTTTATGGTGATGGTAAAAATGTGCGTGACTGGATCCATACAGAGGACCACTCTTCAGGTGTTTGGGCGATTTTAACCAAAGGTCGTATGGGTGAAACTTATCTTATCGGAGCCGATGGCGAAAAAAATAATAAAGAAGTTTTAGAAGAAATCTTAACGGAAATGGGACAAGCACCTGATGATTATGATCGTGTAACTGATCGTGCGGGCCATGATTTACGCTATGCTATTGACAACACAAAACTTCGTACAGAACTTGGTTGGGAGCCTAAGCACACAGACTTTGAGTCAGGCTTGAAGGCAACGATTGATTGGTATACTGAAAATCAAGACTGGTGGAAAGCAGAAAAAGCTGCTGTTGAAGCGAAATATGCTGAAAGCCAAAAAGTTCTCTAAGATAAAGGAAGAAATATGATTTTAATTACTGGTGGAAATGGCCAACTTGGTACAGAGTTACGCCATCTTCTTGATGAACGTGATGTAAAATACTTTGCAGCAGATGTCAATGAACTTGACATTACGGACAAAGCTGCTGTTGATGCTTTCTTTGACAAAAATAAACCAGAATTGGTTTATCACTGCGCAGCATACACTGCTGTAGATAAAGCTGAAGATGAAGGCAAAGCTCTCAATGAAAAAATTAATGTTGAGGGTACACGAAATGTTGCGAACGCAGCTGCTCGTGTAGGTGCAACCTTGGTTTACATCTCAACAGACTATGTTTTTAATGGTGACTTACCTGTTGGTCAAGAATGGGAAGTAGATGCGCCAGCAGACCCTCAATCTGAATATGGTCGTACGAAACGATTAGGTGAACTTGCGGTGGAAGAATCAGGAGTGAAATTTTACACGATTCGTACCGCTTGGGTTTTCGGTAACTACGGACATAATTTCGTTTTTACTATGCAAAACTTAGCAAAAACGCATGATACATTGACAGTAGTAAATGATCAGCATGGTCGTCCCACATGGACACGTACGCTGGCAGAGTTTATGGTTTACTTGGTTGACAATGATGTAAACTTTGGTTACTATCACTTAACAAATGATGCTGCAACGGATGAAGATGTGACATGGTTTGATTTTGCAACGGAAATTCTGAAAGATACGGATACAAAAGTAACACCTGTAGATTCCAGCGCTTTTCCAGCAAAAGCGAAACGTCCTTTCAATTCGACAATGAGCCTAGAGAAAACAAAAGCCACTGGCTTTAAAATTCCATCATGGCAAGATGCTTTAGCTCAAATGGTTGCAAAGGGTGATTTACGTCCAGATAAAGCTGGTGTAAAAGGCGATATTAATAAAAAATAAAACGATATTCTGTCGGAAACGGCAGAATTCTCGTTTTGAGAGGCTATAAGTATAATGGTAAAACATATTTTTATTATTGGGAGTCGTGGACTCCCTGCTAAATATGGTGGTTTTGAAACTTTTGTGGAAGAGCTCGTTAAACATCAAAAAAACGAAAATATTAAATATCATGTAGCTTGTCAAAGCGAGAATTCCGATTTGGCTCGTCTTTCGGATGGACATTTTGACTACTTAGGAGCAGATTGTTTTGCTATTGATGTGCCTAATATAGGTCCAGCTCGTGTTATCGCATACGATATCTTAGCTATAAAAAAATCTCTCGAAATCATCAAACAAGAAGGAATAGAAAAGCCTATTTTTTATATTCTGGGAAATACTATTGGTGGAGTTATTGGCACTTATGCTAAAAAAATACATAGCGTAGGTGGAAAGCTTTTTGTTAATCCAGACGGATTGGAATGGCGCCGGACCAAGTGGGCGGCACCCGTTCGTAAATACCTTAAGCTTGCTGAGAAAAAAATGGTTAAATATGCAGATTTAATTATCTCTGATAACGCAGGAATCAAAGAATATTTGACTGAAGAATATGGTCCTGTAAAGTCCGAAATTATTGCTTATGGCACTGAAACTGAGATATCCAGTTTGGATTTTTCTACAACTCTAGAAAAATTTGGTGTTAAAGATTATTATCTAATTGTGGGGCGTTTTGTTCCTGAAAATAATTATGAGGCACTGATTCGCAGTTTTATGGCATCAAATACAGAAAATGACTTGGTCATTATCACCAACTATGAAGGGAATGCTTTTTATGAGGCACTGCTTCAAAAAACAAAATTTGACCAGGATAAGCGAATAAAATTTGTTGGAACAGTTTATGATCAAAATGAGTTAAGGTATATACGAGAACATGCACTTGCATACTTGCATGGGCATGAAGTAGGGGGGACTAACCCAGGACTTCTTGAAGCGATGTGGTCCACTTCGGTTAATCTCGTTTTAGATGTTAATTTTAATCGTGAAACAGCAGGGGATACAGTACTCTATTTCTCTAAAGATGAATTAACTCAAAAAATAAATCAAGTTGAAAATTTGAGCGATATAGAACGAAATGACCTACAAAAAAAATCAAGAAGTAGGATTCAAGAAAGATATATGTGGGACTTGATATGTACCCAGTATGAGGAGCTTTTTGTTGAAAGTTAATATTTTAATGTCGACCTACAATGGTGAAAAGTATGTCGGTCAACAAATAGAAAGTATTCAGAAGCAAAGTTTTACCGAATGGAATTTGTTAGTGCGAGATGATGGCTCAAAAGATAAAACGTGTGATATCGTTGCTTCATATGCACAACTTGACCCACGGATTCAGCTCATTCAGGCTGAAAATAAAGGTGTGATTGAATCTTTCTATGAACTTGCTAAATATAATCAGGCAGATTACTATTTTTTCTGTGATCAAGATGATTATTGGTTGCCGGAAAAATTGCAAACAATACTTGATGAGGCAGTTAAGCATGATAATAAGAAGGCAAAACTTTACTATACAGATCTGAAAATTGTTGATAAAAATTTGCATATCATCAACGAATCAATGATTAGGAGTCAATCGGGGCATGCCAATACAAAACTAGTTCAGGAACTTACTGAAAATTCTGTAACCGGCTGTACAATGATGGCAAATAATGCTTTGATTAGACTGTGGAAGGACACTTCTGACATCATTATGCATGATTGGTATCTGGCTCTCCTTGCAGCTTCACAAGAAGGGTTGATTTATATTGATCAGCCCACAATACTTTATCGTCAGCATGAGGATAATGTTTTAGGGGCACGTACGCTTAATAAAAGGATCAAGAAATGGCTTCGACCTTATCTTTGGTTTAAAAAATATTGGTGGCTGATTATAGAAAGTCAAAACCAAGCAAAAAAATTACTTGTAGATGACATACAAATTTCAGAAGAAAATCGTGATTTGATTCAAAACTACATAAGCATTTTAGAACAGAATCAATCAACGCGATGTGCCTGGATTAAAAAGCATAACTTGCGCAAAAATAAATCAGGGCATACACGGATATTCCGCGCTTTGATTATTACAAAATTTGCCTATAAGGCCTTTCTGCGCTCAGATCGCAAGGATATTAAATAAAATTTGCAACAGCAAATTCTCGGAGGACTCTATGAATTTCTTTAACCGTAGAAACCAAATTCTACTCAAAGAATTGATTAAAACAGATTTTAAATTAAGATATCAAGGAAGCATCATTGGTTATTTATGGTCAATTCTTAAGCCTGTCATGCTCTTTGTAATTATGTATATGGTATTTGTGCGCTTTTTGCGTTTCGGATCAGCGGTACCCCACTTTGCTGTCGCACTTCTTTTGGCATTGACACTTTGGAATTTCTTTGCAGAAACAACAAATATGGGTATGCTTTCCATTGTATCGCGTGGAGATTTATTACGTAAAATTAATTTTTCAAAGCAGGTGGTTATCTTTTCGGTGGCAGCAAATGCGATGATTAACTTGATTATCAGCTTGTTTGTGGTTATTATATTTGCTCTTTTAAATGGCGTACAAATGTCTTGGACTGTTATTTGGGCGGTTCCTTTAATTTTTGAATTACTACTTTTTGCAACAGGTATCGCTTTTATCTTATCTACAATTTTTGTACGTTTTCGCGACTTGGGTCCCATCTGGGAGGTGGCAATGCAAGCGGGATTATATGGTACACCTATCATTTACCCCATTACACAAGTGTCAGCTACGCACCCTACAATTGCTAAAATTTTGATGATGAATCCAATGGCACAAATTGTACAAGATATGCGTTACATTCTAACGTTTAGTAATAATACAAATCCAACAGTATGGCAAATGATAGATAATCCTTTTATAGTAGTGATTCCTTATATTATTCCTGTCATCATATTTGGATTAGGCCTCTTTATTTTCACAAAGAATGCTAAGAAATTTGCGGAGATTATATAATGAACGATAATATAGCAGTAAAGATAGATCATGTCAGCAAGTTTTTCCGTTTACCAACTGAAGCAACAAATAGCTTGCGGACTCTTCTGGTTAATCGCTTACGCGGTATCAAGGGATATAAGGAACAGCATGTGCTGAAAGATATTTCTTTTGAAGTCGAAAAGGGTGATTTCTTTGGAATTGTTGGTCGTAACGGCTCGGGCAAGTCGACACTCTTAAAAATTATTTCTCAAATATACACGCCAGAGCAAGGGAGTGTAGAAATAGATGGTAAATTAGTTTCCTTTATTGAACTTGGTGTAGGTTTTAACCCAGAGTTAACAGGTCGGGAAAATGTTTACCTAAATGGTGCAATGCTTGGCTTTTCAAGAACAGAAATAGATGCTATGTATGATGATATCGTCGATTTTGCTGAATTGCATGAATTCATGAATCAAAAATTAAAAAATTATTCATCAGGGATGCAGGTACGTTTAGCCTTTTCTGTAGCAATCAAGGCTGAAGGTGATATTCTAGTTCTTGATGAAGTATTGGCAGTGGGTGATGAATCTTTCCAACGGAAATGTAACGACTATTTCTTGGAACGTAAAGCTGCAGGGAAAACGACGATTCTTGTTACTCATGATATGGGAGCTGCTAAAAAATACTGTAATAAAGCAGTTCTCATTGAAAAAGGATTGGTTAAAGTTTCCGGAGATGTCGATGAAGTAGCCAACCAGTATAGTTTAGATAACTTACAAACAGAAGTCTCGGATGGTGCGACACCAGAAACAGCAGAGGATTTAATTGAAAATCTTCAACTGAATATCCTCAACAATTCTAAAATAAGACCAGAAGATGATATTAAGTTTGAAATCAGCTATGATGTGAAAAAAGATATTGAAACTTATATTGCCTTTTCAATGACAGAGGTTGACCGTAATATCTGGATTTATAATGACAACTCCCTTGACTACATGACTCAAGGCCCAGGACAAAAAAAGGCAGTATATTCTTGTAAGCTTGATCAGGTGAATGACTTGAAATTAAAACTGCAAGTTTCAGTTCGTAATAATAAAGATGAATTGATTGCTTTTGCGGATGAAAAAGTGTTTATGATTAATCGTACTGATTTGGCAGATGACGACTTGAGTGCGAAAGATTCGGCAACAGGCTTAATCCAAAGAAACGGGGGATGGAAGTTTGGATAGCTTAGAAGATGGAAAGTTATGGAAGCCAGAAAATATTTTTTGGGTCTTCGCCATCTTTTTTGGCTTACTTTTCTCTTTTGTACAACCCCTATTTAATGAACCTGATTCGAGTTATCATTTTGATCATGCCATGTATATTTCGAATACAGTTGTGGATCGTTCAGCCATAGGTTTCTCAGGTGAAGACTATCAATCACAACAGATTGCTTTTACGAAAGTAAGTGATATGAAGGCTGAGGGGACTTATTTCAAGAACTTTTTTGAAACGAAACTGCCCTTATCCATAAAAAGGATGCAGACCCTAGAACCAGACGAGGCTACGGCACAAAGTGGGACTTGACTTGGTACAATGATGTGATGCATATTGTACCAGGACTAGGTGTCAAGCTTGGATATGCAATTTATCCTTCTATTGGCAGCATGGTCTTAACTGCACGAGTTTTTAGTTTGATTTTCTTTGTTTTAAGTATGTTTTTCATTATTAAACAACTCAGAGCATATCAGTTCCTCTTTGTTGCTATTTCTGTGACACCTACAGTTATTCAACAGGCAAGTAGTTTGAGTTATGATGTGTATAACTACGTGGCGAGTGCATTTATGATTATGGCAGTTATAAATATAGCTGTGGATATTAAGTGTGGGTCAGAAGTGAGCTTTAAATCCTTCTTTTTAAAGATTTTAGCACCATCTGTTATGCTATATTTTGCTAAAGAAAATGCCTAGCTTATATACTTATCTTTGCTCTTTATATTTATTTATCTTTTAGGGAAGAGGTTTGGCTTTAAATTATCAAAACTGCAGGCTGCTCTTGGAGTGTTTATATTAATAGCTATGGGTACGGGTTTGTTTTATTTTATGTTTTCAGATCAGCTTTTCTTGATCGCCAAGAAAATGTTTTACAGCCTGATTGAACCTTATTATACCGTTCTAACAACAGAGGTTATTAGTGGCACCACTACAGCAGCGCTCCCAGCTTGGTTTTTCCCTATCCAATTTACTGTTCTTATTATTCTTTTTCTTTCCTATACGAAAGAAGTAGTTCCAAGATGGTTTGCTTGGGGAGCGCTGAGTCTAGTATTACTTAATTTTTTAGTAATAATGGTGTCTTATGCTATTGATCCAGGATTTATTGATTATCCAGGTCGAATTATCACAGGGCCTCAAGGCCGCTATTTTACACCTTTTCTTTTACTGTTAGGGCCAGTCTTTACACTTATAGCTAAAAAGATTACAGTAAAGTCTGGAGCTGCGCTCATTCATTTACTTGTTGTTATGAGCGTTTTTGCCCTCCTTCTTAACTTCTTAATCTAGGGATTACATCAATAAAATTTTACCAGTTACAATTGCCAGCAGACGAATGGCGCTCAGGTATTCATCATTATATATTTAAATAATTTCAAATAAGGAGAAACGTATGGAAAACAAAGTTTCAGTCGTTGTTACTTGTTATAACCACGAAGAATATATTGAAGGATGCTTGCGCAGTATTTTTAAGCAAACATATAAGAATATAGAGCTTTTAGTTTTTGATGATGGTTCGACTGATGACTCAGGGCAAATTATTGAAAAAGTGCTAAAGGACAGTCCTTTTTTAGGTGAAACTTATTATTTCTCATCTAAAAATAGAGGCGTTATCTCAGTACGTAATGATGCTTTATCTAAAATAAAGGGGGAGTTTCTCCTTTTTGTTGATAGTGATAACTTTATTGATCCCGAGCACATTGAATGGCTGCACCATTCTTTGACAAAAGAAGGTGCAGATATTGCATATTGTCAATTATGGGACTTTGTGCATGGTAGAAATGTCCTAAGAGATGACTTAGAATACAGTCTATCTAAAGAGTTAACAGGCAATCTTATAGATGCTTCTTCGCTGGTACGCACTTCTAAAATATCTGGTTTAAAATTTGATGATGCTCTAAATGATAAAGCTTTAGAAGATTATGATTTTTGGCTATCTATGATTTTGCTTAAGGAAGCAAAATCGATTTTTGTGAAAGAAACGAAGTTAAATTACCGGGTTTTAGATACTTCTAGAACAGAGCGAGGAAATTGGAATAAATATTATCAGTCGTATTTTTATATTTTGGATAAGTATGTGGACTTGATTCCTAGAGAAATCATTCAAGCCTTAAAAAATAATATAAAGATTTGGCTGAAAGGTTATGAAGATTTAGAGAAAAAAACCAGTGAGCAGGATGCTGCGATTCGTGAAAAAGATAAACACATTGAAAACTTCCAAAAAGAAGTAGCTCTACTCAAAGAGAAGCTTAACCATCAGGAGAATAAGTTAGCTGAAAAAACCGAGCTTATACGGGCTTTCGAAAAGTCTTTCTTCTACAAACTTTATAAAAAAAGACTAAAAGTAAAAGATATTAAGGGGTAAAAAATGAAGCGTCTGCTGTTATACGTTCATTACAATAAATATAATCAAATTAGCGACCATGTTCTTTATCAGTTGAGACAGATGAAACCATTGTTTGAAAAAGTAGTATTTATTTCAAACAGTCAGCTTTCAATTGAAGGACAGGCCAAGTTGACAGGTTTGATAGATGATTTTATTCAAAGAGAAAATAAAGGCTTTGATTTTGGTGCTTGGCGTGATGGAATGGCGCACATTGGCTTTGAACAGCTAAAGGAATACGACTCCGTAACGATTATGAATGATACTTGTTTTGGACCTTTATATGATATGGAGCCTTATTATGCTGAATATGAAGCGCGTGAGGTTGATATTTGGGGGATAACGAATCACAGGGCCTACCAAGAATCAAAAAATCATGGTTTTGCGGAACACATCCAATCCTATTATAAGGTTTTCAGTCATAAAGTTATTTCTTCAGAAGTCTTTCAAAACTTTTGGAAAAATATTGAAGACTTTGAAAATGTACAAGATGTTATTGACCACTATGAAATACGTTCAACCACGGTCTTTATAGAAGCTGGTTTTAAATATGAAACTATTCTTGACACACGCGAGCTTGATGATTCACGTCTTTTGCATCCAGATTTTTCATATTACGCACCAGATGTCATCTTGCGTGAAAAAGTCCCCTTTTTGAAGGTGAAAGCTTTTCAGAGCAACGAAAGTGCAGGAATTGCTAAGTTCATGTTGGATTATGTGGGAGAAAACACTGATTATCCGAAAGAGCTGATTGTTGAACACCTTTCCAGTGTGGACTATCCAGATGCCAATTATCTCCTGGCTGAAAAATATCTTGGTGTTGCGCAAAATCAAATCATCACTAAGAAAATTGCAGTGCACCTCCATGTGTTCTATCCAGAATTATTGGAAGAATTCATGGCTGCTTTTGCTAAGTTCCACTTTGATTACAGTCTCTACTTAACGACCAATACCGAGGAAAAAGAGCAGATTATCCAAAAATATTTGGCAGAACATCAGATTCAAGCTGAGCTTGTACGTACGGCAAATTATGGTCGAGACGTGATGCCCTTCTTAGCTTTAAAGGAAAAATTACGCCAGTATGATGTTGTTGGTCACTTCCATACCAAACGTTCATTAGAAGCCTCTTTCTTTGCTGGGGAATCATGGCGGACAGAGCTAATTGATATGCTGATTAAGCCGGCTGATAATATTATGCGTAATTTTGAAGAGAGTGACAAGCTTGGAATTGTCATTGCTGATATTCCATCATTTTTCCGCTTCAACCGCGTCGTTGATGCAGACAATGAAAATAAAAAAATTGCGCCCATTATGAACGATATTTGGAAACGAATGAAAATGCGTAAAAAAGCGAATTTTCATGATTTTAGAACTTTCACCATGAGTTATGGGACCTATTTCTGGGCCAAAACAGAAGTTCTAGAACCATTATTCGATTTAGAAATTATGCAAAGGGAAGTTCCAAAAGAACCCCTGCCACAAAATACAATTCTACATGCCATTGAACGGATTTTGATTTATTTGGCTTGGGATAAAGATTTAGATTTCAGAGTTAGTAAATCCAGCCAAGAATTATCACCCTTTATTGATGCCCGAACCTTCAATCAACGTTTTGGCATCACAGAGGAAAATGCTAAGGACATCCGGCTGACTTTCGTATTAAAATTAGCAGTCAAAAAAACCTTACGCCTAATAAAATACAGAACCTATAAACTTTTGGGCAAGGATACAACACACATATAAATTAGAGGATCTATGGATACAATAAAACTACCAAACAAAAAATACAAGATTGAAACTTTATTTTTAAGTTTGGCTCTTGTTTTTGGCCTGCTGACGGTTTTTGTGCAGCCTATCTTTGCTGCGCCGGATGAATTTACGCACTTTAAACATGCTTACAGTATATTTCATGATGATACAGATGGATTATTTGCTGAGGTGGGACGCTTAACCGTCCCGATCCCTTACGAAGGACCAGCACTCAACGAGAATGCTCTGAATAGCCCAGATAGCAGTTTTGTGTTTGAGTCAGCATACAAAGACGGCAGCTTTCTACAGAAGTATTTTGTAGATCAAGTCCCTAGTCAGGGATATCTGGGCCTAAATTTGAGCTTTTCAAATCTGCAGTGGCTCCCACAAGCGATAGGTATCCTTATCGGTAGCTGGTTGCATGCGAGTTTTGGAGTGATGATTATTCTAGGGCGCCTGCTTAATTTTTTAGTTTATCTTTTTGCTCTTTATTTTGCAATTAAGAAAGCCAAATTTGGAAAGTGGCTTATGGCAGCAGTCGCGCTACTTCCAATTAGCATTCAGCAAGCTGCATCTTTGTCTTATGATGTGCTTTATTATGTGTCTGTTTTTGTCTGCTTCTCGCTGATGACAAATCTATGGACCCGTAAAGAACAGCTTACCTCTCGACATTACCTTTATCTAGGTTTGACCGCATTACTTTTGTTTATTCCCAAGTCAGCAGTGTTGGTATTAGGTGTCTACTTTGTGACCTTGCCTACCCGACTTTTTGGCCAGAATAAGTTGACTAAAATAATAGACAATTTCTGGACTTTTTGGGCAAAACATAAAAAACTTGCTCTATTAGCTATCCTGATATTTTTCTATGCCTTATTTGTTTATGAATTTCGTCAGGCTGGCGGCGCTATTCGTGGATTCCAAATCATGTTTAATACTTTCTTTAGGCCCGATTTCTATAATAATATGGATAGTATTTTAGTGAGTGGTATGATTGGCAATTTTGGTCAGATGACTTACCGTCTGCCTGCTTGGTTGGTTGTGATTAACTTTGTGTTCTTGTTCTTACTGGGGGTAAGTGAGAAAGAGGTGCCCTTGGATAAACGTATATCTGTCTCAAGCGGGATTTCTTTCATTTTAGTTATTCTGATGACAGCCATTATGATGTATATGGGTTGGACATTGATCCGCTTAAATATCGCAGGGGCTTTGATTAGTTTGGGGAATCAAGGGCGTTATTATACACCGTTCCTTATTATATTGACCCCTTTAGCTTTAAGTTTAAAAAAATATATTAAAGTTGATATGACTGAAGCGATTAAAATCAAGGTTTTTAAATATATTACGGTGTTTAATCTTATATACTTCATATTGTTGACAGTTTTATTCTATTATGCAGCAGATCGAGGAGCAAATTTATTACCTGATTTAATTGCGTGGTTAAAAAATCTGATTTGAGGGAAATACAAACGGGGAAAACTTAGTTTGTTTTTCATTGGGATATAAGATATAATGGTTAAGATGTAAGTTGTGAAAGTATTGTAAGGAATTAAAATGAAGGAAAAAACGGAACAGAAGATATTACTAATTATTCCTGCCTATAATGAATCTGAAGGTATCGTTGATGTGATAAAAACAGTTGATCATTATCGAGCAAACTGCAGGTATCATTTGGATTACGTGGTAATTAATGACGGCTCAACAGATAATGAGGAAGAGGTACTGCGGGTACATAATATTAATCACGTGGAACTAATTCAAAATTTGGGGATTGGAGGAGCTGTGCAAACGGGGTATATCTATGCTTTAAAAAATAACTATGATATTGCTGTGCAATATGATGGGGATGGGCAGCATGATATTGAATCCTTACCCAATCTGATTGAACCGATTTTGGATGATGAAGCAGACTTTACAGTTGGTTCACGTTTCTTGAATGAAAGTAATTCGGAATTTAAATCATCAAAGACACGTCAATTAGGAATAAAAATTCTTTCTTCATTGATTTACTCCACTTCAAAATTTAAAATTAAAGATGTAACCAGTGGTTATCGCGCTGGTAATCGAAAGGTCATTACGCAATTTACAAAACGTTATCCGAGGCAATATCCAGAACCAGAGAGTTATATGCATCTTTTTGCGAAAAATATTCGCGTTAAAGAAGTCGGTGTGCGTATGTTTGAACGTACCACTGGAGTGTCAAGTATTAATCTAATCAAAGGCATAAACTATATGGTGAGTGTCTCACTTGCTGTTTTAGTGTCGTCCTTGATTGGGAAGGAGAAAGAGTGATGCCGATTCAATTAAGGATATTAGCTGTTGTTTTATCAGTTATCTTTTTCGTTTATGTTATCCAATTGATTAAAAAAGACAAAGCAGAAATAAGGCACATGCTCAAATGGTTTATTTTGGCACTTATTATTTTATTTGGTGCACTTTTCCCAAATATTGGCAGCAGAGTAGCGCATGTTTTAGGGATTAGTACGCTGACCTCTTTGGCCTTATTTATATTGGTAGGCTTACTACTCCTTATCTCTTTGAAGTATCAAATGTCGCTGATTTCTGCGGAAAAGCAGATTAAAAATTTGGTTCAAGAAGTTTCACTTTTGAAGAAAAAAGTGGAAGAGGATAGGAAGAAAGACTAGTATTCTAGTAAATTAAAAAGTTGCTTAAAGGATAGGAAATGAATAAAACACTAACAATTACAGTACCAAGTTATAATACAGAGCAATACATCGATGAGTGTATGCCTTATTTGATTGACGAAAATATTATTGATGATATTGAAATTTTGGTAGTCAGTGATGGTTCCAAAGATAATACAGTAGCAGTGGCGACTAAGTGGCAGGAAAAATACCCTCAAGCTATTCGAGTAATCGAAAAAGAGAATGGAGGGCATGGGTCTACCATTAATCGTGGAATCCAAGAAGCAACAGGAAAATATTTCAAAGTTGTTGATGGTGATGATTGGGTTGTTACTGAGAATTTAGTAAAATTAGTAGAATTTCTGAAAGATAATGATGTGGATTTAATTAATAATCCTTACTTTGAGCATGATGAAGTGACTAAAGTAGAAACTTTAATGATGGCATTGAACATCCCTGCTTTTCAGATTAACGATTATGCGAAAATTGTGGAAGAAATCAAAATTCCACCCATGCACACTGTCACTTACAAAACAGAAATTTTAAAAGAGAACCGTATTCATATTGATGAAAAAATGTTCTATGTTGATGTGGAATATATTACTTTCCCTTTGCCCTTTATCAAAAGTCAAGTCTATCTTGATTTTCCAGTTTATGTTTATCGGGTAAATTCAGGCACTCAGAGCATGGCAATTGATAACATGGTAAAAAACCGTCAAATGCATTTGACCATGTTGAAACATGAATGGGATTTTATCAAAGCTTTACCAAAAACCACGCCTTCGTCAGTGAACAAAGTATTGCATCAAAGATTTTCAGAACTTATCTTGGCTCAATATGTAGTTAATTTGTCAATAGAAGATAAGTGGACTCGTAAAGCGGAGACAAATGAGTTCACGGACTTTTTAAAACAAGAACAAGTGGATGAAAATACAGAAATTTTAGGCATGAGTAAAAAGCTTATTAGGACCGGTGGAAAAATTATTTTCCCAGCGGTTAAATTTCGTAAAATTGCCCAAAACAGTAAGTTATGGCGCGACCTAGAACGTGGAATTCTGAATCGTGTTAAGCGCATGAAAAAATAAATATGAGAAGGTATAAGAGATAGAGAATGGTCCAATTTCATTAGAAAATGAGATGTTATATGTAAAACATACGGGATTGAACATTCATTTTATAAATTTGATATAAGAAAGAATAAATAATGGATAAGTTAGTTACGGTCATCATTCCTTGCTACAACGCAGAAAAAAATATTGAAGCAACCATTCAAAGTGTGTTGGAGCAAACAATTGGTCCAGAAAAATTACATATTTTGCTGATTAATGATGGAAGTAGTGATGGCACTCAAGACAAACTTGAACAGCTTCAAACCGCTCACCCAGAAATTGTCACAGTCATCACACAAGCAAATCAAGGGGTAGCTAAAACTAGAACAAAAGGTATTTCAATGACTGAAACAGCTTACCTTACTTTTCTAGATGCTGACGATATTTTAGAACCGTACTTCTTAGAAAATCTACTTTCAGTAGCAATTGAAGGTGATTTTGATGTTGTAAGTTCGGGGATTCAAAGAAAAAAATATTCCGGGGAAATCGTAAAAGAATTTAAAGTTAAAAAGCCAGATACAGAATGGGCTAAATGGATATTAATGAGTTCCTGTGCAAAAATTCACCGGACTCAATTTTTGAAAGAACAGAATATTCACTTCCTGGATTCTTTATTTGGGGAAGATGCCTATTTTGTATTAAGTGAGATTATCAAGGGTGCTAAGTTTAAAGTGCTTGATTATATAGGTTATACTTGGATGCTTAATCCTGAGTCAATGACGAATACTCGCTATAATGGTATTAGTGAATATAACTCTAATCAAATCATGATAATGTTAGAATCAATGATTGATTTAGGGGCTGATTGGGCAGATGATGATTTATTCAGTTACTTTATTTTGAAACAGGCAGTGAATAGATGCTTATCTCCTGGTAAAAATGCAACACCCGAGGAATTTATGCGCCACTATAAGCGAACCATAGCCTTACTTAAAGGAAAGTATCCCAAAACTCTCCGCAATTCTCTGGTTTTTCGTGGTCCAGAAGGCGAAGAAAAATTTGTTCGCTATGCCATCGCAATGTTTGTAATCATCCATCGATTAAAATTAATGCCCCTGTTCTCTAAAATTTATTGTAAAGGGAAAGAGAATACTAATTAATGGAGAAATTAATGAAAGATGGAATTTGTAGTAATCAGCTTTATAGTAATGGAGGTTTTGTTTGGAAAAAATAGATATTGTAGTGTCATGGTTAGATGATAGTGACCCTAAATGGCAAGCAGATTTTAGTGAATATCGAAAAAAAGAAAACCTATCCATGTCAAAAAACTCAGCTAATAATGCCTCGCGTTTTAGAGATTATGACACTTTTCGGTATTGGTTTAGAGGAATTGAAAAAAATGCGCCTTGGATAAATAAAATATATCTGGTCACATATGGACATAGTCCTGAATGGTTAAATCTTGAACACCCTAAGTTACAACTCATGAAACATGAAGATTTTATTCCAAAGGAATTTCTCCCAACCTTTTCATCAGTTACTATTGCGATGAACCTTCATCGTATTCCTGGTTTGAGTGAAAATTTTGTGTATTTTAATGATGATATGTTTTTGATTAATCCAACAAAAACGACAGATTTCTTTAAAGAGGGCATTCCATGCGATATGTTAACTTTGATTCCGTGCGCCACTTATGAAGAGCTAGATCACTTACATATTAATAATATGAATTTGATTCATCGAAAATTTACCAAACAAGATATCTTGAAGAAAAATTTATGGAAGATGATCAACTTTAAAACGAGTTTGCCATATTTGGGGACGACCTTATTGCAACTTCCTTATCCAACCATCTCTTATATCATCCATTTTCATTTGGCTACACCGTTGAACAAATCAATGTATGAAAAATTATGGGAGGAATATCCACAAGAATTTACTCAAGCTTCTACTTATAAATTTAGAAATATAAACGGCATAGACGATTGGTTTATTCGCTTATATTCTTTGTGTAGTGGTAATTTTGTTCCTAAAAATATGTATAAGTTTGGGCGCTTTTTTAAGCTCAATGTTCAATCAAATGTTGATAAAATAGTAAATTCAAAACTGAAATTAGTTTGTTTGAATGACAATGAAGCACTCGATGATGAGGAGCTGCAAGTAATTACTCAAAGGGTTAAAAAGGCTATGGAAATAAAATTTCCTCAAAAATCAAATTTTGAAAAGTAGTAGGAAGTATGAACAATAATAAAAATGTTTTAGCAGGGATAGTGACCTTCAATCCTGATAAAGAAAGACTTTTGGAAAATATTAGTGCGATAAATAATCAAGTGGATAAGTTAGTTATTGTTGATAATGGTTCTGATAATATTGATGAAATTGAAGCGTGTAAAATACAATTCCCAGAAATGATTGTTTACAAATTTGGGAATAATCGAGGAATTGCTGCGGCTCTTAATCGAATTGGAGAGTTCGCTGTTTCCGAAAATTATGATTATTTTTTGACTTTGGATCAAGACAGTGTTGTGCTTCCTGGGTTAATTGATGCGTACCAAAAGTACTTGGAATTGCCTAAGTTGGGACTTTTGAATTGCTACCAAACAGATAGAAACGTCATTGAAAAAGATAGTGAACTACCAAAAGAAGTGGAGACATTAACTTTCGTGAGAACTTCAGGGAGTTTAATGCCGACCGCCTTATTTATTGATGGAATTAAATATGATGAGGATTTATTTATTGATAAAGTTGATTATGATTTAAATCTATTATTAGCGAAAAACAATTATAAACTTTATCGCATTCCCTATTATGGTTTGGTCCATGAATTAGGATATATTTCTTATCACAATTTTTTGGGAAGAAAGGTAATGTCCTTCAATTATTCTCCTTTTAGGAGATATTACATAGTAAGAAATTCTATTTTACTTATGAGAAAGTATGGGATCAATAAAGTAACACTGAAGTGGCTTTTAAATGACTTTATTGATGGAGTCAAAACTTTGCTCTTTGAACAGGAAAAGTGGAAAAAAACTCAAGGTGCTTTAAAAGGACTTTGGGATGGCATTAGATACGAAACGTAAAGAAAATTCGTAATTCTTTTGTGAGAGGATTATTAGCAAATAAAACCTAACATTAGCTCCTAGTGGGTAAAGAAATAGGTGACGACTAAAAAGATTAGTCAAAGAGTTTTTACACATATAAAACTCAAAAGAAGTGAGGAAACATGGCAAAATTTTATTTTTCGTTTGATGGGAATCAAGCAAATAATGGTGGGAATAAAGCTCGAGAAGATGCAGCTTTCATTTTTCATAAAAATGGCTACCAAGCGATAACAACTAAGTTTATTTCAGAAAAAGTATCGGTACTACGTTACCTAATGTTTATTCCTTTTGGGATATTTTCGGTTCTCAATTTGAAACCTCAAAGTGAAGTAATCATGAATTTTCATCAGTTTCCTTTTAGAGAGAGATTAGTTTTCTACATGTTGAGAAAGCTGAAAAAAAGAAAGCAGTTGAAGCTTGTAGCTTTGATTCATGATTTACCAGAGCTACAATATAACCGATCATTTGATAATAAGTGTTATAAAATTGATAATCTGCGTAGCTTTGACCTGATTATCGCGCATAATCCTTCAATGAAAAAATGGCTGGTGGAACAAAACTTTTCAGAACAAAATATTGTTTCTTTACAAATATTCGACTATCTTACCGATGCAGAGCCTCAAGGTGGTAGATATGGTAAAGAAATCATTATTGCTGGAAATTTAAGGCAAGATAAAACCAAGTATTTATCAAGCTTAGACAAAATAAATGATGTGAAATTTAATTTATATGGCCCGAATTTAGATATGGATTTATCTAATATAAATAATATAGAATATATTGGGAATTTCTCGCCAGCTGAAGTTATTACGAAAATTTCAGGTTCATATGGCTTGGTTTGGGATAGCGAATCTTTAGAAGGCGGGCAAGGATATATGGGAGCCTACCAACGCTATAACAACCCGCATAAGGTATCGTTATACCTTGCTGCAGGATTTCCAGTTATTGTATGGAAAGAAGCGGCTCTCGCTCCATTTGTTTTAGAGAATAATATCGGAGTAGTGGTTGAAAACTTGACAGAAATATCAGTATGTCTTGAAAATTTGTCAGAAGCTCAGTATACAGAAATGAAGCAAAATGTAAGTGAGATTGGTAAAAAACTGAGAAATGGTTTTTATTTGTCAGAAGCAATCAAACAATTGGAAAAATAATTAATAATAGCTAAAGGAAATTTATTATGAAATATAATACAAAAAACTATGACTACCTTATTGTCGGCACAGGCCCTTATGGTTCAATTTTTGCCCATGAAGCAGCAAAACGTGGCAAACGAGTTCTAATGCTTGAAAAACGTAATCACGTTGGTGGTAATATGTATACCCGTAAAGAACATGGTATTAATGTTCATGAATATGGGGCACACATTTTCCATACGGATAATAAAGAAGTTTGGGATTATATTCAACAATTTACAGAGTTTAATGGTTATATTAATCAGGTTGTTGCAAACTATAAGGGAGAACTTTATAATCTTCCATTTAACATGAATACCTTCTACCAAATGTGGGGTGTGAAAACACCTGAAGAGGCGGCAGCTAAAATAGAAGAACAACGTGCATCAGCAGGTATCTTTGGTGCGTCTAAAAATCTGGAAGAACAAGCTATTTCATTGATTGGTACAGATATTTATGAAAAACTGATTAAAGGTTACACAGAAAAACAATGGGGGCGCCCAGCAACAGAACTTCCAGCTTTCATTATTCGTCGTTTACCTGTACGTTATATTTTTGATAATAACTACTTTAACCACCGTTATCAAGGCGTACCAGTTGATGGCTATACAGCAATCTTTGATAAAATGCTAGCAAGCGATTTGATTGATATTCAGCTTGATACAGATTTCTTGGCTGATAAAGAAACATATCTTGAAGAGTTTCCACGTATTGTCTATACAGGTATGATTGACGCGTTCTTTGATTATAAGCATGGTGAATTAGAATACCGTTCTGTTCGCTTTGAAAGTGAAACATTTGATTCAGATAATGTTCAAGGCAATGCGGTTATCAATTATACTGATCGTGAAACACCATATACACGTGTCATGGAATGGCGTCATTTTGATCAGCAGGCAGATCAAGGGAAATCAATTGTCACCAAGGAATATCCACAAGATTGGGATCGCACAAAAGAAGCCTACTACCCCGTTAATGACCAAAAAAATTCAGACTTGTTTAAAAAATACCGCCAAGAAGCAGTTAAGGTTGACAACGTGATTTTTGGAGGACGTTTGGGTAATTACCAGTATTATGATATGGACCAAGTTTTTGGCGCAGCCTTAAAAGTTGTAGAAAAAGAATTTGGCAACAAGGATTAAAAATTGAAAGTCTTAAAAAACTATATTCTTAATAGTTCTTATCAACTTCTTATTGTAATTATACCTATAATCACAATACCTTATATTTCACGAGTATTAGGACCAGAAGGTATTGGTCTCAATACTTTTACGAGCGCTATCGCCCAATATTTCATCCTTGCGGGGAGTATTGGAATTACAACTTATGGTAATCGAGAAATAGCTTATCATCAACAAGATAAAGCTAAAAGAAGCCAAATTTTTTGGGAAATATCTTTTTTAAGATTTATTACCATTTTTTTGGCTTTATTGGCCTATGGTGTCTTCCTATATTTCCAAAAGGAAAACCTCCAGATTTATCTTTTGCAAGGCTTGGCTATTCTGGCTGCCGCTTTTGATATTTCATGGTACTTTATGGGAGTTGAGAATTTTAAGCGTACAGTTGGAAGAAATTTTATTGTTTCACTTATCTCCGTTGGCTGCTTGTTTATATTTGTTCGTAATGAATCAGATTTGCCAATTTATGTAGCTATTATCACAGGTTCTCCTTTGATTGGTAATCTTTCACTTTGGCCTTATTTGAAAAAAGAAGTTTATAGGCCGAATTTTACCAGCTTAAAAATTAAAAAACATTTGTACCCTACGCTTATGTTATTTCTCCCACAGATTGCCACACAAATTTATTTAGTTGTCAATAAGAATATGATTGGTATGATGGATTCTATTGTTCATGCAGGCTTCTTTGCCCAATCCGACAGTATTATTAAAGTTACCTTATCTTTAGTGACTTCTTTGGGCGTTGTCATGCTCCCTAGAATTTCTAACATGTTTGCGGAGAAGGATTACGAAGGAATCAAAAGAACTGTAACTCGGTCTTTTGATATTATGAGTTCCCTAGCTATTCCAATTATGTTTGGAATAATGGGAATCTCTCTGAAATTCGCTCCATTTTTCTTTGGTTCTTCTTTTGATCAGGTAGGAACTTTGATGATGATAGAAGCACCGATTGTTGTTTTTATTGCTTGGAGTAATGTTTTAGGGATTCAGTATTTATTACCACTGAATAAAATGAAATACTTTACAACTTCAGTAACTATTGGGGCGGTCTTAAATGTTTTGATCAACCTTCTATTTATCCCCTTATTTGGAGTGATTGGCGCAATGTTTGGGACAGTCATTGCGGAAGGTGCAGTGACTGTCTATCAAATGTATATTTTGAGAATTGATTTTGATATTAAATCTCTTTTGACAAGAACTTGGAAATATACAATAGCTGGTTTTATCATGTTCCTTTTGGTATTTTATATGAGTCAAAATATGCTGATGAACCTCGCAACACTTGCCATTCAAATTTTTGTAGGCATGTTGGTTTATTCAGTAATTATTACCTTATTGAAAAGTGAGGTAACAGAAATGATTAAGGGGATATTTCGGAAACGGAAAGAAGAAAAGCTAAATGAAAATCAATAAGATGATAAAGAGTAAAGTTTTTTGGTGGGGCGTATTGGCTGTGTTGCTCATAAGTATAAGTGGAACAACAAGCTTTGACAGGGCAAGCGCAGATTCGGTAAGAAAAGTTAAAATAATTGTTACATCCAATGGAAAGCCTGTTTATAATACATTTTACTCTGGGAAAAGTCTCCAGCCTGCATATGAAAAAATAAAAACAGGTAGTATTACCGATGAGGACATGAATACCATCGTATGGAAGAATTTATCGGATAACAATATAGATATTTCAAAGGTCTTTAAAATT
Organism: Lactococcus garvieae subsp. garvieae; assembly: GCF_029024465.1. Classification (NCBI taxonomy): domain Bacteria; kingdom Bacillati; phylum Bacillota; class Bacilli; order Lactobacillales; family Streptococcaceae; genus Lactococcus; species Lactococcus garvieae. The sequence continues at coordinate 130,517 of NZ_CP118950.1, forward strand.
GGCCCCGGGATGACTCACTCTGCTAGTGAGACACTTGAAATTTTGCGGCAGTTAGCGAATGCTGGAGGAAATGGTGTCGCGCTGATAAATTACTTTAATCAAGACACACCAGGGACCATTTTTCACTGGCCAGGGAATGCTTCAAGACGTTATACTGATAATTCTGGGGAAGCGGAGGCTACTCTACCAATGGGTGTAGTGGCAATTTCAGACATCAATGGCGCCATATTAAAAATTGTTGAGGTTACTTCAGAGACGGAAACGATAAATCTAGATAAGGTAAATACTTCGGAAGAAATTTCTGGTGAAATAGTTGACTTGCCTAGAAAAGCACGAAATACTCCTAGACAATATGTAGTTGAATATGGACAAGAGGTAACTTACAAGCTCACGATAAAAAAAGAATTTATTAGCGCAAATACGTCAATTTCCATCATGCCACAGTCTAATCTTGTGATTGATGATATTTCTGTACCTTATAGTAAGAAGAGTATTTTTCCTGCCGCAGCTACTCCGCAGTCTTTTGGAGTAGTTCCAAACTTAGGGTTAAGTAATGATTTGATGCTTTCTCAGCTAAAATCAGATATTCAAAGAAATTTGTATAATGGTATAATCGAAAGTTATTCGCTTGAAGTTCCTCAAAGAGATTCAGATTTTTCGTTTGAAATCAAGGCTCACATTGATCCAGCTATTCAATTTTCACGAACAGTTTACGACATCTCAACCAATGTGCCTGAAACTCAGGTGGATATGACTATTGGTGGAGAAAATATTCAACCAAATGCAGATTATTTTATGAATGTTACTGCGAATAATGGTGAAAAACTCCTTAACTATAGTATGCCAGTGATAAGAAGTACAGGTGCTAACTTTGTAACTGTAAAGTCTGGGTCGAAAGAGCTTGTTTCAGATTATAGCTATTTCCTGGGCTACAAAGACAATGGAAAAAATTATATTTATTCTAATACGGGGTGGCAAGAGGCACCAGAAAATCTTTCAACATTAGATAGTTCATCTTATAGAGTTTTTTCAGGTGGAAAAATTTATTATTTAGGAAGTGGTTTCTCTATGGATATTCCACTGAATACGAGTTCCTTTAGCTTTAATGCTGAACAAAGTTTGAAAGCTAATCAATCATTAATTAAATTTTATGGTTTGGGACAAGGACGTGACTATTTCTTATATACAGCACGTGTCCCAGAGAATAGCGCATCTCCGAGGAGTGAAACTCACTTTGAAGCTTTTAGTAAAGATAAACTAACTCCGTCGGGCAGTGCTTATACATATTCAACAACACGGTTTGCTAAGAATCAGGATTTCAATATTAATAATAAAATCCCGGACTATGGAGCAGGTGTTCAGGAGTATCAAGCGATTTCAGTTGACGGATCGTCACGTGCTAGCGCAAAAATGCGAATACTATTATTTGTTGGTGGAACAGTAGTATTTATTGTAATTGGAGCTTTTATTTTGATAAGACGAGAGGTAAGTGATGACAAATAGTTTTGAAGAGAAAATCCCCCGAATTTACCTGACTTTAGCTCTAGCTTTTGGTGTGATTCTATCCTTAGCGATGCCTTTTTTCAATGAACCTGATGGTCAGTACCATTTTATGGTTTCAAGTGCGATAACCAATCATACTGTGGACATTTCACGATATGGTGAAACTGCTGTTGGAACAGGTATGGATAATCAAAAAGAGTCTTATCAAAAAGGAACTCGCTTTGAAAAATATTATTTGACCAAAGCCACCATTATGTCTCCTTTACAATCGCCTCGGAATTTAGATTTAGATAACAAGTTGAGTTATAAGTATTTAGGACATATTGTCCCAGCAATGGGAATTTGGGTAGGTCATAGAGTATATTCTTCTTTAGGAGTGATGATTACATTTGGCCGTTTGTTGTCGATGGTGGTTTATAGTTTGGCCATGTATTTTATTATAAAAAAATTAAAATTTGGTCAACTATTGTTCATGCTTGTAAGTCTTAGCCCAGTAGTGGTAAATCAATTTGCCAGCTTGTCTTATGATGCGCTTGGCTATGTTGTAGTAGCAGCTATAGTTGCTTTGGCAATGAACACCCTTATTAACCGAAGGATTGATAAAGTTTCACTTTTACAGATGCTTTTCTTAGGAGCGAGTTCTTTTGTACTAGTTAAGCCGAATTTATTACTGGCCAATTTATTATTCCCTGGTGTTATTTTCTATGTAAAATGGATGGAAAATACACATGGTGTCCGTGGTTTATCTAAATTGAAGGCTTATATGGAAGAGAAAGGGCTTTTTTCACCTAAGTGCAAGATAATTGCTATGAGCGCTATTGCTCTGTTAGGATTTTCTGTTGCTACGTATGTGACCAGTCCTAAAGGTGGAATCTTTGAGGTTGTCTCTAGGATTTGGATGTCCATGACTTTCCAATTTAATAATACTATGAGTGCGGGAAGTGATATGGGCTTGTTAGTTTCCCCATATGCCGGCTTTAATTATATGCCAGTTTGGCTTCTCGGACTGTGGTTTGTAATGGTTGCACTAGTCTTGCTAGCGGATAAAAACGAACATGATTCGAATTTTATAAGTGTTATTTCCTTGATTGTTGCTACACTTGGAGTTCTTTCTGTTTATTATGGCTTCTTATTTTATGGAAGTATAAATCCAAGTTTTGGATTAAGATTCGGTATACAGGGAGTGCAAGGAAGGTATTCTACGCCATTTTTACTCATTATTCCTTTGATTGTTTCTAATAAAAACCTTAAGTTAAAAAGGATAGGGTATAATAGAACCGTATTCTTTGTGGTTATTGGAATTATTCTTTCCAATTTCCTCCTTGTGTTCAATACCTTGTGGGCTATGATTTATGTTTGACACACAAAGAATCTTGTTGTGTATTAGAAATAAATTGGATTATTTTTTCAGAGCAGTTCATGAAGGAAAACTCATTTCCAAAGGAACTTTTACAGAAATAGCTTGGCGTAATAAGCTTAGAAAATAACGGTAATGATACAAAAAAATAGTTTGGAATATTTTCCAAACTATTTTTTTGTATTATACAAATTTATTTTTGTCCATACCAAGCAATACCTTCATACTTCCAACCTCGTGTAACGAGTACGCTCTTCTCATATGAATCCATTGTGATGAAGTGTGCCCCTACACCTGCTGCAGGATTGTAGAGTCGATAAGCTGGTGTTGCTGAGCTACTGTCTGAATAGAAGGCCACCCCTTCTCTTCGCCAGCCATGTTTAGAGGTTAATACACTTACTTCGTAAGCATCTTTTGTATAAAGATGTTCTCCTGAACGTGGATCATAAACGCGGTAGACGGGGACGCTAGAACTCTTCGGTGCTTTCCAAGCTACGCCCTCATATTTCCAGTCTTTAGATAATTGTGGGAGTCGATCTTTTTCATTCGCATCTTTTGTATATAAATGCTCCAAATTACGATTGTTATACAGGCGATAAATATTTGTATACCCTGAAGGTGCAGGTGGATTAACAGGAGCAAAAATATTTGCATAATCAATACTAACATCTAAAGGACTACGTCTACTGAAGTTTGTAAAGTACATTTGACTTGTATATTGCCACGAACCAAATTGTGTGTTTTGAAGATTAGAAGCACTTGGTTTTCCATATAGATACTGAGCGATCCACATGTTTTTTGCCCCCAACTTACTTGGCTCCATTTGGCCGACGCCATCCACTGCCCAAGCTTTTGAAGCATAATGACGTGTATTTACAAACCCTTGCTTTTTAAGTTGATCTGCAAAGTTTTGTGATGCAACTGTCCAATCCCAGTAAGGCATAGTTCCCACACTATCTTTTGGAACATATTCTGCGTCGTTAATCATGACAGTACCTGTCGTAAGGCCATATTGTTTAGCAACATTTGCAAAGAAATTCGCTTCTGCTCGTGCAGTATTGTTTACAGTTGCTTGAGCCGTTTTACCTGACTCTGAGAAGTGTGAAAAGTGGTAAACAGCAACAGTGAGTCCCGCATTTTTAGCCATTTGAATTTGGGCTTTAGCTGCGGGGTTAATATAAGTTGTGCTTTCCGTCAGTTTAACAATCACTGTCTTAACACCTTGTGCTTTAAGTTGATTGAAATCACTTTGTGTCATCCAATCTTGCCAAGAAGCAATGTCGACAGCATCTTTTCGTGGTAGACTTGTATCATTGGATACCAGGTCAGAGGGGGCATTTCTTAAACTGGCTTGGGCTGTCTCTGCATCGTCGGCAATGGCACGACGCACTCTGCTGGAAACTTTTGGAGTCTCAGTATTTTCTTGGATGTCTTCCTTTACTGTCTGCCCTTCTTCATCGATAGGCGCTAAGTTTCCTTGAGCATCAATAGGAGCGGTCATTGGATTTTCTTCGGTTTGTACTTCAGCGTAATACCCCATCGGGTGATTGTCCACGGGTACTTCAGCAGTATCTGCTTGTGCTGCATGAGCAGCAAGCGCGATGAAACATAAACCCGTAAATACGGCTGCTTTTCTTAAATTAATCATTATTTCCTCATTACTATTTCTTTAGTTATATATCTTTTATTTTAACAAAAACCTTAACTCAATTAAAGCCTTTTGCGAAAAAATATTGACAAATATGGTGAAAAATCATTGAAATCCCTAAAAGATAGTGATAGAATAGTAAAAATATATATTTGGAGGATAAATTTAATGTCAAATTGGGAAACAAAGTTTTTGAAGAAGGGTTACACTTTTGATGATGTGTTATTGATTCCAGCGGAATCGCATGTACTGCCAAATGAGGTGGACATGAGTACCAAACTCGCGAAGAACTTGACATTGAATATTCCGATGATATCTGCTGCAATGGATACTGTAACAGATAGTAAAATGGCTATTTCAATGGCACGTCAAGGTGGACTTGGTGTTATCCACAAAAATATGAGCATTGCTGAGCAAGCCGAAGAAGTGCATAAAGTAAAACGTTCAGAATCTGGCGTTATTACTGATCCTTTCTTCTTAACACCTGAGCATAAGATTGAAGAAGCGGAAAACTTGATGGCGACTTACCGTATTTCGGGTGTACCCATTGTTGAAACTTTGGAAAATCGTAAGCTTGTGGGTATTTTGACAAACCGTGACCTTCGTTTTGTTTCAAACTACAATCAAGAAATCAAAAATGTGATGACTTCTGAAAACTTGATTACAGCACCTGTGGGTACTTCATTGCGTGAAGCTGAAGAAGCACTTCAAAAGCACAAGATTGAAAAATTGCCATTGGTTGACGAGAGCGGGAAGCTTGCAGGTTTAATTACAATCAAAGATATTGAACGTGTGATTGAATTCCCTAATGCGGCGAAAGATAGCCAAGGGCGTCTTTTAGTTGCTGCAGCCGTTGGTGTAACCTCTGATACTTTTGATCGTGCCGAAGCTCTTTTTGCAGCTGGTGCCGATGCTATTGTCATCGATACTGCGCATGGTCATTCAGCAGGTGTATTACGTAAAATCAAAGAAATTCGTGAACACTTCCCAGAGCGTACATTGATTGCAGGGAATATTGCTACGGGTGAAGGTGCACGCGCACTCTTTGAAGCTGGCGTTGATGTTGTTAAAGTCGGAATTGGCCCAGGTTCAATCTGTACTACACGTGTTGTAGCAGGTGTTGGTGTGCCTCAAATTACAGCTATTTATGACGCGGCAGCTGTTGCGCGTGAATACGGTAAAACAATCATCGCCGATGGCGGAATCAAGTACTCTGGCGATATCGTTAAAGCTTTGGCAGCAGGAGGAGATGCGGTAATGCTCGGCTCAATGCTTGCCGGTACAGACGAATCACCAGGTGAATTCGAAATCTTCCAAGGCCGTAAATTTAAAACATACCGTGGAATGGGTTCACTTGCAGCAATGAAGAAAGGCTCAAGCGACCGTTACTTCCAAGGCTCTGTCAATGAAGCAAATAAATTGGTTCCTGAAGGTATCGAAGGTCGAGTTGCCTATAAAGGTACAGCGACCGATATCGTTTTCCAAATGGTTGGTGGCTTGAAATCAGGTATGGGCTACACTGGGGCAGCAGATATTCTTGCCTTGCATGAGTCCGCACAATTTATCGAAATGTCAGGTGCTGGTTTGAAAGAATCTCACCCACATGATGTTCAAATTACAAAAGAAGCACCAAACTATTCAGTACAATAAGCGAAAGGCAGAGAGTATCTGCTTTTTTATTTACATATCGAGTTGACAAACCTGTAGCCATTTGATAGAATGTTAGGAGTGCTCTTTAAGAGTAAATACGAAAATGAAATGGGGTGAAATCAATGTCAAAAACTATCGTTCGTAAAAATGAATCGCTTGACGACGCTCTCCGCCGTTTCAAACGTTCAGTAACAAAAGCTGGAACTCTTCAAGAGCTCCGCAAACGTGAACACTACGAAAAACCTTCTGTAAAAGCTAAACGTAAATCAGAAGCTGCACGTAAACGTAAAAAATTCTAATTGAAAATTTTGAACCTGCCTTTGGGCAGGTTTTTTTATTTTTTTTTATTGCTCTTGCCTTTATTATGCTCGTCGGAAGGACATTAAGTAAGAAACGGTGCTTATTGTACATTTTCTGCTCATTTTTTTCAAAAAAATTGTGAAAACTTGCTAACTTTATCGTGTTAATAAGTAAGCTGAGTCAAGGAGGTCAATGATGATACAGGTTTTGGCAAAAAAACTTTTACAAAAAGCAGTAGATCAGATGGTGCATGATCTTTATTTCGTAGCATTAGAAGGAAAGTATTCTCTCTATTTTCGTACAGCAACAGAAAGGAGGTTTGAAAGAGAACTCGATTTTGAACAAGGGCAAGCACTGATTGCTCATATGAAATTTTTATCTGGTATGAATCTAGGAGAAAGTAGGCGGGTACAGTTGGGGGCTTGCACTTATGTTTTAGATAAAGGTGAGCAGCGTTTACGTTTATCTACAGTCGGTGATTTTCATGGTCAAGAAAGCTTGGTTATCCGACTTCTGCATCATCAACAAAGCCAACTTCATTTTTGGAATTCAGAGATTTTTAAATCTTTTATTGGTGGGAGAGGGCTTTACCTGTTTTCCGGTCCCGTAGGCTCAGGTAAGACCAGCCTCATGTACAAGTTTGCAAGGGAGCATTTTAAAAATCAACAAGTTATTTGTATAGAAGATCCCGTGGAGTTAGTGGAAACTGAGTTTTTACAACTTCAAGTCAATAAAGTAATAGGGAATGATTACGATGCTTTGATTAAGCTCTCTCTTCGCCACAGGCCTGATTTACTCATTGTTGGTGAAATTAGGGACAGTCAGACGGCAAAAGCTGTTCTCCGCGCAAGTTTGACGGGATATACAGTGTTTTCTACTGTTCATGCGCGCTCAATATCGGGTGTAATTGCACGGCTGAAGGAACTGGGGTTAACTGATTGGGAGCTACAATCCAGCCTTCAGCGGGTGATTTATCAGCGCTTAATTGCAGGAAAGGGGTTGCTTGTTTATGAAAAAGAAAAGTTTGAAGAATGGCAACCAGATGAATGGAACGGCCAGATTGATCAGTTGGTTGCAGATGGATTTATCTCAGCTGTTACAGCTGCGCGCGAAAAAATTGAGTTTAGCGAAGCAGATTAAGCTTATTCAACTTATGAATAATCTTTTCAAAAGTGGCTTTCACCTTTCTGAAATTATTGATTTTCTTGAAAGGTCGGGTCTCACGGAAGCATACTTTATTTCCAAAATGCGTGAAGGTTTACTCAACGGGCAAAGTTTCTCTGGTATTTTAGCGAAGCTCAAATTTAATGAGGATATTGTGACTCAAGTCTCTTTGGCCGAGTCTCACGGGAATGTTGAGTATACTTTAGGGTTGATTGAAGAAAAACTGAGACGCGTTTTGAACATTCGAAAAAAGCTCATCCAAGTTGCCACATACCCGCTCGTTCTTCTGGCATTTCTAATCTTTATCATGCTAGGGTTGAAAAATTATTTACTGCCTCAACTGGACGAAAACAGAGGATTAGCAACTTATGTTATACAGAATCTTCCGACCCTCTTTTTAGGGTGCCTCTTCAGTTTGCTTGTTTTCTTTTATCTGGGCAGATACTATTGGAAGAAAAAAACTGCTTTAGAAGCGATGAGGCTAATGGTCAAAATACCTTTTGTTGGCCGTTTTGTCCAGCTTTATTTGACAGCTTATTTTTCAAGAGAATGGGGAAACTTAATTGCCCAAGCAGTTGATTTACGTCAGATTTGCTTTATTATGCAAGAACAAAAAAGTCGAATCTTCAAAGAATTTGGTTTTGAGCTCCTTCAAATATTAGATAGGGGTCAGAAGTTTGAAGATGCCCTTCGACTTTACCCCATATTTACCAAGGAGTTGGCATTAATTGTGGAATATGGTGAACTAAAGTCTAAGCTGGGGAAAGAGTTAATGGTTTTTTCTGAAGAAAGCTGGTCGCTCTTTTTTGAAAGAGTTGAAAGAGCAATGCAACTTATCCAGCCTATCGTTTTCTTGCTCGTGGCGCTGTTGATTATTTTAATTTATGCTGCAATGTTACTTCCTATATATGGCAATATGGGAAACTTGATTTGAAAGAATATGGAGGAAGGAATGGAAAAAAAGAGGTTCAAAGCTTTTACTTTGATTGAAATGCTTGTCGTCTTACTTATTATTAGTGTCTTACTTTTATTGTTTGTCCCAAATTTGTCTAAAGAAAAGAAGAATATCCAAAATACGGGTCAAACAGCGGTTGTTAAAGTTGTCGAAGGTCAAGCCGAACTTTATCAGCTTGATAAACAGGATAGTCCTAGCTTAGGGAAACTTGTCTCTGGTGGGTTAATTACACAGAAACAAGCCGATAGCTACAATGATTATTATACTAAGAACCCAAATGAAAAACGTAATGTACCGAATTAAAGCCTTGACTTTACTGGAGAGTTTACTCGTTCTTTTCCTATGCTCTTTTGTTCTTTTTCTATTTTCAGGTTCGGTCAAACAAAGTGTGAGGATAGCACGCGCAGAGATTTTTATTTTACAATTTGAACGTCTTTATAAGGATACTCAACGCATGGCGGGACTAAAGGGACAGCAACAGACGTTGAGTGCGAGTAATGGTGCACTCTATAGCCAAGAGGAAATGGTGAAGGTCCCAGAGGAGGCTGAAATAAATGATTTCTCTATTACTTTTGATCAAAAATCAGGCAATTCGAGCCTACAAAAAATCACAATATTTCTTCCCTATCAGAAAAAAACAATCTCTTATTAATTGGAGATTGGAAGCGGAAAATATAAGAAAAGAATCACTTGAAGCTTATCTTCTATTAGAGAGCTTAATTGCTATGAGTCTGCTTGTTTTTTTCGTCACGGTTGTTTTAGAACAAGTTATTCAGGTTAAGAAACAGACAGCGATGGAAAATAGAGAGATTGAGGCTTTAAATGTCGCACATATGGCAGTAGATACGGGGAAAAAATATTTGAAATTAAATGGTGTGGAGATTTCGATTGAGGAAACTTCGACGCAAATGACTATCCGTGAGTCAGGAGAGGTATTGATTGTTCTTGAAAAAAATAAAGTTACAGCCTTTACACTTTTGGAATCACTCCTTGCTTTACTCGTGTTAGTGGGCACTTTTTCTCTTTTTCTAGGTATGACTAAAATGTTTCATGAGGAAGTGAAACGTGCTACAACAGACCATACCCAAGACTGGCAACTTTTTTGTAGTCTACTGAGAAGTGAACTTGAGGGAGCAAGTTTAGATAAGGTAGAAAATAACTATCTTTATGTACGCAAACATGTTAACCTAAGGTTTGGCCTTTCCTCTCAAGGGGATTTTCGAAAAACTAACGCGAATGGACGAGGCTATCAGCCCATGATTCATCATTTAAAAAATGCAAAAATCAGCCAAGAGGGAGAGCAGATAAAAATTATCTTGACTTTTGAAAAAGGAGGAGACCGCACATTTCTTTACACGTTCCCAGAGAAAGAAAGTTAAGAGGCAGTATTTTACTCTACACATTGGTCATTTCTCTTCTTTTCAGCTTGCTTTTACAATATTATTTGCAAGGGGCCATTAATGCTAGAAAACAACGTTTATTACAAAGAGAACAACTCCAAATGCAGTTAAGAGAGAAGATCATAGAGCGTGAAAAACACATCAAATAAAAAAATAGTTAACTGGTAGTTAACCAGTTGACTTTATTCTGGATTTATATTATACTAGCTCTATGAAAAAATATACCCTTCTCTTACTTATCCCAGTCTTGCTCTTATTGACAGCTTGTCAAAAAACAGCAAGTGATAAACCGCAAATTGTGACAACATTTGAGCCGATGTATGAGTTTACGAAAGCTGTCGTTGGTGATAAAGTTGACATTATTAATATCGTTCCCGCCAATCAAGAAGCACATGATTTTGAGCCAAGTGCAAAAGACATGACTACTTTGACAAATGCAGATGCCATTATTTATAATTCAAAATACCTTGAAAAATGGGCCCCTTCTGTAAAAAATAAAGGTATTAAAATAGAAGCAAGTACCCCTGTAGAAAAAATTGGGGATGACCCGCATACATGGGTAAGCCCTAAGGCAGCCCTACTCGAAGTCCGCTATATCGCAGATGAATTATCAAAAAAATTCCCTGAATACAAGGATGATTTCACTAAAAATGCTGACGAGTATATTGGGAAATTGAAAAAAATAGATCAAGATTTTGATCAATTAAAAAATGCTAAGAATAAAACATTTATCACACAGCACGAAGCTTTTGGCTATCTGGGACGTGATTATGGTTTGACAACGATTGCTATTACAGGTCTCGATCCTGAAGCAGAACCTTCAAGTGCAACATTGATTAAACTAAAAAATGAGATGCAAAAAGCAAATTTAAATACTGTTTATTTTGAAGATAACTCGAGCAGTAAGCTGTCAGAGACTTTAGCCAAGGAAGCAGGAGCTAAGCTGTTGGTGATTAACCCTGTTGAGGGCTTGACCGATGAACAAAAAAAATCAGGTGAAAATTACCTGACAATTATGGAAGAAAACCTAAAATCACTGAAAGAAACAATTAAATAAGAATTAAGCTTATTTTAAGAAGCGTCCACTATAATAAAGACCTTCCTAAAAAAATCTTTTCATAAAACTCCTAAGGCCTACTTTTCTAAAGTAGGCTTTTTTTGTCTTGATAAAAAGTTTGGCTAGGTGCTGTAATTTCTATTAATTCCTGTGTGAAGGGATGAATGAAATATAATTTTTCTGCATGAAGCATCATGCGCTGTTTTTTTATCGGTGTATTATAGAGCGGATCACCAATAATAGGATGTCCTTCACTGTAAAGATGGACCCGTATTTGGTGCGTGCGGCCGGTATCAAGAGTGCAGCTCACAAGCGAGTACCTGTGCCCTTTTTTGAGGACAGTCACATGTGTAATGGCTCGTTTCCCGTTTTTATTCGTGACATATTTTTTTCGATCGTGACGATCTCTTCCAATATTTTTATTAAGAGTTAAGCTTTTTTCGTTAAAATAGCCTTGTATAACTGCCAAATAAGAACGATGGATTTTATTTTCCTCAAACATTTGACCAAGAATGGGCAGAATAAATTGGTTCTTGGCAAAGAGGACTGCTCCAGAAGTTTCCTTGTCCAAGCGATGAACGACATGTACGGGGAGGTTCAGACGAGCTGCTACGTGATTTTGTAGGGCTATTTCTTCAGGAGTATTTCCATGAGTTTTCATACCTTCGGGTTTATTTACAATCACAAGGTGTTCATCTTCATACAGGATATCGGCAAGTTGAGGGTTGCCTGCGGGAACCTCCAGCTGCTTGAAATCCTCGTCATCAAAAATAAGGGTAACTTCGTCCTGGGGCTTTACAGATTCTTCCCAGTTTGCCAAAGTACCATTAAGAAAGACATGTTTTTTGGTTCGTAAAAGGTGTCTTTGCTTGCGTGGAATGAGCCAAGTGTGCTCCAGTAAATGCGAAACACTTTGCTTTTTAATTTTTTTTGGTAAAATTAAACTAAATTTCATATAGAATATTGTAACACAAAGGCTTTTTTGTTAGAATAGGCAAAATATAGAATACAAAAGGATTTTTAAAAAATCATGTCAGAAAAAGATCAAAATTTTAGTCGACGGGCTAAAAACAAGAAATCGTCTCAAAAAATAGAAAATAATAATGCAGAAGAAAAAGAGCTGAAAGAAGCGGAAGTTCCGCTTGAAGACCTTAAAGGTATAAAAAAATATTTAAGAATGATGGCGCCTTATACAGAAAAAATAAGGCAATTTTTACGTCCAGTAAAACGTTTCTGGAAAAAGTGTAATTTAACTAAAATTACGATTATTGCTATTTTGGTTATGATTCTTGCTGTTGGCTCTTATTTGTTCTATTTGGCAAAAACGGCCAATGTGTCCATTTTGCAAAAATCCATTGATGCGCAAACGCAAATTGTGGACAAAAATGGTGATGAAGCAGGATTACTTTACGGAAGCAAAGGAACAACCGTTAAGTTCGATGCCATAAGTGACAATATTAAAAATGCAGTTGTTGCCACCGAGGACCGTACTTTTTATAAAAACCATGGGGTTAATCTGAGTCGTTTTAGCTTGGCGGTTGTTACTTTGGGTCGTTTTGGCGGTGGTTCTACCATCACGCAGCAGTTGGCCAAGAACGCCTACCTTACTCAGAAACAAACGATTGACCGTAAAGCCAGGGAATTCTTCCTCGCTTTAGAAATCAATAAACATTACAGTAAACAAGACATTCTTACAATGTACCTGAATAATGCTTATTTTGGGAATGGCGTATGGGGGATTGAAGATGCAAGTCGGAAGTACTTTGGAGTGTCAGCAAATGCAGTGACTGTAGATGAGGCCGCTACGCTTGCAGGAATGCTGAAAGGGCCAGAAATTTATAACCCGCTTTACCAAGATGGGAAATATGCGACACCACGCCGAGATACGGTGCTGCAGAACATGGTCAGTGCAGGCTACCTTACGCAGTCTGAAGCAGACAGTTATGCATCAGTCAATCTGGCCTCTCGGGTAAAAGATACTTATGTTTCTCAGTCAGAAGCCTACAAGTATCCAAGCTATTTCAATGCTGTGATCGCGGAAGCTGAACGCAAATATGGCCTGAGCTTGCAGGACATTATGAATGACGGTTATAAGATTTATACAACTCTGGATCAAAACAAGCAGGCAGGAATGCAGGTCACTTATGACAATGCCGCACTCTTCCCACAAGCAGCAGATGGCACGCATGCTCAGTCTGGTTCGGTGGCAATCAATCCGAAAACAGGGGGAGTCGAGGCCCTTGTCGGCAATGTCACTTCGGAAGACCACAACAGCTTCCTGGACTTCAACTATGCTACACAATCGAAACGGTCGACAGGTTCAGTTATCAAACCATTAATCGCTTATCTGCCAGCGGTCCAAGCAGGTTGGCCCATCGATAAGGTATTGGAAGATAAACCAACAACTTATCCAAACAATTGGACACCACAAAATTACAATGGTGAGTATCTTGGTACCGTACCAATGTACCAAGCTTTGGCTAACTCTTACAATATTCCTGCTATTAATACTTATCGTGATATCACTCCGGAAAAAGGGAATGCTGTTGGGCGTGAATTTGGTTTAAATCTCAAGAAAGATAACGAAAACAATACTTTATCAACTGTTCTTGGTTCTGGTGTCGAAACTAATCCTTGGGAAATGGCCCAAGCTTTTGCAACTTTCGCCAATGAGGGCGTAATGAACAGCGCGCATTTGATCACTAAGATCGAAAATGCAGCTGGTGATACAATTGCAACAGCCAATGTGACACAGAAACGGATCATGACCAAAGAAGTAGCAGAGAAGATGAATTCCATGATGTTGGGTACATTTACCAACGGTTCAGCTTGGAATGCTGCACCGGCAAGCTATGCAATGGCAGGTAAAACAGGGACAAATAATACGACGGACCAATGGGTTGTTGGATATACACCTGATATTGCGATTGCGCTATGGATTGGTTTCCCAAATGAGACAAATGAGCAACAACAATTGGAAGGCTCTTCTGAAGGACAACCTTCTGTCATCTTCCGGAATATAGCCAGCTACTTGCTTCCTTATACCGAAGGAACTGCCTTTACAGCTGAAAATGCCTATGCCATGCATAATATTGCACCAATAACTCCAGCCTGGACAGCTCTGCGTGATCAACAAGATGCCATTGTTTATCAAGAGCAAAGTGCACAAAACAGCTCAGGAAATATGCCACAAACAGAAGAGTCTAGCAGTTCTTCTTCTGATAAAGGCAGCGGTTTTGATTTCCAAAAAACAGTAGATGATGCTAAGAATGCTACCAAAGATGTATGGGATAAAATTACTGGTTTTTTCGGTAGGTAAATTGTTCTAAAACATCCTAAAAAGTGATAAAATAAGGGTAGTGCATAGGTGAGAAAAAAGAGCCATGGCACGGCTCTTTTTCTTGCAAATAGATGTAAAAATTTATTGGAATAAAAATATAAAAAAGAGAATAATAAAAGTGAAGCTTACTTTTTAGAAGGAGGACAGTTTTGGAAGCAAAAAAACGCTACGTAACAGGTTTTAATGGCTTACGTACCCTCGGGGTTCTTGCTGTCATTTTGTATCATCTTTATCCCCAGAAAATCCAAGGTGGATTTTTGGGCGTCGTTCTCTTCTTTGTGCTGTCCGGCTACTTAGTCACGGATTCACTACTTCGAGAGTACAGCTCAACTAAAAAGATAAGACCACTTAAGTTTTGGGGGAAAAGAGCCAAACGTATTTACCCCATGCTCTTGGCTGTGTTCTTGATTGTCTCGCCTTATTTGTTTTTCTTTCAACAAAATCAGATGAAGGGACTCAGGTCAAACTTCCTCTCAAGTATTTTTATGGTGCAAAACTGGTGGCAAATTCAGCAGGGCTCATCTTACTTTGCTGATGCTGCAGGAGAATCACCTTTTAAGCATATCTATTATCTGGCGATTGAAGGACAATTTTTCATTTTCTGGCCACTCATTATGATCTTTTTAGTGAAGGTCATTCGGAGTAAGAAGCACAGTTTCCTTCTGACAAACTTTTTAGCCATTCTCTCATTGATTTTGATGATTGCTCAGTATAAGGTTGGGCAAGATCCAACACGTGTATACTATGGAACAGATACCCGTATCTTTAGTCTCTTGATGGGAGCAAGTATGGCTTTCATTTGGCCAATGAATAAAATGCCTGCCAAGTTGAACAAAAAAGGGCAAACTTTTGGGCGTAACCTTTTATGGGGCGTTCTTGCATTGACTTTAATTTTATATGTGTTTATGCCGGCACAAAGTCCAGTGACTTACTATGGTGGTCTTTGGTTTGTCAGCCTCTTGACGATGCTATTAATCCTTTTAGTGGTCCACCCGGGCTTGAAAGCAAATAAAATATTTTCAAATAAACTTTTTGATTATATTGGCTCACGTTCATATGGAATCTACCTTTGGCAATTGCCGGTCTTTGCTTTGGTTGCTGCTAAAGTCGTTCATCCGACAAGTTGGTACAATGTCATTTGGCAGTTGGCCTTGATTTTCGCTTTATCTGAGTTTTCCTATCGCTTTATTGAGCGTCCGCTCGTGGCTTATGATTACAGTAACTTATGGCCTTGGTTGATGACAAAAGTTGAGCAAGTTAAGCAGGAAAAATGGCGCGCCTTACCAGTCCGCGTCATCCTAGTGTCCGTTTTAGTGCTTGTTTCACTCGTTATGATTCTGACTTCACCGAAATCACCACATGATCAACAGGTGTTAGAAGCTCGAATTATGGAGCAACAAAAAGCACTTGAAGCTGCAAATTTAAAAGCTGCCAATGCCCGTGTCAGCACGCCACTGAAAACTATTGCTGAAAAATATGGCGTTGATCCGGTGGTTGCTGAAAGAGCAAGCAAGATGCAAATCTTTGCGGTTGGTGATTCTGTGATGGTTGCGGGGTCAACCAACCTGCAGGAAGCCTTCCCAAGAATGACGATAAAAGCTGTTGTTGGTGAGCAGGTAGATGGTGGTGCAACAATCTTAGCTGAGAATAAAGAAGCAGTTAAAAAAGCAGATGCTGTCTTGATTGGCCTCGGTACCAACGGTACACTGACCGTTGGCGACACAAATTACGTGGCAAAGATTATGGAAGAAATTGGTGATAAACCTGTCTTCTGGATTAATAATCAAATGCCACGGCCGTGGGAAACCAATAACAATGAACAATTAGAAGCAATGGCTAAGAAGTATCCCAACTTGACGATCATTGATTGGCATGGCTTATCAGAAAATCAAAGCTCATGGTTCTATAGTGATGCTATCCATCCGAAGGACCAAGGGGCAATTAATTACACACGCCTTGTCTTAGAAAATATGACAAAAAAATAGAGAGATTTGTATTTTTCTCTTAGTTCTGCTAAAATAATAGCATGTTAAAAAAAGCAGGATTGGCCTGTACGGTGTGCGGTTCGAGAAATTATTCTCTTCAACTGTCGGGTACAGCAAAAGAAAAACGCATAGAAGTCAAGAAGTTTTGCTCACGCTGTGGCAAACATACTTTGCATAAGGAAACGAGATAAGTCAAATGTTTAAATTTATTGGAAGTGTTGTCAAAGAAATGAAGTTAACAACGTGGCCGACACGTAAGCAGTCTGTCATTGATTTTTTCATGGTTATTGAATATACAGTTTTCTTCCTCATCTTTTTGATGATCTTTGACTGGGTAACACAAAATGGTATCACAAGTGCTGTACAGCATCTGCTTCCATTTGTACGTAATTAGTGATATAATGAAAGAAGAGGCGAAAGCCTTTTTCTTATACAATCCGTTCAGATCATGAACTCATAAATTTGAAACTAAAAAAATATAAAACAATAAAGAGGTACTCCAATGGACGAAAGTACATTAACAAGTTTTGACCAAGGTTGGTTTGTTATCCAAACTTATTCTGGTTACGAGAAAAAAGTAAAAGAAGATTTGCTTGAACGTGCAGAACTTTACAACATGGCAGATAAAATTCTTCGTGTTGAAATTCCGACAGAAACAGTTCGCTCAGAAGTGAACGGTAAGATGAAAGATGTTGAAGAAAATCTCTTCCCAGGTTATGTTTTGGTAGAAATGAACATGACAGATGAAGCCTGGTTTATCGTTCGTAATACACCGAACGTTACAGGTTTCGTCGGCTCACACGGTAACCGTTCAAAACCAACACCCCTTTTTGAAGAAGAAATTCAAGAAATCCTTATCGGTATGGGTAAAGTCGTACGTGAAATTGATTTTGATATCTTTGTGGGTAAACGTGTACGTATCATTGACGGCGCCTTCTCAGGATTTGAAGCACCAATCACAGAAGTTCTAGGCGACGATAAGATTAAAGTTATGGTTGATATGTTTGGTCGTGAAACACCAGTAGAACTTGATTTACACCAAATCGAAGAAGTTGAAGGATAAAAAATAAGAGCGTATCGTTAAGGGTGCGCTCTTATTTATTAGGGATATGAAATCTACAAAAGAAATATTAAAATTTGCGCTCCCAGCTGTAGTTGAGAACTTCCTGCAAATACTGGTGGGGATCAGTGATACCTTTTTAGTCACCCGAATTGGACTTACAGCTGTAGCAGGCGTATCACTAGCCAACAATATTATTACCGTTTATCAGGCTGTTTTCATCGCTTTAGGGACGATTTTATCAAGTTTTCTCGCACGTGAAATGTCTAAACAAATGGTAAATGCAGGAGTAAAACTCACCGTATTACTGGGAGGGGCTATTGGGATTCTTACGGCTCTTTTTGCACGCCCTCTCGTGCACTTTTTTGGCGGCCGTGGGGAAGTAGCGACTTTAGGTCAAGAGTACCTCCTGTTGGTTGGAGGGACCATTATTTTTCTGGCCCTAATGACCAGTTTTGGCGCCATTATCAGAGCAAATGGAGACAGTCGCACACCCATGTATGCGAGTCTCTTTGCCAATATTTTAAATATCGTTCTCTCAGCCCTTTTGATATTTGTTTTTCACCTGGGAATCGTGGGGGCTGCCTTAGGAGCAATCTTTTCAAGGGTCGTAGCGCTTCTGTATCTCTGGAAAAAGCTCAAAGATAAGGATTTACAACCTACGAAAAACATTTTTTCAGAAAAAATCAGTAGAGAATTGATCTTTTTGACAATTCCGGCCGCTGGTGAACGTTTGGCGATGCGTCTAGGAGATTTGGTCATCATGGTGCTCATCATTTCTCTTGGGAATCGGGTCTTTGCAGGAAATGCGATTGGGGAAAGTATAACTCAATTCAACTATATGCCGGCATTCGGTTTAGCTACTGTAACAGTTATCTTGGTGGCTCAAGAGTTTGGTCAAGATAACTATGGAGCGATTCAATCCTATATTAAAAGAACCTACTGGCTGGCGACAGGGATGATGTTGAGCATTGGTTTGCTTCTTGTCTTAGTTTCTACATCATTAAGCAATCTTTTTACGACAGACACTGTCGCTATAGCTTCAAGTAACACTGTTATCCTTTTTTCTTTTTTGGCAACTTTTTTTGTCACCGGAACGACCACTTATACGGCAGCTTTTCAAGGGATAGGCAATGCAAAACTCCCTTTATATACAACAATTATCGGTATGCTTCTTATACGTGTGGGTCTCGGTTATATCCTAAGTCAAACATTTACTTTTGGATTAGAAGGTATCTGGTTTGCTGTACTTGCAGATAATTTTTTCCGCTTTGTCTTTTTAAAATTCAATTTTGATAGGAAAGTTAGAGCATTTCTTACACATTAAAAACCTCTATTTATATATAGAGGTTTTTAATGTGTAATCTTATTTTGTAAGTTCTTTTTCTTTCAAAAGGTCACGGATTTCACGCAGAGTATCTAATTCATCGTTAGAAACAATTTCCTCTTGCTCTTCTTTCTTAGGGAAAAGTTTATTGATGGCTTTTATAAGAATGAAAATGACAAAGGCTGTAATCAAGAAGTTTAAGACGTCATTTAAGAAAGCACCGTAAGCAAAAGTTGCGCCCGCAACCTTAACTGTCATTTGAGTCAAAGCGCCATCTTGAACAAAAAGACCGATAAGCGGGTTGATAAGATTATTTACCAAAGAAGTGACAATAGCCGTAAAAGCGGCACCAATGATAACACCAACTGCCAAGTCTAAGACATTTCCACGTAAAATAAATTCTTTGAATTCTTTAATCATAAGTTCTCCTATATAAATTAATATGTATTTATTACTATTATATAGTATTTCTAAAAGCATGTGAATTATTCTGTCGCAAAATATTGGTGGAATAAAGGGAAGGGAAGTAGTAAAGAAATATTTTAGTGCGGCAAAATAAATTAAATAAAAGTGGATTACACCCTTGACAAGACAAAGTCGCTTTGATAGAATAGATAGGTGCTGTAAAAATTACAGTATTAGCGACGAAGCGAGAGGTTGCGACACACCCGAAAGTATTGCCATACTTCAGTGTCGGTTTTCCCGCTGAGCTAGCCTATTAACAAATAGACGAAGGAGAAAAAATGGCAACTAAAAAAATCCGTATCCGCCTCAAAGCATACGAACACCGTATCCTTGACGCTGCTGCTGAAAAAATTGTAGAAACTGCAAAACGTACAAACGCAGAAGTAAGTGGTCCAATCCCACTTCCAACTGACCGTAGCGTCTACACAGTTATCCGCGCGACTCACAAATACAAAGACTCTCGCGAACAATTTGAAATGCGTACACACAAACGTTTGATCGATATCATCGAACCAACACAAAAAACTGTTGATTCATTGATGAAACTTGATCTTCCAAGTGGCGTAAACATCGAAATTAAATTATAAGAAAGGTAATTCTCATGTCAAAAGGAATCTTAGGGAAAAAAGTGGGAATGACTCAAATCTTCACAGACAACGGTGAATTAATCCCCGTAACTGTGATCGAAGCAACTCCGAACGTTGTGCTTCAAACAAAAACTGTCGATACAGACGGTTATGAAGCTGTTCAAGTTGGTTTCGATGACAAACGTGAAGTTTTGTCTAACAAACCTGCCAAAGGTCATGTAGCTAAAGCTAACACAGCTCCTAAGCGCTTCATTCGTGAATTCAAAGGAATCGAAGGCTTAGAAGTTGGATCAGAAATTAAAGTTGATACTTTCGAAGCTGGAGATGTCGTTGATGTTACCGGTACTTCTAAAGGTAAAGGTTTCCAAGGACCAATCAAACGTTGGGGACAATCACGCGGGCCAATGGCTCACGGTTCACGTTACCACCGTCGTCCTGGTTCAATGGGTCCTGTTGCGGCTAACAAAGTTCCTAAAGGTAAACGCCTTGCTGGACGTATGGGTAACAAAAAAGTTACTGTACAAAACCTTGTTATCGCTCAAGTACTTCCAGAACAAAACGTTATCCTTGTAAAAGGTAACGTACCTGGATCTAAAAAATCATTGATCGTTATTAAATCAGCGATCAAATCTAAATAATAAGGAAAGGAGATAGATTATAATGGCAAAAGTATCATTATTTAAACAAGACGGCACACAAGCTGGTGAAGTAACACTTAACGATGCAGTATTTGGTATTGAACCAAACGAAACTGTAGTATTTGATGTCGTTCTTTCACAACGTGCTAGCCTCCGTCAAGGTACACACGCTCATAAAAACCGTTCACTCGTATCTGGTGGCGGTAAGAAACCATGGCGTCAAAAAGGAACTGGACGTGCCCGTCAAGGTTCAATCCGCTCACCACAATTCCGTGGTGGTGGTACTGTCTTCGGTCCTAACCCACGTAGCTATGCTTACAAACTTCCACAAAAAGTACGTCAGTTGGCTCTTAAATCAGCTTACTCACAAAAAGTTATCGACAACACACTCTTGGCTGTTGATGAGTTGAACTTCTCAGCACCAAAAACTAGCGAATTCGCTAAAGTTCTTGAAGCTCTTTCAATCGAACGTAAAGTGCTTGTTGTTCTTCCTAACGAAGGTAACGAATTCGCAGAACTCTCTGCTCGTAACCTTAAAAACGTGAAAGTATCAACTGCTAGCTCAGTGAGCGTACTTGATCTTGTAAACACTGACAAAGTTCTTGCTACTCAAGCAGCTCTGTCTCAAATTGAGGAGGTTCTTGCATAATGTCTCTTTATGACGTAATCCGTAAACCAATTATTACAGAAGCTTCTATGCAAGCAATGGATCAAAAGAAATACACTTTTGAAGTAGATGCTCGCGCACACAAACTCCTTATCAAACAAGCTGTTGAAGCAGCATTTGAAGGTGTTCAAGTTGCATCTGTAAACACAATCAGCGTTAAGCCTAAAGCTAAACGCGTTGGTAAATACACAGGTTTCAAACCTGGCTACAAAAAAGCAATTATCACTTTGACTGAAGGTTCAAAATCTATTGATATCTTCGGCGAAGACGCAGAATAATAGAGGAGGAAAATCGTGGGAATTAAAGTTTACAAACCTACCACAAACGGTCGTCGTAACATGACTGGTAGCGATTTTGCAGAAATCACTACAAGTACTCCTGAAAAGAGCTTGCTTGTAAGTCTTAGCAAAACTGCTGGTCGTAACAACCTTGGCCGCATTACAGTACGTCACCACGGTGGCGGACACAAACGTAAATACCGTTTGATCGACTTCAAACGTACAACTGATAACGTAAAAGCTAAAGTTGCTACAATCGAATACGATCCAAACCGTTCAGCTAATATCGCCCTTATCGTATACGAAAATGGTATCAAATCATACATCCTTGCACCTAAAGGTCTTGAAGTTGGTATGACAGTTGTTTCTGGTCCTGAATCAGATATCAAAGTTGGTAACGCATTGCCACTTGCTAACATTCCAGTTGGTACTTTGATCCACAACATCGAGATGAAACCTGGTAAAGGTGGACAACTCGTACGTTCAGCTGGTACATCTGCACAAGTACTTGGTACAGAAGGTAAATATACACTTGTTCGTCTTCAATCAGGCGAAATGCGTATGATTCTTTCAACTTGTCGTGCTACAGTTGGTACAGTTGGTAACGAACAACACAACTTGATCAACTACGGTAAAGCGGGTCGTACACGTTGGCGTGGTATCCGTCCAACTGTTCGTGGTTCTGTAATGAACCCGAATGATCACCCACACGGTGGTGGTGAAGGTAAACAACCTGTTGGTCGTAAATCACCAATGACTCCATGGGGCAAACCAGCTCTTGGTCTCAAAACACGTAACAAAAACGCACGTTCTAACAAACTTATTGTTAAACGTATCAACGATAAATAATTTTGCAGCATAAGCTAAGTTTTACTTTTATTAAAAAATAAAACTTAACGCTATGTGTAAGATATTTTATTGAGATGCCTTCTCGGCGTCTTGCTAAAATTGATAAAGCTTGTCAACTTTAGTAAGATGTCGAGAAGATGTCTATATAAATCATCCGCCAACCTGGCCCTAGTAGCCAGCGTGGTATCAAATTTAAAGGAGAACTCAAAAACATGAGTCGTAGTCTTAAGAAGGGGCCTTTCGCTGACGAGCATTTGATGAAAAAAGTCGAAGCTCAAGAAAACGCCGAAAAGAAATCAGTGATCAAAACTTGGTCACGCCGTTCTACAATCTACCCTAACTTTGTAGGACTTACAATTGCTGTTTACGATGGTCGCAAACACGTTCCCGTTTATGTTCAAGAAGATATGGTTGGACACAAATTAGGTGAATTTGCACCAACTCGTACTTACCGTGGTCACGCTGCTGACGACAAGAAAACTAGACGTTAATAGGAGGAGAACAAAATGGCAGAAATCACTTCAGCTAAAGCAACTGCAAAAACAGTTCGCGTTTCACCTCGTAAAACTCGTCTTGTTACAGACTTGATTCGTGGTAAACGTGTTGCGGATGCAATCGCAATCTTGAAATTCACACCGACTAAAGGTGCTGCAGAAGTTCTTAAAGTAATGAACTCAGCTATCGCTAATGCAGAAAACAACTTTGGTCTTGAAAAAGCTAACTTGGTAGTTAGCGAAACTTTCGTCAACGAAGGACCAACAATGAAACGTTTCCGTCCACGTGCGAAAGGTTCAGCTTCACCAATCAACAAACGTACTAGCCACATTACAGTAGTAGTGGCTGAGAAAGAATAAGGAGGTAAAATCGTGGGTCAAAAAATTCATCCAATTGGTATGCGTGTTGGCGTTATTCGCGACTGGGATGCCAAATGGTATGCTGAGAAAGAATATGCGGATTACCTTCACGAAGATTTGGCAATTCGCCAACTCGTTCAAACAAAACTTGCTGATGCTTCAGTTTCACTTATTGAAACAGAACGTGCTGTAAACAAAGTTATCGTTACTTTGCACACTGCAAAACCAGGTATGGTTATCGGTAAATCTGGTGCTAACGTTGATGCACTTCGTGCAGATCTCAACAAACTCACTGGTAAACAAGTTCACATCAACATCGTTGAGATCAAACGTCCTGACTTGGATGCTCACTTAGTTGGTGAAGGAATTGCTAAACAACTTGAAGCACGTATCGCTTTCCGTCGTGCTCAAAAACAAGCTATCCAACGTGCTATGCGTGCAGGAGCTAAAGGTATCAAAACTCAAGTATCTGGTCGTTTGAACGGTGCGGACATCGCCCGTGCAGAAGGATACTCTGAAGGTACAGTTCCACTCCACACATTGCGTGCGGATATCGACTATGCTTGGGAAGAAGCAGACACTACTTACGGTAAACTCGGCGTTAAAGTTTGGATCTACCGTGGTGAAGTTCTCCCAACTAAAAAATCTGTGAAAGGAGAAAATTAATCCATGTTAGTACCAAAACGTGTAAAACACCGTCGTGAATTCCGCGGTAAAATGCGTGGCGAAGCTAAAGGCGGTAAAGAAATCGCATTCGGTGAATTTGGTCTTCAAGCGACTACTTCTCACTGGATCACTAACCGTCAAATCGAAGCAGCCCGTATTGCTATGACTCGTTACATGAAACGTAACGGTCAAGTTTGGATTAAAATCTTCCCTCATAAATCTTACACAGCCAAAGCTATTGGTGTGCGTATGGGTTCAGGGAAAGGTGCTCCTGAAGGTTGGGTATCACCAGTTAAACGTGGTAAAATCATGTTTGAAATTGCTGGTGTAAGTGAAGAAGTAGCACGTGAAGCTTTGCGTCTTGCATCTCACAAACTTCCAGTCAAGACTAAATTTGTAAAACGAGGTGACGCAGAATGAAATTGAACGAAACAAAATCACTTCTCAAGGATCTCCGCGCTTTGTCAATCGACGAATTGGCTACACGCGAAGCTGAATTGAAAAAAGAATTGTTTGAACTTCGTTTCCAAGCTGCAGCTGGTCGTCTCGAAAACACAGCGAAACTTGACGAAGTGAAGAAAACAATTGCACGTGTTAAAACTGTGCAACGCGAATTGACTAAATAGATCGGGAGAAATACATAAATGGAACGTAATCAACGTAAAGTTTATCAAGGCCGCGTGGTTTCAGACAAAATGGATAAAACTATCACAGTTGTCGTAGAAACTAAACGTAACCACCCAGTCTATGGTAAACGCATTAACTACTCTAAAAAATACAAAGCTCATGACGAAAACAATACTGCCAAAACTGGTGATATCGTACGTATCATGGAAACTCGTCCTCTTTCAAAAGACAAACGTTTCCGCTTGATCGAAATCGTTGAAGAAGCTGTAATTATCTAAGCTAACTAGGAGGAAAAAAGCATGATTCAAACAGAAAGCCGTTTGAAAGTTGCAGATAACTCTGGTGCCAAAGAAATCTTGACTATCCGTGTACTCGGTGGTTCAAGCCGTAAATTCGCTGGTATTGGTGATGTTATCGTAGCTACAGTAAAATCAGCTGCCCCTGGTGGAGCTGTTAAAAAAGGTGAAGTTGTTAAAGCTGTTATCGTTCGTACTAAATCTGGTGCTAAACGTCCTGATGGATCTTACATCAAATTTGACGAAAACGCAGCAGTTATTATCCGTGACGATAAAACACCTAAAGGAACACGTATCTTTGGCCCAGTAGCTCGTGAACTTCGCGAAGCTGGTTACATGAAGATTGTTTCTTTGGCACCTGAGGTTCTCTAATATTTAGAGGATGTCGAAATAGCGGGAGAACATCCCGCTATTGATGTCAAAATCAACAAAAGGAATTTTATTCCACATTTATAAATCCACTTCTATCATAGATAGAAATAGTCCCCTACATGTAGGGTGCCCAGAGGGCGTAAGAAAGGAATATCAAATGTTTGTAAAAACTGGAGATACTGTAAAAGTTATCGCAGGTAAAGACCGCGGTACAACAGGTAAAGTAATCAAAGCTTTACCAAAAATGAACAAAGTCATCGTTGAAGGTGTTGCTATCATGAAGAAACACCAAAAACCAGACGCTGTTAATCCAAACGGCGCTATCCTTGAAATCGAAGCACCTATCCACGTTTCTAACGTACAAGTGCTCGACAAAAACGGTGTAGCTGGTCGTGTTGGTTATAAAGAAGTTGACGGCAAAAAAGTTCGTTTCAACAAAAAATCAGGCGAAGTCCTAGACTAAGACGGGAAGGAGAAAGAATATGACTAATCGTTTAAAAGAAAAATACTCTAACGAAGTAGTACCAGCATTGACTGAAAAATTCGGTTACACTTCAATCATGGCAGTGCCAAAAGTTGAAAAAATCGTGCTTAACATGGGTGTTGGGGATGCAGTAAGCAACTCTAAAAACCTTGACAAAGCCGTTGCTGAATTGGCTTTGATCTCTGGTCAAAAACCGTTGATTACTAAAGCTAAAAAATCAATCGCGGCTTTCCGTCTTCGTGAAGGTCAAGCTATCGGTGCGAAAGTAACTCTTCGTGGCGAACGCATGTACGAATTTTTGGATAAACTCGTAACTGTTTCTCTTCCACGTGTACGTGACTTCCACGGTGTATCAAACAAATCGTTTGATGGACGCGGAAACTACACACTTGGTGTGAAAGAACAATTGATCTTCCCAGAAATCTCATACGATGATGTTGATAAAGTACGTGGTTTGGATGTTGTTATCGTAACAACTGCGAACACTGACGAAGAATCACATGAATTGCTTGCTAAACTTGGCATGCCGTTTGCTAAATAATAGGATAGGAGAATAACTAATGGCTAAGAAATCTATGGTTGTTAAAAACCAACGCCCTGCAAAATTCTCAACGCAAGCCTACACTCGTTGCGAACGCTGCGGACGCCCACATTCAGTTTACCGCAAATTTAAACTTTGCCGTATCTGTCTTCGTGAGTTGGCTTACAAAGGTCAACTTCCAGGCGTTAAGAAAGCATCTTGGTAATTTGAAATTGATATAAAAGGGCATTTCAGAAGCTTAGCTTATTGCCCATGCAATCTCCACGGGGGATTGTGGTTCTAACAGATAAAAACACTTTCTCATTTGAGGAAGTTTTTTTTGTTTTCAAATATATTTTTATTACAATATTATTTTTTAATGGAATTAAAATAAGATATACTTAAATAAAGTAAAAAATAAATAAAAGCATGATGCAAATTGGAGACTTTGTGATGACCATCTACGACATCTTTTTCTTATTGGGCGGGTTGGGCCTTTTCTTATACGGTATGAGCTTGATGAGTGATGGTTTAAGCTTGATTGCCGGTTCTCAATTAAAAAAAATCTTAAAACGTTTGACACGCAATAAATGGCTCGGCGCTTTTTTAGGTTTTATTATCACCGCGGTCATTCAAAGTTCTACAGCAACAACGGTTATGGTTTTAGGGTTTATTGATTCATCATTGAGGAATTTGAGCCAAGCTGCAGGAATTATTATGGGGGCCAATGCCGGTACCACCTTAACAGGGATTTTATTTACATTTAATATTCAAGATATTGTTCCCTTTGTTATCTTTGTAGGCACAATTGCCACACTGTTTATGAAACGTAAGGCTTTCAATCATATGGGGATGATCTTGTTAGGGTTTGGGCTCTTGTTTTTAGGACTCAATCTGATGAGTGCTTTAATGATCCCTTTAAGAGAAGCACCTCTCATGGCGGAACTGTTTACGCATACGCAAATGCCTCTCGTGGGTTTATTGGTGGGCTTTGCTGTTACTGCTTTGATTCAAAGTTCAACTGCATCAGTAGGGATTTTGCTGACGATGGTTGCTGCGGGTATTGTAGTTGATTTACATCAAGCCATATTTATTCTGTATGGGTTTAATGTGGGGACTGTTGTAACCACCCTTCTCGCAGCACTTCGTGGAAATAAAACAGCCAAGCAGGCTGCGATGGTCCATGTTTGGTTTAATATTATTGGAGCGCTCCTTTTCACTGCTTTGACGATTTTACCTTTCGGCTTTGTCAGTCTTATTCAAAAGACTTCTGAAAACATTGCGCTGCAACTCGTTTATGCACATATTATTTTTAATGTCGCAACACTTTTTATTTTGTTGCCCCTCTCGAAGTTCATTATTCAGCTGGCAGAAAAGAGTGTTAGAAATGCACCAGATGATACAACACACCTGAAATTAAAATTTATTGACCGCAGGTTACTCCGCACACCAGAAATTGAAGTTGAGCATATCCTTAAAGAAATTCAACGCACATTTGAGCTTATACAAGAGGATTTTGTCGAAGGAATGAATGTTCAACGCGGAGAAAAAAGAAGTACGGGTCTTACGAACGAAACGTTGATCAACTACTTGGTTCAGGAGATTAATCGGGCACTTGTCAATCTGAATACAGTTGAGCTTAAGGATAAATATGCTATTTCTGTGGGAAGAGCATATAAAATTATTAATTATCTGGCCCAGATTGAGGTTTATACAAAAGAGATTGTCTTGACACTGGATGGCTACGATTACTCGGAGGAAGAAGTAGATAAGGAAAAAAATGAATTGGCCATTCAGCTGGTCATGGAGTCTATCGTCCCACTAATAGAGAGGATGTTAGATCAAGTTTTTATATTCTTTAAAGATAAAAAATATGAGGAAGAAAAGCGTCTACTATATGATGAGGTTAAAAAGTTAGAGCGGGAAATTTTTAACCTTACTCAAGTTAATAGAGATTTGCTGCGAGCAGATTTTGAAGACATTCGGATTCTTAACAATTTACGAAAAATAAGTACGGATATCATCCATATCGCAGAAGTATTGAATTATAAAGTGTAATAAAAGGAATTTATTCCTTTTTTTTTATAAAAAAAAGCAGTACGAAAAGTACTGCTCTAAAATCAAGTTTTAACAGATTGAAAAGAGAATTGTAATTGTTTTTTGTCATAAATTTTTTTGGGTAAGGGTCTCTGAGGATCAGAGAACTTTTCAAGGTGTCTTCAACATGATGGAGTGATTAACTACGCTTTTAGTATACTATAAAGTTATGAATAGGTAAAATAAATCTTTTTGATAGTTGTAATTAAATATATTAATTAATATTTTGGTGATTTGATTACATTTAATAATCTTTCTAATTAAATAGATTTATTTTACAAATCCAAAGTAAAACTCTACACTATTTATAGAAATATGACAGACATAACCAAGGAGAAAAAATGATTACTATCTACTATCGCAACTCTTGTTTATCCAGTAGAAAGGCAATAAATTGGCTGAATGACCACCGCATTCCTTATCGAAAATGTTCGATAGATTGTGTGAGCAGTGAAGACTTGTCATACATGCTTCGATTAACCGAAAATGGTATTGATGACATAGTGAAGTCTACGAAACGTTGCACAGAAGATTTGTACCGAAAAATTCTTCGTCTCCAACAGATGCATTTTAATGAGGCAGTCGTTTATCTCAGTGAAAATGCGGAACTCTTACAGACACCCTTGATTGTTGATCATAATAAATTTTTAGTGGGCTATCATTCCGAAAACATTCGGCAGTTTGCGCCACGGTATTATCGGATGAGCAGTATTTTTCTACATCAGTACAAACGCCAAAATTAATTAAATAATTTAATATCTATCATTAAATTAATTCATTTTACAAATGTCGAATGATGGATTAATATAGAGATAGAGAAATAATAGAGAAGGAAGTGTAAATATGCAAGTAACAAATAGAAAAGTAGTCGTTGTCGGAACAGGATTTGTCGGAACAAGCATTGCTTACTCTATGATTAATCAAGGGATTGTTAATGACCTTGTGCTGATTGATGTGAATCAAGAAAAAGCTGAGGGTGAAGCTCTAGACCTCCTTGACGGCATCGCTTGGGGTCAAGAAAATGTAAATGTCAAATCAGGCGGCTATGAAGAATGTAAAGATGCAAATGTGGTTGTTATTACGGCAGGGATTAATCAAAAACCAGGACAAACACGTTTAGAGCTTGTAGATACAAATGCTAAAATAATGAAATCTATTGTGGACGAGGTCATGAAGTCTGGCTTTGACGGCGTCTTTGTTATTGCTTCTAACCCTGTAGATGTTCTGACTTACTGTGCTTGGAAAGCTTCAGGTTTACCAGCTTCTAGAGTTGTCGGAACAGGGACAACCCTAGATACGACACGTTTTCGTAAAGAACTCGCGACAAAACTTGAGATAGATCCTCGAAGTATCCACGGTTATATTATTGGTGAACATGGGGATTCAGAAGTTGCAGTGTGGTCGCATACGACGGTTGGTGGCAAACCAATTCTTGAATTTATCGTGCAAAATAACCGCTTAGAAGTTGCTGATTTACAAATTTTATCCGACAAGGTTAAAAATGCTGCTTATGAAATTATTGACCGCAAAAAGGCGACTTATTATGGTATCGGAATGAGCACAGCAAGAATAGTAAAAGCTATTCTTAATAATGAACAAGCAGTTCTTCCTGTTTCGGCATACTTAGAAGGTCAATATGGTGAAGAAGGCATCTTTACTGGTGTGCCATCAGTCGTAAACCAAACCGGTGTAAGAGAAATTATCGAATTAAATATTGATGCATATGAACGGAAAGCTTTTAAAAACTCCGTGAAACAGTTGCGTGAAGTGATTCAATCACTAGAAAGTCAAGAATGAATCTGATCATAGGAAAAAATGGTTTGTTGGGACGGGAACTTTGCTTACGACTTGAGGCAGAAAAAATTCCTTATCTCTCTACAGGATCACAAGAGTTAGATATCACCGATAAAGCTGCAGTAGATGCGTATTTTTCCCGCTATAAGCCACAAATTATTTATCTTTGCGCAGGCTATACTGCAGTCGAAAAAGCAGAACAAGAAGAGCGACATTTAGCTCATCAGGTCAATGCTGTCGGGACAGAAAATATCGCACAAGCTGCTGAGAAGGTGGGGGCATTATTACTCTATGTCTCCACTGACTATGTCTTCAGCGGCGACTTGGCGCTTGGAAAAGAGTGGGAAGTAGACGCTGTTCCACAACCGCAAACCCACTATGGTTATACCAAACTATTAGGCGAAAATGCTGTGCGGGAAAACACCACTAAACATTACATCATTCGTACAAGCTGGCTTTTTGGATGCTACGGTAATAATTTTGTCTCCACGATGAAAAAGAAAGCCAAGAATAAAGAAGATCAGGTAATCATGGTGGTCAATGATCAATTTGGTTGCCCCACTTGGACCAAAACATTGGCTGATTTCATGATTTACTTGGTGCAACATAAACCAGAATATGGTATTTATCATCTGTCCAACGCAAAAGCGGAAACAGAAAATCTTTCTTGGTTTGAATTTGCAAAATATATTTTGCGTAAAGAAAAAGTCAAGCTTTTGCCTCTTGCTACAGCAGAGCTTTCATCAAAGGTAAAACGCCCTTACAACTCCACATTGAGTTTAAAGAAAACAGAAGCCATTGGTTTTTCAGTGCCGACCTGGCAAGAGGCTTTAAATGCCATGCAGGGGTTAGAAGAAAATGGGGAATAGAAGATGGAGATTCTTATCATTTGTGTCTTATTAACTTTCCTTGTTTTTCAACTATTTTCTTTTTCTAAAACATCGGTTCTTCAAGAAAAAGCTGAAGAGAGAGAAGAATAATTCTTTAGTCGAAATATCTTTATTATTAAGAAAACACAGCGCCTCTTTCACGGACTGTGTTTTTTCTTTTTTTTAAATTAAATGGAGGAAGAAACACCCGAGCCTATTGACACGATAGAAATAATTTGATAAACTATATAAGTTCGGTCTTTTTAAAAAGACCTCATTAATTTGAAAGTGGGATTGAACAAACCCAAACTACAAATAAGGAGAAATTACATTATGGTAATGACAGACCCAATTGCAGACTTCCTCACACGTATCCGTAACGGAAACATGCGTCGTTTCGAAGTTGTTGAAGCACCTGCTTCAAAAATCAAACGTGAAATCGCAGAAATCCTCAAAGCTGAAGGTTATGTGAAAGACGTTGAGTACGTTGAAGATAACAAACAAGGTGTTATCCGTGTATTCTTGAAATACGGAAAAAACAACGAAAAAGTTATCACTAACTTGAAACGTATCTCTAAACCAGGTCTCCGTGTTTACGTTAAATCTGACGAAGTACCACGCGTACTTAACGGACTTGGTACAGCAATCATCTCAACATCTGAAGGCGTTGTAACTGACAAAGCTGCACGTTCTAAGAACATCGGTGGTGAAGTTCTTGCTTACATCTGGTAATCCTTTACCCGTAAGCTAAAAGTATTATAATTGTGAAAACAGGCAGTAGAAATACTCTTGATAATTTAACAGAAAAGGTAAAAAAACATGTCACGTATTGGTAATAAAGTCGTTGTTTTGCCAGCTGGTGTAACAGTTGAACAAAATGGCGCAACAGTAACAGTTAAAGGCCCTAAAGGCGAATTGACTCGTACATTTGCAGAAGCAATCACAATGGAAATCAATGGTTCTGAAGTAACATTCAAACGTCCAAATGATTCTAAAGAAATGAAAACTATCCACGGAACAACTCGTGCAAACTTCAACAACATGGTTGTTGGTGTTAGCGAAGGTTTCCGTAAAGAACTCGAAATGATCGGGGTTGGTTACCGTGCACAACTTCAAGGTTCAAAACTTGTATTGGCTGTTGGTAAATCTCACCCAGACGAAATCGAAGCTCCAGCAGGAATCACTTTTGAAGTTCCAGATGCTACACACATCAACGTTTCAGGTTCAGATAAAGAAGTAGTTGGTCAAACAGCTGCTTACATCCGTAGCCGTCGTTCACCAGAACCTTATAAAGGTAAAGGTATTCGTTACGTTGGCGAATTCGTACGTCGTAAAGAAGGTAAAACTGGTAAATAATCTCTTTGAGATTATGATCCGTCATTTGGTGAATGTAAGTTTGCCAAAATTCTGTACAGACAGAAACTTCCCGCTTGCATTTTTTGCAAGAAAATCGATGGCAGAAACTATCGAAATATAAAATATTTAAAGAGGTAGAATTGTGATTTCTAAACCAGATAAAAACAAACTCCGTCAAAAACGCCACATTCGCGTTCGCGGAAAAATCTCAGGTACTGCTGAGACTCCACGTTTGAACGTATTCCGTTCAAACACAAACATTTATGCACAAGTTATTGATGACGAAGCAGCTGTAACACTTGCATCTGCATCATCACTCAAATTGACTGGTACTAAAACAGAACAAGCTGCTGAAGTTGGTAAACTTGTTGCTGAAGCTGCTAAAGCTAAAGGCATCGAAGCAGTTGTATTTGACCGCGGTGGTTATCTCTATCACGGACGTATCCAAGCACTTGCAGAAGCTGCACGTGAAGCTGGATTGAAATTCTAAGGAAAGGGGTAATCATTAAAATGGCTAGAAACGAAGAAGTTAAAGAATTCGAAGAACGCGTTGTTGGAATTAACCGCGTTACTAAAGTTGTTAAAGGTGGACGTCGTCTCCGCTTTGCTGCACTTGTTGTAGTTGGTGACCGTAACGGTCGCGTAGGTTTCGGTACTGGTAAAGCTCAAGAAGTTCCAGAAGCAATCCGTAAAGCTATCGAAGCAGCTAAGAAAAACATCGTGACAGTTCCTATGGTAGGAACTACTGTACCTCACGAAGTACTTGGTGTATTCGGCGGTGGTAAAATCCTTATCAAACCAGCTGTAGAAGGTTCTGGAGTTGCCGCAGGTGGTGCCGTTCGTGCCGTCCTCGAACTCGCAGGTGTTGCTGACGTAACATCTAAATCATTAGGTTCAAACACAGCAATCAACGTTGTTCGTGCAACAGTTGAAGGTTTGCAACAATTGAAACGCGCTGAAGAAGTTGCGGAACTCCGCGGCAAATCAGTAAGCGATTTGGCATAAGGAGGATATCATGGCTCAAATCAAAATTACATTGGTAAAATCACCAATCGGCCGTATCCCTGCACAACGTAAAACTGTTGTTGCACTTGGCCTTGGTAAACTTGGTTCATCAGTTGTGAAAGAAGACAATGCAGCACTTCGCGGCATGGCTAACTCAATTTCACACTTGGTAACAATTGAAGAAGTTAAATAATAATTAAAAAAGTTCAGATTATCTGGACTTTTTTTCTGAGGAAATTGTAAAAATTTTCAAGATGTCCAATTAAATAAGTAAAAATGTACATTAAATTTTAAGGTATAATTGTTTTTAAATGTGAAAGGAAGAGAAGAATGAACAAACGAATTTTTGCACTTGCGACAGTAGCACTTGCATCAGTAATTGTACTTGCAGGTTGCGGAGGACGCAATACAGAAAGATCGCAAGGGAAAACAGACCTTAATGCAGCCTTAGTGTTAGGTAATGATGGGGTCGATGATCGCTCATTTAACCAATCCGCTTGGGAAGGTCTTCAAGCTTGGGGTAAAGACAACGGGCTTTCAAAGGGGAAAGGAATTAACTACTTCCAGTCTAACTCTCCAGCTGAATTCACTTCAAACTTTAATTCGGCCGTTTCAGGTGGTTATGATCTTGTGTTCAGTATCGGCTTTGTCTTGCACGAAGCAACTTCTCAAGCCGCACAAAATAATCCTGATACCAAATTTGCTGTTATCGATTCTGTCATCGAAGGTAAAGACAACGTTGTCTCTGCAACTTTTGCGGATCAACAGTCAGCTTACCTTGCAGGTGTTGCCGCAGCCAAAACAAGTAAAACGAACCATGTTGGTTTCATTGGTGGGATCAAGTCAGATGTGCTTGCCGCTTTTGAAACAGGGTTTACAGCGGGTGCCAAATCAGTATCGCCAGATATCAAAGTGGATGTACAATATGCGCAATCCTTCACAGATGCCGGTAAAGGTAAAACAATGGCTTCTGCAATGTACGCTAGCGGCGCGGATGTGATTTATCAAGCAGCGGGCAGTGTTGGAACAGGCTTGTTCACAGAGGCTAAGAATTTGAATGAAACAAGAAAAGAAGAAGACAAAGTCTGGGTTGTTGGTGTTGACCAAGACCAAGAATACTTGGGTGGCTATACATCAAAAGATGGTAAAAAATCAAACTTTGTCCTTGTTTCAACAGTCAAAGAAGTTGGAAACGCAGTGAAAGATATTGCCAATAGAACAGAAAAAGGAAAATTCCCTGGTGGTGAAAACCTCAAGTATGATCTTTCTAACGGTGGTGTAACGCTTGCTCGAGATAACGCTTCAGATGAGGCTTGGAAAGCAGTTGAAGCAGCAAAAGCTGATATTGTTTCAGGAAAAATTGAAGTTCCAGCAAAATAAATTAAAAAAGGGTATGAAAGACATACTCTTTTTTGTTTCCAAAAAGAAAGAGCCATGGATGATTTGCTTTTTCAGAGTAAATTTAGTAAAATGGAAAAGGTTTAAAAGCCGAAAATTAGAAAAGTACAGGCGAGTTGAACTCCATCCTTCCTTAGAGTGGAGCGAGGCGGCAGCATTGTACAAAATAAGGAGAAAACATGAAACTTCATGAAATGAAAGCTGCTGAAGGCAGCCGTAAAGTTCGCAACCGTGTAGGTCGTGGTACTTCATCTGGTAACGGTAAAACATCTGGTCGTGGACAAAAAGGTCAAAAATCACGTTCAGGTGGTGGCGTACGTCCTGGTTTTGAAGGTGGACAAACAGAATTGTTCCGTCGTCTTCCAAAACGCGGATTTACTAACGTAAACCGTAAAGAATACGCAATCGTAAACCTTGACACTTTGAACCGTCTTGGTGATGGTGCTGAAGTTACAGCTGAAACTCTTGTAGCTGCTAAAATCATCAAAGATGTTAAATCTGGTATCAAAGTTCTTGCTAACGGCGAATTGACAGTTAAAAACCTTAAGGTTAACGTTGCTAAAGCATCTTCTGCTGCGAAAGCTGCTATTGAAGCTGCTGGTGGTTCTGTAGAACTTCTTGAAGCAAAATAATTCAATTGGCGGTTGATTTTCAACCGCTTATTTTATAGGGTTAATATTTAAGAAAGTTTAGAGGGAAATTATGTTTTTCAAAACTCTAAAGGAAGCTTTCAAGATAAAAGATGTAAGAGCACGGATTATCTTCACCATCTTTATTCTGTTTGTCTTTCGATTAGGTGCGCATATCACAGTACCAGGGATCAATGTTGAAAACTTGAATGCCCTGAGTGATTTACCATTCTTGAACATGATGAACTTGGTGTCTGGTAATGCCATGCAAAACTATTCATTGTTTGCTATGGGGGTGTCACCTTATATCACAGCATCAATTATTGTTCAACTTTTACAAATGGATATTTTGCCGAAGTTTGTAGAATGGTCAAAACAAGGGGAAATCGGACGTCGTAAGCTTAATCAAGCCACACGTTATATTACTTTGGTTTTGGCTATGGCTCAATCTATCGGTATTACTGCAGGTTTCCAAGCTATGAGCACGGCAAATATCGTACAAAATCCTAACTGGCAAACTTATCTAATGATTGGTGTCATTTTGACCACAGGATCAATGGTTGTGACATGGATGGGTGAACAAATCAATGAAAAAGGATTTGGTTCTGGTATTTCTGTTATTATCTTTGCGGGTATCGTTTCAGGTATCCCAAGCGCCATTCACGAAGTTTATACAGAGTGGTTTGTAAATGTTCGTCCGAGTCAAATTCCAATGTCATGGGTAATGGTCGCTATTCTGGTGGTTGCTTCAGCATTGATTATTTACTTCACAACATTTGTACAACAAGCAGAACGTAAAGTTCCGATTCAATACACTAAGTTGACACAAGGTGCGCCTACAAGTTCATACTTGCCACTTCGTGTTAACCCAGCAGGTGTTATTCCCGTAATCTTTGCAGGTTCTATCACAACTGCTCCAGCAACAATTTTACAGTTCTTACAACGTGCTCAAGGTAACAACGTTGGCTGGCTGAATAGCTTACAATCAGCCCTTTCTTATAACACATGGACAGGGATGTTACTTTATGGCTTATTGATTGTTCTCTTTACCTTCTTCTACTCATTTGTACAAGTTAATCCAGAAAAGATGGCAGAAAATCTGCAAAAACAAGGTTCATACATCCCATCTGTTCGTCCAGGTAAAGGTACTGAAAAATATGTTTCAGGCTTACTGATGCGTTTGGCAACAGTCGGCGCACTTTTCCTTGGCTTTATTTCGATTCTTCCAATCGTTGCCCAAAATATTTGGGGATTGCCAAAAATCGTTGCCTTGGGAGGGACGTCGCTCTTGATCTTGATTCAGGTTGCCATTCAAGCTGTTAAACAACTTGAAGGTTATCTCTACAAGAAAAACTACAAAGGATTTATGGATAATCCAATTGAAAGCTAAAAAAATCTTGCTTCGGCAAGGTTTTTCTTTATTTATCTTAAGAAATGCGGTAAAATATTAAGGTATAATTTGTATTATGTTGTCTGTAAACTCATAAGTAAGAGTTGCAGCATCTATAGTAAAACTTGTAAGAAAGAAAACGGGAGAAAACAATGAACTTGTTAATCATGGGCTTGCCAGGCGCAGGTAAAGGTACACAGGCAGAATTTATCGTTAAAAATTACGGTGTGAATCACATCTCTACAGGAGATATGTTCCGTGCAGCGATGAAAAACGAAACAGAGATGGGCAAACTTGCTAAATCTTATATCGACAAAGGAGCTTTGGTTCCAGATGAAGTAACAAACGGTATCGTCAAAGAACGTTTGGCACAAGATGACATCAAAGCCTCAGGCTTCTTGCTTGACGGTTATCCACGTACATTTGACCAAGCAGAAGCTTTGGATAAAATGTTAGTAGAACTTGGTATTAAACTTGATGCAGTCATCAACATCGAAGTAAATCCAGACATCTTGGTTGAACGCTTAAGCGGACGTTATATCTGTCGTACATGTGGCGCAACATATCACAAGCTCTTCAAACCTACAAAAGTTGAGGGCACATGTGATGTATGTGGTGGACACGACCTTTATCAACGTGCCGATGATGTTCCAGAAACAGTTAAAAATCGCCTAGAAGTGAACATCAAAGAATCAGCACCAATCTTGAAACACTATACAGAACTTGGTTTAGTTAAATCAATCGATGGCGGACAAGCTATGGAGAAAGTAACTGAAGATATTCAAGCTGTTCTTGGCTAAAATAAAACAAAAAAACACTGAACATTGTCTCAGTGTTTTTTGTTTGTCTATCTTCGGAAAAGACGTTTCAATAAAGAAACAATTAAGAAAAGTGCAACGAAGATTAAGGTAATGGCAGAACTTGCAGGTGCATTGAAATAATAAGAAATGATCAAGCCACTATTCATACCAATGAAGCCAATGATTACTGACCAGAGGAGTACGGTCTTAAAGGATTTTCCGATAAGCATAGAAACACTAGCGGGTAAAACCATGATTGCGGAAACCAGTAGAGCGCCACAGGCTGGGATCATCAAGGCAATAGCCAAACCAGTCACGATATTGAAAATCATTGACATGGCTCGGACAGGAAGACCATCTACCAAGGCGGTATCTTCATCAAAAGTCATCACATAAAGTGGACGGAGGAAGAAAATAAAGCCAGCCAGAACAATCAAAGCGATGATGTAAAGCATGACAACTTGCGGAGTAGCGATAGTGACAATTGAACCAAACAGATATTGGTCAATGCTGATGCTGGTTTTACTTCCTGCCACATTAATAATAAA
This sequence comes from Lactococcus garvieae subsp. garvieae, assembly GCF_029024465.1. NCBI lineage: Bacteria > Bacillati > Bacillota > Bacilli > Lactobacillales > Streptococcaceae > Lactococcus > Lactococcus garvieae. Next base: position 168,452 of record NZ_CP118950.1, read on the forward strand.
CATGGCTAAAGCAAGTCCAGCAGACATTAAAATCGCAGTTGCGAGCTCCAGATAATTTTTATAGACGGTACGGAGAAATTCCATAAAGATAGCGGCAATAATAACGACAATTAAAGTTGTCCATGTTGGATTTAGACTAAAGAGAACCCCGAAGGCAACACCTGCGAGAGAAACATGGGAGAGGGTGTCAGAGAGTAAAGACTGGCGACGCAAAACAAGGAAGACCCCAAGAAGTGGTGCAAAGAGTGAGATGGCTGTTGTCGCCAGTAAAGCGTTACGCATAAAGTCATAAGAGAGGATTTCAAGCATTAGCTTTCACCTCCTTTTTCATTTTTGAATTAGGGACGCTGTGGACCTCAAAGCATTCAAATTTTCCATTTTTGTCTCGTGCCAGATGGATATTTCGGTCCATGTATTTTTTAACAGAGTCAGGGTCGTGTGTAACCATGAGCACACTTTTTCCGTGCTCATGTGCAGCATGGGCCATGAGCTCATAAAAGGCTTCTGTGGTAACATCGTCCATCCCGACAGTCGGCTCATCCAGAACGAAGACATCAGGGTCAGATGCAAAAGTACGGGCAATGATGATGCGTTGCTTTTGTCCACCGGAAAGTTCGCCGATTTTTTTATGGCGAAAGTCCCACATACCTACAGCATTAAGCGCAGCTTCTACGTGTTCTTCATCATGTGCAGTAAGTTTGCGGAACCAACCTTTACGTGGGTAGCGCCCCGAACGAACAAATTCATGAACAGTTGAGGGGAAGCCCGCATTGAAGCTTGAAATTTGCTGTGGGACATAAGCAATACGCAAACGGCGATTTTGTGTGTCATGGCGTGCAATGATAACTTTACCAGACTTAGGTTTCAAAATTCCTAGCGTTATTTTGATTAGCGTTGATTTTGCAGCGCCATTTTCTCCAGTCAAAGTGACGAATTCCCCTGGGTTAACAGAGTAACTCACATCTTCTAAAACAGGATTGTTGTCATAATAAAAGCTTACATTTTGAACATCAATATAAGGCATATTTTTTATTTACTTTCTAAACTACTTAAATTTTTCAGCGAGTTGATGAAGAAAATCTTGAATTACTTTTTGTTCATCTTCTGTATATTTCTGCGTAAGTTGCTGATAACTGTCCAGTGTTGCCTCATGATGTGCAGCATGTTCGCGTGCAATGGGCAGTGCTTTTTCTGTTAAATTCCATAAAACAACACGTTCATCGGTTTTACTTTTTGTGGGCGATATAAGTTCTAAATCTTGTAATTTTTTTAAAGCTTTAGTAATGGCGGCAGGAGAAACCGAGAGGGTTTCTGCCATCCGAGCATTTGTTGTTGGTTCCCCATTCAGGAGCATCAGAAGGTGCTCTTGAGTAGAAGTTAATTTGATGTCACTTTGACACTTTCCAAGAAGAATTTCGTGCTTATTTTCAGCGAATTGCATGACTTGAGATAAGAATTGATCAATTTGATTTTCTAAATTTGTATGCATAATCCCTCTCCTCGTATAATATATTTTATGGGTATTTTTCACCCCAATTTTCTAACAATTGTTATCGTTTTACTTGACTATTGTGACGTTTCCCAGAATAATTATTCTTAGGAATGGACTCAAAAGGAATATGCTAACTCTCCTTGTTGCTTCGTCTTCTTCATAAGTCTGCGACCCGAGCTGTATCAAATCTTCCAACTCACTAGCTGTTTCCACCGTGATTACTCTGCTCTTAGTAGCGAGCAGGCGGTAAGTAATCGCTGTGATGGGTATTCTAATAAGCGAGGATGAAGGGATACAGAGTTCTGGGGAATCTCTCAGTAGTCAAGTATAGTTTCCTAATCAAATGAAAGGAGGTCCTTCCAAATGAAATGTTTTGTCGGTTTAGACGTCAGCTCTACCAAACTCGATGTGTGCATCATGTCAAATGACACGGAACTTGGAGTCTTGTACGCTGCTTCACTTACCAATGATATGATTGGTGCTTCTGAAATCAAAGAACAAGTACTCTCACTTAACGAAAAGTATGAATTTAATAGAGTCGTCATTGGCATGGAAGCCACATCCCTCTACAGTTTTCATCCTGCAATGTTCTTCCACGAAGACTCGGAGTTAAAGCAGCTCGGAGTCGAGGTCATGGTGGAACAACCAGCCAAAATAAAGAAATATCGTGAGGCATTCGAAGAAAACAAGAATGATACCCTTGATGCTTTCTACATCGCGGATTACTTCCGCATTGAACGCTTTACAAGATCTTATCTTAAAGAAGAAAAGTATCTGGCACTACAACATCTCACAAGAACTCGACTTCAGCTCGTGGAACAATTAGTACGTACAAAACAACACTTCATTGAAAACATCTACTACAAGTGCAATACGCTCTCTGCGGAATTAAAGAATGAAGAATTGAGTACCTCTGTTTGGTCTGCCACAATTATGACACTCATGACCGAAGATTACACGCTAGATGAACTCGCAAATACTCCTCTTGAAGATTTCACGGAACTCATCCAGAAACTCGGGCGAGGTCGCTTCAAAGCTCCTGAGAAACTTGCAAAAGCAATAAAAGCTGCCATAAAAGGAAGTTACCGCTTATCACTCGTCCAACAAGATTCTGTCAATATTGTACTCAGTCTCCTTGCTCGCGAAATACGGAGTTTAGAGAAGATGATTAAAGAAATTGATCGAGCCATTGAAGACATGGTAGAAATTATCCCTGAATACCAATGTTTGACCAGTGTACCTGGTATTGGAAAGGTATTCGCTGCAGGAATTATCGCTGAAATAGGACAGATTGAACGCTTTAAAGACCATCCTCAAGTCGCTAAATATGCTGGCTTGAATTGGAAAGAAACACAATCTGGCAATACCTCATCTCAAAATACTTCTCTTGCAAAACGAGGCAATCGTTATCTTCGCTATTACTTAGTTGAAGCCGCCAACTCTGTACGAAGACATAACGTGGAATACGCAGAGTTTTACAAGAAAAAGAAAGATGAAGTCCCCAAACATAAACACAAAAGAGCCGTCGTTTTAACCGCAAGAAAACTTGTGCGTCTGGTGGATGTGCTACTACGCAACCACCAACTCTATACGCCACCAAGGAGGTTTATGGAAGATAATTAGTTTTATCTGCACAATTCCTTGTCTAGCCTAGTAAAATTTGCCAAATTTTACTAGATTCTTTCGTGCTGTCTTTTTTCAAGATTTTTACTCAGAATCTAGCAACTTATCATTTGACTTAATACCACTAGACTTTCATTTACTGGTTAATAATAACACGGCTCCTATTAAATGTCAACCAGTTAATATTAAAGAAGAAAGAAAAATAAAGTAAAAAAACAAATAGGGGGCTTGTCATTTGTCAGCCAGTGTGCTATAATATATCAGTCCGACTTTTTAGATACACTTGTATCTTTCGGGGATTTTTAAGGAGGTACTTTTGCTTGGCAAAAGATGATGTTATCGAAATTGAAGGTAAAGTAGTTGATACTATGCCGAATGCGATGTTCACTGTTGAACTTGAAAATGGTCACAAAGTTTTGGCGACGATTTCTGGAAAAATTCGTAAGAATTATATCCGTATCCTGCCTGGCGACCGCGTGCAAGTGGAAATGTCACCATATGATTTGACACGTGGACGCATTACCTACCGTTTTAAATAACCTGGACATTCATTGAGTGCGAAAGCACAGTAACCTATAGAAAGGAAGACACAATGAAAGTAAGACCATCAGTTAAACCAATCTGCGAATACTGTAAAGTAATTCGTCGTAACGGTCGTGTTATGGTAATTTGCCCTGTAAATCCAAAACATAAACAACGTCAGGGATAGAAAGGAACTATTAAATTATGGCTCGTTTTGCTGGAGTTGATATTCCAAACGAAAAACGTATCGTTATTTCATTGACATACGTTTACGGTGTTGGACTTCAAACTGCTAAAAAAGTGCTTGCTGCTGCAGGTGTTTCAGAAGATGTACGTACTAAAGACCTTACATCTGATCAAGAAGACGCAATTCGTCGTGAACTTGACGGCTTGAAACTCGAAGGAGATCTTCGTCGTGAAGTAAACCTCAACATCAAACGCTTAATGGAAATTGGTAGCTACCGTGGTATGCGTCACCGTCGTGGACTTCCTACACGTGGACAAAACACAAAAAACAATGCACGTACTCGTAAGGGTCCTGCTAAAGCTATCGCTGGTAAGAAAAAATAATCTAGAAAGGAGTTAAAATGGCAAAAATTACTCGTAAACGTCGTGTGAAAAAGAATATTGAAACTGGTATCGCCCACATTCAATCAACTTTTAACAACACTATCATTATGATTACTGACGTTCATGGTAACGCTCTTGCTTGGTCATCTGCAGGCTCACTTGGTTTCAAAGGTTCTAAAAAATCTACACCATTCGCTGCACAAATGGCATCTGAAGCTGCTGCTAAAGCTGCTCAAGAGCAAGGGTTGAAAACAGTATCTGTTACAGTTAAAGGTCCTGGTTCTGGTCGTGAATCTGCAATCCGTGCACTCGCGGCTGCTGGTCTTAACGTAACTTCTATTAGTGATGTGACTCCTGTACCTCACAATGGTGCACGTCCTCCAAAACGTCGTCGTGTATAATCGTTAGTGAGTTGCAAAATCACTTTACTTTTCTTTTAGAGGAGACTATACATGATTGAGTTTGAAAAACCAAAAATTATTAAATTTGACGAAACAGAATTTTACGGTAAGTTTGTAGTAGAACCACTTGAACGTGGTTATGGTACAACTTTGGGTAATTCTTTGCGTCGCGTTCTCTTGTCTTCATTGCCTGGATCTGCTGTTACTTCAATTCAAATTGAAGGTGTTCAACATGAATTTGCAACAATCCCTGGTGTACGTGAAGATGTGGTCCAAATTATCCTTGCTATTAAAGGACTTGCGATCAAATCTTACGTTGAAAATGAAAAACAAATTGAGCTTGACGTTACTGGACCTATGACAGTAACTGCAGGTGACATTTTGACAGATAGTGATATCGAAATTGTCAATAAAGACCATTATCTTTTCTCTATCGCAGAAGGTCATTCTATGCGTGCTGTAATGACAGTAAACAAAGGTTACGGATACGTTCCTGCTGACGAAAACAAAGTCGAAGGTGCACCAATCGGTACTATTGCTGTGGACTCAATTTACACACCAGTTAGCAAAGTTAACTATCAAGTAGAACCAGCTCGTGTAGGTGGTGATGCATCTTACGATAAGTTGACTTTGGAAATCACTACAAACGGCACAATCGTTGCTGATGATGCTTTGTCTCTCTCTGCGAAGATTTTGACAGATCACTTGAACTTGTTTGTTGACTTGTCAGAAACAGCTTCAGAATCTGAAACTCTCGTGGCTAAAGAAGAAGTTAAAACAGAACGTGTCCTCGATAAAATTATCGAAGAAATGGACTTCTCAGTTCGTGCTTACAATGGTTTGAAACGCGCTGGAATCAATACCGTAGCTGATATTGTGGAAATGAGTGAAGCTGACATGATTAAAGTCAAAAACCTCGGTCACAAATCAGTAGAAGAAGTCAAGGTTAAATTGACTGACTTGGGCTTGGAGCTCAAAAAACGAAAATAATACAGGAGGAAAAAAATGGGTTACCGTAAACTTGGACGCACATCTTCACAACGTAAAGCTATGCTTCGTGATTTGACAACTGATCTTATCATCAACGAAACTATCGTTACAACTGAAGCTCGTGCTAAAGAAATCCGTAAAACAGTTGAAAAGATGATCACTCTTGGTAAACGTGGTGACTTGCACGCTCGTCGTCAAGCAGCAGCTTACGTTCGTAACGAAATCGCTATTAAAGATTTCAACGAAGAAACTGAAACTTTCCCAACTGCACTTCAAAAATTGTTCGACGATATTGCTAAACGCTACGAAGGCCGTAACGGTGGTTACACTCGTATCTTGAAAGTTGAACCACGTCGTGGTGATGCTGCCCCTATGGCAATCATCGAGCTTGTTTAAGAGAGTTCGGATTTAAATATTATATAAGATTACTTATTGAGTGTTATGATGATGGCGCTGTGTTTGAGTTGACGTATTAACGTCGAGTAGCACTGCTTAGTCTAGCTCTGTCTACCGAAATATTTCTTTCGGTAGTTCACTCAATATGTTTTTTTTTTTTTTGCTTTTTTATAAAAATCTTGGCCTCTTTTATGTAAAGAGGCCTTTTTGGAATATATTCTTTAAAAATTCTTGTCATAGAAAAGAAAACAGTCAGTGAAGTCTGTCTTTTGATATGTTATAATCAAATAATAGGTAAAATAAAAAAGCCTCAAGAGGCTAAAATTAGTCATGCCACTGAATGGAATCGAACCATCGACCTCCACCTTACCATGGTGTTGCTCTACCGACTGAGCTACAGCGGCTATACTTGTGCTTTCACCCAGTCCGAGAGCAACAGACGAGGATTTGCTTTGCAAATCTCTATCCATCGATTGAAAGCAGGGCTTCCAACTCTAGCGACTGAGCTATAGTGGCTTACAGTTAAACCATAATTATTTTAACAAAAATACGAATAAAAGTCTATAAAAATAATAGAAATGAGGGCTTAAAAATAGCTAAAAAAAAATCAACATTTCTTTGCCAAGAATGTGGCTACAAATCAGTAAAAAAACTCGGACGTTGTCCCAATTGTGGTGCTTGGGGTTCCTTTGTTGAAGAAGTAGAAGTCCAAGAGGTAAAAAATCAGAGAGTGAGTCTGACAGGCGAGCACTCTAAACCCATGAAGTTAGATCAGGTTGAACTTTTCGATACACCGCGTGTGGAAACCGATCTGGATGAGTTTAACCGCGTCCTTGGAGGCGGTGTCGTTCCAGGAAGTCTTGTCCTTATTGGGGGGGATCCAGGGATTGGTAAATCTACTCTACTGCTTCAAGTATCTACGCAACTTGCTTCAAGAGGGCGTGTACTTTATGTCAGTGGGGAGGAGTCGGCTCAACAAATTAAGCTGCGTGCCGAGCGTTTGGGCGACATCGATACAGATTTTTACCTTTACGCCGAAACCAATATGCAAAGCATCCGAAATGAAGTTGAACGTCTACAGCCAGACTTTCTTATTGTAGATTCGATTCAAACTATCATGACGCCTGAAATCCAGAGTACTCAGGGTTCGGTTAGTCAGGTGCGCGAGGTGACAGGAGAATTAATGCAGTTGGCCAAAACCAACGATATTGCGACCTTTATTGTCGGACATGTCACTAAGGAAGGGCAACTTGCGGGGCCGCGTATGTTGGAACATATGGTTGATACGGTCTTGTATTTTGAGGGAGAACGTCAAAATACATTCCGAATTTTACGCGCGGTCAAAAACCGTTTTGGTTCAACAAATGAAATTGGGATTTTCGAGATGCAGGGCAATGGTTTAGTGGAAGTGACTAACCCGAGTGAAGTTTTCCTCGAAGAGCGTTTGGAAGGCTCTACGGGCTCTGCTATCGTCTGTGCGTTAGAAGGTACGCGTCCGATATTGGTTGAGATTCAAGCTTTGACAACGCCAACCATGTTTGGAAATGCCAAACGTACCACCTCTGGTTTGGACTTTAACCGTGTGAGTTTAATCATGGCAGTACTCGAAAAGCGTGCCGGTTTTCTTTTGCAACAACAAGATGCCTACTTAAAATCCGCAGGTGGTGTCAAGTTGGATGAACCAGCCATTGACTTAGCAGTCGCTGTAGCTATTGCTTCTAGCTACAAGGAAGAGCCGACAGATGCACGCGAATGTTTTATTGGCGAAATTGGCCTGACGGGTGAAATTCGTCGTGTTACGCGGATGGAGCAACGTCTCAATGAAGCAAGCAAACTAGGTTTTCAAAAAGTTTACGCGCCTAAGAATAGCTTGGCAGGCGTAGATATTCCAGAAAATTTGAAAGTGGTCGGTGTGACGACTTTATCAGAATGTTTGAAAAAAGTATTTGGCTAAGAAAAAAGCTTTGTGAGTCAATAGGTCATAATCGTAATGGGACAAACAAGTATCTTGTTATGATGTGTGATATAATTGACACAGAGCTTTTTTAGTTATAAAAAATTGAGGCTATGTACAGAAAGGAAGTCTTATGCGTCGTTGGATAATTCATGTTCTCATGGGTATTGTGGGTGCCTCTTTAGGTATTACTACTCTCCCTTGGGTTTGGCACCTCTTTAGACAAGAGGGAAATGCTTTTAATCAGGAAATTGTAAATGGGTTAATTGGAGCAATTATTTTTGTTATTTTATCATTCTTTATGTCCAATTTGCTGATGCGAGCGTTGAAAAAACTAGATCAAAAAATCACGAGAGTCAATCTTTCAAAAATGGTATTTAATTTTATTGGTGCTATTTTAGGTCTGACCGTAGGCGTGCTTTTAACGATTCCTCTCTCTTTACTTGGGGTTCCAGTATTAAGCAACATTATTTCTTTTGTGCTGATTATTGGGCTGCTTTATCTTGGCTATACCGTCTTTGATAAGCGAGGAGACGAAATCTTTAAAATCGTTTTTCGTAAACGTAAAGAAGTCGCTGCAGTGGATAAGCCGGTGGTAAAAGAAGGAACTACAGCTCAACATGCTATGATTTTGGATACAAGTTCGGTTATTGACGGACGTATTTTGGACGTATTAAAAACCGGCTTCATCAGCGATAAAGTGATTGTACCTAATTTTGTATTGCTAGAGCTCCAGCTCATTTCAGACAGTTCTGATCCTTTGAAGCGTGCTAAAGGGCGCCGCGGCTTGGACCTCGTGAATTCCTTAAAAGAATTTGACAATGTAGAAATTTCTAACAAAGACTACAAGGACATACGTGAGGTTGACACTAAATTGCTTCGCTATGCGAGTGAAATCGGTGCGAAATTAGTCACCAACGATTTTAATCTGAACAAGGTAGCGGAAATCCAAGGCGTAATCGTCCTAAATATTAATGATCTTGCAAATGCCGTTAAGACACAACTGGTGGTTGGAGAACAGATTGAAGTAACGATTATTCGCGAAGGTTCTGAACGTCAGCAAGGTGTAGCCTATCTGCCAGATGGCACGATGATTGTCATTGAAGATACGGCCAAAATGATTGATAAAAAAGTTTTGGTTGAGGTTGCAAAAGTTCTGCAAACAAGTGCAGGCCGTATGATTTTTGCTGAACTTGTTAATTCAAAATAGTTAAACAAAAATAAGGAGAAACATGTACTTTAAGCGTTTTTTACAACTTTTTCTTATCTATGTACTGGCAGCACTTGTCCTTGTTGGTATTGTTTCAACAAATTTTTTGCAAAATAAAAATCTGACTTTTATCCTAGCTTTACTTATTTCTTATGCAGTACTCACCTTGCCTTTAGTTCTTTTGACCGTGTTGAAAACCAATAAAAAAACAACCAGTGTTGGTGCTCAAGGTCAAGGAGGTGAAGTGCGACGTATTTTGGCTCTCCTTCCGGGCTACCTTGCCTTGAGTTGTTCAACAAAAGAGGGAAAGTCCGCAACGACAATTATGAGTTTTATCCAATCGGTCCATGAAGAAAATGTATTTTACATGGTTGCTGATAAGCACGCCCGTAAAGTTCAAAGTATCAAGGAAAATCCCGATGTCTCTTTCACCACATGGTTTGACGGCTTAGAGAAGGGGGAGCGTCTATCCTCCAATAACGTGTATGCCGAAGTCTTAGAGGAAACGGCTGCAAAAGAAAGTGTTAAACAAGAACCCAACCTACTGAAGGTGCATGAAAATGCGGCAAATATGGCCATTATCAAACTTACAGTTCGCTCACTGGTTCATGAAAACTTTAAAGAAGGTAGCCGCATCATAGAATTTAATTGAAGTCTTTTTAGACTTCTTTTTTTGTTACACAGATCTAAAAAATACGTACAAGTTCATAGTTGCAATAAAACTTTAGAAATGTTATTCTAATTATGAAGGCGGTTACATTTTCGCTTTTGTCGTATTATTGTTTCAAACAAAAAAGGGGAAAAGCCCCGAAGCATATATCTATATGGAGGATAATTTGATGAAAATAGGTGTTCCAACAGAGATCAAAAAACACGAATATCGTGTAGGACTTGCACCAGAATTTGCCGCAGCTTATATTGCAGCTGGACATGATGTCTACATTCAAAAAGGGGCAGGTGAAGGTTCATCATATTCCGATGAACTTTACACAGCGGTTGGTTGTAATATCTTACCAACTGCCGAGGATATTTATGAAACAGCGGATATGATTATTAAGGTCAAAGAACCGCTTGAGCCAGAATATTCATTGATGCGTGAGGGACAAATATTTTATACCTATTTCCATTTAGCAGCTGATAAAGCATTGACAGAGGCTGTTTTAGATAAGAAAATTGTCGCTATTGCTTATGAAACCATCCGTGACCGTAACGGTGCACTTCCTGCGCTTAAACCCATGTCAGAAATTGCAGGGCGTTTATCGGTCCAAGAAGGTGCCAAATACTTGGAACGTCCTTTTGGAGGGCGCGGGGTTCTCCTTGGAGGAGTGACTGGCGTTCTTCCAGCAAACGTCCTTGTTCTTGGAGGGGCAGGAGTTGTCGGTCGTAATGCTGTCGCTATGGCTGTGGGGCTTCATGCCAATGTTACTGCAGTCGATGTAAATTTAGATGCCTTAACTGAGCTTGATAAACTCTATGAAGGACGTGTAAACACTGTTTACAGTACCGATCACACTGTAAAAGATCTGATTTCTAAAGCAGACTTAGTGATTGGTGCTGCACTGATCCCAGGCGCAGCTACGCCACAACTTATTCGCCGTGAACATTTGCCATTGATGAAAAAAGGAGCCGTTATTGTTGATGTGGCGATTGACCAAGGTGGAACATGTCAAAGCTCTCATGTCACTTATCATGATGACCCTGTTTTTGAAGAAGAAGGTGTGATCCACTATTGTGTGGGGAATATGCCTGGTGCTGTCCCTGTAACTTCGACAGCAGCCTTAAATAACGCAACTCTGGCAAATGGTTTAGCTATAGCAAACAAAGGTTATAAAGAAGCCTTGAGAGCTAACCCAGGCTTGAAAGAGGGCTTAAATGCGGACCATGGTAAATTGACATGTAAACCTGTAGCTGATTTATATAATATGGTTTACACAGATAGTGATGAAGTTATAAGTCATTAAAAATAAAAAAGCGCTGCCTGAGCAGCGTTTTTTTTATAGAGGAAGAACCATGTTGTACCATGTTTCTCCTGCAAGTTGTGAGTCAGAAATTCCTTTTGAAACAAATCCATAACGTTCGTAGTAAGGAATAAGGTTTTCTACACAAGTCAAGCTGATGCCTTGACGGCTTTCCTCAGCTGCAGCTTCTTTCATCAAATCCAGTAATGATGTAGCAATACCAAGCCCTTGGTATTCACTATCTACAGCAAGGCTAACGATAATTTGAAAGCGATCAGTCGGAAGACTTGCTTCTGTTTTTTCAAACATATCGTCTGTCAGATAACATTTATCAGAAGTTGGGCCCACGAGAATGCCGACCACTCTACCTTCTTCATTTCGAGCGACGAAAAAGCGCTCAGGAATGACTTGGATACGTTCTAACATTGAAGCGCGCGAGAGTACTTCATCCGCGGGGAAAGAAGTTTCTTCAATGTGCATCACATCATCAATGTCTGTGATTTTTGCTTTGTCATATGTAATTTTAGTCATATCTCTATTCTAACATGGTCCTCCTTGTCGAGTCAATGAAGCTTGTATTTCTTTAATTACAGTATGATTTTATAATGAGTCACTGTTAGAAACATTGCTCATAATATGATAAAATAAAAAGGAGCGAAACTAACAGGAGAAAATTATGTCTAATAACATTCGTGTGCGCTATGCGCCATCACCAACTGGGCTTTTACATATCGGTAATGCCCGTACTGCACTTTTTAACTATCTTTTTGCGCGTCATTATGATGGAGATTTCATCATTCGTATCGAAGATACAGACCGCGAACGTCATGTGGAAGATGGAGAACGTTCTCAACTTGAAAACTTACGTTGGTTGGGGATTGACTGGGATGAAAGCCCAGAAACACATGAAAACTACCGCCAATCTGAACGTTTGGAACTTTATCAAAAATATATTGACCAACTTTTGAGTGAAGGTAAGGCTTATTACTCTTATAAAACGCCAGAAGAGCTTGAAGCTGATCATGAAGCACAAGAAGCAGCAGGCGTTGCACCGCATTATGTCAATGAGTATGCGGGAATGTCAGAAGCTGAGAAAGAAGCTTATATTGCTGAACGTAAAGCAGCAGGCATTACACCGGTTGTTCGTATTTCTGTAAATGAAACAGCCATTTACAAATGGACAGATATGGTTAAAGGCGATATCGAATTTGAAGGTGGGAACATCGGTGGCGATTGGGTTATTCAAAAACGCGACGGTTACCCAACTTATAACTTTGCTGTAGTAGTGGACGACCACGATATGCAAATTTCACACGTTATTCGTGGGGACGATCACATTGCGAATACACCGAAACAGTTGATGATTTATGAAGCTTTAGGCTGGGAAGCACCTGTCTTTGGGCATATGACTTTAATTATTAACTCTGAAACAGGGAAAAAGTTGTCTAAACGTGACACCAATACGCTTCAATTTATCGAAGACTACCGTAAAAAAGGTTTCATGGCAGATGCTATTTTCAACTTTATCGCCCTCTTAGGTTGGAACCCAGGTGGTGAACAAGAAAAATTCAGCCCAGAAGAACTTGTAAAACTTTTTGATGAAAAACGTTTGAGTAAATCTCCGGCAGCCTTTGACCAAAAGAAACTGGAATGGATGGACAACGAATACATCAAACATGCAGAGTTTGAACCTGTCTTCGAATTGACAAAGCCTTTCCTTGAAGAAGCCGGTCGTTTTGATGCGCGTGCTGAAGAATTGGTAAAACTCTACAAGCCACAAATGAAATATGCTGAGGAAATTTTGGAGTTAACAGACCTCTTCTTTGGTGAATTCCCAGAACTCACAGACGAAGCGCGTCAAATGATGGCTTTGGAAACTTCACCCCTTGCTGTCGGTGCATTTCGTGAAAAACTGGCAACCTTAGAAGATTTTACTGCTGAGAACATCTTCCCGCTTTTCAAAGAAACACAAAAAGAAACAGGGGTTAAAGGAAAAAATCTTTGGATGCCAATTCGTATTGCTGCTTCTGGTAGCATGCACGGTCCAGAATTACCTGAAACAATTGCTCTTTTAGGCAAAGAAAAAGTTCTTGAACACATGGCACAGTTCTTATAAAAAAATGAAAATAACAAACGCACGAGTTAAAGCTCGTGCGTTTTTTGTATGAATGAAATCAGAAGTTTGTTTTGTTGAGGAGAGGCTAAGGTTTCAATGAGTTGTTCATAAGGGATGATATCGACGGCTTGATTGATGAGCAAGCGCCCATTGACAGCCAAGTGAGATAAAGTCTTCATATTCCTTTGCCACTCTGCGGGACTTAGTTTAGCATTCCAATGCCGCAGATGAAAAATCCCAACATCGATGGGCAATTGGGATAATTTCTCCCAATCCACCTGTTCGCCTGAAAGGAGGCCAAGGGCTTGGAACTTTCCGCCCGAACGTACGCAAGAGGCCAAATCTGTCCCTGCTTGTCCACCGACACAATCGATGGCAGCATCTACTTCAAGATTGCGCAAGTCTGTGCGTAATTCCTGAGCACCACGTTCTTTTAAAAGTTGGTGTTTTTTGTTATTGCGTGTAATAGCGATAAATTCAAAACCCAGAATCCGTGAGAGTTGCGCAAAGATTTGACCAATGGAAGAAGCTGCCGCATTTACAGCAAGTTTTTGACCAGGTTTTAATGCAAGGACTTCTGTACATAAAAGCCAAGCTGTCAGAGGATTGATATAAAGCTGACTGGCTGAAATCGAATCAAGGGACTCGGGAACAAAAAAAGCATGCGAAGCAGGGCATTTGACGAAACTTTGCCAAGTTCCTTCACCTTCCAGGGGGAGGACGCGTTGCCCGATAAGTTTCCGTGAAAGCGCGCTGCCGACATCTGCTACAAGGCCGACCCCTTCATACCCTGCAGTAGCAGGCAAACTTATCCTGTGTGCATAGGCGCCAGTCATTGGAATTAAATCCGAAGGATTGACTGGGGCATAGAGCATTTTTACAAGAAGTTCTTGGGGTTGTAAATGGGGTTGACACTTCTCTTTGAGCTTTAAGACCTGATGAGGCAACCCATAGCTCTCGTAAATGAATGATTGGTACATGGCTTTATTATAGCAGACTTTGTGAATTTTAAGGAAGAGACGATAATATCATAGATTGTATCCTGTTGTAAATATACAAAAAAATTATGTTTTAATTTTCTCTTATTCGTCATCAAAGAAAAGGTTTTGATAAAAAATGAAGTTATGTTAGACTTGATATATACAATGTGTCTTTTTGGTTAAATTTATGTAAATTCAACCTCGAAGTGTTGAAAAATATTAAGTAAGAAGGAGTAAAGTTGGATGAAAAGTAAAATACCCTACAAAGTCGTACGTTTGCTTATGATTGCCTCACTTGTGGTTCAGGCGTTGCTACCAGCATTAGTTATCGCAGAAACCATCGACAAGGAAGAAAAGCACAGTCGAACGACTTTGAGTAATGTGCAGTGGGAAGATGAAAAGGATCTCCAGACGGTTATTGTAGAAGGAAAGGTTGAAAAGGAAACTTCCGAAAGTAATCAACCTGAAGCTATCGTTCTGAAAGGCGCAGAATTTAAGAACGTAAGGACTGAAAAAGAACTTTTGGGCCTCACAGAAGGTCACTATAAGTTGGAAGACAATAAGGTGCTTTTAAGCTTATCGCAGAAGAGTGAGGGGACCTTCACTCTGAAACTTCAAGTTGTGAAAAACTCTTTAGTCAATGGAAAAGAGATCGCAGTCACTCTTGGTGACCAAGTGTTTACTCTTCCGATTAAGCTTGAAGAAACAGACAAAGAAAAAGCTACAGCTGATGATAAAGCATCAGATAAGGAAGCAGAAACAAGATCTGAAGAAGGAAAAGTAGAGGCTAAGAAACAAGTAGGAAATATCACAGATAAGGAACGTGGTTTACCCTTTGCAACGACACAACCTTTGGCTAATGGTGTTCCTTGGGACTTCGTCAGCAACAGTAAAGTGTCAGATCCTAACACAGACAGCGTGGTAGACATGGGTTTCTCTGATGTTCCCGGAGCTCATGATGGGCGTATCTGGACAGACAAAACCGTCCGTCATGATTTAGGAATTTTAGCAGATGACCAGTTTGAGGTAACACTTTCAGCCTTAGCACAAAGTGCACCGATACGCGCAGGTTATCAGATCCCTGCGGATACTGTCTTTACAATCGATGTTTCGGGAAGTATGACGGGGACGGATGGGGGAGAACGTTCACGTATCGCCCTTCTCGTTGATGCGCTAAATGAAGCCATCAGTATCTTACAAGAGGCCAATCCGCTCAACCGTGTAGCCGTTGTAGCTTACGGTGGCCATACAGGTGGTCATGCACGGGTCGAAAATATTTTGACTCTTGGACGTTACAGTTCCAACAATGGTGCCTTCTTCATTATGGCAGGGAACACCCAAGTCAATGTTGTGGCAACGGCTGTAGCAGGTTCAGGGGTGGCAGGTTCAAACCCTCAAGCTCAAGTACAAAACTTTGCTGTAAACGGCTCAACACCCACGCAGTGGGGGATTCGCGAAGCCAGCCGTATTCTGGAAAGTGTCACTGACCAAGAAGTTGAAGTTCCTGTGACAGATGAGAATGGAGGGGCATTACCTCCAGTAAAGGTCACACGTCGTCCTAACCTCATCCTGATGACAGATGGTGAGCCCACTATGGGGCGTCCAGACTTCGCCTTTGACGCTTTAACTCCAGTTGAGGTTGGTCCAAATGGGAATCTCCTTGAAGCACCTGGTGAATTTTATGGAAATGGAAACAACGGAGAGCAAGGCCTCGCTGTAATGACTGCCTTGACCGCCGCATATCGTGGCAAAACAGTCCTTGAACATTACTTCCCCGGTGGAGAAGTTGGAGGTACTGCAGAGGATCAACCTGCGCCAGATGTCGGTTTCTTTAGCATTTCCTTAGGGAAACAAACTGAAGCTGCTCAAAACTTGATTAGCGCAACTTTGAACCCTCTCCCAGATAATACAAATAAGGTTGGTCCTAATATCTGGGCATCCACAGGTATGCCGCAACTCCCGGGTGCCCCAACTGCAGCTACACCAACCATGACAACCCTCTTTAATAACTTTATTGCTAATGGCTCAACAGGTAACTTCTCTGCACTCTTTAGACAATCTTGGAACGATTATCAATGGAGAAATACGGTTAACATCAGAAATAACGCTCCTGTAACACTTGAAGCAGCAGATATCCCCTATGCGGATGAGTTTTTCAAGGCTGATGACCTACAGACTTTGCGCAATGCTTTTATCTCGATTACCAACAGTATTCAAGATACAGGCAACAGTTCAATCTTTGATGGCAATGGTGATGGGACAGACTTAGGTTCAGGCACACTTGATTTCTCAGATGTTTTGGGCAAATACATGATCTTTGACGGTCTGACGAACATTGTGTTCCCGGCACCAAATGGCGGAACATTTACCTATAATCTGGCAAATGTTGATGCACACCGTGACGAATTTATCAAAACATTAACAACTCAAATCCGTCAACCTGGCACTTCCGCTAACTTTATTGATAATGCCACAGCAGGAACTATACTAGATAATCGTCCAGAGAATGTGATTACTTATTACTCCGATAATCAAGGCAGATATCTTGGTGTTGATCCTGCTCTAGAAGCAGAGGCAGTTACTCTTGACTCAGACTATGGCTCAGTCCAACATCCTTCAGGATACAGAGAACTCGAAGCCAAGGATCAGTTTGTACATTGGAGCATTCCTGCCAATCTCATCCCTGAACGTACCGTTCGGCAAACAGAGGATGGTATACTCAGCATCACTGGTAACACTTCACCTATCCGTGCAAGATTTAATGTTGGTTTAGATGAAGCCAGGTTAGAAGAAGACTTTAGAGCGGGCGTAAATGTGCCAACAAACTTCTTCTCCAACTACTGGGATAATGAGGCCAACAGCTCTTTTGCAACATTTGAACCGTCGAGTGAAAATCCTTTTTATCGCCTTGACGGTGCAAGAATGGTGGCGAAAACAGAAAACCTTACAGGGACAAAACCCTATGTCAGCAAACAAATCGTAGAAGCTGATCCAACAGGCGAACCAGATGAACGTATCGTGACCAATCTCTTGGGGAATAACGGTACATTTGCCTTGAAGTATAAAGGGCAAATCAGACTGGAAAAAGAATTCATCTTCCTTGATGAAAATGGCGACCGAGTGAATCCTGACGGTGGTATACCTGCTAACGTTATACTCCGCGCATTGACCTTTACCATCACGGGTCCAAATAATTTTACACATACAGTTACATTTAACCCAGATGATTTCCATTTGGAAAACGGGAAATGGTACTTTGACTTGCCAGAGGACCTTCCAGCAGGTGTATATACGATAAAAGAAGAAGGTGGAGATATTGAAACGAGTGACCCGGGTTATACACATATGCCGGGAGGATTTGATCAAACCGTTACAGTGACGCCAGGTGGTACAGGCACAGCTAGCTTTGTCAATGTTTATGTGCAACCTCAGCTTGCCTCACCCTCTTTACGTATCATGAAATTCTTCCATGGCTTGCCAGAGGGAACTTATCCGGCAGACTTTGAAATTCTTATCGAGTATCTTGGAGATGGCAACCCACAACCGGACACTGGAAATCTCTGGACACTCAATCAAGACGGACACTATGAAACAAAAGTGAGCTTAGCAGATGCTATCGCAGGAACATCCTTCATTGGTGTAGCCGAAGGGACTTATAGAATCAGCGAACTCAATGCGGATAATGTGAAAGACGCAGGCTATATCCTCTCGAACAGCGTATGGGCTTATCGCCAGCTGGGTGCTGCAGGAAATCCAGCTAACGCAGATAACGGCCAAGGATTAGAACCGGTAGACGTGACGATTGGAGCAGCTGATGATGTGAGCTTTAGATTTGATAACTTCTATCAAAAGTTGGGCACTTTGGATTTAACCAAAACTTTTGAAAATATCCCGCTTGATCTTATTCCAGAGGATTTCCGTATTGTCGTGACTAACGATGCGACTGGTGAAAGAGTAGGAGAGTTAACCAAGGCAGATATTCTTAACCAAAATACACTTCATTTAGAGGGGCTGACACCAGGTTTTTATACCATCACAGAATCTAACTTTGAGATTGAGGGTTGGGATCATATAGGTACAGCTAATATTGATGGGGCAATGCAATTTGGGACGGGAAATCCCATCGAGTATCATTTCTCTATCCCAGGAAGCATCGGCAATAGTGACGTTGTGGTTAACATGTATAATAGCTACTTGAACAGGCCTATTACACCACCAATTCCGCCAGTTTATCCCCTGCAGTTGACCAAGATTGACCAATACGACCGCCTTGTCAATGAGGCGAAGTTCGATCTGGAAGTTTTTGATACCTCAATAGGGGATTCAGGTGAGTGGCGAGTGCTTGTTGCAGGTCTTGAGTCAGGGCAACAAACGGATGGTTTAGTCCAATATGTTGTCACAGAACCGGGGCAATATCGTTTCCACGAAACGCAGCCAGCACCAGGTTATGAGCTAGCAGATAATCCTTACAGTCAAGAAATAACAGTTACTGATGGGCAGGGAGGTCCGATTGACTTTGGTGAGATGGAGAACACTCTTTTCGCACGTATCAAGTTGCATAAGACAAATGTAGAGGCCCAAGACTTACCAGACGCTATCTTCAAAATCGAATTCAGCGAGAGTGAAGACGGCCCGTGGGAAACTATTGCCGAAGGTTTGACAACGGAAGCCGATGGTATTGTTGAAAAAAATGTCGGCAAAGACGGTTACTATCGTTTTATCGAAACACAAGCACCAGGCGGTTTTGTCTTAGACAGCACCCCACGTCAAGTCCATGTCAACGCAGGAGAAACAGGGGAAACAACCTTCTTTGCTGGAGATATGGTCAACCGACCAATCGCAACTCTTCAACTGCGTAAGACAGATGCGGACAGTCACGATTTAGCAGGGGCAGTCTTTAAAGTTGAATTCAGCGAAAATAGAACTGGGCCATGGGAAACTGTCTCAAAACCAGAAGGCATAACTTCTGGCGAAGATGGCCTTGTCCAGCTTGATGTTGAAAAAGACGGTTACTATCGTTTTATCGAAATACAAGCACCAGCCGGCTTTGTCTTAGGCACTACGCCGCGTCAAGTCCGAGTAACCGCAGGAGTAGGCGGACAAGTCCTCTTCTCTGCCGGTAATATGATTAACCATAAACAACAAGGTGAAAATGAACTCAAACCACGTCTTCCGATTGTCGGAGATAACTTGGGTCTAGGGCTCTTCGCTTGTGGTTTAATCTTCCTTCTTGCGGCAGGATTTATATTGTACAAGAAGAAAAAGAGTAAAATTTAAGAAAGACTTTAAAGTAAAGCCTTTCCGAAAATAAAAAAACAAGCAGTGGATCTTTAATCTACTGCTTGTTTTTGCTTTGTCAGCTTATTTATCGTTTACTGGGAAGATAATCTTAGAAGAGCCAAGATCGACTTCATAAGTCACCTCACGGTTATCACGTACGGTATGTTCAAAGTCTGTACTGTAAAGTAAGAGGCGGAGTTTGTCCCCTTTTTCTAGCTGGTGAAGTGTCGGCTGAAGTTTAAGGTTTACGGTCAGCCATTCATTTTCTACGATTGGGCTTATGGTGCGTAAGTCTTCACGGTTTTGCAGATTGAGGAAACCTTTGGTCATAAGTTGATAAGGGCTATCTACCAAAGGAATTTCCATTAGATTTTCCAGCATAAAGTTACGGCCTCGGTCTAGAGCTTTCAAGTCCAGAGTTTGCGCATTTTCTGAGAGACGTTTCTTGCTTCCAAAGTCAAGAAGTTGTGCAGAAAGAAGGGCCTTACTGTCATTGACTTTGATTTTGAGGGTCAGTTCGATTTGACCATTCACTATCAGGTCTTCCGGTACTTCTAAGTCGACCACAGCTGCTTGGGCCTTACCTTCATACAAGTCCTTTTTGAAAGTATGGAAATCTTTACTGTAAGCATTAAAGGTCTCTTCAGCGTAATGATTGTCAAATTTTAGGATAGAAGCAGCTGTTTTGCCGAGCGGCAATTTGACCGTTTCTGCACTGCCCCAGTCGGCTACACCTGTCCAACTTTGAGCTTTGCCATTTTCTTGTAAAACAAGAGGAGGCAAGTTGAGAGTCAGCTTGCGGTCTAAGAGTTTAGCGGTGAAATAACTGTTGATGGTTTCGCTAAAGTCGATGGACTGCCAATTGTTCATATAAATATGAGCGCCGCGATGGAGGAAGGCGTGTTTGACGGTTTCTTTGGGCAGGGCTTGCCAAAAATGGTAGGCTTGATCTGGTGTGACATTCCAATCTTGTAAACCA
The DNA here is from genome assembly GCF_029024465.1 of Lactococcus garvieae subsp. garvieae. Classification (NCBI taxonomy): domain Bacteria; kingdom Bacillati; phylum Bacillota; class Bacilli; order Lactobacillales; family Streptococcaceae; genus Lactococcus; species Lactococcus garvieae. The sequence goes on from NZ_CP118950.1 coordinate 188,923, forward strand.
TGCACAATCAGAACGTCTGCCTTGGTGTTTTTTGCATGAGGTAAATAATTTCTGTCGTGCCAATATTGATTGTAATCGCCCGTTGAACGCTCAAGAGCATCAAGCATTTGAGAAAGATGAGCTTCGTACTGCGTATTGTGCGCGAGGAAATCAGCGCCTTGTAGATTACGTGAATAAGTCAGTGCCGCCAAAACATCTAAGTCTTCCCCTGGATAACCACCTGGAGAGCGCACCAAACCATTTTCACGGTAATAAGAGTACCAAGAGGTGATACCGGCTTCAGCTAAGATAACTTCTAGACCATCAATACCGGTCGTTGCGGCGCCATAAGCCATTGTACCCAGGTAGGATTTACCCGTCATCGCAACTTTCCCATTGGCCCAATCAGCAGTAACTTCTTGGGTTCTCTTGCGGGAGCTGAAAGCACGCGCTCGACCATTGAGCCAGTCAATCGCAGCAGTCATACTATAAATTTGTTGGTAATCGCCTGAAGTTTGGAAACCATCAGAATCTAAAGTTCCGACACCAGCCACATAAAGTGAAGCAAAACCACGCGCTAAGAAATAATCATTCAGCGAATAAGTCCAACCGTGTGTGAACTTTTGAGTGGGTGTTTCAGGAGTGGCTTCTAGAGCAGGCTCTTTCTCGTAATTTGGAAGAGCAGGAAGCTGCGTTGTCACGCTGATTTTTCCAGGAGCTTTTTCTTCTAAAGGTACATTCATGTCATGCAATTGCTTGTCATTGGCGATTTCATTTATCCCCAGATGGTAAGGGCTTGCAGTCATAACCGTAGGCAATTGGCCCTCAAACACGGGACGAATAATCTGAACTTTAATCAAATCATTTTTTCCAGTATGATAAGTATCGACTTTAGATTCGACCCAGACTGTTTCACGGATCAGGTTTGCAGTGTCAAAAGTCGCAAGCGATTTGTCATTGAAAAAGTGGTAGGTGTTACTCACAGGAAGCAGACCTTCAGATACCCAGTGTTCCACCAGTGTCATTCCGTTTTTACGACGGCTACAAAGGAGGAGATAAAGCGCACTGATGAGGTTTTCACTGTTCAGTGCTTCCTCATCCACCATGGGCAGATTCACAGATTGTGCAAATTCTTTTGCTTGGTCCACTTGAAACTCAAAATTTGGCACAAAACCCAGTAATTGCAAACTTACCGTCCAAAAGATATTCCATGTGAGCGCTTGTTCTGAGCTTAGGAATTCATGGAAAGAGGCTGTGGGTGTTGCTTGAATGCTTTCACTGTCTACAGGTGCAACCATTAAAAAGTTTTTGAGGATTTTCTTTTCTTCCCAAAAAACAGACCAAGTAAAGCCGAGATGATCCAGCTCAATTAACTGTTCATCAAAGGTTTTTTCAACGATGGAAAAGTGATTAAATTTCATGCAATATCTTCCTTTCGATACACTATTATAGCCATTATATCAGAAAAGAAGCTTTGCTGCTTTGGCATCTCACTTACGGTATGGAGCAAAAATTGAAAAAGAGTGCTATAATAAAAGAGTAAAGAAGAACAAAACAGAGAGGAGAATAATTATGAAATTCAAATTCAGTGGGATTTCTTCATATGAGGAAAAAGCAACACCAAACTTTATGGGGGAAGCAAATTCACACAGTATTATAAAAGAGTTCGACAGCATGGATCAAGCTATTCAGCATGTTGTTGATAACAATGGTTTTATGGTCACAGACAATGGCAAGTTTGCATTCCATGTCCGTACAATCACTCAAGTGGAAGAATAAGAAGTTAAAGGCATGCCAGAGCGCATGTTTTTTATTATCATTCTTTTTGCTTTAGCAAATTAGAATGATAATACGCAGGGAGCGAAGCGAGCTAGAAAAAAATTCGCCTCAGACAAAGAGTAACAAATGTTAGCGACAAAGTATGTACATTTTTTTAAAATAAGTAAGGAGTGTAGAAAAACCTTAATATAAAATTGAAGCCATTATTTTAATAAACGAGTTTAAATGGTGGTATAATAACTCTTGTATTAAAGGAGTAGATGAATAAAAAAGGAAGATGACAAAAGAATTTATAGAATATTTACTGCGATTACTGGAAGAAAAAGAAGTAAATGTTGTGACTCAAAGACGGCATAGTTACGTGATGTATCAAGGCATTGAGTCAGATTATGTGTATATACTTAAAGAAGGTGTAGCTAAAATCAGCAATATTATGAGGGATGGACGTGAGTTTAATATTGCTTATGTAACAGAACCGGATTTTGTTTCCTTGCTGGAAGAAAAGCAAGAAAATGGCATATCAGCTCTTTTCAATGTACGGGTCGAGTCAGAAGAAGCGATTTTTTATCGCGTGCAACGTCAAGAATTTTGGAAGTGGGTAAGGAGTGACTTGACCTTGTTCCGCATCGTTGATGATTTCTATCAAAGAAGGTTAGCCATGAATTTAGAACTCTTGCAAAAGATGACAATCAATGGAAAAAAAGGTGCAGTTTGTGCCTGTATTAATAGCTTGATTAACGAATTTGGGATAAAGAAAAGAAACGGTATTCTGATTGATTTTCCAGTAACAAATGAAGACATTGCCGGCTTTTGTGGCATATCAACACGCAACAGTGTGAATCGTATCATCCGAGATCTTAAAACGGAAGAAATTATTGATATTATTGATAACAGAATTATGGTTTACAACTCAGAATATTTTGAGGATTATATTAGCTAAAAAGACTATATTTAGTCTTTTTTCTTTATAGAATATTGTTAATTTTTAATCTGCAACACAAGAGCAATCGCTTACATGGCGCGGTTTTTCCCCTTTTACCTTGTCTGACAAATTTTCTGTTCAAGAATTCACATCTTTTTAGCCAAAATAAAAAAAACATGCTATAATGTCTATGTATAACAAAAGAGTTTAACATTAGTTAATCTCGTTTTTATTTTGTCATTAATTTTTATTACTTGGAGGAATTCATGGACTATTCATGGACAGTGAAATATCTCACTGAATTTATTGGTACTGCCCTTTTGCTTATTTTGGGTAATGGTGCCGTAGCGAACGTTGAACTTAAAGGTACAAAAGCCTTTGGTCAATCTTGGTTGATTATCGCTTGGGGTTACGGACTTGGTGTAATGTTACCAGCCGTAGCTTTGGGTAATGTCACAGCTCAAATCAACCCAGCCTTTACACTTGGACTTGCAGCATCAGGATTTTTCCCTTGGGCACAAGTACCATTCTATATTCTTGCTCAACTTCTTGGAGCAATGTTTGGTCAGTTGATTGTCGTAATGGTTTACCGCCCTTACTATCTTAAAACGGAAAATCCAAATGCTATTTTAGGAACCTTCTCAACAATCGATAACGTTGATGATGGCACAATCACTACACATACAGGCGCATTGGTTAATGGTTTCTTGAACGAGTTTGTTGGATCATTTGTTCTCTTCTTTGGGGCGATGGGCTTGACAAAACTTTATCGTGGTGTGGAATCCATCAACTGGATGACAAACTACGCGTCTCAACAAGGTGCGGACGTAACAAGCGCTGACGTTACTGGACAAATCGCAGCATCAGTATCAGGTGCAGCATCATCTGCAGCAATCAGCCACGTTGTTCTTGGATTCCTCGTGCTCGTATTGGTTGCTTCACTTGGAGGACCTACAGGTCCTGGTTTGAACCCAGCACGTGACCTTGGACCACGTATCTTGCACTCACTTTTACCAAAATCAATTTTAGGTGAAAACAAAGGGGACAGTAAATGGTGGTATTCATGGGTACCTGTTACAGCGCCTATCCTTGCAGCACTTGCAGCTGTCGCTTTGTTCAAAATCATGTATCTATAATCTTAAAACGCTGAGGAAAGATCGAATAGAACTTTCTGCTTAACAGTCCGTGGCTTTAGCTACAATGTTAATAGCGTATTATGACTGATTAACCCTCATCTTTGGATGAGGGTTTTATTATTTTAAAAGTGGACATTAAAAATTTGTAAAGCTAACTGAAAATTAATTTGATAGAATAAATGCATAGTCAAAAAGCAAAGAAAGAGACTAGGAGAGTAAAAGCGAAAGTTAGCACAGGGAGCTTGCAGCTAGTGAGAGCAAGACTAACGGAAACTTTGAAAATGGCCTAGAAATCGCGTAACAGTGAGTTTACTTTCTAAATAAACTGTTAACGGAGTGGTTCTCGTTATTGAACACATTATTTTTGGGGCAGTCTTGCTTGTCACCAAAGATAATTAGCAAGGCCTAAGACATCTTTTTTTGGTGTTTTACGTGAAATTAGAATGGTACCACGATAATTCGTTTCTATTTATAGAGGCGGATTATTTTTTTTACTTTTGACTATACTGTTATTATTGTCAATAAAGGGGAGACTTATTATGAAAAAGAAAACAAGAAATAAAATTATTGCTGTTGTAGCGCTTGTCGTTGTCGTACTTATCGGTTACTTCTCATTCTTCAAGAAGGATGTTGCTGAGGATAAAACCGTTAAGGTCGGTATTATGTCAGGTTCAAAGGAGAGTACTGAGATTTGGGATGCTGTGGCGAAGACGGCAAAAAATGAATACGGTATTAATCTCAAATTTGTACGCTTCACGGACTATAACCAACCCAATACAGCATTAGTTAACGGCGATGTAGACATTAATGCATTCCAGCATTACGCTTTCCTTAAAGAATGGAATGAGGCCAACAATGCTGATTTACAGCCTATTGGCGATATCTTAGTTTCACCAATTCGCCTTTACTCGAAGAAACATACAGATGTGAAGGACATTCCGAATAAAGGAACAATTGCGGTACCTAATGATACCTCTAACGAAAGTCGCGCCCTTTATGTTTTAGAAAGTGCTGGCCTGATTAAGTTAGACACAAAGGCTGGCGCCTTGGCAACAGTGAAAGATATTACTGAAAATCCAAAAGATTTGACCATCAAAGAATTGGACGGCTCACAAACAGCATCAGCCTTGTCTTCAGTCGATGCAGCCGTTGTCAATAATGACTTTTCTGTTCCTGCAGGTTTGACAAACAAAGAAGTTATTGCAACAGAGCCTTTAAATGAAAATTCGAAACAATGGATTAACATTATTGTGGCTCGAAAAGACGATAAAGACAATCAACTTTATAAAGATGTCGTTAAAGCGTATCAAACCAAAGAAACAGAAGAATTATTTGCAAAATTGTACCCTGAAAAAGGAACAATTCCTGCTTGGAACTTGAAATTGAAATAAGCATAAATAATGGAGAAGAAGATGGCAATTATTGAATTAAATAATATCAGAGTTTCCTATGAGACCAAGAAAAATAAGGTGGATGCAGTCAAAGATACAACAATCCACATCGAAAAAGGCGATATTTTTGGAATTATCGGCTACTCCGGTGCTGGAAAGTCAACGATTGTCCGTACGATTAATCTTCTGCAAAAACCAAGTGCGGGTGAGGTGAAAGTCAATGGCAAAGTTCTTTTTAAGGCTGGAGCTGATGGTAAAGATCAAGCTAAAATTAAGACGGCAGAGCTACGTAAAGAACGTCAAAAAATTGGCATGATTTTCCAGCATTTCAATCTCCTTAATGAAAAAACGGTTTTTGAGAATATCGAGTTTGCGCTTTTACATAGCCCTTTATCTGATAAACAGAAAGAAGAAAAAATTCGTGAATTACTCCATCTTGTCAGTTTATCAGAGTTTGAAGAAAAATACCCCGCCCAATTATCAGGCGGACAAAAGCAACGTGTGGCTATTGCGCGTGCCTTAGCGAACGACCCAGAAATTTTGATTTCTGATGAAGGAACATCTGCTTTGGACCCCAAAACAACCAATCAAATTTTGGACTTGCTGAAGGATCTCCAAAAACGTTTGGGTCTCACTATCGTTTTAATCACCCATGAAATGCATGTCGTGAAAGAAATCGCCAATAAAGTTGCAGTGATGCAAAATGGTGAAGTGATTGAGCAAAATAATCTTTTAGAAATCTTTGCCCATCCTCAGGAGCAGCTGACACAACAATTCATCGACACAACATCGAATGTCTCTCGTTTTATTCATTCATTGACTGAAAATGATACATTCAGTGCTCTGGCAGAGGATGAAGAACTGATCTATTTGTCTTATTATGGCAATCAATCAGGAGAACCAGCCATGTCGGAAATTACCCGCAAATTTGATGTTTCAACGAATATCTTCTATGGGAATGTCGAGGTTCTACAAAATACACGTTTTGGTTCTTTAGTCGTGTCTCTCAAAGGAACAGAAGAAAATCGTTGGGCTGCTAAAGAATATTTAGCAGGACAAAATATTGAGTTTACAGTATTGAAAGCGCAGGTGAAATAGATGACAGCATGGTTTACAGAACATTTTCCAAATGTTGTAGCCCTAGGTTTACACGGAGATACAGGTTGGGTGACTTCGATCATAGAAACGCTCTTTATGGTCTTTTGGTCAGGCCTTTTTGGTGGGCTTCTTGGTTTGGTATTTGGTGTCGCACTTGTTGTGACGAACGAGGGAGGCATTACGCCTCATCGTGCGCTTTACTCTTTTTTAGATAAGTTTACATCAATTTTCCGTGCGGTACCCTTTATCGTCTTACTCGCTATTATTGCTCCTGTCACTCAAAAAATTGTGGGTACACAGATTGGAACAACAGCAGCTTTAGTTCCTTTGACTCTCGGTGTATTTCCTTTTTATGCACGTCAAGTTCAAGTGGCTTTAGAAAGTGTAAATAAAGGAACGGTTGAAGCAGCGCAGACTGTAGGTGCTAATTTCTGGGATATCGTCTTTACAGTCTATCTTCGTGAGGAGCTCGGCAGTTTGATTCGGGTATCTACCGTTACGATTATCTCCCTGATTGGTTTAACAGCTATGGCGGGAGCGATTGGGGCAGGAGGGTTAGGAAACACGGCCATTGCATATGGGTACAATCGCTTTTCTAATGATGTAACCTTCTTGGCAACCTTACTTATCCTGATTTTGGTTCTTTTGGTTCAGGTTATTGGTGATACATGGGCGAAGAGCGTGACACACAAATGATGTAAACTGGGGGATAGTGCATGACGATTGATTTTAAAGGTGAAGTAGAAAAACGTAAAGAGGCGTTTTTACAAGACTTAATGGCATTACTAAAAATAAACTCTGAACGAAATGATGAAGAGGCCAACAGAGAATTTCCCTTTGGTCCAGGACCAAGTCTTGCGATGCTGGAGTTTCTAAAGATTGCCCACAAAGATGGTTTCAAAACAGAAAATTTTGAGAATTATGTGGGAGAAGTACATTATGGTCAAGGAGAAGAAACATTGGGGATTTTTGTTCATGCTGATGTTGTTCCAGCAGGTCAAGGCTGGACAAATTCTCCTTATGAGCCAACCCTTAGAGAGGGACGGTTGTACGCTCGTGGTGTTCTGGACAATAAAGGACCTGCACTGGCCACCTATTATGCCCTAAAAATTTTGAAAGAAGCTGGCGTGCCTTTCTATAAAAAAGTAAACTTTATTATTGGAACAGATGAAGAGAGTGGTTGGAAGGATATGGCTTATTACCTTCCTAAAGTACAATTGCCAGATTTTGGCTTCTCGCCAGATGCCCGCTTTCCGGTAGTGAATGGTGAAAAAAGTAATCTTACCGAGTATTTGCACTTTGGTCCTAAAAATGCCGGCAACTTTATTCTTCATGACTTTAGGAGTGGAGAACAAGAAAACTGTGTGCCAGAAGAGGCTCAGGCTTTGATCACGAGTCCTCTTGACTTGAAAAATGATTTTGAAAAATACCTGAAGAATCACAAGCTGGAAGGAAGATTTGCGAAAACAGGGGCAAAAACTTCCTTACAAATTAAAGGGAAATCCGCACACAGTTCCACGCCAGAAATTGGAAAAAATGCGGCAACATACTTAGCCAAGTTTCTTGTCGCATATGAATTTGGAGCAGATGCACAAAAGTTTTTAGAAGTGGCCGGTCCTAAGCTTCACAAAGATTTTGAAGGAAAGAGTATCGGAATTGCTTATGAAGATGAGGACATGGGTAAACTGTCGGTCAATCCATCTGTCTTTCACTTTGAAGAGACTGGACAAGAAAATAAGATTGCACTCAATATCCGTCATCCGAAAGGTTTAACAGAGCAGGATATCCAAGAAAGGCTTACCAAGCATTTGGCTTCTTTTATTCAGAAAGTAAGCATTAGTGCTCTGATTAACTACCAACCGCACTATCTGGCGCCAGAAGATCCATTGGTGCAAGTGCTTTTGAGTACGTATCGCGAACACACGGGGGATGACAGTCCACCACAAACAGTCGGAGGTGGAACATACGGGCGATTAATGAAACGCGGCGTAGCTTATGGTGCTCTTTTCCCTGATTCTGCATTTACTATGCACCAAACAGATGAGCATATAAAGCTTGAAGAACTTTATAAAGCTATTGGAATCTATACGGATGCCATTTATCGTTTGGTTTGTGTAAAAGAGGAGAAAAACGCTTAGGTATCAGTGGTTTTTAGGGAAAAAATATTGCAAAATGCTTCAAAAGATGATTAAATAGTAAAAGCAAGACAGATTTAACAAAAACATCAGGAGGAAGCATGGAAAACAGAATTCGTGAATTTAGACAAGCTCAAAAACTTTCTCAGGAAGATTTGGCGCGCATCGCTCACGTGAGTCGACAAACCGTCAATGCTATCGAAAATGATAAATACGATCCCGAACTTCTGCTTGCTTTTAAATTAGCGGAGATTCTGGGAACTAAAGTAGATGACCTCTTTACTTTTCAGCTTAGCCACGTGAAGAAAAAAGAAGAAGATGTCTTCTGGTGTGAAAAATATCAATGTGTCCTTTGGAAACGTGCAGATGTCGAAAAAAGAGCAAACTGAGTCCTAAAATAAAATAAAAAGCCTAGTCAATAGTGTATAATTGAACTATAGGCTTTTTTTAATGTTGTGGCAGGTTTCACTTCTAGAGTGAAAGCGAAAAGGGAAAACGAGAAGAGTTCCCGTAAACAATATTTATTAATTAAGGCTAAAGAAATATCAAGGAGTGCAAAAATGAACATCAAACAGCTTCGTTATGTTGTGGCTATCGCTAACAGTGGAACCTTTCGTGAGGCGAGTGAGCAGCTCTTTGTGAGTCAGCCTTCCATGTCAATTGCGGTGAAGGATTTGGAGCAAGAACTTAACTTCCAGATTTTTGAACGGACAAACACAGGAGCCAGCTTGACGATTGAAGGTGAACGTTTCTATGAGCAAGCGCAAGCGATTTTACGAGATTTTGAAGCTTTTGAGTCGAAATACGCAAAGCCGAAAGAAGCAGAACGGCATTTTTCAGTTGCAAGCCAGCACTATGATTTTCTTGCCCCTGTGGGTGTTGAATTTTCAAAGAAAAATCCTGAAATCAAGAATTTCCGTGTCTTTGAATCAACGACTTATAATATTTTACAAGAAGTGGCTCAAGGGCATAGTGAGCTTGGCGTTGTATACTTGAATAAGCATAATCGTTCCGGTATCCTACGTATGCTGGATAAGCTGGAGCTAGATTATGAAGAACTTTTTATTTCACAAACACATATTTATTTGCGTAAAAATCATCCTTTGACGCGTAAGAAAAGTATCAAAACGAGTGATTTGAAAGCTTTGGACCGCGTACGCTTTACGCAAGAAAATGAACAATTCCTTTACTACTCGGAAGATCTTGTGGAAACTTTTGAAAATACATTTATTTATAATGTGACCGATCGCGCAACCTTAAATGGTATCTTAGAGCGTACAGATGCCTATGCGACAGGTTTAGGATTTATTGATAAGGAAAGTGTACATAATGTCACGGTTATTCCAATGGATGGCGATAATGTAAACAGCTTGATTTTGGTTAAACAAAAAGGGCAACTTTTAACAGATGCAGCCAAGTCTTACAAGCGCAGTTTAGAAGTTTATTTTGAGAATTATAAGTTTTAGCCCCCCTAGAGTCTAGGCTAGAAAAAATATGAAAATTAGTGTAAAATAGAGCAGTATACAAATTTTGTAAAACATTTAACATAGGAGAACTCACATAATGGTAAAATTAGTTTTTGCACGTCACGGTGAATCAGAATGGAACTTGGCTAACCTTTTCACAGGTTGGGCTGACGTGGACCTTTCAGAAAACGGAACACAACAAGCAATTGATGCAGGTAAACTCATCAAAGCTGCAGGTATCGAATTTGATATCGCGTATACTTCTGTATTGAAACGTGCGATCAAAACTACAAACTATGCACTTGAATACTCTGACCAACTTTGGGTACCAGTTGTAAAAACTTGGCGCTTGAACGAACGTCACTACGGTGGTTTGACTGGCTTGAACAAAGCTGACGCTGCTGCAAAACACGGTGATGAGCAAGTTCACATCTGGCGTCGTTCATATGATGTATTGCCACCAGCAATGCCACGTGACGATGAGTACTCAGCACACGCTGACCGTCGTTATGCTAACCTTGAAGACAGCCTTATTCCTGATGCTGAAAACCTCAAAGTTACACTTGAACGTTCATTGCCATTCTGGGAAGATCAAATCGCTCCAGCATTGAAAGATGGTAAAAACGTATTCGTTGGTGCGCACGGTAACTCAATCCGCGCATTGGTAAAACATATCAAACAACTTTCAGATGATGAAATCATGGATGTTGAAATCCCTAACTTCCCACCACTCGTGTTCGAATTTGATGATAATTTGAACCTTGTTAAGGAATACTACCTTGCACCAAAACAAGCGTAAATAATATGATAAAACCTGCCTCAAGCAGGTTTTTTCTTTTCTTTAAAAAATGTAAGGTAAAATACAGCTTATTGTGGTAAAATGTTTAGGTATAAATATGACGAGTTAAAATTAGGATAGGGTTCCATGTCTGAGAAAAGAAAAACACGAAACGAATTAAACGGAAAAAAAGATAAAACACGTAAGTTATTGAAAAACCCAACCATGTTGGCATCTGGTCGCGTTAAGCTTCTCTTTTTTGTCATCACGGTTCTCTTTTTAGTTCTGATTGGTAAGCTGTACCATATGCAAATCATGAATCAGAGCTTTTATGAAAGTAAACAAGCAGGCGGCGCAGGCTCGCTACAAATCGTTCAAGGTGCGCCGCGTGGGAATATTTATGACGCGAAAGGTGTTCCTTTAGCGACGACAGAACCTGTTGAAGCAATCGAGTACACGCGCGGGCAAAATACGACAGCAGATGACATGCGTAAAATTGCGGACCGTCTTGCCGGTATCTTAACTTTAGATAATGATTTTAAACAAATTACCGAGCGCGATAAAAAGGACTATTTCTTGGCTGATGTCAACAATCTTGAGAAAATTGCTAAAAGTCTGACCAAGGAAGAAAAAACAGATGAGAAGGGGAACGCGCTTTCGGGTTCTGAAATTTATAATGTCCAACTCAGTAAGGTAACCGAGGCGGATATTAACTTTAATGAGCAGCAAATGTTTGCGGTCAAGCTCTTTAAAGAAATGAATTCAACAACCATCTTTAATACGACGATTATTACAACAAGTAACCTTACAGCAGAACAGCAAGCCTATATCGGAGAACATGAGGGCGAGCTGCAGGGTATTTCTGTAGGGACGAGCTGGAATCGTAAATATGCAGATACAGCTCTTAAACCTATATTAGGTACGGTAACGACGCAGAAACAAGGTATTCCGGAAGATATGTTGGACGAGTACCTTAAAGAAGGTTTCCAACGGAATGACCGTGTCGGAACTGCCTTTTTAGAAAAAGGCTATGAACAGTACTTGCAAGGGACACATACGATTAGTAACGTATTGACCGATAAGCAAGGGAATGTCACTGGAACGGAAGTGAAACAAAAAGGGAGCAAGGGAGATAATCTCAAACTTACGATTGATTTGAAATTCCAAGATGCTGTTGATAAGATTTTGGAAAACGAAATGAACAATATGATCGCGGATGGTTTTGGAACTTATTCGCAGGGCGCCTATGCTGTTGTGTTGGACTCTAAGACGGGTGCCGTTTTAGCTTTGTCAGGACTTGAACGTGATGAAAAAACCGGGGCAATGCAAAGCAACACTAATGGTACTTTCCAATCTGCTTTTGTCCCTGGTTCGGTGGTTAAGCCAGCAACGCTGACAGCAGGATGGAATGCCAATGTCATTGCAGGCAATCAAGTTCTCAATGATATGCCTATCCAGATAGCAGGGTCAAGTTTAATCGAATCATGGTTTACCAATGGTATTCTTCCCATTAATGCTGTTCAAGCCTTAGAGTATTCATCCAATACATATATGGTTCAAATAGCACTCAAGATGCTTGGACAACCTTACGTTCCTAATATGGCTGTTGATGGTACGGACCGTGTAGCGGCCTTCAAAAAGCTACGTGAGTCCTTTGCTTCCTATGGAATGGGAACATCAACAGGCTTTGATATTCCTGGAGAAGCCCAAGGCTATATCAAAGATGCAAATAAAATAACAGTTTCTGACTTGCTGATGGAATCTTTCGGTCAGTTTGATACCTATACACCCTTGCAACTTGCAACATACGGGATGACTTTGGCCAATAACGGTGAACGTTTAGCACCGCATATTGTGGAGGGCATCTATGAAACTAACTCTGAAGGTGGCATGGGTAAACTTGTTAAAAATATCACGCCTAAAATTATGGACAAAGTAAATATTACCCCAGAAAATATGGATGTCCTACATAACGGGATGTATCAGGTTGTTCACGGGAATGACTTTGTAAACGGGCAAATCGGTGCTACAGGTTACTACATGCGTCCTTCACAAGGCGCTCAAGTTTCCATTTCTGCCAAAACCGGTACTGCCGAGGTAACCTATGTGGCTCCAGATGGCACAAGCGTGCCCGTAACAGTAAACAATGTTGTCGCTTATGCGCCAACAGAAAATCCGCAAATTTCTATCGGTGTTATGGTTCCGCAAACGACGGTTAAAGAAGGTGGTGTGACCTCGAAGATTGGTCAAAATATCACACGTGAAATCACTAACCTCTATAACTCTATGTATCATTTTAAATAAAATAAAAAACCAGCTCAATGAGAGCTGGTTTTAATTTAAGCTTTTTTGACTAAAAAGTAGCTATAACGAATCAAAACGTAAGCAACTGCAAAGAAGGCAATCACAAGTTCTATCACGGAGAGAGGAGTGAGTAAGGCTGTGAAGGCAGGATAACTTTGAGCCATAAGATGAACTGCAGTAGCAGAAATGACCAATGGGAAGGTAAAGGCAGCGTAGCTTGGATAAAAAGGGAGCCGGAGCAAAGGGATAACGAGCACCACAGTTGCAAGATAAATCAACTGTGAAAGCAAGAATAAACAGAGTACAAAAAGATTTGATTTGCTTTCTGTCACAGTGAGATAGGCTGCTAAACAGAGAGATCCTGGCGCTGTAAGAATGGTGATGAGCGGAAGAGTCGACTCATGCATTTTCTTGAAAATAAAGATACGATGTGTGATAATCGGGAGCAATATAAAATAGAAGAGAAGCGCAGGCCAAAGCACGATACGGCCAATTTCTATATTAAATACTGTTGCTGTATTGGGGATAACCCCCAAGCCCACAAAGGTAATAAACCAGCTCGGGTAGACATGGACCATTCCAACCTTTTGCGGTAAGATGTGAAGAGCAACAAAATAAGCCATTAAGAGAAAATGCAGGAAAATAGCACACAACCAAATGAAGTAAACCAGACTTGAGTGGGGGAAAATCCTATTGAGAAAGACACAAATGACCATCCAAGCCATGGTGAAAGTGGGGGAAACTGAGCCAACGATAGGATCTTTAAGAGCTTCCAGTAGATGGCGCATCGTAAAAATTAGTTTCAACATGATGAGAAACATAAAAAAGAGACCCACAAGGTCAAAAATATTTCCTAGAAATGTGAATCCTTTGGAATAAAGTAGATTTCCTAAGGAGACCATACCTAAAATTAGGCCACAAATAGGGATAGGGATTTTTTTCAAAAAATTTAAAAATACTTGTTTCATTGAGAACTCCTAGTATGTACATGATTATTGAATGTGAGCTGTAGAGAATCTTACAGTTCAAGCACTGCTTTAAGTATAAAACACTTGATTTAATTTGTAAAATGAATTATTGTAATTATAGTAATAGAAAAAAGTAATAAAAAATAAAGGAGACATATGTTTTCACTGTTTGAAACCTTCATTGCCATATATGAAACGCGGAGTTTTACCAAAGCAGGACAGTACTTGTTTATTTCCCAGCCCACAGTGACGGTCAGGATAAAGAAATTAGAAGAAGAAGTAGGCAATTCGCTTTTCATTCGCGGGAAGAACCGTGAAGTTATTCCTACGGAAGCAGCAAAATTACTCTATAAGAAAGCAGTCCAATATGTTCAAGACTGGGAAAACTTACAAGCTGAGCTCAACCAGACGACACTTGCAAAGAAACCCTTTAAGATTGGGATATCACAGAGTGCAGCTATTGGAATTATGCCTTTGCTGTACCCTAAACTTGTGCCTTATTTGGATCAGATTGATTTAAAAATATCCATGTACGATTCGGAAGAAGTTTTTAATAGGGTTGAAAACCATGATTTGCATTTTGGTATTATCGAAAAACCTTTGGCAAGTGAGCAAGTAGAAACCTTTCCACTGTTTAAAGATGAATTGGTCCTTGCTGGAAACTTAGAGAGCGAGACTTTCTTTACAAGAGAAATTGGCTCAGGCGTGGGACATTACATCAAGAAATATCTCCAAGAAGAAAGCTTTACCCCACGTTACTTGGTAAGAATGAACAATAATGACATGATTATTGCCCACATTCAAGCGGGCTTAGGTGTTTCTTTAATTTCAAAACGCTTTATTTCAGAAGGAATGCCGTATCAAAGTTTAGGCAACAAGTATCAGCGGAGCTTTACCAGCATTACTTATGCAGAAGAAAAAGACCCTCTCATGCTAGAAATCGTACAGCATATCAGAGAATCTATTGTGGGAGATGTTGCATTAACCAGTCGCCAATAGTGTGGTAGACCTCTTCGTATTCTGTCTCAAAGAGAATCTCATGACGTAATTCAGGAAAAAGCTGGAGTTTGAGATGATTAAAGCCTGCTTTTTGGAGTTTCTGATAAACTTTTTGCGGTCCTTTGCCCCAGTCGCCTACCGGATCATCAGCACCGCTGATAATGAGGGTGGGCAAGTCCGTGGGCATATTATGCATCCAGTTTTTTTGATTGGCTCTATGGACCAGTGAGAAAAGTGTCGCAAAACCATTACGGGTAAAAGTAAAGCCGAGTAGAGGGTCATTTTCATAAGAAGAGACATTCCTTTGGTTTTTCGAAAGCCAGTTGAAATTCCCCGTTTCAGGGAATTTTTTGCTATAGTTACCAAAAGCAAGCTTGTCTATCAAAGGAGCAACAACCTTTGGTTTTTTTTGGCTTATTTTCTTAATGAAGGGCAGGAAGAAGTTCAAATGGAGAGGACTTGTTCCCGTACCCATAAATATTGCCCCCTGAATATCAACAGGATAATCTTGCAGAACGTTACGCAAAGCAAAAGAACCCATACTGTGCCCCATCATGAAATAAGGCAGTGTGGGATGTTTTTCTTTTGCCCAAGTTTTGACCTTATAAATATCAGAGATGACATTTTGAGGGCCAGCGGCACCAAAGTAACCATAAATTGGTTCTTGTTGTTGTACGGATTGCCCATGTCCTAAGTGATCATGACCGACCACTGCGAACCCCAAACTATTGAGGTAGAGGGCAAAAGCGTGGTAGCGTTCAATGTTTTCTGCCATCCCATGAATGATTTGGATAAGCGCCTTTGGATGTTCAAGCGGCCAGTAAAGAAGATGTAGCTCAGTTTGCTCATCGCTAGATTGCAGTGTGTATTGTTCAACCATCGGGAAGTCCTCTTTCAGTAAATCATTATCAGGATTGAAATTTATTATAACAAAAAAGTGGTCAAGCTGCTGTTGCCTTGAGAGCGATTGGCGTTCTTTGAAAGCACTTTAGGCTTAAATGTACAGAAATCTAAGTTATGGTATAATACACAATATCTTATATTTGCAAGGTAGAATACTTTCGCAGAGTTGAGGGATAATTCTCAGAGCGGAAGGTGTGGTATAATAGTTATGACTTTATCACACAGAAAGAAGAAAGGAACGCATGGTATATTATCCAGAACCAATCGCTAAACTTATAGAAAGCTTTAGCAAACTGCCCGGTATCGGACAAAAAACAGCAACACGTCTCGCCTTTCACACGATTGGAATGGATGATCAAGATGTCAATGAATTTGCCCGAAACCTTATTTCAGCAAAACGTGATTTACGTTTTTGCTCCGTCTGCGGTAATCTGACAGAGAGTGATCCCTGTGCTATCTGTGAAGATCCTCTGCGTGATCGCACAACCATATTGGTTGTAGAGGAAAGTAAAGATGTCTTAGCAATGGAGAAAATTCGCGAATACAGAGGGCTGTATCATGTTTTACATGGCACGATTAGCCCCATGAATGGTATAGGACCGGACGAGATTAACGTAAAAAGCCTCTTGACTCGCCTCATGGGTGAGAGTGAAGTAGAAGAAGTTATTCTCGCGACAAATGCAACATCTGATGGTGAAGCAACGGCGATGTATCTTTCACGGATGATTAAACCCGCTGGAATCAAAGTGACGCGCTTAGCGCGTGGCCTTGCAGTCGGCTCAGACATTGAGTATGCGGATGAAGTTACCCTGTCCAAAGCAGTTGAAAATCGTATGGAAATTTAAGTGGAGAAAATTATGTCAAAAGAAACATTGATTTTATTATATGGCGGTCGAAGTGCAGAACGAGAAGTTTCCGTTCTTTCAGCTGAAAGCGTAATGCGCGCAGTGAACTATGACAAGTTTAGAGTGAAGACTTACTTCATCAGTCAAGCTGGTGATTTTATCAAAACACAAGAATTCACTGAAACACCCGCAGAAAATGAAAAATTAATGACCAATCAAACGGTCAAGTCGGAACAAAAAGTTGCCCCATCGGACATTTATGAAAAAGATGCAGTTGTTTTCCCTGTTTTACATGGGCCTATGGGTGAAGATGGCTCAATTCAAGGCTTCTTAGAAATTATGCGCCTGGCTTATGTTGGTCCAAATATTTTATCGGCCAGCAGTACGATGGATAAACTTTTAGCTAAGCATGTGTTTACCGCTGTAGGTGTACCGCAAGTTCCTTATGTTGCGGCATATGCTGATGAAAATCAAGAAAAAATTCATGCAGAAGTTCAAGATAAACTGAATTTCCCTGTTTTTGTCAAGCCAGCCAATATGGGTTCAAGTGTCGGCATTTCTAAAGTAAGCAGCTTAGAAGAGTTAGAAGCAGGGCTTGCAGAAGCTTACAAATATGATAACCGTGTGGTGATTGAACAAGGAGTGAATGCGCAAGAAATCGAATGTGCCGTTTTAGGAAATGGTGGCAAAGTACGCTCAACACTACCTGGTGAAGTCGTTAAAGATGTTGATTTTTATGACTACCGTTCAAAATACATCGATAATAAAATCGAAATGGCAATTCCTGCGGATATTCCAGCAGAAGTCGCAGAGAAAATGCGTCATTATGCTGAAAAGGCTTATCAAGCTATGAATGGTGCAGGGCTCTCCCGTTGTGACTTTTTCTATGATCAAAAAGGAGATATCTATCTCAACGAGATTAATGCAATTCCAGGATTTACACAATGGTCAATGTACCCCTTGCTCTGGGAAAATATGGGACTTTCCTACAGTGAGTTGATTGAAGAACTTGTCTCTCTGGCTCAAGAAGCCTTCGAAATTCGTGAAAGTCACCTCTTATAAAAATAGAACAACTTCAGGCCACGAACCTGAAGTTTTTATTATCATTCTTTCTGCTTTAGCAGATTAGAATGATAATACGCAGGGAGCGAAGCGAGTTGTGAACCTTCAGTCCTTCTTTCTGCTTTAGCAGATTAGAATGATGGAGTAAAGCGCGTAGTGAGAGGGATGAGCACACTCTTTTTGACAAATTATGAGTTGCCCTATATAATGAGAGGAAAGAGGAGATACACATGGGAACAATTTACGACAGCAAGACCAAAAATAGATTGAAAAGAGCTGATGGTCAGCTGCAAGGCGTGTTGCGCATGCTCGAAGAAGAAAAAGATTGTGATGCTGTAGTGACACAACTTAAAGCAGTACGTTCAAGCTTAGACAGTCTAATCGGTCTGATTGTAGCTGAAAATTTACAAAACTGCCTGCTACTCTTAGAAGGTGACGATGAAAAAGAACGTGAGAAGAAAATAAGTCAGGCCATAAAAATGATTATTAAAAAGTAATTGTTTTTGAGCAGGGTTATAAGGCTACAGTTGACAACCATACACTGTATTTTTATGGCGAATCGGTGCGTTATGAAAGGACTTTTGATATAATAAACTCATCATGAAACTAACACTACACGAAATAGCCCGCGTTGTCGGCGCAACAAATAATTGGTCAGAATTGGCAGATACAGAAATTCATAATATTGAGTTTGACAGCCGCAAAATCCAAAAAGGCGATCTCTTTTTGCCCCTTAAAGGTGCAAGAGATGGTCATACGTTTATTGACACGGCCTTTGCACAAGGAGCTCTTGCGACCTTTGCAGAACAAGAAGTAGTTCAACCTCACTTACGTGTTGAGGATTGTTTGGAAGCTTTCCAAAAATTAGCCCAGTATTACCTAGAAAAAACAGCAGTAGAAGTAATTGCTGTGACAGGATCAAATGGGAAAACCACAACCAAAGACATGATTCAGGCTGTCCTTTCGGAAAAATATAAGACTTATAAGACACAAGGCAATTACAATAACGAAATTGGAATGCCTTATACCGTTCTTCATATGCCTGATGATACTGAAAAAATCGTGTTGGAGATGGGCATGGATCGTTTGGGGGATATTGATCTTCTATCTAAAATAGCGAAGCCAAAAATTGCTCTTGTCACACTTATTGGGGAATCGCATTTGGAATTTTTCGGTACACGTGAGAAAATTGCGGAAGGGAAGCTTGGAATTAAGGCGGGCTTGCGCCCCGATGGCGAACTTATTGTGCCTGCAGATAAGATTATTAATAAGTATTTACCCACAGACACAAAAATTACGCGTTTTGGACCAGATGAGGATATTTTTGTCACAAAGCTTATCGAACACAAGGATCAACTCAGTTTCACCACAAACTTCTTAGATGAAGAAATGACAATCCCTGTGCCGGGTAAATTTAATGCAACTAATGCAATGCTCGCAGCCTATGTGGGGACTTTACTTGACGTTGACGAGGCTAAAATTAAACACGCGCTTTCGCATGTTGCCTTGACACGTAACCGGACCGAGTGGAAGAAGGCAAGTAATGGCGCAGATATTCTTAGTGATGTTTACAATGCTAACCCAACGGCCATGAGACTTATCTTGGAAACCTTCCAAGCTATTCCGAAAAATGCAGGGGGACGTAAACTCACTGTTCTTGCTGATATGCTCGAACTAGGGGAACAAGCTCCAGGACTTCACGCAGGCATTGCTTCAGCAATTGATTTCTCCAAAATGGACCACGTTTACCTCTATGGCGACTTGATGAAATATTTGCTGGCAGAATTACCAGAAGATAAAGTATCATACTTTACCGATCTTAATGAATTGACCGAGGCGATTCAAAATACGCTTCAACCTCAAGATCAACTTTTACTCAAAGGCTCTAACAGCATGAATTTAGGAACAATCGTTGAAGGGTTACAAAACTAAGCACGCAAGTGCTTTTTTATTATCATTCTTTCTGCTTTAGCAGATTAGAATGATAATACGCAGGAAGCGCGAGGAGAATTAGCCTCGCTTTTTTGCTTTTTCAAAAGCAGTCTTGTGCTAAGAGTGAAGTTATATTGTGAAATTGTCAGATAATGTTCGGAAATGGCGTATAAAAAATTTAAATGGCAAAAATTTAGAAAAAATATGTAGAAAAGTCTTTACAATTCAGATTGAATTAAGTATAATAGAGAACATAATAAATTTTCAGACAATAATAAACAAATGCAAATTGTCGGATAAGTCAAACAGAAAGAGGATGTTACATGGATAATTGGAAAAAAGTATCATTAGGAACACTTGCCCTGGCTTCGGTCGGGCTCTTGGCAGCATGTGGAAATGGCGGAGGTGGCTCTAAGACAGCTAACCCACAACTTTCCGTTCCGACAAATATTGCTACATTGGATTCGGGCTTGGCTACAGACACTTACTCAAACCTCTTCATCGGGAATACCCAAGAAGGATTGACACGTGTGGATGACAAAGGTGTGGCGCAAAATGCGATGGCATCGGATATTAAGGTCTCTGATGATGGCTTGACATATACCATCACTTTGCGTGATGGCTTGAAATGGTCAAACGGCGATGAATTGACAGCAAAAGACTTCCTTTATTCATGGCAACGTGCTGTAAACCCTGCAACAGGTTCACAATACGCTTACTTGCTTGGTAACATCAAGAATGCTAATGAAATTAACACAGGTAAGATTAAAGACCTTAACCAGTTGGGTGTGAAAGCTAATGGCGACCACGAGTTGGTGATCACTTTGACGCAACCAACACCTTACTTTAAATTCCTTTTGGCAAACAGCGTTTACTATCCTGTAAACAAATCAGCTGTTGAAGAATTTGGTAAACAATATGGAACTTCATCTGATAAAGTTGTTTACTCTGGACCGTTCATCTTCAAAAAAGATGCTGGCTGGACAGGTACAAACAACAGTTATTCTCTTGTGAAAAATCCAGATTACTATGACAAAGACAATGTGAAATCAGACGAAATTGATTACACTGTTCAATCTAACCCGAACACAGCAGTTCAACTCTTCAAACAAGGTAAATTGGACCAAGCCAGCTTAGGTACTATGGACTTGTACAACGCCAATAAAGGTTACAATGATGGTAAAGATCTTGTGGTCTTGAAAGAAGCAACAACGGCTTACCTTCAATATAACCAATCAGGCGGTGGTACAACAAGCCCAGAAGTAGCTAAAGCATTGCAAAATAAAAATATCCGTGATGCTTTGAATCTTGCGACTGACCGTAAGAGTATCGTTGATCAATTCATTCCAGCGGGTACAGTAGCACAAACATTCACACCAGCAGGTATGTCTGTCACAGCAGATGGTAAAGATTTCGCTGAATTTGCAAAACAAGATTACAATTTTGATGCGGCAAAAGCTAAAGAACTTTGGGAAAAAGGTCTGAAAGAAATTGGTGTGACATCACTGAACATTCAGTACACAACCGATGCAGATGCGCCAGTTTCAAAATCTGTTGCTGACTTCTTGCAAGCTTCACTTTCTAAAACATTGCCAGGCTTGACACTTACTCAAAAAATCGTACCTTTCCAACAACGTTTGAAAGATTCACAAAACCAAAACTTTGATGTGGTTCTCTCACTCTGGGGTGGTGACTACGCTGAACCATCAACATTCTTGCAACTCTTTGCAGATGGCTCAGGTTATAACGACGGTAAATTTGTAAATCCTGCATATCAAGCAGCATGGACAAAAGCATCGACATTGCCAGTAGTCTTGGATGACAAAGCACGTGATGCAGCATATAAAGATGCTGAAGCAGCACTCTTTAATGAATCAAGCATCAACCCACTGTATTACCGTGCAACACCAGCACTCCGTAACCAACACCTTAAAGGTTTGCAATTCAACTCAACAGGTTTGTCTTACGATCTCAAAGGTGTTTACATCGAAAAATAGTAGGCACTAACATCAAACGAATAAGTAGGGCTTATTAGGCCTACTTTTCGTGTTTTTATTAAGGAATTTTTATATGTTAGCTAAATATCTTGTAAAACGTATCTTATTGATGCTCTTAACATTATTTGTAGTTATTACAGCGACTTTCTTCCTGATGCAGGTAATGCCAGGAACACCCTTTAATAACCCTAAATTAACTCCAGAGCAAATTCAACAATTAAATGTTGCATATGGTTTAGATAAACCTCTTATTGTGCAGTACTTCATTTATCTCCAAAATGCTTTCACGGGTAACTTCGGTACATCATTTACCTTTGCCAACCAACCTGTAAGCACAATGATCGCACAACGTCTTCCGGTCTCAGCACAACTTGGTTTCCAAGCCTTGATTATCGGTGTCGTTGTCGGAACATTCTTTGGTGTTGTTGCTGCCCGCTTCAAAAACACATGGGTGGATGGACTGTTAAGTATTATCTCTACAGTCTTCTTCTCAGTACCTTCCTTCATCGTAGGTACTTTACTCCTCCTCTACTTTGGTTATACTTGGGAACTTCTTCCCGTATCAGGCTGGGGAACATTTGCACAAACTATCTTACCGTCGCTTGCGCTCTCCTTTGCTCCAATGTCACAGGTCATGAGTTTTGTACGTGCACAGATGATCGAGTCGCTTTCATCAGACTATATCCTTCTGGCACGTGCCAAAGGTTTATCTGATCGTGAAGTCTTATGGAAACATGCGATCCGTAACTCATTGATTCCAATGCTGACACTGATTGGCCCAATGAGTGCTGGACTCTTGACAGGTTCTGTTCTTATCGAGTCAATCTTCTCGATTCCTGGTATCGGTCAACAGTTTGTACAGTCGATTCCTTCAAAAGATTTCCCAGTCATCATGGGTACTACAGTTGTCTATGCCGTAATGCTGATGGCGATGATTTTGATCACCGATATTATTACAGCATTTGTTGATCCACGTGTACGTTTGGACTAGAAAGGAGGGGAGAAAATGGAAAATATTAATAGTAAATTTAAACTTGTAACAAACCGTGATTTTGAAGCGAGTGAAATGATCGCAAAACCTGCCCTCACTTTTTGGCAAGATGCATGGCGACGTTTTAAGAAAAATAAAGTAGCAATGGTAGCGATGGTTGTCGTTATCTTCACCTTGTTGTTTTCTGTGGTTTCAACATTTTTTGTCCCACAATCAGCAGCCAATAACTTTGATCCGAATGCGGTTCAAACTTATAAAAACTTACCTCCTAAGCTTGGGAATGTGAATATTCCTGGCTGGAACGGTAACTTTGCAGCGCCAGGGAGTACAATCGCAGAAGATCTCTACCAAGTACAGAATGTACCAGAAGGTGAATCTTTTATCTTTGGTACAGATTCGTTAGGGCGTTCGATTGCCAAACGGACAATCGTTGGTTTACGGATTTCCTTGATTATCGCCTTTGCCTCTATCGTCTTTGACGTCCTGATCGGGATTACTTATGGCTTAATCTCCGGTTGGATTGGCGGAAAAGTGGATACGGTTATGCAACGTATCATTGAGATCATAAGCTCTATCCCAAGTTTGGTTATTGTAACTATGTTTGGGCTCTTGCTTGGGCAAGGTATAGTTTCGATTGTCCTTGCGATTGGTCTCTTCATCTGGACAGGGATTGCCCGCCAGGTAAGGAATATGACCTTATCACTCAAGGAACGTGAGTTTGTTCTTGCTGCGAAAACCTTAGGTGCCAGCCCGTTCAAAATCATGGTTAAACACCTTATTCCAAACATGTTAGGTGTTATTATCGTACAAATTATGTTTGATATTCCATCGGTAATTTTCTTTGAAGCGGTTCTTTCAGCGATTAACTTGGGGGTTAAACCACCAACAGCATCGCTAGGTTCATTGATTTCAGATGGTATTCAAAGCTTGCAATTCTATCCATTCCAAGTTGCAGTACCTGCAGTAGTCTTGTCTCTCCTGTCACTCGCCTTCTTCCTCTTTGGTTATGGCTTACGTGACGCTTTCGATCCAAAATCAGGCCAAGACTAAGAAATGAGGAAGTAAAATGACTGAAAAAGAAGAAAAAGTACTTGAAGTAAAAAATCTGCATGTTCATTTCAAAACATATGCTGGGAAGGTCAAAGCCATCCGTGACGTTTCGTTTGATTTGAAAAAAGGGGAAACCTTAGCTATCGTTGGTGAATCAGGTTCAGGGAAATCTGTAACCACGAAAACGCTTATGGGCCTCAATGCAGCAAATGCCGTGATTCCTAAAGGTGAGATTCTCTTTAAAGGACGTAATCTCTTAGACATCAAAGAAGAAGATTGGCAAAAGATTCGCGGCAATGAAATCTCGATGATTTTCCAAGATCCGATGACTTCGCTTGATCCGACCATGCGCATTGGTAACCAAATTGCTGAGCCATTGATCAAGCACAGAGGGATGAAAAAGAAAGAGGCTTTAGTAAAAGCTTTGGAATTGATGAAGGCTGTAGGGATTCCCCAAAGTGAGCAGCACATCAATGACTATCCACACCAATGGTCAGGTGGGATGCGCCAACGTGCAGTTATTGCCATCGCGCTTGCAGCTGATCCAGAAATTCTTATCGCGGATGAACCGACGACAGCTTTGGACGTTACTATCCAAGCACAAATCATGCAAATGATGTCAGAGCTCCAACAGCGTATTGAATCATCGATTATCTTTATTACCCATGATTTGGGGGTAGTTGCTGGTTTTGCTGATCGTGTGGCCGTAATGTATGCAGGTGAGATTGTGGAGTATGGTACAGTAGAAGAAATTTTCTATAACCCACAACACCCTTATACATGGGGGCTTCTCGATTCTATGCCAACGGTGGACACTGATGTTGAACGTTTGGTTTCCATTCCAGGAACACCTCCGGACTTGCTCCATCCACCAAAAGGTGATGCTTTTGCCTTACGTAACCAACACGCTCTCGAAATCGACTTTGAAGAAGAACCCCCTTATTTTGAAGTGTCGCCCACACATCAAGTAAAATCATGGCTCTTAGATGAACGCTCACCTAAAGTTCTGCCATCTGAAAATATCCAACAACGCTGGATGCGTTGGGAAAAAATGAAAATGAAGGGAAATGCTGAATAATGACTGAAGAAAGAAAAAAACTTGTCGAATTCAAAGGTGTTGACCTGGTTTTCAACAAAGGTAAAAAGAATGTCAACAAAGCCATTAATGACGTTTCCTTTCATATCTATGAGGGAGAAACCTTTGGTCTCGTAGGTGAATCTGGTTCAGGTAAAACAACAATTGGCCGTGCAATCATGAAGCTTTACGACATCAATAAAGGAGAAATCCACTTTAACGGCAATGATGTCAGCAAGATTAAAGGTGTTGAGCTGAAAAAATTCCGTGAAAAAGTACAAATGATTTTCCAAGACCCACAAGCTTCACTGAACGGCAGAATGCGGGTCAAAGACATCATTGCTGAAGGTATTGATGTAAACGGATTGGCTAAGAATAACGAAGAACGTACAGAAAAGGTCAAAGAACTTCTCAAGCTCGTTGGTCTTAACCAAGACCATATGACGCGTTATCCTCATGAATTCTCAGGGGGGCAACGTCAACGTATCGGTATCGCCCGTGCCTTGGCGGTAAACCCTAAATTCATCGTGGCTGATGAGCCAATCTCAGCTTTGGACGTCTCTATTCAGGCTCAGGTTGTTAACTTAATGCGTGATATTCAGGAAAAAGAAGGCTTGACTTATCTGTTCATCGCCCATGATTTATCTATGGTAAAATACATCTCGGACCGAATCGGAGTGATGCACTGGGGTAAAATTCTGGAAATCGGAACATCTGATCAGGTTTACAACAATGCTTTACACCCTTACACACAATCGTTGTTGAGTGCCATTCCTGCGCCGGATCCAATCTCAGAGCGTAGCCGTGTCCCACAAGCTTATGATCCAACAACAGAGTTGGATGGGCAGCCGCGTGAATTGCGTGAAATTACGCCAGGACACTTTGTTCTTTCGACGGAAGAAGAAGCCGAAGAATACAGAAAAATTGCAATGCTATAAAAAAATTACTGCACCTTGGAGGGTGTAGTTTTTTTATAAATCACTGAAAAGTATCTAGGGACTATTTTATTATTGAATTTAGCATAAATGGTATAAAATGAAGTTAAGGTGGGGCACATTATTTTTATAAACGAAAGAGAAAAGAGGAAGGATGATGAACTTTTTTACTGAAATTATAAGTAACCAAATTTTAATTACAGCCATCGTGGGATGGTTTGCTGCACAAATCATCAAAATTATTGTCGATATTTTTCGCTACCGTAGGTTGGATTGGCGATTGCTTTTTGCTACAGGTGGTATGCCGAGCTCGCACAGTGCTTTGGTAGTTTCTATGACCACAGCAACAGGTCTTTCGCAAGGTTTTGACTCCGCTGTATTTGCTGTTGCTACCGTTTTTGCCTTTGTCGTGATGTATGATGCGCAAGGCATAAGGCGTCAAGCAGGGACTCATGCTTATATTTTAAATATTATTATCAAAACAATTGAAAACCCTAAGATAAATGCGGAAAAAGCCTTAAAAGAACTTCTGGGTCATACGCCTTTTCAAGTCTTGGGTGGCGCAATTTTAGGAATTATCGTGGCTCTTTTAATGAATTAAAGACATCACAAAGCTCCTAAAGGCCATATAGCAATTGATAAAGAACAGTTTCCCTGTTTTTTTGCTATAATAATAAGGCATATATTTTGATAAGAATAGGTTAAAAAATGAATAGAGCAGAAGAAATAAAAAAACGCCGTACCTTTGCCATCATCAGTCACCCGGATGCTGGTAAAACAACAATAACAGAACAACTCCTTAAATTTGGTGGAGCCATCCGTGAGGCTGGAACTGTCAAAGCACGTAAAACAGGAAATTTTGCAAAATCGGACTGGATGGACATTGAAAAAGAACGTGGGATTTCTGTGACTTCATCAGTTATGCAGTTTGATTATGCTGGTAAGCGCGTGAATATCTTGGATACACCAGGACACGAGGATTTCTCAGAAGACACTTACCGTACCTTGATGGCCGTTGATGCTGCAGTCATGGTAATCGATAGCGCCAAAGGTATTGAGGCCCAAACTAAAAAACTTTTCCAAGTTGTGAAACGCCGTGGCATTCCGGTATTTACATTTATTAATAAATTGGACCGTGATGGACGTGAACCCCTGGATTTACTGAGTGAATTGGAAGATATCTTGGGTATCGCTTCTGTGCCAATGAACTGGCCAATCGGTATGGGGAAAAATTTCCAAGGTCTCTATGACTTTTATAACAAACGTATTGAAGTTTATCAGCCTGAAAACGGTCAGCGCTTCATCGAATTTGGAGAAAATGGTGAGATTGATGCCAGCCACCCACTGACAAGTAATCCTTTCTACGCACAAGCCATGGAAGATGCGGAACTCTTACTTGATGCTGGGAATGAATTTGACGAGGAAGAAGTACTTGCGGGTCAGTTGACACCTGTCTTCTTTGGTTCGGCCTTGACGGACTTTGGGGTTGAAACCTTCTTGGACACCTTCTTAACTTACGCACCAGAGCCTAATGGACATAAGACTGTTGAGGATGAAATCATCGATCCATTACGTGAAGAATTCTCAGGTTTTGTCTTTAAGATTCAAGCCAACATGGATATCCGTCACCGCGACCGGATTGCCTTTGTGCGGATTGTATCGGGCGAATTTGAGCGAGGAATGGGCGTGAAACTCCTTCGTACAGGGAAACAAGTCAAACTTTCAAACGTTACTCAGTTTATGGCAGAATCTCGTGAAAATGTCGAAAACGCTGTAGCAGGTGATATCATCGGGGTTTACGATACAGGAACTTACCAGGTTGGTGATACACTGACCACAGGTAAACTTAAAACGCCTTTTGAACCGCTACCCACTTTCACACCGGAACTTTTCATGCGCGTGACTGCTAAAAATGTCATGAAGCAAAAATCATTCCAAAAAGGGATTGAGCAGTTGGTACAAGAAGGGGCGATACAGCTCTACAAAACCTATACGACAGGGGAAATTATGCTTGGTGCAGTTGGACAACTGCAATTTGAAGTGTTCAAACACCGGATGGAGAACGAGTATAATTCAGAAATCATCATGACGCCAATGGGGAGCAAGACAGTCCGTTGGATTAAACCTGAAGATTTGGATGAAAAGATGTCGTCAAGCCGTAATATCCTTGCACGAGATCGCTTCGATCACCCGCTCTTCCTCTTTGAAAACGACTTTGCCATGCGTTGGTTTAAAGATAAATATCCTGATGTAGAATTGATGGAGCAATTCTCTGTTTAATATTCTGACAAATTACAAAAAAGTCCTTAAGGGCTTTTTTATATGCAATGACTATCTCAAAAAATGTACGCGTGAAAAATCCATTAATACCTTTTTTATATAACATATGTATATTGGTGGATTTGAAGTTGTCTCCTATGCTATAATGAAACCTATGCAAAATTATAGTAATATAAATAAAAAGAACAGAATATTGCAAATTGTTTCAATGCTCTCCTTATTTATAGGTTTATCTAGTGTAAACTTTGATCAAGTTTTACCTGAGGAAGTAACTTACTCAACTCCAGTTAGTTTTTTACTTTTAGTCTATCGTATTATTGGATTTTTCGGTCTTGCTTATCTGGCACTTGTTTTTGTAAAGAATAAAGATATTTGGATGATGCAGGTCGCGAGACGTTCGAGGGGGAAAAACAAGCTCTTGGACTGGAAAAGAATCATTGCTGTCCCTTGTGTTTTATTTGCTTATTATCTTTTTCATCTTTCGATGATTCTGGTTGAGAATATAAATAATGCAGCTTTTAGAGCAGATTATATTTCCTTAAATTTAAATCTACTTGTTGAGCGTTACTTGCCTTTAGCTGGTATACTTCTTTTAGCTATAGGATTGGTTACACATATACCTGACAATAAGAAATTAAAAAAAGTATCCAATATCGCTGCGGATATTAAAGTTGAACATTTCTATATGGCTTTGCTGACGAGTGTGGCCTTTCTTGATCATATGACCCGTCGTTTAGTTTGGAATACAGGCTTTGGACCGACAAATTCTGCAGGAAATCTACGCTTGGTTTATGTCGCAAACAATATTGTAGGACGTGATGACTTTTTACGTCTTTATGGAAATTTTCTTTTCGCTTTTATTGTTATTTGTGTTCTAAGCTATTTTATTGTCAAAGGGGTTCAAGCATTTAAAGCCAACAAAGTAAACTGTTCAATGGCTTTAACAAGCAGTTTACTTCTGGCTCTGATATTTAACTATTTTATTCAAGCATCAATGAGAGTTGAAGCAGCGCCGATGATTTATGGGTATGTTGTGGCGGGAGTAAGCCTTTTCCAAATTTTAGTTTTAACTTTGATTTTTATGGCTATCTATTTGCTGCTTAATCGTTACATGATTGCTACGGCGGTTATAATTCTCGTCTTTGGAAGTTTTACTGTCGGAAATGCAATAAAATTTTCTGAGCGACAAGAGCCTATTTATGTTTCAGAACTTTCATGGTTAATGAATCTGAAGTCTTTACTCTCTTTCGTTGATTTAAAATTGGTAGCTGTAGCTGCGACAGTACTTTTAGTCCTTGTAACTCTTGTTATTTTATTAAGCCGAAAATTTTTCAAAGGTAAGATAATGTCTTGGAAAGAAAGAGGATGGACAGCGATCATTCTTATCGTTCTTGCTTTTCCCTTAGTTCAAAACTTCCGAAACTTTACCTCTCCAGATAAACAGATAAATGTGCCGATTTTAACACAATATATCAAAGTTTCAAATGGGGATATTTTATGGAAAGGCTCACCAAATATTGCGCGTGCCAAGTCTCTTTCTTACGTTTGGGTAAAGCAAATATTTGGTAAAGCAATGGAAGAACCGGAAGGTTACAGTCAAGCCAAAATACAGGAGATTGTTCAAAAGTATAGCGATGAAGCGGAGAAAATCAACAAAAACCGCTCCTCGCATATCACGGATCAAACAGTTATTTATCTTTTAAGTGAATCCTTGTCAAACCCTAACCGTGTCCAAGGCGCAACTTTATCAGAAAATCCTTTGAAAAATATTGATGAAATTAAGGCAAGTGCAACGGGCGGCTTAATGTATTCTAATGGTTTTGCTGGTGGAACGGCCAATATGGAAGCACAGACTTTAAGTGGACTTCCCAAAGTCAATTTTTCAAGCAATATTTCTACGATTAATTCAGATGTTTTTCCAAGTATGCCGTTTATTCCTTCTATTTCTAATTACTTCCCGGAAAAAATTGCCCTTCACCCCGAAAATGCAACCAATTATAATCGTAATTCAATCTATAATAAACTTGGATTCGATCATTTCTATGCGCTCTCGGGTACAGATAAAGCTGATTTATTAACCAACCAAGAAACTCTTGATGGCAAGGTTTCAGATGCTCAAACATATAGAGATGTTTTAGATAAAATTGATCCCTCTAAGTCACAATTCTTTAGTGTTTTGACCATGCAAAACCATATGCCATACACGAGCTATTCTGGGTCTTCCACTATAACAGCTTCAGGGGAAGGTTACTCAGAAGCGCAAAATCAACTTCTGGAGAATTATGTTCGTAAGATTTCGGATACAGATAAAGCAACGAAAGAATTCTTAACAGAACTTGAGAAGATTGATAAAAAAATTACTCTGGTTTTCTATGGAGACCACTTGTCGAATGTCTTTCCTTCTGACTATGCCGGCTTCAAAGAGGATCCATTAAATGCCTATAAGACAGATTACTTCATCTGGAGCAACAAAGGAAACACTACCGATAAACAAGTGGACTTAAGTTCAGCAACCTTTACGCCCGCTTTATTTGAAGCGACAGGCTCAAAAGTTTCACCTTACTATGCGCTCTTGTCAGATGTGATGTGGGAAGTTCCGGCAGCCTATAACTCCCCTCTATCTTCAACAGTAACCCTGACAGAAGAACAAAGCAAGCGTATGGAAGATTTGAAGTTGGTACAATATGACTTAACCTCTGGTAAACATTATTTGAAAGAAGATTCTCCTTTCTTCAAATTGGAAAAATAAAAAAAGCACTTCTAGGAGTGCTTTTTTATTGACTTTTTAGATGCTAAAAAAAATTTAAAAAAAAATAAAAAAGGTAAGCATTTACATCTTTAAAAGTATGATATAATAGTCAAGTTATATATTCAGGCGAGTTAAGACAAATATTTTTTCGCCTGTAACTGAGCTTTCGAGCTTGGTCGTCATATTTGCCAGTGGCAAATTTAGAAAATTATAGGTGAAACAATTGAAATTCAACGAACTCGGCCTTTCAGAAGGCATTGTCGAGACGCTTACAGCTATCGGTTATGAGCAACCAACGCCCATCCAAGAGCAAACGATTCAACTCGCGCTCTCAGGACGTGACGTTCTTGGACAAGCTCAAACAGGTACTGGTAAAACAGCCGCTTTTGGCCTTCCAACAATCGAAAAAATTAATCCAGAAAATAAAGCGATTCAAGCTCTTGTAATCGCACCAACACGTGAACTTGCTGTTCAAGGGCAAGAAGAACTTTTCCGCTTTGGTAAATCTAAAGGGCTTAAAGTCCGCACTGTTTTTGGTGGTTCAAGCATCGAAAAACAAATCAAAGCTCTGCGCTCAGGTGCACACATCGTTGTCGGTACACCAGGACGTATGGTGGATTTGCTTAAACGTAAAGCACTTGACCTTTCACATCTTGAAACATTGATTCTTGATGAAGCAGATGAAATGCTTAACATGGGCTTCCTTGAGGATATCGAATTCATCATCGGTAAAACACCAGCAGAACGTCAAACATTGCTCTTCTCAGCAACTATGCCAAATGACATCAAAAAAATTGGTGTCAAATTCATGAAGAATCCAGAGCATATCAAAGTTGCGGCTAAAGAAATGACCGCTGATCGTATCGATCAATACTTTATCAAGACAAAAGAATTTGAAAAATTTGACGTCTTGACACGCTTGCTTGATGTTGAACGTCCAGAACTCGCTATTGTTTTTGGACGTACAAAACGCCGTGTGGATGAAATCACACGTGGTTTGAAATTACGTGGTTATCGTGCCGAAGGTATTCACGGTGACTTGGACCAAAACAAACGTTTACGCGTGTTACGTGATTTTAAAGGTGGTCACTTGGACATCTTGGTTGCTACTGACGTTGCAGCCCGTGGACTTGACATCTCAGGTGTAACCCACGTTTACAACTACGACATTACGCAAGACCAAGAAAGCTACGTTCACCGTATTGGACGTACCGGTCGTGCTGGTAAGTCAGGTCGTTCTGTAACCTTCGTCAGTTACAATGAAATGGGTTATCTCCGTGCCATTGAAAAATTGACTAAGAAAGAAATGAAAGGCATGCGTCCGCCAACAAAAGAAGATGCTTATCAAGCTAGCCTTTCTGTTGCCATGGATGAAATCAAACGTGACCTCCAAGACGGTAGTCTTAAAGGTAAGTTGACAAAATTTGATGCTGATGCAGAACAACTCTTGGCAGAATATGATGTCAAAGAATTGGTAGCCATGCTTATCCAAAGCCGTGTGAAAGACCCTGACACAATGCCAGAAGTCCAAATCACAGCAGAACGCCCATTACCATTTAATGGTGAAGGCAAAGGCTTCAAGGGCAAAGGTAAAGGCGGCAAAGGTGGCGGCCGTTATGGGCGTGACCGCAACAACAATCGCGGTGGCCGTGGTGGCGATCGTGATGGCAAGGGCGGTTACCGTGGAAAAGGCGGCGACCGTGACCGCGATGACAAGAAACGCAACTGGCGTGATCGCGACGATAAAAAACGTGACTACTACAAGAAAGACCGTAAACCAAAAACACAAGGCAGCGAAAAACAAGCTGGCTTCGTAATGCGTAACCGCGGTGACAAATAAGAAAAATTGTCAAGGAGAAATAGTCTAATTCTCTATTGTCAACATTAAACTCTCAGCTCAATGCTGAGTTTTTTTTTGCTTTAAATTAAGTTGTCTTATCTTGAAAATACAAATAATTTCTCTTCGTCAGGAGAAATAATAATTCTGGAGAAGTGGCCAATCATAGAAAACGCAAAAACATTACAAAAACATTAGAGGATTTAAATTTTATTTTTATTTTCCCATATCTTTTTTACTTTTGAAATAAATGTTATATAATTGTTTTGTAACCGAAACGTAATTATGGAAATTCTAGAAATCTAAAAGATTGTATGGTGTAACTTTTGATATATCATGAGTTGTGATTTCACCTAGAAAGGAGGTAGTCAAATGAGCAAGACTCAGTTACAGCCAGATAATATAAAAGATTGGGATCTTAGTGGTGGAGGTGGTTTTACCTTGTCAGCTCTTGAGTTTTCACAAGATATTCAAGAACAGCTCAATGAAGTGAAAAGAATTCTCGCAGCAAGCGAAGCGAAGCAAGAGGATACGCCATTCGTAGATACGCCATTCGTAGATACGCCATTCGTAGATACGCCATTCGTAGATACGCCATTCGTAGATACATCATCCGATAGGTCGGGAAGTGAAAGGATAACAGAGGGGGACACAAGTGTTACTTCAAAAACAGATCAAGTTTTAAGAGAAAAAGAACTTGTATCGGAAGATTCCGATAAGATGGGGGAACGCAAAGTAGTAGCGTCAGAAAACCTTTCTTACCATTACTATAATGCTTTTCCTCAAGAAGCAAAACAGTATCCAACGCTGCTTATTAGTAAGATGACAGCATCCCCAACTGTACGTTCAGATTTTTATCACCCGGGATGTCCAGAGTTGGATTTCGATACTTATCAGGATAAACAGCCTGCTAAGTCCAAGTCAAAGGGTGCAAGTCTTATAAGCAATGCCTTCTTTTACTTGATTATTATTGTACTCTTGATTTTTGTAGAATCACGCTTGATTTTACAGGATGAAGCCAGCAAACCAGTCAACATTGGTGGTTTTTCTCCGATGACTGTTCTCTCTAATTCAATGAGGAGTGTTTATCCGAGAAATAGCTTTCTCTTGACGCGTCAGGTTGATGCAAACACACTGGATATTGGTGATGACATTACCTTTATTACAGAGTCAGACCGGGTGGTGACACACCGTATCACTGGAATTGAAGAGAATCATCTTCGTACACGTGAGCGTGGGTTTACAACGAAGGGTGTTGATAACCAGAGAGAAGATAGTGATATGGTTCATGCAAGTAATGTTATCGGTCAGGTTATATTTTCAAGTTACCCGATAGGAAGAGCTATTCATTTTATCCGGAATAATCTTGTTGTATCTGTTATTGTCATGCTGATTGCAATGTTGCTACTTCATGAAATTATGAATTTCATCGTTATGGCTATTAAACAGAAGCGGTTTAAATCTGGAAATAAAAGAAAGAGAAACCGTCGTGCTGTGACAGAAAGGAAACCTCTGTCTCATGAAGCTAGATAACTTTTTTTCAAGAGTGACTTTAAAAAAACGATACATTATCCCTGTTTTATTAGTAGTGATTTTGAGTTTGAGTACAACAGGAACTTTTACATGGACTTCTATAGATCAGCGCGTGATAAATGAAACACGACATGAAGGCGCTCCTGGTGGCCGTCTGCACGATGATTTTGAGGGTTTGGATCATATCATGAGTCGTGGACGCGGCAGAGGAAGAGTGAATAAGGATATCTATGTTGAAAATTATTCTTCCAGAAATATATTGGCACGTGTACGACTTAGTGAGTATCTGGAGATAGGCGAAGGTGCTGGAACTGAAGGCACTCTTAATCAGGCAAGTCCGCCCAGTGGTGCAGGCTTGGATTCAGCAACGTTGAGTGATAAGAGCTCATGGGCTATCGTTAGACCTGATGGATACCTCTCTGATGGGACAACACCATCCACTTTACGCAATTACGTAGGTCTTTATCTTGGTGATGATAATAGCCGACCCAAAATTTTTATGCCCACCTTCAACCGGAACAATCAAAATCAAGAGTCGAACACCACAGGTCAAGGACTGGAACTGCTGACGGGTACATTCAATACCAACTTAGGTATAGCGATGCCAGGGACTCATGATCAGTGGACACTGGGGCAGACACATACGTCAACCTTACGAAGCTGGAATGAAGTGAGCAATACAGAAGTCTTAACACCTAATGTGACGCATACAGCTCAGGAGACAGTTGAGTCGGAAAATGGAGGTTACATGACCATGAGTCAGTGGATTGCAGCTGATCGTCCAACAGGGAACTTCTGGGTACATGATACGGATGGTTGGATTTATTGGGCAAACTGGTTGCCCAAAGCCGCTGCTACCAGTCTTTTACTTGATGCCTTGGATATCAATTTTGATACAGAAAACACTTATTATGGGATGCATGCAGAGGCAGAGTTGGCGACAGTGGAAGATCTAGACAACTGGGTTGGCGTGTCATCATTAGCACGTGATCTACTTGAGCGTATCACATAAATTAGAAACAAAGAGAAACAAAAGAATAACCAATGAAAGGGGGTGGTTAATTGAAATAAATTATAGCCACTCGATAAAAAGAAGGCATTGAACTAAGGTAAATCAAAAAATAAAAAAGGAGAACAAGGAAATTATGAAAAAGAGAACAAAAAATCTTATCAAAATCGGCGGACTCGCTGCCGTACTAGCTCTAATCGGAGGCACCTTCGCCTTTACGAGCTTTGGCCAACGCGCCCTCAATATCACAGAGGGTACCAATCGTCCTGAATATGGGGGACGTGTGCACGACTATTTTGACGATGAGTCAGGGAATAAAGATGTCTTTTCGGAAAACTTTGGTACCAGTCAATTGTTTACACGTGTAAAACTTACAGAACTCTTTACCAAAAATGGGGTATCTATTGTTGATGAGCCAACTATCGATGTCAATGATCCAGAGACTTGGCCGACTTGGATTCCAGGACCTTCAGGAATAGCTGGTAGCGAAGCTGCGGGCACACGTATTGGTATTAATGAGCCGATTAATCAGTATTTTCATCTGAGCTTGGGACAATCCACACATGGAGACGACCGCCCATGGTTCCTCCCAACCTTTAACTTAGACCCACTTTCTATGATGACTGCTGCAGCAGGTGCAGGGTTTGACATGGAGCATGAAGGCGTGACTCACCCGGGTGACGGTACAGCGAACTACTGGGGAGCAGGAGATACTTCTTTCGCGCTTCCAGTAGCAGGAGACTCGGCAGAAGAGCATGCGGTGCAACAAGTCCTTGATCAAGAGCGTCCACCGTTGACATATGCTCAATGGCTGAATGCTGGAACACCTGTTGGTAACTTCTGGGTTATCGACCAGGATACAGGCTGGGCATACTGGGCGAACTTCTTAGCAGGTGGCGCCGCAACGAGTTTCCTCGTAGACAGCAAGCTTCCACAAGATGCTTTAGCTGACATTGAGGGAGATTGGTCATATCAACTCCATGTTATTGGTCAATTTGCTTCTGAAGGAGATATTTCAGAGTTTTGGGAGTCTGATGATGCCGCAGGACTTAGTACAGAACACGGCGAAAGAGTTATTGAAGAGATTTTAGATGCACAGACTCCTGCACCATAAGAGTTGGGAAGTCAGAAATTAGAAATTTATAATTCTTTAAATTAAAGAAAGGAGGACCGCTTTGAGTAGAATCAAGCACATTTTCAGTAAGTTGAATGTGAGGCATCGTGTCCTCCTTTCTGCTCTTTTATTGACACTGATAGCCACGGGAATTACAGGGACCTTGGCGTGGAGTAGCGGCAGGCAGAGTGCGCTTAATCAGGGGCAAACCAGTACAGAAATGCGCCCCGTTCATTTGCTGAAGCTGGAGAGGGATACGGAAGGAAACCAAACAGAAATAGCTGTTCCAGGAGCTGACTTTGTCCTCTACAATAATCAGGACCCAGAAAATCCTGTACAAATACAAACCACTTTTACGACAGATCAAGAGGGAAGAATCACGGTTTCGCTTCCACCGGGGCAGTACTTCTTCCAAGAAATTCGACTGCCTTATGGTTTTGCGCCAGACTTGGATTCGGATAATCAACCGATACGGCGGTATGACTTTACCGTTACGATGGACACGACAAATGATAGTCCCGTAGTGACAGTTTATAACCGCCGCTTATCCGGAGATTTGATTATTGAGAAAACCTTGGTGAATGATGATGGACAGGAACTTTCGGATGAGCAGCGCACCCAACTTTTTGAATTTCGTGTAACTTTTTCAGACAATGGAACTTATGAATACCAAATCAATGGCGAAGGCGACATGCATGAGCTAGCTTCAGGGGAAACGCTAAAGCTCGCTCATGGACAGCGTGCAGTCTTTACCAATATCCCTGTCGGTGTGCATTACACTGTCGAGGAAGTTGATATGGCTCATGGTCAAGCTAATAATTCTTCGGGTAATATCAGTACTACTCCCTCTATAGTAGCTTTTACCAATCGGGACATGACGCGCCGAGGGAATCTCATTTTGGAAAAAGAAGTGCAAAACTCGGATGGTTCTCCTGTGACAGATGAGCAGAAGTTACTTGACTTTGAGTTCGAGATAGAATTTTCAAATGTACCTTATGGCGCTTCCTTCCGCTTTACCACTAACCGTTATCAAATTGATGATGTCCCAAACAACGATGATGACATCCGTGAAGGGACAGTTACCAGCGGTGATACACTCACTCTACGTCACGGGGAAATTCTTACCATTCATGATTTACCAGTGGGCGCTTCTTATCAGATTCGTGAATTAGATACTCCAGATTTTGTTTCTGGCACAGGCATCGTTGAGGGGAACATTGTACAAGATGCTAATAATAGGCATCGATTTATCAACAGTTATCAAGTTGGCGGCGTTGAGCCTACTCCGGGAGCCCTGTCCTTTGAAAAACAAGTTATTTCAGAGGATGAGGCAGCGCGTGAAAGAGAGTTTGAATTTGAAGTTACTTTCGAACCGAATGAAAATCAAGTCTTCCAATATCGGATTGTTGAAGGGACTACAGTGGGCGCGTTGCAGGACTTTGTTTCTGGCGATAGCATTCGCCTGAGACATGGTCAGAAAGTTGTCTTTCCTGATCTGCCTCCTGGTTTGACTTACACTATCCGTGAGATTCCAAGTGATGACTTCTTTGAATCAATTGATGAGGTGAGTGGTACAACACTAAGTGGTGGCAGTTCACACCATGTCTTTGTAAACCGGGAAATACCGAGTGGTTCGGCTCATTTGATTATTGAAAAAAATGTTTTGGGTGTGGGTTACAATGCCGATCATGAGTTCTTGTTTGATCTTTATATCAATGGAGTAAGGCAGGAGGAAGTGATTCGCCTGAGAAGCGGTCAGTCTTCAGAACCAATTGAGCTTGAACTTGGCGATCGTTGGCGTGTTGTTGAGCGTGACAGTTACAGTAGTGGCTTTAGTCAGGAGAGCATCAGCAATGCTACGGGAACCGTTGGGCAGGTGCATATTGGACAGAATATTTATGTCCGTCAAACCAACCTTTACATTCGTGAGACTATTAATTTGTCCGGTCTTAAGACCTGGGAAATGCCAACAGGTGTGCAACCTCCTCAGCATATTACTGTCCAACTCATGCAAGGCAATATTGTGGTTCGGCAAATCAATGTTGAAGGGCCTCATTGGACTTACAGCTTTGAAAATTTACCGAAATTTGACAATGAAGGCAATGAAATTCACTATACTATCCGAGAGGTACCCGTTTCAGGTTGGCAACCGGAAATGAATCCTGACAATATTAACCTGCATAATGTTTGGGTAGACCCTGTTATAGCTAGATTAGAGATTGAAAAGCAAATCACAGGAGATGAAGCACCGAATGACGAACGCTTTGAGTTTGTCATGAATCCTGGCGGGCATGTTGTGACTATAACGAATAATGGTCGTGTAAGTTTCCCAGAGCTTTCCTTTGATCGTCCAGGGACGTTTGAATTTACCATTCATGAAACACGAGGAAGTACCTTAGGTTGGGTTTATGACAATTCCGAGTACAAATGGTTTGTTAAAGTTGAACAAGGAACAGATGGTTTACTTTCCCTAACTGAGCAATGGCTAACCAAAAATGGAGAGCGTATTGATGGTTTAAGGCCTGTCTTTACCAACCGTTTTGATGCTTCGGCATTGCTTGGCGAAACAATAGATATTCCAGTGAAAAAGGTTTGGAATCATAAAGAATTGACCACAGACTTGCAACCTCACATGATTGTTGTACAGTTAATGACTGGGGATGAGGAAATAAGCCGTAGAAAAGTTACGGCAGAAAGTGATTGGGAAACTGTTTTCCAAAATCTACCGCGCTATGATTCTCAGGGAGAAGTAATTGATTATCAAGTAAAAGAGCTTGAAGTCAATGGCTATGCTGCTAAAATAAGAGGAAGTGCTCAAAAAGGCTTTACTATTCAAAATACTTATGTAGGAATGAAAGAACCACCAAGTAAGGCACCAACACCAGATAGACCAAGTACGACAGAGCGCTTACCTGATGTAGGTGATAGATTGACGCTTGTGGCTATTGCTTTAGGACTTGTGTGTCTAAGAATCGCTTATCTTCTCTATAAAGAAACCAGAAGCAAAAAAGATTAGTCCGAGATTTCTAAATCAATATAAAAATGGATGGAATTGATATTCCTCCATTTTTATATTGTGTATATATGGGATAAATAAATCAATAAACTATCATCCATATCTTGTTTTGAGTCATAGGGTTCATTGAACGAAACTTTAAAAGAGAAAGACCCCATCTCCTGTTCTATTTGATATAAAATATAAGAAGGAAGGAGAATATATATCTAAAATATGATAGAATAAACACTATGACAAATAATACTTTTAAATCAGGATTTGTAGCCATTTTGGGCCGTCCCAATGTTGGGAAATCAACATTTTTAAATCATGTGATGGGTCAAAAGATAGCGATCATGAGCGACAAGCCGCAAACAACGCGGAATAAAATTCAAGGAATCTATACGACAGACAAGGAACAAATTATCTTTATTGATACACCAGGTATCCATAAACCACATAATGCCTTGGGTGATTTTATGGTACAGTCTGCCTATTCTACTCTTCGTGAGTGTGACATGGTACTTTTCATGGTTGCTGCTGACGAGCCGCGCTCAACTGGTGAGAACATGATCATTGAACGCTTGAAAACAGCAGATGTTCCTGTGATTTTGGTGGTCAACAAGATTGATAAAGTGCATCCAGATGCCCTTTTTGAAACTGTTTCAGACTACACTTCACAAATGGACTTTGCAGAAGTTGTGCCGATTTCAGCACTTCAAGGCAACAACACGGAACGTTTGCTCGAAACCTTGAGCAACAAGCTTGAGGAAGGGCCTCAGTATTTCCCAGAAGACATGGTGACAGATCACCCAGAGCGCTTCTTAGTCAGTGAAATGATTCGTGAAAAAATTCTTCTTTTGACGCGTGAAGAAGTGCCGCATAGCATTGCGGTTACCACAGATTCGATGAAGCGTGATGAAGAAA
Organism: Lactococcus garvieae subsp. garvieae; assembly: GCF_029024465.1. Taxonomy (NCBI): domain Bacteria; kingdom Bacillati; phylum Bacillota; class Bacilli; order Lactobacillales; family Streptococcaceae; genus Lactococcus; species Lactococcus garvieae. The sequence goes on from NZ_CP118950.1 coordinate 229,112, forward strand.
CCGGAAAAATTCATATCATGGCAACAATCATTGTTGAACGTAAGAGTCAAAAAGGGATAATTCTCGGTAAAGGCGGCGACATGATTCGTAAGATAGGGAAAATGGCCCGCCGTGATATTGAGTTGATGCTGGGTGATAAAGTTTATCTTGAAACATGGGTCAAGATAAAAAATGACTGGCGTGACCGTAAGATGGATTTATCCGACTTTGGTTACAAGAAAGAAGATTATATGTAAAAGTTGGCTCGTTTGAGCTGCTTTTTTATTATATCGAAAAAACCAATATAATCTATTGATTTTAATAAAGAAATAGACTATAATATTGATAGGTTCAATATTTGATGAGTGGAAAGAGCCCCCAGCTTTTGTATGGGATGTGCTGTATTCTTCCTTCATCAGACCCAATAATTAGGATAGGATGTTGCAAACAGATGCCTGAGTTACCAGAAGTCGAAAATGTACGCCGAGGCTTGGAAAAGCTGGTGAGAAATAAAAAAATATTGGAGATTGAAAGTTCTTATCCACGAATGGTTTTAACAGGATTCGAGGCGCTAAAAAAAGAACTTGAAGGCCAAGTCATCAAAGATATCCAGCGCCGTGGGAAGTACTTGCTTTTTGATTTTGGCCAGTGGACCTTGATTTCCCATTTACGTATGGAGGGGAAATATCGGGTGGAACCCCAGGACTTTGTAAAACAAAAGCATGATCATGTCTTTGTCAAGTTTTCAGATGCGACACTTATTTATGCAGATGTCCGCAAGTTTGGGACTTGGGAATTATTGAAAAGTCAGGATGTTGAACGTTATTTCATTTCGAAAAAGATTGGCCCAGAGCCCAGCTTTGAAACCTTTGATGAGGGGATTTTTGCTGAAAAACTAAAGAAATCGAAAAAAAAGATAAAACCTTATCTTTTAGATCAGACTTTAGTTGCTGGGCTAGGAAACATCTATGTTGATGAGGTACTTTGGCGTTCACAAGTGCATCCTGAAATGTTGGCTTCAGCCTTGAGTGAATCTCAAATTCACCGCATTCATGATTATACGATTGACGTCCTCCAAACGGCAGTTGAACGTGGAGGTTCTAGTATACGGACTTATAAAAATGCAATGGGTGAGGAAGGAAGTATGCAGGAATTGCTCATGGTTTATGGCAAGCAAGGGCAACTTTGTCCGAATTGCCAGCACGCGGTGATTGAAAAGATAAAGGTCGCAGGACGCGGCTCACATTTTTGTCCATATTGTCAAAAAGTATAGTGAAAACTTCAATTTTTTACGTACTAAAATATGCGGTGCAATCAGTTTCAAACAAATTTAAAAATGCTATAATATAAAGAGCAAGAGATTAACGGAGAAAATAATGGCTACAAAGAAAAAGAAAAAATTAGAAGATATCACAAAAAAATATGGTGCAGAACGTGAAAAAGCGTTAAAAGATGCGCTTGACCTTATCGAAAAGGATTTTGGTAAAGGTTCTTTGATGCGTTTGGGTGAAGCTGCGAGCCAAAAAGTTCAAGTGACAAGTTCAGGAAGCTTGGCTTTGGATATTGCACTTGGTGCCGGTGGTTATCCTAAAGGTCGTATCATCGAAATCTACGGACCAGAAAGTTCTGGTAAGACTACGGTTGCGTTGCATGCGGTTGCTCAAGTGCAAGCCGAAGGCGGGATTGCTGCCTTTATCGATGCGGAGCACGCTTTGGATCCTGTCTATGCTGCAGCGATCGGTGTCGACATTGACCAACTTCTTTTGTCACAACCTGACTATGGTGAACAAGGCTTACAAATTGCTGAAAAATTGATTGAATCTGGTGCAGTGGACCTTGTTGTTGTCGACTCTGTTGCTGCCTTGACACCCCGTGCCGAAATTGACGGTGAAATCGGAGATTCGACAGTTGGTTTGCAAGCACGTATGATGAGTCAAGCCATGCGTAAGCTTGCTGCAGGCATCAACAAAACAAAAACAACAGCAATCTTTATCAACCAATTGCGTGAAAAAGTTGGTGTTATGTTTGGGAGTCCTGAAACAACACCTGGTGGTCGTGCCTTGAAATTCTATGCTTCTGTACGTTTAGATGTTCGTGGCAGCACAAAAATCGAAGAAGGTTCCGGTGACAACAAAACAGCCATTGGTAAATTAACGAAGATTAAAGTCGTTAAAAACAAAGTTGCGCCACCGTTTAAAGTTGCTTTAGTAGACATCATGTTTGGCGAAGGTATTTCTAAAACAGGTGAACTCTTAACCATTGCCGTTGAAGAAGGCATTGTGAAGAAAGCAGGGGCTTGGTTCTCTTATAATGATGAAAAAATCGGTCAAGGTGCGGAGAAAGCGAAAGCCTTCCTTAAAGATAATCCTGAAATTTTCAATGAAATCGACCGTAAAGTACGTCAAAATCACGGTTTGACTGAAGGTGATGAAGCGGATGAAAAAGAAGAGGTTAAACCAGCAAAAGCAGATGAAAAAGCAAAAGTTGAAGCTGCTGGCGTAGAAGAAATCGAGCTTGAATTAGAATAAATAAAAAAACTTCTGTATTCAGAAGTTTTTTTATTTATAAGTCAACTGTTTTTTCTTTACGTAGATAAGAAATAATCCCGAAGACGACGATCCAGATTGCTGAACCAATTGCTGGTATACGTGTATCTTTGAAGAAGAAGAGGGAAATAAAGATCAAGCCAAATGCGACGATAGTTACTGGAACTAAGACGTTTGGCATTGGAACCTTAAAGCCGTCTTCAAGATACTCGCTTGATTTTCTATATTTTGTATAAGCAATCAAGGTCATGATATAAACAATCAAGAAGAGATTAGTCGCAACACTTGTGATAAAGACAAAGCCGTTAGACACACCTGGAATAAGTGAGATAAATGGAGCTAAGAAGATCAGTGCTGCTGTGAAGAAAAGCGCATTTGTAGGAATACCATTTTTTGAAAGTTTTGTGAAGGGCTGTAATGCTTTGTCTCCATGTAATTTTGAAAGAGAGAAAAGATTACGTGTAGTTGAGAAGAGTGCTGAATTAAGTGCGGAAGCTGCAGAAGTCAAGACGACAAAGTTAATGACTGCAGCTGCCCACTTGAAACCGATAAGGTCAAAGACCATCACGAATGGGGATTGATCCGCAGGAATATCTGTCCAATGATAGATAGACATAATCGCAGTAAGTGCTCCGATATAGAAGATTAAAATACGAATCGGAATTTGATTAATTGCTTTTTTAAGTGTTGGGCGTGGGTCCAAGGTTTCAGCAGCAGTCATTCCGATGAATTCCATCGCAACAAAGGCAAACATCACCATTTGGAAGCTTCCGATGAAGTTTGTGACGCCATTAGGGAAGAAGGAGAAGTCCTTCGTCACATTGCTTAAGCTAACTGTTGTACCGTCTGCTTGGAAGCCACTGAAGGCCATGATGATAGCAGTAACAATCAACCCAACGATAGCAACGATTTTTATCATCCCAAACCAAAACTCTGTTTCACCGAAAAATTTAGCATTGAGTGTGTTTAAAGCTGTTAGGGCCAAGAGAATAACTGTTTCGGTCAGCCAGACAGGCACACTTGGTAACCAAAACTGGATGTAGACCCCGACAGCGGTTAACTCAGCCATCGCCATAAAGATAACAACAAGCCAATAAGACCATTGAATAAAATATCCGGCCTTGTTGCCCAGATAGTGACTGACGAAGTTAAGGAAAGAGTGTTGCTCAGGATCCATATAGAGCATTTCACCGATTGCACGGAGCAAGATGAACATCAAGGCCCCAATAATGATATAAATCAAAAGAATGGATGGACCAGTCATACTGATAGATTGACCTGCCCCTAAGAAAAGCCCTGTTCCGATAGTTCCCGCTATTGCAATAAGCTGGATGTGACGATTTTTCAGACCTCTTTGGGTCTGATTGTTTTCATTATTCATAAAAACCTTTCTGTAATTTTATGTACAATTATAGACATTATCAGTTAATTATATCTTTTTTGAATTAATTTGGCAAGATGAGGTGACACAAGTTTAGAACAGACTTCTAAAAAATGTCATTTATTGTAGATCAAAAAAACAAAGAAAGTTATCTAAAGAGGGTTGAGAAAAAGCAGTAAAGCTGCTTTTTTTGGTATAATAAGATTATGTTAATCATAAATGAACAGTTGTTTGAAATTGATGATTTAATCGATGAAGTGGTTAAGGATTTTTTGGAATTACCTGAAGTCGCTGCTTATCGTGATTTGAAAACGACTTTTGAAGAAGATGAAGACTTACAAGCTAAGCTCCAACTTCTTACAGAAAATCAGGAGTATATCGCTTTTAGGCCAGAACTGGCTCAGCTCAGAAAAGAAATCCTGCTTAATGAGAAGGTTTATCAGCTCCGTATAGCTGAAAATGATTTGCAAGAGTTGCTATCCGAGTTAACAAAAGACATCAGTTCAGCAATTTCAGCACACATTTTTGTAGATGAAAATTTACCCTTGAAAGGAGGAAGCCGTCATGGACGCCATCATTGATAAAGAAATAGTGACCAAGAAATCGGAAGATAAGACAGTTCGTCCGCTTGAAAAGCAAGGGAGAATTGCGCTTTTTGTCTATTGCAACTCTTACAAAGGGAACAGACAGCTTAGCCACTATGGGGATCTTGGCTATACAAGTCGCAAAGCACATTATAGCTTGCTCTATGTGAATGAAGAAGATGTTTCCGAGACAATCAAGAAACTTAAGGCACTCAAATTTGTGAAACGAGTACGCCCAAGTCATCTGAAAGATCTCAACCAGAATTTCTCTGAAGCTTTTGCGGAGACAAATGAAGCGATTAAAGGACAACTTGAAGCTGCTTTAGGCAAATTGTAATGAAGATAAGACATCATAGACACAGCCTTACAAGCTCTAGTCTACAAAAAAACTGCCATTAGGCAGTTTTTTCAATGTGACGAAGATAATTTTGAATAAGGACTTGTGAGCAATTTTCAATGTGTAAACATTCAGTATCGGTATAAATCAAAGTAGAGGGTACTTGGGTAAACTCATTTTTATAAAATTCCTGAGCATTCTTAATCATTTGTTTTTTAGCGAACTGGCGATGGGTAATAAAGTCAGCGGTTGTGAGCTTTATTTCGCAGAGAATTTCATGGCGCATTTGGTTGTTATAATCCAGTATGCTGAGGTTGTCCAGTCTCTCCTGTAAAGCTAAGATGAATTTTCGCCCGTACTTTCTTCCGTGTAGATTTATCGTCAGGAAATCAGAAGAAATCTTTTGGAGGCGATCAAAGCTTGCGTTGAGATTTTCGATATTTTTGGGAAGGTCACTGTTGTCACGTAACTCTTTAGCTGCAGCAAGTGTAGCTATTGGATAGAGGTACCAGGTGTGCGCATCAAATTCGGAAAATTGATTGAGAATAGGCGTGAAAAAATGATGAATATCGTACATGAGAGTTATTGTTTTCCTTGTTAAAATCTTTAATATTATTGTTTATCAGTTGTGTATCCACGTTGTATAGTGTACCAAATTTTATATAGGAGACCAAATTATATGCAAAAAAGTGCTGAACCGCACTTTTATTGCTTTTTCAGATGGCGCAAACAGTCTAAGAAGCGCACAACTTTTGATTTTGAAAAACGAAATTCAATATGATTTTTTTTCAAGAAAGCAAGGAAATCTTTTTTACCTTGTTCACTATCAGTCACCTCTAACTCCAACTCATAATCAGTATGACCAAGATAGTCGTTCTTATCCAGAGCAGCAAGACCAATAGGGAGATGCTGTTCGTAGCGGATTGTGGTTAAACTACCAATCAGAGTAATACTCTCCAAATCTACCCCACGTTCGACTAAAATGTCGCAGATTTCACTCAGGTCAGTTTTACCGCAAGTGATACTTTTTTGCGCGAGCAGATATTGTGCTTCTTCAAGCGTGAGATCGATATTATGTTCGATATTCCCGACCTGTTGAGGAACCTTGAGTGTCATTTCTGCTGAACGATCAAAGGTACGGATACGCAGAGCGAGCTTTTTCTTACGCAGTGTAAAATCTTGAGAATCAAGATAGTGGTTGGTCTGTCGGACCGGAGTGACATGTGAAAAAAGTGTTTTCAAGCGGTCATACTCCGGCATAGAGAGCATCGTCTTATGCTCAATTTCTAAATTTGTTGACATTTTTATGTATAAAAAGATGCTCTGTTTAGATTACTCTTTACAAGATCTCCAAGAGAGGCATCCTCCCTTCTTATTAAAATGATGATTGATCTATTATCTAAAAGTATATCAAAAGCCTGTATCTAAGTAAAGCCAGAAAAGAAGAGAAAGCTCCTTTGTTACGGACTACAGTGCCATTAAAACAACATTTCGCTTCTTTTTCATAGTCGTAAATTAGTCAAGCTGTCTAGTGAATAGGGGCGATATATGGTATAATTGATAAAGACCTGTAATAAAATACAAAGGAGAATTGATCGAGCGTCAATTTGGATAAGCATATGACTGAAAGTACAGCAACTGAATTTAACTGGGAAGAATTTCTTGATCCTTATGTCCAAACGGTTGGGGAACTGAAAATCAAACTTCGTGGTGTGCGTAAGCAATTTTTAAAGAAAAAACTTTACTCACCGATTGAGTTTGTCACGGGGCGCGTGAAGCGACGTGATTCGATTCGGAAGAAAGCAGCCATGCGAGGTTATACGAAAGAAACAATCCGGGAAATGGAAGATATTGCTGGTGTGCGTGTCATGGTGCAGTTTGTTGATGACGTCTGGGATGTTTTAGAGCTTTTACGAAAACGTAAAGACTTAAAAATTATCGAAGAGCGGGACTATATCCATAACCAAAAAGCAAGCGGATATCGTTCATATCACGTGGTTATTGAGTATCCGATTGATATGATTGAAGGCGCTCAAGTGGTGCTTGCCGAAATTCAAATCCGGACCTTGGCAATGAATTTTTGGGCAACGATTGAACATTCCTTAAGTTATAAATATGGTGGGGTGATCCCTGAGGAAGTCCGAGAGCGCTTGAGCGCTGCGGCGCAGATGGCTGCGCAGTTGGATACGGAAATGGGTGCGATTCGTGAAGATATTCAAGAAGCCCAATTGCTTTTTGATGACCCACAAGCAAGACTGGACTACAAGAAAGAAAACGGAGAAGACAATGAGCTCTGGTAAAAAGATCTGGTTGGTAGGGAATTCAAGTGAAAAATCACAAAAGACGCTGTTAGAACTAACAGCGCTTTTGCAGTCAAAAAATTTCAAGTTTGAAAAGGAAAATCCAGAAATTGTTATTTCAGTCGGAGGAGATGGTACGCTCCTCAAAGCCATGCACCTCTATGAGAACAAGCTGGATAAGATTCGTTTTGTCGGCGTTCATACGGGACATCTGGGCTTTTATACCGACTTTATGAACACCGATCTTGATAAGGTGGCGCTTGCCCTAGAGTCTGAAACAGCTGAGCATGCGGTCCATTATCCCCTTTTGCGGATACGTGTGAAATTTCAGGACGGTTCAGAAATGCTCCACTATGCACTGAACGAATCGACGATTCGTCGAACGTCTAAGACTTTAGTTGCGGATATCAGGATTTCGGATTTTCTCTTTGAAAAATTTCGAGGCGATGGCTTATCTGTATCCACACCAACGGGATCAACAGCATATAATAAATCTATTGGTGGCGCCGTTTTACATCCGCGTGTGGAAGCCATGCAGATGGCCGAAATAGCCAGTCTTAATAATATTGTTTATCGGACATTAGGGGCACCAATGGTTGTTGCGAAGAAAGACAGTATTATTATCTGTCCAGAAGATGTTGAGGATTATAGTGTTACTGTTGACCAGCTGACCTTCAACTACGAAAAAATTGAAGCCATCGAGTACAGCATGGATGGTAAAACTATCGCTTTTGCAAATTGTGCCCATACAAGCTTTTGGGAACGTGTCAAAAATGCATTTATCGGCGAGGTGGAATAATGCTGCAAGCACCTTATATTGCTTATAGAGTGTTTCTTGGCATAATTATATTTACAGAGCGAGCAAATATGGTATAATAAAGTTCTGTTCTAGGCAAACTCCGACATATGTTGGAGTTTTTAGATGGAGAAAAATCAGCCCAGAGAGTGGGAGAATACTTCAACAGTAAGGTAACCAATGTCAGAGCAGACTTAAAAGGAGAAGTTAAACAGTGGAATTTTCATTTACAAATACAATTGATGGAAGTACGGTAAAGGCCCTACTTAAACGTCATGGCGTTTCCAAGCGCTTCCTTTCACATATTAAATTTGACGGCGGTGAGATTTTAGTGAATGGTATGGAGCGTAATGTTCTCTTTCCTTTACAAGTGGATGATGTTGTTACGATTGTTACACCTATCGAGCAAGGTACTGATTTATTGATTCCTGAAGATATTGACCCAGAAGTCGTTTTTGAAGACGATCATTATTTGATTGTGAACAAACCTGCAGGACGCACTTCAATTACAGGGCGTTTACACCCGACAGGAGCTATGTCTAACATTGTAAAGGGTTATATCGTACGAAAGAAATACGAGGACCAAATGGTACACATCATTACACGATTGGACCGTGATACGAGTGGCTTGATGATTTTTGCTAAACATAGTTTGGCTCACTCTCTCATCGTACACCCTAAATATAAGGACAGTGTGACCAAACGCTATTATGCCATTATTCATGCAGACGAGAACTTGCCCAAAACAGGGGAAATTAATTTGCCTATCGGTCGGGTTGAAACATCAATCATTGAGCGACGTGTGCATCCTGAAGGGAAAGAAGCCAGAACAAGTTATGAAGTTGTTGCAGAGAAAAATGGCTTGATGCAGCTAGATGTCGTTTTACATACCGGCCGTACACACCAGATTCGTGTTCATTTTTCACATCTGGGGCATATTCTTGTCGGGGACGAACTTTATGGCGGCAATCATGAGCTTATTGATCGTCAAGCTCTCCATTGTCATCATTTACAATTTGTCCATCCCTTTACAGACGAATTGATTGATATTGAGTTAGAAATGCCTGAAGATATGCAAAAACTGATGCGTTAGTCTTTCAATGTTAAAATAAACCCAATTCGAGTGCTAGGCGTGCATGCTAGCCCTCTTTTATCGGTAAAAAATAAAAAAGCGGTATCGAAACAGAGATACCGCTTTTTCTTGTGCCTCAATTTCTTGCTTGCATTTGCAAGGCAGTTGAAGTTGGGACTAGCGCTATAAAAAAATCTTCTGCCGACACAGAAGATTTTTTTTATTTATTTTTTAAAGTCCCAACCTTTGATAATTTTAACGCCAGTAATTTTTTCTGGATTGACAGGAGATGATTCTTCTTGTGGGTTATTTGGGTTCGCTTCCACTTTTCCTGCAGCAATTTTATCCACAACATCCATACCTGAAATCACTTGTCCAAAGACCGTGTATTGTCCGTCAAGGAAAGGTGAGCCCCCTTTTTTATAAGCATCGATAATCTTTTCGGGATATTTGCTTGTACTTAAGCCTTGCTCAGCTGCTTGAGGATTTTGGACGATAAAGAATTGCGAACTGCTTGTCTCTCCAGGACCACTGTTTGCCAAAGAAACTGCGCCGCGAATATGATAAAGCTGATTTGAAATCTCCGTAGCAAATGGTTTGTTGTTGTTGACTACAGATTTACTTCCAGTTCCCTTATTGCTTGGGTCACCGGTTTGAATCATGAAATCATTAATGACACGGAAGAATTCATTGTTTTTATAGTAACCTTCCTTGGCCAAAGTCAAGAAGTTTTCGACAGCCATTGGTGCCAATTTAGGGAAGAGCTTAATATTGATGTTCCCAGCTGTCGTTTGAATTTGAACTTCAGCTTCATCCTTGCCCACTTCTTTCGACAACTGAGGGAGTTCAACACTTTGCAAATCATTTTTTGCATCTGTCTTGCTGTCAGAACTGTTCGCAAAGTAAAGAAGACCACCAATGATAACAACGATGAGGACCAACAATCCTCCAAAGATAATATTCGTATTTTTTTTATTTTCCATTTCTATATTTTAACATAAAAGTTTCGAAGACTAAACGGCAATAAAAAGTTTATACTTGCAAATTTTAAAATAAAGGACTATACTAAATAAAAAATATCAGGAAGGAGAATCACATATGTTTAAGTTTGACCTACAATCTCAACATCATCATGCGCATAGATAAGAGTTGTGTCATACTTTGGTATAGATGCAACTTTAGAGTACGCTCGAAAGACATCTATGCCGGTGATTCTCAGAAAGACCGGATGGCTAGGCTATACGGTCTTTTCTTTTGGGCAAAATTATGCTGTAAATGAACGAAGAAGTAGTAGAGAAAGAAAAAAATATGAAAAATGAAAATCAAGTAAAGCGCAATTTAAAACAAAGACACATCACCATGATTGCGCTTGGTGGCACGATAGGAACAGGCTTGTTCCTAACCTCAGGAGCGACTATTAGTCAGGCTGGACCTTTTGGAGCAGTACTGGCTTATATCTTTGTCGGGATTATGGTTTATTTTGTCATGACCTCTTTAGGAGAGATGGCCACTTATTTACCCACATCAGGCTCTTTTACAGATTATGGGGCACGCTTTGTGGATCCAGCTTTTGGCTTTGCCTTGGGCTGGAACTATTGGATAAACGGTGCAATTACGATTGCGGTTGATTTGACAACGGCAGGATTAATTACTCAATTTTGGTTCCCTCAGGTCCCTTCGTGGATATTCTCTGGTGTAGCCACAGTTCTTATTTTTGCGATTAATATCATGGCGGTACGCGCTTTTGGGGAAACAGAATATTGGCTCTCCATTATCAAGTTGATTACAATTATTGTCTTTTTGGCTGTTGGGGTGTTAACCATTATCGGAATTTTTGGAAATCATATTGATGTTGTTGGTAATCTAACAGCGGGGAATCACGGATTTACTGGTGGGGTGACCGGATTTGTTGGTGTTTTACTCATCGCTGGCTTTTCTTTTCAGGGCACAGAACTTCTGGGAGTTACAGCAGGTGAATCAGAAAATCCTGAGAAAAGTATTCCCAAAGCGATGAACTCTATCTTTTGGCGCATTCTTCTTTTCTATATTTTTACGATTATTGTTATTGCAGCTATTATTAATTACAAAGACCCACGCTTGCTTAACCCTGATTCGACAGCGGTTATGAGTCCTTTTACTATTGTTTTTAAGAATATTGGTTTGGCCGTAGCAGCGAGTCTAATGAATGCTGTGATTTTAACATCGGTTATCTCCTCAGCAAACTCAGTCATGTACGCTTCAACACGTATCCTCTACTCTTTGGGTAAAAAAGAAGGCGCGCCACGTCAGTTCTCAAAGATAGCCAAAAACGGTATTCCTATCAATGCTTTATTGGCAACGACAGCGGTCTGTGTGGTCGCATTTTTAACAGGAATTTTCGGCACACAAATTTATCTTTTGCTTGTGGACCTGTCAAGTTTGACCGGATTTATTGCATGGCTTGGGATATCTATCAGTCACATTCGTTTCCGTCGGGCTTTCTTGGCTCAAGGTGGCGATTTGAGCAGTTTGCCTTATCAAGCAAAATGGTTTCCCTTTGGCCCCATCTTGTCTCTCATCATGACGGCAATGATTGTTGTTAATTTAGACCCAGCTATGCTTTTCAGTAGTCACTGGGGTGAAGGCTTGGCCATGTATGCCGCAATACCACTTTTCTTGGCCCTATACTTTGGATATAAATGGAAGTACAATACAAAATTAGTGCCACTCAAAGCGGTAGATTTGAGCCGGGAGAAATGATAAAATGAAAGCATGAAGAAAATCAAATTCTACCTGCTTCCCTTCCTCTTGTTATTTATTTTTATGAGCTTGACGGCTTGTGGGGTAAACACGAAGAAAAATACATGGCAAAAGATTGAAGAAAGCAAGACGATTACTATTGGTTATGAGGCAGACTTTGCGCCTCTAACTTCAAGGCAAGAGAGTGGAAAACCTGAAGGTTTCAATGTAGCTCTAGCAGAGGCAATCTTTGCTTCTTATAATATAAAGGTTGACTGGAAAGCATTGGACTGGTCGGCCAAAGAAAAAGCCTTGAAAGAAGGAGAGGTTGATCTGATTTGGGGCCCTTATACAGCAAATAAGACAAGGGAAAAGACCCTTTTATTTAGTCAACCTTACCACACGGGAAATTTGGTGTTGCTTGTCCCTAAAGAAGCAGAACTTTATAATATTGGCGATATGCATGGTCAAGCAGTTGGTGGGCAAAAAGCTTCAGCAGCTTATGATTTGTTTAGCGAGTATCCACAGATTTTAAAAAATATTGTCAAAGAAAATCTGATGTTTCTCTACAACCAGCCGAGCAATGCCATCGCCGCCTTGCAGGCAGGTGAAATTCAAGCTGTTCTTTTAGATAAGGACTATACTCAAACTTATCTTCGTCATCATCAGCTTGAAGGATTATATAATATTCTAGAAACGCCTTATCCACAAGTTGAGTATGCCGTAGCAGCACGAAAGAAAGATACTGAATTAATGGATAAAGTCAACCAAGGCTTACAAGCCCTTCAGCAGTCGGGTGAATTTAGCAAACTCTCTAAGCAGTGGTTTCTTCCTTAAGGTGTTAAAATAAAAAGAGCGAAAGCTCTTTTTATTTATAGTGAAGAGGAATAAAGATGAAATTTATTGCAATAGTAGGAACCAATGCCAGCTTTTCTTACAATAGAAAGTTGCTCTGGTATATGAAGAAACATTTTATTAATGAAGCTGAGATTGAAGTTATCGAGATAGCAGGCTTACCCTTGTTTTCGGAAGACAGCATGGACTTGCCCGACAGAATCCGTGAAATCGCTGAAGCCATTGAAGCCGCAGATGGCTTGATTATTTCTACTCCGGAGTACGATCATGCCATTACTGCGGCCTTGAAGTCTTTGCTGGAATGGCTCTCTTGGGGAGCATTGCAACCCATTATTAATACACCGGTTATGATTGTAGGCGCTTCTCTAGGAAAGCAGGGGTCTGTTTTTGCACAGGAAAATCTCAGACAAATCCTCCAATCCCCCGGATTGGAAGCCTTTGTCTTACCCGCTAACCAATTTTTATTGAGTCATGCGGCTGATGCTTTCGATGTCTCAGGAAATTTAATTGACAGACAAACGATTTCTTGGTTGGAACATTGTTTCAGAAACTTTTGCCGTTACAGCGAGAACTTGCAGCCTTTACGCGCGCTGATAGAAACAGATGCGGATACTGGAGCATCGGAGTATGAGTGATTTTTTGTCTCAAAAATATCGAGGTTTAGGTACAGTTATTGAGCTAAGTTTACTTGAGGTGGATAAGTCAGAGACTACAGAAAGACTTGATCAGGCCCATAGAAAAATTGCTCATTATGAAGATTTATTCACAGTCAACAGGGCGTTCTCGGAGCTCATGGCGGTCAACCAATTCGCAGGATTAAAAGCTGCTCCCTTGTCGGAAGAAGTTTATACTTTAACGAAAAAAGCTGTGCAGATCAGTCAGGAGCATTTTGGTTTTAATGCAAGTATTGGACCATTAGTGCGCCTTTGGCACATCGGTTTTGCTGATGCCCGTATTCCTTCCGAGCAAGAAATTCAAGACATGCTTGCTTTGGTAAGTCCAGATCATATCGTTCTGGATGATCAGAAAAAGACTGTTTTTCTCCCTCAAAAAGGAATGTCCTTAGACTTAGGAGGTATAGCCAAAGGATATATTGCAGATAAAGTTGTAGAATTTTGGAAAGAAACTGGTCTTTCCACAGGCATCGTTAATCTTGGGGGTAATATTCGGTTTTTGGGATTGCCTCTAAAGGGACATTGGCGTGTCGGAATTCGTAACCCACTTACTCATGGGATATCGTTGGTACAGCAAGTGCTGACCACTTCCTCGTCTGTCGTAACTTCTGGAATTGATCAACGCTATTTAGAGCGAGACGGAAAGAGCTATCATCATATTCTCAATCCTGAAACAGGTTATCCTCATGTGAACAACTTAGCCAGCGTGACGGTATTTTCTGAAAAGTCATTAGATGGGGAGATTGAGGCGAAGAGAATGTTCTTTTCGGAAGAACCTGAAAAAGTCTTTGCTAAAAGACAAGATGTGATTCAAGCTGCAGTACTTATTACCAAAGAGAAGGAAATAAAAATCCTTGGACTTAAGCCCAAGGATGTACGTTTAATAGATAAACGTTTTAAGATTTTAAACTGAGTATTGCTCAGTTTTTTTCTTTATTCAGGTCGTGCATAAGAGGCAATCATTTGCTCGGCACACTTAAGACCATCAATGGCTGCCGATACAATCCCGCCAGCAAATCCGGCACCTTCACCAGATGGATAAATGCCTTGTGTGGAAATAGATTGGAAACTTTCTTCATCACGATTGATGCGAACAGGAGAAGAAGAGCGAGATTCAACACCAGTCATAATTGCATCGTTCATGGCGAAACCTTGGATTTTTTTGTCAAATCCAAGAAGAGCTTCCTTCATAGAAGAAGTAATATATTCAGGGAAGAGTTGGCTTAAGTCCGTTGGAGTGACACCTAAAGCATAAGAAGGCGTCACTTTACCGATGCCAGTAGAGGGGCGATCTGCAAGGAAATCTCCAACCAATTGAGCAGGGGCTTGATAAGTTTTACCACCGAGGACAAATGCTTTTTCTTCAAGTTTTCGTTGGAATTCGACCCCAGCAAGTGGATGATCTTGGCCAAAATCTTCTGGGAAGACTTGAACCAGTAAGCCACTATTGGCATTTTCTTCAGACCGGGCATGTTCGCTCATACCATTGGTTACTAAACGGCCTTCTTCCGACGCGGCGGGCACGACAAGTCCTCCAGGGCACATGCAGAATGTATAAACGCCTCGTCCAGAACTGGCCTTGTGTGTTAACCGATACTCTGCTGCGCCAAGACGAGGATGCTCAGCAAATTCTTTGTACTGTGCTTGATTAATCAAGCTTTGAGGATGTTCGATGCGAACTCCAACAGCAAAAGGTTTAGCTGTCATATTAATTCCCTTATCGTACAACTCAGAAAAGGTATCGCGTGCGCTGTGTCCGATGGCTAAAATGGCATGATTGGAGAGGATTTCTTCGCCATTTTTGAGAACAATACCTTGAAGCTTATTTTTGTCGATGATAAATGAAGCGACTTGACTGTCAAAAAGAACGTCTCCACCCAAAGCAATAATCTGTTCACGAATATTCTTGACAATATCGCGAAGTAAATCTGTACCTACGTGCGGATGCGCTTTGTAGAGGATATCTTCAGGGGCGCCGGCTTTTACAAATTCTTCTAAAACTTTGCGCCCACGCAAGTCGCGTACACGGGAAGTAAGTTTTCCATCTGAAAAGGTACCTGCACCACCTTCACCAAACTGGACGTTTGAAGCAGGATTGAGTTTTCCTTTTTTCCAGAACTCATCGATGGATTTCACACGTTCTTCAACTTTTTGGCCCCGTTCTAAAACGATAGGACGGTAACCCATTTGCGCTAAGAGTAAAGCAGAAAACATGCCAGCAGGACCAAAACCGATGACTAAGGGACGATGTTTCATGGCTTCTGTTCCGATTTGTGGCTCTTTATATTTCAAGTCTGGCGAGGGTGAAACATTTTTTATTTTTTTCTTGAGGAGTTTGGCTTCATTTTTGACTTTGGCATCAACCGTGTAGATAAAGTTGATTTCTCCCCGATGGCGCGCATCGATTGATTCCTTATAAATACGATAGTCAATCAAGTCGGATTCTTGAATTTTTAATTTTTTCAAAAGTAAGCTTTTCACTTTTTCCACAGGCTCATCAATTGAAGTTTTTATTTGAGATATTCTTAACATAGTTTGTTCTCTTATCTAGATAAAGTGTTGCTGACAAAAGCTAGCGCACACTTCTTGATTGTAAAAACCCAGCCCTGAGAACTGGATTTTTGCTTTTATTTCATTGTTGGGAAGAGTAAGACATCACGGATAGAAGTTGTACCAGTGAAGAGCATGACTAAACGGTCGATACCGATACCGAGACCACCCGTTGGTGGCATACCGTGTTCCAATGCTTCAACATAATCATAATCTACACCGGTGGCTTCATCATCACCCAGTTCTTTCGCTTTCGCTTGTGCTTCGAAACGTTCAAGCTGATCGATTGGGTCATTCAACTCTGAGAAGGCATTAGCATATTCTTTACCGTTGATGAAGAGTTCGAAACGGTCAGTGAAGCGTGGATCTTCAGCATTCATCTTCGCAAGAGGAGAAATTTCTTTTGGATGTCCAAAAACAAATGTGGGTTGAATCAATGTATCTTCCACGTATTTCTCGAAAAATTCGTTGATAATATGGCCAACCGTTGTGAAGTGGTTTTCCACATAAATATCATGTTCTTTCGCCAAAGCAGCAGCTTCTTCAAAATCCATTTCTTTCCAGAAGTCAACGCCTGTTTGTTCTTTAATTGCATCGACCATGTGGATGCGAGCGAATTTACCACCCACATTGATTTCTTTACCATCGTATTCAACGATATCTTTGCCGAGGACAGAGTGCGCAACGTGTTGGAAGATTCCTTCAGTCAAATCCATGATATCGTCAAAGTCAGCATAAGCTTCATAAGATTCCATCGTTGTAAACTCAGGATTGTGTGTCATATCCATTCCTTCGTTACGGAAAACACGACCAAGTTCATAAACTTTTTCCATACCACCGACGATTAAGCGTTTCAAGTGCAATTCTGTTGCAATACGAAGCGCCATGTCGATGTCTAATGAGTTATGGTGTGTATAGAATGGACGTGCTGCTGCACCGCCGGCTTCGTTGTTTAAAACAGGAGTTTCAACTTCAAGATAGCCGCGGCCATCCATATAACGACGGATTTCGCTGATAATTTTAGAACGTGTAACGAAACGATTAAAGCTTTCTTTGTTTGAAATCAAGTCCAAATAACGTTTACGGTAACGCGTTTCAGTATCTGTCAGGCCGTGGAATTTTTCTGGCAATGGACGAAGTGCTTTAGACAAGAAAGTCAACTTGCTTGCCTTAATAGAAAGCTCGCCCATATCTGTCTTCATGATTTGTCCTTCAACACCAAGGAAGTCACCGAGGTCAGCCTGTTTGAAAATTTGGTAGTTTTCTTCGCCAACTTCGTCTTTACGCACGTAAATCTGAATTTGTCCTTCACGGTCTTGAATATGAGCAAAACCAACTTTACCCTTACCGCGTTTTGTCATTAGACGTCCCGCGATGGTTGCATGCAAGTCTTTTTCGTGTAATTCTTCTTTAGTATTTTCATCGTATTCTGCATGTAATTCTGCAGAGTTGTGTGTACGAGTAAATTTATGTCCGAATGGATCAATGCCTGATTCACGCAGTGTTTCCATTTTTTCACGACGGACTTTCATTTGGTCATTAAGTTCTTCGATAATTTCAGCCAAAATGTTTTTCTCCTATAAAAAAGTTTATATCAACCATATTTTAGCATAATTTTACGGCTTTTGACAGCTTATAATCATGTTTTTGAAAAATCTTATGAAAGAAAAGTTGAACTTTATTTTTAGAAAAATAAAATGCCGTCATTTACAGACTTGAAATATGACATTTTTCAGAGAAAAAGAGAAATAGTCCCGAAATATAGAGCTTAAGAAAGCTTGTTTTAAAAGACTTTCGGTCACTTTGTCTTTCTGTTGCATTTGTTACTGAAACCAAACATAAAAATACTACTAAAATTAATAAAAAAATGCTACAATAGTTGAGTTATCTTGGAGAGGCCTCTTTATGCTAGGAAAGTCAAGCCTAGACTGAATTAAGCCGGATAAATCCAACTTAAAGATTTTATGATACAGGAGTTACGTTTTGAAAAAAGTCAAAGAGCTTTTAATTGGTAAATCTTTAAAGTCAACAGTAGGAGATTCACACCTGCTGACTAAATTACAGGCCTTAGCCATGTTATCGTCAGATGCCTTGTCATCAATTGCTTATGGACCTGAACAAATTCTTTTGGTATTGGTTGCAGTAGGTGCAGGGGCTTCATGGTATTCGATACCTATTGCCTTAATTATTTTAGTTTTACTGTTTGCGCTGATTGGAAGTTATACGCAGGTTATTCATGCCTATCCATCAGGAGGCGGAGCTTATCTGGTTTCAACAGAAAATCTTGGTACAATCCCAGGATTAATATCCGGCGGATCGCTTCTGGTCGACTATATGTTGACGGTTGCTGTATCTACAGCTTCAGGAGCGGATGCTATAACCTCAGCTTTACCTGAACTTCATCAGTACAATTTAGAAATTGCAGTGGCCCTTGCCTTACTGCTTATGCTGATGAATCTCCGAGGCTTACGAGAATCCGCAGCCTTCCTCATGATTCCTGTCTATACGTTTATTGTGACGACAGTTGCCCTCTTAGGCGTTGGGGTGTTCCGCATCTTATCGGGAAGTTTACCCTACCAAGCACCGGCTCATATCGGTACAACCGTAGGAGGGGTTTCACTTATCCTCTTGCTCAAAGCCTTCTCAACAGGTTCATCATCTCTGACAGGGGTAGAAGCCATTTCGAATGCTGTACCATTCTTTAAGCAACCGAAAGAAAAAAATGCAGCCAAGACTTTGGTGATGATGGGGATTATTTTAGCAGTGTTCTTCAGTGGTGTAATCTTCTTTGCTTATTGGCTTGGATTGACACCGCGTGGTGACGTGACCATTATCGCCCAAATGGCGCAAAAGATTTTTGGAGACAGTGTTTTTGGGCATGCATTCTTCTTTATCTTCCAAATTGCTACAGCTCTCATTTTGGCGGTAGCAGCAAATACAGGTTATTCAGCCTTTCCAATGCTTGCTTTTAATATGGCGAAGAAAAAATACATGCCTCACTTGTTCACTGCGCGTGGGACACGTTTGAGTTATTCAAACGGGATTATCAGCCTGGCTATTGGTGCAGTTATTCTCTTGTTTATCTTTGATGGGCAAACAGATCGCCTTATCCCACTCTATGCTATTGGTGTATTTACACCATTTACGTTGGCTCAAATCGGTATGGTTGTCCATTGGCGCAAGAAGCTTGGAAGTAAGTTCTTGCTACGTTCTATCCCTAACATTATTGGGGCAATCATTTCTTTTGTCGTGGTGATGATTTTGCTCATTTTCCGCACAGCTGAAATTTGGCCATTCTTTATTGTTTTACCTATTTTGATTTTCTGCTTTATCCGTATTCACAGTCATTATATGAATGTGGCGGAACAATTGCGTTTGCGCAAAGAAACCGCAGAGCACAAGTTTGATGGTAACACAGTTATCGTCTTGGTCGGAAATGTAACCAATGTTGATGTTGGAGCGATTAACTATGCACGTTCTGTAGGAGACTATCTTATTGCGCTTCACGTGTCGACAAAAGAAGATACGGAAAAAGAAGCAGAGATCGAACGTGATTTCAATGAAACTTTCCCAGACATCAAGTTGACTGTTGTACATACCAGCTATCGGAGTATCATCACGCCAGCTGTTCGCTTTATTAATCTCGCTGCAAAACAAGCAAAAGCGCACAATTATACAACCACTGTTTTGATTCCAACTTTCATTCCGTCAAAACCATGGCAAAATATCTTCCACAATCAGACTGGCTTACGCCTCCGTTACTATCTGAATGCTCATGAAGATATCATCCTTTCAAGCTACAACTATCATTTAAAAAAATAAATAAACCAAGCGTTCAAGACAACAGAAAACTGTTGACTGGGCGCTTTTTTCTTTCCCTTTAAATAAGAAAATAACTTCATATTAGGACGATAAATGAGACGAATAGGACATGTCAATGAATACACAAAATAATTTTTGTTTTTTGCTATAATAGTTGTCATGTTAAATAAGAAGATTATGCCAGGTTTGGGGCTCAGTTTTGTGGTTGCCTTAGTGAGTTACTTTTTAAATCTCTTTGTTTTTAAAGGGCTAGGTGCAGCAACTATTGCTATCTTACTGGGAATTATTTTGGGGAATGTTTACTTCAAACAACCGGTCCTCTTTGCAGGTACGGCTTGGTCAGAAAAGAAACTTCTTGAGTTTTCAGTCATGTTTTTAGGAGCGACTGTTACCTTTCAAACGATACAAAAATTAGGCTGGAGTGGTATAAGCTTTATTCTTCTACAAATGGTCCTTACAATTGTGTTTGTCCTGTTTATTGGGAAGAAACTTGGTTTTTCCTCGAAAGTTAATGCGCTGATGGCCTCTGGGAATGCCGTTTGTGGTTCTTCAGCCATTGCAGCAGTTGAGCCAGTTATTGGAGCTGAAGATAAAGACAAGCGAACAGCGATAACAATGGTTAACCTTATGGGGACAGTCTTAATGCTTCTATTACCGCTTTTAGGGACCTGGTTTTTTGGAGCAAATGATTTCCTACGTGGAGCTCTGATTGGGGGAACCATTCAATCTGTGGGGCAGGTTGTGGCTTCAGCAACAATGGTGAATACGGAAACAACAACAATGGCTACCTTGTTTAAAATCATGCGTATCATCATGCTTGTCTTTGTTGTCCTCTATTTTTCTTTCCAAACACGTCGCACAGAGAAAGCACCAACTGGACAGGAAGGTCAGCTCAAGATTAAGCGTCAATCCTTTCTGCCTTGGTATGTATTAGGATTTATTATTCTGTGTAGTCTGGATACAGTTTTTCAATTTCCTAAAGTCATTACGGAAACGGCACGTTTTATCAGTAGTTGGTGCGAAATTATTGCTTTAGCCGCTATCGGTTTAAGGCTTAATCTAGTGGAATTCGTCCGCGCGGGAAGAAAGTTAGCAATCTACGGCTTAGCTGTGCTTGTTTTCCAAGTGGGAATTGCATTAGTGTTGATTCGTCTATTATTAACCTAGAAAAATAGTGAATGTGGTATAATAGCCTGTACTGAAATTCTATCAGGAATAAAAAGATAACCTTATATTAAGTAACAAAGGAAAATAAAATGACTATCGTATACGATGAAATTATGGTTCGCTATGGTGAACTTTCAACAAAAGGAAAAAACCGTGGCTTTTTTATCAATCGTTTGGCCAACAACATCAAAGAAGTGCTTGCTGATTTGACCGACTTGAAGATTACAGCGCAACGAGATCGCGCTCATATCCAGTTAAATGGTACAGATTACGAAGAAGTTTCTCAACGTTTAACTAAAGTTTTTGGGATTCAAAATTTTTCAGCATCCATCAAAGTTGAAAAATCAATTGAAGGTCTGAAGGCAGCAGTTGTTGACTTGATGAAAGAAATTTACCATGAAGGAATGACTTTCAAAATCGCAACACGTCGTGCGGACCATAGCTTTGAGCAGGATTCCACAGAGTTAAACATGACTTTAGGCGATGTTGTCTTTGACAATTTTGACTATGCTAAAGTACAAATGAAAAAACCAGACATCACTCTCCGTGTCGAAATTCGACTTGAGGGTGCTTATCTTAGTTTCGAAACCCTTAAAGGTGCAGGAGGAATGCCTGTAGGAACAGCAGGCCGCGGGCACTTGATGCTTTCAGGTGGTATTGATTCTCCAGTTGCAGGCTATTTGGCTCTTAAACGAGGTGTAGAAATTGAGGCTGTTCACTTTGCTTCGCCACCTTATACAAGCCCTGGTGCTTTGAAAAAAGCAAAAGATTTAACAGCAAAATTAACAGCTTTTGGTGGAACAATTACTTTTATTGAAGTTCCGTTTACGGAGATTCAAGAGGAAATCAAAGCCAAAGCGCCACAATCTTATTTGATGACTTTAACGCGTCGTTTTATGATGCGTGTAGTTGACCGCATTCGTGAAGACCGTGGGGGGAAAGTGATTATTAACGGTGAAAGTTTAGGACAAGTTGCTTCACAAACATTAGGTTCAATGTCTGTGATTAATGAAGTCACCAATACTCCTGTTATTCGTCCTGTAGTCACAATGGATAAGATCGAAATTATCGATATCGCCGAAAAGATTGATACCTTTAATCTTTCAATTTTACCCTTTGAAGATTGCTGTACTGTATTTGCACCACCATCGCCAAAAACAAATCCTAAACTAGAAAATGTTTTAGCCTATGAAAAGCGTTTGGATGTAGAAGGTATGGTCGATCGTGCCGTTGAAGGCATCATGATTAGCCGCATCACAGGTGAAAACTGGGACAAAGCAGAAACCAATGAATTTGACGATTTACTTTGATTTTTGAAAACTGTATCATGAGATGCAGTTTTTAGTCTCTTTATAGGAAAATAGAAAGGAAATGAATGAAAAACAGAACAAAAGTACTGCTCACCATTGGTTTATTTACACTCATGTCAACTTTAGATGGCTCGATTGTAAATATTGCCTTACCTACAATGGCGCGTGAGCTAAATGTATCAACTTCACAGATTACGTGGGTGGTCACCATTTATTTGATTGTTATTAGTGCAATCATCCTTATTTTTGGACGACTTGCGGATTTGATTGGGAAAACAACCGTAACAAGATGGGGCTGGACGATTTTTATTGTCGGCTCGTTATTGGCTGGACTAAACATCGGCTTAGGCTTACCATTCTTACTTTTTGCACGTGTCGTGCAAGCTATCGGAGCCTCTATGTTTATGGCAACGAGTTTTGGTATTGTGGCACAAGTTTTTCCTGTTGAGAGTCGTGCACGTGCCATGTCCATCACTTCCATGTTTGTATCTGTTGGATCGATCGCAGGACCAGCCTTAGGCGGTTTAATTTTACAGGTTGCCTCTTGGAATTATATTTTTTGGATTAATGTGCCCATAGGGATACTGGCTTGGATTTTTGGGAGCCGAGCTTTGCCAGAAGATGAAGGGCAAGGATCTATAAAAGAAGTTGACCTGTCTGGCGGATTACAAATGACTGCCGTGATCGTCCTTTTATTCATGGCTTTGAATTTTGGCCAAACTTTAGGATGGAACAATCCGCTCTTACTTCTCGGTGTGGCACTTGGTTTTATACTTTTTATTAGCTTTATTTTTACGGAGCGCCGAAAGGAAAAACCTTTACTTGATTTGGGGATTTTTAAAAATAGACTCTTTTCTTTGAGCCTGCTTATGTCACTTTTAAACTTCACTGTTGCGATGTTTGCGAGCATCTTGCTTCCTTTCTACCTGCAAGATTATCGTGATTATGCGCCTGGTGCGGCTGGTTTTATCATGATGGCCTATCCTGCGGCCATGCTTATTGTGAGTCCAATAGCGGGTGCACTTGCAGATAAAATAGATAAGGAAGTGATTACCTTTGTGGGAATCTCAGGAATCGTTCTTTCGCAGATTGGTTATCTTTTGATTCGAGCAGATTCGCCACAATGGTGGGTCGTTGCGATTCTTTTGCTCCAAGGTGCCTCAATGGGGGCTTTCCAAAGTCCGAATAATGCATTGATCATGGAGACAGTAGAACGTAAGTATTTAGGAATAGCAGGCTCTGTGAATTCCTTGATTCGGAATATGGCCTTTGTTTTAGGGACTTCTGTAGCAACCATTATTTTGTTCCTCTCTATGTCCAGTCAACTTGGTTATACGGTAAGGACTTATCTGCCTGAACATCCAGATACCTTTTTACAGGGGATGCATATGGCTTTCGTATGCTCTCTTGTCCTGACAAGTATTTCTTGGGTCTTGGCGGGCGTTCGTCTTTTGGGACGTAAAAAAATAAAAGAACACCTGAGCGAAGGTTAAAGCTCGGTGTTTTTTTTATTTTTATTTATTTGTTTGTTGAAAATTCGTTGTTTGTTGTCCTTTGAACTTTTTTACGTCTCTTTTCAATAAAGTCGTAGAGTAAGGTATGATGATTACTTGCAAGGGAATAATCCTCTAAAGTATTCACATTTTGACGTAAGACTTTTGCTTCGCCAATCGTTAACTCGCCACGGGATTCATATTCAAAGATTGTTTTACGCTCTAAGTAGTAAGCACGCATCATTTCTTTCAGGTTATTAGGTTGCGCACGATGCAAAATACCAGTAATGTATCCACCGCGGGCAACAAACTCTGCGGAACGTAAACGTTCTGCTTGCAAGTAATGAATCAAACGCTCATCGTAAACCGATTCCAGATTGTCTAAAGCTTGAAGGACTAACTCCGTATTAGAAAAGTAAAGCTCGGTAATTTCACGATGTGCTGTAGCATTGTCAGGCCGTGTTTTGCGGAAACTGAAGTCTAGTCGAATAATTCTTGAGAAGAAAAAGTGAAGCACACGGATGGAAATGGCCGAAGCAAACTGGATACTGGAAACCAAATTATGCGCAACAGATTGTTCCATCGAATGAAGGTATCGCTGATAAGTGCGATAAGTATACATGGAAATTTCATTTTGTCTCAAGGCGTTTTCCAGTCCCTCAGCCTCAAGACGGAC
Organism: Lactococcus garvieae subsp. garvieae; assembly: GCF_029024465.1. Lineage (NCBI taxonomy): Bacteria > Bacillati > Bacillota > Bacilli > Lactobacillales > Streptococcaceae > Lactococcus > Lactococcus garvieae. Next base: position 253,372 of record NZ_CP118950.1, read on the forward strand.
GATAAGCAATTGTAATTCATTGAAGTCAATCGAAGTATTCGAACTTTCTTGCTCGATGATGAGTTTTTGAATGCGGTCTTGATAGCTGTCGATAGCGATATTATAACCAAGACGGGCTTTTTCTTTTGTTACTTGTTTGAGATCATTTTCCAACTCTCGAACGACATCAGCTAAGATAGAAATTTTTACCATGTTGTCAACTTTGACAACTTTTTTGGCGGCAATTAAAGGTAAAACAAATAGTCCGGTTAAAAAGCTGAGCGCGGTAACTGCCGCACAGAGGAAGATGATTAAGCTGTGCGGGATATCTACTGTCCGTGGCAACAAAAGGACAGTGGCAATACTGACGGTACCTTTGGAACCAGCAAAAGTGAGTAACAAGATATCGTTCCAGTAAGCAGAAAAGCTTTGATTGCGACGCAGAGATACATAACGATAGTAGATAGCCAACAATGAAAAACGAAGAGCAAAAAGACCAAGTGTTAAAAGCAAAACCATGAACAAAAGGGAAGTCGTAGAGTAAAGGGGATCAGCAATAAGCGGAAAAACAAGCTGATGTAACTCTATCCCGAGGAAAAGGAAGACCGTTGAATTTAAAACAAAGGTCAACAAATTCCAGATAGTATTTTTCACTTTTGTGACTTGGGCATCAAAGAGCGTAGTCCTTTTAAGGCCATTGGCTTGCATGACCCCAGCAACAACGACAGCGATAATTCCGGAAACTTCAAGCATATCAGCGATTAAAAATGCCGATAAAGGAAGCATAAGCTCCAAAATAAGGTAACCTGTAACATCTCGCGCATCGACATCCTCCAGAATTCTGAGAATAAAGGACTTCATCCAAACGAGAATAAATCCGACCAGTGCACCACCGATTGCGGAAACCACAAGGTCAGCAGAAGCGTGAGTCAGGGAAAATTCCCCAGTGACCAGTGCGAGAACCGCAATCTGGAAGGAGATGATACCAGAAGCATCATTAAGAAGCCCTTCGCCCGTAAGAATACTCATGACCCGCTTAGGGAAGCTGAAGCGTTCGGATAAGGCGGCAACAGCAATTGCATCTGTCGGTGCCAATGAAGCCCCCAAGGCAAAACAAGCAGCCAAAGGTACAGATAAATAAAAGAAATGCGTTAAGTAGCCTAAACCAATAGTTGTAATGAAAACTAAGGGAAAGATAAGCATTAATATCGTTCGAGTATGTTTAAAGATATGTTTGACATCTGCCTCTTCACTCTCACGGAAAAGCAAAGGAGCAATGATGAAGCCCAAGAAGAATTCTGGGTCAACCTGCAAAAGTTTTGATGCACCTAAAAAGCCCAAACATAGCCCAATCACGACTTGAATCAGCGGAAGAGCCAACTTTGGGAAAACTTTATTGATGATATTTGAAATAACTAGAGCAAGAAGAAAAATGATGACATAAAAAATAGTATGGAGCACAAATTTTCCTTTCTTTCGTCTATTTTTAGAGCAAGAAGCTGCACTAAAAGTACAGCATATGAGTTATAAGCCTAAAAGGTTACTTTATTTTTTTGAAAAGTTCCTTTTTTTGATTAATCTTCTGATCGATTTTGGCACAGCTCTTTTTACTTAAGAGAGCTCGACAGCGCTTGAGCTCCAGTTCTGTTAACTGACGTTTAAGCTTTTCTTTTTTGGTGAAGTCTGATTCACCACTGTCGATATATTCAAGTTTTTGCTGAAGAAGAGATTGTTTATACTTGAGAGCCTCAATTTGATGTTTCAGCTTCGATATTTGTTCGTAACTGGCATCTTGCTGATGGAAATCCTTGAGTTTTTGAGACAAGAAAAGTTTCTTCTCTTCAAGAAGATGAAGTGATTCAAGTATTTTGTGTCTTTTTTCCTCTTGTGAAACGGGAGTATAAATCTCACCTTTTTCAGAATCAGAGGCTTCTTCTGTAATTTCTTCTTTTTCTAAATACTGTTCACGTAAATCTCTCAGCATTTGCTCAAAATCTTTATCAGACATGCTATTATCCTTATAATCTTGTTCTTAACCTCTATTATATCATGATTTAATTAGAAAAATAATGCGTGTGGATTAAAAAAACAACAGGGAGTTCCCTGTTGCTACTTATAGATTAGACTTGCACTTAGTAAGTCAAGATGAAATTTTTCTTTTTACCACGGCGAACAACAGTAAGTTGATTGTCGATTTTATCTGCATCGGAGAAGTTATAGTCCAAATCTTGAACACGTTCTCCATTGATATAAATGGCACCGTTTGTGACGTCTTCACGCGCTTGACGTTTTGAATTTTCGATTCCTGCAGAAATCAAAAGTTCAACAATATTGCGGTTGTCGTCTGCTTTCACTTGATATGTAGGTACATCTTTTAAGCCAGAAAGGATGGACTTGGCATCAAGGGCTTTCAAATCACCGCCACCAAATAAAGTTTCCGTGATTTTTACGGCTTGCTCATAAGCAGCCTGTCCATGGACAAGAGTAACAACTTCGCGTGCAAGTACTTTTTGAGCCAAGCGTTCGTGACGTGCAGCCTCAAATTTCTCACCGATTTCAGCAATTTCTTCAAGAGATAAGAAAGTGAAAATTTTGAGCATTTTTACAGCGTCATCGTCGTTGACATTTAGCCAAAATTGGTACATTTCAAACGGAGACGTTTTATCTGCATCGAGCCAAATGGCATTTCCTTCAGATTTACCAAATTTTTTACCTGTTGAATCGGTAATTAATGGGATAGTGATGACATGTCCTGTTTTTCCAGCTTTACGACGGAGCAGTTCTGTTCCTGCAGTCATATTGCCCCATTGGTCAGAACCACCGAGTTGCAATGTAATGCCATGACGTTGGTTGAGCTCGTAGAAATCATAACCTTGCATGATTTGGTAAGCAAACTCGGTGTAAGAGATCCCTGATTCGATACGACTTTTAACTGAATCTTTACTCATCATGTAGTTAATTGTGTAATATTTACCGACATCACGAAGGAAATCAATAAAGGATAAGTTTTCGAACCAATTGTAGTTGTTTTCCATCTGCGCTTTATTTTCGCCATTTTCAAAGTCAAGGAAGCGTTCCAACTGAGCGCGAATTTTATCTGCCCAAGCCACAACAGTATCTTTTGTTTGTAAACCACGTTCGGCATCTTTGAAAGAGGGGTCGCCAACAAGTCCAGTAGCGCCACCAACCAATGTATAGGGTTTGTGTCCAGCCATTTGTAGACGTTTCATTGTAAGAATCAGGACCAGATTACCAAGGTGTAAACTGTCAGCAGTAGGATCGTAACCAACATAATAACTTACCATGCCCTCAGTTAAAGCTTCGCGAAGAGCTTTTTCATCAGTGGTTTGGAAAATCAGACCACGTTCTTTTAGTTCGTCAAAAATATTCATGTTACCTCCTAAATTTAGTTAATACTGACAGTTTTATTATCGTTTCTCTCAGTAATTAGATTAACGTTCTCATTATATCAAAAAAAAGGAAAAATAGGGGCGAAAAAAGAGCCTAAGTTTGGTATAATATGTATTATGAAAAAAGATCAAGAACAGTCGAAGGAACGTGCGCAGGCACGTTTGCAGGCTAAAATGGAGAAAAAGCGTGCGCGCAAGACGCAAGAAAGACGTGAAAATTCTCCGAAAAAGCCTCAAAAGCCGAAAAAAGTTCAAGCAGATGCAGAAGAAGGTAAAACAACACTTCAGACTATTTTTTCAGTCGTGCGTGGAGTCGTTGTCATTTTTGGTGTGCTTTTTCTTTTAGTTGGTGTGTTTGGCGCAGCAGCAGGCGTGGGATATTTTGCCCGCCTTGTTGAAAATACCAAAGTTCCAAGTAAGGAGCAACTTCTCGAGCAGGTTAATAATATTCACGGTGTATCTGTCATGAAATACAGTAACGGTGAAAATATTTCTGATGTTTCCAGTGATTTGGTAAGGATTAATGTAGCAAGTGACCAAATTTCAGATAATGTGAAAAAAGCCCTGATTGCGACAGAAGATGAAACCTTTAAGACGAACAATGGTGTTGTGCCAAAAGCAGTAATTCGAGGCGTACTGGGTGCCGCAGGTGGTGGTACCAGCTCCGGAGGGTCAACGATTACGCAACAGCTGGTAAAACAACAATCTCTTGGAGACAGTGTCACTTTCCAACGTAAGGCCAGCGAAATTGTTTATGCACTCCAGCTTAATCAATATTTAAGTAAAGATGAAATTTTAACGGATTATCTTAATGTTTCACCATTTGGGCGAAATAATCAAGGGAAAAATATTGCGGGTGTTCAAGCTGCGGCAAAAGGAATTTTTGGTAAGTCTGCAAAAGATTTAACTGTGCCAGAAGCAGCTTTCATTGCTGGGTTGCCACAAAGCCCAATTGTTTACTCCCCTTATAACGTGGATGGCTCACTCAAATCAAAAGAGTTGCTCTCTTATGGTTTGGCACGTCAACAAAATGTCCTGTTTAATATGTATCGTGCAGGGTATTTGACTCAAAAAGATTACGAAAAATACAGTGCCGTGGATATTTCCCAAGCGTTTCTGCCTTCACAACCCCAAGATTCTGTAGCTCACGGTTACCTTTATAATGTTGTGTACAGTGAAGCCCTTAATCATGTTTATGATTACTTGATTAAGAGAGATAAGGTTTCGGCAACCGACCAAGGAAACGACAGCACTAAACAAAAATACCGTGAGTTGGCCGCGCAAGCCTTACAAACAGGCGGCTATACCATCACAACAACGATTAATCGTGGCGCCTATGATGCCATGCAAAATGCAGTAGCGCAGTATGGCGGTATTTTACAGGATGGTACAGGTGAAGTTCAAGCCGGGAATGTACTCATGGACAATAAAACGGGAGCAGTACTTGGCTTTATTGGTGGTTTAGACTATGCAACCAATCAAAACAACCATGCCTTTGATACCAAGCGGAGTCCAGGTTCGTCGATTAAACCAATCTTAGCTTATGCGCCAGCAATTGATTTGGGACTGATCGGGTCAGCAAGTATGCTGAGTAACTACCCAGCAAGTTTCTCTGATGGTACTCCAATCTTGCACGTTGGTGAAACAGGAACCGGAATGGTAAGCCTTAATGAAGCTTTAGGTGTATCATGGAATATTCCTGCGCATTGGACCTATCAAGCTATTCTTGATTCTGGCAATAGTGTGGAACCTTACATGAAGAAGATGGGCTATTATGTGCCAGACTACAGCGTGGAGTCTCTTCCACTCGGTGGTGGTATTGAGCCAACTGTGGTGCAACATACCAATGGCTACCAGGCCTTAGCGAATGGCGGGGTTTATGAGCCACACTATGTTGTCGAAAGTATTAAAGACGACTCTGGTAAAAACATCTACGAACATAAGAGCCAGGCAGAGAGAGTCTTCTCACAAGCCACATCAACAATCACTGAGGATCTTTTACGGAATGTCTTGACCTATGATGTAAGTCGCCGTACAACGAACTTTTTACAGGATTTACAGGCCATTAATCCCACACTCGCAAGTAGTGTAGATTGGACAGGTAAGACAGGGACTTCCAATGATTATGTAGACGGTTGGCTCATGCTTTCAACACCTAAGGTGTCCCTTGGGGGGTGGATTGGTCATGATGATAATACGCCGATGGGCAGCAAGACGGCTGCGGTCAATAATGGTACATATATGGCAAACTTGGTCAATGCTATCGCAGCAGCTGATCCAAATGTCTTTGGTCCGGGTGAAAAGTTCCCAGACCCAAGTAAAGATCCCGATGTGATTAAGAGCACTGTTCTTAAGTCGACCGGTCAAAAACCAGGTACTGTAACCGGTGGAAATCTTAAAAATGTTAAGGTTTCCGGTGAAACAACCACAAGTTATTGGGCTAAAAATGGAGCACCTGTGACACAATTCAAGTTTGGAATTGGCGGTACAGAGGCGAATTATAATGACGCGTGGAACCGAATTTTAGGAACTAGAAAATAGTGAAAAAAGAGAGGAATTCTCTCTTTTTTTGTGGGTTGAGGTAGTTTCTGGGTGAGAGAACTATGTTATAATAAGGACATGAAGAAGCCCCTTTATAAAAACTATATCGCCACGCCCATTGGTCAAATGATGAGTATCAGTGATGCGGAGTTTCTTTACCGCTTAGATTTTACAGATCAAAAGGATTTTCAGGGGAAGATTGCAAGCTTGGATGCTCCTCTATTGGAACATCCAACTCCGGTTTCATGTCAACTAGAGGAAGAGCTGCAAGAGTATTTTGCAAGACAAAGAAAAAGTTTTAAACTCCCTTTAGCTGTGCAAGGCACAGAGTTTCAGCAAAAAGTCTGGAAAAAAGTTGAAGAGATTCCGTTTGGCCAAACAAGAACCTATAAAGAAATCGCACAAGAGCTCGCACAGCCGCAAGCCAGTATTGCAGTAGGCGCAGCAAATGCAGCCAATCGCTTTGCCATCGTGATTCCTTGTCATCGATTGAAAAAAAGCTCTGGGCAGCTGGCAGGTTATGCCGGAGGGATATGGCGTAAAGAATGGTTGTTGGATTTTGAGGAGAATACTACTTATGATGAATGAGAATATTCCGCTTTCTGTGGAACGTAATGCTAAGGGACAGATTACACAGGTTTTTTTCGATGACCAACACGAAAAAACGACTTACGAAGACCTTAACGAGAACCAAAACTTTGTATTGACCACAGGAACACCATTTCAACAAGCTGTGTGGTTAGAACTTCCCAAAATTCCTGCGGGAACGACCATAAGTTATCAGGAAATGGCTGCGCGTGTCGGAAGTCCCAAAGCACAACAGGCTGTAGGGCAGGCTTTAGCACGTAATCCTTTGCCTGTCGTTTTACCCTGTCATCGTGTCACGCGTAAAGATGGAAGTTTGGGCGGTTTTATGGGCCAAGAAGCAGCAGTGGATATTAAACAAAGCATACTCAACTATGAAAAAAGCCTTGACATATAGTCAAAGCTTTTTTGATTTAGGCCGCTTCTCTCATGCTTTTAGGCACGTAGCGCTGAGGTTTTTCTGAGTTTTTATAATGAAGATAAGTTGGATAAGTGAGGCAGATGACTGAAAGTCCCCAAAGTAAGCCGCCTAAAGTATCCGAAGGATAGTGTACCCCAAGAAGTACGCGTGAAAACATTGTTAAAAAAATTAATCCCACAGCGATAAGGCCCACCAAAGTCTTGCTCCATACAGAAGTGAGATAGTGCAAGAGGATGAAAAAGAGACAGCCGAAGAGAACTACAGCAAAGGTTGTATGTCCACTGGCAAAACTTTTTCCAGGCTCATTTGTAAAGGCGGCAATACGATGAATGTCAGGGCGGTCACGGCCAATAACTAACTTAATTAAGGTATTTCCTCCCACAGCAATTCCGGCTACAAGAGCTAACCATATTGCTGAAACCTTATCTTTGATGAAAATAATGGCAGCAATAATAAGACCAACTACAGCGCCCATCGTGTCGCCAAGAAACTTCGCAATTACACTTGAAATCTGAACCAGAACTTCATTGTTTTGAAGATGCCAAGCAACTGTTTGTAAATGCGAATCAATACTTGGAATAGGTGCGTGTGTATAAGACAGTTTTACAATGGCAGTCAGTGTGATAAAACTCACCAGAGTAAGTAAACCAGCAGTATAGTAAAGTTTTTTATTCATAAATTTCCCTTAATGCATATTTGGTGCTTTTTGATTTTACTTTTTCTTTCTGAAATAAAACTGAATGACTGAATTTTATGAATATAAAAAGAGGCTTATACCCTCTTTTTATATTAGTAATTTTTAATAGCTGCAATTTTTTCTTGGTCAAGAGTAGTAACGATAGCTCGGATAAAGTTTTGCGCTTCTGTGAAGTCATCCATGTTGAAGATGGTTTGGTGACTATGGATATAACGGGCACAAACACCAATAGTTGTTGAAGGCACGCCTTCGTTTTGCAAGTGTGCTGCACCAGCGTCTGTTCCACCTTTTGAGATGTAAGCCTGTGTTTTGATCCCATTAACTTCTGCTGTATTGAGGAGGAAGTCTTTCATGCCAGGAAGCATGATATGACCTGGGTCGTAATAACGAAGAAGTGAGCCTTCACCAAGGCGACCGTTATCGTTTCCAAAAGTATCTGTTGCGGGAGAACAGTCAACGGCAAAGAAAACTTCAGGATTAAATTTAGTTGTTGAAACATGGGCACCGCGAAGGCCAACTTCTTCCTGAACATTCGCACCGATAATCAAGGTTACTGGTAATTCTTTGTCTTTAAGGTAGTCCAAAAGTTCCAAGACCATAAGACACCCATAACGATTATCCCAGGCTTTACTGATAACATTTTTACCATTAGCAGTTAAAATTGTTTCAGATTCAGGTACGATAACGTCACCTTGACGAATCCCAAATTCTAAAACTTCTTCTTTGCTCATGAAACCACCGTCAAAGATGATATCTTCCACTTGAGGCATAGCAGGAGCGCCCGCTGCTCCACGTAAAAGATGTGGTGGCAAGCCACCAGTCACAACAGGTATTTTTTTACCTTCACGTGTGAATAGCGTAAAGCGTTGTGCACTAACGACCAACGGATTCCATCCCCCCAGTGTAACCACACGTAATGTACCATCTGCTTTAATTGAAGATACCATGAAGCCTACTTCATCCATGTGAGCCGCAATCATGACACGAGGTGCATTTTCTGTTTTGCTTTCTTTAGTGACAAAGATACCACCCAGACCATCAGTTTCAGGCGTATAGCCAAGTTCCACCATACGTGCACGAAGATAGTCACGCATTGGCGCTTCATAGCCACTTGTTGCTTGAATTTCAGTTATTTCTTTAATTTTGTTAAATAGAGTCATCTCGTCTCCTTTGATTTTTTATACTCCCTTATTGTAGCATTTAAAAGCCGTATATAGTAGTATTGGCATAATAACATGAATAAAAATAACTTTTAAAGACAGTTAAGTTTCAGGGTTTTTTAGAAAATGAGAACTTATCTTGAGAAGAACAGTAATTATAAGTACTAATATACTCGAATTTATGTTAAAATTTTTTATATGAAAAAATATTTGAAAGTTGGTTTAGGGCTGCTGGCTGGTGTAGCTGGTGCGCATGTACTTTATCATAGTTATAAACACGTTGAAGAAAATTTGCGGGCAGAGGTTATTCAAGCAGTACGTGAAGCTTTTGCTGACCGAGATATTCAAACAGTATGGATCTTTGAGGATGCTGATCGCGGAGCTATTTATAAAGGTGGCGTGATTGTTGGCGAAAACCAAAACATCAATTTTGAAATTGATGGAGAAACCTTAAAAATTACAGAATTAGGAGAGGAGTATTTATGATTATTCCACAAAATTATGAGGAACTGGCTGAAATTGTAAAATCAGAAGGGAAACATGTCCTGTTTTTCACTGCAGGATGGTGCCCAGACTGTACTTTTATCAAACCAAAAATGCCAGAATTAGAAGCAGAATTTTCAGATTTTGATTTTGTAGAAGTTGACCGTGACGAATTCATGGACCTGGCTATTGAATGGGGAATCATGGGGATTCCTAGCTTTGTAACTCTTGAAAATGGTAAAGAAACAGGGCGCTTAGTCAATAAACTACGTAAAACTAAAGAAGAAGTAAGTGAATTTTTGAAGGGTGTAGATAAATAAAATGATTGCAACGTATAATAAAAATGTTGGTGATGTTCTCATGCTAATTGTAGCAAACAATGAGGGAGCAGAAGTAACTTATGAACGTAAAGCAGATGTTGCGCGTATCTTCCGCGAAGATACAGGGCAAACAGTGGGCTGGAATATTTTCGATATCAAAAAAGATTGGCCAGATGTGGCACAGGGACAAAATGATTTATCGGAGCATCAAGTAGCGGAACTTAATGAAAAACTTAAGGCTGCTGGTTTTGACGAACAGCTCACATATGACGGTCAACCTAAATTTGTAGTTGCTGAGATTCTGACAATGGAAGACCATGCAGACAGCGATCATTTGCATGTGTGCCAAGTAGAAGTTGGTTTAGACGCACCCGTTCAAATCGTTTGCGGTGCGCCAAATGCCTTTGTTGGCATGAAAACAGTAGCGGCTTTGCCTGGTGCAATGATGCCTTCGGGCTCTTTAATCTGGCCAGGCGCTTTGCGTGGCGTTCCTTCTTATGGTATGCTCTGTTCAGCACGCGAACTTGACTTGCCAAATGCACCGCAAGTTCGTGGTATCATTGAATTGAATACAGATTTAGAAGCTGGATTAGCTTTTGATGCTACAAGCATGTGGCAAGCCTAAATACAAAATAATAAAGATCTTAGTGAAAGCTGAGGTCTTTTTTCGTACAAAGAGCAAGGAGGTGTCAAAATGAATAAAACGTTATTGGTGGGTCGACTCGTTGCGGATCCAGAACTTACTAAAACATCCAATGGGAAAAGTCTATTGAGGATAAATCTCGCTGTCAAGCGACGTTATAAAAATGCTTCAGGTGAAAAAGACACAGACTTTTTTACTTTGGTCTTTTGGGAAAAACAGGCGGAACACTGTATGTCTTATGCTAAAAAAGGAGCCTTGCTTGCTGTGGAAGGTGAGATACGAAGCAGGAGTTATGTGGACAAGAATGAACAAAAACGCTATGTGACAGAAGTACTCGTAAAAGCATTTGATCTTTTGGAAAGTCGCGCAACTGTTGCCATGCGACAAGATTCTATAGAAAGTAGTGCGCTTAATTTAAAAGAAGACGAATTACCATTTTAAATTGAAAAAAGCGTTTTCTTTTGGTAGGATGAAAACAGGAAAGTGAGGTGAAGCAAAATGGTAAAGGCAAAAACGAAAGAAGAGCTGATTTCCTTTTCAGAAGAAAACTGGCATAAGATGTGTCATTTAGTCGATGCATTGCCTCTAGAAGCACAAACGGCAACTTTTGTCTTTGGTCAAGAGAAGGGAAAAGAGGCCCATTGGGGGCGAGATAAGAATATCCGCGATGTATTTGCCCATCTTTATGAGTGGCAAGTACTGTTGCAAAATTTTGTAAAAAGTAATGTTTCAGGGAAGGCGCAAAGCTTTTTACCCACACCTTATACTTGGAAAAACTACGCGACAATGAATCAAGAAATCTGGAAAAAGCATCAAGCGACTTCTTATGAAGAAATAAAGGAAAAACTTGCGGCAAGCCACCTCAGCACTATCCAATTATTGCAAGGTTTTTCAGATGAAGAGCTTTATACAAAGCAATTTTATCCTTGGACGGGGACAACATCCTTAGCACAGTATTTTCAGTCCTCTTTGGCTTCACATTACGATTGGGCCTTGAAGAAACTTAGGCTTCATAAGAAAACGATTTAAAAATCAAAAAAAGAAGTTTTTTTCTTGACTAATTTTGACCTTCGCGGTAAAATAAGATATATAAATTAGCACTCCAACTTAAAGAGTGCTAAAATAACATAAAATGGAGGAATAACATGTTGAAACCCTTAGCGGATCGCGTTGTATTGCGTATAAAAGAGGAAGAAGAAAAATCTTTAGGTGGGATCGTCTTGGCCTCAGCAGCACAAGAGAAACCACAAGTTGCAGAAGTTGTGGCAGTAGGCCCAGGTAAAACAACTCCTCACGGTACAGTTATTGCACCAACAGTACAAGTTGGTGATGCAGTTCTCTTTGAAAAGTTTGCTGGTACAAATGTGAAATTTGAAGGCGAAGATTTCTTGATTATCAAAGAATCTGATATTCTTGCGATTGTTTAAGGAAAATAAAGACAGGAGATAATAAAAAATGGCAAAAGATATTAAATTTTCATCAGATGCTCGTTCAGCAATGGTTCGTGGTATTGATATTTTAGCAGATACAGTAAAAACAACACTTGGTCCTAAAGGTCGCAATGTTGTTCTAGAAAAATCTTATGGTAGCCCACTTATCACTAATGATGGTGTAACTATTGCAAAAGAAATTGAATTAGAAGATCACTTTGAAAATATGGGCGCAAAATTAGTCAGTGAAGTGGCCTCAAAAACAAATGATGTTGCGGGTGATGGTACTACAACAGCGACTGTTTTGACACAAGCGATCGTTCGTGAAGGTTTGAAGAACGTAACTGCCGGAGCTAATCCAGTAGGTATTCGTCGTGGTATTGAGTTGGCAACTGAAACGGCAGTGAAAGCACTCAAGGAATTATCTATTCCAGTATCTGGTAAAGAAGCAATTGCACAAGTTGCCTCTGTATCTTCTCGTTCAGAAAAGGTCGGAGAGTATATCTCAAATGCCATGGAAAAAGTTGGTAACGATGGTGTTATTACTATTGAAGAGTCAAAAGGTATGCAAACTGAACTTGAAGTTGTAGAAGGTATGCAGTTTGACCGTGGTTACTTGTCACAATACATGGTAACAGACAATGAAAAAATGGTTGCCAACCTTGATAACCCATACATCTTGATCACAGATAAGAAGATTTCAAACATTCAAGAAATCTTACCATTGCTTGAACAAATCTTGAAAACAAATCGTCCATTACTTATTGTGGCAGATGATGTTGATGGTGAAGCATTACCAACACTCGTGTTGAACAAAATCCGTGGTACTTTCAATGTTGTAGCTGTTAAGGCTCCAGGATTTGGTGATCGCCGTAAAGCACAACTTGAAGACTTAGCAATCCTTACAGGCGGAACAGTAATTACTGAAGAACTTGGCTTGGAACTTAAAGATGCAAGCCTAGATGCACTTGGTCAAGCCAACAAAGTAACTGTTGATAAAGAACATACGACAATCGTTGAAGGTGCCGGTTCAGCAGATGCTATTGCTACACGTGTAGCAACAATCAAAGCTCAAGTTGAACAAACTACTTCAGAATTTGATCGTGAAAAACTTCAAGAGCGTTTAGCTAAACTTTCTGGTGGGGTTGCCGTGATTAAAGTCGGCGCCGCTACAGAAACTGAACTTAAAGCGCAAAAACTTTTGATTGAAGACGCACTTAATGCAACACGTGCGGCTGTCGAAGAAGGTATTGTTGCTGGTGGTGGTACTGCACTTGTTACAGTTATCTCAGCCCTCGACAGTCTTGAAGAAGAAGGGGATGTGCAAACAGGTATCACAATCGTACGTCGTGCACTGGAAGAACCAGTACGTCAAATTGCGGCTAATGCAGGTTACGAAGGCTCAATCATTATTGATAAACTTAAATCAGCAGAAAAAGGTATTGGCTTCAATGCCGCAACTGGTGAATGGGTTGAAATGATTGAGACAGGTATTGTGGATCCGGCTAAAGTAACACGTTCAGCCCTCCAAAATGCAGCCTCAGTAGCAGGACTTATCTTGACCACTGAAGCAGTCGTTGCTGATAAACCAGAACCAGCTGCACCAGCAGCTCCAGCTATGGATCCGTCAATGATGGGTGGCATGATGTAGAATTACAAAAGAACCCTTGCTATTAAAGGGTTCTTTTTCTGTTTTTGGGCATAAAATATATAAAGTGGGCATAAGGTGGGCAAAAATTTAAAATAAATTATCAAGGGCAGCTGTTATCTGCTCTTTTGATTTCTTAGTAACGTGGTTATAGATTGATAATGTTGTATTTGCATCAGCGTGTCCCACACGTTCCATTATTGCCTTTAGTGGTATATTTGATTCTGCTAGAATAGATACGTGTGTATGTCTAAATATGTGGCTAGTGATATTTTTTTCTAAACCAATTTTATTCCCCGCTCTTTTTATGACAGGATTAAAAGCATGGATAGAAAGAGGATTTCCAAATCGTGATAAGAATATATAATCTTCTGGTTCGGTTGTAAACTTTAATGAATTTATTTTTTGTAACTCTAAAAGAATATCAATTGCTTTATTGGGTAAGACTATAATTCTTTCAGAACTTTCGTTTTTTGTTGAAGTTTTTATGGCTTTATCCATTGTTGTTAAAGTATAATCCAGTGTTCCTTCTACACTAATTGATTTTCCATCAAAGTTCTTCCACTGAAGTGCTTGTAATTCACCATATCTTAGACCCGTCAAAACTAGAAACTCTGAAATCATCCCATGAAGTTTATTGGAATTTTTAGAGTATAGAGCAGCAAGTAATAAATCCACTTCATCTTTTTCTAAATATTTTTCACTTAATTTCTTTTTGTTTTTTCGTTCAATTTCTCTTTTAGGTATTACTTTGGTTTTAGATACAGGATTTTGTTCTATATATCCTTTATCGACTGCAAAATTAAACATTGCTGAAATAGTTGTTCTTGTTTGTTTTGTGTAATTTAAAGAATAGTCTCCAAACGTATACATGTTATCTATTACCTTCATGACAAGTTCAGAAGTGATGTTTTTTACTAACATATCTTTGGTGATAGTAGGAAATACATGCTTATCTAAATAGAATGGGACTTTAATCCAGCTACTTCTTTTATTTTGAACTTTATAATAACGAAACCATTCTGTGCAAAGATCTCCAAAGTTTATATTACTTTGGTTAGGGTCCGTCTTTAATTTATTATATATCTTATCCAATAGTATTTTCTGTGACTTTTTTATAATTTGGGGAGTGTCTTTTTCAATTACTATTGAACTGGTACGTGTTTTTCCTGTGTAAGGATCTTTATATCGCTCACGAAGATTAAATTTTCCATCTTTCCTAGCTTCTACCCACATTTGATTTCTACTCCTTTTTCTAGTAAAATAGAGTACAAGAAAACTACACATTGACTGTGTCTTTTTATACTTAGTTGTTTAAATCCGTCTTTGCCGTCCAAAGCTTTTGGGCGGATTTTTTTGTTTTTGGAATTATACTCTATGTCTACGATAGTGTTCTTTTAATACTAAGTCCTCAAGAATACTATTCTTCGTAGAATGTGCATAATCTAACTCATTGATAAGTTCGTTCAAGGAGAGTTTATGAAGATATTTAAGACACCTATTGTAGTCTAATATTACTCCTAAACTTACTTTAATAAGTTTCATTAGTCGAACTCCATATCTGAAATTCCATCTGTAAAACCTTCAAGAAATTCTTTTTCATTTAAAAATTCAATCCAGTAGTCTATTTCATCGTCGTGAGTGTAGAAAAGAGGTTTATTTTTTTCAGCTTTTATTCCATCAGTCACGCTGTTGTAAGAATTCTTAAGTGTCATTTCCCACATTTTCTCACATTCTTGGTCAATTTTAGAAGAACTCCAGCGTGCGGAACTTTTTCTTTTATTATTTTCTTCAGTCAGATAATCAAAAGCTTTATTTAAAAAGATATCTGCAGCTCTACTGTTTTTATCAACATAATTTTTGAATTCATTAAAATACATATTGCCTCCTAATTATTAATAAACTAATAAGTGCTTATTTTTCTTTGCTATTTTTTTCATTTCCTGTTCTGCCATGTCGTAGAATAATTCAACGGAAAGTTTAAAACGCTGTAGAAATCTCTCAGGAGTGAAATAATTAACCATATAATCAACCTCAACTAGATAATCTTCAGCTTTACGACTAATCATAAATCGATTAGCTTTAGCTTCATTGACTATATGGAGCTGTGGTGCGCTTAACTTAGATAGTGTACATCCGGTTATTTTATGGCCACATTCATGAAGTACCACTAATTCTAATCCTTCACCATCTAGCGTTCCGTCAGCAACAAGAGCACCTTCATCACCGTATTCAAATGCGTTCGGTAAATAATACCCGCCTCTTTCTAGTGGAACTGGAGACAGGAGTAAAGGAACTCCTATTTCGTCTAATATTTCTTTGTAATTCATAAAATCTCCTGTTATGATTTTATATTATTTGTCTTCAGGTTTACTTTCCATATAACCTTTGATCATTGCTTTAATTACTTCTCTGTCATGAGCAGACATAGGCTTTCCGTCGTATGCTTCAGCACTGCTAAGCATGCGGTCAACGTCTTTTTCATTAAATGGAGAATCAGTTAATCCGATTAGATAATCTGTAGATGTCCCAAAATATTTAGCTAATTTTTCTAATGTAGCACCATTAGGTACGCTGCGTTTCCATCTATATGTTGCATTTGTTGTTAATCCGAATTTTTCTTCAAATTCAGCAACCGTCATTTTCCTTTTATCAATAAGGAATTTCACACGATCATAGACCGTCATTTTTGCACCTCCAAAAAGATACAAAACAATCTACTATCTTTTTTGTATAGTTATGATTTGACACTATACAAAAAAGATAGTATAATTAGTTTTGTAGAAATGAGTTAAGTTTCTAGTTAAGTTTTCAATCAATAAAAACACTTATCAAATACAATGAACCAAGCCGCCAAGCAAGTTTATTATGTAGTTGTTAAGGCTTTTAACTATGTTTTTATTCTAAACTATTTGTATAGAAATGTCAATAATAAATACAAAAAAAGCAGAAAAAATACTAACTAAACTCTTAACTATTTTCTATATCAGGAATAACAGCAGAGTCAACTGCTCAAGTGGTGATAGTACGGCAGACGGAAACCTAAACTTAATGAGCGAAGCAACTTGTTATTTCTTATTTTTGAAGAAATGAAAGGAGCATATATGCCAGAATCAAGTAATGCAGGTAAATTAATTCTGGAATGGATTGAATTAACTGGAGTACGACAGGATTCTTTAGGTTCTGAATATGGCCAAAAGAAAATCCAGTTTAATCAAATGTTGCACAATAAAAAACCAAAACCAGAGGCTAGTGTGCTTATGTCGCGTATTATGAGCGATAAAGGAATTACATTAGATAAGTTAGATGAATTACGTAAATTGAAAGAGGTAGTCAATGGATAAACCTATCAATTTAGTCAAAGTAAACTCCCTATACGAAATAGACAGCCCTTATGCTGATGATGAATCTATCACACGCTATTACAATCCGTTTGTAACAGAGGGAGACTGGTCAAGAGCATATAGAGCCACGCAAGATAAACTTAGAGAATTTGAGGATTTCACTCATGGAGAATTTAATAGATTCTTGAGAGGACGTGCCACAAATTTAAAAGCATTTGATGCATGGTTAGTATGGAAAAAGCAAACTAGAGGGATTGCACGTCCACCCAAATTCGAATTTAAAGAAAGGAATTTATAAGAATGAATCAATTAATTAAAATCACACACAATGAGAACAATGATCAGGTAGTAAGCGCACGAGAGTTACATAAAGTTCTCGGAGTGAAAACAAGATTCTCACTTTGGTGGGAACAAAACACCTCACTATTAGTTGAAGGTGAAGATTTTACAAGTGTAGTTTCAACTACGGTTGTAAATAATGGAGCAAATCGTAAACTCCAAGACTACGCAGTTACTGCAGATAATGCAAAACATTTAGCAATGCAAAGTCAAACTAAAAAAAGCCGTGAAATTCGTGATTACTTCATCCAAGTAGAAAAAGAATTTAAAAAACATCAACAAATACCAACAACTCAACGTGAGCTTGCTCAATTGGCTTTGGCTGCAAATGAAGAAACAGCCCAGCGTATGGATGTTGTAGAGTCTAAACTTCATGATTTAGAGGAAAACAAACTTATCACAACTGAAGATAAGGGAACAATT
This sequence comes from Lactococcus garvieae subsp. garvieae, assembly GCF_029024465.1. Lineage (NCBI taxonomy): Bacteria > Bacillati > Bacillota > Bacilli > Lactobacillales > Streptococcaceae > Lactococcus > Lactococcus garvieae. Next base: position 270,795 of record NZ_CP118950.1, read on the forward strand.
GACAGTTATGTTCGTAAAAAAGTTTCAACTATCTGTCGTGATCAACATTTAGATAGTGAAGCAAGAAGTTTACTCTTCCAAGACTTGGGATCTAGCATCAAGAAATTATTCAATGTTCCTAATCGTGGACGCATTAAAGATAAAGACTTCTTACAGGTTCTTGATTTTGTTAGTACTTGGGAGCCTTCGTCAGTAACCAAAGCAAAAATAAATCAATTGCATATTCAATAAGATAGAAAGGGATATTCATGTATCTAATCGTAGAACGAGAGACCAGCGAAATATTAGCAGATATCATCACTAAGAATGATTGGTGGATGAATATCATAGCTAGCCGGCTGAATGCAAAAGCAGTCAAACTTTAAGGAGAAAATAATGCCATTTGTATCACAATGCAGAATGTATGAATTAGAAGTAAAAGAACGTGACTATGATCAATTATCACATGACTACCGTGAAAAATGTATCGAAGTTGAAGTTTTAAGACGAAATGCACAAACAAGAGAAAACTTGGTTAATAGACGTGAAAGCGTAACTGAGTATATAGATCCACAAGGGCGCCTTATTCGTGAGGAAACTCAATCAGTTAAAACTGTTGTTGAACCACCGGTAAGGAGTTTAGGAGATTGGTTTAGTTCAGGTCCATTTTGTAAAGGTAAATAATATGATTTATAAATTCTTAGATCGTCCTGTACCTTTTAATTTGATCCAGGATGCAAACAAAATCAAAGAAGAAATGATATTAGAATTTGAAAGAAAATACTTCAAATTATCTGATGTCTACCGAAACCACCTAAAACTATTACCTTGCAGCTGGTTGGGGAAAGAATTAGCAAAATTAATAAGAGGAGCACACAGTGGGTAATGAATTATTAGCGATAGGAATAGAAGAACTTTTATCTAGAACAACTGAGATATTAAAAAATCAGCAATTAATAATGGAAAAAATAGATATAAAAAAAGAAGATTGAAAAATCTCCTATATTATCATTTTGAAACCAATGCAAGAGCTTGGTCAGCATCATAATCAGCTGCAATAAATGTGGCGGATGCAAGTAAGAAAGCTTTCAAATCATTTAAATCTTTATCATTATGCTTTCTTACATAATGAGTCTCATCATTTCCAATCCAAGCAGTAGCTTTAGCGAGATTTTGAATTTTTGGAAAATCGTCAAGATAATTAGAAATAACAACACTTAAAAATATGGATTTAATATTTTCCTCTTCTTCTTTATTTTTCATTATGACATAGTCTTTAATAAGGAATTCTGCCGCTTTTCTATAAGCAACACCACAGATGTTCATAAGACCATATGCTTCAGCGGTTGCAGCTTGCTTATAAATATTGACAAACTCTTCAGAAACTTTCTCAATATTTTTTGGTAAGGACACATTTATATCCTTGGTATAAGAATAATTTATTAATTCTGTCGTTTTGAGTCCTTTATTTATGATTAGATATTCATAGACAGAATATCGTTCACAGCTAGGACATTGAAAAGTAATAGCAATTGTTTTATCTACTCTCTCATTATAAGTTGAGGTTGAATTAACGATAAATCCAACCTCTTTATAACAATGGATACATTGAGTTGGTATTTCTAAATCAAAATTTACTTTGTATCCATCACTTCCACTTACCTTTATAGTTTTTTCCATATTTTCTCCATTTTGTATTTAAATAAAAAGTTCCCAACGGCAATTGGGAACTATAAAAAGAATGTGTAATTCTCAATTTCTACTCTAATTATAGCATAAAAAAGTGAAAATAGACTTGTTTTAATGATTAAAATAAAGAGTACGTAACTCCTTATATATCAATGGTTCAAGGTAGTATATTCCTTTTCCGATTATGTTATATATTTACCATTATTTGGAGGTGATAGATTGATAGAAATTCAAGAATATGAGATGCATCTGATCGATAATGAGATCGCTGCAAACACACGAAAAAACTATTTGAATACTTTGCGGCAGTTGGATGCATTTTTGGAAATTAATGATTGTGCGTTAAGTAAAGCAGCATTGATTAAGTTTAAGCAATACTTGCGAGAACATGAGTACAAACCTAAAAAACACTACACCATGAAAACCATTAATCAGAAAATCACAAGTATTAATGTATATCTCAATTGGTTAGAGCGAGAAGAATTCATAACTGATAAACTTTCTATCAAGCTTTTGAAAGCTCAAACAATGGAACACAGGGAATCTATCACAAAGAGCGACTATAAAAAGTTGTTAAAGAATTGTGATGATGAAGAATTAGAACTTTTCATTCTGACAATTGGAAATACTGGTGTACGAATAACTGAGGTTTGTTCTCTCAAGGTATCTGATCTCAACCAAAAGACTATTTTAGTTGAGAATAAAGGGAAAGAACGAGCAATTGCCATGCCACAATTTTTGAAGAAGAGATTGAAAAAATTTGTGCGGACTAATGGTATTACAGATATTATCTTTGCAAAAGACCAAAGAACGTATCGTGCGGACTTGAAAAACCTTGCAGGCAAAGCAAAAGTGAATAAGGACAAAGTTTATCCTCACTCCATCAGACATTACTTTGCAAAAGCATTCTTGGAAAATGGTGGAGATTCTACAGTTTTGCAGCAGTTGCTGGGCCATAAACAGATAGCAACAACAACTATTTATACCAAGCTCAATTCTAATGAGTTGAGCGAACAATTTAGCAACATAAAAAATATTTAAATTATGTGCCGGGATTCACACTAAAAGCGAACAGAAAAGTTTGTCCAGAACACGAATAATAACTGAAATCGTATTTTGTCATTGAAACCACGGAAAAGCTATAGTGTTCACCAAATGGACTGCATCCCAGTAACAAGGATTGGAGTCTTTGTTTACTGGATTTTATAGAAAATTAACTGACCATTGAAAACTGAATAGCCGTAATAATTACTCTTAGAAGTGCTTCTTTTCTTGTAATGATAATTTAATTTTTAAAGTACGTACATTTAACTTGACTAAGTACGTACATAAATGTATAATGAATTTATAAAAATTAGATAGAAAGGGGATACTAAATGAATTTAGTTAAGATTCAAGTCCAATCCAAATACTGTCTTGAAGAGTTCAAAAGAATTTTTTGTGACTGAGCAAGCAAAGAAGAAAAAGGGTCGTCCTATGGTTGGCAATAAGCCAAGAGATAGGCGCTTTGAATTACGTATAGATGAAGATTCACTTAATCGTCTAGATGAAGAAAAAAAGCGCACAGGCAAGACCCGTGCACAAATAATTATTGAGCTTATTAAAAAGCTTGATGATTAGCTAATTAAGAGTAACTCGACTAACTTTGGTCGGTGAGCGAGTTACTCAACAATCGAAATACTTGAAAAGAAGCATTTCTAAGAGTAATTATATATTAAATTACGGCTTTTTTCAAGGTGTTTTCATGCACTCAAGAAAGGAGCCGTTTTTTTGTACGGCTAAATTAGGTAATAACATGGCAATAGTATTAGAGAAACAAACACTACACGGAAAAGTATATGTTTGGCAAGATGATAATCCACAAGGAACAAAGTTATCTAGAATTGAAATAAAGTGGCGCAATCCAGAAGGGAGACTTATTAAATCAGATAGTGAGGTATTCGATCGCTTACCTCTGGTACACCTTAAAGCAAAATTTGAAAAAGCCGTAGAATTAGTTGAAAATCCCGAATGGATAGATGAACAAGAAAAAAACTATATCGAGCGTCTGGAGCTAGAAATAGCAGATAGACAGCGCAAGATTCAATTAGCAAAACTTACCAAAAGATTAGGAGAAGCAATATGACGGAGGAGAGTAACTTCCAAGGAGCGAACTATTATGTTGTTATCCCTGAACAAGTTCTACACGATAATAGACTTACACCTTTATCAAGATTAATATATGGAGAGGTTTCAGCTCTTGCAAATATTAATGGATTTGCTTGGATAAGCAACAGTAAACTGGCAGAAAAATATGGAACATCAATAAAAACAATTAGTGTTTCCATCAGTAGTCTTCAAAAAAATGGGTATATCAGAATACAGCTGACTTATAAAGAAAATAGTAAGGAAGTGGTGAAAAGAAGTATTTATATTAACGATATTAACAAAAAAGTAAATAGCCTATTTACAAAAACTTCTATCCCCCCTTTACAAAAAGGTAATGCCCCTATAGAAAAAAATGTAAAGGATAATAACACAATGAATAACACAATGAATAACACAAATAATAATATAGCGGACAAGTCCGCTAAGTTAGATTTGGATAGCAGATTTGAAGCTTTGTGGAAGTTATACCCTAGAAAAGCAGGTAATAAGCAAAAAGCAAGGGCATCTTATAAAAAAGCTATAAAGTCTGGTGTTACTGATCAAATTATCCAACATGGCATTGAGAACCTTATTGCAGAAAATAGGGAATTAAAATATATTCCTCACGGTCAAACATGGTTTTGTAATGAACGGTGGAATGATGAGCCTATGAAGGTAGGTTCTGCATCTTCTGAACGTCAAGAATATTCAGATTTAGATTTACCATTTTAGGAGATTTGTATGGAAGAAATTAAAACACAAATTATTGAAGAATTCGAAATACAACACTATCCTTTAGGGGCTTTATTCAAGAAAAAATTAATGCAAGCAGATATCTATTCCATACAAGGCAAATTGCGAAGTATGGAGACAATACCAGCGGTTGTAAGATTTGGAGGAAAGTAATGCAAACCATCGGAAGTGTGATTGGCAAGAATCCAAAAATAAAAGATAATTTCAAAAAACTGATAAAAGAAGTTTTAGATAATCAAGAAATAAAAGATTTTATTTCAGAACACAATATGTCTGAAGATGAAATTTCTCGAAGTTGCTCTAGGTTTTTTGAATATGTCAAAGAACGCGACAAATTTAATTCTGGTGAACAAACTCTTATGAAGGGTCATAAGCCAGTTCTTGTTATGTCTGATAATTTTGCGACTGTTAGTTATCAAGAGACAGAAGAGCTTATCAGAACCAGAAAGCAGCAAAAGGATTATAAAAGGCTCAATAGAGACAGCATAATCAATGACAATACTATAAGGAAAGCTACTTTTGAAAACTTTATAGCTGAAACTGAAGAAGAAAAAACAGCTTTAGATTTTATGAAAAGAATTGCTCAGTATTATAAAAAAGGTGGAACTGGGAATACAGTAATCAGTGGTCCGGCTGGTACTGGTAAGAGCCATTTGTCTATGGCCGTTTTAAAAGAGTGTTTAGAAAATGAAAATACAACAGTACTCTTCATAAGTTTTTCAGAAATGCTTGATCTCATGAAAGATTACTTTGATAATAAAAGCAGCCCTTACAGTCCAGAATACTTTAAACGATTAATGAGTGAAGTAGATTTACTTGTTATTGATGATATTGGTGCTGAAAAAATCACGGAATACTCGCAAGATGTGCTAACTAAAGTGTTAGATTCACGAACTGAAACAATTATCACTACTAATTTAGATAGTAAAGAACTCCGCAATAAGTATCATGGAAGAATTTACAGCCGTATTTTTAGAGGAATTGATAATAAAGCCTTTAACTTTAAGGATATTAAAGATAAGCGAGTTTCACAATTACCATTTTAAGGAGAAACAAGATGAAGAAGTTTGCAGAAAAAGAAGTAAAAAGACCGACCGCTACCAGTTTAATACCAGTTACTTACAGAGAAAATGTGCTTAAGGAGTTATCTAAGGCAGTAAATGCCAATTACACCAAAAATGCACAGATATTACGAGAACATAAAGAGTATATCTATTTTCTTGAAAGTAGACTCAAAGAGTGTGAAAATTTAAGAATTGAAGCTAACAATGAAGCTGCTAAAGAGTACGCTCTGAAATGTGAAGTAGTAGAAGATCGGGCAGAACTTAAGCGTGAGATTGACAAACTCAAATCCCAGCTCGAAAATCAGCAGCCAGAGATTCCAGAAGTTCCGCAGTTTGTTGCTGATTGGCTCGAAAGTGATGATCTAGAAGACTTAATTGATGATTGGTACAACCACACAAGTCAGCTACCCGAAAAGGTCCGAGATTATTTAGATAGCTTGGGTGAAGATGTCACGACATCCGAAGATTGTTATAAAGAAACAGTCCATCTAATCGCTCGGGCTAAGATAGATGACTACACAGTCGCTAAGGAGAAGCGGTTTTATCTTAGGAATAAGCTGACGGGGCGCTATCTTTACATAGGAATTTGTGGCGAGTATAGAGAAGAAGAAGATACCACAGGTTTTATCAAATCTTTCCAATTCACTCAGCAAGACATCAACCGCATGGAAACTGGAAGCTATGAGCAGATTGAGGTGAAAGAATGAGTGAACAAAAATATTATGTGAAGCTAAAAAAGGAGTTTCAGGCAACTGGTGTGACTTTTGCAGATATGAGTTTGTATCTTTATAAGAACGGTGCTTTTGATTATGGTTATAACAGTTACCCTTTCACAAAATCAGAACTTGCTGAAATCATGGGTGGGGCTTTGTATAAAAAAGCAGATTACTGTGAATTTATGGAACTTCCTCCAGATTGGGAAATGATAAATGATAAACATAATAAATGGCAGTGTGAATGGATTAACCCACTCATTGAGCTTGTGCCTGTGGAGGAAGAATGAGCAATTGTATTATATCTGAAAAATTGTTAGAAACGTTGTTAAAACAAACAAATCAATCTATCAATAAAGAGGTTGATCGTGTACGTTCTGAGGTGTGGAAGAGTAGTCCTTTCGCTTCTTCCACCACCGACGAACTTTCTGTTGAAAAACTCCAAGAACGCTGTGACAGATATGAAAAGAATCTTGCCACGGCTGTTGAAGCTTTGAAAGATTTAGTTTCAGCACAAGAGCAACTATGGACAAGCATAAACGGAAGAGGTCTTGTAGATGATGCTATTGACAATGCTAAGCAAGCACTCGCAGAAATCGGAGGGGAAGATGACTGATAAAGATATAGAAGATATAAAAAAAGCATTTGAACCTGTTCTTATCATGATTCTAAAATTACCATTCTGGCTAGAAAGACATTTGAAATGGTACACAGTGGATTCAAAATATGACAAGTATAGAAATGAAGGGAGCGGCGATGAGTGAATTAGAAGATATTACACGGCATATTGTACGACAGGAAGAAGAACGACAAGTCGAAAAAATTAAGCTTGAATCTGAAATAAAAGCTCTTGAAGAAGTGCTTGAACATGGTATCTCGACAGAGTTTGTCGAAGATGAAGTGATTTATATCTACTCTCCAAAAACGGCGCATGATATGAGAGAGAAATTGGAAGAAAACTACAAACAGCTTCATCTCAACTAACGATTCCTCAAAGCATTGCGGATGAGTTGGATAAACGTTGGGAAGCTCAAAATAAATATTTACAACGAAAAGTTACTGTCCCACGAGACGCTTTGTACAATGCTGTAAATCCCTATGACAACCAACTTGCAGCTACAAAAATAGGAAAATGGATTGACGAGAGTCAAAATATTTGCTTCGCCTACCTCGCAGGCAAGGCGCTCGGTGTTGAGCTTGTGGAGGTGACAGATGATTAAATAGAGCTGTGGCTATCACGCTGACCTATTTAAACGTATATCAGATGACAAAGGAAATACATTAAAGACTGAGAAGTTTAAGGAGTGTTGGGAATGAAATTACCTTATTTTAAAATAGATAAAGTAAGTGGTGTTTGTAGAAAATGTTCAAATATTAACTGCAATCATGAGCGGAAATATAATAAGAAAAACGTAAAACCTTATGTTTCTCGAAGTCGAATTAAGAAATATGAAAAGGACATAATAAAGGAGCAATTGGAAGATAAAAACAACGCATTTTAACAAAAATAAAAAAATCCTTATAAAGGCAGTGATGGCAAGGGAGTACAGCTTATAAAGCCACTTCCGATTATATTATATATTTACCATAGTTTAAGGAGAAAGAAATGAAATTAGATAAAGTTGCAAATTCTGGTAATGATGAGTTTTATACACCAGAGTATGCAATAAAACCACTATTAAAATATATTCCGAAAAATGCTAAGGTTTGGTGTCCATTTGATACATCAGACAGCCTATTTGTGAAATTACTACTTGAACACGGCTGTGAAGTAGTGAATACACATATTTCACGAGGAGAAGATTTCTTTGAGTTATCAAATAGTGAAATAGCGGACTGGTGTGACTACATTATTAGTAATCCTCCTTATTCTAGGAAAACAGAAGTGTTGGAGGAGCTGTTCATGACCGAAAAACCATTTGCTATGCTATTGGGGTGTGTTGGCCTATTTGAGAGCCAAAAAAGATTTGAAATGTTTAGGGATAATAGTTTTGAGATTATGATGTTTAATCGACGTATCTCATATTTCCAAAGTTATGAAGAACAGAAACCTTCAAAAAATCCTCCGTTTTCTTCATGGTATTTGTGCAAGGGAATTTTAAATAAACCGTTTGTGTTCGAAGAGGTAGTCAAATGAAATCAAGCTGGAAAAAGCAAAGGCTTGCTACTAAGAAGCGGAGTATTAAGTTAATGAAGTGGAAGAATAACTTTATTAGGAAATATGGATATAAAAGGATAGCAGCATTTTGCGTTAGAGCTAGTGAGGCAGCACGGAGGTTTGTAAATGCTTTCTACTCTGTTCGAAAATCTATCACAAGATTACGGAAAGCAAATGAGGTAATGGAATGAATAAGTTTATTGAAAATGCAGTCACAGGAATTCTGTTAGGTGGATTTGCAGCTCTATTCATTGCAGTGATTTATCGCACTGTAAGATGGATTCTTGGATTTTAGAAAAACAAAAAAGCCCGGTAGCAGCGGGCTTAGGTAAATGTTTTGTTCTATCTAAATTATACCATATAAGGAGGTTAAAGTTTTGGCTGATAAGTTAGATAGACTAATAAAAGACTACGTCACTGGTAATCTTGATAGGCAAATTCAATCAAGGGTGAACAGTATCACTTTTAAGATGAAATATAAAAGTAAGCCAGACAATTTGGGAATCCGAACGGCATATTCTGGTGGGTCTGAACAAGAGAGTGCACTCCTATTGCAAGAAGAAATTGATAGAGCTATTGAAACGGATAGCTTAATTAATGAGATAAAGTATAAAAAATATCAACTTGAAACATGGTTTGGCACTCCTGGTAAAAGGACTGATGACTATTTAATCTGTGAGGAACGGTGGAAAAATAAGTCACCGCAATGGTACATTGCTCAAAAGATAAAATTCAGTGAAAAAACAGTACAAAGGAACTATTTGGCATTGAAGAAATCAATAATAGATTGGGGAGAACTTGAAGAATACATTTGAGCTGTCCGATTTATGTCCGAAAGTTGTCCTTTTAAGCCGATGTAATCGTGCTAATATTGTATTATGAACAATTCGGCAGAATGCTATCATGGTTAGTCTCGATGAATCAAAAAGTGCGAGATTGTTCATAAGTAACCGACATGGTCAAGGGGTTAAGACACTACACTTTTAATGTAGAGACGTGAGTTCGAATCTCGCTGTCGGTTATAGCAGGTACTTACAGGAAGTGCCTGACTCTAGAAAATACTTATAAACACTATCCTGTTAAAGCTGTCAGAAATGGCGGCTTTTTATGTCATAATATCACAAGGAAGTTTGAATTTTTCGCAAACGTGAAAAAGGTGGAATGACTTGTTTGAGTCATTGAATAGAAAGAGTTTGATTTCCTTTGGTGATTACATTACTAAGGGTTTCGGATATAGTTTCGGTTGATATAAAGTAGAAGTGTAATTAAGGTCAATTTTGTATATATCATTAAATAAAAATATAGGAAGGAATTTAAAATTATGCCAATGATTGGACGATGTCGAGAGCTTAATTGCCATGCGATGGTTTTTCGGCCAGCTGTATACTGCGCTAAACACAAGGCTATGGAACACGCCTACCAAGAGAAGCGTAAGGAATATGACCGCGTTCGTTTTCAAAATTATAACTACAAAAGAAATAATATGAACCGAATGAAGTCCGAACAAAACAAGTTCTACCATACTAAACTTTGGAAAAGCATTAGAGCGACAGCTTTAGAACGTGACAATCATTTGTGTCAATACTGTTTGTCTCGTGGTCGCATTCGAACAGGTAACATCGGTGACCATATCGTGCCTTATGAGTTTGACTCAGAGAACAGATCAAACCTTGAGAACATTGCGACCTGTTGCGCGAAATGCCACAGTACGAAGACAAAATGGGAACAGCTCTATTATGGGACGGGTGTCAAGAATCGTTTAAAAAAAGTTGTGCCGATTAGAAACGTGAAGGATGTTCCAGATTTTCAGACTGATATTTAATATCCCCCCCCACTATTACAATTTTTGGAGAGCACTCACAAGGTGTTTTCTTGCGTGAAAACCAAATTTTTAAAATTTTTAGGTAGGGGGGGGTCAAACAAAAAAGAAAGGAGATTATTTTTGGCTAAAAAGTCGTATAAAGACATTAATGATGGTGGTTTAAGCTATCGTCCGCCTGACCATCTTGGTCGTACTGCGAAACAAATTTGGCGAAAAGTAGTCGTCTTTTTAGAAACTCAAAAACCTGTAGAACGGATTGACCAAACATTAGTTGAAATGTATTGCACGCAGTATGAAATTTATCGCAATTCATACGAACATCTAAAAAAACATGGCGAAGTGCAAGAGATTTGGAAACCTGTGCAAGATATGACCGGAGAAGTCATTGACAAAATCTTCCAAGGATATAAACGCAACCCTATGACTCAGATTTACTCTGACGCCATTAAAAATTTATCTAAAATTGGTTCTGAGTTAGGACTATCACCAAAATCAAGGTCAGAGTTAATGACACTGAACTTACAATCAAGTGATGATGAAGATGACGGAATGGGGGACTTCTTCGATGATTGAAAAAATAGATTTGACTCAAACGCATGATGTCATAGGCGCTTATCAAGCCATCAACTACAATGATATTCGTGCGACTTACCAAGATGAAGGCACGCAGTATGCGTTTGATGTGCTCGATGGGAAGTACACCACAGGCTACTTAATGAAGCTTGCTTGTTTTAGACACCTTCAAGACTTGAAGCGCATCAACGAAAAAGCTTTCCCTTATCAGTATTCTGTGAAGCATGTCAGTCGTTTGATGAAGTTTTCAAGAATGGCACCAAATGTGGATACGATGGAACCAACCAAGTTAATGGCTTGGCAACAATTCATGCTTGCTTCGTTAATTGGATGGAGAAACAAAGAGGGTGGTAAACGATATAGTCGTGCCATCATTTCAGTCGGACGTGGGCAAGGTAAAACCTACATGTTAGCCATTCTAATGGCTTATTCATTTTTTGTAGAGAGTCGTGGTTTGTCTAACCAAGATTTTTTAGTTTCGTCCATCAATGCAAAACAAACAGGTAAATTATACGGCTATTTGAAATCTATGATGACTGTTCTGATGGCATTCAACCCGTGGAAAAAAATTTCAGAAGAGACAGATTTAGTCTTAAACTCTGAAAGAATCATCATGAGACACAATAATAATGTGATTCGTCCGATTTCGCATGAATCCGGTCAATACGATTCTTACCACTTTACAACCGCCATTTTTGATGAAATCGGTGAGGTCAAGAGTCGTGACAAGATTTCTAAGATTATCTCAGGGCAAGTGAAAGTTCCTAATCGGCAGTTTATTCAGATTTCTACGGCTTATCCAGACCCTACCGTCCCCTTTCATGAAGATGAAAAAATGCTCCAACAAGCCATGGAGCAAGATTGGAATCGAGAGGCAGATACTTATCTATGCTTGGTGTGGTCCAATGATAGCTTAGAGGAAACCTACCAACAAGAAACATGGGTGAAGTCTAATCCTTTACTCGACTTACCAAAAGAACATGATAATTTGATGCAAGGTTTGATTGACAAACGAGACAATGACGCCTTAACAGGGGCAACTCATGACTTTCAGTGTAAAAATCTTAACATGTGGTTGACCTCAGATGTCAATAGCTATCTACATTTGGCAGATGTCTCAAAGGCGATTGTTCCAATGTTTGATATCAGATGTAAACAATGTTATGTCGGGGTTGACTATTCCATGATGTCAGATAATACGGCCATCGCTTTTGTTTTTCCTTATCTTGATGAAGAAGGTCGACCAAAATGGCATATTACCCAACATTCCTTTGTACCCTTTCACAAAGCTGGCTCAATTGAGGCTAAAGAAAAACAAGATGGTATTAATTATAGAGAACTTGAAAAGAAAGGACTGTGTACGATTACCAGCCACCCTCAAGGGCTCATCAATGATGATGAAGTCTATGAGTGGATTGTTAATACCATTGAAGACAATGAATTAGATGTCCTCTTTTTCGGTTACGACGCCATGGGAATGACGAAAGTCATTCAAATGTTGCTCAATAATACAGGGATGAATCTTCAACCGATCAGACAAAGAACAAGTGAATTGAAAGACCCGACCAAATTTTTACAAAAACTCTTTGTCGAAGGGTCTGTGAGTAGACTTGATGATAAAATTATGGAAAAAGCCTTGTTAAATGCGGTGTTACGCGAGGATTCAATCGGCATTCAAGTGGATAAGCGTAAAGCAACATTGAAAATAGACGTTGTAGACGCCATCATCGATGCCCTTTACCAAGGGATGAACCATTTTGAGGACTATGGTATGGCAAACGATAAGAGCTGGCAAGTAGAGCACATGACGCCAGAGCAAGTGAAAGATTGGGTAACCAACCAAGAATCTGGCTTATTAGATGTAGAAGATTTTGATGAAGATTGGGGATTTGATGATGATTTTTAAAAACTTGTTTACGTCAATTTGGAAAGCATTCGATGTACTTATGTTTATTGCTTTTTCAATCACGATTACAACAACGATGTTTATGTGGAATACAACAGCTGGTGGAATTACTTTATCGGTTGTTTTTGTTTTAGCAGGACTAGCTTCCGAGTTGATAGAAAAGAAGAGAGGTGATTAATTTTGCCTGTATTTAACCTTTTCAACTCATCCCAATCACCCCCTAAATCTAAAAGGGGCATTCAAGATTATTTTCCAGATGGAAATGATGGAGCACTCCTTGAGCAGTTATTGGGTGGCGATGAACGCTGGGTGTCGGCTCAAACTGCTCTTAGAAATTCAGATTTGTTTGCCATCATTTTACAACTCTCTAATGACTTGGCGAATATCAAAATGAGTGCTGAGAAAAAGAAAAACCAAGGCATCATCGACCGGCCGAGTACGAATGCGAACACACATGGTTTTTGGCAATCGATGTTTGCCCAACTCTTATTGGGAGGGGAGGCGTTTGCTTATCGCTGGCGAAACGTAAACGGCTCAGACTTGAAGTGGGAATTCTTGAGACCCTCTCAAGTCAATACGTATTATGACGAATACGAAAACGGACTCTACTATAATGTGACCTTTGATGACCCTAAAATAGGGTCTATCCAACAAGCCCCTCAGAGTAATATGATTCATTTACGTTTGCTTTCCATTGATGGAGGAAAAACAGGGATAAGCCCACTCTATGCTTTAGGACGTGAATTCAAGATTCAAAAAGCATCTGATAATTTGACCGTGAATGCCTTGAAAAACTCCATGAATATTAGCGGAGTGCTCAATATTGAAAAAGGTGGCTTATTGAACGACAAAGATAAAGCGGCGCGTTCAAAAGCCTTTATGAAGCGGTCACGTAGTGGTGGGCCAGTGGTCTTAGATTCTCTTGAGTCCTTTACTCCACTAGAAATTAAATCTAATGTGGCACAGTTACTTTCTCAAACGGATTGGACTTCCAAACAGTTCGCCAAAGTGTTTGGGTTACCAGATAGCTACGTCGGGGGTCAAGGTGACCAACAGTCGTCGATTGAGCAAATCAGCGGAATGTATGCAAGTGCCTTAAATCGCTATATTCGACCCGTTATTAGTGAGCTAGAGTACAAGTTGAACGACACAATCAAAGTCAATGTATGGCAAGCCATCGACCCACTGGGTGATTCTTACATGTCTACCATGAGTAAAGCGACAAAAACAGGAATTTTAGCGCAAAATCAAGCGCTTTTTCTTTTACAGAAAATGGGTTATATCCCAGAACAACTGCCAGAAGGCAAGAATCTTAACCCTATAACGATGAATGTTAAACCCGTCCCAACAAATGAAGAAGAAGGGAGTGAGGTTCAAAATGAATGAACTTAGAAAGGAGGTCAAGGATGACAGAAATTGAAATTAAAGGAGACATTGTCGATAATAGCTACGGCATGATGTATGATTGGTTTGGTCTTGACTATACGAGCCCCTCGAAAGTGAATAGTGTTCTAGCAAACGCCCAAGATGAAGAAATTGTTTTGAATGTTGCTTCTAATGGTGGAGATGTGTTTGCAGCTTCCGAAATATATACAGTGCTCAAAGCATCGGGAAAGACTATTACCGTAAATATTCAAGGCATCGCCGCCTCGGCAGCTTCGGTCATTGCGATGGCTGGAGAAGTTGTCAATATTTCACCTACTGCTCAAATCATGATTCACAAAGCATGGACACAACTTGCTGGGAATGCGGATGATTTAGAGCACGAAACACAAGTCCTAGATGGCATTGACGAATCTATTGCCATGGCCTATGCCTTAAAAACAGGCATTCCTCAACCGGAATTATTACAGCTGATGTCTAATGAAACTTGGCTCACTGCACAAGATGCCGTGGACAAAGGATTTGCGGACAATATCATGTTTGTAGATCAAAATAAGTCAGTCTTTACAAATTCTCATAGTCATTTGCCAAGCGCTGATAAACTTAATGAATTTATGAATTTCATAAATTTTAAAAATCGGAATAACCCTCCGAAAGAAGCACTGATTAAAGAAAACAAAGCAGCCGATTTACGTTCTCGTAAGTTGGCTATTTTATTAGAAAAATAAAGGAGACTCAAAATGGGAGTTAAATTAACAGTCAATCAATTGAACGAAGCATGGATTGCTTCTGGAGACAAAGTCACAGACTATAATGACCAACTGAACATGGCGCTTAATGATGACAATTTCTCGGCAGAAGCGATGACAGAACTTAAAAACAAACGTGATAATGAAAAAGTTCGCCGCGATGCATTGAAAGAACAACTTATTGAGGCACAAGCTGAACAAGTTGTGAATATGCGTGATGAGGAACGAAAACCTCTTACAAATAAAGAAAAAAATCTTAAAGACCAATTCATCTCAGATTTTAAAGCGATGATTGTTGGAGATCCTAAGGTGGTTAATTTAGTGACTTCATCGACAGATGAGTCAGGGAACGCGATTGGATTGACTATTCCTCAAGATATCCAAACTACCATCAACACTCTGAAGCGTCAATATGACCAGTTAGAGCAATATGTGAAAGTTGAGGGCGTCAGTACACAAACAGGTTCTCGTGTTTATGAAAAATGGTCTGATGTGACAGAGCTTTCTGACCTCGATGATGAAACAGCAGTGATTGGTGATAATGACGATCCTAAATTGACACTCATCAAATACGCCATCCATCGCTACTCTGGAATTACAACTGCGACCAACTCTCTTTTGAAGGATAGTGCAGACAATCTCTTAGCTTGGCTTTCCAGCTGGATTGCCAAAAAAGTCGTTGTTACACGTAATAAACAAATCATTAAAGCAATGGAAGCAGTGCCTAGCAAGGTCACGCTGAAAACTTTCGATGACATCATTACGATGATTAACACAGCTGTAGACCCAGCGATCAAAGGGACGTCATTTATCATGACGAACACGTCCGGCATGAATGAGTTAGCGCTTGTGAAAAATGCCATTGGTGATTATCTTCTTCAACCAGACCCTAAACAGCCAGACCAATATTTAATCAAAGGCAAACGAATCGTGGCAATTTCAGACCGTTGGTTACCTAGTGCTGGAACTGAGAAAGCACCAGTGTACCCACTCTATTATGGTGATTTGAAAGAAGCGGTAACCTTGTTTGACCGTGAGAATCTTTCTCTATTGTCTACAAACATCGGTGGTGGAGCATTTGAAAAAGACCAAACTAAAATCCGAGTGATTGACCGTTTTGATGTTCAAGCGACAGATTCAGAAGCTTGGGTTGCTGGTTCATTCACTAAAATTGCAGACCAAAGCGGAAATCTCACTCCTCCAAGTGCTCCAACTACAAGCGTAGCGGAATCAAAAACTAAATAAGGGGTGACAGATGAGTGGTAATCAAGAACTTCTAGAAAGATTCAAAACGTCATTGAGGGTCGATCTGGACAATGACGATGATTTGATTTTATCTTATATTGAAGCGGCGGCGTCATTTGTAACAAATGCGATTACAGAGCATCAAGATGAGATTGATTTTTTCTCTCTTCCAACCGTCAAACCCCTTTATGAAACAGCGGTTCTTGCTTTATCCGGCGCTTATTACACCTATCGGGTGGCGCTTGTGGATGTTCAGCACTTTAACGTCGATTTAGTATTGAACAGTATTATTGGTCAACTCAGAGGGAAATTTGACTGCTACAAATACGGAGACGGTGATGAATAGAACTAAACTTTTTAGCGACTTTAATAAGCGCATTACCATTGGTACTATAGAGAGCGTCCCAAATAAAAATACGGGGGACAACGACGCCGATTTCGTCCCTCAATTTAGTTTGTGGGCGAAAGTTCAAAGACGCACGGCGAATCAGTCGAACACGATTTATGGTACGGCATTAGAAGATAGCTTAGTGCTTGCGGTACGTCATGATGACCGCCTCTCAAAAGCGCTTAAAGTGCAATATTCAGGCGATGTCTACGATATCGTCATTCATAATAAAGATGAAAGCAATAACTATTTACTCTATGATTACCTCACCGTACGTCTCTTCAAAAAGAAAGGGTGACTATGGATTTCAATACACAAATCGAGTCGTGGCTGGAAGGCGTCAAGTCATTGAGTCCATCAACTCAAGTCAGAGCTAAGATGACCAAAGCACAAGCAGAGGTTTTTAAGGAAGAGTTAACGAAGGTCACTAAAGAGAAGCACTATTCTACCCACAACGACCAAAAGAGTGGTCATATGGCTGACAACATCGATTTTGTAAATGGAGAAATTGATGGTACGTTTACTGGGAATTCAGTGGTAGGTTGGAATAATGCCTATCATGCGAGAAATGCCCGACGCTTGAACGATGGGACGAAAAAATATCCCGCTGACCATTTTGTGGATGAGGTCAGGGAATCCCCCGAAGTCCAAGAAAAAATGATGCGGGCACAACAGGAGGTCTATGAAAAGCAAGTGAAAGGTGAGAATTAATGGAGATGCCTACTTATCAGGCTGTTTCCTTGCTCGAAGAACAAGGCTATACTTGGTTAGACCATATCTATCAAGGGTCTGTTCCAGCAGAGGAAGTCAACGATACCAGTCACACCGTGGCAGTCGTCACAGAAACCATCAGTCGTCCGACAGACTACGCCAACAACACTTTTAAAGGGTGGGAAATGGGTGTGGAAGTCCAAATTTTCTATGCCCAAAAGTTTCAGCACCCCCTTTGCGATGTTGAAATCGAGTTGGCAACTGTTTTTAAAAAAGAAGGATGGCTGATTTCACAATCAAAAGCACACAAAAAAGACCCAGATACAGGTCAAATAACAAAGGTCTTTTATTTCAAAAAAAAATTAATTTTAAAGGAGCATTAAAATGGCAGGTTCAGTAAGCTACAACGGTATTAACTATATCACCGTGGGTCTCATCGATGATGAGGGGAAAATCATTAAAGGGGCAGACGGAGTAAGCGCAGATGGAATTTTAAAAATCGACGGTGATGGTCAAGGCTCAACAACCGCGAATATTACAGGTTTAGAGGCCGAAGGGACGGCAAAATACGCCAACAATGTCGTCAAACGTATTTCTCATGGTGCTCAAAGCCCCAAGGTGGCTTTAACCATGCTCGATATGCCTTTTGACGTGGCTCAAAAATTGAAAGGGTACGAGTCTGATGGAAAAGGTGGATATGTCTTGACGAGTGGTAAAAAGCCCCACGTTGCCTTACTCATTTGTTCCACAGGTTATGACGGCGAGTTTTACTACGATTGTTTCGCCAATGGGGAACTGACAGAGCCTGGTAAAAATCACGCCACCAATACGGAGTCAGAAGCTGAGTATGATGCAACTTTCACTTATCAAGCCCTTGCGCCGATTGCGGACGGTGTTTTCTTAGACCAAAAAGGCGTTAAACGGATGTTCAAAATGTACAACTCAAGCGATGCAGGATTTTCAGAAGATGCCATGTTGGCAGAAGTCTTTGGAGGGTACACCAAGGCAGCACCGAAAAGCGCATCCCTTGCCAAAAAATAAGTAGAATAGAAGGAACTTACGACAATGATTAAAATCAATACCAAACCCTTGGGACTCTCAAAAAGCATCAACCTCAAAGCGACCGTAGGCTTAAAACAAGAAGCGAACCGTCTCATGATTCAATTGATTCAACTTTCAAGCCCTTCCCAAAATGTCAGTGATGAGATCGAAGACCCGATTGAACAAATCCAAAAGGCCGATGAAGTCATTGAGGGCATCCTTCAGTTCATTCAAAAAGCCCTTCGATTAACGGATAAACAAATCGATGACATTAAATATTCCATTGACGAAGAAGAACTGGGGCAATTCATGGCCTACCTTGTTCAACGTTTCAATGGTTACTCAGACGAACAAATTCGTTTATCTTTGTCTGTAGAGCAACAAGGGTCAATAATTGACGACCCAAAAAAAGAATTGCCCGACAAAGGGCAGAATTAAAAGCCCTCAAGGATGAAAATGAGGACATCGACTATTTAAAACAACAACTGCTTATTCACTCTGGCTTGACACCAAGCCAATTGGATGGGGAAGATTATTTTGAGTTGCTGGATGTGTTGAAGTCCAAAGCCCAAAAAGATAGAACCATGGATGCCTCAGAGGCACACCGACGCTTGAGAAACATGAGTGCGTAGAAAGGGGAAAACATGAAAATACAAAACGAGATGGCCACCAAAATTGCCATTGATACTGTGTCAGCGAATAATAGTCTTCAAGGCTTGACTAAAGCTGTTTCCTCTGCGACACAAGCATGGAAAGCTCAAGAAATCGCTTTGAAAAACAGCGGCGACCAGTTGGGCGCTTCCAAAGCGAAGTTTGAAGGCTTGGGCAATGCCATTGAAGCTCAAAAAAAGAAAATCGATGAACTTCGAAATAGACAAGAAGGACTCAACACTCAAAATAAGAAAGATGCCGAGACCTATCTTGACCTTCAGAAAAAAATAGATACTGCGACAAAACAGTTGAATAGTTATGTCGCACAACAAGACAAAGCAAAACAATCGGTCGCCTATTACAGTAGCGGGCTTGCAGACCTAAAAAAATCTTACGAGCAAAACAAGCAATTATCAGAGAGTTTTGTGACTCGTTTGAAGGCTGAAGGCAAAGAAGTTGAAGCGAACAAGGTTCGTTTGTCTGGATTACAAGATTCGTTTTCTAACTTGTCACATCAATACAAGATTCAGGAAGAAGAACTTAACAAAATCGTTGATGTATCGGGTAAAAGTAGTGAGGCTTATCTCAAACAAAAGACGCGATTAAATGAAACCGCCACTGCTATAGCCAAGACAAACTCTGAAATGAAAGAACTTTCAGAACAGATGTCTAGGCCTCACCCTAATTTCTTGTCGGGTATCCGAAATAAAATCGATGGGGTCAACGAGAGTGCCACAAAAACCAATCATCTTTTCGGTAAAATTCTCGGTGCTGAGTTAATTAGTCGTGCAGCAATCGCAGGAATTCAGAGTTTGACCGCACGGCTTGGGGATGCCATTCATTCAGGGGTCGAATTTACACAGACCCAACAAGTCATGAAGGCGGCTTGGGACACTCTCACGAATGACGTGACGAAGTCTGACCAGATGGTCAAAAGTATCAATGATATTTCCATCGCGACTGGACGTTCACGCGACATCGTTAATGAGTTAGATCAAGGCTTCTATCACCTCCATTCGAACAAGGAAGAGGCTGACAATCTGACGAAATCCATGCTCAATATGGGGGATGCGGTCGGTTTGACAGATGACCAACTGACGACCGTGACCCAAGACATGGTTCATGGTCTTTCTCAAGGGAAACTCAACCTGAAAGAGTTGAATCAGTTGAGCATGTACTTTCCGATGTTTTCAGAGCAATTGCTTGAATATGAGCAAAAAGTCACAGGAAACAGCCAATTAACCATGTCTCAGCTTAGAGATATGGCGAGTGCGGGTAAAATTACTGGAGAGACGGTTGAGAAGTTATTCAATCAACTCGGGCAAGACAAATATGGTAAAGCGGCAGAGAATATGCTTTCTACCATGACGGGGATGAAACGAACGATTAATGCTCAAGTTCCCGCTTTGATTAGCGCTTTTGAAAAGCCAATACTGACAGCACAGAATCCTTTCTACGGCGCTATTTCTAAGTGGGTCTCTGATAAGAAAACCCAATCGGAATTCGAAAAAGTTGGAGATGCCTCCAGTAAAGGAATTAAAACAATTACTGATGCGTTTTCAAAAGTGTTCAAAATTAAAGACGGTACGCAATTTCTAGACCAAGTCTTGGACAAATTGGCTCAAAAGGTCACGATATTTAGTGATTCAATTGCCAAACATGCGCCAGATATTGTCTCTTTTTTTAAATCTACCCAATCCATCAGCTCAACGAGTTTGAAAATCTTTGTCCAAGTGTTGAAGGATTTAGAACCTGTTTTAGCTGTGGTTGGTGGCTTTGCCAAGTCGAATCCTAAATTATTCGCTCAGTTAAGCTTAGGGATAATGGTTAGTTCCAAAGCCCTCTCTGGTTTGAGTCTTGCTTTTCGCGGGCTTGATTCGGCCGCTAAAATGGGTTCTGGTGCGATGAAAGTGTTTAGTAAAGGGATAGGAAGTTCGGGCAGTGGTTTAAAAGGGTTCTTAGGGCTCATCAAGCCAAATCCTGTCTTTCTATTTACGGCCGCCATTGTCGCAGCCGGTGTTGCTTTTGTCCTCGCTTATAACAAAATCAAGCCCTTTAGAGACATGGTCAATAAGCTGTTGGCTTCCATCAAAGCATTTGGAGAAAAAGCGTATAAGTCCTATCTTAAGCCTTGTATTGACGCTATCATGAAAACCTTTAATTCATGGGGTAAATCCATGAATAGTTTTTGGTCAAAAAACGGTCGTCCCTTAGAACTTGCGATTGGCAATTTTTCAAAAGTGGTTAAAGTTGCCTTACTTCCAGTGACTGTTAGCCTTGGTGCATTGGGAGGCATCTTCCATTCTGTCTTTTCTGGAATGGTAAGAGAGACAAAAATTTCATTTGACACCATCAAAGGTGTTTTCTCAGGTGCTTTTAAAGTCATTGGTGGTCTGCTTGAAATATTCATTGGCGTCTTTACCGGAAACTGGCAAAAAGCAGGAAAAGGCGCAGAAGATGCCATGAGTGGCATGGGTAAAATTATTGGCAGTCTGCTTCAAGGGTTTGAAAAAACATTTGGGAACCTTGCCAAAACCATCGGAGAAGCGGTCGTCAACGGGATTATCGGTGGCATTAACGCAGGGATTGGCGCGATTGACGATGTCATCCATCTCTTTGGCGGTTCTAAAGAGGCGATTGGTAAGATAAAACCTGTTAAATTTGCGACAGGTACAAGAAGGCCGATAAAAGAAGATACCTTAGCCATGCTTAATGATGGGGGTGATAGTCCGGAAACAGGGAACAGAGAGATTGCTTTCTTGCCCAATGGACAACTCTTCATGCCTCAAAAACGAAATTGGGTGGGTGTCTTACCTCGCGGAACTGAAGTTGCCTCCGCAAGTGAAAGCAAAGCTTTACTTTCATCTGGTCTGGTGACTCCCTTTGCCAAGGGTACGGGATTTATTGAAAATATCGAATCTTTTGGTGCAAAAGCGCTTGATGGCATGAAAGATAAGTTAGAGGGAATAACCTCCGCTCTCACCCATCCTCTTCGTTTTTTGAATGGCATCTTCTCGCATGTCGCACATTTTAAAGGGACGAAAGAAGTTGTTTCCATCGGAACGTCACTTGGTCAGGGGTTCTTGCAAAATATTGTCCATCCTTTTGTTTCTCTTTTCAGTTCCTTGAAAAAGAAAGAAGAAAGTTCTCAAAGCGCCCCTTCGGGTTCAGGCGTTGAACGTTGGCGTGGTCAGGTGGAACAAGCCCTCAGAATGGTTGGTCTTCCCGATACTCCAACAATGGTCAATGCTTGGCTCAAGCAGATTCAAACCGAGTCTGGCGGGAATGAAAAAGCGGTTCAAGGTGGCTATACCGATATTAACACCCTTACGGGAGATTTAGCCAAAGGGCTCTTACAAACGATTTCAGCCACTTTCAATGCCTACAAATTCCCAGGTCATGGCAACATTTTTAACGGTTTTGATAACATGTTAGCTGCGATGTCTTACGCGAAATCACGTTATGGCTCCTCTTTGCTGGGTGTTATCGGGCACGGGCACGGCTACGAAAACGGGGGACTCATTTCACAACATGGGCTCTATGAAATCGCAGAGGGTAATAAGCGTGAAATGGTAATCCCCATGGATATGACCAAACGCTCACGAGCGCATCAACTACTCGGCGAAGTCGTCTCAGAGTTTTCATCAGACAGAGCGACTCCTTCACAAACATCGAGCGCTCACTCAAACGCAAGTGATTTAGCGGTATTAACTGAAAAGTTTGACACCGTGATAGGTCTTTTCGGTCAGTTGTTGGGCTTGAATCAAGAACAATTGAAAGCCATTGAACATTCAGGATTTGACAAAAACAAACTGTACCGGCAACAAGCGTTAGATGTTGCCATAAGAAGCCATCAAAGTCTATGAAAGACAACAAGGAGAAGAGAATGAATATTATTGAAGCGACAAAAAAATCGGCAGAGACGAACAAAGCCATCTACCGAAAATCAATGCCAAACTGGCTATATTTCCCGACTGATAGTGATGGTTGTTGTATCCTTTTTGATTTAGATAAGGACAAAGAGTACTCCCAGAGTGGTATTCGTTGGAATCCTAAAAAGTCTGACCTAATCGCTGACGATTGGGAAATTAGCTCAGACCTAACTGTTTTTCAATGAGTTTTTTTAGTACAGAAACTACGACGTTACTTGTGAATGAGATTTTACGAGAGCAGAGGTTAAGCAAAATAATTTAAATATAAGGAGAATAAGATGTCTGATAAAGAAGAAAAAATAAATTCTACAAAACTAGAAGAATGCAGTAAATTGGCTAAAAGAGAGAAGGTTTAAAATGCAATTCTTGTTTTTGCTTACAACTCATTAAATGACGAAAAAATTAAAAATAATCCTTCAATGGTTTCCGCCATATCAGAGTTACTTGATTTTGTTACATGGAAATTTTATTGAGATTTTGATTCCAAGAAACGGATTGCTCTAATTTCTTTACCAGAAATAACTGTTACTTGAACATATACATAGAAAGGAGTCCCATTGAAAGACAAGTTTTACATTAAGATTGGGGCACAGGAGGAAGTAGACATCACAAGTCTTATTCCCTCGCTTGAATACCTGGGAGAGACAACTTTCCCAGTCTTTCTCAATCAATACCAACAAAATACTGGGCAAGACGGCCAAGTTTGGCTTGAAAGTCAGTTAGACAAGCGTGTTATCAACGTCAATTTTCTATTTAACTTCGGAACATGGGAAGACTTCACGCTGATAAGCCATTCGATTTATCGCTTGTTTGCGCAAGGTCAGTTGATACGGATTCGCTCAAGTGTCGAACCAGCCCTTGTTAAGTGGGTTGTACCGACGACCTTTGAAATTAAGCCTGTGAGTGAGGGGAGTCATGACGCGACCTTTACGATTCCCTTTGACCATCCAAGTGGCTATAAAGTTTCTCTTTATCGGTCAGATGCATTTTTTACAAGCAATGATGAGAATCTGTGGCAGTTTGGCATGGGGCTTCCTCTTGATGAAAAAATCGGCTATCGTTTCACAAGCAATCGTTTCAAAGTTTATAATCCTAGTGATGTTCGAATTGACCCCTATGTCAAAAAACACGACTTGAAACTGTTGCTCAAATTTAAAGGAAGTCAAGTGAAAATCATCAATCAAACGAATCATAGTACATGGAGTTATCTTCAATCGTCCAATGGGAAGGATGACATCATCCTTGACGGGATACAGACCAGTGTCAATGGCAGTCCCGCCAGTGAAAAAACAGACTATGGCAATATTATATTAGATCAAGGTTGGAATGATATTTCTGTCACTGGTGCAACAGAAATTGACCTGACCTTTAGTTTCCCTTTTCTCTATGTTTGATTCTGAAAAAGTGTTAATCAAAGGTCTACATGGCACCAATGTAGAGCCCTTGAATAGTATTTTGAATGCCAGTTTTAAACTGACATGGGAACAGAATTCCTCTTATCAACTTGAGTTTAGTGCTTATGATGACGGTTCTGTTAGCTTTGAACTTATTGATGCAGAGAGTAGTGTTTTTTTCAAAGGACAGGAGTATATCGTTAAACAATGTATTCCTGATTTCAATGGAAGCGTTCCTTTGAAACAAATTGTCGCCACACATGTTTATAACGAAGTAGAAAGAATCCGCCAAAGAAAAATAAATACAGGAGCGCATACCTATTCTGTAGAAGATGTCCTTCAGTTCTATCTGTCTCACAACACTTTGGGCTTTACCTACCAAGTGATTGGAACATTTGACAAAATGACCATCAGTGATTTAGGCAATAGCAGTGGGAAAGACATGTTAAGTAAGTTGGTCAGTACATGGCCTTCCTGTGTTATCTACCCGGATAATCGCTGTATTCGCGTCTATGCCTCTTCGTCATGGCTAAAAGACATGGGGGGGAGGATTGATTATTTGAACAGTAGTCGTGAGATTCAGTTGACCTATGATTCGACGAATATTATCAATCAAATCATGGTCTATGGTAAAACCAAAGATACGGGAAGCGATAAGCCGAACTACTATTTTACTCCTCACTTGGTTAAAGATGAATCCTCTATTGCAAAATGGGGGTTACGTGAAGGTGAAGACTTAAGAGACGAACGCTTCACGGATGCAAAAAGTATGGACAATTATGCAAAAACCCAATTGTCCCCTGAGCCATCATTAAGTATTTCTATCCAAAGTGAGGTTAGGGATGAACCCGTAGCTGGTGAGCAAATGAGACTCGAAGTGAGAAATAAGGGATTTGTGACTCATGTTCAAGTGGTAGGGTACGTCTGGTTTCCCTTTGATGAGAGTCAAGTGACAGAAATTACCTTGAACAACACGGCGGGCACTATTTTGGATTATCAACACTTTTCAAAAAACGAATTGAATGATAGTCTGCGACGCCAAAAAAACTTAGAATATCAATTGTCTTCAGTGAGCGAACAGGCAAATCAAGCTTTCAATTCTAGGTTCTCTGGTTTACCAATTAAAAATACCGAAGCACCTCTTCCAAGTTTCACTTTGCTTGTCCCGGAGGACAATCCAGACATGGGTCTTACAGAAGGTCAAACTTTCTATGTTTCCACCCATGCCTCAGTGGTCGATGGTTTGGATGACTTTGTGCGAGAGAAGAGTGTTCAATCTGTCAATGGTCAAACTGGACAAGTGACGCTGAGTGCCCATGATATTGGCGCATTAGATGTTACGGAATCCGCAGAAAGTGCTAAAAAATTAGAGAATCCCGTAAAAATTAATGGGGTTCTTTTTGATGGAACAAAAGACATTACGATTCCTCTTGTCGACCAGTTTGAGAAAAGACTCAAGGTACTGGAGGAAACTTTGAATAAGGAGAAAACATGACAAAACTTAATGAATCGTTACCCAATGGCGGGAGTGCTCTGCGAGATGCGCTCAACGGTAATTTCCATATGCTTAACGAAGTGATTGATTTTAAAGATCAACAGAGTTTGAATGACTTAGTTGCACAAATTTGTGTTGCCTATTTGGAAACTTATAATGAGGAACTCCATCAAGAAATAAGAGCCATTATTACACCAGATTTGTCGCCGCTTGAGATTACGCAAGAAGTACTGGATTTTAGGAAAGATTCTCAGGGGATTGAACAATCTTCCATGTCCAAACGTTTGATGTCAGAGATCAACTATATTGTAAGCAAATACCTAGTGTCTTCTGATATTTGGAAAAAACCAATCGCCGTAGATGATGCAGGAAGAATAACCACTAACTATTTATCGCTGTCCTCTGTAAAGACGTCTAAGAAAATCGGTATCATTGGCGATAGTGTTGCAAGAGGTTATTTGTCTAAGTGCAACTTCGGGGATATATTCAAAAAAGAGTCTGGGGCAGAAGTTACAAACACAGCTATAAATGGTGCTTTCATGACAGATAACGAGGAGAATAGTATCTATAGTCAATCCAAAAAAATAAGTGGGTGTGACCTTTTCATTATCCAAGGTACAGATGATGACTGGTTGGGCAATATTCCAGTTGGTACAAAGTATGATGATGAAAAAACATCCTATATTGGCGCTTTTTATAAAGTGGTGGAGAATGTACGTTCCTTAAACCCCAATGCTAAAATTTTAGTGATGACAGCGACCCTGCAAGCGCCAATCTCTAATGGCAAGATGATCCGTACTGACCAATGGAAGAACACCTTGAACAACAATTTGCACGACTATATGGATGCTCAAAAAATAGCCTGTAATGATTTAGGGCTGCCCTATGCGGATTTTATGCGTCCAGATTTAATGGAGCCCATGAATCCAGCCTTCAGAAAGAAAATGATGCCTGAAGGTTTACACCCTAACGAAATCGGGCATCAGATGATTGCTCAAGAGTTGGCAAAACAAATCTATTACTATTACGGATAAGGAAAAGAATATGGCAAATCAAGAACTATGCTTTGAGATTACAAAGCAAGAACAGTTACAGCTCCCTCAACAATTTGTAACAGGACGCTTAGGGGAGGGCGGATTAAAGGCAGTCACCGTCAAGGTCTTGTCGAATCAACTCCCTTATGACTTAACCGGGCTTTCGGGTAAGTTTCTAGGGATGAAGGCAGACGGCAATCGTATTATTGATGATTCTGGATTTTTGATTCTTGACGCTCACCAAGGTGTTTTTCGATATATCTTTCCACAAGAGGCTTTTACTTTTGAGGGGGCTTATCAAGAAGCTTTCTTCAAACTCTACCGAGGCGATCAATGCGAAACGACCTTGTCGCTTGAGATTAATGTTCTGGCGAATAAGATTGAAATGGGAATCAATAGCAGTGAGTATATCAGTGATTATGAACAACTCATCAAAGCCTTGAATGAAAAAACAGAGGAGTTTTTAGAGGCTTTAACAGCGAAGGAAAATAACTTTGAATCTCAGGTCAAAGTCATTCAGGGACAAGTCCAAAATATACAAGACGCCATCAACAATCTAGAAGAAAAAATAAAGTCTGATGATTTGGTTACAAGTAAAATGTTAGAGGATGCCTTGGCACCCTACGACATGATGGTTTCTTATGACCCAAATCAAAGCACCCTTGTATGAAAGGAAAATTACAATGATTAATAACGAGTATATCGATCAGTATACACATAAGGATGGCTGTAATAGCTTCCCTAAAACATTGGTTAAAGCCATTGTGGACGCACAAGAACAACTGGTTCTCAATGGAGGCGACCAGCTTAATTTAAGGGGACTGAAAAACTTTGCGGACGGTTTACAAGTTGGAGGTGAGGCTGTTTTAACAGACGCCTTTTTGACAGAAGACCCAAAAATAGAGGGTACTTTAACTGTGCGTGGATTAGTGAACACAAGTGATTTACCCTGGACAACACTTGGGACTGGGGCGATGTATAAAAAAGTCGGCAATCGGGTAACTGTTGCTTTTGATTATACCCCTGCCACTAATGCTAATTTTAATATGGGAACCTTGCCTGAGGGTTTAAGGCCAACACACGATTTGATGTTTATCGTTCCTGGTTTCAGCTCTAGCGCCATAATCAATAACCATCTTCAAATCAATGCGGCAGGAACGTGTACAATTTTGTATGCGATAGCTGAACAACTCTATCGTTTTCAAGTGAGTTTTGAACTTTAATGTTGTGAAAGGGGGAGAAATATGGCTAATGAAGAAGGCGTCAATGTTACTCAATTGTTTATTGAAATTAAAGAGCAGTTAGCCAGACTTGAAACCAGTATTAAAGACTTACCCACAACCTCTCGTCGTGCGGAAGAAGCTTTGAAACTCGCTCAAGAAAATAAGGATGCTATTCAAAAGTTACAAGAAGGTCGTAAATGGCTTTTGCGTATCAGCCTGTCCTCCGTTGTTCTTCCCTTATTGCTTTATTTCTTTGAGCACTATTTTTATATCTTTTTCAAAAGATAGCGAAGGAGAATTTTAGAAAATGAAAAAACTTATTAAAGGGGCAACGCTTGCGATTCTAGTTATAACAAGCTTTGGCGCAACGCGTCAAGCCTTTGCGGCAGTGGGTGAGCAAGGCGTGGACTGGTCGCATTACAATGGCTATCAAGGGAACTTTGGTTATGCCAGCGACCAATTCTCAATTTCTCAAATTGGGGGGACTTACGGTGGCTACTATGTGGATCAGTTGACTTATAATAGTCAGGTTCAAAATACATTGGAACAAGGTAAGCGAGCACATAGTTATATTTATTATGAAGTGGGTAATTCGATTCCGATTGCAAAGGGGGCGCTTGACCGTTACTTGCCAAAAATTGCCACACCTAAAGGCTCTATTGTCGCTCTTGATTATGAAAGTGGGGCGAGTGGAAGTAAGCAGGCGAACACAGATGCTATTCTTTATGGAATGCGACGTGTGAAAGAAGCAGGATATACACCAATGTATTACAGCTACAAGCCTTACACAATAGCAAATGTGGACTACAAACGAATTATTAAAGAGTTTCCTGGATCACTTTGGATTGCGGAATATCCAAACTATGAAGTAACTCCAACTCCAAACTGGAATTTCTTCCCAAGTATGGATGATATTGGCATTTTCCAATTTACCTCAACTTATGTTGCAGGGGGATTAGACGGTAATATTGACCTTACAGGCATCACGGATAAGGGTTATGATGGAAAAGTACCAGACCCAGCACCGACACCAAACCCAACTCCAACACCAAGCCCAAGTAAAAAAACACACATCGTTCAATATGGCGACACATTGAGCAGCATTGCTTACAATTGGGGCACAAGCTGGCAAGAATTGGCACGTCAGAACGCTTTGAGTAATCCTAACCTTATTTATGCTGGTCAAGCAATCAGCTACTCAGGGGGCTCAAATGCGGCAGCAGGCGGAGTTTATACCGTACAATACGGAGATAACCTCTCCGTTATTGCACAACGTTTAGGAACAACTGTGCAGCACCTTGTTTCAAGTAATGGAATTCAAAACCCTAACTTGATTTATGCAGGACAAACTCTAAATTATTAATATAAATTTACCCCTAGCCATAACGGTTAGGGGTGTTTTTTGTTGTGATCAGTTTACAATGTCTGAAAGAGTTGATATAATTACTTTGCCCATAAATAGGGTATTCATCTAAGGCGCCTGCTTTATGTAGGCGTTTTAATATTTGTCCCTTATATTATTAGGTGCACTATATGCGATTTGTTATAATATGACTATAGACCTTAAGCCTCCGTGACCCTCGCCATTGTGTTCACTTTAGGAGGTTTTTTTATTTTACATTATCGCTTGCCAAAGTTTAATTATTTCTGGTATACTGATGCATATAAGCGAATTTCTTTTTATTTCTTTCTAAACAAATTCTCTATTTTAAAAGATGTGGACTTATATAAATACTCATTTTAGACCAAATCATGAGTAAATACCCCTTTCGCGCCTGTGTTTGTGCAGGCGCTTTAATGTGCTATAATAAATGTATCAGGCATAAACCATTTACCAGAATTACATATGCCTGAGGAGAACTCCCTTATAAGGTCTGAGGGAGTTTTATGCTATAATAGATATGGCAAAAATAAAACAGTTTATAGTCTTTTGATCTATTAGTCCACGTCTTGCCAACGTGGCTTTTTTTGATATAATAATATTAGCTTCGTTTTGACCAAATCAGAAGCCATCTTTTTCTAAACACTTGCATTAAGCAGGTGTTTTTTTGTTTTTCTTAGCTCCCGGTTCCGTGACGGGGAGTTTTTTTGCTATAATTGAAGTACTAGAGAGGTAGGATAAAATGGTAAAGCAAGAAGAAATTATTGAAGAATTAAAACCTATTAGAATGGCATTGCATGGCGATTTAAGTTATGAGGTGAATTTCTACTTTGAATATACGGATAGTGGAAAAACGATTGATGATTTCAGATATGCCTTGGCAACTACTGATGAAAAAACACGGAAATCTATGTTGGAAAGATTGAGTGCAACTTTTTCAGAAAGTGCTATTTCCCAGTATAATCTTAATGAATTTGATATTCTTCGTAATGATGAGAACACATTTTACTATATTGACAAAGATAAATTTGATAATGCTAAAAAAGTGATAGAAAATCTAGAATCAGAAGCTTTTACTCCGGAAGATGATTTATCCGTTCTTGGCTCAAATCTCTCAAAAGTAAAGGGAGCTATTGTTGAGATAAAAATAAAAGGTACACTCCCATTTTATTTATTTACAAAAGTAGAAACTTTTAACGGATTCAAAAAAGGAAAATATCCGCTTTCTTTAGGAAATATTGATAAGAATGGAGTTAGAGACTTGACAGATTCTAAAACAATATTTGGTATTAGAGATTATATTGGTTTCTACTATCATAATGGACACTTTATCATAAATTCCAAAGTTGATGCGGAGCGAATGTTATTCTTATCAAGTGAGTATAAAAAGCGAGCACTTGAGACAGTATCGGACCTCATCCAATTTAGATCAGTACTTGTAAATATTGAAACTTTGAAAGACAGTTTGGGTGGCAAAGGTGGTCATGTTTTGTCAAGGATGTTAATGCGAGTTTCCGTTGAAAGTCTCAAGGAAAAATTTAAGACAGCAGAAGCTAAGAAAAAGGCTCTAGATGATTTACAGGAGATTGTAAGTGATGAACGATTTGTAGATGATTTTGGCGAGATTGAAATAAATCTTGATTCTCTAGAAATTAGATATACAGAAGAAAATAAATTCCAATTTGTATCATTGATAACTGATAGAGCAGCAGAGACTTTATTTTTAGGGAAAAAGGTGATGGATTAAAATGTGGATTTATGTGATGAGTTTGTTTGTTTTTCTATTTGCAATGATTCAAATTTTATCTTGGAAAATTTCATTATTCTTCGTTTCATTTTCTCCACTATTTGTGATTTTATCTATTAAAGCATTTTTAGAATTATATTCAAAAAATATCGAGAATAAAAAGTTATCGGAAGAAATAGTCAATATTGTAATTAAATATTTTGTGGAACTTTCTCAAAATTTCTTCTGGCTTGTTGTTCTAATCCTATCTATTATGCCTCCTGTCATATTTTTGATACGGATGGGAATATCAATTGTCAGAAAAGGGAATCAGGTTAGCCTTGAAATTAGTGAGCCTTCTCAATTGGATGATGGAATAGTGAGTTATGTGATGACTTATATTGTTCCGCTCACTTCTTTAAGTTTTAGTGCAAGCCTTTCAGAATACATAAGCAATATACTATTATTTTTGATTATCATGGTGTTGTATGTTCGCATGAATTTGGTTTATCTGAACCCTGTTTTAATAATTCTTGGTTTTAACATCTTCAAGGCTACAATAAATGGAAGTGAGCGTTATATATTAACGAGAAATAGTTTTCCGCAATTTGGAAGTCTTTCAAAAAGAACAAGTGTGGCAATGCTAAAATTGAATAACAACTTTTACTTTATTCGAAAAATACATGAGTGAATATCTGTCAGCTCAAGGCGACTTTTTGTTAAATTATCAAAATATGCTACAATAAATATCTGTTCTTAATAGGTGAATCTCTATGATAATAGAGATTTTTGTGTTATACCCTAAGTACATAATCTCATAATTTCAATTTCCCCCTGCGCTCGTAGGGATTTTTTAGTGGGCAAAAAATGGGCAAAAAGTACGTAAAGTTACGAAATTGTATGTGAAATATATTTTTGATATATTACGTAAAAGCACAGTATTATCGGTTTTTGTGCATAATATGTATACTAGTGTAACGAGGGTATTAAATGGGTGGCATGATGTAAAAATAAAAAAGACACGAGCTCGTGTCTTTTTTTATTGCTGTAAATACTGTCTAAATATCATAGAGTTTACTTGCATGCTCGTGGCTGGTATCAATAATGTGAACGTCACGTTTAGTATCCACATCATGCTGCGCCAGAAAGCCGTCCATGGTCATATGCGCAAGCTCTTGGATATTATTATTCAGGCTAAGGTGACCCAGGAAGATACGCTTTGTTTTATTTCCTAAAACATTAAAAGCAGCTTCGGCACCGTCTTCGTTAGATAAATGGCCTTGGTCGCTGAGAATACGTTGTTTTGTTTTCCAAGGGTACCCCCCCATGCGGAGGATCTCAATATCATGATTACTTTCCATAAGGTAGCCGTCGGCATTTTCGATTGTACCGCGCATACGGTCACTTACATAGCCGGTATCTGTAAGTAATACAAAGGATTTGTTATCCTTCATAAAACGATAAAATTGGGGTGCGATAGCATCATGGCTCACACCAAAACTTTCGACATCGATATCACCAAAAGTTTTAGTTTTGCCCATTTCAAAGATATGTTTTTGTTCAGTCGCAATTTTTCCTAGTGAGTTTTTACTCTCTAGTTCTTGCCAGGTTAACTCATTGGCGTAAAGTTGAATGCCATGTTTTCGGGCAAGAACACCAATTCCTTTGATATGGTCGCTGTGCTCATGAGTAATCAGGAGTGCATCGACATCTTTGATGTCTCGGTCAATCTCTCCTAATAAACTCTCGATTTTTTTTCCAGATAATCCAGCATCCACAAGAATTTTCTTTTCAGGAGTTTCCAAATAAAAAGAATTTCCAGTGCTTCCGGATGCTAAAATTGAATATTTAAATGCTGATTCAGTGCTCATTCAGCAAAATCCTCCCAGTCGTTATTTTCTTGATTAATTTCATCACTGTAAGGGAAAGACAGGGTGAAAGTTGAACCAGTTTTACCATCAGAAGTGACTACTATATCACCTTTGTGGAGTTTCATAATATCATAGGCAATAGATAACCCTAAGCCCGTACCGCCGATTTGGCTATTTCTTGAAGCATTATCGACACGATAAAAACGGTCAAAAACTTTGGCTAAAGCAGGTTTTGGAATTCCTATGCCTTGATCGGCAATAGAAGTAAATGCTTTGTTGTCTTCACACCAAACGCTTACGGTAATTGTTCCTCCTTTTGGAGAGTACTTAAAGGCATTATTGATGATATTGTCAATAACCTGCGAAAGCTTATCGGTATCGATTTCAAGCCAAATCTCTTGTTGAGGTATTTGACGAATAATTCTAAAGTTAGTGTAATTTTTTTCGATGATTTGATCAAAACGATCCAGGATATAGTTGATAAAGTCGACGTAGTTGATAATTTCAGTGTGAAGTTTAACCTTATCTTGATCCATACGAGAGAGTTCCAAAAGCTCCCCGATCATTCGAATCATTCGATCTGTTTCGTTAAGCGAAACGTCCACGAAGTGACTGGCAACTTCGGTGTCAGCCAGTGCTCCATCATTGAGCGCTTCTAAGTAGGCTTTGACAGAAGTTAGCGGTGTACGCAACTCATGCGAGACATTGGACACAAAAAGTCGGCGATCTCTTTCTGTTTTTTCTTGTTCTGTTGTATCATGCAAGACAGCAATAATCCCAGAAATATACCCAGATTCACTGCGGAAGAGCATAAAGTTTACGCGAAGAATAACAGCCGTGTCTTCAGAATTGATGGCATTGAGTGTGAGTTCAGGCTCTTTTTGTAGTAAATCATGAAAAGAATATTTGTCGGAGATATTTAGAACATCAATCAAATCTTTACCAATGATTGCCTCGCTTGATTGATCAAGTAGATTCAGTGCTGCGTGATTAGCAAGATTTATCTTCCCGTGCCTATCCGTGGTGATGACCCCATCGGCAAGATAGGTCAAGATACTCTCTAGTTGGTTACGCTGGTTTTCTAAATGTTCTTGCCGATCCTCAATTTCATGTCCAAGTAATAACAATTTATTATAAGCTACTGAAAGCTCATTATTTTCCTTAGAAATTTGGCGGTTTTCATAGTTATTATTTAAAAAATTGTCCACCTGATGAGAGATCTTATTGGCCGTTTGCGCCAAGCGACTGAGATACCAAATAAGAAGACTTAAGGTAATCAGATAAAAGATGAAAAACTGTAAGAGCGCAGTAGTGTGTGTAAGGAAGTAAGGACTATTTACTATCTCAAAAATGCCAAAAAGAAGTAGATGAATCACTACTCCTTTAAGTACTATTGAATTAAAAAATTTATTCATGAGGTTCGCTCATATAGTATCCAACACCACGACGTGTAGATACGTATTGAGGGCGGCTTGGAGTATCTTCAACTTTTTCGCGAAGACGACGAACTGTGACGTCAACAGTACGAACATCACCGAAGTAATCGTAGCCCCAAACAGTTTCAAGCAATGTTTCACGTGTGATAACTTCACCGAGATGTTGTGCAAGATAATAGAGCAATTCAAATTCGCGGTGTGTCAAGTCAAGCTGTGTTTCATTTTTATATGCGGCATAATGTGTCGGGTTGATACGTAAGTTACCAATTACCAATTCTTTTTTAGAATCTTTTGGTTGTTCAACAGGAACATTTGTCATGCGGCGTAAATTTGATTTAATACGAGCAAGTAATTCACGGTTTGAAAATGGTTTTGTGATGTAATCATCTGCACCGAGTTCAAGGCCGATAACTTTATCAAACTCTGTATCTTTGGCAGAAACCATCAAAATAGGGACTTCAGAAGTTTTACGAATTTGACGTGTAACTTCAAGACCATCAATTTTTGGAAGCATCAAATCAAGATAGATAAGATCGGGTTTTTCTGATTCAAAGAGTTCAAGAGCTTCTTCACCATCAAAAGCAGTGACTACTTCATACCCTTCTTTGACGAGGTTAAATTTTACAATATCAGAAATTGGTTTTTCGTCGTCAACAACAAGAATTTTTTTCATGATAATCCTTTCGCTTAGATGTGTATAATATTAATTGCTTTTCTCATTATACAATTATTACAGTAGTATAGCAAGGTAAAGCCTTCCATAATATAGAGTTTTTACAAAAGTGAAATCATTTGTAAAATAAGAAACTTATATAGTAAACAATATTTATAAAAGAACTTTTTTCCCATATTTTTTCTTTTTATTTTTGCTATAATAGAAGATATGAATGGAATATTAATTAGTTTGGAAGGGCCAGATGGGGCCGGTAAAACGACTGTTTTACAAAGAATTCTTCCAGAATTAGAAAAATCGTCTTATAAAATCCTTTCGACACGTGAACCTGGTGGCGTGCGTGTTGCAGAAGAGATTCGAAATATAATTTTAAGCACAGAAAATACAGAAATTGACAGTAAGACAGAGCTGATGCTGTTTGCTGCGGCACGTCGCCTACATATGCAAACAAAAATGCTTCCCGCACTTGCTGCAGGAGAAATGGTAATTGTTGACCGTTTCATTGATTCGTCGGTGGCTTATCAAGGTTACGGACGTGAACTTGGTGTTGAACCTGTAAACTGGCTTAACGAATTTGCAACAGACGGTCTTAAACCAGATTTGACATTATATTTCGATATTGATACAGATGTTGCACTTGAACGAATTATGAAAAATAGAGCGGATGAAGTCAATAGACTTGATTTAGAACGTGCCGAAATGCATCGTAAAGTCAGACAGGGTTACTTAGAAATAGTGAAGCAGGAGCCTGAGCGCTTTGTCACTATTGATGCCAGTCAAGAACTTGACAAAGTTGTTGCAGACACGTTAACAGTCATCAAAAAGAAATTTTGTTTGTAATAAAATTTCAAACTAAGGAGTTTTCATGAAAATTGCAGATATTCAACCCGCACTTTTTGAACGCTTTAAGCATATTTTACGTGTGAATAAACTGAGCCATGCTTATCTCTTTAGTGGAGGATTTGGTAGTTTTGATATGGCTATTTGGCTTAGTCAGGCCATTTTTTGTGAAAATTTACAGGACAATTTACCTTGTGAGAATTGCCGTCACTGTCGTTTAGTTGCTAGGGATGAATTTAGCGATTTACACATCATTCGTCCTGAAGGTCAAACGATAAAAACAGGACAAATTCGAGATTTATCGGAAGTTTTTAGTCAGTCCGGATTTGAAGGGGCTCAGAAAGTGGTCATTATCACGGAAGCTGAAAAAATGCACAGTAATGCAGCCAATGCTTTGCTTAAATCAATTGAAGAACCTGATAATGCCACACATGTCTTTTTGCTCACAGAAAACGATAATCTCATTTTACCCACCATTAAATCACGGGCACAAGTTTTTAGCTTTCCCAAAAATAGTGCCTATATGCAAGAAATTTTGGAACAAAATGGTGTCTTAAAAACACAAGCAGAACTCCTGAGCCGAATTTGTAACTCGGTAGAAGAAGCCCAAGATTTAAGTGGCGCCACTTGGTTTAATGATACCTTGAAGAAACTCCAACAATTGCTGAAATTAGTGAAGACGGATCAACGGGAAGCTTTTCTTTACCTGACAAATGTCTCGGAAAATATTGAGGATAAGGAAAAACAAAGTTTAGTTTTTTCCCTGCTCTTAGAGCTTTTTAATCAAGAAATGATGCCCGACTGGGTTCAAAAAACCTTTCAAGCAGAAAAAATGTGGAAAAGCAATGTGCGCTTTGGCTCTTGTTTGGAATATATAGTCCTGAAATAGGAAGAAGATAATATGATTTACGAAGTAGAGTTTACACATGGAGAACAAAATACCTTTGTAAGTGGTCATGAAACATTTGCACCGAGAACGCAAGTCATTATTCAAAACGAAAAGGGCAAGACCTATGGCCGGATAATGAAGCAGCTGCCACAAGATAAAAATGTTGATACATCTGGAGAAATTGTTCGCGCAGCAACAGAAGAAGATGAAGAATTGATTCAGACAACAGAGCTGCTCTCGCAACAAGCCTGCGCGAAGATTCGCCAGATTGTTGCGGATTGCGGGATTGACATGAAGGTTACAAATGCAGCTTATAATTTAAACCAAAGTCAGCTTTTTGTATCCTTTACATCGGAAAATAGAGTGGATTTTCGAGCTTTGCTTAAAGAATTAGCAGCGACTTTTCGTACGCGAATCGAACTTCGTCAGATTGGAGCGCGTGATGCTGCAAAAATGTATGGTGGCGTTGGGCCTTGTGGACGACCGCTTTGTTGTTCGGAGTTTATTTACGAATTTCCTAATGTCTCGATTAAGATGGCAAAAAATCAGTCGCTCTCTTTGAAACAAAGTAAACTGAATGGCCTTTGTGGTCGTTTGATGTGTTGTCTGTCTTATGAAGATGAATTTTACAGGGAAGCGCGTAAAAATTTCCCTGATTTTGGGGAACATATTACAACTGCAGATGGTGAGGGGAAAGTTATTGGACTTAATATTTTGAATAACAAAGTTAAACTTCGCTTAGATCATACAATAAAAGAGTTTGATATTGCAGAGATAAATCTTTAAGAAGAATTGACATAGAGGTAAGTTATGGGGGAAATGATGATCGATAAAAATGAGATTTATGTGCAACTTGGGCTACTGGAGGAAAGTTTGGCTTATACACTGGGCCAAATTTCAACGGTACGCGATGCTTTGGATGAATCTTTAAAAGAAAATGCCACAATTCGCATGGAAAATGAAAAATTACGCGAACGTTTGGCGCATATTGAGAAAAAAGAAGAAAAAGCCAGCTCAAAATCAAAAGATGAGCCTAATCCAAATTTGATTCAGATTTTTAATGAGGGCTTTCATGTATGTCACCTCCACTACGCAGAACGTTTGCAAGATGGTGAAAACTGCTTAGACTGCTTGGAGCTTTTGTACAGATGATAAATATACAAAGCAGTTTTAAAGGTGAAAAAAGTGCAGGCACGCTTTACTTGGTACCAACGCCTATTGGTAATATGCAGGATATGACTTTACGAGCTTTAGAAACCTTGCGTAATGTGGATTTGGTAGCAAGTGAGGATACACGTAACACGCAAAAATTACTTAATCATTTTGAAATCAAGGTGGCTCAGGAATCTTTTCATGAGCATAATTCCTTTGACAAAATTCCGAAGCTTTTAGATTTTCTTATGTCAGGGAAATCGCTAGCACAGGTCTCTGATGCGGGGATGCCTTCAATATCTGATCCAGGTCATGATTTAGTTGTGGAAGCCATTAAGCGAAATATTGATGTGATTGCTCTACCAGGGGCTTCAGCTGGAATAACAGCGCTTATCGCTTCGGGCTTAATCCCACAACCCCATATTTTTTATGGCTTTTTACCTCGTAAAAAAGGAGAGCAAAAAAAGTTCTTGGAAACTAAGCTGGCTTATCCTGAAACGCAAATTTTTTATGAGTCTCCTTATCGTGTTGCAGATACTTTAGAAAATATGGCTCAGGTATATGGGGACCGAGAGGTTACCCTAGTCCGTGAATTAACAAAAATTTATGAAGAATACCGTCGAGGTAAAATTTCTGAAATTTTACTTTCTTTAAAAGAGCAGCCGATTAAGGGAGAATGCTTGCTTATTGTTGCTGGCTTCGATGGTGAAGTTGAAGATACTGTGGAAGATAAAACCACACCATTAGAAGCTGTTCAGCTTCTTGTTGCATCGGGAATAAAGCCTAATGCTGCCATCAAGCAAGTGGCGAAAGAACGGGAGTTGGTACGTCAAGAGCTTTATGCCCAGTATCATGATTTATAAAATGAAAGAACAACTTAAGGTTGTTTTTTTATTTTGTTCATGTAGAAGTTTTTTTATAAGCATAGAAAAAAGGAAATTGTGTAGATTATGTTAAAATCAAAGCGTAAGTAAAAAGGAAGTGGAGATATAATGAAAATAAATAAAGTTATAACCTTATTGGCTTTGAGTGCAGCTGGCGTTACTCTGCTAGCAGCGTGCTCAAAATCAAATAAAAGTACAACCGCAGGCCAAGAAAAAACAACCACAGTGAATGTGGCAATCTCTGGCTCATCAAATCCTTACGAATATACGAAGGATGGGCAGTTGACAGGTTATGAATATGATATTCTCAAAAAAGCAGATGAAAATTTGCCTCAATATAAATTTGACTTTAAGACATATGATGACAGTGCTATTCTTGCAGCTTTAGATGCAGGACGCGCAGATATTGGTGTGAATATTTATGGTAAAACTAAGGCGCGTGAGGAAAAGTATCTCTTTAGTTTTCCTACCACGCAAGGCATTAATGCGATTTTCTCTAATGATAAAGATAAAATCACAACCATCGAAGGCCTTGTAGGAAAGAAAACTGAGATTCCAACAGGAACCAACTATGGCGATATTATGGATCAGTGGAACAGTGCGCATCCTGATAAAAAAATTACCGTCGATTATTCAAAACGTGGGCTGGCAGAACGATTACAAGCACTTTCTGATGGACAAATGGACTTTATCTTTGCTTCAAAATCTGCAGCGGAAAATCTCGTCAAAGAACATGCTGTAACAGGTGTATCCGATACAGTACCTACAGACCTTGAAAAATATCCTGAATTCAAGACTTACACTTACTATATCCTTGACAATAGTCAAACTCAGCTTCAAAAAGATCTTAACCAAGAGATTAAAAAGATGGCTGAAGATGGCTACTTGAAAGAACTTTCTCAAAAATATTTTGGGGGAGACCAAGTTCCCGGAATGGAACAATACAAATAAAAAAGTGCGAGAAGCACTTTTTATTTGCATTTAACAATGTCCATCAACGTTTTCATTAATCCAATACTGTTCTTGTTCATCAAAGATTCTGAGATGAGGATTTTTATGGATAAAATCTAGAATCACTTTCCTGCTTAAACCACTGTATTTAACTGCAGCATCGACAGTGACAATATCCATTTTTTCAATTGCTTTGCGTAAATTGTCCATGTATTTATTATAACTTTTTTGACACAATACGAGAAAAGAAAGGACAGATTTATCCTATTTATCTAGATATTCGGGGTAAAAAAAGAATTGCTACTTGATTTTCACTCTCAAATTTTATAAAATTGTCAAGTACCTTTGCGTACTCTAATGGAGAATTTATAGTTATGACTACAAATAAAATGGGCACAGGAACCGCTCATTCCAAATTAATTTTGATTGGAGAGCATTCGGTTGTTTATGGGCAGCCTGCAATTGCGTTACCTGTTACTATTCTGAAGACAACCGTTACAATTTCTTCTATCAAATACGGACAATATATTGAAAATAATGAATCACGACGCAGATTGGATGTGTTAGGAGACGAATTTGAGGGGGTCCGCCAACTCATCCTACGTCTTTTGGAAAAATTTAATTCCGTAAAACTTCCATTTTCTCTGGAAATTGATTCGAATATCCCTTTGGGACGGGGATTGGGAGCATCAGCCGCTCTAGCAACAGCAATCACACGTGCTTTTTATGATTTTTTTGATGCAGAGCTAACAGATGAAATACTCTTATCTTTTGCTAACTTCTCGGAGAATATTACACACGGCCGCTCATCAGGAATCGATGTCGCAACCGTCAATTCGGAGTTGCCGCTTTGGTTTATTAAAGGCCAAACAGCTGAATCTTTTGATATCAATCTATCGGGTTATCTGGTTATTGGAGATTCAGGTGTACACGGCTTTACCAGTCAAGCGATTAGCATAGTCAGAGAAAAATTATCAGAGAATAAAGCCAAAGCTCAAGGCCATATTGAAAAGTTAGGCCAACTCTCAAAAGCTTCAAAAGATTTTCTCATGACAAATAAGTTAAAAGACTTGGGGCAAGTCATGAACCAAGCGCATGAGAATCTTTCTTCACTCGGTGTTTCACACCCACGCTTAGACACCTTAGTGGATACAGCGCTGAGAAATGGTGCGCTGGGAGCCAAGCTTACAGGCTCAGGTCTAGGTGGGGTAATGGTCGCTCTAGCAGCTAATGAAAAAGATGCGATCCGCATTAGTCAAAAGCTCTTGAAAAATGGTGCCAAGAACACGTGGATTTACTCTGTTTAAAAATGAAACGATAACTTAAACCCTCGAAGTCATTGACTTTATGAGGGTTTTTGTTTTGCCCTAAAATCAATTAACAGAGCTTTTACTCAGAAATTAGCATATTTTTAGAATAATTCTAACTCTTGTTTTTTCTTCACAGGTTCTAAGTGGGAGTACAGGTTCGTTGTCATTCGTAAATTTGAATGCCCTAACCTTTGCTGTATGACTTTATAGCTCAGGCCAACATTTAAACATAAGCTTGCATGAGGATGTCTAAAGCTATGGAAAGATAACACAGTAAGTCGAGCAGAAGCCTCATAGGCTTTTAAGCGATGAGTGAAACCGGGGATTACCTAAAGTAAAAATTGGAACGGAAAGAATATATCCACGCGATCCATTTATTAATTGGATAGGTCAAAATTGGAAGAAATTTAAGTAAAATAGTTTGAAATAAAATGATGATTCTATTATTTAAGGTGCAGAGCTTATAACAATAATGAAGCTCATTAATAAAATGATATAATATTTATAAAATAATGGCTTGAAAAGGAAGTGTATGGGCAACAAAATTCAAGATAACAATACAATCAATGAATTAGACAAAATGATTAAAACTTCAAAAGTGTTGGCACCTTTTTTTAAACTATTCAAAATAGATACAGGTATTGATATAAAAAGTATAGAAAAACAATTTGGTGAACTAAGAACATTAAATGATGATTTTAATACATATTACCATGAAAAAGGATGGATTTCTCATGAATCACTTAATATAGATGTTCTGAAGTTTTGTGTTAGGGTAGCCAAAGAAGGAGATATTGATCGCGGAGAAGATGCTCTAATAGAATATTATGAAGGTGAATTAAAAAACTTTGAGAAATATTCTTATAGGAAACATTTTTATGATAGACAAGAGTTGTTAAACCTTGCAATAGAAGATTATTTTGCTGAAAGATACCATTCTTCTATACCAATAGCCCTATTAAGTGCTGATGGAATAATAAATGATGTTGAACCAACAGGATTGTTTGCGAAAGAAACTGACTTAGAGGTTTGGGATAGTATATCTGGACACGGGAGTGGTTTAAAGTCCTTGATTTCATTATTAAGTAAAAATCGTAAAAAAACTAGTACGGAGCCGATTTATCTTCCATATAGGAATGGTATTTTGCATGGGAGAGATATAAATTATTATAATAAGACAGTTGCAATTAAATCTTTTGCATTATTGATATATTTAGCGGATTGGATAAGAGAAAAATATAGTGAAGCTGAAAGGATAAGAAAAAAAGAAGAAATTGACTCAACAAGTTTAAAAGATATAATTAAAAGTATTTCTGAAACTAGTAAGAAGCAAAGAAAATCAGAAGAATTATTAAAAAAATGGAAACCTAGAGTTTTTGAGTCTATCCCCCAAAACTTTGAAGATAACACACCAGAGCAAAAAGTCTTTGAATTTTTAGAATGTATTAGAAATAAAAATTATGGTACACCAGTTTCTATGTACCCATCAACAATATATAAAACATTGTCAATAAAAACTAAAGCGGGATTTCTTAGAGAAGAATTTCAAAATATTGTAATAAAAAATTATTCAGTAATTAAAATAGAGGACACAGCAGGAGCAGTAACCCTTGTCACAGTTAATATTAATTATGAATATGGAGACAACTCGAATGAAGAAGTTTTTGAATTTCGGACCCTGTATGAAGTTGATGGAGAGATAGAGAATAGACTTGCTTTGAACGGAGAGTGGAAGATAGCGAACTTAGAAAGACTGAGTTATCATTTGAAGTATTTGAAAAAAAAAATGATAAAAAATATGTATTATAAGTCCTGTTCATGTTATCAATTTTGCGCAAGGTGATATAATTTTTAACAACATTTTTACCTACTTTAGAAAATAAAAGTAAGTTTTTTTATATTGATTAGTTTGATTTGAATCATTAAGTGAGTTTATAAAAAGGGTTTTTAGGAGAAAAAAATGGAAATTTTAACTACTGTTTTGCAACTGTTTATACTGGCGACTTTATGGGTGGCAGGTTTGTTTTTAAAAGATGTGCCATCCTTATTTAGAGCCCTGAAACTTGAAAAAACACGAGGAAATACTGAAAAAGATATTCAAAGAGAGTCTTTTTTTAGACAAATAAAAGGAGATGAGCTGGCTAAAACCTTAAATTATTGGACAAATGTCGTGCTTGATATGAAGTCTTTTATTTCGAAAGTTGATAGTAAAAAGGGGGCTCAGGATATAATAGCCATGCAAAAAAATGTGTTTATGTATGGATCTGAGAAAACAGTTATTATATTATCAGAAATGATGCAATATTTTTATACTAGAGAAGAT
The DNA here is from genome assembly GCF_029024465.1 of Lactococcus garvieae subsp. garvieae. NCBI lineage: Bacteria > Bacillati > Bacillota > Bacilli > Lactobacillales > Streptococcaceae > Lactococcus > Lactococcus garvieae. The sequence continues at coordinate 314,261 of NZ_CP118950.1, forward strand.
GATGATGAAGGTTATAGAGCAATGACATTTGTAGCTTTTCTTATATGTAGTTTGAAGTATGATTTTACAGGATATGAAATAGATCCGATAACTATATTGAAAATTAAAATAACTGATATCGATATTGAGAAACTCTCAAGAGAGAAAAAATATGTCGAAACAGTATTGGACAAGTATGATTTATAAATATTCCAAATAATTGATACATAAATGCTTTTCTCTTTCAATAAATTTATTGTTAATAGATTAGAAAAAAGCATATCCTTTATAGTAATTAAATTACATTACATGGTCTCACTTTTTCGTATGGCGGTGCAATTTTTTAACAGAGTTTCAAAGCTTTGTTAGATTATTTTATATTGAAGTAAACTATTGAGGTATTGAACTTACTTCGACAAATTAGATTGGATTATCCTATATTTTAGCAAATTGATAACACATGGATTTACTCTGTTTAAAAATGAAACGATAAAAAACTTAAGTGTATAAGTCACTTAAGGTTTTTTTATTTCACGACATCATCGTGATCGCTTATTTTTAATGCATGCTGCTTTTATTTATTATTAGAAAGCATTATAATATAGGCAAAGCAAGGAAGGAGAAATCTTGATGAATTACAAAAATATTTTGGTTCCCATTGACGGTTCAGACAACTCATACAAAGCACTCCGAGAGGCCATGGAAATCGCGCGTTTAAACGATGTGACACTTTCGGTCTTAACCGTCCAAGATGACGGGAAGTTATACGGACATGCTTTGCCGATCCTTAAGCACAATTATACAAAAGCTTCCGAGATGATTCTGCAAGAAGCAGTGGATATCGTGAAGGACAATGTCAAAGTTCAAACTTTCGTGGTGGTAGGTATTCCTAAGAAGCAAATTGTTGAATTTGCAACGGAGCAGAAGTGTGACCTCATCGTGATGGGGGCTACAGGTTCTAATTACTTTGAACGTATGACTTTGGGTTCTACAACAGCTTATGTTGTTAATCATGCACCCTGTAATGTTACAGTTGTGAAGTAATTATTGCACCGGAGATTCTCTTTTCTTCTTTTACGATATATATAAAATATAATCACCTTATCAGGTGTGCCCTCAAGTGAATACAAGTAAAAAGTTCCAACACTGTAAAAAGCTGTTGGAACTTTTTTTGTTTCCCAACGTAAAAACTCTCACACAAATGAAACTCTAATGAAATCATTTTGACATCAAAACTACAAATGTTAGAATTAAATAAGAAACATTCTTAGATATATGTAATAAAAGACTTGACGAGGGAAATGCTATGACTTATAATCAGACAGCACAGCACAGCACAGCACAGCACAGCACAGCACAGCACAGCACAGCACAGCACAGCACAGCACAGCACAGCACAGCACAGCACAGCACAGCACAGCACAGCACAGCACAGCACAGCACAGCACAGCGGTAGAAGACCGTCTTTTTCAACTTGCCCCAAAACGCTCTGGACCACTGGAGCGTTTTTTCCGTCCTCTGACCCTTAGAGCTGAGGGTCAGGTTAAAAGAAGTAAAGATACAAAAAGAATCATAAAGAAAGACAAAGAAAGGGAAAAGGTATTATTATGACACCAGAAAAGAAACGTAAACTACGGAACATCGCCATCCTCTCCTTGCTTGGCTTAATCGGCGTTACTTTCGCTTTTCAAGCCTTCAACCAGCAGGCCATCAATGACCGCTTGCGGGAGAATATCCCCGGTGGGCGAGTCCATGACTACTACAACCGAAACACAGAAAACAAAGATGTCTTTGTTGAAAACTTTGGCACTGTTCCCCTCATGGCCCGGGTGCGTCTCTCGGAATTCTTGGAATCACGTTCCCCTGGAGAGACAGCATTTACCCCATTAGTCGCAGGGACGACGCGTGAGAATATAGACAGCTGGACCACTTGGATCCCAAGTGCCAACAACACAGGTCAACGTGAAAGCAGCCATGCTTCAAATGCCTTCAATCGTTATTCTAACCTCATCTTGGGCTGGTCCCGCCCAGGGCAAAGTGCCCCATGGTTCATGCCTACCTTCAACCACAATAACCTAGACCTCAGTACAGCTGCTGCAGGCCATGCCCGGGACTATATCGCAGGCTCAGGGGCAACCGACGCGACAACCGATGGCACCACCCATCCTGAGGATGGTACAGATGCTTATTGGTCAAGTGGGGATACTTATGATAACAGTGGGGGGACCTGGCCTGGGGAAACCGTTACACATCAAGCCATACAAAACCTCCCACAAGACCGTGCCCCAATGACTATCGCACAATGGGCTAACCTCCCTAATTATGAAAAAGTGGGGAACTTCTGGGTGATTGACCACCAAACGGGATGGGCTTACTGGGCCAACCGCCTGCGGGCCGGGGAGGCTACCTCTTACCTGCTTGATGCCGCAGAAATGACAGCAGAAGCAGATACCATTCCAGGCGAATATTATTATGGTATCCATGTGGATAGTCAGTTGATTAGTCCGGACCGTACAGAGGAGTTTTTAGCTACAGATTCTGAAGGTGCCCACCATGCGGACTTGCCCGATTTTCTTGATGCAGTGCGTAACTGGGAAAATCACCCTTGGTCTATCAATTTGAACCTCATGGAACCAGGTACTATCTTCACTATGGATGGGGAACAATATCGTTACCTTGAAGACATGGGGAACGATAATCATCTGATTATTCGGGATGAGCCTATCCGTGACACAAGCTTTGTTCAGCAAAATACAGTTCTAACGAACTTCTATAATACCCTTACTGAAGAAGTCCGCGCGCTTGTTCAACCTGTGTCTATACCAGCAGTAGTACCAGGCATTTCATTAGCCACAGTTGTGCCTTGGGAAGGAGAGGAACGTTGGATACCTGCGGAGTGGGAAGATGCTCGTTTTAATGATGTCAGAAATGATAGAACAGCTGTGAACGGTGCTGGCACTCCACAAGCATTTGCGCTTTCTTTCGCTGATGTTGTCCACCTGTCAACCGAAACAGGGCCGTTCCCATCCTTTGTACAGCGTGTGGCTGCACATACCAGTTGGTGGTGGACGCGTACCCCTGCTACTACCCCCAATGCTTGGGCTTTGGGTTGGACCCCTGTTGGTCGGCTGAATGACTTTGTTGCTGTGACCCATCATTCTGTCAATGGAGGAGTTCGTCCTGCCCTAATAATAAGTCAATCGAACTAAAGCAAATAAAAGATTAGGAAAACAAATTCCTAATCTTTTTTATTTTATACCAATCGTATAGTCACCATCCATAGCTTCATCTTTACCAAGCAAGTAGAGGTAGCGACCTGGCTAAAGAAGTAATGGTTTGAGTTTTTTCTTATACATAAAGGCAACCTGAGTTCTGCGCGCAATAAGAAAATTCAACTTAATAACGTTACCTTATCAAGAGTTCTTATGAAGACTTTATGCTGTGGAGAAGGAGATTTCAAAAACGACAAATGGCTAAATTATGCCACCTTTGTTATAATAGGAGAGATTAACCGACAAGAGGAAAAAATATAAATGAATGATTTTACTGTTAGAGCACATACGAATATTGCCTTGATTAAATATTGGGGGAAGGCGGATGTGGCGCTGAATATTCCTACGACAAGTTCTTTATCGATGACTTTGGATCAATTTTATACCACGACATCTGTTGCCTTTGCTGATCAGGATCAACTGATTTTAAATGGTGTAGACACTGATGCCACCCGTGTGCATCAATTTTTAGAAATGCTACGTGCCAAACATGGTTCTTTTCCAGGCGTTTTAGTCACTTCTGAAAATCATGTACCAACTGCTGCAGGACTTGCTTCCTCAGCTTCAAGCTTTGCCGCATTGACAGGTGCAATGTTTGGTCTTCTCGAATTGCCAGCCGATTTGACAGAAATGTCACGGATTGCACGTCGTGGCTCTGGTTCAGCTTCGCGTTCAGTCTTTGGTAACTTTGCTGTTTGGAACAAGGGAGAAGATGACGCTTCCTCCTATGCTGAGAGCTTTTATGATGAGGATATCCACTTGTCTATGATTGTTGCTGAAATATCAAGCGCTCAAAAGAAAATGTCTTCAACACGCGGTATGCAACTTGCTCAGACAGCTCCGACCTACAGCGCTTGGGTGGAAAAATCAGCACGTCAACTTGAAGAAATGAAAAGTGCGATTCGTCAGGCAGATATTGAAAAGATTGGTCTGATCGCAGAAGATAATGCCTTGGGTATGCATGAACAGAACCGTCTCTGTGTTGAACCTTTTGATTACTTTACTGAAGACACTCAACGGATCATTGCCTTTACGCAAGACTGCTATAAAGCAGGACTCTTGGCTTTTGTCACCATTGATGCCGGACCAAATGTAAAAATTATTACGGACCGAGCAACAGAAAAAGTACTTTTAGCAAAATTACGGGAAAATTTCCAAGATATTACTTTTGATATTGCACATGCGGGGGGCGGACTTGAGTACTTATAAAATAGATGTGCCTGCAAAACTCTTTATTGCGGGAGAATATGCGGTCACTCGTCCAGGAGGTTTGGCTCTGGTAACCAGTCTTGAGAGTGATTTCCAAATGGTGATTTCAGAAGCAGAGGGCCAAAGTCTTTTGGAAACGAATGTAGCTATGCCTGCTCATACCTTCTCCGTAAAGGAAATGAAGCCTGAACACAGTGGACCTTGGAATTTTGTCATGACGGCTATCGAATACGTGAGTAAAGAAGTTGAATTGTCCCGGGAATTTCACTTGGAAATCAAGAGCGGACTGGGTTTTGGTGAAAACAAGAAGGGCTATGGCTCCTCGGCTTGTGTCGTTGTCGGTGTGGTGAATGCACTCAATCTTTTTTTTCAGCTCCATCTCCCCTTGAAAAAACGCTTTGAAATTGCAGCTCAAGCACATTATGATGTGCAAGGAAGCGGTTCTCGTGGCGATGTGGCTGCGATTATGTATGGCGGCAGCATTTTCTATGAAAATCATCAGCGTGTCCTACCTTTAACGATTCCTTGGCAGCCTTATGTTGTCCAAACAGCTCAATCTGCTAAGACGGTAGAAAAATTGAAACATCAACTTTCTGATGCATTTTATGCTAAAAGTGATGAACTTGTTATTGAAATAAGCACAGCCATTGATATGCAGGATTTCGCTCTTTTTAAAGAAAAGCTCCTCGAAAATCAACTTTTGCTTATCGAGAACCAAGCAGACGGCTATATGACCGATCAACTGGCTTTAGCTCTGAATATTGTGAATAGCCAACCCGAATTTGCTGGAAAGATTTCAGGCGCGGGCTTTGGCGAAAATATTATTCTTTTTGCGGAGCATGAAGACAAGATATCCGATTTAAGGAGTGCCCTTGAAGCAGAAGGAATGAAGCTTGAGAAAATAAGAATAGGAAAACAAAATGAGTAAAGAAATCCACGGACATCGCAAGGATGAACACTTATCACTTGGCTTAAAGTACTGGCGCGAAGGTCGAAATCGCTCAGAGTTTTCTGCTGCATTACGGATTGTTCCCAATGGCTTACCAGAAATTTCTACACAGGAAGTGGACTTATCGGTTACCCTCTTGGAACACAAGTTTGACTTTCCTTTTTACATAGAAGCGATGACGGGGGGATCCAAAAAAGGTGATAAGGTTAACTTAGAGTTAGCGGAGATCGCAGCTCATCACCATATAGCAATGGCCGTTGGCTCGCAGTCGATTGCTTTGAAGTATCCCGAATTGGCGGAAGGTTTCCGTCACGTGCGTCAACATAATCCAAAGGGGTTCATTTTTGCAAACATGGGGGCAGGGCACTCTTTAGAAAACGCCCAAAAAGCAGTCGAAATGCTCTCTGCTGATGCTTTAGAGATTCATATCAACACGGGACAAGAGTTGGTCATGAAGGACAGTGAAGGAGATCGCTCTTTTTACTGGCTTGAAAATATTAATCGCATCGCTGAAAATTTAGATGTTCCCGTTGTCGTCAAGGAAGTCGGCTTTGGTATGAGCCAAAAAATGTTCAAGCAGCTGAGCCAAACAGCGATCTCTGGCATTAATGTTGGCGGTAAAGGTGGAACAAATTTTGCATGGATTGAGAGTGGACGGGGGCACAGCACCTTAAACTTAAACGATTTTGGCTTCACAGGACCTGAGAGCCTCATTGAAGCTCAATTGGCGCAAAATACTAAACCACTGATTGCTACGGGAGGTATTGCATCAGCTACAGATATCTTGCATGCTCAACTTTTGGGTGCGCCTTTAGCCAGCTCTGCTGGGCATGTTTTATCTGTCCTACACACCCAGGGGCCTGAAGCCTTGGATGAAATGTTTAGCCATTGGAAAGATGATTTAACAAAGCTTTATACTTTGGTTGGAGCACGGGAGTATGAAGATTTAACAGGTGTTGAATTTATCTATGACCGAGATTTGAAGTATTTCCGTGAAGAACGAAAAGATAAGCAGATAATTTTGTAAACGGTTCTTATTTCTTTATAATAATAGTATATTAAAATTTAAGGAGAATATTATGGCTTATACACTTCCAGAATTACCTTACGCATATGACGCTTTGGAACCTTTCTTTGATGAAGAAACAATGCACTTGCACCATGACAAACATCACCAAACATACGTAAATAATCTTAATGCAGCGATTGAAAAACACCCAGAATTCTTTGATAAAACTGTTGAAGAATTAGTGGCTTATTTGGACCGTTTGCCAGAAGACATTCGTGTTGCAGTACGTAACAACGGTGGAGGACACTTGAACCACACAATGTTCTGGGAATGGCTCGCTCCAAATGCAGGTGGTGCACCAACAGGTGATATCGCTGCAGCAATCGATGAAGCTTTTGGTTCATTTGACGACTTCAAAGCTGAATTTAAAGCAGCTGCTACAGGACGTTTCGGTTCAGGTTGGGCTTGGTTAGTTCTTGATTACGGTAAACTTAAAGTTGTTTCCACAGCAAACCAAGATAACCCAATTTCTGATGGCCAAATTCCAGTGCTTGGTCTTGACGTTTGGGAACATGCTTATTATTTGAAATATCATAATGTTCGTCCAGATTATATCGAAGCTTTCTTTAACTTGATTAACTGGGATAAAGTAAACGAACTTTACGCTAAAGCTAAATAATATAAAAAGGGCACCTTCGAGGTGCTTTTTTTGCTTTTCCGCTCTTTTTAAGAAGAATTAGAATTAAAAAGGCGCAGCCTGTTTTATAAATGCACTATTCATGCTATAATAGGAGCTATGAAATTTACAGAATTTAACTTTAAGAATTATATCAATGAAACGCTTGAGGCAATCAAGTTTGTTTCACCGACCCCCGTTCAGGAAAAACTGATTCCTGTCGTTTTATCAGGCCGTGATTTGGTAGGGGAATCAAAAACAGGTTCAGGGAAGACACATACTTTCTTACTCCCTATTTTCCAACAATTGAATACAGATCTTGATGAAGTCCAAGCCGTAATCACGGCACCCTCTCGTGAGCTTGCCACGCAGATTTATCATGCTGCTCAGGAATTTGTCAAATTTAACGATGCTATCCGCGTGGTCAACTATGTGGGCGGAACAGATAAAGCGCGTCAAATTAAAAAACTTGAGTCTTCTCAACCCCATATCGTGATTGGTACACCAGGGCGTATTCAAGATTTGCTTAAATCAGGAGCTTTGATTATTCACACAGCCTCTATTTTTGTAGTGGATGAAGCAGACATGACTTTGGATATGGGCTTCTTGACAGATGTGGACAAAATTGCAGCGAGCTTTGGTAAAAAGGTACAGATGTTGGTCTTCTCTGCAACTATTCCACAAAAGTTACAGCCTTTCCTTAAAAAATATTTGAATAATCCTGTGATGGAAAAAATTGCGAATAAAACCGTAATTTCAGACACGATTGAAAACTGGTTGATCTCAACTAAAGGTGCATCACATAACCAAATTTTATTGCAACTTTCGAAGGTAACCAATCCTTATATGGCAATGATTTTTGCCAATACAAAGGGACGCGTGGATGATATTCATCATTTCTTAGTCAGCAATGGTGTCAAGGCCGCGAAAATTCATGGCGATATCCCACCACGTGAACGTAAACGTATCATGGCAAGCATCAAGAACTTAGATTATCAGTTTGTTGTAGCAACGGATATTGCAGCACGTGGGATTGATATTGAAGGTGTAAGTCATATCATCAACGATGAACTTCCTCGTGATCTTTCCTTCTTTGTCCACCGTGTAGGGCGCTCAGGACGTAACGGTTTGTCCGGAACGGCGATTACACTTTACAGTCCATCTGATGATTCAGCCATTCGTGAAATTGAAAAAATGGGTGTGACTTTCCAACCTAAAGCTGTGAAAAATGGTGAGATCGTTGATTCTTATGATCGTGATCGCCGTGAAAAACGTACAGCAAAGACAGGAGAATTGTCTAACAAAATGCGTGGTCAATTGGCTAAGAGTAAGAAAAAAGTCAAACCAGGCTATAAACGTGCCTTGAAATGGGCGATTGAAGAAGAAAATACGAAAAAACGTCGTGCAGAGCATAATAAAAATGCACGTAAGCAACGTGAAGCCCGCAAACAAAAATTCTAATGAAAAAATTCTTTCGAGTTTTAGGGGTAATCTTTGCTTTGGGAATGGCCTATGGCCTTTTCTGTTTCTTTTTGATACGGAGTGATGCCGGTCATCGAGAAGAGACAGCACAAGATTTTAAGACGATACTCGTCTTAGGCAGTAATATTGAGCCAGATGGTCAGCCTGCCTCTATGACGAAGAATCGTCTTGATACTGCTTTGACACTTGCTAAGAACAATCCTCAAGCTCGAGTCATTGTCACAGGTTATCAAAGTTCCGCTTCTCCTGTATCTGAGGCTGAGGGAATGGCCACATATCTCAAAGCACATGGTTTAAACTCTGACCGAATCATTGAAGAAAAGAAAGCGCGAAATACTGTCGAGAATTTCGCGTTTTCTAAAAAGTATGTGCAAGGGAAGACACTGATTGTGACGAGCGACTTTCACCTTTATCGTAGCCTTTATTTGGCTTCCAAAGGAGGCTATGAAAATGTGCAAGGTTATGCAGCGGTGAGTCATACCTCTGCTTTACAAACTGTAAGCAATTATGCTAGAGAGTGTTTAGCTCTGGGTTACTATTTGATCAAATATACACTATTTTAAGTTATATAAAGGAGTTTTTATGTTTCAACCTGAACAAATAAGCAAGCTTAATGAGCTCGAAACCTTGGTCCTTGATTTTATCATCAAATCTCCAGATAAGGTTCAAAAAGCAACGATTCGGAGCTTGGCTAGCCAGCTTCATGTTTCTACGACAACAATCGTAAGAATGAGTACAAAGTTGGGCTTTAATGGTTGGGCAGAATTAAAATTCTTTCTTAAAAATCAAAGCAAACCTAAAACGGCGGAAGAGCAGCATTATGACAATATGCTAGAATTTGATATGTTTTTACGCCGTATGAATTCTGAAAGTTATCAAAAGCGACTGACCGAAGCTGCTAAGATGATTGCTAAAGCAGATTATACCGTTTTTATGGGGATTGGAAATTCCGGGTCTTTAGCGGATTATGCCTGTAAATATTTTGTGAATGCAGGTTTGCGTGCCTTTGTTATTAATGATCCTTTTCAAGCTATCCAAATCAATGGTACGGGCAATGTTATTGCGTTGATTTTATCGGCCTCAGGAGAAACGATTCAAATTATTAATAAAGAATTGGAATTCAAGCAAGAAGGCGCACAAATTATTTCATTAACAAACAATGAAGACAGTACAGTGGGTCGGCTGGCTGACTTACAACTTTTCTATAATCTCACACCAGAATGGTCTAAACTTTATCCGCTAGGAAATTTAACGACTCAACTTCCTGTTGTTGCAGTTCTTGAAGTTCTGGCTCATAAAACACTCCATTTTTTAGAGGATTAGTACCGGATTTGTTCCAAAATGTGAAACATGTTTTAAAAAACTTGCAATTTTTGCAAGTTTTTTTGTATTTATTTCAAAATTTAAAGAGATAAATCCTTAATTTAAGCCATTTGTTTCTTGTTTCAATACAGGAAAAGCGTTTCATTTTTTTGTTTGAAAGCCTTTTCAGAAAACGCTATAATATTCTTGAGCTCAAAAGAATAAGGAGAAAAAATGGCAGAAAAGGTTATTGCACTGGCATGTGCAGCAGGTATGTCAACATCATTGCTGGTAACGAAGATGCAACAAGCAGCAAAAGAAGCTGGAAAAGATTATGAAATTTTTGCTAAGTCAGTAGCAGAGATTGATAACATGTTAGCAGGTTCTGGTTCGAACAAACCAGATGTCCTCTTATTGGGACCCCAGGTTTCTTATATGAAAGCAGAGGTTACCAAAAAAGCAAATGCTGCAGGCGTTCCTTGTGATGTAATTAAAATGCAAGACTATGGCATGATGAATGGCAAAAATGTGGTTGCGGCTGCAGATGCCCTAATGAAATAAAAATAAAATTTTTGGAGTAAAAATATGAATAAATTTATCAACGAGAAATTGATGCCTCCGATGATGAAATTTTTGAACACAAAAGCCGTTACAGCAATTAAAAACGGTATGTTGTATCCAATACCTTTCATTATTATTGGAGCAATCTTCCTCATCTTAGCAAACTTCCCCCAACAAAATGTTGCGGACTGGATTTCACAAATTGGTTGGGCCCCTATTTTTAACCAAGCCTATGCTGCTTCATTTGGTATTATGGCCCTCTTTGCAGCCTTCGGTATTGCTTATTCTTGGGTGAAGAGTGAAGGCTATGAAGGTGCCTCTGCTGGTTTGACTTCTATTATTGTCATGGTTATGCTTCAACCAAGCACTATTTCAACTGTGACTAAAATTGCTGACGGTTCTGCTGTCGTGGGAGAATACCAAGTCAATGGTGTCATCGATGCAGCTTGGCTTGGCGGGAAAGGAATGATCCTCGCCATGCTTGCTGGTTTATTGGTCGGTTGGTCTTACTCATGGTTCATGAAAAAAGATATCCGTATTAAACTACCTGAACAAGTCCCTGCAAATGTATCAGATTCCTTTGGTGCTCTAGTGCCCGCTTTCGTTATTACTTTTGTAGCAATGCTGATCTACGCTTTATCTGTATTGACAACAGATCAAACACCGATTGAATGGATTTATACTTTAATTCAAACACCGTTGCAACATGCTACAGATGGGCCGCTTGGTGTCTTCTTAATTGCATTCTTACCTGTATTTATCTGGTGGTTTGGGGTACATGGAGCCACAGTTATTGGTGGGATCATGACACCGTTACTCTTGGCTAACAACGCCGATAACCTCAAGTTGTTCCAAGAAGGGAATTTATCACTTGATCACGGTGCCCATATTGTTACGCAAGCCTTCATGGATCAGTTTATTACGGTTACGGGTTCAGGAATGACTTTTGGTTTCGTTATCTTTATGATTTATCGTGCACGTTCGGTGCAAATGAAAACTATTGGTAAGTTAACATTGGCGCCAGCCTTCTTCAATATCAATGAGCCTGTCCTCTTTGGTATGCCGATTGTCTTAAACCCAATCTTAGCTTTCCCATTCTTGATTGCACCACTCGTTTCAGGATTTGGAACTTATGCAGCTATTGCACTGGGCATTATCCCGCCGTTTAACGGGATCTTCGTCCCATGGACAACACCACCTATTCTTTCAGGTTTGATTGTTGGGGGATGGCAAGGTGCAGCATGGCAAGCCTTGATGATTTTTGTGACAGGTGCGATATACTGGCCATTTGCTAAAAAATATGATGCAATTCTTGTACAACAAGAAAAAGAAGCATATGAGGCAGAGCAAGCTGAACAAGCATAACAGTGAGAAGAGATTAAGCGCTGGCTTAATCTCTCTTGTATAAATGTAAGCTCAATAACTCTTGAGGAGCTTATGTTTGTAGAGGAGAACGGAGTGTCTAGAAAAAGGGGGATTTTAAGAATTAAAGGGCGCACAAGTTCAAATCTTGTAAAAGATTTAAAGTTAAATCAATAGAATTAGAGGAAAGAGAGAAGAAAAATGACTTTAAGAAAAGATTTCCTATGGGGCGGTGCTGTTGCTGCTCACCAACTTGAAGGTGGCTGGAATGCAGGAGGCAAAGGGGTTTCTGTGGCCGATGTTATGACTGCTGGAGCAAACGGAGTTGAGCGCCGAATTACAGATGGTGTCTTACCCGGTGAAAATTATCCTAACCATGAAGCCATTGACTTCTACCATCGCTATAAAGAGGATGTCAAACTTTTTGCAGAGTTAGGTGTAAATTGTTTCCGTACATCCATTGCTTGGACCCGTATTTTTCCTAATGGAGATGAACGTGAGCCTAATGAAGAAGGGCTTCAGTTTTACGATGATTTGTTTGATGAATGTTTGAAAAACGGGATTGAGCCCGTCATCACGCTTTCACATTTTGAAATGCCTTATCATTTGGTTACCGAGTATGGTGGCTGGCGTAATCGCCGTTTGATTGACTTTTTTGTAAGATTTGCTGAAGTAGTCATGACCCGCTATAAAGATAAAGTTAAATACTGGATGACATTTAATGAGATAAATAATCAGGCAAATTTTGATATGGATTTTGCACCATTTACGAACTCTGGGTTGAAGTTTGTAGAGGGTGAGAACCGTGAAAAGATTATGTATCAAGCGGCACACTATGAATTAGTTGCTTCTGCTAAAGTTGTGGATCTCGGACATAAAATTAACCCTGATTTCGAAATTGGTTGCATGATTGCGATGTGTCCTATTTATCCTGCAACATGTAAACCTGAAGATATGATGGCAGCACAGGTTGCCATGCAACGTCGTTTATGGTTTACCGATGTACATGCGCGCGGACATTACCCAAGCTATATGCTTAAATATTTTGAACGCAAGGCTTTTGATTTAGATATTACTCCAGAAGATATTGAAGATTTATCCAAAGGAGAAGTAGATTATATCGGCTTTAGTTATTATATGAGTTTTGCTATTAAAGATCAGGCGGAAAAGCTTGATCCAAGTCTTAAGCTCAATTATATGCCAAGTACAGCGGAAAAAATGGAAAATCAAGAAAATCTGGGAGCGCCAACTTTTGATTATATTGAAAACCGAGATTTGGTAAAAAATCAATATGTCAAAGCATCAGAATGGGGGTGGCAAATTGACCCACTAGGTCTGCGTTATAGCATGAACTGGTTCAATGAGCGTTATGAAAAACCACTTTTTATTGTAGAAAATGGTTTTGGTGCTGTGGATAAAGTCGAAGAAGATGGGCGCATTCATGATCCATACCGTGTGGAATATCTGAAAGCACACATTGAAGCAATGAAAGATGCTGTGGAATACGATGGCGTAGATTTGATGGGCTACACACCATGGGGCTTTATTGATCTCGTTTCTGCAGGGACTGGAGAGATGAAAAAACGCTACGGTTTTATCTATGTAGATAAAGACAATGAAGGAAATGGCAGCTTGGAACGCTCGAAGAAGGATTCATTTGAGTGGTACAGTCAAGTTATTGCATCGAACGGAGAGAAATTATAATGGAACATAAAAAACTGAAAGCTTTCCCCGATAACTTTTTATGGGGCTCGGCCTCGGCAGCTTACCAGGTTGAAGGTGCGCATGACGAGGATGGAAAAGGTCCATCGGTTTGGGATAATTTTGTTCGTATACCAGGGAAAACGTTTAAGGAAACAACAGGAGATATTGCTGTTGATCACTACCATCGCTACAAAGAAGATGTAGCGCTTATGGCTGAAATGGGCTTGAAGTCTTATCGTTTTTCAATTGCTTGGACCCGTATTTTTCCTGAAGGACGCGGCGAAATTAATTCACAAGGCTTACAATTCTATATGGATTTGGTTGATGAGTTGATTGCCAATCATATCGAACCGGTAGTGACTCTCTATCATTGGGATTTACCACAAGCTCTTGAAGAAGAATATCAAGGTTGGGAAAGTCGGCAGATTATTGAGGATTTTGTCCATTATGCGCAAACATTATTTACAGCTTTTAAAGGAAAAGTGAAATATTGGGTGTCCTTGAATGAACAAAACATCTTTACACAGCATGGCTGGATCCTGGCCACGCACCCACCTGGTAAGGTAGATATGAAGCTGTTCTATCAAGTCAATCACCATGCAAATTTGGCTAATGCAGCTGTAATCAACGCTTTTCATGAAATGGATATGCCCGGTCAAATTGGTCCTTCCTTTGCTTACACCCCAAACTACGCGATTGATTCTGACCCGCTTAATGTCTTGGCAGCTGAAAACGCAGAGGAAATGTTTGCCCATTTTTGGATGGACGTCTATTGCTACGGCGAATATCCTATTGTAGCTTTGAATTATCTTAAAGAAAATGATCTGATGTTTGAAACCGAAGAAGGCGATTTTGAACTCTTAAAATCAGCTCGACCAGACTTTTTAGGGATTAATTATTATCAAACGGCTGCCAATGCTTGGAATCCACGCGAAGGTGGAGTAACACTTGGTAAAATGAACACGACTGGAGTCAAAGGTTCAGGAGGAGACCAAGGCATTCCGGGTTTGTACAAACGAGTAACTAATCCTGCCGTTGAACGTACAAACTGGGATTGGGAAATTGATCCAATGGGACTGCGTATCGCATTACGTCGAATTGCCAGCCGTTACCGCATGCCTGTGATGATTACGGAAAATGGTCTAGGAGAATACGACAAGCTTGAGGCAGGACAAATTCATGATGATTACCGTATCAAGTATCTGGAAAGTCATGTGAAAGCTATAAAAGAAGCGTTAACGGATGGCGTTCAAGTGATTGGTTATCATACATGGTCTTACACTGACTTACTCAGTTGGTTGAACGGTTATCAGAAACGCTATGGCTTTGTGTATGTTGATCAGGATGAAAGTATGGAAGGAAGCCTGAAACGAATTCCTAAGGATTCTTACTATTGGTATCAAGCACTCATTAAAGAGAATGGGGACAGTATCTAAAGTCTCTCTCTGTCTATATGAAAACACTTGCAAAATATTGATGAAAGCGGTATACTTAAGACTATAAAAAGAAAAAGAAGGAAAAATAATTATGGCTGATAAAATAATCGCTTTAGCTTGCGCAGCAGGCATGTCAACATCACTTTTGGTTTCTAAAATGCAAAAAGCAGCAGCGGATAAAGGATTGGATTACGAAATTTTCGCAAAATCAACAGCAGACATCGATAACATGCTTGCTGCTACCCCTAAACCAGATGTCCTTCTCCTAGGCCCTCAAGTAGGCTTCATGAAGGCAGAGGTACAAAAGAAAGCACAAGCTGCTGATGTACCAATGGATGTAATCAAAATGCAAGACTACGGTATGATGCGCGGTGATAAAGTCCTTGAAGCAGCAGAAGCTTTAATGAAATAAAAGAAGTAAAGACGACGAAATAAAAGGGGAAGTAATGAACGAAGAAAGAATGGAAATTGTGATGGGAATCATCATGCATGGTGGAAATGCTAAAGGCTTAGCCTTTCAAGCAATCCAACAAGCAAAAGATGGAGATTTTGAAGCAGCAGAAAAATCGCTTCAGGAGTCGAACCAAGAGTTGCTCCAAGCCCATGATGTTCAAACAGATATGCTGACAAAAGAAGCACAAGGTATCCATACAGAAATCGATCTCTATATGGTACATGCGCAAGACCATCTGATGAACGCAATTACCTTCAAAGATTTGGCTACAGAAATTATTAGCCAAGAAAAACGTATTCAAGCTTTAGAAAAAGCAGCAAATTAATTGCGATAATACTTTGAGAAAAAAGAAAAGTTCTAAGAGGAAATGCTTAGGGCTTTTCATTTTGCCTTGTGGAGTAAAATCTGAGAAACTGTAAAAGTTCTTGCTTTTATCCTTAAATTTCGATATAATGATTAATGTTGTGGCGGCATAGCCAAGTGGTAAGGCATGGCTCTGCAAAAGCCTGATCGTCGGTTCAAATCCGTCTGCCGCCTTTCACAATAGATTGTATAATATAAAAAAACTGCTGAATTCAGCAGTTTTTTTTTGTTTTTACCTAAAACAATTTAAAATTAGGGCTTACAATTATAAATGTGATCGGCATTAAAGGAAAACTTGATAACCATCTTCAAGCAGAAAATTTCGAATTATAGAGGGTGTGATTTTCCAACCTGAAACAAATCAAAATTCGGTCATATAATTAAATAGGGCTTCAAAATGGCAAGTCTGTATGAGACTGTTGGTTCGATTCCAACATGAAGTTATTCCTAAAAAATGCAGCTGTTTATTATTTTAGGCAAGGTAAAATATGTATTGACGAATATCTATGGCTTACCAAAATTATTAAGATGTCCGCTTTAATATTAAAAAATATTGAACGTACATCGATCAGAAGGAGGGTCAAATGGAAAACATTGTGGACTATTCCAACCGAGTAAACGGAAAAAAGGTTGGAGCAGGTCAATGTGGTGACTTGATGAAAGACTGGTTCATCACAGAAACGGGCAGACAACAACTTGCGAATGATCTGGATGAATGGGGTTATTTTCCGGGAACGGACGCCTATACATCATGGAACGTAGCAACACAAACAAATTGGGCTGCTATTGGATTTGATGTGATTAATACACCATTATTTAGCCAATTGCGTGCCGGAGATATTTTCTTTATTAGCACAAGTAAAGTTCCAGGGAGTGGGCACACAGGTATTGTTGTGTCCACTGCAGGAAATAATGTAACAACACTTGAACAAAATATTTTGAACGCACAGTATGCTCAACTCCTGCCGGGAGAAAATTCATGGAGTTGGTATGGCTTTGATAAGATTGTTCGTCCGAAAGGTGGGGCACCTTCACCTGGAGATGGTGGTAAAGCAACATCTACAGGCACAAATGGTTTAAACCTTATTAAACAATTTGAAGGATGCCGTCTTACAGCTTATGATATTGGTGATGGAAAAATTACTATTGGATGGGGCCATGCGGAAAATAAAGGCAATACTAATTTAGTTGCTGGTGTGACCACATGGACCCAAGCTCAAGCAGATAAACAACTTGTTACAGATTTAAAAGTGTATGAGAATGCAATTAATAGTTACTTTACTCGCACATTTAATCAAAATCAATTTGATGCAATGGCAAGTTTTACTTATAATCTTGGAGCGGGTATTTTCGCACAAGATGGGTGGGAAAAAAATGCTTCAAACAGTTATATTACTGCATCATTCCCAAACTATATTAATAAAGGCTCTGCATTTGAAGAGGGCTTGAAAAAACGCCGACAAGCAGAAGTAAACTTATTTAACACACCAGTATCTGGTGGATCAGAAACAAATAAAGGAGAAGAAGAAATGTTTATCATAGAAACAGAAAAAAATAATTATTTTATTACAGATGGAAAATTCACTTGGATTTCAAACCCAGGGACACTTAATAATTTAAAACAAGGCCTCAAATGTCCTGTTATCAAAATGAAAGATGATGAAATGCGCAGCATGTTTAATAAACTTAAAGGGTAAAAGATAGTGTAAAAGGGCAAAATTTACTGTGTTAAAGCTACCAGAATTGGTGGCTTTTTTAATATCTAAAAAAGGAAGCTATTGAAGCAGATTATAGCCAGAAAGCAGGTGGATTTACTGGACCATAAATTCTAATGGTTACCATTTTAATACTTACTGTAGCTAAAACATTAACCTTAAGGGTTGGTTTTTTTATTTCAAAATAATTAGTTTTATCGTTAACAAAACTAATTAAAAGTTTTATAATCGTTTTTGTTAGTTTGGTTGAAATGAAAACTAAGTAATTAAAGGAGATAAAAATGGAAAAAGAAATAAAAGCCAATAAAATAAAAAGTAAGGATTTTCTAAAACTGATTGCAAAGAGTAAACCGAAATACTCCTACTTTGCTGTTGGGATGTTGTCAGGCATTGTGGGAGCGGTACTCCAGCTCATTGTACCGCAAATGATACAGCCACTTATTTCAGGATTTGCACAAGGAATTGATTATGGTCTTTTAGGTAATGTAGTTCTGGTTTATATCCTTTCGGCCTTACTTGGTGCTATCGGTGCCTCAGTGCTTGGTTTTTTTGGAGAAAATGTAGTAAAAAGATTACGTTTAACAGTGTGGAATAAGATGGTTCACCTTCCTGTGAAGTACTTTGATGAAGTCAAAACAGGAGAGATTGGAAGCCGCTTGGTTAATGATACGACACAAGTGAAAGATCTTTTAGCAAATACTGTACCTCAAACTTTAACAAGCCTTTTGCTACTTGTGGGTTCAATTTTTATGATGTTTCGTATGGATTGGCAAATGACCGTAGCAATGGTGATAGCTGTTCCTATTGCGACGTTGATTATCATGCCCCTGGCCACTTTTGGTCGAAAATTCGGGATTCAGCGGCAAGATGCTCTTGCAGGATTTTCTGGCACAGCAAGTGAAGTGCTTAGTGAAATTCGTTTGGTCAAATCTTCCAATGCGGAAGTACAAGCGACACAGTCCGCGGAAAAAAACATCAACAAACTTTATAAAATCGGGCTTCGTGAAGCAATTTTTGATGGATCCATGCAACCAATCATGATGTTGTTAATGATGTCAACCATCTTCGGGTTGCTGCTCTACGGCATTCATCGTGTGGCCGTGGGAGCAATGACGATGGCTACTTTGATGAGCTTCTTAATGTATCTTATGAACATGATTGGATCTGTTCCTACTCTAGCGCTTTTCTTTACCGCAAGTTCTAAAGCTTCAGGAGCCACAGCACGTCTGAATGAAGTTTTAGAAGAAGAACAAGAGCAGTTAAGTCTAGGAGAAAATCTAGATATTGAAGGCCAAGTTTTACGTGCGGAAAATATTAGTTTCTCCTATGATGACTCTGAAGAAATATTGAAAAATATTACTTTTGAAGCCAAACCAAATACTATTGTTGCCTTTGCAGGTCCTTCTGGAGGTGGGAAATCAACCATTTTCTCTATTTTGGAACGCTTCTATAAACCAACAGGAGGAAAGTTAACAATGGGACATCATGATATTGAAAGCTTAGCCCTCAAAGATTGGCGGAGCCAAATTGGATTTGTTTCACAAGATTCAGCGATTATGGCAGGAACAATCCGCGACAATTTGACCTATGGTTTGGACGGTACATACAGTGATGCACAACTATGGGAAGTGCTAGACTTGGCTTTTGCACGAGGTTTCGTCGAAAATATGCCCGATAAATTAGACACACAAGTAGGGGAACGCGGCGTGAAGATATCAGGTGGACAACGTCAGCGTTTGGCTATTGCGCGCGCCTTCTTGCGTAATCCAAAAATTCTCATGCTCGATGAAGCCACAGCTAGTCTAGATTCAGAATCTGAAGCAATGGTTCAAAAAGCTTTGGATAGTCTGATGAAAGGCAGAACAACCTTAGTCATCGCCCATCGCTTATCCACAATTGTAGATGCAGATAACATTTACTTTATTGAAAAGGGAGCAATTACAGGAGCAGGTAAACACAGCGCTCTTGTAAAATCACACCCACTTTATGCACAGTATGTTCAAGAACAACTTACTGTTGCATCATAAATAAAAAAAGCTGCATACAAGCAGCTTTTTTTACTACGAAGACCTTAGTTTTTAGCACCATATACGGAGCCAGCATCTAAGAGTTTATCTTGACGATGCAGTTGATAAAATTCTTCTAAACCAGGAGTAACACTTGGAGCAACAGCATCAAAGGTTTTGGCTTGCTGGATAGCTTGGGGCGTTGGTGGCTCAGTAAGCTGAGGCAGTTCTGGTAAGAGAGGTTCATGGGACATGGCTGTACCTGAGTAACTAAATGGCGGCACATTTCTGCCTTGATTCATGTATCTGATCGTGTTGTTCAAAAGATAGACACGCATGTTGTTTTCTTGTTCAATGGGCGCAGCTGGGACATAATATTTCCCACTCATATCTGGGCTTCCGACCCATACAGCGGTTGAAACTCCCGTAGAAGTAGCAGCCATCCAAGCATCAGGAGCTCCTTGACTACGTGCAGGTTCTGTGGCAGTATCGGGGAAATTGGAGAGGCCAGACTTAGTAGCGAAAGCATTCGGCCATTGCGGCTGTGCAGCTAAAGGCTCGGAACCATTCGGCTGTGTAACATTTTGCATGAGATTAACGAGGGAACGAGCTGTTGAAGAACTCATGGCACGTTGTGATTCAGGCTGAGTAAGCGGCAGTTCTTGACCATTTACAGTGACAGAGGCCACAGCAGTAGGTGTAACGCGTACGCCATCATTACCAATCGCAGAATAGGCAGATGCAGACTGTAAAGATGACAAATTGTAGTCAATAGACATGGATTCTTGGTCATATTTGACAGAAGCAATACCAAGTGGCTGCATAATGCTGTTTTTTTGCTCGTTATTGGTCATGTTAAAGGTTTGAAGGGCTGCAGAGTTCAAAGAGTTACCAAGGGCAAAACCGACAGGGACAGGACCATAATTATTCCCACCGTAATTCATCAGGGGTGTGCCGTCAGCGTATGTTGTAGCATTACCATTCAAGGTACTGTTTTCATTAATATAGCCATATTCAAGAGCGGGTGCATAATCGAGTAAGGGTTTGATTGTTGAACCTGAAGAACGTCCAGAGGAAATTGGCAATTGTGGATTGTCCGAATTTGTATTTAAAGCTAAGATATGACCTGTTTGGGTATCCACCACTGATATTGCAGTTAAAGTCCCTTCTGGCAGGTTATTACGTGGAATATTTGAGACATCGGGTGCGGTATGATTTGCTACGCTCTCTAGATAATCGAGATGTCCTTTCGTCGCATATGTTTTGACAACAACCTTAGCGTTTCTTGGTAAAGCAATCTGGCCGAGCTCTTTTTGTACCTGAGCAATATAGGCTTGGTAAGCATGTGGGATACCTTGTGTATAACTTGGCTTAAGTGTCAGCTCTTTTTTCACTGCTTCAGCGCTGTCCTTGTATTCTTGCTCAGAGATGATTTTGTTGGACTTCATCACCGAAAGAACAGTCAATGCGCGTTGTTTCCCTGCGCCTTCAAAATCTTGAACATAAGTTGAAGGTGCTTGACCGAGCCCCGCTAAATAAGCAATTTGAGCAATATACAGGGGCGTTTTCTCTGAGGTGAGCATTGGTGTCGAGAAAAGATTGTTCCAAGCAGCACCAGGACCAATGGTTTCAGGTGTCAAACGCAAGGAGTCCAGATAACTGGTGAGAATTTCTTCTCGAGAATAGCGTTCAGCAAGGCTATGTGCATCAATCAATTCGACAATTTTTCGAGTCAATGATTTATCGGCAGTAAAACCACCATGTGCAATATTTTTTGCCAATTGTTGATCAAGAGTTGAGCCGCCACGTGCACCGTTTGCGAGATGTAATTTCGTAAGTACTTCTGATAAGACCGCATTAGCCACTCCTTTGATAGAATAGCCCTTGGTTTTACGGGAATAGAAGTCGCTATCTTCCACGGCGACCAAAGCTTTTGTGTAAAGTTCAGGGATATTTTTATCTTTTCCTGAGAGTTGCGCTGGAATGTATTTATAGATATTTGAAGAATCTTGAAGGGCTTCGCCATTAATATCCGTAATAGTAAAGGATTGGGAGATGGCTTGTGGGGAAGGCTTAAGCTCGATCGTATGTGCCAAGTGTGATTCTTTATCGAGGAGATAGACAGCTCCTGCAGCACCGACAGCGCCTACAAATAAGAAGAGCAGAAAAAGAACAGCAAGGGTACGAAGAATTATTTTTTTAGCCATTATTCATCTCCTTTCTTTTTAGCTTTGGTGGCCTCTTTTTTGGAGGTCTCTGTTTTTTCTTTGTCTTTTTTGGCAGAATCGGCAGAAGCTTTCTTTTCTTCAGTTTTCTTTTGCGTTTGAACCTTGATTGTCTCACCTTTTAGAATACGATCGTACTGAGAAGGGTCAGGATTTTGTTTAGTGACAGTCGCTGTGTCTTTGTCCTCATTGTTTGATTCCACTTCAATTTTATAATTGGTGCCTGCTTGTTTTCTTATGGCCGCAAGGGTTTGACCTTTGAGATTAGGCAGTTCTACGCTTGAATTTTTCAATTGTTCTGATTTTTCGACTTTTTGTTGAAAGTCTGTTAATTCTTTGATGCGCGCCTCCACGGTTTCCTTCTGGCTGAGATAAGCATTTACCTTGTTAAAGACCGGGAGAAAGTCTGCCATGAGTGAATTATTGGTAGAAATTTTATCAAATTGAAGCTGGGATATTGCTGTGTAGTTATTGGTATAGTTAACAAACTGTGTAAAGTTATTGAGGATGGCATTTGCATCATTGAGCGCTTGAACAGAAGCAGAAATCGTTGATTTGGAAACAGCATTATTATCTTCAATATAAGACTGAATGCTCTTTTCAGTTTGCTGCGTCAATTGGTTTGCATCTTGAATAAACTGAGGCAACTCTTCAGCTTTTAAAGTTTTGGTTTCTGCTTGGAGCTGATCAATGGACCGATTAAGACGGGCATTCTCATAAGTTTGAGAAAGTTGCTTCATCTGCTCATCACTTGCACCCAGCGCTTGTTGGAGTTCTTCCTGATTTTGCGAAAACTGAGTTTCAGGAAGTTCGCCATTGACGATACTATTGACACGTTTTTCATTCTCTCCGAGTTTTTCTGCCAGTTCACTGGAAGCATTGCTCAGATAGACGTCAAGTGCGTTGTTTTTTAGTTTTTTGATATAGTCGTTATCCTCGGGTAGGATATTCGTGGTTTCGACAATCTCTTTTTGGGACATTGACTGGAAAACAGGATAATCACGAAAAAGTATCTGTCGGCCAAGAATACCAGATGTTATGATGATGATACTGAACAAGACCGTCAGTACAATCACAACCTTTTTAAAAATATTTTTCTTCATTAAAAACCTCATAAAAATTAAGCTTAGCATAAGCTATTGAACTTCTCCATTATAACAACTTTCTTTCTCAGAGGAAACCGAAAAATATGATAAAATTATTAGTATGAATATCGAGTCAAAGATCAAAGATTTAACGGAGCTATTAAATAAGTATGCTCACGAGTACTATACCTTGGATATGCCCTCGGTTGAAGATGCGGAGTATGATCGCCTTTATCGTGAGTTAGAAACCCTAGAACACGATAACCCACATTTGGTACGGGCTGATTCGCCGACCCATCGTACAGGCGATGTCGTACTCTCAGGATTTGAAAAATATACCCATGAATATAATCTCTACAGCCTAGCAGATGCTTTTTCGCGTGAAGAGCTGGAAGATTTCGATGAACGTGTACGTAAAGTCATTCCAAAGCCTGAATACATTTGTGAGTTAAAAATTGATGGCCTCTCACTTTCTCTGAAATACACAGCTGGTCAACTTGTCGTAGCTGCGACTCGTGGAGATGGGAGTGTAGGGGAAAACATTACAGAAAATGTTAAACGAATCAAAGATGTCCCTCTGGTATTAAAAGAACCTATTAATATTGTGGTGCGTGGTGAAGCTTATTTGCCACGTAAAAATTTCGTCAAACTCAATAAGGAACGTGAACTTGAAGGTAAACCTTCCTTTGCCAACCCCCGTAATGCAGCAGCCGGCACTTTACGACAGTTGGATACGAAAGAGGTGACTAGGCGTGGTTTGGCAACCTTCCTTTATCAAGAAGCGAGTCCTGCGACAAATGATACTCAAGAAGAAGTTTTGGAGTACTTAGAAAAGCTAGGACTTGTCGTCAATAAAGAACGTGTTTTTGCACGAAATATTGATGAAGTCTGGACCTTTATTGAGCGCGTGGCCGCTCTTCGGGATGACTTGGACTATGATATTGATGGTGTGGTCATCAAAGTTAATAATCTGGCAGAACAAGAGGAACTAGGCTTTACAGTCAAGGCACCCCGGTGGGCAATCGCTTATAAATTTCCAGCCGAACTGGCAGAAACGGAAATCCTCTCTGTGGATTGGACAGTGGGACGTACAGGGGTTGTTACACCAACAGCAAATATGGTTCCTGTGACCTTAGCGCAGACTACAGTATCACGCGCTACCTTGCATAATGTTGATTACATCAAGGAGAAGGATATCCGTCTTAAAGACAAAGTCATGATCTATAAGGCAGGGGATATTATTCCAGCAGTTCAACGTGTTTTGTTTGAGAAACGTCCAGCAGATTCTGTAGAAATGGAAATCCCTCAATATTGTCCGGAATGTTCAACTGAGCTTTTGCATTTTGAAGATGAAGTCGCTTTACGTTGTATCAATCCGCTTTGTCCAGCACAAAATCGTGAAAAACTCATTCACTTTGCCAGTCGTGGTGCAATGAATATTTCTGGTTTAGGTCAATCGATAGTGACGCAACTTTTCAAAAATAACTTAATTAAAGATGTGGCAGATATCTATAAGCTGCAGTTTGACGAATTAGTGGCCCTTGATAAAATTCAAGAAAAGTCGGCAACCAAGTTATTAAATGCAATTCAAGCTTCAAAAGAAAATTCCGCTGAAAAACTCCTTTTTGGTTTGGGCATTCGCCATGTCGGATCGAAAGCTGCCAAATTATTAATGGAGCGTTTTGGTAATCTTCGTGCCTTGTCGCAAGCAAGCTTAGAAGAAATTGCCGAAATTCCAAGCCTGGGCTCAGTTATTGCCAAAGCTGTAACCACTTATTTTGCAACAGAGGGTGCACAAGTTTTGCTTCAAGAATTGGCAGAAGCAGGAGTCAACTTCGACTATCTTGGCCTTAAGCCGAAGACAGACAGTGTATTATCAGGGAAAACTGTTGTTTTAACAGGGAAATTAACAGCCATGACACGAACAGAGGCAAAAGAAAAACTGGAAGCTTTAGGCGCAAATGTCTCAGGTTCAGTTTCTAAAAAGACAGATTTAGTTATAGCTGGAGCAGATGCTGGGTCAAAACTGGCTAAAGCACAGGATTTAGGTATAGAAGTTTGGTCAGAAGAGGAGTTGCTGAATTTATGAAAGCAAGATTGATTTACAATCCAAGCAGTGGGCAAGAAATCATTAAAAAAAATGTCGCGGACATTTTGGATAAGTTAGAAACTTTCGGCTATGAAGCCTCTGCTTTTCAGACGACTCCAGAACCACAATCTGCTCAAAACGAAGCTGCACGCGCTACTGAAGCAGGTTTTGATCTCATTGTCGCAGCTGGTGGTGATGGCACCATCAACGAAATAGTAAGTGGTATGTCTCCATTTGATAAAAGGCCTAAATTAGCCATTATCCCCACAGGGACAACCAATGATTTTGCACGCGCACTTAAAATTCCACGGAATAAGCCCTTAGCAGCTGTTGAAATGATCGGTAAGAATCAGACCTTGAATATTGATGTGGGCCAAGTGAATGATGCCGAGTATTTTATTAATATTGCTGCTGGTGGAAGCTTAACAGAGCTGACTTATAGTGTCCCAAGCCGTTTGAAAACAGCTTTTGGTTACTTGGCTTATCTTGCCAAAGGCGTTGATTTGCTGCCACAAATTCGTAAACGCAAAGTCAAGGTTACGCATGACGATGGTGTGTTTGAAGGTGAGATTTCCATGTTCTTTGCGGCATTGACTAACTCTGTTGGAGGATTTGAAAAAATTGCTCCAGATGCCAAACTAGATGATGGGCTCTTTACCCTTATTTTGGTGAAGACAGATAATTTGTTCGAATTACTTGCTTTGATTTCCATGGTGATTAAGGGCAGTCACGTGGATGATGTAAATATTGAATATTTGAAATCAAGCCAAATTAAAGTCGAACCACTCACAGATAAAAAAATGATGATCAATGTGGATGGCGAGTATGGAGGCGATGCTCCAGTAACTTTCAGAAATCTCCATGGTCACATCGAAATTTTTGTCAACCTTGACGAAATTAATAATGATCATTATCTGGGAGATGAGGAAGAAGAACTCGAAGCTGTTGCTCAGAAATTTACTGAGGAAGCGGAACAGCTCAAAGAAGAAGTGAAATAAAAATTAAAACTGTACATGATGTACAGTTTTTTTGTGCAGTTTGGACATTGTTTTACGGAAGCGTTTGCATTAGAATGAAGGTAGCTTAAATACAACAAGATTAAGGAGAAGCAATGACAACACTTAAATTAGACAAGGTTTATAAAAAATATCCTAATGCTACACAGTATTCGGTTGAAGATTTTAATTTAGATGTTAAAGACAAAGAATTTATTGTCTTTGTTGGCCCATCAGGTTGCGGGAAATCAACAACTTTACGTATGATTGCCGGACTGGAAGACATCACAGAGGGCGAATTTACCATTGATGGTAAATTGATGAACGATGTTGCCCCTAAAGACCGTGATATAGCCATGGTTTTCCAAAACTATGCCCTTTATCCTCATATGACTGTTTTTGATAATATGGCTTTTGGACTTAAACTGCGTAAGCATAAAAAAGAAGACATTAAGCAACGTGTAGAAAATGCAGCGAAGATTCTTGGGTTGACTGATCTTCTCGATCGTAAACCTGCCGATATGTCTGGTGGACAACGTCAACGTGTGGCTATGGGACGTGCCATCGTTCGGGATGCTAAAGTTTTCCTTATGGATGAGCCTTTGTCAAACTTGGATGCCAAGCTCCGTGTTTCTATGCGTACAGAAATCGCTAAAATTCACCGTCGTATCGGAGCTACAACCATTTATGTCACCCACGACCAAACTGAAGCCATGACGCTCGCAGATCGTATCGTCATTATGAGTTCTACACCGAACGCGGACAAATCAGGAACTGTCGGACGCATTGAACAGATCGGAACACCGCAAGAACTTTACAATGAACCAGCGACAAAATTCGTTGCCGGCTTCATTGGTAGTCCAGCAATGAACTTCTTAAATCTCAAAATTGAAGGCAACAAACTTATCGGTGAAGGCATCAGTTTGACATTGCCAGAAGGCCAGCACAAGCTTCTTAAAGAAAAAGGTTATTCTTCAAAAGAAGTCATCATGGGAATACGTCCAGAAGATATTTCAGCTTCAATCCTTGCAGAGGAAGCTTATCCTGATGCTCAAATCGATGCTGAAGTTACTGTCTCAGAACTTTTGGGTGCTGAAACAATGCTCTATCTTAAGGCAGGAGATGCAGAACTCGTGTCTCGTGTAGAAGCAAGAGACTTCCGTCAGCCTGGCGAAAAAATCACTGTCACACTTAATCTTAATAAAGCACATTTCTTTGATAAAGATACCGAAGTACGTATTACAGAAGCTTAAATCAAATTCTGATTGTGTTTATATCCATAAAAGCAGAGACTTATAATAAGTTTCTGTTTTTCTATACTTTTTTGTCAAAAGTATTTGACACTCATCACTCATGGTGCCTATAGTTAAAAGTGCTAAAATAGAAATAGTCAAAAAATTAAGCGTAAGAGCTCTTGGATTTTCAGGAATGTTTCCACAGAAAAAACAAATGACACCGTTTCTTCTGATGAAAAACCAAATAAATGCTTTTACATAAGGACTTTATCATGAAAAAAACTATGGATGGGAATATGGCAGCTGCACATGTTGCGTATGCTTTCTCTGAAATTGCAATGATTTACCCCATTACGCCAAGTTCACCAATGGCTGATTATACAGATGCTTGGTCGATCTCGGGCCGCAAAAACATTTGGGGACAACCTGTAAAACTGAGCGAGATGCAATCAGAAGCAGGTGCTGCTGGAGCTTTGCATGGTGCCATAAAAGCTGGAGCTCTAGCAACAACCTTTACCTCATCTCAGGGGCTTTTATTGATGTTGCCTAATATGTACAAGATGGCAGGAGAACTTCTTCCTGGGGTTATTCATGTGGCCGCGCGTGCTATTGCAACAGGTGCACTGAATATCTCCGGAGATCATTCGGATGTTATGGCCGCGCGCTCGACAGGTTTTGCCATGTTAGCAGCATCTAGTGTCCAAGAAGTTATGGACTTGTCAGCTGTTTCTCACTTGACAACAATTGAAGCATCAGTGCCTTTTTTAAACTTTTTTGATGGTTTCCGCACCTCACATGAAATTCAAAAAATTGATGTTCTGGATTACGAAGATCTGGCACCACTGATTAACCAAGAAAAATTAAGGGCCTTCCGTCAACGTGCGATGAATCCAGATCACCCCAGCGTGTCAGGAACCAATCAAAACGCTGACATCTATTTCCAACAGCGTGAAACGGTTAATCCTTTTTATGAAGAACTTCCTGCACGCGTGCAAAAATATATGCGGGAAATAAATCACTTGCGTGGTACGGACTATGATTTGGTGGATTACTATGGAGCACCAGATGCCGAAGAAGTTATTGTAAGTATGGGATCTGTTGCAGGAACAGTGAGACAAACTGTTGATTACTTGAATCATCAAGGGCGTAAGGTAGGGTTTTTGAATATCCACCTTTATCGTCCATTTCCATCAGAAAACTTTCTCGAAAAATTACCTAAAACCGTAACTTCACTAGCTGTACTTGATCGGACAAAAGAGGCAGGAAGTAATGCTGAGCCACTTTTACTCGATATTAAAGATCTGCTGTTTGAGCAAAATATTTCTGTTATTGGTGGACGTTATGGTATTGGTGGTAAAGATACACGCCCAGAGCACATCGTGGCAGTTTTCGAACAGTTGAAAAATAAAACTGTGAATCAAAGCTTTACCATAGGTATAGAAGATGATCAGACTCATCTTTCCCTACCGCTTGCAGGGGACTTGGATCTCACTTCAGCGGATACTTATCAAGCAAAATTCTGGGGCTTTGGTTCAGATGGGACCGTGGGCGCGAATAAAGCTGCTATTAAAATTATCGGTGACCATACGGACAAATATGTTCAAGGTGCCTTTGAGTACGATTCGAAAAAATCAGGTGGATTGACTGTAAGTCATTTGCGTTTTGGCGACAGCCCTATTCAGTCGGAATATATGATTTCGCATCCAAATTTTGTAGCCTGCCATAATACAACTTATGTGCGCCAATATGATTTAACAAAAGGTTTGCGCCCCGGAGGGATTTTCCTCCTCAATACAAGCTGGACAGATGAACAACTTGATCGAAATTTGCCTGCTCAGCTTAAAAAGTATATTGCGGAAAATGCGATTCGTTTCTACACTATTGATGCTGCAAAAATTGCACACACTACTGGTTTGGGACGTCGTATTAATACCATCATGCAAGTTGCTTTCTTTAAATTGACCGACATCATGCCCTTTGATAAGGTTTATGAGATTCTTAAAGCGGACGCACAGAAGTATGCCCGCAAATCGCCAAAGATTGTAGAGCAAAACTTACAAGCGATGGAAGCAGCTCTAGATCATTTACATGAAGTAAAAGTACCTGGCTCATGGATTGAGACAAAAGAAAAAGTTATCACAGCTGCTCCGGCAGATACGGCACGTAAACGCTATGTCTTCAACTTTTTAGATAAGGTGAATGCCTTTGAGGGAGATCAATTAACTGTTCAGGATGTGGCTACCAATGTAGCAGCAGGAAGCAGTCCACTAGGAATATCTGCTTTCGAAAAACGCGGTATCGCTTTGGAAGTTCCCGAATGGAATGGCGCTGCATGTACACAATGCAACGAATGTTCTTTTGTCTGTCCACATGCTGCCATTCGTCCTTTCCTCGCGGATGAAGATGAATGGAATGTGGCACCAGAGGGCTTCAGTGTAATGGATTACCGTGGCAAAGACGGACTCAAGTACAGGATTCAAGTCTCTATCGAGGATTGTACAGGCTGTGGTCTCTGCGTGGAAGCTTGTCCGAAAAAAGGGCAAGCCCTAAAAATGGTACCTTATGAAAGTCAAAAAGCACAAGCCATCAACTGGGCGTTTGGGATGACACTTAAGCAAAAGGAAAATCCAGCACGCTCTGGTACAGTCGCTGCTACACAGTTTAACCAACCCCTCTTTGAGTTTTCTGGTGCGTGTTCTGGCTGTGGTGAGACACCTTATATCAAGCTGCTGACACAGATGTTTGGTGATCGTATGATGATTTCCAATGCTACAGGATGTTCTTCTATTTATGGTGGGTCACAGGCTGCGCCTTATGCCACAAACCATGCGGGGCAAGGACCAGCATGGTCAAACTCACTCTTTGAAGATAATGCTGAATACGGTTATGGTATGTGGTTTGCGAGTCAAACAAGACGTCAAAAACTTGCAGCACAAGTTAAAGTCGCCTTACCTGAAATGTCGGATACATTAGCGCAATTAGCTGAAGATTGGGTGGAGCATATGGAAGATTCTGAAGGTACACGAGCACGTGCAGAAAAGTTCAAAGCCCTGCTCAAAGAGGAAAAAGAAAATTCAGCTCTCCTACAAGAAATATACAAAGAAAAAGACCAATTTGTTAAACCCACACAGTGGATTTTTGGTGGCGATGGCTGGGCCTATGATATTGGATTTGGTGGTTTGGACCATGTTATTGCCAGCGGTGCAGATGTAAATATTCTCGTTATGGATAATGAAGTCTATGCCAATACAGGCGGACAGGTTTCCAAAGGGACACCGGCCAGTGCGATTGCGCAGTTTGCTTCCGGCGGGAAGATTGCTGCGAAGAAGGATCTTGGCTTTATGGCTATGACTTACGGCAATGTTTATGTAGCACAAATCGCAAGTGGTGCAAACATGATGCAAACAATTAAAGCCTTTGATGAAGCGGAAAAACATAATGGCCCTTCTCTCATTATTGCCTACACGCCATGTATTACCCATGGCAACTATGAGGGAATGAGCAAGGTGCTTGATGAAGCAAAAGCTGCAGTAAACAGTGGGTATTGGCAACTTTACCGCTATAATCCAGCACTTGAAGACTTAGGGAAAAATCCTCTCACTCTAGACTTTAAACGTCCAGATTTCGGACAAGTCAGAGAATTGTTGGTGAAGCAATCCCGTTTTGCCAACCTTATGAAAGTCAATGCGGAACAAGCAGAATTGCTTTATGCAAAAGCTGCAGCAGATGCGAAGAAAAAATTCCTACGCTATGCCCGCATGTCAGGAGATTACGAGAAATTTATTGCTCGTGAAGCAAAAAATTCGGATAAAAAAGCTGCGCAGCCGGTTCGTGAAAAAAGAGAACGAAAAGAACGTCCGGTCGATCCTGAGCGTGAAGCAAGACGAGCTGCACGAAAAGCTGCACGTCAAGCAAAATAATAAAGTTTAAAAGTGGCAATGCTAAAATTGTCACTTTTTCTTTGAATGTAGAAGATAACATAAAAAAGGGTATTTTTGTTATAATGGAAAAGAATAAGTCAGTGAGGAGGGCAGTATGTGAGTGATTTTAGTCAAATTTTTAATCTTGACTTCTGGCAAAAAATATTGGAGTTAAACCAATCGCCTTGGCGTGTGTTCATTTCAATCATTGATATCGCTATTGTGAGCTTTTTTCTTTATTTAGCTATGCGTTTTGTACAAGGTACAAAACTGGTTAGCTTAGTACGTGGTGTCATTATTTTTGTGCTCATAAGAATAGTTGCTGGTTTGATCGGTTTGACCACTTTAGAATGGCTACTCAATCAAGTGATTACCTATGGTGCAATAGCCGGTGTGATTATCTTTCAACCAGAAATACGTAGAGCTTTGGAAGGGTTAGGTCGGACGACCAATCGTTTATCCGGCGGGCGTAACCGGTCCATCAATAGCTATATTGAGGCATATGAAAAGTCTTTTGCTTATATGTCTGAGCGTAAAATTGGAGCACTCATTGCCATTGAGCGAACACAAACTCTGAGTGAGTATGCTTCAACAGGGATAAGGTTAGATGCAGATATTTCCAGTGAGTTGATCATCAACATCTTTATTCCGAACACACCTTTACATGATGGGGCAGTGATTATTCAAGATGATAAAATTGCTGTTACCAGTGCTTACCTTCCTTTAACTGAGAAAACTGGAATATCTAAAGAGTTTGGAACGCGACATCGTGCCGCTATTGGCTTATCAGAAGCTTCAGATGCTTTAGTTCTTGTTGTTTCGGAAGAAACAGGAGGAATATCTATCGCTTATAATGGTGAGTTGTATGCGGATATTTCAAAAGAAGTGTTCCATGAAAAACTTATCGCTATTTTGGGACCAGAAGAAACAGGAGGCAAAAAATAATGAGAAATAATTTTTTCGCTTCAAAACTTTTTACAATCTTAGCTTCCGTTTTCTTTGCAGTAATTTTATTTTTTAATGCAAGCTCTGCTGCATTGAGAAATCAAGGAAGCTCAACAACTGGAGAAGTTTACACGACGACTATTTCTAATGTACCAATTGAAATCAAGTATAATTCAGATGAGTATTTTGCCAGTGGTTATAACAATACTGCCAATGTTTACCTGACAAGTTACAACCGTGTTCAGATTAATACAGAAGAAAACCCGGATTCGCGTAACTTTTATCTTGTGGTCGATTTGTCCAATGCAAAAGAAGGAACTGTGACGATGCCTGTACGTATCCAACAGCTTCCGAATGGTATAAATGCACAAATTGAACCTACAACCTTGACTGTTCGCTTAGAAAAGAAAGCCAGTGCCGAGTTTAATGTTACACCTTTGATTGAACAAGCACAGCTCCCAGATGGTTTCAAAGTTAACGACATCAAGCTGAGTCAAGAAAAAGTTAAAGTAACAGCAGGAGAAACAAGTATTAAACAAATTCATGCCATCCAAGCGGCCTTGCCAAGTGATGCATATTTGAATGATGATTACTCTGGTACGGTGACCTTGCATGCAGTTGATGCTGACGGAAAATTACTCCCTGCACAAATCAGCCCGGCGACAGTACAAATGAAAGTAAGTGTGGAAAAGCCGTCAAAAACAGTCCCAGTTAATGTAAAGAAAACGGGGACACTTGACCAAAGTCTTTCAGACATGAAGACATCACTCTCTCAGAAGACCGTCACCATTTCAGGTGAACAGAGTGCTCTAGATAAGATTGAGAGTGTTGATGCGACTGTAAATATATCTAATATTACGGAAAAAGAGACCGTAAATGTCGATGTACAGGCAGATGGAGCAAGTGTGA
This sequence comes from Lactococcus garvieae subsp. garvieae, assembly GCF_029024465.1. Lineage (NCBI taxonomy): Bacteria > Bacillati > Bacillota > Bacilli > Lactobacillales > Streptococcaceae > Lactococcus > Lactococcus garvieae. Next base: position 347,143 of record NZ_CP118950.1, read on the forward strand.
AACCTAGTCAACTAGAAGTAACAATGACTCCGGTAAAAAAATAAATAAGTAAAAAAAGAAAAGAGAAGAGAAAAATAAAATGGGTAAATATTTTGGAACAGATGGTGTTCGTGGAGAAGCTAATGTAGAGTTAACGCCAGAGATGGCCTTTAAGCTTGGACGCTTCGGTGGCTATGTCCTTAGCCAACATGAAATCGGAACACCAAAAGTATATGTAGCGCGTGACCCACGTATTTCGGGCCAAATGCTTTCAACAAGCCTTATCTCAGGTCTGTTATCCGTAGGGATTGAAGTTTATGACTTGGGGGTTATTGCTACACCAGGTGTGGCTTATTTGGTCCGTAAAGAAGAAGCTTCGGCGGGAGTAATGATTTCTGCCAGCCACAATCCAGCCTTGGATAACGGAATTAAATTCTTTGGAGCAGATGGTTTTAAACTTGATGATGAGAAAGAGTTAGAAATCGAAGCTTTGATTGATGCCGAGGAAGATAAATTACCACGTCCTTCTGCTGAAGGTTTGGGAATTTTACACGATTATAATGAAGCTGTACGTAAATATCAAGCATTTTTGAAAACAACGGCTGAAGGCGATTTTGAAGGTTACAAAATTGTACTCGATACAGCTAATGGTGCTGCATATACATCTGCGCGTGCTGTATTTGCTGATTTAAACGCCGAACTCACAGTGATTGGTGAAAATCCAAATGGCCTTAATATTAATGATGGTGTTGGTTCAACACATCCAGAGAAAATGGCAGATACGGTTGTTGAAACTGGAAGTGACATTGGTTTGGCCTTTGATGGTGATGCGGATCGTCTTATCGCAGTAGATGAAAATGGTAATATCGTTGATGGTGATAGAATTATGTTCATCGTTGGGAAGTATCTCCTTGAGCAAGGGAAATTGGCAAAAGACACCGTAGTTACAACTGTTATGTCTAATCTTGGTTTCCATTTGGCATTGGAAGAAGCTGGTATGAACTCTGTTGTAACAGCCGTAGGTGACCGCTATGTTGTGGAAGAAATGCGTAAAAACAATTACAATTTTGGGGGAGAGCAGTCAGGTCATATGGTCTTCTTAGACTACAATACAACTGGTGACGGACAACTCTCAGCGATCCAACTTGTAAAAGTCATGCGTGAAACAGGTAAAAAATTATCAGAACTCGCAGCCGAAGTTACAATTTATCCTCAAAAACTTGTCAATGTTCGTGTAGCAAATAACGCTGCTAAAGAAGGTGCAATGGATATTCCAGCTATTCGTAAAGTCATTACGGACATGGAAGAAAAAATGAACGGTAAAGGCCGCATTCTTGTCCGCCCAAGTGGAACAGAGCCACTTCTCCGCGTTATGGCTGAAGCACCAACAGATGAAGAAGTAAATGAAGTTGTTGATACGATTGTTGACGTAGTCAAAGAAGAAATTGGTGTAAAACTATAAAAGAAAAAGATTCGTAAGGAATCTTTTTTTGTTCCAAGACGCACATCGTGAAACAGGCAAGTCGTGAACGGCTAAATGCAAGCTGCCTTTAGTTTTTTCTAGAATCACACATGGCCTTAGCAAAAAATAATCCTTTCCGCTTGTCGGGGCTTAATTACTGAATTTCATGTGGTGAGTTGTGCTATAATAAGGCTATGAAATTAAAAGTTAATGAAGAAAAGATGCTTACATTTGCAGAGCATTTAGGTGGCCTTCTTCAGGCACAAGATATTATTGTTTTGACAGGAGAGCTTGGTGCAGGTAAAACAACCTTTGTGAAGGGGTTAGCTGTGGGCTTAGGAATTTCGCAGATGATTAAGAGCCCTACTTACACCATTGTGCGAGAATATGAGGAAGGAAAGCTTCCTTTATATCATATGGATGTTTACCGTGCGGGAGATGATCCTGACAGCTTTGACCTTGACGATTATCTTTTTGGTGAAGGCGTTTCTGTTATTGAATGGGGCGAGCTCCTGGGAGAAAGTTTACCTGAGGCATACTTAGAAGTTAAATTTGATAAATACGCGGACGGCTTCGCAACAGATGCTGAACGTGTTCTTGAACTTCTTCCCCATGGGCAACGCTATGAAGCATTATTAGGAGAATTATGAGCACAGAGTTACTGATTCGTGAAGCACGGCCTGAAGACAGTATAAAGCTCATTACTTTTCTTAATCAGGTAGGAAAAGAGAGTCATTTTTTGACTTTAGACGAGGCGGGGATTCTTATGTCTCCCACGCAAATGCAAGATTACTTGGCACAGATTCTTACGAAAGACAATAACGCATATTTTCTAGCCTTCATTGGGCAAGAAATCGCTGGAGTCCTACATATTACGGCAGATTTTCACTATCGCATACGTCATATTGGGGATATTTTTATTGCTGTAAGTTCACAATTTCAAGGGTATGGTATTGCTTCTTTTTTATTTGAGGATGCCCTGGAATGGATTGAGGAAATGGATGTGATAAAGCGACTTGAATTAACTGTTCAAAAACGCAACAAAGCAGCTGTCCATTTATATGAAAAGTTTGGTTTTGAGCTGGAAACAATCCAAAAATATGGAGCACGCGATGAACACGGACAACTGATAGATGTGTATCAAATGGTCAAGTTTTTCTAAGTTAAACAAGAGCGATCAGAGAGGGAAAAAAAGTCTCTCTGATCGTTTTTTTCATTTCTTGTTGTTTATTTGCAGAAATTTGATATAATTTTACTATGAAACTTTGGAAAAAATCGCTGTTAATGATCGTTGGGATCATCGCCTTAACGGCTGGAGCAGCCACTGTCTATGTTTCGACAGTTTTAAATAGCACAACAAAAGCATTTTCGAAAACCTATGCGGAAGTTGGTAGCACAGATGCGGGAAAAATTATCAAAGCGACTGAGCCATTAACAATTTTACTCATGGGTGTCGATACTGGCGGAGCTGACCGCGGAGGGGCAACCAGCTGGGATGGGAACTCTGACTCACAGATCGTTATGACCCTTAATCCCAAAACGAATACAACAACGATGGTTTCTCTTGAGCGAGATGTCATGTCAAATATTTTGGATAATAAGGGGAATACAGTTTCCACACAGAAGATGAATGCAGCATATCCGATGGGGTATAATGCAGGAGGGCTGAAAACAGGTGTCCAATATGCCATGAAGACAATCGGAGAACAGGCTGGTATTAATGTTGATAACTTCCTCATGATTAACTTTGATGGCCTTGTCAACTTGGTCAATGATGTAGGTGGTATCGATATTGACAATACAACCGGACAAACTCTCTATATCTCTGATACAGAACCCGCATATAAAGCGAAAGTTCCACCAGGTAAGCAACATATTGACGGAGATCAGGCACTTGTTTATGCGCGTGATCGCCATCATTTACCCAATGGAGACTATGGGCGTGCAGCACACCAGCGTGAAGTTATTTCAGCAGTTGTGACGAAGCTCTTGGCATTGAACAATATCACTCAATATCAAAAATTCTTGGACGATATCAGTGAAGACATCAAAACAAATATTCCAATCAATGGCTCAACTTTAACTTCTTTATTAGGTTATAAAGATTGTTTTAATAAAGTCGTTTCGATTCAATATCAAGGGATTGATTATATGAATCCAGGAGATGGTGGATCTTATCAGCTATTGTCTACAAATACGACTTTAGCAGTTCAAAACGCTTTACGTAACTCTTTGAAAAAAGAGACAGGCAATAGTTTAAGTAATAATTTGATTACTTACGAAACATTAACAGGGAGTACACCTGATGCTTATTTCATGCCTTCAGCAACAGTGACAGAAAATGGCAAGTCAACCGTTTATGGTATTGATGTCGATGGTTCTTTTGTAAATCTCGACAGCAGCAACTCTGCTACCTATGTCGCGACAGATGGAAGTGCGGCGACAAGTGATAAGCCAACCTCATCGGATAAAACGAAAACCTCTGAGGCAAGTCAGACTGATACAACCACCCAAGATCCTTACGGGGCTTCTGTAGACGATAGTACAGCTTATGGAACGACTGACCCAGGAGTGGGAGGTGGTGCAAGTGCAGATGGTACAAGCCTCTATGTTGATCCTTATACAGGACAATAATTGCTTCAATTAGAAAAATATGATAGACTAGACAAGTAGTGTAAAAATCTACTTGTTTATTTTGGTCCGATAGCTCAGCTGGATAGAGCATTCGCCTTCTAAGCGAACGGTCGAGGGTTCGAATCCCCCTCGGATCATGGTGCCAAACCTCGCTCCGCCTTCGTGGCGGGGCATTTTTTGTTCAAAAAATAAAGCACTTCATGTGAAGTGCTTTATTTTATATTATATTATATATGGAAAATGCGCCTTCAGTAGGAGCTCGAAGTTAGCTTGCATAATCAAACTTTAAAATTTTTTTAAAAATTTCGACAGCAGCATCATAATCCTCATAAGGCAAATTATAGGCTTCAAGAAAGTGATATGTGTTGATTTGCTCTACAACATCAAAATGTGAAATATAGTCAATCACACATTCTTTGAGCGACATCGTGCTAAAATCTTTTGTTGGCCTGTCTGATTTATTTAATGCGTGTATCACTTCCTCGTTCGCTTTACAGAGCAGAGCAAAAGAAGTGTCACACGGACAACCAGAGATTTCGATAAATTTTTGGAAGAGTTCAAAATTCCCGCCTTCGGACACAAAGATATCCCAGAGGAAGAGTATGGCCTCTTTATTTGTCCGTTTCTCCTGTGGGCTGGTTGTATCACACTCTCCAAGACGGTAGCGATCATTATTCTTAATGTGCATTAACTCATGACATAATTTAAAAGCCTTAACCGTTTTGGGATTAAAAATAGTAATCTTTTTTCTGTTATGTGTGACAGCGTCCAATGGAAAATAGTTGTCCCCGATAACTTCAATTCCATATTTTTCTATCTCAAGAATGATACGCTCTATTAATTCCTGTTCGTTCATAGAGCCCCCACTTAGTCTTCAAGACGTTTACCTAAAATAAGTTTTAATGCCGTTTTTACTTCATCAGTAAGCGGTTTACCATCAAAAGACACCCATTCGTCCCAATCGACCTTACTCTCGTCTACTAAAGTCGCAAGATCGATAGGTTCTTGGTGGCTACTTTTTTCTTCATGACCCAGGAGGTAATCAATACTAACATTAAAGTATTTGGCGACTGCTCTTACTTTATCAACACCGGGTGTTTGTTTACTCCAGCGGCGTATTGTTCCATTACCATAGCCCAGATGTTCTTCAATTTGTCTGATGGACACATGCTTTTGGGCAGCCAGCTCTTTTATTTTTTCGTATAAATCCAAATTTATCACCCTTTCAGAATAGCTTTACACATTTGTAGCATATTGGTGCACATATCGCTTGACAATTTATACCAATATGCTATAATCGTTCTTGTAAAGAAGATTCACAACTTTCATAAAGAAATCCTATAAGGTAGGTGTGAGTGAAGACAGCCACACCAGTCAATAGGTTTTTCTTTCTTCATTCATTGTAGCTTATTAGTATACATAAGTCAAGCTGAGGTAGACAAAAATTCTATAAAAGATGTGAATTGAAAGAAAACTGTAGAGAAAGGAAGAAGATATGTCGATAGTTCAGAAGAAAGTTTCTCAAGCTGAAGAAAAAGCTAAAAGATTAAAAAGCAAGCAGGAAGAGTTAGACTTTGAGCAGGAACTGCTAAAGCGAGAAATAGAGCGAAGAAAGCATGAAAGTAAGGAGAAACGCAGAATGCGGCGCAAGATGCAAAGAGAAAAAATGCTTGCCAACTTGCATCAAAAGGATTAAGGAGGAAGACGATGAAAAAGTTATATGCGGTTTATAGAGGAGAATCATTTTTAGATTGTGGAACAGCCCGTGAACTTGCAGCACGTTTTGATACGAATCTAGAAAATATCTATTCAAAAGTGAGCAAAGAACGCAAAGCAAGAAGTAGAGGCCAGTCTTTTTCAGACAATACTTTACATTGGTATAGTTTTGATGAGGGCAATGATGAGAACATATGGCTTTCTTAGAAAAAGTTTCATTGGGAGGGACTCAAAACTTATGGGGCATTTTTGGCCTATATAGAGACAGAGGACCTTTTTGTGTGAAAGAGCTTCTGGCCTAAACAATTCAAGATGGAGCGCATGAAAGGATGTCCAAAAAAGAGCAGGAATTCTGCGGTATAAGGGGGAACTCTAAATTAGGTTAGACAAATATATACTTGATTTTGCTATAATATAAACATGACTAGATATATGGCAACGATTGCTTATGATGGCACAAATTTTGCAGGTTTTCAAACCCAAAATAATCAACGGACGGTGCAAGAAGAGATTGAAAAAGTTTTGACAAAATTAAATTCTTACCAGACCGTGATTTTGCATGGCTCAGGACGTACGGATTCGGGGGTTCATGCGCATGCTCAACGTATTCATTTCGACTTGCAAGGGCAGCGAGATGAGGAACATTTACGCTTTGCTTTGGACACGCAAACCCCATCAGATATTGCCTTCCACGAAGTCATACAAGTTGAAGAGGATTTTCATGTCCGCTTTAACAAGCATGAAAAAATTTATGAGTATTTTTTAGAAAACAGTAAAGTTCGGAGCCCTTTTTACCGCATGTATCGTGCACATTTTCGTTATAAACTTGATGAGGATCTGATGCGACAAGCTCTAGCGGATTTGGTTGGAACGCATGATTTTACTGGTTTTACAGCATCTGGTGCTACAGTTGAAGATAAGGTGCGAACGATTACTCAAGCTGAGCTCGTGAAACTTGATGATGAAAATTATAAATTTATTTTTCGGGGCAACGGTTTTCTTTATAAACAAGTTCGTAATATGATGGGGACTATGATCAAAATAGGAAATGGCCGGATGCCTGTTTCACAAATTAAAAAGATTTTAGAAAGTAAAAATCGTGACCTAGCAGGTCCGACTGCTGCCCCAGAAGGGCTCTATCTCAAGGAGGTAATTTATCTTGACTAAAAATATTGTTGCTGTACATGACATTTCTTGCGTTGGTCGTTGTTCCTCAACAGTGGCGCTTCCCATTATTAGTGCTTATGGCATTGAGTGTCGCCTATTGCCAACAGCGCTTTTATCCACACACACAGGTGGTTTTACCAACTTTACTTATCTTGATCTTACAGATGAAATGCGCAACATTATTCAAGCTTGGCAAGAATTAAAGCTCCATATGGATGGGATTTACAGTGGTTTTATGGCCTCTGCGGAACAAATTGACGTGCTCAAAGACTTGATTGACATCTATAAAGATACGGAGAATCTGGCCATCATTGATCCAGTGATGGCTGATCATGGGGAGCTCTATAGTGTTTTCGATATGCACTTTGTAGAAAAAATGGGTGAGCTTTTGCCTTATGCAGATGTTCTTTTGCCCAATATCACAGAAGCATGCCTCTTAACAGGAACTCCTTACCAAGAAGGTGTGCAGTCAGAAGCATTCATTGAGATGCTCATTGAAAAATTACAAGCACGTGGGGCTAAAAATGTTGTTTTGACGGGTGTTATGCTCGATGAAAAATATATTGGAGCCGCTGCTGCAAGAAGTACTGGACAGATTGATTATGTTTTGGCAGAAAAATTACCAGGCGCTTATCATGGTACAGGAGACATCTTCGGCTCTGTTTTATCTGCAGAGCTGATCAATGGCAAAACTTTAGCCGCAGCAACACGAGAAGCTGTTGACTTTGTGGTTAAATCAATAAAAAATACACCAAAGTCTGCTGACAAGCGCTATGGGGTAGAATTCGAGCAAACCTTGAAAAGTAAAAGAAAGCAGGGACAATGAAGTATTCAACAAAAAAATTAACTCTATTGGCTCTTCTAGCTGCCTTGACATTTGTCTTGGGCTATTTCACAAAAATACCTATTCCTGGCGGTTATTTTACCTTGCTTGATGCGGGGATTTTTACGACAGCGATGCTTCTTGGAAAACGCGAAGGCCTAATTGTTGGTGCCCTAGCAGGATTTCTTAATGATTTTATTGCGGGATATGCAGCATACATGTTCTTCACTTTAGTCATTCATGGACTCCAAGGGTATTTAGGTGTCGTAACAAAAAATAAAGCGCTCAATTACGTGTTGGCTACTTTGGTTATGGTCGGCGGTTATTTTGTAGCAGATATGTTTATTGTTGGAAGCTTAGCAGTGGCCTTACCGGACATGGCAATCAATGCCGTGCAAACCAGTGTCGGTTTTGTCGTTGCTTTACTTCTTACAGAAATTCTTAAGAAATCAGGTGCTCTTCATGGACTTAAAACAAATTAAAGAAGAAACAAAAACAATTATTGAAGATGTTATTGAAAAAACTGAAATAAAAGCTGGACAGATTTTTGTATTGGGTCTATCCAGTTCTGAAGTCAATGGCGGTACAATTGGCAAAAACTCCTCAGCAGAGATCGGCGAAGTCATTGTCGGAACGATTTACGAGGCACTCAAGGCGCGAGAGATTTATTTAGCTGTCCAAGCTTGTGAACACCTAAACCGTGCCTTACTTGTAGAGCAAGAATTGGCGGACAAAAAAGATTTGGAAATCGTTTCCGTTGTGCCACAACTCCATGCAGGAGGCAGTGGACAAGTGGCAGCTTATAAGCTTTTTAAGGCCCCGGTTGAGGTTGAACATCTTACGGCTTATGCTGGGTTGGATATTGGGGATACGTCTATTGGCATGCATATAAAGCATGTCCAAATTCCTGTACGGCCTGTCTTGAAAGAACTTGGCGGAGCTCATGTCACAGCGCTCAAATCACGTCCTAAGCTTATTGGTGGGGAACGTGCACGTTATGAGTAAGTAAAAGTCTGGATAAGTGCCTCACTGGAAATTTTGCATATCAGTTGGGAATAAGGCCAAAGTGTGAGAAAATGAATGTAACATTAAAGAGGGAGGTGCAGATGACATTTAAAGTCGAAGTAGATGACCTCAGAGAGAAACCAGTTGCTCGCGAGTCCTACTGATATTCACTAATTTCTAAAAGGAGGATAGATGTTCTTATCCTCTTTTTTACTCCAGATAAAATCTAGGACCTTGACAAAAAAATCAAAATCATATAGAATAATATTCGGGCACCGCTTTTTGCGGTAAAGTCAGAAGCTCCCTTACAAAAGGGAGCTTATTTTTTTGTTTCGCTACTGGCATTTGCGGCTAAAACCACTGATGCTAGACGGCAAGCTCTATGGAGCTTTGCCTAAGCGCCTCATTAGGAAAAATAAAAAAATTATTTTTCCATCATATTTTCCCAGGCTTAATATAGAAAACAGAGGAGATTTCACATTGGCAACTAAGTATATTTTCGTCACAGGTGGTGGTACATCATCAATGGGTAAGGGTATTGTTGCAGCGTCTTTGGGACGTTTGCTCAAAAACCGTGGCCTTAAAGTAACTGTACAAAAATTTGATCCATACCTTAATATTGACCCAGGGACAATGAGCCCTTATCAACACGGTGAAGTTTTTGTTACAGACGATGGTGCTGAAACAGACCTTGACCTTGGGCACTACGAGCGTTTTATTGATATCAATCTTAATAAATACTCAAATGTAACTTCAGGTAAAGTTTACTCTGAAATTTTACGTAAAGAGCGTAAAGGGGAGTACCTTGGAGCGACAGTTCAAATGGTACCTCACGTTACGGATACATTAAAAGAAAAAATTAAGCGTGCAGCAACAATGACTGATGCGGATGTTATCATCACTGAGGTTGGTGGTACAGTAGGTGATATGGAATCCCTTCCCTTCATCGAAGCTCTACGTCAAATGAAAGCAGAAGTTGGTTCAGATAATGTGATGTATATTCACACTGTGCCAATCCTCCACTTGCGTGCAGCGGGTGAGTTGAAAACAAAAATTGCACAAAATGCAACAAAAACATTGCGTGAATATGGTATCCAAGCGAATATGTTGGTGCTTCGTACAGAAGTTCCGATCACACGCGAAATGCGTGATAAAGTAGCCATGTACTGTGACGTTGATCCTGAAGCAGTTATCCAGTCTCTCGATGTGGAGCATCTTTACCAAATTCCGTTAAACTTGCAAGAGCAAAACATGGATCAAATCGTTTGTGATCACTTGAAACTTGATGCACCTGCCGCTGATATGACAGAATGGGCAGCAATGGTTGACCATGTGATGAACCTTAAGAAAAAAGTCAAAATTGCCTTGGTTGGGAAATACGTAGAATTACCTGATGCATATATCTCAGTGACAGAAGCATTGAAACATGCCGGATATCCAGCAGACAGCGATATCGAATTGGACTGGGTAAATGCGAATGACTTGGACGATAGCAATGCTGCTGCACGTTTGAAAGGCGCACATGGGATTATCGTTCCTGGTGGGTTCGGGGAACGTGGTTCAGAAGGTAAAATTTCGGCTATCCGTTATGCACGTGAAAATGATGTGCCAATGTTGGGCATCTGTCTTGGTATGCAAATGACGTGCGTGGAATTTGCACGCAATGTTTTAGGGATGGAAGGGGCACATTCTTACGAATTAAACCCAGAAACACCATATCCAATTATCGATATCATGCGTGACCAAGTTGATGTTGAAGACATGGGAGGAACCTTGCGTTTAGGACTCTACCCATCAAAACTAAAAGCAAACACTAAAGCACGTGCGGCTTATAACGATGCGGATGTCGTTCAACATCGTCACCGTCACCGCTACGAATTTAACAATAAATACCGCGAACAATTTGAAGCTGCAGGCTTTACATTCTCTGGTGTTTCCCCAGACAACCGTTTGGTTGAAATCGTTGAGTTGACAGATAAGAAATTCTTTGTTGCTTGCCAATATCACCCAGAATTACAATCACGTCCAAACCGTCCAGAAGAGCTTTATCAAGCCTTTGTTAAAGCTGCGGTGGAAAACATGTAAAAATAAAAATCCCTACTTAAGTTGGGGATTTTTTTAGCGTTTACTTTTTAATATTGTTTCCTCTTATAATTTGATATACTGGATGCAATATGGAGAGGAGAAACCATGTCAGAGTATCAACGTATGATTTCAGGCCAACTTTACAGCGCCTCTAAGATCGAAAAAGAGTATGATCCACAACCAGGAAGAGTACTTGCCCAAAAGATAAATCAAACCAACCTAATGGATAAAAAAGCAATTGTTGCTTTAGAAAAGCAATTGTTTGGAAGTACAGGAAAATCTATTTATGTGAATCCCCCACTTCAAGTTGATTATGGTTTTAACACACACATTGGTGAAAATTTTTATGCCAATGTTGATTGTATTTTTTTGGATGTTGCACCAATCACTATTGGAGACGATGTGATGTTTGGGCCTCGCGTAAGCCTGATTACACCATTGCATCCTATCGATGCAGCGGTACGTATTCGGGGACTTGAATACGCAAAACCGATCACTATTGGCAATCGTGTATGGCTCGGTGCAGGGGTTATTGTGAATCCTGGTGTGAGCATCGGTGAGGGAACGATTGTAGGTTCAGGAGCAGTGGTCACGAAAGATTTGCCCGCGAATGTCATTGCTGTGGGAAATCCGGCACGTGTTTTAAGAGAAATTAGCGAGGAAGATCAAGAGTATTGGGAACAGCAAGAAAAGGATTATCATGCTACAAAAAAAGCAGATTAAAAACCTGCTTTTTTTGATCTGTCTTTGAAAGAGAGATTAATGCTTTGGTTCCACAACTCCGACTTCACTAATGAGTAAAACAAAAAGTCCAAATACCAGTGAGACAACCAAAGTGCTAAACGGTTTGTCAGCAACCCCAGCGAGTGCGGTCATGATGTAACCTACAACTTCACCGATAACGGCTGACCAGAAAAGAGTTACAAGTACTTTCATAATGATTCTTCTTTCGATTTTTCTTCAAAATAAAGTATAATACTATTAGAGCTAAAATTCAAGAATTATGCTAAAAAAGTTTAAAAACAAGGGAGAAAGGGGTCAAATGTTTGCACAACTCAACACCAAAACAGAGTACAGTTTTTTAGACAGTGTTGTCCGAGTAGATGATTATCTGAATATGGCAGAAAAAATGGGCTATAAACAGCTCGGCATTTGTGATGTTGGGAATCTACACGGTGCTTATCACTTTGCGATTGAAGCGCAAAAGAGAAACATACAGCCCATTATTGGAATTGAGCTTGTTTTTGAGCTGGAAAGTTTACCTGTATCCTTTAGTTTTATTGCTAAAAATACTGAGGGTTATAAAAATCTTTTAAAAATCTCTTCCAGTCATAATTACGGGCGCCACCGTTTTTCTGATATTGGGAGTTTCTTAAATAACGTCGTTTTAGTGGTACCTGAGTCTTATGCGAATCTCTCTGCCCTTTCACAGATTCAGGCAGAAGTATATGTTGGCATCTCGCCTACTGGTGCTGAAGGCACTTCGCATCAGTTCCCCTACCTTCCCTTTCAGTCTGTGCGCTACTTGTCACAGGCCGATAATGAAAGCCTTGAAGTTCTACATGCGATTCGTGATTTAATGCCTTACAATCAAGAGTTGACTTTGTCAAATGACCAACTTTTGCAGCGACCAGAAATTTATGAAAAATTATATGCTAAGAATTATCCTCAAGCCTTGGATAATCTCGAACACTTAGTTGCAAATATTTCATATGACTTTAGTGGAAAGTTAGGCTTGCCTCAGTTTGATAAACAAAGAGATGCTGCAGAGCTCCTCCGCGAAAGAGCAGAAGTCAATCTGCCTGCAGGAGAAGACTATCGTGCACGCCTTGAACATGAACTTTCGGTCATTCATCAGATGGGCTTTGATGACTATTTCCTTATCGTTGCGGACTTATTACGCTATGCAAGTGAAAATGACATCTACTGTGGCATGGGGCGTGGTTCTGCCGCTGGTTCATTGGTGGCTTATACGCTAGGGATTACTCATGTTGATCCAGTAGCAAATAATCTCTTCTTTGAACGTTTCCTTAATCCTGAGCGTGTGGCAATGCCCGATATTGACATTGATATGCCCGATACCAAACGTTCTGAGTTGCTTGCCTATATGAAACGGCGCTATGGCAGCGACCATGTGGCGCAGATTGTGACTTTCTCGACCTTAGGTAAACGACAAGCTTTACGTGATGTAGGGAAGGCTTTTGGGATGAACGAAGCTGAACTTTCTTCTCTTACACGGATGCTGGGACAACGTTTTGGTTCCCTTCGTGATGAATACGAAGAAAACCCTAAGCTTAAGGCTGAAATTTTACGTGACAGTCGATTGCAGAAGGTGTATGAGATAGCTACTCGGATTGAAGGTTTGCCGCGTCAGACATCAACACATGCTTCTGGTGTGGTTTTGAGTCAAGAATCCTTGGTTAATTATGTGCCCCTTAAACCATCCGATGATTTGGCATTGACACAGTATGAGGCACCGGATGTCGAAGCAATTGGTCTTTTGAAAATCGACTTTTTGGGTTTACGAAATTTAACGATCATTGAGCGCTTACGGGAATTAGTACAAAAGAGAAAAAATGTTCATATAGATCCTTTGCACATAGATTTAGAAGATGAAAAAACCTTAGCACTTTTCCGTGCAGGAAATACTCTGGGCATTTTTCAATTTGAGAATCCACAGATGAGACGCTTCTTGCGTAATTTAGCTCCAACAAAGTTTGAGGATATTGTTGATGCGACTTCTATTTTTCGTCCAGGACCCTCACAGTTTATTCCACAATTTGTTGCCCGACGGCATGGACAGGAAAAAGTAGAAGTCATTGACGATACACTGACCGAAATATTAGCACCGACCTACGGCATTATGATTTATCAGGAACAAATCATGCAAGTGGCGCAACGCTTTGCCGGCTTTTCTTTGGGTAAGGCGGACTTGCTCCGCCGTGCAATCTCAAAGAAAAAAGGAAAAGAGTTTGAAGAACTCCAAGCTGAATTTTTAGCGGGGAGCTTAAAGTTGGGGCATACTGAAACACAAGCTATGGAGATATATCGCCTGATTGAACGTTTTGCTAATTATGGTTTTAATCGTTCTCATGCCTATGCTTATGCTGCTTTAGCTTTTCAAATTGCTTACTTCAAAGCGCATTATCCCGATGAATTTTATGAGGTACAACTGCGCGACCGTAAAAGAGAGCGTATGATTCAAGACGCTTTGGATAATGATTTTCAAATGGAGCATCCTTTCATCAATCGGATGCCCTATCATGACAGAGTAGAAAATGGGAAAATTGCTTTAGGTTTAGCAAATGTACGGACCATTCCAAGAGATATGGCATTCTGGATTGTTGAACATAGGCCCTTTAGTGATTTAGCAGATTTGGTAAAAAGGTTACCACAAAATTTCCAGAGAGAAGATTATTTGCTTCCTCTTGTGCAGATTGGAGCTTTTGATGATCAAGATATGAACAGAGGGAAGCTGGCTCAAAACTTATCAACCCTGATTGATTATAGTCAGAATATCCAACTGGATCTCTTTGGTGCATCGTCCTTAAAGTTCTCTTTTCAAGATGCAGAGGATTATCTGCAATCCGAAAAATACGAATTTGAAAAGCAGTTTTTAGGTGTGGGTATTACGCCACACCCCTTGCAAGCTTTAGCGCTTAAGCTGAAAACAAATTTTACAGCACTGACTGATTTGCAAAAAAATAAGCGAGCGACTGTTTTAGTTGAGTTGCTCGCTGTGCGTACCCATCGTACAAAGACTGGAGAGACGATGGCTTTCCTCTCGACAACCGACAGTAAGGAAAATTTTGACATTACACTTTTCCCAGAAAATTATCGGCGGTTTATGGCAAATCTCGAAAAAGGAAAATTTTATTTAGTCTCTGGCAAAGTTTCTGAAAGAAATGATGCTTTACAGATGCTGGCTGATCGTGTCATCGAAGTAGAAGAGACAGAACGGAAACTTTGGTTGAATCTTGAAGATGCAAGCCATAATACGCATATTTCCCGAATTTTACGGGAGTTCCCTGGAGGAATACAAGTTATTCTGCATTTTGCTGACACAAAAAAAACCACACAGACTCAAGTCTATGTGGAAGAAAATGATTTACTTTTGAATAAGTTGAAAACCTATGTCTTGAACGCTGTTTATAAATAGCGTTTTTTCTTATGATCCCACATAACCATAGATGGAGAACCACATCAACATTGCGGCACCAAGCACAAAAAGATGCCAGACCACGTGAGCGAAGGGAAATTTATAACGGTAAATAATTGCACCGACAGAGTAAATCACGCCTCCTCCGACTAGGAACCAAAAGCCGTAGGCAGGAAGCAGCTGCCAGAGGGGGTAAATGGCAAAGAGAATGACCCATCCCATGACGATATACAGGACAGTTGAACCTCTAGGCACGGTGTTCCATCGTGGCAGGTAGATAGCTGTAACGACGATACCCAAGATTGCACAAAGCCAAACAAGTGCTAACATGCCCCAGCCTAGCCAATTTCCTAGGGTTACGAGGCAATAAGGAGTATAAGTTCCTGCGATGAGTAAAAAGATACCGCTATGATCAAAGACTTGAAAAACTTTTTGAGCGCGTGTGAAGTGTAAGCTGTGTGCCAAAGTTGAAAAGAGAAAAAGTAGCACAAGAGAGGCGCCATAAATTGAGAAGGCAACAACCTGTATCGGTGAATGATTGGCTACCCCTTTAAGTATGAGTAAAACAAGTCCTGTAATCGCAAGACCGGTTCCGATGCCATGTGTGATGGCATTAAAAACCTGGTCGACAATTTGATAAGCACGAGAAGCTGGCTTTTCCATTGATCTCCTTCTTTCCACAATAATTTCGCTTTCTAAAATCAAAATATTTATAAATTTGAAAAAGAGGATTAGCGAAATTGCAGTTCATTTGGTATAATATTAATATATATTAACATAGATTGTTTAGAAAAGAAATCGAAGTCTTTTTATTTTGATTTGGAGAAAATATGACAATTAAAATTGTGACAGATTCATCAATAACGATTGAACCAGAATTAGTAGAAGAACTTGATATTACTGTAGTTCCATTGTCGGTAACTATTGACGGTACAACTTACCTCGATTCAGACTTACCCTTGGACTCATTTATGGAAAAAATGAAGGCTTCTAAGGCACTGCCTAAAACAAGCCAGCCTCCTGTAGGAGTCTTTGCAGAAAAATATGAAGAAATTGCCAGTGAAGAGGATGCGATTATTTCCATTCATATTACTGAAAGTTTAAGCGGTACAGTACAAGCAGCGCGTCAAGGGGCAATGCTTTCTGGCCGTGACGTAACCGTTCTTGACAGTGATTTTACGGACCAAGGTTTGAAATTCCAAGTAGTGGAAGCCGCACGATTGGCTAAAGAAGGCCTTGGCAAAGAAGAAATCCTGGAGAGAATTAATCACGTACGTGAAAATACAGAACTGTTTATTGGGATTTCGACACTCGAAAACCTGGTTAAAGGCGGACGTATCAGTCGTACAACCGGAATCGTGGGAAGCCTCTTGCATGTACGTATCGTCATGGAACTTAAAAACCGTGAGTTAGGTGTAATGACACGAGGACGTGGAAACAAGACATTTACCAAATGGTTAGATGAAACTGTAGAACACATCGCAAGCTCTGGACGTAAAATTCGTGAGATTGGTATTTCACATGTCGAAGGACTGGATTTTTCTAATAAAGCGAAGGAAGCTTTGCAAAAATTTGTTGAAAAACCAATTTCTATCCTAGATACTAACTCTACCATTGCTACTCATACAGGACCAGGTGCTTGGGCTGTAATGATTGATTATGAATAAAAAACTGAAAACTTTTCTTGAACTTGCTGGTTTTTTGCTAGCAAGTTTACTTGTATTCTGTTTGCTTTCTTTAATGAGCGCTCCAGCGGGCAACCGTTTAAAGGAACAAGCACAAGAGCAACATAAAATCTTGAATTACGTGGCATTGGGTGATTCATTAACAGAAGGCGTTGGTGATGCAACGGGCCAAGGTGGTTTTGTTCCTCTTTTAGCAAAAGAGATTGAAGACCAAACACTTAGTAAAGTTGAACCACAAAATTTTGGTCATGCAGGGGATACAAGTACACAAATTTATGATAAAATGCAGGGCAGAGAAATTCAAGCTGCTATAAAAGATGCGGATTTTATTTCCTTGACTGTTGGGGGTAATGATGTCATGAAAGTTATCCGAGATAATGCTGCTCATCTTTCAAAACTTAAAGAAAAAGACTTTGAACAACCTGCACGCAATTATCAAAAAGAGCTGAAAAAAATCTTTGAGACTATTCGACAAAATAATCCTGAGGCCCACGTCTATGTTTTAGGGATTTATAATCCTTTTTATATAAATTTTCCTAATATAACAGCCCTGCAAACGATCATTAATAATTGGAATATCGCAACAGAAGAAACTGTAAAAGAAGAAAAAAATATGAGTTTTATTGCCATTAACGATTTGCTTTACAAAGGAATCGGTGGGGAGAAAGGGATTTCTGAAAGTCAGTCTCAAGCCAACGATCTCCTTTATACAGCAGACAGTTTCCATCCTAACAATATTGGCTATCAAATCATGGCTGATGCAGTATTTAAAGAATATCAGGTGATCAATGAAAAATAAAAAAACAATTTGGAAATGGCTCTTTCTTGCTTTATTAGCAATTAATCTTGGAAGCCTCGCATTTATTTCAAGTCGTGTATTTAATGTTCGGGATCAGGGGCATTTGGACCAAGTAAGTAAGCCTAAAGAAGCCACTGAAGTCGCTAAAATAACGACGCGTCGGGACCAGTTAAACCAACTTATCAATACTTATCTGCAAGATTTTCAAACTTCAGACATGAGTTATAAGTTCTATTTATCGGACAGTCAAGCAGTTTTAGAAGCCTCTTATCAACTTTTTGGTCAAAAGATTCCACTCTATATTTACTTTGAACCTTTGGCTCTAACTGATGGTTCTGTTGCACTTCAGGTGAAGAATGTTTCGGCAGGGACCTTGAACTTACCAACAAGTGCTGTTCTTGCTTACGTGAAATCAAGTATCAAGCTTCCAAGCTTTGTAGAAGTCTTGCCGACGAAGGATCAAGTCATATTGCATTTGCCACAACTTACCTTAGCAGATAATTTATATTTAAAAGCGAATCAGCTTGATTTAGTCAGTGGAAACTTTACTTTTAATTTGATGATTCAACCTTAAAATCAGCTAAAAACCGCAGAAAAACGCTGTTTAGGCTTGCAAAGGTCCACAACATTTGATAAAATGAAAAGTGCCTAATAAGAACAGGTAAAACAAAATATGGAGGACATTTTTAAAATGGCTAACAAACAAGATCTTATTGCTGAAGTTGCAGCAAAAGCTGGATTGACTAAAAAAGATGCTGAAAAAGCAGTGAACGCTTTCGGTGAATCAGTAACTGAATTCCTCGCAAAAGGAGAAAAAGTTCAACTTATCGGTTTCGGTACTTTCGAAACTCGTGAACGTGCAGCTCGCGAAGGACGCAACCCACAAACTGGTGCAGCTATCCAAATCGCAGCAACTACAGTTCCTGCATTTAAAGCTGGTAAAGCTTTGAAAGACGCTGTTAAATAATCTAGCGTAGAAATACTGATACCGTGGTTAACCATGGTATTTTTTTATTGCCTTTGAGTGCAAAATTAGGAGTTCCTGCATGTTGGCTTACAGCAAAACGAAAGGAGGCTAAACAGTTGAGCCTCTCATGATTTTCAAGCTGTAAAAAGTGATAAAAAAGTGATAGAATGTAAGGATGAAAAAAATGCTTCCCTTGGTTAAGCTAAGGAAGCTACTAAATGTTATTCAGAAATGGGGAAACTAAAATCATTTACTTCGATAATTCAGCTACTACAGCTATAAATCCAGAAGTTTTACGTACATATACAGATGTAGCCACTAAAATTATGGGGAATCCTTCGAGCTTGCACAGTTTAGGAACAACTGCAACACGCCTTTTGGATGCTTCGCGTCGTCAAATCGCGGATTTACTTCATGTGAATGCAGAGGAAATTTACTTCACCAGTGGTGGAACAGAAGGCGATAACTGGGTCTTAAAAGGTGTGGCATATGAAAAAGAAAGATTTGGTAAGCACATCATTATCTCAGCTATAGAACATCCCGCAGTTAAAAATACTGCAGCGTGGCTGGCGACGCAAGGCTTTGAGATTGATGAAGCACCTGTTGATGAACGGGGCTTTGTTAAGGTTTCAGAACTTGAGGCATTAATACGTGAAGATACAATTTTGGTGTCTGTCATGGCCGTAAATAACGAGATAGGTTCTATTCAACCAATTAAAGAAATCGCTAAGCTTTTAGAAAATCGCCCGACTATTTCTTTCCACATCGATGCCGTCCAAGCCATTGGTAAAATAGCGGTTGAGGACTTTATGTTGGAACGGGTGGACTTTGCAACATTTTCAGCGCACAAATTCCACGGCCCACGTGGTGTTGGTTTTCTTTATATTAAATCAGGGAAACGCTTAGCCCCTCTTTTACATGGTGGTGGTCAGGAAAATAACAAGCGTTCGACGACTGAAAATGTGGCAGGAATCGCCGCAACAGCTAAGGCCCTTCGTCTTGCCTTGTCGGATTTTGATCATAAAGTAGAAAAAATCCGTCAAATGAAGGCCATCATCTTCGAAGTACTCTCTCATCAAGAAAAAGTTATCCTCTTTTCGGAAATGGATGACTTTGCGCCAAATATATTGACGTTTGGCATCCGTGGAGTGAGAGGAGAAGTTGTTGTCCATGCCTTTGAAAAACATGATATTTACATCTCGACAACATCTGCATGTTCTTCAAAGAAAAATGCTGCTGCCGGTACACTTATGGCCATGCATGTCAAACCTGATCTTGCAACCAGTGCTGTACGTGTCAGTCTGGATCATACAAATAATATGTTAGAAATTGAAGCCTTTCTTACCATCTTTCGGAATGTTTATCAAGAAATGCTTAAAGTGGCGAATTGATAAAAGAATAAAAGCTCCGATGAAGTGTCGGAGCTTTTTTATCTGTGGTTTAAGTGAAGAGTTTAAGGATTAGAAATCATAGAGTTCTGTAGAGAGATAGCGTTCTCCATTGTCTGCAGACAGGGTCAACACTTTTTTTCCTTTACCTAATTTTTTCGCAACTTCAAGAGCAGCCCAAATTGCTGCACCACTTGAAATTCCTACAAGGAAACCTTGGCTAAAACCAATTTCGCGAGCCGTAGTAAAAGCTTCTTCCACAGGGACATCAATGACTTCATCATAAGAGGAAGTGTCCAAGGCTTTGGGGATAAATGGAACACCAATCCCTTGAAGCTTATGTGGCTGTGGTTGACCACCTGTTAAGACAGGAGAACTTGCAGGTTCCACAGCATAACTTTTGAGCTTAGGGTTCGCTTTTTTCAGTACATGTGAAACGCCAGAAATAGTTCCACCAGTCCCTGCACCAGCCACAAAAGCATCTAAACCTGTTTCGCCAAAAACATCCAGTATTTCTACAGCTGTAGTGGCTTCGTGAGCAGCTGGATTAGCTGGGTTGTCAAATTGAAGGGGAAGGAACCAGCCCTTTTCTTCTGCAAGGCGTTCTGCTGTAGCAATGGCTTCATTCATTCCTCCAGCAGCTGGAGTTAAAATAAGTTCGGCACCATAAGCCTGAATCAATTTACGGCGTTCCAGTGAGAAGGTTTCAGGCATAACAATCACAACCTTGTAACCTAGAGCAGCGCCAACAAAAGCAAGTCCAATTCCTGTATTTCCAGAAGTGGGTTCTATGATGGTTCCGCCTGCTTTTAAACGACCATCCTGCTCTGCTTGCCGAATCATATTGAGAGCGATACGATCTTTTACCGATCCTCCAGGATTGAATGCCTCAAGTTTCACGTAAACCTCAGCACTGTCTTCAGGAAGATTGCGAAGCTTGATAATGGGTGTTTGCCCAATTAGTTCGGTAATGTTTTCATAAATTTTAGACATAGAGTTCTCCTTTTATCTTGATGATCCTGCTTCTTATTATAAAACCTACTTTATCAGTTTTACATAAAAAAAGCGAATGAGCGCTATAAAAATATGATATCAAGGTTTATATAGTTTTACATTAGATAATAAATAGTATATACTTAGAATTAATGAATATTTTATTTATGGAGTTTTTATAAGATGAATACAAAACACAAATTTTTATTTGGCGCAGCAGCTGTAGCCCTTACAAGTCTTGGAGCTGTGAAAGCACAAGCAATGTCAGTACAAGAGTTAGCTGAAGCAGCAACTCCAGTCGCAAATGAGTATGGCCTTTACCCGTCTGTTATGATTGCTCAAGGTATTTTGGAAAGCAGTGCTGGACAAAGTGCATTGGCTGTGAACTACAACAATATTTTTGGTGTGAAATATACTTCAGGAAACCCCGTTTATTTGCCTACACAAGAATTTCTTGATGGGCAAATGCATAATGTTGTGGAGCCATTCCAAGCTTATGCTTCAGTTGCAGAGGCTTGTGCTGCACAAGCACGTTTATTACGTGGTTCCTTCTTGTATTCAGGTGTTTGGCGTGAAAACACAAGCTCTTATCAAGACGCAACGGCTTGGTTACAAGGACGCTATGCCACAGATCCAAATTATGCTTCAAAATTAAATGCAGTTATCGCGCAATATGGTTTAACAGCTTATGATGGTGGAGGAGAAGTGGCAACAACTTCAACAACAAGCTATGTGACAACCACAACTTCTACAGACACAAGTTCATATGGTACACAAGCTTATACTGTTCAAGAAGGTGATACCGTCTATGATATTGCAGCACACTACGGTGTGTCAATGGATGCGCTTCTTTCACAAAATGGTCTCTCAGCCACAGATCACATCATGCAAGGTCAAGTTCTCCAGATTCCAACAGCTGGGACTAGTGCAACGACAACAACTTCAACTACAAGTGCTTCAACGATAGCCACAAGCGCCGTTTCTAGCTCTTACACTGTCCAATCAGGTGATACATTAACATCCATTGCCTCTGTTTACGGAAGAACAGCAGACGAGCTTGCCGCAATGAATGGTATTACAGGAAACATCTATCCTGGCCAAACATTGTCTGTATAATAAAAAACCATCTCTAAACTAATAGAGATGGTTTTTTTTTTTGAGGAAAATTGCTGGAAGTCTGCTAAGCCGAATATAAAAAGCCCACGGAGGCTTTTTATATTAGAAAAATGGATTATAAATCTTTTCTTTCCCAATCGTTGTTCTTGGTCCGTGCCCTGGATAAACCGTATAATCGTCGGGAAGGCTAAAAAGTTCTGCCTCAACGGACTGTAGTAATTGCGCATGATTTCCGGTAGGAAGGTCTGTTCTTCCAATCGCACCAGCAAAAAGTGCATCACCGGTAAAAACAAGACCTTCTTCTTCGAAAACTAGACTGATTCCTCCGGTAGAATGTCCGGGTGTGTAGCGCACGTGGAATTTTAGTCCAGAGAAATTATAAGGTGTATTACAGACATAATATTCATCTATATTAGTCTTACAAGTGACAGGAAAAGGCAACATTAAAGCTGAAGCATTAAGCTCGGGTTTTTTGAGCCACTCTTTTTCATTTTCATGTAGATAAACTTGAGCGTTAGGATAGGCTTGCTTGAGGGTATCAAGTCCCATAATATGGTCAAAATGGGCATGAGTCAGGAGGATAGCATTTAAAGGTTTTCCAATTTCTTGGAGTTTTGCAATAATTTTTTCTGGTTGGCTTCCAGGATCAATAAGTAAACTAAAAGCAGAATTGCTCAGGATATAAGCATTTTCCTGAGCAATTTCACTAACGATTTTCTCGATTTTCATAAATTAATTTCCTGTTACACTAAGGTCAGAACCTTGTTTTACGACATCACTTGGCATTTGCCAGTCTGCTACAGATGTGGGATCAGGATACAAATCGGTCATCATGGCTTTGAAAACCTTAGCCGCGATATACATATTTTCACCATAGACAGGCTGGAGCCTGTTTTTGTAACCGGTCCATACGGCCATAGAATATTGTGGAGTGTATCCGACAAAGTTTTCATCTGGTGCCATGGAGCCCCCTTGAAGCTGAGCTTGAGTGATTCCCGCTGTTTCAAGTGCTTTGGGATATTCAGCATCATCGTAGTTAGAAGTTCCTGTTTTCCCTGCTTCAGGAAGGCCAGGGGTTTGCGCATAAAGGCCGGTAGAAAGCGCAGGTATTGTGCCGTCATTCCCTTTGATAACATCTTTGAGGATATCCGTAATAAGATAAGCAGTTGAAGACTTCATCGCACGTGTACGCTCTGGTTCATAAGATTTGGTCGAACCGTCAGGCATTACAATTTTCGAAACATAGTAAGGCTTTGTGTAGATACCATCGTTCGAAAAAGCAGCATAGGCAGCAGCCATACGTTCAGAACTAGCACCATATTGAGGGTCCGTGCTGATTGAATTACTAGAAATACCATTTGAGAAGACCATATTTCCTGGCTCATAGATGGCTTTTCCTTCGCTATCGGTACCCGTTTCTACGGGGTACTTAAAGCCAAGTTTATTGGCGAAAGCAGTCGCATTATCTAGTCCTACAGCAGCTAAAGTTTTAATGGCTGGGATATTACGTGAAAGCGCTAAAGCTTGTCGTACAGAGATATTTCCAAGATACTGATTGTCCCAGTTGTTCAATTGGATATTTTGAGCATCTGGATAAAAGTAAGGGCCAGAGTCGGAAATGGTTTGAGCAGTGCTCGTATAAATGCCATTTTCAAAGGCTGGTGCGTAGTCGACGAGTGGTTTCATCGTTGAACCCCAGTCACGTGTGGATTCTGTAGCAGGATTGGAACCAAAAGGTACAAATTCTTGTTTACGTCCGCCTATTTGGGCAGCGACCCCACCTGTCTGTGTATCAATCAAAGTTGAAGCAACTTGAAGTTCATCATCAGTGAATGGTACAGAATCATTGGTGTTGACAATGTTGAAAAGATCTTGCTGTGCTTTGCTGTCAAGTGTGGTATAAATCTTTAAGCCGGCATTTTTTGAGTCTGTTCCTGTTTCTTGATCCGCCTGTTTGATGGCTTCAGTGAGGAAGTCACTGGCATACTCAGGAATATTTACACCACTCTTCAAGTCTTGAAGACCGTCATCGATTGGTGTATTGATGGCTTCATCTCTTTGTTTCTCAGTGATTTTACCATTGCGATACATCGCATTGATTACCAAGTCGCGACGATACTTGGCAGCTTCTGGATTTTTATAAGGGTTATAAGTATTTGGGGCTTGTGGCATACCAGCAAGTAAAGCCAACTGTGCAATAGACAAGTCGGTTAATGGTTTATTATAGTAAGCTTGAGAGGCTGTTCCCATACCGTAATAACCGTTCGCCATATTGACTTTGTTAACATAAGCGGTAAAGATTTGTTCTTTCGACCATTTTTGGTCCAGCTGTAAAGCAAGCCAAGCTTCTTGAATTTTGACTTTCATGTTTTGGTCAGCTGAATCTGTAGAGAAGAAGGACAGCTTAATCAACTGCATATCTAAGGTAGAACCACCTTGCATATGTCCGCCACGCAAGTTATTGACTAAAGAACCAGCAATACGTATCGGGTCAACACCACGTGTATTGAAAAAGCGACGGTCTTCAATCGAGGTTACAGCATTAACGAGCATGACAGGGATATTATCAGTCTGTACTAAATCACGCTGTTCTGCGCCAAGAGTAGCAATGACTTTCTCATCCTTGTCATAAACGACCGTTGATGGGGGAGATTGCAATTTACTCATGTCTAATTTCGGTGCATCTTTAGCGTAATAGATAAAGAGCGCACCAGCAGCAACAAAAGTCAGAATAATTGTTGAAAAAATCAGAATTAAAGCCCATTTCAATGTCGAAATGAGTGATCTTTTAACTGCAGTGTTTTTATTTCGATTTATTTTTGATTTTTTTCGTTTGTTAGTAGGAATTTTAATTCACCTCGCAAAGTTGATTAACGATATCCAAGTAAGGGATTCTAGGAATCTGATGTGATGAAAGTTGGTAAGCATGTTGCTTAATGTAATCAAGGGGAATAGACTTTAAGCCTTTTTTCTCTTGATAAAAACGAATCAAATTCTCAGATGGCAAGTAGTAAGTTTCGTCCAAAGAGGCAAAGTGCAAGAGCACAAAGGCAATGCCTTTTTGTTCAAGGACTTTGGACATATGAACGATTTGATGCTCATGAAAATTTTTCAGAGGAAAACTTGTCTTCTGATGGGTTTCCTTAGCTTCAAAATCAATATATCTTCCCCGATAGACGCCAGAATAATCTGTAGTTGAAGCCTGTCTAAAGTAGGCTTCGGTAATTTTAGCACGGCTACGTTGGGGATAGTCAACCTTTACAATTTGTATAGGAGTGGGTTTTTTATGAATCACAGCGATACCATGCGCGAGATAATAATCATTCGTCGCATTGATCTCCGCTTCAAAGTTCATACCACGTTTACCAAATTTTACTGCCGATTTAGATTTTACCATATTCGGACTACTTTTAGCAGTGTTATGCACCACTTTTTTCTCTGTTTGTTTTTCTGAAAAATTTTTTCTTTGTTTATTTAATCCTTGAGGATATTTTAGCATGTGTGTTTTTCCATATATTAAATTGTTGCTTCTATTGTATAATGTAATTATAGCAAAATATTTGTCTTTTGGATTATTACAGTTAAAATGGTATCTTATTGTAGAGATTACGGCGAGTTTCATTGCTTTCAAGTTTTAATTCCAGCCATAAAAAGAGCTTCTTTATTTCTGTTTTAGTCCTATAAAGAGTATAAACGGAGAAAAAACAGAATGCCATATAAATTGTGCAAAGAAAGGGCCCATGATGAAAACATTACTTATTACAGGTTACACAGCCTTTGATTTAGGGATTTTTGATGAGAAGGATATCAAAATAAAAATTATCAAAAAAGCCTTTCAAAAAAGATTGGAAGCCTACTTGGATAAAGGATTGAAGTGGGTGATTTTCACAGGGAATTTAGGCTTTGAATATTGGGCATTACAAGTTTCTAAAGAATTACAAAAAGAATACGATTTTCATATTGCAAGTATCTTTCCCTTTGAAACGCAGGGAAAGAACTGGAATGAGGCAAATCAAGCAAAATTACGCGAATTTAAAGATGTAGATTATGTTAAATATGCTTACGAAGATTACGAAAATCCCAGTCAATTTCGTCAGTATAACGATTTTTTACTGGAAAATTCGGATGGTTCTTTAGTTTTATATGACGAAGAAAACGAAACCAAGCTCCATTTTATTACGGACAGGATGCAAAAGACATCTAATTATAATATGGAATTGATTAGATTTGAAGATTTACAAGAAATTTGTGACGATATGAACAATATGTAACATAGACACAAATTCTTACACAATAGTAAAAAAACGCACTTTTTTTAATCTATAATTTTTGATATAATAAGTAACAAATAATAGCGCTGCTCAAGTTTGATAATTGGTTACAGCCTAGATAGAATGGGGAAAGAAAGTGGTTGATTTATACTTATCGCCTTCATGTACAAGTTGCCGTAAGGCACGTGCATGGTTGGACAAACACAGTGTCCCTTATACGGAGCACAACATTTTGACACAGCCGATGACAAATGATGACTTACGTAAAATTTTGTCAAAAACAGAAAACGGAACGGAAGATATTATTTCAATTCGGTCAAAAATATTTCAAAAACTTGCTTTGGATCTTGATGAGTTAACCATTAATGAGTTGATTAATCTTGTGACAGAGTATCCAAACCTTTTACGTCGTCCGATTATCACAGATGATCGTTTGTTACAAATTGGTTTTAATGAAGACGAGATTCGTGCTTTCTTACCTCGTCATTATCGTCGTGCGGAAATGAAACGTGCCGTAAACGACTTCTAACTGAATAAGGGAGAGTGGGAATAATGAAAGCTAATTATCAATATCCACTTGATTTAAGTTGGAGTACTGCTGAAATGACTGCAGTGCTCTCTTTTTTCAATCAAGTTGAAAATTTTTATGAGAGTAAAGTGAACAGGGAAGAGTTCTTGGAGGCTTATAAAACATTCAAAAAAATTGTACCTTCCAAGATGCAAGAAAAACAGCTGGGACGAGAATTCGAAGAAAACAGTGGTTATTCGCTTTATCGTGCCGTCAAGGAGGTACAAGCGAGTGAAAGACAATTTGTTCGCTCTGAAAAAGCTTAAACAAGCTAAAACTTGGGTTAGAGAAGCTGGTGCTTTTCTTCGTGATCATATTCATCAAACTTTGGAAGTTTCGCAAAAAAGTAATTTTAGTGATTTGGTGACCAATTTTGATCAACATGTTCAAGAAATTATCATTGAAGAAATTAGCAAGAATTATCCTGAGGATAAAATTTTAGCTGAAGAAGCTGGACGAAATACAGCAGCTTTTGACCGTAGTCAAGAAAATTTTTGGGTTTTGGATCCGATTGATGGTACGATAAATTTTGTGGTGCAGCAAGATAACTTTGCTGTGATGCTGGCTTATTATGAAAAAGGGCAGCCCCAATTTGGATTAATCCTTGATGTAATGGCAGACAAACTTTATTGGAATAACGCGCAAGAAGTTTATTGTAACGATAGAAGGCTTTCCTATAAACCTCAAGCATTTGAAAAAAGTCTGCTTTCCATCAATTCAATGATTTACCGCAAAAATTTATATAAACTCACGGACTTTAGTTTAACCACTTTAGGTGTAAGGATGTTAGGCAGTGCCGGCATGGCCTATGCGGATCTTCTTGAAGGAAAAACTGTCGCTTATTTTAGCCGTTTACAACCTTGGGATTATGCCGCGGGAGGTATTTTGACCGAAAAACTCGGTTTTGTGACCAAAACCTTTGAGGGGGAAAAGCCCAATCTTATAGACCGTCAGTACGTTTATAGCCTGCCTGGACATTTAGTTGAACAATTAATACAAAGGACAGACATAATCCTGTAAAGTTGACGAAAAGATTCATTGTGCTATAATTTAGGGTGTCTTTCAGAATAAAGAAATTATAGGAATGTATAAATGGATAAAATAATTGTCAAGGGTGGAAATACCCGCCTTAAAGGAACTGTAGAAATTGAAGGAGCAAAAAATGCTGTTCTGCCTTTGCTTGCAGCGACACTTTTGCCAAGCGAGGGAGAAATTATTCTTCGTAATGTTCCTATTTTGAGCGATGTTTACATGATGAACAATTTAGTGGATCATCTTGGGGTGGATTTAGAGTTTTCAGAAGAAAGCAAGACAGTTCATGCACAAGCAGCTGCTAAAGTAAAAACAAAAGCACCCTACGAATTTGTAAGCAAAATGCGTGCCTCTATCGTTGTAATGGGGCCAATTTTGGCTCGTAATGGGCATGCTCGTGTCTCCATGCCTGGAGGTTGCTCAATTGGGTCACGTCCTATTGATCTCCACTTACGTGGCTTTGAATTAATGGGGGCAGAAATTACTCAAGAAGCGGGTTACATTGAAGCCAAGGCTGAAAAGCTTCGTGGCGCACACATCTATTTGGACTTCCCATCTGTAGGGGCCACACAAAACTTGATGATGGCTGCAACTCTAGCCGAAGGAACAACAACTTTAGAAAATGCAGCACGCGAGCCTGAAATTGTTGACCTTGCCAACTGGCTCAATAAAATGGGAGCTAATGTTAAAGGTGCTGGTACAGATACAATTATTATCAAAGGTGTTGAAAAAATGCATGGTGCCAACCATGCAGTCGTACAAGACCGTATCGAAGCTGGAACTTTCATGGTAGCAGCGGCAATGACCCAAGGCGATGTCTTAATTAAAGATGCGGTGCGTGAACACAATCGTCCCTTAATTTCTAAATTAATCGAGATGGGTGTAGAGTTTGTACAAGAAGAAGAAGGTCTGCGCGTTCTCGGCCCTGAAACCTTAAAAGCAACAAATGTAAAAACATTACCACATCCTGGCTTCCCAACAGACATGCAATCGCAAATGACTGCGGCTCAAGCTATCGCTAAGGGCGAGTCCACAATGATTGAAACGGTTTTTGAAAATCGCTTCCAACATTTAGAAGAAATGCGTCGTATGGGCTTAACCGTCGATATTACACGTAACACAGCCATCATCCAAGGCACACGAAAATTACAAGGCGCACAAGTTAAATCAACAGATTTACGTGCAAGTGCAGCATTAATTTTGCTTGGTATGGTTGCGCAAGGTCAAACTACAGTACGTAAATTGAGTCACCTTGATCGTGGTTATTACCGATTCCATGAAAAATTAAAATCACTTGGAGCAGATATTGAACGTGTTCCAGAACTTGAGGAAATTGATGATTAAAAAAACGATTAAAGTATTAGGCGTTCGCCTTTCATTGGTCTTTTTAGTTCTTGTACTTGTCCTTATAGCAGGTGCAGCGGGCTTGATGTTAGGCTATGGTGTACTCGGTGGCGGACAAGCGTCCCGTGTTTTTAGTGGCGACCTATGGCAAGAAGTCATGCAACGTTTAAATCCATGAAAGTTTGCTTTTGCAAGCTTTTTTTATGACTTAAACTCTAAGAAAAGAGCGAAAAATAATTGTTCAAAAAGTTGAATTCACTTAGTTTTTATGCTATTCTAGAAAGGTATGAAATTTCTGAGCTCAAGGCTCATAAATAAGGAGAAATAATTAATGACTGCAAGTTTTGAAAAAACTGGTGTTAACACTGGTACACTCTCATTTTCAATCGACCAAGAAACAATCAAAAACGGTCTTGACAAAGCTTTCAATAAAGTAAAAGGTAATATCTCAGTGCCTGGTTTCCGTAAAGGTAAAATCAGCCGTCAAATGTTTAACCGCATGTATGGTGAAGAAGCTCTTTTCGAAGAAGCTTTGAACGCTGTATTGCCAACTGCTTATGATGCAGCTGTAAAAGAAGCAGGTATCGAACCTGTTGCTCAACCAAAAATTGATGTCACTAAAATGGAAAAAGGTTCTGACTGGGAATTGACAGCTGAAGTAACTGTTAAACCTGAAGTAGAACTTGGTGACTACAAAAACTTGGAAGTTTCAGTAGAAGCAACTAAAGATGTTGCTGATGAAGAAGTTGAAGCGCGTTTGACACAAGAACAAAACAACCTTGCTGAATTGACAGTTAAAGAAGGAAAAGCTGAAAACGGAGATACAGTAGTTATCGACTTTGTTGGTTCTATTGATGGTGTTGAATTTGAAGGCGGAAAAGGTGCAAACCACAGTTTAGAACTTGGTTCAGGTCAATTCATTCCTGGCTTTGAAGAACAACTTGTTGGCACTTCAGCTGGTGAAGAAATCGATGTGAAAGTGACTTTCCCAGAAGACTACCAAGCTACAGATCTTGCAGGTAAAGAAGCAGTATTCGCAACTAAAGTTAACGAAGTTAAAGCAAAAGAAGTTCCAGCACTTGACGATGAATTAGCAAAAGATATCGACGAAGAAGTTGAAACTTTGGATGAGCTTAAAGCTAAATTCCGTAAAGAACTTGAAGATGCTAAAGCTGAAGCTTACAACGATGCTGTTGAAACTGCAGCTATCGAAACAGCCGTAGCAAATGCTGAAATCGAAGAAATTCCTGAAGAAATGATTCACGAAGAAGTTCACCGCGCAATGAACGAATTCCTTGGTGGTATGCAACAACAAGGTATCTCTCCAGAAATGTACTTCCAAATTACAGGTACAACTGAAGAACAATTGCACGAACAATACCAAGAAGATGCGGGTAAACGTGTACGCACAAACCTTGTTATTGAAGCAATTGCTAAAGCAGAAAACTTTGAAACTACAGATGAAGAAGTTAAAGCTGAAATCGCTGACTTGGCTGCACAATACAACATGCCAGTTGAACAAGTTGAAAAACTTCTTCCAGTTGACATGCTCCAACACGATATCGCAATGAAGAAAGCTGTTGAAGCAATCACAGATTCAGTTAAAGTTAAATAATCGTTTTATACAAAAATAAAAACTCAGAGCATTTGGTGCTCTGAGTTTTTTTATTTTCTAAAAAAGATGAATAGGATGTCAGTCCAATTTTTTGACTTTAAGGTGAGATAATGGTTTAAAAATATAAACCAAAGAAAGAAGAATAATGAAATTTGAACATTTAAAAGATGAACTGAGTGAAGTTGGAGACTTTTTAATTGCCTTAGGGGATGACAAGAGACAAGCAATCATTATTAAGTTACTGGAGAAGAGTGATTGTAAAGGTATACAAGTCGGGGATTTAATCGAAGCAACAGGTCTATCTCGCCCTGCTGTCTCACATCATTTGAAAATCTTAAGACAAGCAAAGATAGTAAATTATCGTTCAGAAGGGACAAAAAACTTTTACTATCTTGAACACGATACATCAGAAATTATGAAATTGCAACATTTTCTGGATGAAGTAACACGGATAATGAAAGGAACACAAGAAAAATGAATAAAGTATTGATTGTCGAAACAAATATTAAGCGTTATGAAAATACCGATGAAGCGACAGGGCTTTGGCTGGGTGAAAGTGCAGAGTTTGTTGATGAACTACAAAAACATGGGATTGCTTATGATTTTGTTAGTCCAAAGGGTGGTTATGTTCCGCTTGACCCACGAAGTATGAAGTATATGGATGAAGCCATTTGGAACATTTATGAGGGGCAAGACTTTGTCGACAGGGCTTTAAAAAAGACTTTGAAACCTGAGGAAGTCATACCGCAAGACTATCGTGCCATCTATTTCACAGGTGGTCATGGTGTGATGTGGGATTTTCCAGATAATCCAGAAATACAAAAAATCGCCCAAGATATTCATACGAATGGTGGTTACCTCACTTCCGTTTGTCATGGTATTGCCGGTTTACTTCATCTTAAGAGTCAAGAAGGTCACTACATCATTTCAGGGAAAAAAATAACGGGATTTACGACAGCTGAAGAAGTCCTTGCAGGCAAGAAAAAAGTCGTTCCTTTTCTCAATGAAGAGGTGGCCAAGAGCCATGACGCAATATGGTGCAAAAAAAGGTTCTATAAAGATTTTGCTATCCAAGATGGGCAACTAATAACGGGACAAAATCCGTTTTCTGTAAGGTCCGTCGCTAAAATGCTTATAAAGGAGATCGCATAATGCAAACAATACTAGGAAGTAATGGACAGATTGGTCAAGAACTGGCCAAGGAACTTTTTAAAAAATATACAAAAGATATCAGGCTCGTGAGTAGAAAACCTCGCAAAGTAAACCCAACAGACAGCTTATTTTCGGCTGATTTGCTGAAGTTTGAGGAAGCGAGTGCAGCAATCGCTGGCAGTGAGATTGTTTATTTTACGGCCGGTTTGCCGATGAACTCTGAGCTTTGGGAAGAACAATTTCTTCTTATGATGAAAAATGTCATTGAAGCTTGTAAGCTACACCAAAGCAAGTTGGTTTTCTTTGATAATACTTACATGTATCCTAAAAATGCAGAAATACAATATGAAGACACTAAATTTGAACCGCAGGGAAGAAAATCAACCGTTCGTGCACAATTAGCAGAAATGGTAATTCATGAAATAGAGAACCATTCTCTTGAAGCTGTAATCTGTCGTGCGCCGGAGTTTTATGGTCCAGATCATACGCAGAGTATAACAAATACAATGGTCTTTAATGCAATTAAAGAGAATAGAAAAATAAAAATTCCCTTAAATGCTACACGTTTGAGAACCTTGATTTGGACACCGGATGCGAGCCGTGCAATGGCTCTAATAGGGAATCATGCAGAGGCTTATGGTCAAACCTGGCATTTGCCGTGTGCCCCAAGTGTGACATATCAAGAGATCATTACACTTTCGGAAAAAATCACAGGAAAAAAACTTCAATACACAACACTTAAGATGTGGCAATTCAATTTGGCTCGTCTTTTCAGCCAGAAAGCGAAAGAATTGCAAGAGCTTCTTCCGCGCTATGCAGAGGACAATGTGTTTAATTCGGACAAGTTTAAAAAGCATTTTCCAGAGTTTGAAGTAACAAGCTTCGAAACAGGAATAAAACAGGTGCTTTTAGAGAAATAAGATATGAAAAATTTCCTGATAGCTGATTTTAATTCATTTGATATCCAATGGGCAAAATGATAAACTTTTAAAGGAAGAGGGAAAGGATTGAGGAGTATGAAAGAGATAAAAAATATTATTTTTGACTGGGACAATACACTCTTTCCTTTTAAAAAATATTGGGAAACAGCACACCGAAAAGTTTTTTTGGACTTGATTGACTTTCAGGATGAATTTTCTATAGATGATTTTATGGCAAAATATCGTGAAGTGGATGAGCAACTCTGGCCTTTGGTTCATGAAGGAAAAATGACGATTGAGCAGCTGCGCGAAGAGCGTGTGCGCCAAGTCTTGGATTACTATGCGATTCACTATAAAGAAAACTTTGTGCGCCTGTTCTTTGATATCTTTCTGACGGCCTTGCTTGAAGAAATAGAAGTGGACCAGAATTTACTGTCTAAAATGCAAGAACTTTCTCAAAAGTATAACATTGCTATTTTAAGCAATGGGGAGAGTGGGGAGCAAAGAGAGAAGATTAAACGTTTTGGCTTTGAAAAAATGTTTCCTGTTTATATTTCGGCTGAAACGGGCTTAACCAAGCCTGATCAAGCAGCCTTTCATAATATTTTAGAAAAGGAAGCCTTTGATCCTGAAGCAACACTTATGGTTGGAGATTTGCTTGAACATGACATCCTTCCTGCACAAAAACTTGGTTTAGCCACTGCTTATATAGGACATGACGATAAGGGAACTGCAGATAAAACCTATGAAAGCATTGAAGATTTCCTTGAAGATTTTTTAAAATAAAGAAACTTGAAATTTCCTTTGTTTTCCTGTAAAATGATAGAGTTATCAGTGCCGTCTGTAGTGTAATGGATATCACGCAAGATTCCGGTTCTTGCGATGGGGGTTCGATTCCCTCCAGACGGATAAATTTTTTATTTTGAGCGCTGTAAGACATTGTGAGAAGCACAATGTTTTTTACATTTTGATATTTCTTTTCTGACTTGAGGATCAAGTGGAGACGATGAGAGACAGGCATCAAAGTAGGAAATGTTTTTTATTTGATTCCAACAATGGATAGGAAAGAACTTAATTAGAATATTGAGGAAGATATGGATATTCAATTTTTAGGAACGGGCGCAGGCCAGCCCTCGCGAACGCGAAAAACACAAGCTATTGCTTTGAAGTTACTCGATGAACGTAACGAAATATGGCTATTTGATTGTGGCGAAGCGACCCAGCATCAAATTTTGGAAACGTCAATTAAACCAAGAAAAATTACCAAGATTTTTATTACACATTTGCATGGCGATCATATTTTTGGTCTACCGGGTTTTCTATCGAGTCGTTCTTTCCAGGGTTCAAGTAAAGATGAGGAACATACAGACTTGGAATTATATGGGCCAAAAGGCCTGAAGGATTTTGTGATGACAGCTCTGCGCATGTCGGGCTCGCGCCTGGGCTACAAGATTCATTTTCATGAAATTGAAACACCGGGTAAGATTTTTGAAGATCAAACCTTTGAAGTATACGCGGATACCTTAGATCATACAATTTTTTGCCTAGGCTATCGCGTGGTTGAAAAAGATCGTCCCGGAGAATTAGATGCAGCAGCTTTGAAAGCAGCAGGACTCCCTTTCGGACCGCTCTTTGGCAAAATAAAGAATGGTGAACCAGTAGAATATGATGGGAAGGTCTTTCATCCAGAGGACTATATCGGCGCAGACAAGCAGGGGAAAGTGGTAACCATTCTTGGAGATACCCGTCGTACCCCAAACGCTGTTCGTTTAGCCGTTGGTGCAGATCTTTTAGTTCATGAAGCAACTTATGAAGCAAAAGAGTCAAGAATGGCCCGCCGACATGGACATTCGACCTCAAAACAAGCAGCAGATGTTGCTCAGGAAGCCGGCGTAAAACGCTTGGTGCTCACGCATATCAGTGCACGCTATGTTGGCCCACTCGTGGCTCAGCTTGCGCAAGAAGCACGCGCTGTTCATCCTAATTCCTATGTGGCGAAAGATTTTTATGAAGAAAAAGTTGAGTAAAAAGAATATAGTAATTACAGGTGCTAGCGGTGATATTGCACAAGCGCTCATTCAGCGTTTAGAGGGCCATAACCTTATCTTGCTCAGTCGCTCACTTCCTCAGCCCGTCATTCCTGAAAAAGTAGATATTCTTATTAATAATGCAGGATTTGGAGAGTTTGCAGAGTTAAGCAACTTATCGGATGAGCAAATTGATGAAATGTTCAAGGTGAATACGCTAGATCTGATTAAGCGGACGCGTGATTTGAGACCGGAGCTACAAGTAATTAATATTGCATCTATAGCAGGGAAATTACCCACAGCGAAATCAACAGTATATGCAGCTTCTAAAGCCGCTGTTCTCGCCTTTTCTGATGCTTTACGTTTAGAAAACCCAAATCTTATTGTGACAACAGTTAACACGGGGCCGGTCCGCACCAAATTCCACAAAGACAATGTGGACTATCTTGAAAAAGTGGGCGAAAATGCGGTCAGTGCAGAATATGTGGCAGATAAGATTGAGCAGGTTTTAGGGAAAAAGAAAAGAGAAGTGAACTTACCAATTCAGCTGGCTTTCGTTGCGAAAATTCGTGCCCTTTTCCCCAGTCTTGTAGATAATATAGGAAATAGATTTTTTAATTATAAATAAATCTTCAAAAAAGCAGTCGAAGTGGAGGAAACTTGATTAAATCAAAATATATATGGAAGTTAACTGAGTCAGACTTACCGGATGAGTTTCTTAAGTTAAGTAAAAAATATAAATTAGACACACTGGCAGCGCAAATTTTGTGGCAACGCGGCATAAGGGCAGAAGAAGAGATTCAAGCTTACTTAAATCCTGATCTTCAGCAATTACATGATCCGTTTTTGCTGCACGATATGGAAAAAGCCACTCAAAGAATTTTGACTGCCATTGAAAATGGACAAAATATCTTAATATATGGGGATTATGATGCAGATGGTATGACGGCGAGTTCCGTGATGAAATCAGCTTTGGATGAATTGGGAGCGGAAGTACAGGTCTATCTTCCTAACCGCTTTACCGATGGGTACGGACCAAATCTTGATGTCTATAAATATTTCATTCAAAATGAAGACATTGACTTGATTATTACAGTGGATAATGGTGTAGCTGGTCATGAAGCTATCGCCTATGCACAAAGTCAAAATGTTGATGTTATTGTAACTGACCACCACAGTATGCCAGAAGAGCTGCCCCAAGCTTTTGCAATTGTGCATCCTGAACACCCTGAATCAAACTATCCTTTCAAGTATTTGGCCGGAGTAGGGGTTGCTTTTAAAGTCGCAACTGCACTTTTAGACTATATTCCTTCGGATATGCTTGACTTGGTGGCAATCGGAACAATTGCGGATATGGTTAGTCTCACCGATGAAAATCGGATCTTGGTGAGTCACGGACTAAAAGTATTAGCGAATACAGAGCGTGCAGGCCTAATGGAACTCATGCGCCTCTCAGGAACCGATTTTGAAAAGGTGAATGAGGAAACGGTTGGTTTTCAAATTGCCCCCCGTTTGAATGCTCTAGGACGCTTAGATGATCCAAATCCTGCAATTGAACTATTAACGGGCTGGGATGAAGAAGTGGCTGCCGAAATTGCGCAGATGATTGATGAAAAAAATAGCGAGCGTAAAGTCATCGTAGAAAATATCTACAATCAAGCCCTCACCATGATGACGGATGAACCCGTAGAAGTTCTTTATCATCCGGATTGGCATAAAGGTGTTCTAGGTATTGTTGCAGGACGCTTACTTGAGCAATTTCACAAACCTATCATTATGTTGGCGGAAGAAGAGGGAATTCTTCGAGGTTCAGCACGTTCGATTGAAAACTTTAATATTTTTGAAGCACTCAATGGGCACCGTGAGCTTTTTATCGCTTTTGGGGGTCACAAACAGGCAGCTGGAATGACTTTTGCCTTGGAGAATGTGGAAGCAATCAAGCAAGTGATGCTCGAGTTTATCCAAGAAAACGACATTGATATGTCAGAGAAAAGTTCACTAGAAGTTCAGGGCAGTCTACAGTTTGACCAGATTAGCTTAGAGACGATTAGGAGTTTAGAGAAGCTATCTCCTTACGGTATGGACAATCCTAAACCTCATTTTCTCCTTACAGATTATCAGGTTGAGCAGGCGCGTAGCATGGGAAAAGACAACAGTCATCTCAAACTTAAATTAGTACAAAATGGGCAAGCTTTAGATGCGGTTTACTTTGGGCATGGGTCTGAAAGCCTGGAATTTGAACAAAGTGACACAGAACTTGTCGGTACCTTATCGAGCAACACTTGGAATGGTACAACAACCGTACAGCTTATGGTGGCTGATGCCAGAGTAAATGGTGTTGAACTTCTGGATATTCGAAGTCGACAAGTTGAATTGCCAAAAAATACAATACGTTTTGTCCATAATGAAGTGAAAAATGGTACAATAGAAGAAGTGCTTATTATTGAGGAAGCCCCAACAGATAAGGATGCCTTATCTGCTTTGACGGAACTAATACATGAGCAGGATTTTGAATTGATTTATTTCAAAAATACAATCAAGAAAAATTATTATTTGACGGGAGCGGGGACGCGTGAGCAGTTTGCACGCTTCTATAAAGCAATCTATCAGTATCCTGAGTTTGATATTCGTTTTAAATTGAAAGACCTAGCAAATTATTTGAAAATCCCCGATATTTTAATGGTAAAGATGATTCAAATATTTGAAGAACTGAATTTTGTCACCATTGATAATGGCATGATGAGTGTGAATAAAGCCGCTGAAAAGCGTGATATTTCTGAAAGTAACATTTACCAAGAACTTCAAGAAATCATTGCCTTTCAAGAACTTTTCGCCTTATCCCCTGTCAAAGAAATTTATAAAAAATTAAAAGAGGAAGATGCACATGCAACTTAAAGATTACATTGCAACGATTGAAAATTACCCAACAGAAGGTATCGTTTTCCGCGATATCTCACCACTTATGGCTGATGGAAATGCCTACAACTATGCTGTTACTGAAATTGTGCAATATGCACGTGATAAAGAGATTGATGTAATTGTTGGCCCAGAAGCGCGTGGATTCATCGTTGGATGTCCGGTTGCTTTTGCACTTGGTGTTGGTTTTGCGCCTGTGCGTAAACCCGGAAAATTACCACGTGAAGTTATTTCAGCGGACTATGAAAAAGAGTATGGTACAGACACATTGACCATGCATGCCGACTCTATTAAACCCGGACAACGTGTTTTGATTGTAGATGATCTCTTGGCAACAGGTGGAACAGTAAAAGCTACGATTGAGATGATTGAACGTTTGGGGGGTATCGTTGTTGGTTGTGCCTTCTTTATTGAACTTGATGACCTCAAAGGGCGTGAAAAGCTTGGTAACTATGATTACAAGGTCTTGATGCATTATTAATTTTAGAGTTTTAGCATCCTATTAAGCAAGACGGAAAACGACACATCATGAAACAGTTTAAATCCGTTTACATATTGACAATGAAGCGAATTTAATATAATATAGAAAAAGAAAATCTGAAAGAGAGCAAAAAAAGTTTGAAAATTGAAGCATTAGAAGGACAAAATATCGAAGAACTTTCAATGATTGAAGTTGCTCATGCAATTTTGGAACAAAATGGTAAGGAAATGGCTTTTGCAGAAATCTTGAACGCCGTTCAAGATTACTTGAAAAAGTCTGACAATGAAATCAAAGCCACAATTGCACGTTTTTACACAGAAATGAATACAGATGGAAGCTTTATTCCATTAGGAAATAACATTTGGGCACTCCGCTCATGGTACGCGATCGACGAAATCGATGAGGAAGTCATTGCTCTTGATGAAATTGATGACGAAGAAGAAAAAACAACTAAAAAACGTACAAAAGTTAATGCATTTGGTATCGAAGATGAAGTGGATCCTGAAGATGAACACATCGACAAAGGAAACGATGCAGATGATATGACTTATGATGATGAGAATCCAGATGATGAAAAAGATGAGGTTCAAGCTTATGATGCTGAACTTGCTGAAGTTGAACTGGATAACGTGGATGAAGACGTTGAACTCGATGAAGAGGACGACGATGACGACGACAGCGACTCAGAAGAGAATTAAAATCTAAAAGAGTGAGGTCCCTGACCTCGCTTTTGTGAATATTACCCAACAAACTTACGCTTCACTGTTTAAAAAGAAAGGGAGGCGTGATAAGGAGGATTAACTTTGGTAGAAAAAGATACGGAGAAGTTTTCGAGAGAAAGTTTCAAAGATAAAATCTTGCGTGAACTTGAAGAAGGAAATCGAGCCAACACGGATGGGACTTTTGAAAACTATGCCCGTGAATCCAACAAAGAACTTTCTTCAATCCCGAGCAGACATGCTCGACGAGAACGTGCTGATTTTTCAGAGATTCAACGTCCAACGCCATTTAAGTTGACGGAAGAACTAGAAAATCCAGAAGCAGAGGAACAAGCTAAAATTTCCGAAGATGTGGAACTTCCTGAAAAAGCTGTTTCTGATCAAGTGAAAACAGAAACATCAGCACAAGAAGAACGTCCAGACTTTGCAAGTGTTCGCGAGCAAATGCTCCAAGCGAGCCAAGGACAAAGTTATTCACGACTGAGACGCAAGACAAAAGCAGCTGATAAAGAAGTTGTTGACGAAGATGAGCAACTTGAAGCACAAGCAGCTGATGTCGCAGCGCCTACTGCCGAAGAGACGACACACAGACAAAGAAGTCGTCGTGCAGCAGTGAAACCGGATGAAGAAGCTGAAGAAATACAGCCCAAGTCTAAAGCGAAGAAACCGAAGAAGAAAGTTTCTTCTGGAAAGATTATTGCTGTTATCGTAGCAGTTTTAATTCTGGCCGCAGCAGGGACTGGTTTTTACGGCTATAATTTCATCAAAGAAGGTGTACAACCGCTCAATACTGCAAATACAACCAAACGCGCCATTAATATTCCAGCAGGAGCAAGCAGTAAGCAAATCGGAGATATCTTACAAAGAGAAGGTATTATCAAAAATGGTATGGTTTTCCAATACTATACCAAATTTAAAAATTTCAGTGGCTTTAAGAGTGGCTACTATAACCTCTCGCCTAGCATGAGCTTGTCAGATATTGCAAGCCTGTTGGAG
This sequence comes from Lactococcus garvieae subsp. garvieae, assembly GCF_029024465.1. Lineage (NCBI taxonomy): Bacteria > Bacillati > Bacillota > Bacilli > Lactobacillales > Streptococcaceae > Lactococcus > Lactococcus garvieae. Next base: position 387,162 of record NZ_CP118950.1, read on the forward strand.
CAAGGGGGGACAGAACATCCAGTGGAACCCACTCTGGGCAAAATTTTGATTCCTGAAGGTTATACATTAGAACAAATTGCTCAAGCTGTTACAGTGAATTCTGCGGGTAAAGATGAAAAAACACCTTTTACCAAAGAAGAGTTTATGAAGACTGTGCAGGATCAAGCCTTCATCGAAAAAATGAAACAGAAGTTTCCAAAACTTCTAGCTAGCTTACCAAGTAAAGACAGTGGTGTGAAGTATCAACTTGAAGGTTACCTCTTCCCAGCAACTTATGAGTATTCGAAAAAGACAACCGTTGAAAGCTTAATTGAGACAATGCTTTCAACAACAAATGCACAGCTGGAACCCTTGTATGAACAAATACAAGCGAGTGGACTTACGGTCAATGAAACCTTAAGTCTGGCTGCCATTGTCGAAAAAGAAGCCAACAGTGATGATGATCGCCGTAATGTTGCACAAGTCTTCTTTAACCGTAAGAATTTAGGTATGACGATGGATTCGAATACAGGAATCTTTTATGCTGAAGGCAAGCTAGGTAAGGATACGTCCCTTGATCAACAAGCTGCAATTAATACACAATTAGACTCACCTTTCAATACTTACTTGTATCCAGGTTTTGGTCCTGGCCCAATCGTGAGTCCAAGCTTGTCGTCAATCAAAGCAGTACTTAACCCAACTGCGAATGATTATCTTTATTTCGTAGCAGACGTTGAAGGTAAGATTTACTTTGCACAAACACTTGAAGAGCAAAACATCAATGTTCAAAAGTATGTCAATGATGCGATTGCGTCGGGTAATTAATTAGAAATTTAAAAAGGATAAAAAATGGTAGAAAAAACTTTCCCCATGACCAAAGAAGGTCTGGAAAAACTAGAACAAGAATTAGATAACCTTAAATTGGTTAAACGCCCTGAAGTTATTGAACGCATCAAGATTGCACGCAGCTACGGTGACCTTTCAGAAAACTCAGAATATGAAGCAGCAAAAGATGAACAAGCTTTCATCGAAGGTCGAATTTCAACTGTGGAAACAATGATTCGTTACGCTGAAATCGTAGACAATGCCAATATTGATAAAAATGAAGTTGCCCTTGGTAAAGCAGTTGTCTTCCAAGAAGTTGGAGATGACGAAGAAGAAGAGTACGAAATCGTTGGTACTGCTGAAGCTGATCCATTTTCAGGTAAAATTTCAAATGAATCTCCAATCGCTCAAGCTTTGATTGGCCGTAAAGTTGGTGATGTGGTAAAAATTCCATTGCCTATGGGTGAAATCGAAGTTAAGATCGTTGATGTAAAATAAAATAAAAAAAGTCTGCCTTTTAGCAGATTTTTTTATTTTAGAGGCATTTCAGCCACTATTTTTGGTAAAAAATTAAAATTTTCGATATAATAGTCAATAAAGGTCAAAGATTGGAGGTTCTATGTCTGCCCAAAATACTTCAGATATTATCGAAGCTTATTTGCGAAAACTGCTCGAAGAGGCACGTGAGATTGAGATTAAACGTGCAGATTTAGCCAGTCAATTTGACGTGGTTCCTTCGCAAATTAACTATGTGATTAAAACCCGTTTCACCCCATCTAAAGGCTTTGATGTTGAGTCAAAGCGTGGTGGTGGCGGCTATATCAAAATATTCAAATACCATTATTCGGCAAAGCATGAATTCTTGCTTGATTTAGCACAGAAGTTGCCTGCCAACTTGACCGAAGGTATGGCGCAAGATATCTTGCAACTTTTATTTGATGAAAACATTTTGACTGAACGAGAAGGTAATCTTCTCCTTTTGCTTTTAGCTGATAGTGATATTTCTAACAGTTGTCGAGCGCAAATGATGATAAAAATACTACAGAGATTGGATCGTGATGATGAAATTTAATGAAAAGGACTTTACACCACAAGTTGTTAGAGTGCTTGAGAAGTCTGTCGACTATGCGCATAAGTTTAACTACGCTTGGGTAGAAAGCTCGCACCTATTGGCTGCCTTGGCTGAGGTTCCGGCTTCATTGGCATTTACGCTACTTAATTCAGAAAAGATTGATTTGGAAGAGATGTTAATCGACATCGAAGATTTTTCAAGTCAAGTGAAGACAAAAAAATCAGACATAAAGCTTAGCCCAAGAGTTGAAACGATTATTGAGCAAGCCCGAGCATTGGCTCAAAATAACGATAAAAACCGTATTGGGACAGAGCATCTCTTGTATATGCTGTTGGCAAATGAAGCCAGCTTTGCAGGACAACTTTTACGTGAGCAAAACATTAATATCGTTAACCTCCGTAAAAAGTTAGAGCAAAAAGCATATTTACGAGTGCCAGAACGCCGTAAAGCGGTGACCCCTGCTTCGAAAAGAAACCTGTCGGGGAAGGTGTCCGAAACAACAACAACACCTACTTTAGATACAGTCTCGACAGATTTGACAAAAGCAGCGCGTGAAGGCAAGCTTGATCCAATGATTGGGAGAGAGCGTGAAGTCGAACGTCTTATCCATATCTTGAGTCGCCGAACAAAGAATAATCCCGTTCTTGTTGGTGAACCAGGCGTTGGTAAGTCAGCCATTATTGAGGGCTTTGCCACACGTGTGGCTGCAGGAAATGTTCCTGTAGGTTTACGCGGCAGTCGTATCATGGCCTTGAATATGGCGATGGTCGTAGCGGGGACGAAGTTCCGTGGTGAATTTGAAGATCGTTTGACAGCTATTGTGGATGAAGTGACACATGATAAAGATGTTATCGTCTTTATCGATGAACTCCATACTATTATTGGTGCTGGGGGAGGCATGGACTCTGTCAATGATGCCTCAAACATTTTAAAACCCGCATTAGCACGTGGCGAGTTTCAACTTATTGGTGCTACTACTTATCAAGAATATCAAAAATATATTGAAAAAGATGAAGCTCTGGAGCGCCGTTTTGCCCGTGTCAATGTCGAAGAACCCTCAGAAAAAGAAACGGTTGCGATTTTACAAGGCTTGAAAGAAAAATTTGAAGCTTACCATGCGGTTAAATTTGAAGAAGGGGCTTTGGAGCGTGCCGTTAGCTTGAGTAATCGCTACATGCCAAGTCGTCGTCTGCCAGACAAAGCCATTGATCTTCTTGATGAAGCAGCGGCCAAAGTTAAAATCACGAGTAAAACAAATTACACCAAGCTAGACGAGTTAAAAGCAGAATTAAAAGCGGAAGAGCTGAAATTACAACAAGCAGTTGTTGCTCTTGATATTGTTGAAGCACAAGGAATTGAAAAAGATATTGAAAGATTAACACACAAAATTGATAATTTTACAGTATCGGAAAATGATAATCCTTTGGTCGAAGAAAGCGATATTTATGCTGTTGTTTCTAACCTTACAGGAATTCCGCTCCAACAAATGACGAAAACAGAAAGTGAACGTCTGATTAACTTAGAAAAAGAGTTACATAAACGTGTGGTCGGACAGGAAGAAGCGATTTCGGCTGTTTCTCGTGCTATAAGACGTGCGCGTTCAGGTATTGCTGATACGAGACGTCCTCTGGGCTCATTTATGTTCCTTGGTCCGACAGGGGTGGGGAAAACAGAGCTTGCTAAAGCTTTAGCGGAAAGTGTCTTTGGGAGTGAAGAGAACATGATTCGCGTAGACATGAGTGAATTTATGGAAAAATTCTCGACATCGCGTCTTATCGGAGCGCCTCCAGGGTATGTAGGTTACGACGAAGGGGGACAATTGACAGAGCAAGTCCGTAATAAGCCTTATTCTGTTATTCTCCTTGATGAAGTTGAAAAAGCCCATCCTGACATTTTCAATATCATGTTGCAAATTTTGGATGACGGTTTCGTTACAGATACCAAAGGGCGGAAAGTTGATTTCCGAAATACAATCATCATTATGACATCCAACTTAGGCGCAACGGCTATTCGTGATGATAAAACGGTTGGTTTTGGGGCTAAATCAATTTCAACAGATTATGCAGCCATGAAAGCAAGAATCATGGAAGAACTGAAGAAACAGTACCGTCCAGAATTTCTTAACCGTATCGATGAAACCATCGTTTTCCATTCACTGACTGAAAAAGAGATTGAACAAGTCGTGAAAATCATGAGTAAATCTCTTGTATCACGTTTGAAAGATCAAAATATCACAGTTAAATTTACCCCTGCTGCCTTGAAAGTTATTGCTGATAAAGGATTTGATCCTGAGTATGGTGCACGTCCGTTGCGTAAAGCGCTACAACGGGAGGTTGAAGACACGCTCAGTGAGCAATTGCTTGCAGGCGAAATTCATCCGGGGGATACGATTTCGATTGGGTCTTCTAATAAAAAGATTAGAATAAGTGTTATTGATTGACTTGTAAGCGATTATATATTATAATTAAATTAGAAATAAAGAAAGGACGGTTCTTAAAACTTGACTGTCCAGCGTCTTGCAAAACAGTGAAGATTCAACACAAGAGCCGTTAAGGTAGACTCTATGATCAAATATAATATCCGTGGTGAAAATTTTGAGTTAACAGATTCAATCCGCTCATATGTTGAAGATAAGGTTGGAAAACTTGAAAAATACTTTAACGATGGTCATGAAGTAACAGCCTATGTAAATCTTAAAGTTTACTCCGACAAACGTTACAAAGCAGAAGTTACAGTGCCTGCTAAAAATGTAACCTTGCGTGCAGAAGATACAGCAGCTGACATGTATGCAGCTATTGACTTTGTTGAGGAAAAACTAGAACGTCAAATTCGCAAGTATAAAACACGTGTAAACCGTAAATCTAAGATTAACGTTCCTACTGGACAAGCTTTCGGAGACGAGTTTGCACCACTTGATGAAGCTGAAGAAGTAAATGAAGATCAAGTAAAGATTGTTCGTACAAAACATGTTTCCTTGAAACCAATGGATGCTGAAGAAGCAGTGCTTCAAATGGACATGTTGGGTCATGATTTCTATATCTTTACAGATGCAGATACAGACAGTACTAATGTCGTTTACCGTCGTGAAGATGGCAACATTGGTTTGATCGAAACCAAATAAGATTTAAGTACCTAAACTGTATCAAGAAAAAAGTCAAGCAAAAAAGCTTGGCTTTTTTTGTTATCTCTGTACTTCTGTGACATTTCTCTTCTGTAATCGTTTACTTAAATTATAACAGTTTGACCAAAAAACAAAACTGTACTAGTAAAGAAAGTGCAAACATTCCCGTATATCCCTTGAAATTAGCAAACTGTATGATATAATAAAAACGTAATCTGAAACAGAAAGACCAAAGGAGATTTTCTACATGAAAACAGAAACTAAAGAAATCTTTGAGCAAGCCTGGGAAGGTTTCAAAGGATCAGACTGGCAAGATAAAGCAAGCGTCACACGCTTTGTTCAAGCCAACTACAAACCTTATGATGGAGACGAAAGTTTCCTCGAAGGACCAACAGAACGTACGCTTAAAGTAAAAGATATCATCGAAACAACAAAAGCGCACTATGAAGAAGTAGGGTTCCCATTCGATACTGATCGTGTGACTTCTATTCACAAAATTCCTGCTGGTTACATCGATCCTGAAAACAAAGATCTCGAATTAATCTACGGTATGCAAAACAGCGAACTTTTCCGTTTGAACTTCATGCCAAAAGGTGGTCTTCGTGTAGCAGAAAAAATCTTGACAGAACACGGACTTAGCGTTGATCCTGAATTGCACGAAGTGTTGGATACAACTATGACTTCTGTAAATGATGGTATCTTCCGTGCCTATACATCAGCTATTCGTAAAGCACGTCATGCCCACACAGTAACTGGTTTGCCAGATGCTTACTCACGTGGACGTATCATCGGTGTTTACGCACGTCTTGCGCTTTACGGTGCAGACTACTTGATGAAAGAAAAAGCACGCGAATGGGATGCAATCACTGAGATTACTGAAGAGACTATCCGTCTTAAAGAAGAAATCAACATGCAATACCAAGCACTTGATCAAGTTGCTAAATTTGGTGATCTTTATGGACTTGACGTTCGTCGCCCAGCCTTGAACACTAAAGAAGCTATCCAATGGATCAATATTGCTTATATGGCTGTATGTCGTGTTATCAATGGTGCGGCAACTTCACTTGGACGTGTGCCAATCGTTCTTGATATCTTCGCTGAACGTGACCTCGAACGTGGTACTTTCACTGAACAAGAGATTCAAGAATTCGTTGATGATTTTGTATTGAAACTTCGTACAATGAAATTCGCACGTGCTGCAGCCTATGATGAACTTTACTCTGGTGACCCAACATTCATCACAACATCTATGGCTGGTATGGGTAATGACGGACGTCACCGTGTGACTAAAATGGACTACCGTTTCCTAAACACATTGGATACAATCGGTAACGCTCCAGAACCAAACTTGACAGTACTTTGGTCTGATAAATTGCCACATGCCTTCAAACGCTATGCAATGTCAATGTCTCATAAACACTCTTCTATTCAATATGAAGGTGTTGAAACAATGGCTAAAGAAGGCTATGGCGAAATGTCTTGTATCTCATGTTGTGTATCACCGCTTGATCCAGAAAATGAAAACGAACGTCACAACCTTCAATACTTTGGGGCACGTGTTAACGTTCTGAAAGCAATGCTTACTGGTTTGAATGGTGGATATGACGATGTTCATAAAGACTATAAAGTGTTCGACATCGAACCTGTAACTGACGAAGTTCTTGACTACGACACAGTTATGGAAAACTTTGACAAATCATTGACTTGGTTGACTGATACTTATGTAGATGCCATGAACATCATTCACTATATGACTGATAAATACAACTATGAAGCTGTTCAAATGGCCTTCTTGCCAACACGTGTTCGCGCAAACATGGGCTTCGGTATCTGTGGTTTCGCTAATACTGTGGATTCACTTTCAGCAATCAAATATGCGAAAGTTAAAACAATTCGTGATGAAAACGGCTATATCTACGATTACGAAGTTGAAGGCGACTTCCCACGTTATGGTGAAGATGATGACCGTGTAGACGATATCGCTAAACTTTTGATGAAGATGTACTACGAAAAATTAGCTTCACACAAACTTTACAAAAATGCTGAAGCTGCAGTTTCACTTTTGACAATCACTTCAAACGTTGCTTACTCTAAACAAACAGGTAACTCACCAGTTCATAAAGGTGTATTCCTCAATGAAGATGGTTCAGTCAACAAATCTAAAGTAGAATTCTTCTCACCAGGTGCTAACCCATCAAACAAAGCGCGCGGTGGTTGGCTCCAAACCTTGAACTCTTTGGCTAAACTTGAATTTGCTCATGCAAATGACGGTATCTCATTGACAACTCAAGTTTCTCCACGCGCACTTGGTAAAACACGTGACGAACAAGTAGATAACTTGGTTCAAATCCTCGACGGTTACTTCGGTCAAGGTGGTCAACACGTTAACCTTAACGTTATGGACCTTAAAGATGTTTACAGCAAAATTATGGCTGGTGAGGACGTTATCGTACGTATCTCTGGTTACTGTGTAAACACTAAATACCTCACACCAGAACAAAAACAAGAATTGACTGAACGTGTGTTCCACGAAGTTCTTTCACAAGATGATGATGAAGTAATGCACACATCTAACATCTAATCGAATGTAAAAACAAACTCTCCTTTGGGGAGGTTGTTTTTTTTGGCTTTTTTCTATCATTAAGCAGATCCTGTTATTTTTTACCATAATACTCACTTTATGTAAGGGAGAAGTAGTGAAGGGACAATTACAACGGTCTGGGGGCCTTTCCAGACCGGAAAAATATCATTTTTACTTCATGAGATCGTAATTACTGAATATCGTATCCCGAGTTGTGCTATAATAAAGCTATGAATAAAGTAATCGGTTTGACAGGTGGAATAGCTTCTGGGAAATCAACGGCGGTTGATTTTTTGCGTTCTCAGGGCTATCCGATCATTGATGCGGATCAAGTGGTTCGTGAATTACAAGCACCAAGTGGCGCCTTATATCAGGCGATTTTGAAAGAATTCGGTCCTACCTACTTTGATGAGGATGGACTTTTGAATCGGCGGAAGTTGGGCAACTTGATTTTCTCGAAGGATGAAGCACGAGAAAAACTCGCATCGCTCCAAAATCATATTATTCGCCAAGAGCTCTATAAGAGACGTGAGGCACTTTTGAAGGATGACAAGGTTCAAAAGCCCATAATTATGGATATTCCCTTACTCATCGAACAAGCTTATGATGGGTTTGACGAAATATGGTTAATCGCTGTGCCAGAAAGCATCCAAATGGAGCGTATTATGAGTCGAGATAATATGACCCAAGAAGAGGCGGAAGCGCGTATCAAAGCTCAAATGCCTTTGTCAGAAAAGAAGAAGTATGCCACACGTATTATTGACAGTTCAGGAACAATTCCTGAAACTTATGAAAAAATCACAGAATTGTTAAAAGTAGTAGAAAAGAGGGATTAAAACGAGTAAATCAACAAAAAAAAGAAAAGTTAATTGGAAACAAAACTTGTGGATCACATGGATTGGCTGTTTTATTGTGGGCTCATCTTTTTCACTGGTAATGCCATTTTTGCCTCTTTATATTCAGAGCTTAGGTGTGACTGGTTCTAATGTAGAGCTGTTTTCTGGTATTGCTTTTGCTTCGACAGCCTTAGTCTCAGGTTTAGTTGCACCTATGTGGGGGAAATTAGCAGACAAATACGGCCGAAAACCCATGATGGTCAGAGCTTCTTTTGCGATGACCTTTACTATGTCTGCAATTGCTTTTTCTCATCAAATGGGCGGCTATTGGTGGCTTTTGCTCATGCGTAGTCTCATGGGCTTCTTTTCAGGTTTCATTCCCAACTCAACTGCAATGATCGCTTCTCAAGCACCCAAAGAACGTTCGGGTTATGCTCTGGGCGTCTTATCCACTGCAATGATTACGGGGACTTTGATCGGTCCTTCTATCGGTGGTTTGCTGGCGCAGTGGTTTGGAATGGCAAACGTCTTCCTTATCGTTGGGAGTCTGCTTGCTCTAGCAACGATTTTGACTGTCTTTTTTGTCCATGAAAACTTTGAACCCGTAACGAAAGATAATATGTTATCGACAAAGGAAATTGTCAATCGTATAAGCAATAAGCAAATTCTTTTTGGCTTACTTGTTACCAGCTTTATTATCCAAGTTACCACACAATCGATAGAGCCATTTGTTACCCTTTATATCAAGACTTTGACTACAAATACAAATAACTTAATGTTTATCTCAGGGCTTATTGTGTCTGCAGTCGGCTTGTCTGCAATGCTGTCTTCAAGTACACTGGGTAAATTAGGAGACAAATATGGCGCACATCGACTGATTTTAATTGGCCTCGCCTTTAGCTTCGCGATGTATTTACCGATGGCCTTTGTAAAAACGCCTCTCCAATTAGGACTCTTAAGATTTATGCTGGGGTTCGGTACGGGTGCGCTGATGCCATCCGTCAACTCCCTTTTAGCAAAAATTACCCCTAAGGAAGGTGTGTCGCGGATTTTTGCGTATAACCAAATGTTTTCTAACTTTGGAGTAGTTGTAGGTCCGATAGTGGGCTCTGCAATTGCAGGTTGGATTTCATATCGTATGGCCTTTATTGTGACAAGTCTTTTCGTGGTTGTTAATTTCTTCTGGTCCCTGACCAACTTCCGGAAATACCTAAGAAAACGGAGCATCGTAGAATGAGAGTGAAAATAACTTTAGCTTGCACAAGTTGTAAGAGTAAAAACTATATTAGCAGTAAGAATAAAAGCAGTAATCCTGATAAAGTCGAAACAATGAAGTTTTGTCCAAAAGAGCGTATGGTTACATTACACCGAGAGGTTTAAACTGTAGAGAGTATTTTTCATTCTACAAAACCATTTATTTTCAAAATAATTGCACATCTCTAAAATTGAAACTGAAAAAATGGTATAATAAAAAATGTTAAAAAATAATAGAAATGAAATGATAACTTAAAATGAATGATGGATTGAAGAAAGCAAACTTCCTGAACTATTCTATTTTGATTCCCTACCTGATCATGTCAGCTGTAGGTATCGTGATGGTTTTTTCAGCAACAGTCCCATATCAGCTGGCGAAGGGACTTTCACCTTATAAAATGGCAATCAACCAAGGCGCATTCATGTTGCTGAGTTTTGTTGCTATTGCTGTGATTTATCGGATGAAACTCCGTGCGCTTAAGAGTAAAAAAATGATTGGTTGGGTTTTATTTCTTTTGATTTCAGCCATGATTTATTCCCGCGTTGGGCCAAACACCTCCGCAAATGGTGCACATGGTTGGATTCCTATCCCAGGTGTGGGTACGATTCAACCTGCTGAATATGCAAAATTTTTCGTTGTTTGGTATCTGGCTTCGGTTTTTTCCGAAAAGCAGGATGAAATATATGAAAAAGATATCGCAGCAATTTTCAAAGGAAAAACCATTTGGCAAAAACTATTTGGGGGATGGCGCACTGCGATTCTTATAATGTTAGGTATCTTGGTTATTATGCCAGACTTGGGTAATGCTTCGATTATGGCGATGATTACAGGAGTGATGATTGCTTCTAGTGGTATCTCTTGGCGCTGGTTTAGTGGCTATGGTAAGATCATTCTGGGAGCGATGGTTGCCTTTATTGCCTACCTTTATGCTGTAGGTGGTGACGTTATCCCGGGAAACTATGTCAATGCCCGTTTTAAGGCAATGGTGAATCCTTTCGAAGGCTTGTCAACATATGGTCACCAAATGGCCAACTCCTATTACGCCGTAAGTAATGGGGGCTGGTTTGGTCGAGGACTCGGAAATTCTATTGAGAAAAATGGCTTCCTGCCTGAAGCGCACACGGACTTTATCTTCTCGATTGTTATTGAGGAGCTGGGGCTAATCGGAGGAATTATCGTTCTCGGCGTATTGTTCTTTATGATTGTGCGTATCTTAATGGTCGGTATCCGTGCAAAAAGTGCATTTAATTCGATGATCTGTATCGGGATTGGTTCTACCCTATTGATTTCAGTATTTATCAATATTGGAGGAGCTTTTGGAATTATTCCGGAAACAGGGGTAACATTCCCATTCCTATCGCAAGGGGGATCATCATTCCTTGTGTTGTCTTTGGGGATTGCTTTCGTGCTTAACATTTCGGCAGATGAAAAACGCAGAGAAGTCAGAGAACTTTCAAGTACATATGCTAGAAATGTTTAATATTAAATGCTAAAGTTAAGAAAAAGCTAATCAAATCGTAATACTCCATGCCCCTCTTTCGCTAAAGCGAGAAGGAAAATGAATTATAAGGTATCGTCAACCATATTACACAACATATTAGGGAATAAAGATAGGGGATTGTATGAAAAAACTGCTCGTTGCCAACCGTGGTGAAATTGCCATTCGTGTTTTTCGTGCCTGTAATGAACTGGGTTTGTCCACTGTAGCCATCTATGCAAAAGAAGATGAGTACTCTGTACACCGTTTCAAAGCAGACGAAGCATACTTAGTCGGACATGGTAAAAAACCGATAGATGCTTACCTTGATGCGGATGATATTATTCGTATTGCTCTGGATGCAGGAGCAGATGCAATTCACCCGGGCTATGGTTTGCTTTCGGAAAACTTGGAATTTGCAACGAAGGTCCGTGAAGCGGGCTTGGTTTTTGTAGGGCCAGATTTAAAACATTTGGATATTTTTGGCGATAAAATTAAAGCGAAGAAAGCAGCGGATTTGGCAAAAATTCAAGGTATTCCAGGGACGGATGGTGCTGTCGATTTGGATGGTGCCCTTGCCTTTGCTGAAACCTACGGCTATCCTGTCATGATAAAAGCTGCTCTCGGTGGCGGCGGACGTGGAATGCGTGTTGCTCGTAATGATGAGGAGATGCGTGACGGTTATGCGCGTGCCAAGTCAGAAGCACAAACCGCTTTTGGATCAGCAGAAATTTATGTTGAAAAATATATTGAAAATCCAAAGCATATCGAAGTACAGATTTTGGGAGATACGCATGGAAATATTGTCCATCTTCATGAGCGTGATTGCTCTGTGCAACGCCGCAATCAAAAAGTCATCGAAATTGCACCAGCTGTAGGCTTAGATCCAGACTTTAGAAATGAAATCTGTCAAGCAGCTGTCCAACTTTGCCAGGCTGTGGGGTATGTTAATGCAGGAACAGTTGAGTTTCTAGTTAAAGAGAATCAATTTTATTTTATTGAAGTGAACCCAAGGGTTCAAGTAGAACATACGATTACGGAGATGGTGACAGGTGTAGACATTGTCACAGCACAAATTCTTATTGCTCAGGGCAAAGATTTGCACCAAGACATCAAAATTCCTGCACAGGATGAAATTCCATGCTTAGGCGCAGCCATCCAGTGCCGTATCACAACTGAAGATCCTGAAAATAATTTCCTTCCAGATACAGGAAAAATAAACACCTACCGTTCTCCAGGAGGCTTTGGTGTGCGTCTTGACGTAGGTAATGCTTATGCAGGATATGAAGTGACGCCTTATTTTGACAGCCTTTTAGTCAAGGTTTGTACTCATGCAACAGACTTTGAAGAAGCGGTGCATAAGATGCAACGTGTCTTGCGCGAATTCCGTATTCGTGGGGTAAAAACTAATATTCCATTTTTGGAAAATGTTATTGACGATGAGCAGTTCACTAGTGGTCAAGCAACAACAACCTTTATTGACAATACCCCACAACTCTTCAAGTTTTCTCGTAAACGTAATCGCGGTACAAAGATATTGAAATACATTTCGAATATTACCGTGAATGGTTTCCCAGGGATTGACAAAACAGAGAAGCGTTATTTTGAACCTGCGCGTCAACCAGAAATTGAGATTATCCAGAAAAAAACGACAAAGAACATCCTTGATCAAGAAGGTGCTGCAGCCGTAGTAGACTTTGTTAAAGGTTCACATGAAGTCTTGCTCACAGATACAACTTTTCGTGATGCACACCAAAGTCTTTTAGCCACACGTTTGCGTCTACAAGATATGAAGGGAATTGCAAGCTCTGTAGATCAAGGCCTTTCAGATTTGTTCTCTGTAGAGATGTGGGGTGGGGCGACTTTCGATGTTGCCTACCGTTTCTTAAATGAATCACCTTGGTATCGTTTAAGAAAATTGCGTGAACAGATGCCCAATACACTTTTCCAAATGCTATTCCGTGGCTCAAATGCAGTAGGGTATCAAAATTATCCTGACAATGTTATTCAAGAGTTTATTCAAAAAGCGGCAGCTGAGGGTATCGATGTTTTCCGTATTTTTGACAGCCTGAACTGGCTGCCGCAAATGGAAAAATCTATCCAAACTGTGCGTGACACAGGGAAAATCGCTGAAGCAACGATTTGTTATACTGGCGATATCTTAGATAAAACACGTCAAAAATATGACTTGAAGTATTATAAAGATCTTGCTAAAGAATTAGAAGCTAGCGGTGCGCATATTCTTGCGATTAAGGATATGGCTGGCCTTCTGAAACCACAAGCTGCTTATGTATTGATTACAGCACTGAAAGAAACAGTCGATTTACCGATTCATTTGCATACACATGATACGGCAGGTAATGGGATTATCACCTATTCGGGTGCGATTAAGGCCGGTGTAGATATTGTTGATGTGGCAACAGCATCACTTGCTGGTGGGACTTCTCAGCCTTCTATGCAGTCGCTCTATTATGCCTTGGAGCATGGTGGACGTCATGCGGCCTTAAATATTGCTAACGCGGAACAAATTGACCATTATTGGGAAGATACACGTCGTTATTATGCGCCTTTTGAAGCTGGGATTACGAGCCCGCAAACAGAAGTTTACAGACATGAAATGCCAGGGGGACAATACACCAACCTTAAAGCACAGTCTGCTGCGGTTGGATTGGATACTCGTTTTGATGAAGTCAAAGCGATGTACAGCAAAGTAAACATGATGTTTGGTGACATTATTAAAGTGACGCCAAGTTCAAAAGTTGTGGGCGACATGGCACTCTTTATGGTACAAAATGACCTCACAGAAGAAGATGTTTATGCAAAAGGTGCAGAATTAAACTTCCCAGAGTCAGTGGTTTCCTTCTTCCAAGGAGATTTGGGTCAACCTGTAGGTGGTTTCCCAGAGAAACTTCAAGCGCTGGTTCTCAAAGGGAAACAAGCTTTAACAGATCGTCCCGGTCTTCATGCGCCAGCCGTTGACTTTGCACAAGTGGAAAAGGAACTCTCAGATATATTAGGTTATCCAGCTGAAGAACATGAAGTTTTAAGTTACATTATGTACCCGCAAGTCTTCTTGGATTATCAAAAAATGCAAGATGCTTTTGGCTCAGTGACCTTACTCGATACGGAAACTTTTCTCCATGGTATGCGTATGGGTGAGCAAATCGAAGTGCAGATTGAAAAAGGTAAAACTCTGATTATTCGTCTTGATGAGATTGGAGAGCCAGATGTCTTAGGTAATCGTGTGCTCTTCTTTAACCTTAATGGTCAAAGACGTGAAATTAGTGTGAATGACCAATCCATCAAAACACAAGTTGTTGCGAAACGTAAGGCCGACAGCACAGACCCCCAACAAATCGGGGCAACGATGCCGGGATCTGTTTTAGATATTCTCGTGAAAAAAGGAGAGCAGGTCAAAAAAGGACAAGCACTGATGGTTACAGAAGCAATGAAGATGGAGACGACAATCGAGGCACCATTTGATGCGACGATTGAAGAGATTCATGCCGTAGCAGGAGAAGCGATTCAGACGAAAGATCTTCTTATCGAGCTACGTGAGCAATAAAATAAAAACGTTCAACTCTTGGGTTGAACGTTTTTATTTAAGAAGGAAAAAACACCCAGAGCGCAAGTTTGCTCAAAATCAGGTGTTTTTTATTTTATTTCAAGCTGTTGGCTTCCATGATTTCATCAATGAAACCATAATCTAATGTTTCTTGTGCTGTCATCCAGTTGTCACGTTCTGCATCGGCATGTACTTTTTCCATAGATTGTCCAGAGTTTTCGGCCAAGATCTTTTCTAAAGTACGACGTGTTTTGAGCAAATGTTCCGCAGCGATAGCCATGTCTGTTTGTTGTGTACCACCACCAGTACCGCCCATAGGTTGGTGAATCATGTATTCCGCATGTGGCAACATGAAACGTTTGCCTTTTGTACCACTAGAAGCAATAATTGTACCCATAGATGCAGCGATACCCATAACGATTGTTTGAACATCAGATTTGATGAAGTTCATAGTATCGACAATTGCAAGTCCAGCAGAAACAGAACCACCAGGTGTGTTAATGTAGAGGTAAATGTCCTTTGTGCTGTCTTGGGCATCCAAGAAGAGGAGTTGTGCGATGATTGAGTTGGCCATACCATCCTCAACTTGGCCTGTCAACATGATGATACGGTCTTTCAGTAGACGGCTATAAATGTCATATGCGCGTTCACCACGGCTTGATTGCTCGATGACAGTAGGTACTAAATATCCCATAGATAAGTCTCCTTTTTCAATGTTTTATTCTATTATAAATCAAAGGTCAAAAAAGGTCAAAAAATAAGTACGATTAAAAAGGAGGAAATGAAGATCTTTTTTAAGTAAAATGTTTCAAAGAAAGGAACACTTTTATTTGTCGGAGTATATTATAATAGATTCAAGGAGATGAACAGATGAAAGTTGAACATATCGGAATTTGGGTAAGAGACTTAGAAAAGATGAGACATTTTTATGAAAGCTTTTTTTCTGCACGGTCAGGTCAAAAATATCACAACTCGAAAACAGGCTTTACCTCTTATTTTATGAGTTTTGAAGAAGGTGCACGTATAGAGCTGATGCACCGTGCAGACATTGAAAAAGTACTGCCTGAAGGGCTGGGCTTTGCTCATCTTGCTTTACAAGTAGGAGATGAAGCTGAGGTAGACAAACGTGCGCAAGACTTCTTAGAGCAAGGCTTTCAAGTTCTATCTGGACCACGGAGGACTGGTGATGGTTATTATGAAGCAGTTATTCTTGATCCCGAGGGGAATAAGATTGAAATAACAGCTTAGAGTTAAAATTTTTAGAGAAATGAGTTTTAAAACAGTAGTCATTTTGTTATAATAATAGTATGAATTCAGAACTTATTATTGCTTTGATTATTGCTATGATTGCAGGTGCTTGGCTTTTTATTGCGGGCATGTATATCTACAAACGTTATGACGAAAATCGCTATAAGAAACGTTTGGCTGTTGAGAAACTTTTACGGGAAATTGAAGTCCGTAATACTTTAAATCAAAAAATTATTGAAATCTTGAACCGTCCGATTATTGGAGATGACGAAGAAATCGTTAACCCCCGTAGTGATGTAAAAGTACCCTTTTACGACTATAATTTTTTGAAAAATTACACTTCAATGTATAATTTGTATATTCCTGCTTATTTTTTGAGCACGTTCTTTAAAAATCTTTCTCACCATTTGGCTGTTTTCGAAGATGAGCAAGATTTGAAAAATGGCGGTTATATTTTCAAAGAAGCACGTCCTATTTTTGAAAATTTTTCGGTTGAAATTACGGAAGATATCGAGAACAAGAAAAAAGAGTTGGAAGAAGCAAAGAACATTTATCCGTCTATGCTAAAACGCCAGTATTACAACATTTAAATACTTTTTTTATTCTGTCCAAATCGGACAGAATTTTTTAGAATAAAAGGGGAAAGGGTCTTTTTTTTGTCTCTCAATTGTGCTATAATAGCAAATGCTAATACCGCTAGGTATTATAAATAAGATCATGGATTGTTCCATATTAATATAAAGGAGAGAGGGATGCTTACTATTTATACGGCCCCATCTTGTACGAGTTGTAAAAAAGCTAAGACTTGGCTTACTTATCACAATATTCCATTTCAAGAACGTAACCTCATTGGCGACCCACTTTCAGCAGAAGAAATTAGTCGCATTCTTGAAAAGTGCGATGATGGCGTGGAAGGGCTTATTTCTAGCCGTAATCGCTTTGTGAAAACCTTGGGCGTTGATTTTGAAGACTTATCGCTTTCAGCAGCCATCAAAATCATTTCAGAAAATCCACAAATCATGCGTCGTCCAATCATCATGGATGAGAAACGTCTACATGTGGGATACAACGAAGAAGAAATCCGAGCTTTCTTACCACGTACAGTACGTATTTTAGAAAATGGCGGTGCTCGCTTGCGCAATGCCATCTAAAAGCAAATGCAATTATTATAAACACCCCGAGTGGGTGTTTTTTGCTGCATCATTTTTGGAAAACGAAATTTTCATTTTTAAAATCGAGCGGTTTTTCTAAGAGAAGATTTACTTTATTTTGGGTTATAATAGAAGAATGGATATTTTTGACACGCATACACACCTCAATTCAGACGAATTTATGGGGAAAGAAAAAGAAATTATCACTCAGGCACATGAACTAGGGGTTCATCGTATGAACATTGTCGGAGTGGATCATAAAACAAACGATTGGGCGATGAAGATTGCTACAGAATATGAAGAGTGCTATGCCACGATTGGTTGGCATCCAGATGAGTGTGGCAGCTTTGACCAAACAGCAGAGCAGTATCTGCTGGAAAATTTACAAAAAGATAAGGTAGTGGCAGTGGGCGAGATTGGCTTAGACTATCACTGGATGGTCGAATCAAAAGACCTGCAAGAACAAAGTTTTCGACGTCAAATTCAAATTTCAAAAGAAGCAGACGTTCCTTTTGTTGTACACACGCGTGATGCTTTAGCTGATACTTATGAAATTATAAAGTCTGAAGGTGTTGGCCCTCGTGGAGGAATCATGCACAGCTTTTCCGGGACCTATGCAGAGGCTCAGCAGTTCATGGCGCTTGGTCTGATGCTGTCTTTCTCAGGTGTTGTGACCTTTAAAAAGGCTCTTGATGTTCAAGAAGCAGCTACAAAGCTTCCTTTAGACCGCATACTTGTGGAAACGGATGCCCCTTATCTTTCACCAATGCCCTATCGAGGAAAGGAAAATCAGCCCGGCTATACACGCTATACCGCAGAGAAAATTGCGGAACTGCGTGGGATAAGCTTGGAAGAAGTGGCTGAGCAAACCTATGCCAATGCACTGAAAGTTTTTAGGCTGTCCTAATGAAAGAAAAAATTGAAAAGGTTATCGTCGTTGAAGGGCGGGACGACACAAGGAACCTGAAACGTTTTTATGATCTGGATACCTATGAAACGGGGGGAAGCAGTATAGATGCTACCGATATTGAACGCCTAAAGGTTCTCCAAGAGAAACGAGGGCTAGTAGTTTTCACGGACCCAGATTTTCAAGGGGAGCGTATCCGGAAGATTATTATGCAAGCTATTCCTGAGGCTCAGCATGCATTTTTGAAGCGTGAAGAAGCACGTCCTAAAGGTAAGGGATCTCTCGGGGTAGAACATGCCAAGTATGAAGACTTGCAAAAAGCTTTGGGACATTTGACAGGAGGCAAGAATATCGAGCCGACGGTCGCTCAAACAGATCTGATTGCCTTTGGTCTTATTCTCCGCTCTGACAGTCGCCAACGTCGGGAATATCTCTGTGGAGAACTCCGTATAGGTTATGCTAATGGCAAACAAATCCTCAAGAGACTGAACATGTTTGGAATTGAAGTTCAACAAATAGAAGAAATAATGAAGGGCTATAAATGAAAAAAGCACTTGAAATAAAAAACTTAAGAAAAGTATACGCTTCTGGTACGGAAGCCTTAAAAGGCATTGATTTAGCGGTTGAAGAAGGGGATTTTTATGCCTTACTTGGCCCTAATGGCGCAGGAAAATCGACGACTATCGGTATCATTACCTCGCTCGTAAATAAAACGTCTGGAACAGTTAAAGTCTTTGACTACGATATTGATAAAAATCTGGTACAGGCTAAGCAACAACTCGGACTTGTACCGCAAGAATTTAACTTTAATCAGTTTGAAACAGTTCAACAAATCTTAGTGAATCAGGCAGGATACTATGGTGTTCCTCGTAAGGAAGCACTCAAGCGCTCAGAAAAATATCTCACACAATTGGAACTTTGGGAAAAGCGCAATGACCGTGCAGGCCGTCTTTCTGGTGGGATGAAACGTCGTTTGATGATTGCACGTGCCTTGATGCATGAGCCTAAACTCTTGATTTTGGATGAGCCAACAGCAGGTGTTGATATTGATGTTCGCCGCTCAATGTGGGAATTTCTTGCACAGCTCAATGCTTCAGGCACAACGATTATTCTGACAACACACTATTTGGAAGAAGCTGAAATGCTTTGCCGAAATATTGGAATTATCCAATCTGGACAAGTGATTGAAGATACAAGTATGAAAAACTTACTCTCGAAATTACAGTCGGAAACATTTATTCTCGATATTAAAGCTGAAGGGCAAACACCAGAGCTCGCTGGATATGAGATGAACGTGGTGGATCCACAGACCTTGGAACTTAAGATTGAACGCAATCAGGGTGTCAATGCTGCTTTTGAGCAACTGACAGCACAAGGCGTTCAGGTCCTCTCCATGCGTAATAAATCAAACCGTCTAGAAGAGCTTTTTGTTAAGCTTACCCATGAAGAGGAGGGAAAAAATGTTTAAACTCTACTGGACCGCAGGAAAATCTCTTGCTATCAAGGAAGTCACACGTTTTATGCGTATTTGGGTGCAAACTCTTGTTCCACCAGTGATTACGACAACACTTTATTTTATTATCTTTGGGAAAATGATTGGTTCCCGAATTGGTGATATGCATGGTTTTTCTTATATGCAATTTATCGTGCCCGGTCTTATCATGATGTCTGTTATTACCAGTTCTTATGCGAACGTTTCTTCGAGTTTCTTTTCACAAAAATTTCAAAAAAATATTGAAGAATTGCTCGTCGCTCCAGTACCTACACATGTGATTATCTTAGGCTTTGTGGCTGGTGGTAGTCTTCGCGGTATTTTCGTTGGAACATTAGTCACTATCATTTCGTTGCTTTTTGTTCCTTTAGTTGTGAAATCTTGGCTCGTGATTATTGTCACTCTATTATTGACCGCCTTTCTCTTTTCCTTGGCTGGTCTTCTTAACGGTGTCTTTGCGCGTTCTTTTGATGATGTTTCTATCGTGCCAACATTTGTCTTACAACCTTTGACTTATCTCGGTGGCGTCTTCTACGCTATCTCTATGTTGCCCCCAATTTGGCAAGATATCTCCAAAGTCAACCCCATCGTATATATGATTTCAGGCTTCCGCTATGGCTTTTTAGGCGTGCAAGACGTTGCGCTTTGGATTAGCTTACTTGTGCTACTTGGTTTTGTCATTGTTCTCTATGCCATTTGTTATTATTTTATTGAACGTGGCCGTGGTTTGAGATCTTGATAACTTTTCCTTACTTTTATAAGGCGATACGATAAAAATAGCTCTTTGGAGCTATTTTTTTGTTCCTGATATTATTTTGAAAAATATAAGAGAAATATTACAATAGTATTATATAAATGTTATTGAGATTAAGTTGAGATAACAAAATACTTGACGAGGGAAATGCTATGACTTATAATCAGACAGCACAGCACAGCACAGCACAGCACAGCACAGCACAGCACAGCACAGCACAGCACAGCACAGCACAGCACAGCACAGCACAGCACAGCACGCGGTAGATAATAGCCGCCTATTTTTGCTTGCCCCAAAACGCTCTGGACCACTGGAGCGTTTTTTCCGTGCTCCGCCCATCAGCACTGATGGGCGGGCATCTTAAGAGAATCAGAGATAAAATAAGAAACATAAAGAAAGGACATTATTATGACACCAGAAAAGAAACGTAAACTACGGAATATTGCTCTCCTCTCCTTGGTTGGCTTAATCGGCGGGACTTTTGCCTTCCAAGCCTTCAACCAACAAGCCATCAATGATCGTGAAAATGAAGTTCAAGTCCATGTCGGTGGCCGTGTGCACGACTACTACAATAGAGACACCGAAAACAAGGATGTCTTTGTGGAAAACTATGGCGAACGTCCCATCATGGCCCGTATCCGCCTGTCGGAGTATTTAGAAACCCAACAAACGAGTGCTACAAGCCCGACACCACTAGTAGAGGGGACAGAACGAGAGGCAGTCAACACATGGACCCCTTACATCCCAAGTGCGGCTGCGATTGGCACACGCACAGGAGCAGGCGCTGCCTTTAACCGCTATTCCAACCTGAGCTTTGGGTGGAGTCGAGCAGGACAATCTGCCCCTTGGTATCTCCCAACTTTCAACCATAACAACTTGGACTTAAGTACTGCCGCAGCAGGTGATGCACAAGACTTGGCGGCCGGATCACCTGAGGTTACCCATCCCGGTGACGGTACAGATGCTTACTGGACAGAAGGAGTGACTTATACCAATGGTGAGAATGGTACCACCTGGCATGGCGCAGCGGATGGTGCAACCCGTACCACAGCGCAAAATCTACAACAAGAACGTGCACCAATAACCATGGCGCAGTGGTTCGAATTGCCCAATAATCAAAAAATCGGCAATTTCTGGGTGATGGATCAAGAGACAGGCTGGGCTTACTGGGCCTCTGTGCTGGAGCCAGAAGCAGCTACATCTTACTTGCTGGATGCCGCTGAAATGACCAGTGCTATCGAAGATACCGTTTTTAGTGGAACATACTATTATGGTATCCATGTGGATAGCCAACTCCTCAGTCCAGACAATAGCGAGGATTTCATCAATGATGGGGAAACTCATGATTCTAACCTCGCTGCTCTCCTTGAAGGCATTAAAAATAACGCTGTAGATGAAACTGTAGGTAATCCAGCTCATGATGTGGATAGTCCACCCTCTGACTTTGCCTTTCATCGCATGAGCCCAGGGCGTATCTTTACTATGTCGGGTCAGCAATACCGTTATCTTGAAAATATGGGCAACGGCAACCATATGATTATTCGTAACGATCTTATTCGTGAGCGTTCTTGGGATGAACTTGATGAAACACTTGAATCTTGGTATGAAGCACTTGATCCTGCAGTCCAAGCCATGGTTCAGCCTGTAGCCAACAGCTTCACCACAGGCGAAGTTGCGGATGATGCTGTTACCTTTACAGGTGGCACAAGATGGATTCCCACTAACTTAGAAGGAGCCGTTGCGTCAGACATTACTCAAGTGGTTCCTAGCGGAACGGCTAGAGCCTTTGCTCTTTCTCTTGCGGATGTCACACGCTTATCTGGCCCAGGATTAGCTTTCCCTAACCATGCCCAACGTAGTTCAGCTGCCCTAGGCTGGTGGTTACTGCGTACTCCTGCGCCTGAAGAAGCTGCTTGGTCTGTGCGTCCTACGGGTAACTTGACTGGCCTTGTTGAGCGCACGGCTAGCACTACTGGTGGTGGAGTTCGTCCAGCCTTAATCCTTCATCAAGCAAGAAACTAAACGCATAAAACATAAGCCAAGAGGGCATAATGTCAAGCACCAGCTAAAATGGACACTAAAAAAAGAATATAGTATCTGGTAAAGAGTAGAACAGAAAATATATTTTGACTTCGCTTATAAATATTTATATACTTATATCTAAGGCAAATAGAATAGAGTATATTCTATTCTGCAATTAGTTTAAAGAGGAGCTATTCACATGTACACTATTGGTGAAGTGTCAAAAATGTTTAATATTCCAATATCTACATTGAGATATTATGATAAAGAGGGATTATTTCCAAAGATTGAAAGGAAATCTGGGATTCGTCAATTCTCTGAAGAAGAAATTGAAGCAATCAGAGTTTTTGATTGTTTGAAAAAATCAGGATTGAAAATCAAGGACATTAAGCATTTTATCGAGTGGACACAAGTCGGCAATGAAACACTACAGGTCAGAAAAGAACTTTTTGACAAGCAGAAAATTCAAATTCAAAGTGAAATTGAAAATCTCAAAAAAACACTAGATATGATTAACTATAAATGTTGGTATTATAACGAGGCCTTAAAGGCAGGCGATGAAAGCTCTGTAATTACTAAAATTCCTAATGATTTACCACAGGATATCAAGGAGAGTTATTTTAATTCTCACTCATAAAATGAAAACTCGAAAGAAAAATTTTTCTCTCGAGTTTTTTATTTAAATTTTCTTTATTAGTTTAGCAGGGACACCACCAACAATAGAATTAGCGGGTACATCTTTTGTTACTACTGCTCCTGCAGCAATAACGGAGTTTTCTCCCACGGTCACTCCTTGAAGGACAGTTGCGTTAGAACCAATCCAAACATTTTTCCCAATATGAATGGGAGCAGGTATCAAATTCTGACGTCTACTTGGCTCCAGGTCATGATTTAATGTCGCAAGAACAACATTATGACCAATGAGAGCTCCTTCATCTATCCATACTCCACCAGTATCCTGAATTCTTACACCAGCATTTATGAATACATTTTTACTTATGTGTAAGTTCATTCCAAAATCAGAAGAAAAAGGAGGGAAAATACTTACGGATTGATCTATTTCTTGCCCTGTAAGTTCTGAAAGCAAAGAAACAAGTTCATTTTGTTCGTGGTATTTACTATTAATTTCTGCACAAATACGTTGAGCTTTGGCAGAAATTTTAGACATATAAGTGAATATCTCGGTCCCAGATTCAAGCGTTTTTCCAGCCTGTATGTGTTCTAAGAAAGTTATATAATCCATATCTTGTCCTCACTCCCCTCTATACACTTTGTTTAGCTGGACGAATTAGTACTTCAGATACGGTTACATGCTTTGGTTGATTAATAGCATAAAGTACAGCATTCGCAACATCAATAGGCAAGAGGGTCATTCCACTGTCAGTAGAACCATTAAATAAATCAGTCAACCCTTTTTCAATCTCGCTGTTGCCCACAGTACTAATAAGCTCGGTTGACACGGCACCTGGACTGACAATAGTTGAACGAATTCCAGATTCTCTTTCCTCTTGTCTTAAGCCTTCCATGATTGCTCTCACCATAAATTTAGTTCCATTATAGACAGCTGATGCCGGATAAACAACGTGACCAGCTACTGAATCCGTTGAAATGATTAACCCATCTTTTTGACTACGCATTATTGGTAAGACAGCAGTTATTCCGTTAAGAACCCCCGTGACATTGATATCAATCATTTCTTGATAGCTTTTTAAATTTCCTTCACGAAGAAATCCTTGTGGCATAATCCCAGCATTATTATATAGTACATCTATATGTCCATGAATTTCTAATGCATAATCAATAAGGGATTTTACCTCATCAAATTTCGTTACGTCTGTTTTTTTGTAAGATACATTTTCACCTAATTTATAAGCAAGTTCTTTCAATCGTTCTTCTCGTCTTGCTCCCAAAACAACTTTTGCCCCTTGTTTAACGAGTAGTTTAGCCGTTGCTTCACCTATACCTGAAGAAGCACCTGTAATAATAACAACTTTATCTTTTATCATCTCTATTTTCCTCCCATTGTTTGTTTATCAAATATTATCTCTTCTCCAGTTTATTAGAAGCTATTTATTCCAATAAACATTGGCTTACGTCATAATTATACCTCTAAATATGTATTAAAGAAATTTTCCAATTCATCAAATGGAATAATGTCTTTTTGGTCATATAAATCTGTATGAGAAGCATCAGGGATAATCATAAGTTTTTTATTATCTCCTTTTAGAGTTTTAAAAGCATCTTCACCAAAGTAGCGTGAATGAGCATTTTCACCATGTATGACTAAAACAGCATTCCGTATTTCACTGCTATAAGCTAAAAGTTTACCATTCATATATGACAGAGAAGAGGTGATAGCCCAACCTTTATTAGAGTTAACTGAACGCTTATGATATCCTCTTTCTGTCTTATAGTAATCATGATAAGCTTTTACAAAATTAACCACATCTTCAGGCAATGGATCAACAACCCCACCAGCTCTTTCATAAGTATGTGATTGGAAATCTATATTTCTTTGAGCGTTTAAATTCTCTTTTAATTCATAACGCTGGTCTTCATCTACTGAATCAAAGTAACCTTTTGCGGCAATTCTTGTCATATCATACATAGTTGATACCACAGTAGCCTTAATTCTTGTATCGATAGCAGCAGCATTTAGCGCTAGTCCTCCCCAGCCACAAATACCTATGATTCCAATCTTATTTGAGTCAACTTTTTCATGATTCCATAAAAAGTCCACTGCTGCTTGAAAATCCTCAGTATTGATATCTGGTGAGGCAATATCCCTAACTTCTCCACCACTTTCACCAGTGAACGAGGGATCGAAGGCTAAAGTAAGAAATCCTCTTTCGGCCATCTCTTGAGCGTATAAACCAGAAGATTGTTCTTTAACTGCCCCAAATGGTCCACTTACTACAAGTGCTGGGAGCTTTTCTTTGATTATTTTTGGTTCATATAAATCTGCAGCAATAACAATCCCAAAACGATTTTTAAAGGTCACTTTATTATGATTTACTTTATTGCTTTTTGGGAATACTTTGTCCCAATTTGAAGTTAGTTTTATTTCATTACTCATCTTTTCTCCTCTAATATACCTAAAGAATTTATATTTACACCTTCATTGTAATACCTAAAGTTAACTTTAGGTCAAGCAAGAAGATTATAGAGGGACAATATTTTATGGAGACCTTATCACATGATATTTAAAATTTAGCTTTTCTTGTGGTCTATCTTCATTGTACCAAGCAATATAGTCGTCAACCTGGTCACTCAGCTCATTTTCGTTCTCCACCTTTATAAATTTTAGCAGAAGATATCCATAAAACCTTCTTGGTCTTTTAATGACCAAATATCTTGCCTCCTAATAGGAAAATATCGTGTGCTGAAATATGCTATAATAAAGCTATGACAACTTCAAATATAGATCGCATCTCAAACGTCATTCGCACGCAGGATATTCTTCGTCGGCATGACTTTAACTTTAAGAAAAAATTTGGTCAAAACTTTTTGACGGACCACAATATTTTGACAAAAATTACGGCGACTGCTGAACTTTCAGATCAAGTCAACGTGATTGAGATTGGACCAGGTATTGGTTCGCTCACGCAGTATTTACTTGAAGAGGCAGCAGAAGTAATGGCTTTTGAAATTGACAAAACCTTGATTCCTATTCTGGAAGAAACTTTAGCACCTTATGATAACTTTCAACTCGTAAATGCTGATGTTTTAAAAGTCGATATGCGTGAGCACATCAAGAATTTCAAAAATCCTGACTTGCCCATAAAAGTCGTAGCCAACCTTCCTTATTACATTACAACACCTATCCTCATGCACTTGATTGAATCTAAGATTCCTTTTACCGAGTTTGTAGTGATGATGCAAAAAGAAGTTGCTGATCGTATTGCGGCAAAACCAAGCACAAAGGCTTATGGCTCACTTTCGATAGCGGTGCAATATTACATGGAAGCCCAAGTTGCCTTCACTGTGCCACGCACAGTGTTTGTTCCAGCGCCCAATGTAGATTCTGCTATCTTGAAGATGACACGTCGTGAGCAACCCTTGGTTGCTGTGAAGGATGAAGATTTCTTCTTCAAGACAATGCACTCAACTTTTGTGCACCGCCGTAAAACCCTGATGAACAACTTACAATCTGCCTTTGGTAAGGACAAAAAACCACAAATAACTGAACTTTTGGCCCAGGCAGATATTTCGCCTACCATTCGTGCTGAAGCACTTTCAATACCCGAATTTGCACGATTAGCTGATGCGCTACTTCCTCTCAAAGAAGGAGAATAAATGGATAAGCTGTCAAAAATTTTTCAAGCCATAAAAGAAGATCCGCAAAATGCTTTCTATACTGCACAAGGTATTGATCCCCTCTACTCTGTACACCAAGAAGCAAAGATTCTTATCGTGGGCCAAGCTCCAGGAATACGGGCACAGGAGAGTCGTCTTTTTTGGAACGACCCTTCTGGGGATCGTCTTCGGGAATGGCTAGGGATTTCTTATGAAGAATTTTACAGCTCACCTCAGCTCGCCATCTTGCCTATGGACTTTTATTTTCCAGGAAAAGGGAAATCTGGCGATTTACCGCCACGTAAAGGTTTTGCGGAAAAATGGCATCCTTTATTGATTAAAGAAATGCCTCAGCTGGAGCTTATTGTGCTCATTGGTTCCTACGCTATTCCTTACTACCTTAAGGTGCCGAAGAAAACGCGAATTACTGATGTTGTGCGTGATTTTGAGGAGTATCTACCGAAATATTTTCCGCTTGTGCACCCTTCACCACGTAATAATATCTGGTTGCGCAAAAACCCATGGTTTGAAGCACAGGTCTTACCAGAGTTAAAAATAAGAGTAAAAAACCTCCTCGATTGAATCTGATGTGCACCCCAAAAGTTGGACTTTTGAATGAGATAGAAATATCTCATTTTTTGTTATTTAATTTTGATAAGTAAGCCGAAATTGAGCAGGAGACATCCAGTTCAATTTCTTTTTGATTCGCTTAGTGTTGTAATAAGCAATCCAGTCAGTAATTTCCTCTCTTAATTCCTGATAAGAGTTGAAGACTCGACCATAATAAATTTCTTGTTTTAAAAGACCAAAGAAATTCTCCATGCCCGAATTATCATGGCAATTGCCCTTGCGACTCATAGACTGGAAAACTTGATGCTCCTTGAGCGTATAGACATATTTTGGCATCTGATATGCCCAACCTTGATCAGAGTGAAAGGTACGACGATAAGTACAATCAGATGTCACTTCTAATGCTTGAGAAAGTGAAATTCCTATCGCTTGGTATGTGGGCTGTTTAGAGATTTCAAAGCTCACAATTTCGTTGTTAAACAAATCCAGAAAAGGATTGAGATAAGCCTTTTTCTGAATACCATTCTCGTAATACTTAAATTCGGTTGTGTCAGTCGTGATTTTTTGATGTGGAATAGGGGTAGAAAAATGTCTGTTTAGCCTATTCTCCGCAATCTTGCCCACTTTCCCCTTGTAAGAATTGTACTTGCTAGATTTACGCCAAAACGAAGTCACACGTAGTCCCAGCTTTTTCATTAAGCGTTGTACTTTCTTGTGGTTGACATCAAAACCTTTAGATTTAAGCAGCTGCACCATTGGACGGTAACCTGCATTCTTATGCTCTTTCCGAATCTCTAGCATGGCTTGTTCAACAGCTTCGTCTTTATTGGGACGTTCAAAGCGTTTGAGCCAATAGAAATAGGTACTCCGAGCTAATCCTGCAGATTTGAGGAGGAGTCGAAGGGGGAACTTGAATTCTCTTTGGAGGCTTTGAACAAGTCGAGTTTTTCCCGCATTTGTTGTTCCATTCGCAACCTCCTCAGCCCTTTTAAATATTCATTCTCAACACGTAGATAAAGTAATTCCTTTTGTGCTTCTGCGAGTTGTCGTTCAAGCTCTGACAACCCCTCTTTAGGTTTCTTTTCCTTTGATTGAGCCACTGTTCCCTCTTTTCTGGGTCTTCCGCGAGGACTAGATACAAAAGCAAATTCCCCCTTTTGTCGATAATCTCGTACCCAACGTGTAATCAAAGCAGGATTGTTCAGGCTTAGTTGGTTGGCAACTTCACGATAAGACGCTTCACTTGTTAAGTATAAGTTTACCGCATTGAGCTTAAAATTGGAATCATAAGTTTTATTTTGACGTTTCCTTCTTAATCCCTCTGTACCAAATTCTTTATAAGCATTGACCCAATGACGAATTTGTTTTCTATCTTTCACATGGTATTTATTAGTTAAGAACCGATAACCACCTACTCCTGAAAGATAATCATTCACAACTTTGAGCTTAAACTCAAAAGAGTATTTTGCCATAAGAAAAGACCTCCAAATGTTAGATGTTTAGTCTAACTTTTGGGGGTCATATCAATCCAGGGGGTTTAGTTTTGTTTAAGGAAGAGTTAATATAATGCATATAAATAAAAGAAAACGCTCTCCAACGGTGAATAGGTGAGCGTTTATTTTTTTTTATTTAATTCCCAAAGACATGGTGACATGCTCGATTCCAGCTTCTGTAAAGGTCTCGCCTTGAGCTTGAAAGCCGAATTTCTCATAGAGACCTTTGGCGCTGAGTTGTGCATGCAAGGTTAAAAGAGTGATCCCGGCTTGATTACAAAAATCAAGAAGACTTTGCAAGAGAACATTGGCATAGCCCTTGCCGCGCTCTTCTTTTAGAACGGCCATGCGTTGGACCACAGCGTGTTTCTTATCTTCGCTATCCACCAAAAGGCGAACAGTTGCTAAGGCTTTACCCTCTTCATAGCCTACAAAGTGAACGGAATGTGCTTCATCAATGGGACTACCGACTTCTAAATCAAAAGGGACACCTTGCTCCTTCACAAAAACAGTATTACGAATGCGTAGCGCGTCACAGTATATTTCCGACATAGTGTCACGGGTTTGCTTGATTTGCATAAATTTCCTCCCGAAATCTTGAATTTGCGTAAAAATCTTATTTCAATTATAATATAAATAGCTTTAAAAAAAAAGAAAGGGCTTCGTTTGCCCTTATTAGTAGGATATTATGTTTAAAAACAGTAAATTATTTTTTTGGACAGTAGAAATTTTAGCAGCGACCCTGCTTATTTTTATGCTCATGCAACTGGAATTTCTCTTCCAACCGGTTAAAACTCTTCTGGCCTTGCTCTTCATTCCCTTTATCATCGCGGGTTTCCTTTACTACATCTTCAAACCTGTGGTGACTTATATGGAAACGCGTTGGAAAGTTAAACGTTTCTTTGCAATTTTGATTGTCTTGATTACTTTGCTTGGGCTTGTGGTTTGGAGTATTGCTTCCATCATTCCTAATGTCGTTTCGCAGTTAAGTAGCTTGATTGATGCCAGTACGAAAGCTTTCCCTGAGTTTCGTCATTGGCTGGAATCTTTACAAAATGACCCACGTTTTTCTCACATTTACCACCAGCTAGATATTAATGGCATGATTAGCAATATCAATGTATCCTATACTGATATTCTCAACAATTTGCTTAAAAATTTGACGGACAGTGTTGGAAGTATCGTCAGTATCATTTCCTCTGTGGTTATGGTTGCTATCTTAGTTCCTATCCTACTTTACTATATGCTAAAAGATGGTGAAAAGTTGCTTCCTTCTTTGAAACGTACAATTTTTCGTGAGGACCCACTGGGGTTTGTTGAACTTCTTGAGAAGATGAACGCGACAATTTCTCGTTATATTTCGGGCGTTGCTTTGGACTCGCTTTTGGTCTTTATCTTTGTCTTTGTAGGCTACATGTTGTTCGGCATTCCTTATGCCTTCTTGTTTGCCAGCTTTTCGGCTATTACCAACTTGATTCTTTATGCAGGACCCTATATCGGTGTATTACCGGTAATTTTCACCTTGGCCTTTACACAACCATGGACAGCCGTACTCGCTGTGGCTTATGTCTTAATCCTGCAACAGATTGATGGGAATCTTGTTTATCCTAAAATCGTAGGAAATGCTGTGCGCGTTCACCCTGTGACAGTCATGGTTTTGATGTTGGTTTCAGGAAGTTTATATGGGATTCTAGGTATGATTATTGCCGTACCTGTTTACTCATTAGTTAAAGAAATTGTGAAGTTCCTTGCTGGCTTATGGCATAATCATCGTGAGCAAGAAAAGAAAAAAATATTTCAAAACGATTAAACTATGATATAATAGTTTTCATATTACTAAAAAATAGGAGTAAAAATGGCACACCCTGACCCCGAGAGCACCTCGATAATTTTACAGATTTTATTACTTGTTTTTCTTACTGCTTTGAATGCATTCTTCTCAGCAAGTGAGATGGCACTCGTTTCTCTATCACGATCACGTGTAGAGCAAAAAGCGAGTGAAGGCGATGAGCAGTATCAATACTTGCTTAGTGTAATCGATAATCCGACACACTTCCTGTCAACTGTTCAAGTGGGGATTACCTTCTTGAATATCGTTGCGGGTGCAAGTTTGGCTGATACATTAGCTGCACAGCTGGCACCGTTGTTTGGTGACACAAGCTTTGCCCAAACCTTAAGTAAAATCATTATCTTGGTTATTTTGACATTCTTTACGATTGTATTTGGTGAGCTTTTCCCTAAACGTATCGCTCAGGCTCTTAAAGAAAAAGCAGCTTTGAAAATGGTTCGTCCCTTGATGGCGATTGGTGTAGTGTTAAAACCTTTCATTTGGTTGTTGACCATTACGATTAATGGACTTGCAAGAATCTTCCCCATCAAGTTTGACAGCAGTGACGATGACATGACCCGTGATGAGATTGAGTATCTCGTGCATACCGATGAAACTGCCTTGGATGATTCTGAACGTGAAATGATTACAGGTGTTTTCAGTCTTGATGAACTTGTAGCACGTGAAATCATGGTTCCACGTACGGATGCTTTCATGATTGATATCAATGATGATCCACGTGAAAATATTGAGAAAATGCTCAGCGAGTCTTACTCTCGTGTTCCTGTTTATGATGATGATAAAGACAACATCTTAGGGATTATTCACACCAAACGTATCTTAGCTCGAGGCTTTGCTGATGGTTTTGATAATATTGATTTCCGTGAGATGTTGCAAGAACCTCTC
This sequence comes from Lactococcus garvieae subsp. garvieae, assembly GCF_029024465.1. Lineage (NCBI taxonomy): Bacteria > Bacillati > Bacillota > Bacilli > Lactobacillales > Streptococcaceae > Lactococcus > Lactococcus garvieae. The sequence goes on from NZ_CP118950.1 coordinate 418,540, forward strand.
TTTGTTCCTGAAACAGTCTTTGTGGATGACTTGATGCTCCAGATGCGTAATACCCAAAATCAAATGGCTATTCTGCTGAACGAATATGGGGGCGTTGAAGGTATTGTCACACTTGAAGACTTGATTGAAGAAATCGTCGGAGAGATCGAAGACGAAACGGATATCGCAGAAGCCGAAGTTCATAAGATTGGCGAGAACATGTATGTGGTTCAAGGTAAAATGACCATCAATGACTTTAATGACGAATTTGGCACACATTTGGTCAACAAAGATGTAGACACAATGGCTGGTTTCTTCCTTTCAGAAACAGGACAAATTCCAGAAAAAGGGCAGCAAGTGATGTGTAAGATTGATAACTTAGAAGATCATTTCTCACTCACAAGCCTAGAAGTAGATGGAAACCGTATATTAAAACTTCGTGTGGAGTTCGATGTGGAACTTCCTGAATAAAAGTAAAAGATAGATTAAAATTAATCTATCTTTTTATTTTGCTGTCCTGACTTTCTGAAAAAAACTATGATAAAATGTAAAAGAAATGAAGATACAGAACAGAGGAGGGAATATGAAAAGAAAAGAACATTTGGCTATTGTCATAGCTATTTTTATTGCCACATTCATGACATCTGTTGAGGTTACGATTGTGACCACAGCTATGCCAACCATTATTTCACAGTTGAAAGGCCTAGAACTCCAGAGTTGGGTTTTTGCCATTTATTTACTTATTTCAGCTATTGCAACGCCCATCTATGGAAAACTAGCGGATAATCTTGGACGGAAAAATATTTTTATCTTTGGACTTGTTTCTTTTGTGATAGGTTCGATACTTTGTGGTATTGCACCCAACATGCTCTTCCTTATTATTTTCCGAGCGATTCAAGGTATAGGTGCAGGAGCTGTGATGCCCTTAACATTTACAATTATTGCTGATTTATTTGATTTTGAAGAGCGTGCAAAAATCATGGCGCTGAACAATACAGCTTGGGCTATTTCGGCTTTAGTGGGCCCATTGCTTGGTGGGTGGATTGTTGATACGCTGGGGTGGCACTGGGTTTTCTTTATCAATGTGCCTTTGGGATTAATCACACTTTTACTTACAATTTTTGGGTATAAGGACGTGCACGAAAAAACAGCGAAACAACCAATGGACTGGGCAGGTATCGCCTCGCTATCTGTGCTTTTAGTTTCATTATTGCTGATGTTTCAAGAAATGTCAGCTTCCACAATCAATTGGCTCTTAGAGGTGGTGCTTCTCTTCTTGATTGTTGCTGCCAGCATCATTTTTATTCGTACAGAGAAAAAAGCGGTCGATCCTTTATTTAATTTAGAAATGTTTAAAACAAGGACTTTCAGTATCCAGATTATTATTTCGATGCTTTTAAGCGGCTGTTTGATTGCTTTCAATATTTACTTCCCTATTTGGCTACAAGCCATTTATCGTGTTCCAGCCTTTGTGGCAGGACTTGCTTTAACACCGACGTCATTGTTTTGGATGGTGACCAGTTTCTTTGTTGGTTTTCTTTTGCGCCGTTTTGCCCCGAAACGACTTTATGCCGTTTTAGTGGGAATTCTTATCCTTGTCTATATTCCGTTGGTTATTTCGAGCGTTGCTTTCCCGATCGAAGGTTTCTACATTATTTCAGCTTTCACAGGAAGTGTTATGGGGGTTATACTTTCAACAACGACACTTTTGGCACAAAAAATGGTTCCTGCTGAAATGGTGGGCCAAGCAAGTTCTCTCGTTGTGTTAGGGAGAACTTTGGGACAGGCAATGATGACCGGGATATTGGGGCTTGCTTTTTCCTTAGGCATTAATGCGGGGCTTAGTAAATTTCCTGAAGTCACCTTTAAGAATGTGAACGAATTTATTAGTACAGCTTCCAATGCAGTTGTGCCTGAGAAAATTCATGGCCAATTAGAGCAAATCGTTCTTGGCGCTTTGCACAATGTTTTCTTCTTGGCTTTGCTTCTTTGTGTGATTACTTTTATAGTGAACCTGTTTGATGATGGAAAATTAAGAGCCTAGAAAAGGATTTGATAATAAGTAAGATTTGAGGTATGATAAAAGCATACTGAAGAAGAGGAAAAGCTTATGACTGATACATATATTGAAGAAGCCAAAAAAGTAACCGGCCTGATTCACTCTACCGAATCCTTTGGGTCTGTGGATGGTCCAGGGGTACGTTTCATTATTTTTATGCAAGGTTGCCAAATGCGTTGCAAATATTGTCATAACCCAGATACATGGGCTCTGAAAAACGAAAAAGCAACGACACGTACGGTAGAAGATGTGATGGACGAAGCACTTCGTTTCCGTGGATTTTGGGGTGAAAAAGGGGGAATCACTGTATCAGGTGGTGAAGCCATGCTGCAAATTGACTTTGTCATCGCTCTTTTCCAATACGCTAAAAGCTTAGGTATCCATACTACATTAGATACTTCAGCACGTCCATTTAGAACAGACGAATATATTACCTCTCGTATTGATGAGCTTCTGGAAGTCACAGACCTTGTCTTGCTGGACTTGAAAGAAATTGATTCAAAACGTCATAAAGCTTTGACGGGACACCCTAATGAAAACATTTTAGAATTTGCCCGCTACCTTTCTGATAAGGGGCAAGCCATGTGGATTCGGCACGTGCTTGTACCAGGTGAAACGGATATTGACGAAGATTTAGAAAAGCTAGGGGAATTCGTTAAAACCTTGGATAATGTGCTGAAATTTGAAATTTTACCTTATCATACGATGGGGGAGTTCAAATGGCGCGAACTCGGGTGGAAATACCCACTTGCGGGTGTCAAACCTCCGACAAAAGAACGTGTGTCCAATGCGAAAGCAATCATGGGTACAGAAAGCTATCAAGAATATTTAGAGAGAATTAGATAGAACTTGAAGGCCAAATTTGGCTTTCAAGTTTTTTCATTGCCAAGATTAAGGCAAAAACACTTGCAGGAATAGATTGAAAGCGTGCGTAACTCCTCTTTTTTTGATATAATGAAGCGAATATAAATATATAAATGAGGTAAAAGAAATGTCAGATAAAATTTTTGTCTTTGGTCATCAAAAACCAGATACAGACGCAATCGCATCATCTTATGGTTTCTCATATTTGAGCAACCATCGTCCAGTTGGCGCTTTGAATACAGAGTGTGTTGCATTAGGTACACCTAATGAAGAAACACAATTTGCATTGGACTATTTTGGTGTAGAAGCACCACGTGTTGTAACATCAGCAGCAGCTGAAGGCGTGGATACAGTTATCTTGACGGATCACAATGAATTCCAACAATCAATCGCAGATATCGCTTCATTAAATATCTTTGGTGTTGTGGATCACCACCGTGTGGCCAACTTCAATACCGCTTCCCCTTTGTTTATGACAATTGAGCCTGTGGGTTCAGCTTCTTCAATTGTTTACCGCAAATTCCTTGAAGCAGGTGTTGAAATTCCACGTGAAGTAGCTGGTCTCTTACTTTCAGGTTTGATTTCAGACACATTGCTTTTGAAATCACCAACAACACACGCAACAGATCATAAAGTTGCAGAAGAATTGGCAAAAATTGCTGGTGTTGATCTCCAAGAATATGGTATGGCTATGCTTAAAGCTGGTACAAACTTGGACAACAAGTCAGCAGATGAACTCATTGATATTGATGCGAAAACATTTGAACTTAATGGCAGTCGTATCCGTATCGCTCAAGTAAATACAGTTGAAATTCAAGATGTACTTTCACGCTTACACGATGTCAAAGTTGCCATCAAGAAAGCAATGGAAGTTGAACATTATGATGACTTTGTCTTCATGATTACAGATATCGTAAATTCTAACTCAGAAATTGTCGAAATCGGTAGCCACAAAGACAAAGTTGAAGCAGCTTTCCACTTTACGTTGGAAGACGACCATGCTTTCTTAGCTGGTGCCGTTTCCCGTAAAAAGCAAGTTGTACCACAACTTACTGAAGAGTTTAACAAATAATGCCTATTCGCGTTTTTAATGAAAATAGGCTGACTTGTCAGCCTTTTTTCTTAAAACTGATTAATTATCTGCACGTGCACGAAGATGTAACCTTACGCCAAATTCATAAAGTATTTGAACAAGAGAAAAACTTAGATCGTCAACTTGATAGCTTCATTGCGGCTGGTTTTGTCTGGCGTGAGGATAAACGTTATGGGAATAATTTTAAAGTTTTTACTGATGCCGATGTTGATCTCGCTTCAAAAACAAGTCCTGTAGCTATTAATGTCTATGAGGAGCCCTTTTTTGTGGCAGCTGGAAGTCAAGTGGAACAGAGGATTGAGCAGTCTATTGTTCAGCAAAAACTCCAAAATAAAACCAATTCAATCACGTTACACTTTTCAAGTCGGTATGATTTGACCACAGATAGCTTATTTAACTATTTTTACAAGGTGGCGCATCATCTACCTCTCACAATACTTGAACAAGAAGTATATCAGCTTATGGGTGATGTTGACCCAGAGTATGCGTTGAAATACATGACCAGTTTTTTACTCAAATTTACACGTAAAGAGATGGTCAAAGCACGTCCAGATATTTTCATCAGAGCCTTAGAAAAATATGGCTATATTTCTGCAGTAGGTGAACGAGAGTTTACGTCAAATCTTGCCTTTGACGATACACTTCAACTTGAAGAAATTCACTTTGACTCCCCTCAAGAGTTCATCTCTGCGCAAATCCAACAAACAAAGGTATTAAAGAACTTCATTTCCATAGGAGGATAAAAATGAAATACGAAAAATTGTTACCCCGTTTCCTTGATTACGTTAAAGTAAACACACGTTCAGATGAAAATTCAACCACTGTGCCATCTGTTCCTGCCCTTGTTGATTTTGCTCATAAAATGGCAGATGAGATGCGCGAAATTGGTATTCAAGATGTCCACTATCTTGAATCAAACGGTTACGTTGTAGGGACTATCCCAGCAACAACGGACAAAAATGTTCGTAAAATCGGCTTGATTTCTCATATGGATACAGCAGATTTTAATGCCGAAGGTATCAATCCTCAAATCCTTGAAAACTATGATGGAGAGTCTGTGATTAAGCTTGGTGATTCTGGTTTCTCTCTTGATCCAGCAGAATTCCCAAATTTGAAAAACTATAAAGGTCAAACCTTGATCCATACAGATGGTACAACACTATTGGGTGCGGATGACAAGTCTGGTATCGCTGAAATTATGACTTTGGCTGATTATTTAATCAATATCAACCCTGACTTTGAACATGGTGAAATCCGTATTGGTTTTGGTCCCGACGAAGAAATCGGTACAGGGGCTGACCGCTTTGATGTTGAAGATTTCAATGTTGATTTTGCTTATACTGTTGATGGTGGACCGCTTGGCGAATTGGAATATGAAACATTCTCAGCCGCCGGTGCTGTTTTGGAGTTCCAAGGTAAAAATGTTCACCCAGGTACAGCCAAAAATACAATGGTTAACGCTTTGCAATTAGCAATGGATTATCATGCGCAATTGCCAGAATTTGATCGTCCAGAAAAAACAGAAGGACGTGAAGGTTTCTTCCACCTTTTGAAATTAGACGGTACTGTCGAAGAAGCACGCGCACAATATATTATCCGTGACCATGCAGAAGATAAATTTAATGAACGTAAAGCCTTGATGCAAGAAATTGCGGATAAAATGAATGCTGAACTTGGCTCTGAACGCGTAAAAGCTACCATCAAAGACCAATATTACAACATGGCTCAAGTTATTGAGAAAGACATGTCAATCATTGATCTCGCTGAAGAAGCAATGAAAAACTTGGGTATCGAACCAAAAATCGAACCTGTTCGCGGCGGTACAGATGGCTCTAAGATCTCATTCATGGGCTTGCCAACACCAAACATCTTTGCGGGGGGTGAAAACATGCACGGCCGTTTTGAGTTTGTAAGCTTACAAACTATGGAAAAAGCAGTGGATGTACTTCTCGAAATGCTTAAACTCAATAATAAAGTTGAAAAATAAAGCATAATAAGCTAAAATAGTTCTTAAGGATGGGGAGGATATCTTTCTACCCGTGAATTTTTCGAGAAAAGTTACTTTTCTTATAAATAAACCAATAAACAAGTCGCCTTCTGGCGGCCTGTTTTAGGTTTTTCTTAAAATTGTCGCACAATTATAATGAATTCTAGTTATGATTGTTCTATTCTATCTTTTATAAAAGACAATAGAATTCACTGTTGGGTGTTGGAGTAAAACTCCCCCCTCACCTTTACTTATGGTAATTATACAAGTGCGTTAAGTTACTTGATTTACAAATATTTTCAATCAGTCAATCTGATTATAAAAAAAGGAGGACATTTGATGTCTGATAAAGCAAAAGGGAAACTTTCTCTTGTCGGCTTATGCCTGATGATCTTCACGTCAGTATATGGATTTAACAACATCCCACGTGCATTCTACATGATGGGTTATGCTGCGATTCCATGGTATATCGTGGGTGGATTATTCTTCTTCCTGCCCTTTGCCTTCATGGTCACTGAACTTGGTTCAGCTTTCAAAGAAGAAAAAGGTGGGATCTATTCTTGGATGGAGAAAGCAGTTGGTCCAACTTTCGCCTTCGTCGGAACATTTATGTGGTACGCTTCATATTTGGTGTGGATGGTCAACGTTTCAAATGGTATCATGGTACCCATCACAAACATGATTTTTGGTAACTCGCTTCATGTACCAGATCCATGGATTCTCTCCATCATTGCTATGATTTGGGTAGCTGCAATCACTTTCTTTGCGCTTCGCGGTTTGGATGCCGTTAAAAAATTCGCCACACTTGGTGGTATTGCTGTTCTTTCATTGAATGCAATTCTCTTGATTTGTGCGCTCTTAGTACTCATTCTTAATGGACATCCAACAACACCAATTACTGCGGAAGCTTTTGTAACAAGCCTTAACCCTAACTTCAATAACAGTTCTGCGATTGGATTTATTGCCTTCATGGTATTTGCTATCTTTGCTTATGGTGGTGTTGAAGCTGTTGGTGGTTTGGTTGATGAAACAGACCAACCTGAGAAAAACTTCCCTCGTGGTGTTGTAACATCAGCGCTTATCATTGCTATCGGTTATTCTGTAATGATTCTCTGTGTTGGTTTCTTCATGAACTACCAAACAGGTGGCGCATTCTACGAAGGCGTAAAAGCTGGAACAATCAACCTTGGTAATGCCGGTTATGTCACAATGCAATATCTTGGGGAAGCGCTTGGAGCTGCCTTTGGTATGAGTCATTCAGGTGCGGTAGTTATCGGTTCAATCCTTGCCCGTTACATGGGTCTTGCAATGTTGCTTTCATTAATGGGTGCTTTCTTTACATTGATCTACAGCCCAGTTAAACAAATTATTTCTGGTACACCAGATAAACTTTGGCCAGGGCGTTATGGACAACTTGATAAAGAGTCAGGCATGCCTAAATTTGCGATGGTTATCCAATTTGTCATCGTCTTCGTGATCATCTTGTTGAACATGCTTATTAACCTTGGTGGTGGTGCAGAAGCAGCGGCGAAATTCTTTGCCATCTTGACAAATATGGCCAATGTTGCGATGACATTGCCTTACCTCTTTATCGTCATTGCCTATGCAAAATTCAAACTCAATGATAATATTGAAAAACCATTTACCCTTTATAAATCTAAAGGTGTAGCCATGGCAGCTGTAACAGTAACATTCCTTGTTGTTGCTTTTGCAAATGCCTTCACAGTAATCCAACCGATCACAGATTACTTTGCTTTGCCAGTTGCTGAGCGCTCTGCAGTCCTTGGTGATACAATCCAAACCGTTGTATCAATGATTGCTGGTCCAGTTATCTTTGGTTTGGTGGCCTTCTTCATGATGAACCGCTACAAAAAACGTTACCCTGCAGAATATGCTTCATTAACAGATCTTTCTGAAGATGAATTACATAATGCCAAATAAAAAAAGAGCAGCTTAGGCTGCTTTTTTTATTCGCTCCAAAAGAAACAGTGAAAAGTATGCGACTTCCTTGTTTTGGGACTTCAGCGTTTTCTCATCGACCTCTAATTTACTTAACTTTTTCTTATGAAATTGTTTTTTATCGCCTCTTTTTTGTTGTATAATTGTAATATGAATGTTACGCTCGTGATGAAAATGCAGAACAAGGAAAGGTGAAAGATATGGAAAAGAAAGAAAAAATTAAGGGGTTATTATTAGTAGTGGCTCTTCTCCTCTTGATTGCCGGGACCTACACCTGGTTTTCCTTCACACAGAGAGCCATCAATGACCGCCATGTTGATTTGGGCTTTGAAGAAGTGGGACGCCTGCACGACTATTTTGACGAGGTGTCAGGGAACAAAGATGTCTTTGTCGAAAACTTCGGCAATGCCCCCATCTTAGTCCGTGTCAAGCTCTTGGAGTACATGGAGATTGATGGTGTCTCTATGGTTCAAGCTGACCCGGCTGCCGAGACAGATGTGCAACCCCTCAAGGCAGACCCAACCACCTGGACCCCTTGGATCCCAGCGGCCGCGGGAAACACTGTCGGGGATCGTGTGGGACCAGGCGCTGTCTTTAATAGCAGAGCCAGATGGACGATGGGGTGGCAACCCCGCTTAGCGACAGATGGTTCAGGTCAATTATTGGATGCGCCTTACTACATGCCAACCTTCAACCATAACCGCACGGACCACAAGACAGCCGCAGCCGGAGACGGTCGTGACTGGAGCTGGTCAGGAGAAGAAGCCGATACCTCTGCCAGTCCCAATGGGACCAATGCTGGCGCAGATGCCACAGGGGTGACGCATCCTGGCGACGGCACCGATGGCTACTGGAATGCAGGGGATACCGCAACATCACTCCTAGGGACCCCACCAGATACCCAGAGTGGGACCCATACCGCGCGTCAAACTGTCGTGCAAGACCAACCGGTCATGCTGCTCAGTCAGTGGAATGCACTGCCTGTCCAAGACCGTGTCGGCAACTTCTGGGTGGTCGACCCGCAAACGGGCTGGGCCTACTGGGCCAATATGCTCTTTCCAGGTGAAGCCACCTCCTTCCTCTTGGACCAAGCGACCTTTATAACAAGTGGTCTCCGAGGCAATGTTTACTATGGGATTAAGGTTGTGCCTAATATGGTAGCCAATACAGATAATACTGTGAATAGTTTCTGGTCCGATGACGAGAACCACAGTGACCTGGCCAAGACCTTAATAGACGAAGTGCGGCATGGTTTGCCTATCTTAGAGATGATGCAACCAGGAGATACCTTTAATCTACGTAACATCCAATACCGCTACCTTGAGAACAAAGGCGATGGCAACCATTTAGTTATGACTACTACTCCGAGGTTTTTCGTTCCTACAAATACCATTGCAGGAGTCGACAGCTACAATGGTTCAACGATCGACCTTGCGACAAAGGATTGGTATAACAATTTGCCGAGTGTCGTCAAACGTCAAGTCCAGCCGGTACAGACGCTATTTACAGGTACGGGACCGGAGGCGGCCATGCCCATGGCGCCCTCTCTTGGGGGACTAGGTGCCGTCCCTGCAGGTCTCGCTTGGAATGGCACCGCAGGTTTCATTCTGGATTTGAATAACCCGATGTTTTCTCAAGCCATGCGTGAGGACTTTGCGGAAGTAGACCCTAACGGGGAAAAGAAAGCTTTTATTCTATCCGTTGCGGAAGTAAATAAGTTTTCAGGTCCGGGGCAAGCACTTCCTACGCTAGCCTCACGCATGAATGGACATGCTGTGCGCACGAGATTTAACGCGACCCATCCATGGACCCTAAATGGTGACACAGGGGTACTTGGAGCATGGAACGTCTTGCATAATGCTTGGCCCATGGGGACAAACCCAGCCTTTATCATCCGCGACCAAGACGGGGCCTGGACTTCCGGTCTATAAAGTGTTCACTTTCCAATAATGCTTGAAAAAGTGTAGGATGGGAGTGGAAAGAAAGACCTAAAGCAAAAAAAGTTCGCGCTTAGTGAGCAGAAAAAAACAGAAATTCGCAACGGGATTTCTGTTTTTTTTTTTTTTTCTTCTGAACTGTCTAGAGGATGTTTTATTAAAGGTATTGTTCAGCTACGGCCCTGTCCCCAGGATAAGGTTCACGTTTATCATTGACCAACTGGAACTTGTCCGCGCCCTTTCCAGCAATAATAACAGCATCATTTTGATCTGTGACACGTTGAATGGCTTGTTTTATAGCCTCTGCTCGATCTGCTTCAAAATCGCAGGCGCGTGAAACGTAACTTGCGATTTCATCCGCAATGGCTTTCGGGTCTTCATGGTTAGAATCATCCTGAGTGAGGATGACTTCTAAGCGTTCATGTGCTTCGATAACTTGACCAAAATCCTTACGACGACTTTCACCTTTATTGCCTGTAGCGCCTAAAACTAAGACGATTTTACCGCTGTGATGAGGTTCGACAACAGACACTAAGTTTTTCAAACTGATACCATTATGGGCATAATCGACATAAATTCGTGCACCATTTTTTGTCGTTAACATCTCCATGCGCCCCGGGACAACGGCTTTCGCTAAGCCCTTTTTAATGTGTTCAATTGTTGCTCCGAGATGTTGGGTTGCTAAAGCTGTGGCCAAGGCATTTTCTTGGTTGAATTTTCCGAGTAAACGAATGTCAAAATGGTCAGCGATTTTACCACTTGTTGTAAAATCGTGTGCATGAGAGGCGATGATTTTGTTGTCAGAGTTTTCACCGTAAAAATCATGGGGGATCTGAAGCTCTTCTAACTCTTGTTTAATCACATTGAAATGGGTCATTTCACTGTTGGCGACAAAGTAACCGGAATGATGTAAAAGTTGTCGTTTGCAGTAAAAATAATCTTCAAGTGTAGGGTGTTCCACGGGTCCGATATGGTCGGGAGAGATATTGAGGAAGACACCAACATCGAAGTTAATAGCATAGACACGCTCGGTCTTGTAAGCTTGTGAACTTACTTCCATCACAAGGTGGGTCATTCCGTTATCCACAGCTTGGCGCATCATTTTGAGTAAGTCAAGACTTTCAGGTGTGGTTAACTCAGATTTGAAGAAATTTTTTCCATCAAGCGTTGTTTCTGCCGTAGAAAACAAGGCTGTTTTTTGTCCGTTCATCTCATCTAAGATTGATTTGGCGAAGTAAGCAGAAGTTGTTTTCCCTTTTGTTCCAGTCAAAGCTAATATTTGGAGTTCGTTTTGTGGATAAGCATAAAAGGCTTGAGCCAAGAGGCTCATTGCACGCTTAACATTCGAAACAATGATTGCAGGGATGTCCACTTCATAATCTATTTCGGAAATGTAGAAAGGTGCCGATAAGTTTTCTAAATACTCTGCTTTAAAATTTAGCCCTTTCGCAAAAAAGAGGGTTGATGCAGAAGTGTTTCGGCTATCATAGCTTAATTGATCGAAGGTAAAATCTTCTTCCCAGTTATAGTAATATTCCTTTTTAAAGACAATCTCGTGAAAGTTCTCGTCTTTTTTCAGAATTTCTAAAACATCTTGTATTTTGAGCATGGATTTTTCTGCCTCCTTTATTTATACCATTTAACTCTGGAAGGGAGCTAAATTATAAGGCACGTCACTTAAATGTGGATAGGTGCTTTTTTCTTATACGTAGGCTTAATTATACCATTTTCACTCCTGTTTTTGTAACTTGATAACCGTTTCATGTTTTCGTTAACAAGAGAGGAGAGGCTTAGAGGAGTTGTTTGTCTTGCTTAGTTGGTTTGAAGAGAGCCTCTAAGCTTTTAATTTCCTCTGCAAGTTTCTGCGCCATTTGATAGGATGCACACTGTTCAAAGATAGATTGACATTTTTTCATTGTTTCTATAGAGTGCCTATCTCCAAAAACCACTTCAAAGTGCGCTTTTTGATACATGAAATTCACTCTTTCAAAAAGATCAATTTCTGGAATATTTGAAGAAGCAATAAAATGAAGCAGTTCTTCCGCTAAAAACTTCTGTCTATATTTAATAAAAATCGCAAGGAGGGTTATTACAGCCGTTATTTGAGCTTTTTGAGTAAGAGGATGAGTACTCCTGCATCGTGCTGTTTTGAGTATTTTATGGCTAAACTTTGATAAGCTGCCTAAGTCTAGAAGCATAGCTATGTCACTCAATAAGTTGAATTCGTAGTCGCCCCATATTTTGATGTTGTCTAAGTATTGTTTCATGGCAGTGAGACGTTTAGAGGAGAGGGGAAAATGGGCATCTATCTGGTGCAGGGTTGCCTCTAAGCGAAATTTGTCCAAGTTTAACCTTTGGGAGAAAGACGCGTTTTGTCCAAGTAATTTTTCATATCTTTGAATAATTTTTTGCAGATGGAGCGGATTACTGTTTAGATGCGCCCTGTCCCGTTCTTCAAACCAGTCCAAGTGATGAAGTTGGGCATTGAGGTGGTGGAAAAATTCGTGAGCTGACACGTTGATGTTATTCAGGAGATAGAGCAAAGCAAGACAAGAAACATGGCTCCGTCCGTTTTCAAAATTAGAAAGTTGGGAAGGAGAGAGGCAGTCCTTAGCAGCTTCCTTAAGTGCGAAATTTTTAGAAGTACGGAAATAACGATATACCTCTCCGATGGATAGTGTTTTTTTCATAAAAGACTCCTAGAATTTTAATATATTTATGCTTTGAAACTGTGGTAAATGAGCAAGAAAAAGGTGAGTTCTGGTAATTTCTCCATTCACTAAGTCCATAAAGAGCTGTCAATATATAGTAATTTAAGCATGAGTGATAACTGGCTTTGGTTGTAATTGTGTTATAGACTAACTGTAAGCGATATAAACGGATAGGGTTGATGAGGTGCTTCAAGTATTATTCGTATCTTTGCGGAAGAATTCACACATAAAAAATAATAGACGCAGAAAGGAAAAATTAATGGAAAAAATTAAAAAAAGGATGGTGGGTATGGCTGCATTTACGCTCTTGTTTTCGATAGTTGCACCATCTATGACAGGGCTAGTGCAAGCGAATGATATTCAAGTCAATTCACAACAAAGCGAAGCTTTAGATTTACTGGAACAGATTGATTTTGATGACGCTGATCTTGCTTTTTTGAGACAAAAGGAAGTGGAGTTGCTGGCAAGTCAAACTCTTCCACTATTGGCTCCTCGGGCTTTCGCGCTACGCACGGTGGGGCGAAACTTAGAAGGCTTGTGGCAGCGTTCAGTAGGCATGCGCAGAGCTTTAACTGCAGTAGGTTTTGGTTGGTCACAAATTAAGGCTATCGCGCGTGGTGTGTATGTTTATAGCTACAGAGTCATTGCGGCTAAAATAGCAACAGTCGCAGCTTGGAATTGGGCTATTGGCGCTGTGATTGGTGTTTCAGCAGGCGCAGCCATATATACAATGGGAAATTTCCGCCTCTTTTATTAGTTCACATCATGAATAAAAATAGTCAAACATATATTTTTAGCGGTCTGATGTTTCTTGCTGGCAGTTTTCTTATCTTTATTTCCGAGGACAGTATATTCACGGATTTTGATTCGCTTCTAGGGCTTCTTGTGGTCATTCAGAGCAGTTTCATTCTGAGTGACATAGGTAGTTTTATCTTCCAAAAAGTAGCGTTCATGGAAAGAGCAGAGGAGCTAGGTTATTACAAAAAACAATGGCCGAAAATCCAGGTCATTTCTTACTTCATGGCTCTCACTATCTTTACCTTAACCTCGTCCCTGGATGTAATCGTAGTGTTGATGACGGTCTTCTTAATCGTGACAAACACGGTAATCCGGGCATATTTTACCAGTATTCGTATGTTAAAGTTAATGTGTATACAGCAAAAGATAAAGGAGTATTTTTTTGGAGGGGTTCTGGGACTCGCCTTTATTCTGCTCCTAACTCATTTTAATTTTTATACTGTGACATTTTTTTCTGCATTACTTCTGAGTCGAACATTCTGGAATTTCAAGCTCATTCTCTCTCACGCTTCGAATAAATAAAGGAACGAGACTCATTTATCTGGGAGTTGGAGTTCGAAATAGAACTTGGCCTGTCTTGGTTGTGTCATAAACTTTTATTGTCAAAAAAGCCTACTTCATGGTAAAATAGAAAAATGAATAGTACAGAAATGACTGATAATCTCACCATGGAAGAAAAGCTCCAGCAAATGGATGCGGAAACCAAGCGTAAAGAGATTCGAGACAATAAAGCAGCACAGCAGGATACGATGATGCGCGGAACCTTATGGTTTACTCTCGCGGATATTTTATCACGTCTCTTGGGTGCGATTTACATCATTCCATGGTTTGCGTGGATGGGAGAACACAATAATGAAGCCAATGCCCTTTTCTCAATGGGGTATAATATTTATGCGCTCTTTCTCTTGATTTCAACGGCGGGTCTACCTGTAGCTATTGCGCGTGAGGTCGCCCATTATAATGCGATGGGCGATGAAAACCTAAGCAATCGTTTAGTGCGCCACATCTTTATTTTTATGGTTGGGCTTGGTATTGTAGCCGCTGGTGTGATGTATATCGGTGCGCCAGCATTGGCAGCGATGTCAGGTGGGGGAGAAAATCTAACAGAGGTCATGCGCTCGCTTTCGCTAGCCATTCTGATTTTCCCGGCCATGTCCGTCATTCGAGGGTATTTCCAAGGTCTTAATGACATGAAGCCGATAGCCTTGAGTCAAATTTATGAACAAGTTGTCCGTGTAATCTGGATGTTAGTATTTACGTTTATGATTATGAAGCTTGGCTTCTCAGGGGGAGACTGGACACAAGCAGTTGTTCAATCGACAACCGCAGCCTTTATCGGTATGTTGGGTTCTTGCGTTGTCTTGCTCTGGTATTTGATCAAAAACAATATGCTTGGCAAGATCATTAATCCAGGTCCAAGTATTACAAAAATTAGTGCTTGGCGCCTGCTTTCACAAACCATTTACCAAGCTATCCCGTTTGTCGTTATTGGCTCAGCTATTCAAATTTTTAAAATTGTTGACCAAGCGACCTTTGTTACGGTAATGCGGTGGGTATCTGACTATAGTGATACACAGCTTTTAGTTTTCTTCTCATACTTTTCTGCTAATACCGATAAGTTGACAATGATTCTTATTGGTGAAGCGATGACTTTAGGCGCTGTGGCTTTGCCACTTATTGCCTCTAATTTTGTGAAGAAAAACTACAAAGAAACAGCGCATTTGATTTCTTACGATTTCCAACTCTTTGTGGCCTTTATGTTGCCTGCCGTCTTAGGCATGACAATTTTAGCTGCACCCATCTATACACTTTTTTATGGTTCAGTAAATAGTTTGCAGCTTGCACTCTTTATTTGGGCGGTTCTCCAAAGCTTCTTGCTGGCTTTGTACACGATGGTCGCCCCCATCTTGCAAGCTTTGCACTATTCTAAAGTAGCCATGCGTTACTTCATTATCACTTTAGTGATCAAATTGATTTTGCAAATTCCGTCAATTATGATTTTCCACTCTTATGGTCCGCTTGTGGCAACAACTATTGCTTTTGGATATGGGACATGGATTATTATTCGCAAGATTCATGAAGTTACGGGTTTCCGAGTAAAGAGCACCTTGAAAGGAATTATGGGAATCTCAATTATTACGGCAATTATGGCCGTTGTTACTCTGGTTCTTTATGGATTGATTTCGCTGATTTTGATGCCTCTATCTCCAGGGCACTTCAAAGCTTTGCTCGTGGTAGTTGTGGCTGGAGGCGGCGGATTCTTCACCTACATTTATATTGCAGCCAAAGCTGGCTTACTTGAAAAATTAATGGGGAGCCGAGGCACAAGACTTCGTCAAAAACTACACATTTAAAAAGCTAAATAAAGCAAATTTCAGAATGCAGAGCTGTTCGGAAGTTTGCTTTTTCTTTTATGTTATAATATAAAAAACGTTTTCAGGAGGTTATAATGACACGAATACAAGATGATTTATTTGCAACAGTAAATGCCGAGTGGCTTGAACAGGCACAGATACCAACTGATAAACCTCGTATCTCTGCTTTTGACGAATTGGTATTGGAAAATGAAAAAAACTTAACAGCCGATTTGCAGCATATGTCCGTGGAACTTCCAGAGGATAATCCTGAACTCCTAGAAGCTATAAAGTTTTACAATAAGGCGGGAGATTGGAAAAGCCGTAACAAAAATGATTTCTCTGCCGTGATTAGAGAAATGGATAAAGTAAGAAGACTTGATTCATTCGAGGATTTTCGTACACATTTACTTGATTTGATTTTTCATTCTCAAGCCCCGCTGCCTTTCTCAATCAGCGTCGATGCAGATATGAAAGATGCGGTGCACCATTCTTTGGGCTTCACTGGTCCTGGACTTATTTTACCTGATACGACTTACTATGAGGAAAGCCATCCCCGTAAAGCTGAACTTTTGAGCTTTTGGCAGGAAAATTCCAAAGAAATATTAGAGCATTTTGGGCAAAAAGATGCCCAAGAAATCGCGGCTAAAGCTGTAGCTTTTGATGGCCTTTTGGTGGAATCAGCGAATACAGCAGAAGAGTGGGCCAAGTATGCGGAACTCTATCATCCAGTTCCTTTTAAAGAGTTTGTAGGACATTTTAAAAATATAGATTTTGACTCATTTATCAAGGGTTTGGTTAACATTGAACCAGAGAAAGTAGTTGTCTTTGAAAATCGTTTTTATGATTCTTTCGACCATATCATTAACGAAGAAAATTGGCCTTTAATCAAAGCTTGGATGTTAGTGAAAATCGCACGTAAGGCGACAGGTTTACTTTCGGATGAATTACGACTTTTAGGGTCTGCATATGGTCGGTTTTTATCTAATGTATCAGAGGCAAGAAGTCAAGAAAAACATCAACTTGATATAACGGAGAGTTACTTCAGTCAAGTGATTGGCCTTTATTACGGTCTAAAATATTTTGGAGAAGAAGCTAAATCAGACGTTAAGCACATGACTTCTGAGATGATTAAAGTTTATCAAGAACGCTTAGACAAAAATGAATGGCTCAGTCGTGCAACGATTGATAAGGCGATTGAAAAATTGAGTGCAATTACCGTTTTTATCGGCTATCCCGACAAGCTTCCAGAAATATATAGTCGTTTTAAAGTCGGCAACGGTAGTCTCTACGAAGATGCCTGTCATTTCGATGAATTACTCACTGCGCGTCACTATGAAAAATTTAGCGAAGAAGTTGACAAGAGTTTGTGGCATATGCCGGCTCATATGGTCAATGCTTACTATAGTCCTGACAGCAATACGATTGTTTTTCCGGCAGCTATCTTACAGGCTCCTTTCTACAGTCTTGAACAGTCAGCCAGCCAAAATTACGGGGGGATTGGTGCTGTCATTGCCCATGAAATTTCACATGCTTTTGACAATAATGGAGCACAGTTTGACAAGTATGGCAATCTCAACAAATGGTGGACAGACGAAGATTATGAGGCCTTTGAGAAGAAACAAGAGGAAATGATTGCAGCTTTTGATGGAGTAGCAACTGAAGCTGGTCCAGCAAACGGCAAGTTGATTGTGTCTGAAAATATTGCCGACCAGGGAGGGATTACGGCCGCGATGACCGCTGCGCAAAAAGAAGAGGATGTTAATCTTGCGGATTTCTTTAGCCAATGGGGTAAAATTTGGCGCATGAAAGCCAGCATGGAATTCCAACAAATGCTTCTTTCTATGGATGTTCACGCGCCAGCCAAATTACGCGCCAATATTCCACCCACAAACTTAGAAGAATTTTATCAAACCTTTGATGTGCAAGAAAGCGACGGAATGTACCGCGCGCCTGACCAACGTGTGAAAATATGGTAAAGGAATTTGAAGACCTTAAGCCGGAAACCCAGCGCATACTTGAGGAGATCAAAGCAGTGCCCTATGGGCAAGTGAGTTCCTACAGAGATATTGCGCTACGAGCAGGCCTAATAAATGGCGCACGACAAGTCGCCAGAGCGCTTCATGGCTTATCAGAAAGCCATCACTTACCTTGGTGGCGAATCATCAGAGCAGATGGCACTATAGGGATGCATGGTCAAGGGCGTCTAGAACAAATTCGTTTGTTAAAATTAGAAGGTGTTGAAGTGACGGACAGAGGTAAAGTTAAGCCGAAAGAAAAGTAATGCAGAGGCATTTAGACCTTGTAAATACAGTCGATAAATGATATAATATAGGGTAATGGTTTGTCGACAAATTCTGTGGGAAATATTGTCCCCACGGGTTTTGTAAGCAACGAAACGTCTAGTTTTCGTTGCTTTTTTGCCGTTTCTGAACTGTAAAAAATCTAAAAAGTAATGAAAAAGACAAACTACTGACTTTTCAGAATTTTTCATAAGAAACTTAAAATCGACAAATCTTGTATAACACATCCAGAAAAACTGGAAAAATAGAATGAGGAGAATCAACTTGGCAGGACATGACGTAAAATACGGTAAACACCGTACAAGACGCAGTTTTTCACGAATCAAAGAAGTAATTGGTTTGCCGAACTTGATCGAAGTTCAAACAGCAAGTTACCAAAACTTCCTTGACGAAGGTTTGGCTAACGTCTTCAAAGAAATGTTTCCAATTGACAACTTTGCGGGCACAATGGAGCTTGAATTTGTTGGATATGAAATGAAAGCCCCTAAATACACTGTGGATGAAGCCCGTGCTCACGATGCAAACTATTCTGCACCGATTCATGTGACTTTCCGCCTTGTAAATAAAGAAACAGGCGAATTGAAAACACAAGAAGTTTTCTTCGGTGATTTCCCACTTATGACTGAGATGGGTACCTTCATCAATAACGGTTCTGAACGTTTGATCGTTAGCCAGTTGGTACGTAGCCCAGGTTCATACTTCCACCTTAAAACAGATAAAAATGGTCTGGAATCTTATGGTCATACAACGATTCCTAACCGTGGTGCGTGGTTTGAATTAGATACAGACGCTAAAGGTGTTGGTTATGTACGTATCGACCGTACACGTAAGTTAACATTTACAACAATGTTGCGTGCACTTGGTTTTGGTAGTGACGATGAAATTCTTGAACTTATGGGACCAAGCGAACTCCTCAATACAACATTGGGCAAAGATGTTCACAAAAACCCATCAGACACTCGTGTTGAAGAAGCACTTAAAGACATCTATGACCGCCTCCGTCCTGGTGAGCCTAAAACAGCGGACAGCTCTCGTGGACTTTTAATTGCGCGTTTCTTCGACCCACGTCGCTACGACTTTGCACCTGTAGGTCGTTATAAATTTAATAAGAAGCTTGCGCTTAAAAACCGTATCCTCGGTTTGACTTTGGCAGAGCCAATCGTTGACCCTGAAACAGGCGAAATTCTCGTTGAATCTGATACGCTCGTAACACGTGACGTTTTAGATTCAATCGAAAACCTTTTGGATAATGGGCTCAATACAACAGTTTATCAACCATCTGACGATGCTGTTATTCCTGAACCAATTGAACTTCAAACCTTAAAAGTTTACTCTCCAAAAGATCCAGAACGTGTCGTAACATTGATTTCTAACGGTCAAATTCCTGCAGAAAATCGTGTATTGATGCCAGCAGATGTGATTGCTAACATCAACTACTGGTTAGGTCTTTCTGAAGGCATTGGTAAAGTTGACGATATCGACCACTTAGGAAACCGTCGTATCCGTTCAGTTGGTGAATTGCTTCAAAACCAAGTGCGTATCGGTCTTTCACGTATGGAACGTGTTATCCGTGAACGTATGTCATCTTCTGAAAATGAAAATATGACACCTCAAGGATTGATTAACATTCGTCCTGTAACAGCTGCAATCAAAGAATTCTTTGGTTCTTCACAGTTGTCACAATTCATGGACCAACACAATCCTTTGTCAGAGCTTTCACACAAACGCCGTTTCTCTGCCTTAGGTCCTGGTGGTATCTCACGTGACCGTGCTTCATATGAAGTACGTGACGTACACTACACTCACTATGGCCGTATGTGTCCGATTGAAACACCTGAGGGTCCAAATATCGGGTTGATCAACAACTTGTCATCTTATGCCAAAATCAATGAATATGGTTTCATCATGTCACCATACCGTCATATTGATCGTGCAACGGGAACAGTTACGGATGAAGTAGAGTATCTAACAGCTGACGAAGAGGACAATTATACAGTTGCCCAAGCTAACTCACCATTGACTGATGACAACAAATTTGTCAACGACACTGTAATGGCCCGTCACGTGGGTAACAATATTGAAGTGGATGCTTCAACTGCGGACTATATGGACGTTTCACCTAAACAGGTTATCGCCGTAGCAGCCGCTTGTATTCCTTTCTTGGAAAACGATGACTCCAACCGTGCCCTTATGGGTGCCAACATGCAACGTCAAGCCGTTCCATTGATTGATCCACATGCACCTTGGATTGGTACAGGTATGGAACATCAAACAGCACGTGACTCAGGTGCTGCTGTGATCGCTAAACATGACGGTACTGTTGAATATGTAGATGCTGACGAAATCCGTGTACGTCGTACATCAGGTGAGCTTGATATCTATAACATCATGAAATACCGCCGTTCAAACTCAGGAACTTCATATAACCAACGTCCACTTGCGGAACTTGGTGATAAAGTTGAAGCAGGCGACATCATTGGTGATGGCCCATCAATGGAAAATGGGGAAATGGCGCTTGGCCAAAACCCACTCGTTGCTTATATGACTTGGGAAGGTTATAACTTCGAGGATGCCATCATCATGTCTGAACGTTTGATTAAAGATGACGTTTATACATCTATTGCTATCGAAGAGTATGAATCAGAAACACGCGATACAAAGCTTGGCCCTGAAGAAATTACACGCGAAATTCCAAATATTGGTGATGAAGCCCTCAAAAACTTGGACGAAGACGGTATCATCCGTATTGGTGCTGAGGTTGAAGATGGAGACTTGCTCGTTGGTAAAGTCACACCAAAAGGTGAAACTGATCCAACACCTGAAGAACGTCTTCTTCGTGCCATCTTTGGTGAAAAAGCGCGTGAAGTTCGTGATACATCACTCCGTGTACCACACGGAGGTGGCGGTATCGTCCACGATGTGCGTGTCTTTACACGTGAAAATGGTGATGAGTTGCCATCAGGTGTGAACAAGTTGGTCCGTGTCTTCATCTCACAAAAACGTAAAATCCACGTTGGGGATAAGATGGCCGGACGTCACGGTAACAAGGGTGTCGTTTCAAATATCGTTCCTGTAGAGGATATGCCTTACTTACCAGACGGTACACCAATCGATATCATGTTGAATCCATTGGGTGTCCCTTCTCGTATGAATATCGGACAAGTTATGGAGCTTCACTTAGGTATGGCTGCACGTACATTGGGTATTCACATTGCATCACCGGTCTTCGATGGTGCAAGCGATGAAGATATCTGGAACACAGTGAAGGAAGCTGGGATGGCTGAAGATGCCAAAACAGTACTTTATGACGGACGTACAGGTGAAGCCTTTGATAACCGTATCTCTGTCGGTGTCATGTACATGATCAAACTTCACCACATGGTTGATGATAAACTTCACGCACGTAGTGTTGGTCCTTACTCACTCGTTACACAACAACCGCTCGGTGGTAAAGCACAGTTCGGTGGACAACGTTTCGGGGAAATGGAAGTTTGGGCCCTTGAAGCATATGGTGCTGCAAATGTTCTCCAAGAAATCTTGACTTACAAGTCAGATGATGTGATTGGACGTACCCGTGCCTATGAAGCGATCGTGAAAGGTGAACGTATTCCTAAACCAGGTCTTCCTGAATCATTCCGTGTCCTTGTAAAAGAATTGCAAGCACTTGGTATGGATCTTAAAGTTCTTGATGGTGAGAAAAACGTCCTTGATCTTCGTGAACTGGATGATGAAATCGAAGTTCGTCAAGAAAATATTGACATTACGCCAGAAATGCTTGAAGCTCAGGAACAAATTGTTACTGAAGCAGTGGAAACTGAACAAGCATTGATTAGCGAAGCAAAAGAAGAAAAATAATTGTTCTTTTCTGTGAACAAGAAATTTATGAGGAAGAAGAAATAGCTTTTCCTCATAAATTTAAGATAAAAGCCTTTTAAGGTAAACCGCTGTGCAAGTGTGCTAGGCGGTAATGTAGAACTGTATTTGATGGATAATTTCTATTTTTAAAAAATAGGTTCTACATTGCTGCCTATCGCACGAGTTTTTGTCCGTTGATTGAAGATTTTCGGGCAAGACTGTGTTTTAAAAGATACAGTTAGCGGTCTTCACAGGAATGTCTTGTCAACAGACAAACATTCAACAGAAAAGAAATAAATACAAAGAAAGTGGAGAAAACATTGGTCGATGTAAATAAATTTGAGAGCATGCGAATTGGTATCGCATCTCCACAAAAAATTCGTTACTGGTCATTTGGTGAAGTCAAAAAACCAGAAACCATCAACTATCGTACGCAAAAACCTGAACGCGAAGGTCTCTTCGATGAGCGTATCTTTGGTCCACAAAAGGACTGGGAATGTGCTTGTGGTAAGCTTAAAGGCGTTTTCTACAAAAACCAAGTCTGCGAACTCTGTGGTGTTCAAGTAACGACAGCTAAATCACGTCGTGAACGTATGGGACACATCGAGTTGGCAGCACCAACTTCACACATCTGGTATTTCAAAGGGATTCCATCACGTATGGGGCTTGCACTTGATATGAGCCCACGTGCTCTTGAAGAAGTTATTTACTTCGCAAGTTATGTCGTTATTGATCCTAAGGAAACAGATCTTGAAAAGAAACAACTTTTGACAGAACGTGAATATCGTGAACAACTTTTGAAAAATGGTTTTGGTTCATTTGTTGCGAAAATGGGTGCAGAAGCTATCCAAGATTTGCTTAACGATGTTGATATTGATGCAGAAGTTGCTGAACTTAAAGAAGAATTGAAAAATGTTAGCGGACAACGTCGTGTGAAAATCATTCGTCGTTTGGATGTATTAACAGCTTTCAAAAAATCTGGTAACAAATTGGCATGGATGGTACTTAATGTGCTTCCAGTTATTCCACCAGATCTTCGTCCAATGGTTCAATTGGATGGTGGACGTTTTGCCACATCTGATTTGAATGACCTTTATCGTCGTGTAATCAACCGTAACAACCGTTTGAAACGTTTGATGGAGCTTAACGCCCCAAATATTATCGTCCAAAATGAAAAACGTATGTTGCAAGAAGCTGTGGATACATTGATTGACAATGGTCGTCGTGGTCGTCCAATCACAGGTGCTGGTAATCGTCCGCTTAAATCTCTCAGCCACATGCTGAAAGGTAAACAAGGACGTTTCCGTCAAAACTTGTTGGGTAAACGTGTCGACTACTCAGGTCGTTCCGTTATCGCGGTTGGTCCAACACTTAAAATGTACCAATGTGGTGTCCCACGTGAGATGGCTATCGAACTCTTCAAACCATTCGTAATGTCCGAATTGGTTAAACGTGAAATGGCTGCCAACATCCGTGCGGCTAAACGTAAAGTAGAGCGCCAAGATGCTGAAGTTTGGGATGTCCTTGAAGATGTTGTTAAAGAACACCCAGTTCTTCTTAACCGCGCACCTACGCTTCACCGCTTGGGTATTCAAGCTTTCGAGCCCGTTCTTATTGATGGACGCGCAATGCGTTTGCACCCATTGGCTTGTGAAGCCTACAATGCCGACTTTGACGGTGACCAAATGGCGATTCACGTACCATTGTCAGAAGAAGCGCAAGCCGAAGCACGTTTGCTTATGCTTGCTGCGGAACACATCCTTAACCCTAAAGATGGTAAACCAGTCGTTACTCCTTCTCAAGATATGGTCTTGGGTAACTACTACTTGACAATGGAAGCAAAAGGACGTGAAGGAGAAGGCATGATCTTCTCTAATCCTGAAGAAGTTGAAATTGCAATGCGTAATGGATATGTTCACTTGCATACACGTATCGGTATTGCAACACAATCAATGAATAAACCTTGGACTGAATTCCAAAAAGGTAAAATCTTGATTACGACTGTCGGTAAAGTAATGTTCAACTCAATCATGCCTGAAGGAAATGAAATTTATCCAGAAGGTATGCCTTACTTGAATGAAAATACCGATGAGAATATCACAACTCAAACGGATGACCGTTTCTTTATGGAACCTGGTGAAGATATCCATAAACGTTTAGCTGAGATTGATACAGTATTGCCATTCAAGAAAAAACACTTGGGTAATATTATCGCTGAAGTCTTCAAACGTTACCGTACAACAACAACTTCTGAATTCCTTGACTTGCTCAAGAACTTAGGTTACCACCAATCAACATTGGCTGGTTTAACAGTTGGTATTGCGGATATCCCAGTAGTTCCTGAAAAAGCAGAAATCATTGGTGCTGCACACAAACGTGTGGAACAAATCACTAAACAATTCCGTCGTGGTTTGATTACTGATGATGAACGCTACAATGCGGTTACTGATGTTTGGCGTGGTGCAAAAGACACACTTGAAAAACGCTTGATTGAAGAACAAGACTTGACTAACCCAATCGTTATGATGATGGACTCTGGTGCCCGTGGTAACATTTCCAACTTCTCACAATTGGCCGGTATGCGTGGTTTGATGGCTGCGCCTAATGGACGTATCATGGAATTGCCTATCATTTCTAACTTCCGTGAAGGTCTTTCTGTCTTGGAAATGTTCTTCTCAACTCACGGTGCGCGTAAAGGTATGACCGATACAGCCCTTAAGACTGCCGACTCTGGTTACCTTACACGTCGTTTGGTTGACGTCGCTCAAGACGTTATCATCCGTGAAGTGGATTGTGGTACAGACCGTGGACTCTTGATCTCTGATATTGCAACAGGTAAAGAAATGGTTGAACCGTTGGTTGAACGTCTTGAAGGACGTTACACACGCAAAACTGTTGTACATCCAGAAACTGGTGAAGTGATCATTGGGGATGACCAATTGATCACAGAAGATATCGCGAAGCAAATCGTTGCTGCGGGTATCAAAGAAGTTACAATCCGTTCAGTCTTTACATGTAAAACACCACACGGTGTATGTAAACACTGTTATGGTAAAAACTTGGCAACAGGTGAAGCCGTTGAAGTTGGTGAAGCTGTTGGTACAATCGCCGCTCAATCCATCGGTGAACCTGGTACACAGTTGACAATGCGTACATTCCACACGGGTGGTGTTGCGTCAAGCTCAGATATCACTCAAGGTTTGCCTCGTGTACAAGAAATCTTTGAAGCACGTAATCCTAAAGGGGAAGCAATCATTACCGAAGTTACGGGTACGGTTGAATCTATTGTGGAAGATGCTGCGACACGTACACGTGAAATCACAGTTAAAGGTAAGACAGATACACGTTCATACACAGTATCAATGGCCGATGTACTTATGGTTGAAGAAGGTGAATTTATCCACCGTGGTCACCAATTGATCCAAGGTTCAATCGAACCTAAGCACTTGCTTCAAGTACGTGATGCTTTATCTGTTGAAACTTACTTGCTCGGTGAAGTCCAAAAAACTTACCGTTCACAAGGGGTTGAAATCGGGGATAAACACATCGAGGTTATGGTTCGCCAAATGCTTCGTAAAGTCCGCGTAATGGATACAGGTGATGTCGATATCTTACCTGGTGGACTTATGGATATTTCTGACTTTGAAAAAATCAATGAAGAAGCTCTCCTTTCAGGTAAAACACCAGCGACAGCACGTCCTGTACTTATGGGTATTACCAAAGCATCATTGGAAACAAATTCATTCTTGTCTGCTGCATCCTTCCAAGAAACAACACGTGTCTTGACTGATGCTGCGATCCACGGTAAAGAAGACCACTTACTCGGTCTTAAGGAAAATGTCATTATCGGTAAGATTATTCCTGCCGGTACAGGTATGTTCCGTTACCGTAATCTTGAGCCATTGTCAGATTTGTCAAATGCTCCTGAAGTAACTGTTTCAGAAACTGAAATTGAAGAAGTTAAATAAAATAAAAAATAGCGATGACGATATCGCTATTTTTTTGTAAAAGAAAAACGGAAGATGAACGCTTAGTGAAGAGAGCATTTTCCGTTTTATTATTAACAAATAATCTTTCGTTTTTCAGAAGTGAGAGTCAACGTGTCATTGGCTTGAATTGTGAAAGACTCGCCATCGATTTGAACGGGTTGAACAGACTGCGGCGTTACTGCAGCTGCTGTGGAAACACTATGGTGGAAAAGGTTATTGTCTAAATGCTTGGCCTTAAGCACACTAGGAATTAAAGAAAATATTTTTGGGATACTGTATCTGTCCAACTCAACCAAATGAATTTCTTTGCTGAGATTAGTTGCTTCTGGCGCAATCTGGATCCCCCCACCAAAATAAGGATGTTTCGTAAAGGTCAAAAGAAAGGCATTATCAAATTTAAAAGCATTTTTCATATTATAAACGCTAATCTCAAAAGGTTTTTTGCTGAATAAAACATGAAGGGCAGTCAGAAAGTAAGAAAGCCTGCCTAACTTGAGAGCATTAAGCATGTTTTTCATACGTCCACCATTGGTCGCTTTGACGATGGCCGCATCTAAACCGATGCCTACATTATTAAGCGCATAACCGGAAAAGGATTGCGACTTATAATGTATAACGTAAAAGTCTTTAGTTTTATTTTGACAAATGTTCTTGAAGGCTTGGATAGGATCAAAAGAAAGCCCTAAACTCCGGGCAAAATCATTACCTGAACCTGAAGGGATGTAACCG
Source organism: Lactococcus garvieae subsp. garvieae (assembly GCF_029024465.1). NCBI lineage: Bacteria > Bacillati > Bacillota > Bacilli > Lactobacillales > Streptococcaceae > Lactococcus > Lactococcus garvieae. The sequence goes on from NZ_CP118950.1 coordinate 445,157, forward strand.
AAGGGCAGGTCGTCAGGCAAGGCATTTAGTGCCAAAGATATGGTGCCATCCCCACCTAAAATAATAAGCTGGTCTTCGGTTGATTTCTCTTCTAGAATTTTTTGGATAAAAGACGCTTCTTGCCCAGTATGTTCGGTCGCAAAGAGTTTATAAGAGAGGCCCTCTTTTTCAAGATAGGGCAATAAAAGTTTCAATGAACGTTCCCCTTTGCGTGAACCGGCATTGGGATTGGCAAGAATGTAATAAATCATAGAACTATTTTATCAAAAAAATATATTTTAGAGGCAAATAACATAATAATTTCCAATGATACAAAAATTTCGGAAGAGTAACAAAGAAAAAGGGGAAAGTTACCGCCTGAATGACAAAAAACGCGAACAGCCTTTTATATGTTATAATTAGAAGAAACAGTTAAATATAAAAAAATATTTCTGCAATGAAAACTAAAAGTTATGGTTCTCATTGAGGATAATGAAGAATAATAGGTTAAAAATATGCAATACGAAGAAATAAACGAAAAAACGATAAAGATTAGCCTAACCTTTCAAGATTTGGTTGATCATGATGTCAAACTCTCTGATTTTTTTACTAACCAGTCGATGGTTGAAAATCTTTTTTATGAATTAGTAGAAGAACTGGGACTTGAGGAAAGATTCTCATCAGGACTTTTAACTTTCCAAATTCAACCTTTCCCTAAAGGGGTGAATATCATTGTTACCGAGGAAAATATTGATATTGATCCCAATAATCTCCCGGATGATCCTGAAGAATTTGAGCAGCTGATGACGGATTTCTTTGGGCGTGTGGAAGATTTAAAACAAAATGGCGGAACAATGGCAGATACAAGTACAACTGAAACGAAAGAAACAAAAGTAGAAAATAAACCAGACCCAGATTTTGTCTTCTATTCTCTAGAATTTGAAAATATGTCTCAACTTTTGACAGCTGTAAAAAATGTTAAAATTGATGCAGAAGAGTCTGAACTTTACAGTTACCAAGATAAGTTTTATTTGATTATTTTGGACAATCAAAAATCAAAAGGAAAAACAGCCGTAAGTTCGATGCGTGCTCGAATGTTAGAATATGGCCAGGAAACGGTCAACAGTCGTGAAACCCTACAAGAATACGGCGAGATACTAATCAATACGCGTGCTTTGGAAGTTCTCTCAAAAATTTAAGATATGATAGATACTATAAAAGAAATCCCGATTAAGGGGATTCCCTTCACAGTAGAGTTCTTCATCGTGCTCTTCGTGACATTTGGAATGTCCTTGATTTTCACACCCTTAATGACCTTTGTTTCACGCCGAATTGGAGCTGTAGACAAGCCCAATAAGCGACGTGTCAATACGAAAATAATGCCCTCGGCAGGTGGTTTAGCTATTTTTGCATCCTTTGCAATTGCGACACTTTTTATCCTCCCGATGATTGTTTACCCACAACTTCCCCTAATGAGTCCCCAACAATTGGCGGCAGGAATGAAGCCTCATTTTGTGACTTATACTAGCTACATTGTACCTTTTATTGTAGCAGGGGGTATTGTTGTTCTGACGGGACTCATTGACGACATCAAAGAAATTTCCCCTAAGATGAAGATGACGGGGTTGCTTCTCGCTGCGTCAATTACATGGTTTTTTACCCATGCACGCTTTGACAATCTTAAAATCCCCTTTGGCGGTCCTTTTCTTGTGTTTCCTGCTTGGCTCTCCTTTATTTTTACCGTTTTTTGGATTGTTTCGATTACAAATGCGGTCAATTTGATTGATGGCCTAGATGGTTTAGCCAGTGGTGTCTCTGTGATTTCGCTGTTTACCATGGGTATTGTGTCCTACTTCTTTTTACCAGGATCAAGTATCTTCTTACCTATCACTATTTTTACCTTAGTTGCCGCCATTATGGGATTCTTCCCGTATAACTATCACCCAGCGATTATCTATCTGGGAGATACCGGCGCACTGTTCTTGGGCTTTATGATATCGGTTGTCTCCTTGCAAGGTTTAAAAAATGCAACGGCAGTAGCAGTCCTGACACCACTTTTGATTTTAGGAGTGCCACTAACAGATACTATCGTAGCAATGGTGCGGCGAAAACTGAACAATCAAAGAATTTCCAGTGCAGATAAAATGCACCTGCACCATCGCTTGATGTACATTGGCTTTACGCATCGAGGCGCCGTATTAGTTATTTATGGCATAGCTGGGATTTTTGCCTTCATTTCCTTGATCCTGCAAGTTTCTAGCCGGATTGGTGGAATATTCTTAATTATTGCTTTGCTGCTTGGACTGGGACTCTTTATTGACTTGGTCGGTATACTTGGCAAAGATCGCCAACCTTTTCTTAATGTTTTGAGGTTTATTGGCAGTTCTGAGTATCGAGAGCAAGTCATAAGTAAGAAACATAAAAGAAAATATAAACACGACAAAACAGAACGGAAATGAGCTTTTCGGCTGTTTTTTTTGTTATAATGGAGGGTGAAGTGTAAAAGATATTTTACTTATGAATTGAAGGAGTTAGAATGGCAACTTTAGAAATTAAAAATCTTCATGTGAGTATTGAAGACAAAGAAATCCTTAAAGGTGTAAACCTTACTATTAATACCAATGAAGTACATGCAATCATGGGTCCAAACGGTACAGGGAAATCAACCTTGTCAGCAGCAATTATGGGAAATCCAAGTTACACAGTCACTGAAGGAGAAGTTCTATTTGATGGCGAAAATGTCCTTGAATTAGAAGTGGATGAACGGGCACGTCTGGGCTTATTCCTTGCGATGCAATACCCTTCTGAAATTCCAGGAATTACAAATGCTGAATTTATGCGTGCAGCCATCAATGCTAAACGTGCAGAAGATGACAAAATTTCTGTTATGGATTTCATTAAAAAATTGGATCAAAATATGGAATTACTCAATATGAAAGAAGAGATGGCAGAGCGTTACCTCAATGAAGGCTTCTCTGGTGGGGAGAAAAAACGTAATGAAATTCTCCAACTTTTGATGTTAGAACCAACGTTTGCTATTTTGGATGAAATTGACTCTGGGCTTGATATCGATGCGCTTAAAGTAGTCTCAAAAGGCGTGAATGCTATGCGTGGCGACAGTTTTGGTGCCCTTATCATTACCCACTATCAACGTTTGCTCGACTATATTACTCCAGATGTCGTTCACATCATGATGGAAGGCCGCGTTGTTATGACGGGCGGAGCCGAACTTGCGAAACGTCTTGAAAAAGAAGGCTATGCTAAAATCTCTGAAGAACTAGGGATTGAATATAAGGAAGAAGCATAAGTTGAGGTCGTGTGAGGTGTTAAAGGACAGGAAGTCATAAATCACCACATACATCATGGAGATACAATTAAATGAATGAAAAAATAAAAAATTTCTCGCTCATGCATGCTGAACCAAGTTGGTTGTCAGAACTTCGTCAAACGGCCTTTGAGGCTATGACAGAGTTAGAAATGCCCAATATTGAGCGTGTGAAATTCAATCGTTGGGGCTTGGATAATACAGAAATAGGGGATTCTGAGCCTAGTGGAAACGTCCCAAGCTTTACAGAATTACCCAATCATCCACTTTTGGTACAAGTAGGCAGTCAAAATGTTATGGAGCAAATGCGTCCAGATTTGGCTGAAAAAGGTGTAATTTTTACTGATTTTGCTTCAGCGATGGAAGAAATTCCTGAGGTAGTTGAAGCTTATTTCGGTAAAGCTGTGAGTTATAAAGAAGATCGTTTAGCAGCAAGTAATGTTGCCAGTTTTAACTCCGGTGCGGTCCTGTATATTCCGGACAATGTTGAAATTGACGTCCCTGTAGAAGCAAAGTTCTATCAGGATTCTGAGTCAGATTTGCCTTTCAATAAACATATCTTAATTATTGCGGGTCGTAACAGTAAGCTTGATTATTTAGAACGTTTGGAAAGTATCGGTGACGGAAACGTTAAGGTCACAGGTAATCTTTCTATCGAAGTGATCGCCCTTGAAGGCGCGCAAGTGAAATTTGCGGCTATTGACCGTTTGGGAGAACATGTAACAGCTTATATCAGTCGCCGTGGTCATTTAGCAAATAATGCCACAATTGATTGGTCTATCGGTACAATGAATGACGGCAATGTTATTTGTGACTTTGACAGTGATCTTAAAGGTGATGGAAGTCATTCACAAATCAAAGTTGTTGGCTTATCTATGGGGAAACAAATCCAAGGGATCGATACTCGGGTGACCAACTTTGGCCGTAATTCAGTAGGACATATCTTGCAACATGGTGTTATTCTTGATCGAGGCACATTAACGTTTAATGGAATCGGTCAAATCATGCGCGGTGCTAAAGGGGCGGATGCGCAACAGGAAAGCCGCGTTTTAATGCTTTCAGACCGTGCCCGTAGTGATGCAAACCCTATTTTGCTCATTGAGGAAAATGATGTAACTGCAGGACACGCCGCGTCTATCGGTCAGGTTGATCCTGAGGATATGTACTATCTCATGAGTCGAGGCTTAGATGAAACAACAGCTAAACGTCTTGTTATTCGTGGTTTCCTCGGCGCAGTTGTGACTGAAATTCCAATTAAAGCCGTTCGTGATGAATTTATCTCAATTATCGAGAGAAAGTTGGCAATCTAATGATTGACTTAAAAAATGACTTTAAAATTCTTAACCAAAAAGTTAATGATGAACCGTTAGTCTACTTGGACAATGCAGCTACCACTCAAAAGCCACAGCAGGTATTGGATGTTTTGAGAAACTATTATGAGTACGATAATGCCAATGTTCATCGTGGGGTTCATACCTTGGCAGAGCGTGCAACTGCAGATTACGAGGCAGCGCGTGAAAAGGTTCGAAAGTTTATTCATGCTGCCTCTATGAAAGAAGTATTGTTTACTCGTGGCACAACAACGAGTTTAAACTGGGTCTCAAAATTTGCAGAGCAAGTCTTAACAGCAGAGGATGAGATTATTATTTCCGTTGCGGAGCACCACTCAAACTTTGTCCCTTGGCAACAAGTTGCCGAAAAAACAGGGGCAATTCTAAAAATTGTCTATCTGAAAGATGGTGCTTTAGACATTGATGACTTAAAAGAAAAACTGACAAGCAGAACAAAATTCGTCAGCTTAACACATGCTTCGAATGTCCTAGGTTCGATTACTCCGATTAAGGAAGTTGCTGAATTAGTTCATCATTATGGTGCCTATTTTGTTGTTGACGGTGCACAATCTGTTCCACATATGAAAATTGATGTTCAAGACTTGGATGTAGATTTCTTTGCTTTTTCGGGGCATAAAATGTGTGGTCCGACAGGCATTGGTGTGCTCTATGGGAAAGAGGCATTGCTTAATCAAATGAACCCTATCGAGTTTGGTGGGGAAATGATTGACTTCGTTTATGAAAGTCACTCCACATGGACGGAGCTACCATGGAAATTTGAAGCAGGCACGCCAAATATTGCAGGTGCTATTGCTCTTGGGGCAGCTATTGACTACCTTGAAGCAATAGGAATGGACAATATTCATCGTTATGAGCAAGAACTTGTAGCTTATGTGATGCCTAAACTAAAAGCGATTGAAGGTTTAGAAATCTATGGTCCAGAAGCTGTTGAAGCACGAAGTGGTGTGATTGCCTTTAATATCCGGGGGCTGCATCCTCACGATTTAGCGACAGCCTTGGATATGGAAGGTGTTGCTGTACGTGCTGGGCATCATTGTGCACAGCCTTTGCTCAATTATCTTGGTCAAGCGTCAACAGCACGCGCAAGTTTTTATATTTATAATACGAAAGCAGACTGCGATAAACTGGTGGATGCTCTTTTGAAGACAAAAGAGTTTTTCGGCTTATAGTATTGAAAAAAACGGAGAAAAAGAATGGCACTTTCAAAATTAGATAATTTATACCGTGCAGTAATTCTTGATCACTCTTCTGCGCCGCGCCATGCAGGTGAATTACAGCAGGCTTGTGTTGTTGATTTGAACAATCCGACCTGTGGTGATGTCATTCGCTTGACTGTTGCGTTCACAGAAGATAAGATTAGCGATATTGCCTTTAGTGGGCACGGTTGTACAATTTCAACGGCGTCTGCTTCCATGATGACGGAAGCTGTGATTGGCAAGACAAAAACAGAAGCCTTGGAATTGGCACAGATTTTTTCAGAAATGGTGACAGGACACGTAGAACCAGCGCAAGAGCGTTTAGGAGATGCACAATTCCTTGCAGGAGTTTCGAAATTTCCGCAACGGGTAAAATGTTCAACCCTAGCCTGGAATGCCCTGAAAAAAGCGATTGAGACAGAGGGTACTGCTACTGTATCTGAGTCTCATTAGAATGCAAATAAAGAGAGGAAAATAATGACAGAAGAAGTTCCAGTATTAGAAGAATATAAATTTGGTTTTCATGATAATGCTGAATTAGTCATGTCTACAGGAACAGGTTTGACAGAAGATGTGATTCGTACAATGTCGGCCGCAAAAGAAGAACCAGAATGGATGCTGGATTTCCGCCTCAAGTCCTTCGAAGCCTTCAAAAAATTAGATCTCCCAGAATGGGGCCCTGATTTATCAGACATTGATTTTGATGATGTGGTGTATTATCAAAAGCCCACCGATAAACCTGCACGTACTTGGGAAGAAGTTCCTGATGAAATTAAGGAAACCTTTGAAAAAATTGGTATCCCAGAAGCAGAGCGTGCTTATCTGGCAGGAGCTTCAGCACAGTATGAGTCAGAAGTTGTTTACCACAACATGAAGGAAGAATTTGAAAAGCTTGGTATCGTCTTCACCGATACGGATTCTGCTCTGAAGGAATATCCGGATCTTTTCAAAAAATACTTTGCAAAACTCGTTCCACCAACAGACAATAAATTAGCCGCCTTGAATTCAGCAGTTTGGTCTGGAGGAAGTTTCGTTTATGTGCCTAAAGGGGTAAAATGTGAAATTCCTATCCAAGCCTATTTCCGTATTAATAACGAAAAATCTGGTCAGTTTGAACGTACTTTAATCATTGTTGATGAAGGGGCTTCTATCCAATATGTGGAAGGCTGTACTGCACCCACCTATTCATCAGCCAGCTTGCACGCTGCTGTTGTGGAAATCTTCTGTGAAGAAGGTGGATACATGCGTTATTCAACCATTCAAAACTGGTCAGATAATGTTTATAATTTGGTAACAAAACGTGCCAAAGCAGAGGCAAATGCAACTGTAGAATGGATCGATGGTAACTTAGGCTCACGTGTCTCTATGAAGTATCCAGCTGTCTATTTAGATGGTCCGGGCGCACGTGGGACAATGCTTTCCATAGCTTTTGCTAACGCAAATCAAGAGCAAGATACAGGTGCAAAAATGATTCATAATGCGCCAAATACAAGCTCATCGATTATTTCTAAATCCATCTCTAAATCTGGCGGAGCCGTAAATTATCGTGGACAAGTAACTTTCAGCAAAAACTCTGCACATTCTAAATCACATATTGAATGTGACACGATTATTATGGATGACATTTCAAAATCAGATACAATTCCATTTAATGAGATTCATAACTCACAAGTGGCCTTGGAACATGAAGCCAAAGTATCTAAAATCTCAGAAGAACAGTTGTATTATTTGATGAGCCGCGGTCTAACAGAAAAAGAAGCAACAGATATGATCGTTATGGGCTTTATTGAACCCTTTACCAAAGAACTCCCAATGGAGTATGCAGTAGAACTCAACCGATTGATTTCTTACAGCATGGAGGGTTCAATCGGTTAAAGAAAAAGCAAAGCTTTTTCCCGATTGAATCGTCGAATAGGGATTTTCTTAAGAAAATCTACGCTCGTATCGGTTAAAGAAAAAGCAAAGCTTTTTCCCGATTGAATCGTCGAATAGGGATTTTCCTAAGAAAATCTACGCTCGTATCGGTTAAAGAAAAAGCAAAGCTTTTTCCCAATTGAACCAGCAGATAGGGAGGTTCGCAAGCCTTCCGCAGACATCTTATCTGAAACAAATTAAAAAACTAAAAACTCCTTAAATAAGGAGTTTTTTTGGATTGTTATATAATTTCAGTACAAAAATATTCTGGTTCAGTAAAAATCCAAGAAGTAATAACAGAGGAATAAACTTTACTTAAGGGGTGCCCAACTTCCTACTTTTCACTTTTTGTGTTAAACTATTAAACAGTATGTAAAAAGAAAGAGCTGTAATATGAGTATTATCAATGTAAAAAATTTATCCCACGGCTTTGGCGAGCGCGTGATTTTTGAAAATGTGTCTTTCCGTCTTCTTAAAGGCGAACACGTTGGGCTTGTCGGTGCGAATGGTGAAGGTAAATCCACCTTTATGAATATCGTCACAGGGGCTTTACAACCCGATGAAGGGAAGGTAGAGTGGTCAAAAAAAGTACGCGTCGGTTACTTAGATCAACATGCAGTGTTACAAAAAGGACAAACCATCCGTGATGTTCTTTCAAGTGCATTTCAGTATCTTTTTGATATTGAAGCGGAAATTAATGAGCTTTATTTGAAAATGGGAGATGTGACCCCAGAAGAAATGGACCAACTTTTGGAAGAAGTCGGTGAACTGCAAGATATCCTAGAGCAAAGTGACTTTTATCAAATTAATTCTAAAGTGGAAGAAATTGGGCGTGGACTTGGGCTGCATGAAATTGGCTTTGAACGAGATGTTGAAGATCTTTCTGGTGGCCAACGCACGAAGGTTCTTTTGGCAAAACTCTTGCTGACAAAACCCGAAATCCTGATGCTGGATGAGCCAACAAACTATTTGGATGAAGAACATATTGCATGGCTTAAGCAGTATCTCTTAGACTATGAAAATGCCTTTATCTTGATTTCCCATGACATTCCTTTCTTGAGCTCTGTTATCAATATCATTTATCATATGGAAAATGGCTCCTTAGACCGTTATGTGGGCGATTATGAAGCCTTCCAATCCGTCTATGAAATGAAGAAAAAACAAGAACTGGCAGCATATAAACGTCAGCAGTCAGAAATTGCAGATCTTAAAGACTTTGTTGCCCGAAATAAAGCACGTGTAGCTACACGAAATATGGCAATGTCCCGTCAGAAAAAACTGGATAAAATGGACATGATTGAGTTAAGTGCAGAACGACCAAAACCGCAATTTGACTTCAAAAAAGGTGCCACTTCAAGCAAACTTATTTTTGAGACTAAGGATTTAGTTATTGGTTATACGGAGCCTTTGTCACGGCCACTCAACTTACGGGCTGAACGCGGCCAGAAAATCGTTTTTACAGGGGCCAACGGGATTGGTAAAACAACACTCTTGCGCAGTATTTTGGGAGAAATACAAGCCATTGACGGCGAGGTTCAACGTGGTGAAAAATTAGAAATTGGTTATTTTGAACAAGAAGTGAAAAGTGATAATGGAAAAACATGTTTGGAAGAAATCTGGGATACTTTTCCGGCAATGAACCAAGCAGAAGTTCGGGCAGCGTTGGCACGTTGTGGCTTAACAAAAAAACATATCGAAAGTAAAGTTGCGGTTTTAAGTGGTGGTGAAAAGGCTAAAGTTCGTTTGTGTAAATTAATGAATGCTGAAAGTAACGTTCTTGTCCTGGATGAGCCAACCAATCATTTGGATGTGGATGCCAAGGATGAACTCAAACGCGCCCTACAAGAATATAAGGGAACAATTCTTTTGATTTCACATGAACCAGAATTTTACCAAGATGTTGCTACTGAAACTTGGAATTGTGAATCTTGGACTACAAAAGTACTGTAAACAGTACTTTTTATTTATTTGAAGCAACTTTTTTAAGACCGGTAATCTTTGCTCTATTTATTCTTCTAAAAAAATCCGCTTTTTTTATAATCTTTTTCGTAATTTCATGGAAAAAAGTTGTATAATTGTAGGAGTGCAATTAATCAGTTTTTTAAGGAGAAAACATGGAACAGCAAATCACAAGAAAGCCAGACAATGCTTTCAAAAAGTTGACCCAGTTTTTTATTGTTGATAAGGTCTTTCTTGTATCGTTTATTATCGCCATTATTTCAGTGAGTATGGGCGGAATACAGACAGAATTTTTTGATAACAAAGTCATTGTGACTGTTTTTGGTTTAATGTTAGTTATTGCTGGTTTTCGATCTACTGGTATTTTGTCTTATATGGGCCAAACATTGGTAAAAAGAAGTAAAACAACGCGTCAGCTTGTACGATTCACCACAATGCTGGCCTTCTTTTTTGCCGTATTTTTTACTAATGATCTCACCATATTGACAATTTTACCGCTCTACTTGACGATTACTCGAGAAATAAAAAATCGTAAGTCTGTCTATATTGGAGCCGCGATGATTGTCCCTGCCTGTCATACAGGTTCAAGTCTTTTACCTCAAGGCAACCCACACAATCTTTATTTATATTCTTTTTATCAAAACCCAGGGCATCACTTGGGGCAGGCATTGACAAATTTAGAATTTTTTAAAGGAACAGGATTACTCTGGCTGGCAGGCTTTCTGCTCTTGAACTTGGCTTGCCAATTTATTGACAACGAACCATTGGTCATTGAAACAAAGGTAAACAAGTTTAATCGATTAGAAACCTCAATCTTTATTGCTTTAATGATTTTAATGGCCGCGGCTGTATTTGGTTATGTTAACTTTTATCTCGCTGTAGCCATTGTTGCTGTCATTGTCCTTTTCTATCGTCCCGAACTTTTTAAGGGCGTCGATTATCATTTACTTCTTACTTTTGTTTTCTTTTTCTTGATTGTAGGAAATATCGCAAATATTCAAGTCCTTACTGATTTTATTAGCAATACCTTTGTTGGTCCACAAATGTCCTTCTTAGGTACGGTCTTCATGAGTCAGATTATCTCTAATATCGCAGCACCGATTCTTATATCGCCTTTTACGCCTCATGCTGTTTCTGTTGTTATCGGGGCAGATATTGGTGGCATAGGGACGATGGTAGCCTCAATGGCAACATTGATTGCTTATAAAATCATTCGCGTTCAAGCACGTGGTGAAACGGCAGGATTTGTGAAATACTTTGCCTTAGTAAACGCTGGTTTTCTTGCCGTCTTAGTAGTGGTCGGCTTGCTTATCGTCAGTTTTGGAATTTAAAAAAATTTTTATAAAAACATGCAGTGAAAAACTGCATGTTTTTTCGTATTTAGAACTATGAAAAAAATAACAGAATATATAAATGAAAATTTGAAAATCATTGTTGGAGTTGTTTTGGCATTGACTATTTTAGGTGTCTTTTATTGGAATAAAAAAGTCCTGGATAGCCCAAAGCAAGAAGAAAGTCGCTCCGAGTGGGCGGAGGTGAGCAAAAACAAGGAAGCTTCAGGAAAGAAAAAAGCCGAAAAAGATGAAGACGAAGATGAGAATGAAATCATCGTTGATGTCAAAGGCGCTGTCAAAAAGCCAGGCATCTACAAGCTATCCTCCAAAAACCGTGTATCTGATGCAGTAGCAAGTGCTGGTGGTTTTACGGAAGAAGCAGAGAGGAAGGGAATAAATCTGGCAAAAAAGTTACAAGACGAAGCTGAAGTTTATGTTCCAGTGCGAGGGGAAGCAGAGACAAATCACTTGTTAGAAACCAAAGACAATACCAGCAAAACAGTAGAAAAAACCAAAATTAATATTAATACAGCTGATTTAACTGAATTGCAGCAGCTGAGTGGTGTGGGAGCAAAAAAAGCCCAAGATATTCTGGATTACCGTTCTGAAAATGGTTCTTTTCAGTCCGTGGAAGAGTTGACCAAGGTGAGTGGATTTGGCCCTAAAACATTAGAAAAATTAAAAGAAGCAATCACTGTAGATTAAGAAAGGCGCTGTACGTTAGATGAAACAAAAATTTTCGCTAATCTATTTCGTTTATCTCTTAGTCTTTGTTTATTTTCTTATTTTTAGTTTTTCATGGCCTTTACTTATTCTTAGTCTCTTTAGTTTCTTCATCGCTTTTTATCGTCAATACTATAGTGTGTTAGTTCTTTTACTGTGCTTTAGTTTATTCTTACTCATGATAAAAAAAGAAACGGAAGTACAAGAAAGAAAGCAACCAGAAAAAATTTCGAAAATTACCCCTTATATGGATACTCTTCAAGTAAATGGAAGCAGGCTCAGTTTCAGAGGAGAAGTGAACGGCAACGACTTCCAAGCTTTTTACACCTTGACCTCGGAAAAAGAAAAAGAATACTTCAAAAAACTTGCGGTGAAGGGGACTTTTTACCTTGAAGGCACTTTGGAGATTCCAGAAGAGCAAAGAAATTTTTCAGGTTTTGATTACAGGAAGTATTTAAGGACTCAAGGGGTCTATCGTCTTCTTAAAATAGAAAAAATTCATGGATTTGAAGAAAAACAGGACTTTGATTTACGGCTGGTACGCCGAAAAGCCATTCTTTGGGCTCAGAAACATTTCCCTTCTCCTATGTCGTCCTATATGACAGGGCTTCTTTTTGGGTGGTTGGATAAAGACTTTGAAGAAATGGGGGAGCTTTACACCAGTCTTGGCATTATCCATTTATTTGCGCTGTCAGGTATGCAGGTGAATTTTTTTATTGAACTTCTCCGAAATATTTTACTGCGGCTTGGCTTATCACAGAAGTTAGTCTTTTTTATCCAAATTCCCTTTTCGATATTTTATGCATTTCTTACAGGCTTATCTCTTTCAATCTTACGCGCGCTTCTTCAAAAAAATATCCCCCTTAAAAATTCAAGCGATAGATTTTCTGTCACTTTTCTTCTTTTAATGGTGTTCAGTCCTTATTTCCTGCTGACAACAGGCGGACAACTCACGATGCTTTATTCTTTCTTAATCACATTTTTTTCAGGAAAGTTCAAAGAACTAAAAGGATTAAAAAAATCGTTACTTGATTCTACCGTCCTAGCTGTTGGGGTTCTTCCGCTTTTGATTTTTTACTTCTGCCAGGTTTACTTTTTATCTTTCTTCTTTCTTTATTTGGTACTGCTCTCACATTATTTAATCCTTTTTTTATTGTTTTAGAATCAATAGTAAGATGGGTGGGCGATTTATTTGACCAGCCGATTGTCTTTGGCAAACCCAACCTTATTTTTTTACTTTTACTTTTTATGCTGAGTGGACTTGCCCTTGATTTTTATAAAAAAAGAAACTGGAACTTGAGCATAATAATTGTTCTTTTCTTGCTTTTTTTCTTTGTTAAGAATCCTAAACACCCAAGCATTACAATGGTAGATGTGGGACAAGGGGACAGTATTCTTTTACAAGACAGTTGGAACAGCCAAAACATCCTCATCGATACGGGCGGGAGATTAAAAATAAGAGCTGATGAGCAGTGGAAGGAGGGAATCTATAAGAGCAATGCCGAAAATACACTTCTGCCTTATCTGAGAGCGCGTGGCGTGAGTAAGATAGATGTTCTGATTGTGACACATCCAGATGAGGATCATATTGGAGACCTGGAGAGTGTAGCTCAGAAAGTACCAATAAAAAATGTTTATGTGTCAGCTTCTGCATTGGAGAAGAAAAGCTTTGCTAAAAAACTCAGCCGTTTAAACAGTCAGATTCACATTGTGCAGGAGGGGGACAAGCTCCCGATCTTTAACAGTTATCTCTGGTTTTTAACGACAGGCGTTGAAGGGAAAAGCGACAATGATAATTCTTTAGTGACATTTGGTGAATTTTATGGGAAGAAATTTCTTTTTACAGGCGACTTAGAAGAAGAGGGAGAGGTGCGGCTCCAGGAAGAATATCCCCATTTAGAGGTGGATGTCCTAAAAGTTGGACATCATGGCAGTAAAACTTCTTCAAAGGAAGCTTTTTTAGAAGCAATCAACCCTAAGCTCGCTCTTATTTCGGCTGGAAAGAATAATCGATATAAACATCCCAATCAAGAAACGCTCCAACAATTCGCTGCACGAGGTATAAAAATTTATCGTACAGACCAGCAAGGGGCAATCCGTCTCCTTTATAAAAAAGGCAGTTGGCACATTCAAACAGTAAAGTAGCTTTGGGTACAAAAACTGTTATAGAGTATATGACAAAATAGCGCTGCTTTTTGATTGAATAGCAATGAGAATAAGGCGATATGTAATAATTCTTATGTTATAATAGTAGGAAACGTTTACTTGAATCATAAAAGTAAACGGGATGGGAGGAAAAATGGCTATTATAAATATTGAATATTACTCCGAAGTACTGGGGATGAATCGTAAGTTTAATGTGATTTATCCAGAAGCCAGTAAGACAGGTGTAAAAGATGGAAATGACATTCCAGTGCTTTATTTGTTGCATGGGATGTCTGGAAATGAAGATTCATGGCTTATAAGAACGGGGATTGATCGTTTGATTCGTCATTCTCAACTTGCCATTGTCATGCCTTCAACTGATTTGGGCTTCTATACGAATACCAATTATGGGATGAGATATTTTGATGCGATTGCAAAGGAATTGCCACAGGTGGTTCAGAATTTCTTTCCTAACTTGAGCAACAAGAGGGAAAAGAATTTTATCGCAGGTTTATCTATGGGAGGTTATGGCGCATTCAAGCTGGCTTTGGCAACTGAAAACTTCAGTTATGCAGCAAGTTTATCAGGAGCCTTGGATATGACGGACCTCAAAGAACAAAGCGCTGAGAACCAAGCCTATTGGACCGGAATTTTTGGCGATCTTGATCACTTTAACGAGAGTGAAAACAGTATTCTCTACCTTGCAGAACATCATACAGGTGAAAAGCCAAAGCTTTACAGTTGGTGTGGAGAACAAGATTACCTTATCTCTGGAAATAACCGGGCAGCTCAACTTCTGGAGGAAAAAGGCTTTGACCTTCGTTATGAAAAGGCGCCGGGGACACATGAATGGTACTATTGGACCAAACAAATCGAGACCGTTTTAAAATGGCTTCCTATTGATTATAAGGAAGAAGAACGACTAAGCTAAACAGCTTAAAATTAAAATATAAAACCTTGAAACTTAAATAAATCCTAAAGAAAACGGTTGCTCAAAAAAGGCCGAACGATTTATAGAAAAATGTGTGATAATCTTAGGTTAAGTTTTGACAAACGGATTGAATAGGACTATAATTTCATAGTAATAAAAATTTGCGAAAAATCGCACATAGAAAGAGGTCATTAAATGACAACAATCTCAATTGAAGCTCTTAAAGCAGTAGCTATTGGTATTAGTGCACTTGGTGCCGCTATCGGTGATGGACTTATTGTTTCAGCATTTATTAATGCTGTTGCACGCCAACCAGAAATGGAAGGCAAACTCCGCGGAAGTATGTTCCTTGGTGTTGCCTTTGCCGAAGGTACCTTCTTCATCGCCTTAGCTATGGCTTTCTTGTTCTAAAAATCGTTGATTTAACTTTTATACTCAACAATTATTTAGAAAGGAAGACTAGCTATGGAATCAACATGGACTTTTAATGTTGGACCAGTTACTTTTGACGGTGTCATTCTATATATGACAGCTTTGACCGTTTTAATTGTTTTTGGTTTGATTTATTGGGCAAGTCGCAATATGCAACTTAAGCCTACAGGTAAGCAAAACGTCCTTGAGTGGGTAGTTGACTTTATTAACGGCATCGGACGTGAAAATCTAGGTGCTAAAGAGTCACCAAAGTATGCCCTCATGAGTTTTACACTCTTTTCTTTCCTTTTGATTTCGAATATTATTGGGCTAGTTACTAAAATCACTGCACCGGGTGACATCAGCTTATGGCGTTCTCCAACAGCAAACTCAACCGTTGACTTGACTTTAGCAGTCTTGGTCATTGTACTCGCCAATACCCTTGGTGTGAAACAGTTTGGTTTTAAAGGCTATATTAAAAATGCCTTTTGGAAAGAACCTAAAGCAATGCTTCCGATGACTATCATGGAAGAATTTACAAATGCCCTTTCTATGGGACTTCGTCTTTACGGTAATATCTTTGCCGGTGAAGTTCTCCTAGGCATTATTGCTGGAATGATTGATTCTGGTTGGTTTATTCTTCCTGTGACATGGATTTTAGCAATGGCTTGGATAGCATTCTCAATCTTTATTTCATCTCTTCAGGCTTATGTTTTTGTTCTTTTGACAAATCTTTACATTAGCCACAAAATTTTAGCAGAACACTAGGAAAGGAGTAGAAATGCTTACTACATTATTAGAAACTGCTCCGAATACAGTTCTTGGTAATATTATCGTTGTCAGCGGTGCATTCATCATCTTGCTGATCTTGGTTCGTAAATTTGCGTGGGGTGCCATTACAGGTATCTTTGAAGAACGTGCAAATAAAATCAATAACGATATTACAACTGCGGAACTGTCAAAAAAAGAAGCAGAAACATTATTAGCGCAACGTGAAAATGAACTTGCAGGTTCTAAAGAAGAAGCTGCAAACATTATCCAAACTGCCAATGATACAGCTAAACAAAATCGTGCAAATATCTTGGCAACAGCCAATGAAGAAGCTGCGAATGTGAAAAAACGTGCCCAAGAAGATATTGAACAAGAACGCAAAGAAGCGCTCAGTTCAGTTAAAGGGGATGTTGCTGATATTTCAGTACAAATTGCTGAAAAACTCATCGGTCAATCTTTGGATTCACAAGCACAATCAGAACTTATTGACAGCTATATTGCTAAGCTTGGCGAATAGGGGGTTGGTTGAAAATGACAACAGTCAATTCTCAAAAATACAGTAAAGCCTTGCTTGAAGTTGCAGAAGAAAAGTCTCAGTTGGAAGTTATTCTTTCTGAGGTTAACGAACTGACACAACTTTTTAAAGAAGATGATCTTGCTTCTTTCTTCGGAACAGAAGTATATTCTACAGCAGCAAAATCAGAAGTTATCGACAGTATCAAAGAAAATTCATCACCCTTGATGAAAAATTTCCTTGATACTGTTCGTGCAAACGGACGATTAGCTGATTTAGCAGAAATTCTTGCTGAAATTAAAAATACAGCAGATGATATGTTTAGAATTGCTGATGTAGAGGTCATTTCAAGCGTGAAATTAACCGAAACACAAATCGAAAAATTTGTTGCTCTCGCTAAATCGAAATTTGATTTGAACGAAGTAACAATCGTGAACACAGTAGATGAAAAGATTGTCGGTGGATTTATTGTAAATTCACGTGGAAAAATCATTGATGCTTCTGTCAAATCACAATTGGCAAAAATTGCCAAAGAGATTCTCTAAGAATCTCCTTTGAGAAAAAATTCTCAGCCATTTAACATGAAAACTCAGAAAGGAGCAAAATACATTTGGCAATCAAAGCGAATGAAATCAGCTCACTGATTAAACAACAAATTGAAAATTTTACACCAGATTTTGAAGTTGCTGAAACTGGTGTCGTCACTTATGTTGGTGACGGTATCGCCCGTGCTTACGGCCTTGAAAATGCGATGAGCGGTGAGCTTGTCGAGTTTGATAACGGCGTATATGGTATGGCGCAAAACTTAGACAGTACAGACGTTGGTATTATCGTACTTGGTGATTTCCTTAGCATCCGCGAAGGAGATACAGTAAAACGTACAGGTAAAATCATGGAAATTCAAGTCGGTGAAGAACTCATCGGCCGTGTTGTAAATGCACTCGGACAACCCGTTGATGGCTTAGGCGACATCAATACAGGTAAAACACGTCCTGTAGAGGCTCCAGCTTCAGGTGTTATGCAACGTAAATCAGTTTCAGAACCACTTCAAACTGGACTTAAAGCCATTGATGCACTTGTACCAATCGGTCGTGGTCAACGTGAGTTGATCATCGGTGACCGTCAAACAGGTAAAACATCTGTAGCTATCGATGCAATTCTTAACCAAAAAGGTAAAGACATCATCTGTATCTACGTTGCAATTGGTCAAAAAGAATCAACAGTTCGTACACAAGTTGAAGCACTCCGTAAACTTGGAGCGATGGATTATACAATCGTTGTAACAGCTTCAGCATCACAACCTTCACCATTACTTTATATCGCACCATATGCTGGTGCAGCTATGGGTGAAGAATTCATGTACAACGGCAAACACGTTCTTGTTGTTTATGATGATTTATCTAAACAAGCCGTGGCTTACCGTGAACTTTCACTCTTGCTCCGTCGTCCACCAGGTCGTGAAGCTTACCCAGGGGATGTATTCTACCTCCACTCACGTCTTTTGGAACGTGCTGCACAATTGAGTGATGACTTAGGTGGTGGTTCAATGACAGCTTTGCCTTTCATTGAAACACAAGCCGGAGATATCTCTGCTTATATCGCCACAAACGTTATCTCAATCACAGATGGACAAATCTTCCTCGAAAACGACCTTTTCTATTCAGGTATTCGTCCAGCCATCGATGCCGGATCTTCTGTATCACGTGTTGGTGGTGCCGCTCAAATCAAGGCAATGAAAAAAGTTGCGGGTACACTCCGTTTGGACTTGGCATCATTCCGTGAACTTGAAGCATTTACACAGTTTGGTTCTGATCTTGATGAAGCAACACAAGCTAAATTGAACCGTGGTCGTCGTACAGTTGAGGTTTTGAAACAGCCGTTACATAAACCATTGGCTGTTGAAAAACAAGTTCTTATTCTTTATGCATTGACACATGGCCATCTTGATGATGTTCCCGTAGAAGACATTCTAGATTTTGAAGAAAAAATGTTTGATTTCTTCGATGTTAATTATGCTGAACTTTTACAAGTCATCACAGATACTAAAGATTTGCCAGATGAAGCAAAACTTGACGATGCAATCAAAGCCTTCAAGAAAACTACAAATTACGTTAAATAAGGAGGTTCATTATGGGCGCTTCACTTAGCGAAATTAAATCAAAAATTGCTTCAACAGAAAAAACAAGTCACATCACTGGTGCTATGCAAATGGTATCCGCAGCGAAATTGCAAAAATCAGAAAAGATTGCGAAAACTTATCAGGTTTATGCAGATAAGGTGCGTCAAGTGACAACCGACTTGGTTGCTGCAGATCGTGGCCCTTCTAAAAATCCGATGATGACGAAACGCCCCGTTAAGAAAACAGGATATTTAGTTATCACTTCGGATCGTGGCCTTGTAGGAGGTTACAACTCCAATATCTTGAAGTCAGTCATGAATAAATTACGTGAAAAACACCAAGGGCCAGAAGAATATTGTATTCTGGCTTTAGGTGGAACAGGAGCTGATTTTTTCCGCTCCCGTAATGTAGAATTATCTTATGAATTACGTGGTTTGACTGACCAACCAAGTTTTGAAGAAGTTCGTGAAATTGTACGTCAGGCTGTATCTCGTTATCAAAATGAAGAGTTTGATCAGCTTTATGTTTGCTACAATCACCATATCAATTCATTGACAAGTGAAGCACGCATGCAAAAAATGCTTCCGATTACATTTGATGAATCAGAGGATTCAGAAGAGGAAGCACCAGTATCATTGGTAAGTTTCGAACTGGAACCAAGCCGCGAAGCTATTTTAGATCAACTTTTACCTCAATATGCTGAAAGCATGATCTATGGTGCGATTGTTGATGCTAAAACAGCTGAACATGCTGCTGGTATGTCTGCAATGCGTACAGCTACAGATAATGCAAAAACAGTGATTAACGATCTGACAATACAATATAACCGCGCGCGTCAAGCAGCAATTACACAAGAAATTACAGAAATTGTTGCAGGAGCCTCAGCGCTTTAAGCACGTGGTAACCTTTCTTAAAGAATTAAAGACAGAAAAATAAACGAGGAGGAAAAATATTGAGTTCTGGTAAAATTACTCAGGTCATTGGTCCCGTTGTCGACGTTGAATTTGCGTCAGGCGCGACTCTTCCTGAGATTAATAACGCACTCATCGTTTACAAAGATGTAGACGGCGTTAAAACTAAAATCGTCCTTGAAGTGGCGTTGGAACTTGGTGATGGTGCCGTACGTACCATCGCTATGGAATCAACTGATGGCTTGACACGTGGACTTGAAGTTCTCGATACAGGTAAAGCAATCAGCGTACCTGTTGGTCAAGAAACACTTGGACGTGTCTTCAATGTACTTGGAGATGCTATTGATGGAGGGGAAGCATTTGCTGAAAATGCAGAACGCAGCCCTATCCATAAAAAAGCCCCATCTTTTGATGAACTTTCAACAGCAAATGAAATTCTGGTGACAGGGATTAAAGTTATTGACTTGCTTGCCCCATACCTTAAAGGTGGTAAGATTGGGTTGTTCGGTGGTGCCGGAGTTGGTAAAACCGTCCTTATCCAAGAGTTGATTCACAATATTGCCCAAGAACACGGTGGTATTTCCGTATTTACTGGTGTTGGGGAACGTACACGTGAAGGGAATGACCTTTACTGGGAAATGAAAGAATCAGGCGTTATCGAAAAAACAGCCATGGTCTTCGGTCAAATGAATGAACCACCTGGAGCACGTATGCGTGTTGCTCTTACTGGTTTGACAATTGCTGAATATTTCCGTGATGTAGAAAAACAAGACGTTTTGCTTTTCATTGATAATATCTTCCGTTTCACCCAAGCCGGTTCAGAAGTATCTGCCCTCTTAGGACGTATGCCATCAGCCGTTGGTTACCAACCTACGCTTGCAACTGAAATGGGTCAACTTCAAGAACGTATCACTTCAACAAAACAAGGTTCTGTAACTTCTATCCAAGCGATTTATGTCCCAGCCGATGACTATACTGACCCTGCGCCAGCAACAGCCTTCGCTCACTTGGATGCAACAACAAACTTGGAACGTCGTTTGACACAAATGGGTATCTACCCAGCCGTTGATCCATTGGCTTCTTCATCACGTGCACTTACACCTGAAATTGTTGGTGAAGAACACTATGCAGTAGCTATGGAAGTACAACGTGTGCTCCAACGTTATAAAGAATTGCAAGATATCATTGCCATCCTTGGTATGGATGAATTGTCGGATGATGAAAAAGTATTGGTTAACCGCGCACGCCGCATCCAATTCTTCCTCTCACAAAACTTTAACGTTGCTGAAACATTTACTGGTGTACCAGGATCATATGTACCAATTGAAAAAACTGTTGAAGATTTCAAAGCGATTCTTGACGGTAAATACGATTCAATCCCTGAAGATGCTTTCCGTGGTGTAGGTCCAATCGAAGACGTTCTCGAAAAAGCTAAAAAAATGGGTTATTAAGATAGGAGGTTGCTGAAATGAGTGAAAATGTCATGGCTATTCAAGTCATCACTCCTGCGGGTGTCATTTATGATCACCATGCAACCTACATTCTTGCGCATACGATTGGTGGAGATATGGGGATTTTACCCAACATGATTTCCACAATCGCTGGTTTACAAATCAGTGAACTTAAAGTGCGCCGTCCTGATGATGTGAAGCACGTCGATTATATTGCTGTTAATGGTGGTATTATTGAAGTGAAGGACAGTATGATTACTGTGATTGCAGATTCTGCTGAGCGTAATCGTGATATCGATGTTCCACGTGCGGAACGTGCAAAACTTCGTGCAGAAAAAGAGCTTGAAGAAGCTAAAGCGGCACATAAGACTGATGAAGCTAAACGTGCAGAAGTTGCACTTCATCGTGCGATTAACCGATTGAATGTATCGAAACACAATTAATTAAAGAATAAAAAACATCCCTAGGATGTTTTTTTTGTTATTTAATATAAATGTAATAAAAAACAGCAAACTAAAATGTTAAAATGTAAACAATAAGTCTTTTTTACTGTTTGATGAACAAGTAGTTACAAATGATGAAGTTTTGGAATGAATTAGAAATGTAGTGTAGAGAAGAGAAAGGGAATTATGGGAAAGGAGGAAAGCGTGGCGCTGGAACATTGCCAAGAATTGATGGAAACAGTTGAAACAATAGAAGACAAACTCCATCAACTTGAAGTTATAAAGATCGAATTTCGTCAAGAAATTCAGAACAAAATTAATTACCGCTCGGCTTTATTGTCTTTTAGCTTTCCTGTCCTTATCTTAGCTTTTTATATTATAAACGATTTTTCCTTTATACATGGTCAGGGTCAACTGGAACGTTCCGCTTTAGAAACCTTTTTAATCACGTTTATGTTGAGCTTTTCCTTATGGGCTCTGGGGATTTTTCTCAATGATATTTTCAAAAAAATATTTTGGAGTAAAACACTGCCTATGGGGAGAAAAGCTCTTGTTAAGCAACTTTTCCCTAAATACAATCAAAAAAGTCAATGGCTGATTGAAAGTCTGGAGGAGTTGTTGGCTTGTGAGACTTTAACAAATACTGAACTTCCTGAAAGATATATGAACATCAAGAGTTTGAGCTATATCATTGAAGTTTTAAAGGTAAAGGATGCTCAAACGTTGCGTGAAGCAGTGGAACTGTTAGAGCTCGAAATAAAAAATATTCGTGTTGAGCAGAGCTTGCTGGCGGAGCCGAGTATCCGTCGAGCCCAAGAAGCGATAGCAAGTCGGTATGCGTTCAAACAAGGTGCAGAATAGAAATAATGAGAAAGGAGGTAAAAAGCTAATGAGAAAGAAAAAATATGGTATAGTTTTAGCGGTCACACTCGTATTAGGGCAAACAATCATTCTTAATCCGAGTCAAGTTTATTCTGCGTCAGTTTCACGTGTCTCATCTGAAAAGGTGGAGGGCAATAGTACCAAGGATTCGATAACCAAGGAATCAAATGCAGGCGGTGTACCGATAACACCCGAGAACCCACAGCCCATTACACCGACAGTGCCTCCAATCGTGCCGGAAACACCAGATATTACACTTCCGCCAGTAACGATAGGTGAACCCGTTCCTATCACGCCAACAGTCCCGGTAATTCCGAGTCATCCTCTTCCTGTAGATCCCGTTCCTATCACGCCAACAGTTCCTACGAATCCGTTTCCTTCGGAACCCGTGACAATTACACCTACAACACGTCCGAACGCCCCACAGCAGCCGGATATTAGTTTGCCTTCAATTTCACCCACAGCACCAGAAACAGCAGAAGCGCAGAAACCAGAAGCAGATACACAAAAAAATCAACACCTTAAAAAGGGGACAACAGAAGCTATAGAGCAACAAATAACCCAAAATAAAGATACGACAACTCCAGTTGCTGCGAAAGAAGAACTTTCTCAACTTCCCTATACTTGGGGGGAAGCAACTCTCCCAGTGATGTCGCAACAAACGGCTGCCAATTCGCTTAATGATACGGGTAAGGATGCTGCAGCGCGTAAACATGCCATAGCTGTTCATGCAGCTGGGACAGGGGGAGTAGTAACAGGAATTGGGACGTCTGTACTCCTTCTGGGAATACTCAAGAAAGTAAGTTGGCTCAAACAGTTCTTTGTTAAATAAAAGAAAAAATCTCTGAAAAAAGAGATTTTTTTTGATACAATGAAACAAACAATGAGGAGAGACCTCTATAATTTAAAGGAGATTCAGATGCGTAAAGTAGGTATAATTGGGTTAGGTAATGTCGGAGCAATGATCGCTCAAATGATTGTTCAAGCAGGCTATGTTGATGAATTAGTCCTTATTGATAAAAATACTGCAAAATCTAAAGCTGAAGCTTTTGACATGCTTGATGCAGCTAGCCTACTCAACAGTCATACGCAGATTACTGTCGGTGACTATCCAGATCTTTCTGATGCAGAAGTCGTTATTTCTGCTCTGGGCCACATCAAAGCTCTTGATGCTCAAGATCGTTTCCAAGAGTTGAAAATTAATACACCTATGGTTAAAGCAGTTGCAGATGAAATCAATGCCTCAGGCTTTAACGGTGTTTTCTTGATTGTAACCAACCCTAATGACGTGATTGCACAACTTTATTCACAAGCTCTTAACCTTCCAAAAAACCAAGTTTTTGGAACAGGGACGTATTTAGATTCTGCGCGTTTGCACCGTTATATTGCTGAAGAAGCAGGTGTAGATGCGAGAAGTGTGAGTGGTTATATGCTTGGTGAACATGGTGATTCACAATTTGCAGCCTGGTCAACAGTAAATATTGGGGGTGTCCCATTTGAAAAAACAGCAGCAATAAACAATTTTGACCTTGAAAAAATTGAAAATTCAGCACGCCATGGTGGTTTCGTGGTTTATGAAGGAAAGGGTTATACGAACTTTGCTATTGCTGCAGCTTCAGTCAGTCTTATGAATCTCATTTTATCGGATGCCAAAGCAGCTGTAGTCTGCTCGCATTACGATGCTGAACTTGATGCATATTTGTCAACACCAGCACTTGTTGGACGTGATGGGGCAAAAGCTTATCCGGGATTCATCGAAAGTATCAGCAAGGAAGAAGCGGATAAATTGAAAGACTCAGCACGTGAGATTCAAGAAAAAATCAAAAAATTTAGCTAAAAATAGTCTATAGATAGAAAACCTCTTACAGAAGAAGAGGTTTTTTTCTCTGTTCAATTGCTTTGAAATAAAGTATAATTAAAGATATATATAATAGAAGATAAGGTGAGTTCATGGTTGAGATTTATTTGGTAAGACACGGAAAAACAATGTTTAATACAATCGGCAGAGCCCAAGGTTGGTCGGACACACCGCTCACTGCTGAAGGCGAACGTGGTGCTATGGAGTTGGGGCTAGGCTTCAAAGCCAAAGGTTTGAAGTTTGATCGTGCTTATTCTTCTGACTCTGGGAGAACAATACAAACGATGGGCTTTATCTTAGAATACTCAGAGAATAAAGATATCCCTTATAAGATGGACAAGCGTATTCGTGAATGGTGTTTTGGTTCTTTTGATGGAGGCTATGATGGCGAGCTGTTTGATGGGGTTCTTCCGATTATCTTTGCTGAAAAAGGGTTGCAAGAGTCAGGGAAATTCCCTTCAGATGAAGAACTGGCGCGTGCCATCTATGAAGTCGATACTGCAGGCTGGGCGGAAACCTGGGAAGAACTCTCTGGACGTATTATGAGTGGTTTTTCTGATATGGCAACTGAAGCAGAAGCTGCGGGAGCGAAAAATATTGTTATAGTCAGTCATGGGATGACGATCGCTAGCTATATTAAAATGCTTCGTCCAGATAAAGAACGTCCGCATAATTTAGATAATGGTTCTGTGACACATCTGACTTTTGAAAATGGAAAGTTTGAAGTAGGAGATATCGGATCAATGGAGTATCGTAAACTTGGAGCAGAAATCGTAAAAAATGCAAAGAAGAACTAAAAAAAGAAAACTCAAAAAAGGGAGAGTCATCGGAAGTTTTATTATTCTCTTGGCCTTCATTGGACTATGTGTATTTGCTGTGAGTAAGCTCAAGCCACAAGTGACGAAACAAAGGGCAGAGTCAAGCCAGACTTCATCTTCGAGTTCGACAGCTGAAAGTAAAACGACCGATTTGCCTGAAGCCCATCGCTCTGATTGGAATCTTGTTCTGGTAAACAGGGAAAACCCCAAAGAGGAACTTTCCCCAGAACTTACAACTGTTGGCAACGTACAGGTTGACCAACGTATTGCAGATGCGCTTGTTAAATTTTTGGCAGCAGCACAAGCCATTGATCCCGCAGAACACCTGATTTCGGCCTATCGCTCAGTGGCTTATCAAGAGCAACTGTTCAATACTTATGTGGAAAATGAAAGGATTGGCGCTGCAGGATCCGTTAATAATACAGGGCAACCCATATCTCGTGAGCAAGCGGAAACGAATGTTAAAACTTATTCACAACCTGCGGGTAGCTCAGAGCACCAAACAGGCTTAGCTGTCGATATGTCAACGGTAGATGCTTTGAACCAAAGTCCTGAAGAAGTCGTTGCACAAGTAAAGAAAATCGCACCTGACTACGGTTTTGTACTTCGTTTCCCGGAAGGTGGAAAAGCATCAACGGGTGTGGATTATGAGGACTGGCATTTTCGTTATGTAGGTGTGGACAATGCCAAGTATATGACAAAACACAACCTTACACTTGAAGAATATTTGAAGCTATTGCCCCAATAAAAATAAAGGGACTTAAAAGGAGTCACACAACAATGTTGAATAAAGCCTACTTGATTTTATATGCTAATATCGCCTTATTTCTCTATACTTTAATGATTATGGCACAGCGACTTTTAGCATCACCCAATACTTTTACGACTGTTTTTCAAAATACAAGCCGTACAATAACGGGTTTTATCAATAAAACATTGGCTCCAGTAGCCCAATGGCAAAATGTAATAGAAATACTCTTGGTTTTTCTCCTCATCTTACTCATACTGCGCTTTTTCAATGTAGGACTATGGATTTTAGAGATAGCGGCTGTACTCATTCTTGTGGATTGGGGCTATCAATATCTCATGCATCAGCAAAATCTAGCCCTATTATTTCCACTCGCTGTCATGCTTGTGAGTCTCTTTAGCATCCGTTTCATTGCTAAAGAGGTAGGATTTATCTAAAAGAATCAAAAATTAGCACTCTATAAAAAAGAGTGCTAATTTTTGGTTTTTTTGCTTGACAAGAGAGGAGATAAGGGTTATAATAATATTGTTAGCACTTGAGGGTGGTGAGTGCTAAAAGTAAAGAAAGGAGACAAAGATGATTACAGAACGGCAACAACAGATTTTGGATTTGATTGTCTCACTTTACGCGAAAGAGCACACACCCGTTGGTTCTAAAGCTTTATTGGAACAGATTAAAGCATCAAGTGCGACAATCAGAAATGATATGAAAGCCTTGGAAAATCTTGGACTCATTCAAAAAGAACATACGTCCAGTGGACGTGTTCCTAGTATTTCAGGTTACAAATATTTTGTAGAAAATGTATTGCGCTTGGAAGAATTTACACAAAATGATCTTTTTCAGATTATGAAGTCCTTTGACGGAGAGTTTTATCGCTTATCAGACTTATTTGAAAGAGCAAGTGAAGTTCTCTCAAGGTTGACCGGCTTAACTTCCTTCGTACTTAATGTTCCTCAGAAAGAACAAGTCTTGCAGTCCTTTGAACTTGTCACTTTAGATAATCACTCAATATTGACAGTGATGACCTTAGCGACAGGCGAGCTTAGGACAAATCAGTTTGTCCTACCAAAAAGTATGAGTGAACATGACCTGCAAGTCTTTACACGTTTGATTAAAGAACGTTTAGTGGGTAAGAAAGTTCTCGATGTGCATTATGCGCTGAGAACGGATATTCCACAGATCGTACAGCGTTACTTTAAAACAACTGGTGATGTCTTGGAACTCTTTGAATCCGTCTTTGCAGACTTATTCACAGAGCATTTGACAAGCAGTGGACGTGAATATGTCTTTGACTTTGCAACAGACAATCTTTCTGAGCTTTATAAAATTTTAAGCGATGATGCGCGTATGGCTCAAGAAATACGAGAATTAACAAGTACAGATGAGATGCGTTCGGTTGTTATTGACAATATGTCTTATTTTGCTAACCTCACGTTGATCAGTCAAAAGTTTGTTATCCCGTATCGTGGTTTAGGAACGCTGACAGTCATTGGTCCTGTAGAACAAGATTATCAAAAAACCTTGAGTACACTGGACTTACTTGCAAAAGTCTTAAGTATGAAACTCATGGACTATTATCGTTACCTTGATGGTAACCATTATGAGATAAGTTAATATATGAAATTATTTAAAAGAAAAGGAAACAATATGGCTGAAGAAAATAAAGAAGAATTAAAGAAAAACGATCAGGAAGAAGAAGTTGTCGAAGAGCTTACTGAAGAAGCACTTGAAGACATCGTCGAAGAAGAAGTTTCTGAGCTTGATGCAGCTGTAGCAAAGGCTGAAGAATGGGAAAACAAATTTCTCCGCATCAGTGCAGAAATCCAAAATATTCAACGCCGTGCCAACGAAGAACGTGCAAGCATTTTGAAATATCGTTCACAAGATTTGGCGAAAAAGATTTTGCCAAGCTTGGATAACTTGGAGCGTGCACTTGCTGTTGAAGGATTAACAGAAGACGTCAAAAAAGGTTTGGAAATGACACGTGAAAGCTTGATCAACGCACTTAAAGAAGAAGGCGTTACAGAAGTTCAAGCAGACGGTGCCTTTGATCCAAACTTCCATATGGCTGTACAAACAGTCCCAGCTGATGATGAGCATCCCGCAGATCATGTCGTTCAAGTCTTCCAAAAAGGCTATCAAATCCATGATCGCATTCTTCGTCCAGCAATGGTCGTTGTGGCACAATAAGAAACAAGAAGTGACCGAAATGTCCTTAAACTATAAGAATAGATAAAAACAATAAAATAAAAAAGAGGTAAAGCATATGTCTAAAATTATTGGTATTGACCTTGGTACAACAAACTCAGCAGTAGCAGTTCTCGAAGGAACTGAAGCAAAAATTATTCCAAATCCAGAAGGAAATCGTACAACACCATCTGTTGTCGCTTTTAAAAATGGTGAAATTCAAGTCGGTGATGCTGCAAAACGTCAAGCCGTAACAAACCCAGATACAATCATTTCTATCAAATCTAAAATGGGTACAAGCGAAAAAGTTTCTGCTGGTGGTAAAGAATATACACCACAAGAAATTTCAGCAATGATCCTTCAAAACTTGAAAGCAACAGCTGAAGCTTACTTGGGCGAAAAAGTTGAAAAAGCAGTTATCACTGTTCCAGCTTACTTCAACGATGCACAACGTCAAGCAACAAAAGATGCAGGTAAAATCGCTGGTCTTGAAGTAGAACGTATCGTTAACGAACCAACAGCGGCAGCTCTTGCTTACGGTATGGATAAACAAGACAAAGATGAAAAAATTCTTGTCTTTGACCTTGGTGGTGGTACATTTGACGTTTCAATCCTTGAATTAGGTGATGGTGTCTTTGATGTATTGTCAACAGCAGGTAATAACAAACTTGGTGGTGATGACTTTGACCAAGCAATCATTGATTACATGGTTGCAGAATTCAAGAAAGAAAACGGCATTGATCTTTCACAAGATAAAATGGCCCTTCAACGTTTGAAAGATGCAGCTGAAAAAGCGAAGAAAGACCTTTCAGGTGTAACTTCTACTCAAATCTCATTGCCGTTCATCACAGCAGGCGCTGC
Organism: Lactococcus garvieae subsp. garvieae; assembly: GCF_029024465.1. Taxonomy (NCBI): domain Bacteria; kingdom Bacillati; phylum Bacillota; class Bacilli; order Lactobacillales; family Streptococcaceae; genus Lactococcus; species Lactococcus garvieae. Next base: position 473,989 of record NZ_CP118950.1, read on the forward strand.
AGGTCCACTTCACTTGGAAATGACACTTACACGTGCTAAATTTGACGAATTGACTGCTTCATTGGTTGAAGCAACACGCGAACCTGTACGTCAAGCACTTTCTGACGCTGGTCTTTCAACTTCTGATATTGATGAAGTTCTTCTTGTTGGTGGTTCAACTCGTATTCCAGCAGTTGTTGACCTTGTTCAAAAAGAAACAGGTAAAACTCCAAATAAATCTGTTAACCCAGACGAAGTTGTGGCTATGGGTGCAGCAATCCAAGGTGGTGTCATCACTGGTGACGTTAAAGACGTTGTCCTTCTTGACGTAACTCCACTTTCACTTGGTATTGAAACAATGGGTTCAGTATTTACAAAACTTATCGAACGTAATACGACAATTCCAACATCTAAATCACAAGTCTTCTCAACTGCAGCAGATAATCAACCAGCAGTAGATATCCACGTTCTCCAAGGGGAACGTCCAATGGCAGCAGATAACAAATCTTTGGGTCGCTTCCAATTGACAGATATTCCTGCAGCACCACGTGGTGTGCCACAAATCGAAGTAACATTCGACATTGATAAAAACGGTATCGTTTCTGTTAAAGCAAAAGATTTAGGTACGCAAAAAGAACAAACAATCGTTATCAAATCTAACTCAGGTCTTTCTGACGAAGAAATCGACAAAATGATGAAAGATGCAGAAGCAAATGCTGACGCTGACGCAAAACGTAAAGAAGAAGTGGATACACGTAACGAAGCGGATGCTCTTGTTTTCCAAACTGAAAAAACAATCAAAGAACTTGAAGGTAAAGTTGACGAAGCAGAAGTGAAAAAAGCAGAAGATGCTAAAGAAGAGTTGAAGAAAGCTCTTGAAGGTGAAGATATTGCTGATATCAAAGCTAAATCAGAAGCACTCAGCGAAATCGCACAAAATCTCGCAGTAAAACTTTACGAACAAGCCAGCGCTGAACAAGCAGCAGCAGAAGGTCAAGAAGCTGGATCAGCAGAAGGTCCTAAAGATGACAATACTGTTGATGGCGACTTTGAAGAAGTTAAATAAAATCTTAGCTTATAAAATAAAAAAGTTCGAGACATCGGTGCTCGGCTTTTTTTGTTTTTTTTTTTTTGAAAACCGTTTCATTTGTTTTCACTCTCATAAAATAGGATAATAAAAATAAGAAAGAGAACCTGGATGTGATAGAAAGGAGGTTGGCATGCTTAAGATTTATACCATCTCCTCTAATCAGGAGACGAAAGAAGCGGAGCGCTGGCTCTATGCCCATAAAGTCAAGTTTATTGAAGTTGATCTTCTCAAAGAGCTGGTTTCGACTGAGGAAATTCTCCGAATTGTTTCCCTAACTGAACATGGAGTTGAAGAGATTGTCGAAACAGAAACTCGGGCTTACACACGTTTGAACCTTAACTTCAAGGACCTAAAGTTAGAAGATTTTATGGAGCTATTAGAAGAAAATGCGACCCTGTTGAAAGTTCCACTGATGTTGGATGAAAAACAGCTCCAAATTGGTTTTGATGAAGACAAGATGCAAAGGTTTTTAGAAAAGCCAAGTAAAAAAGTTACGGACTTAGAACAACAAGAAATGCGCACAGGCTAGGTTCTCTAAAGAGCAAAGGAAGCGGCATTCCTGGCTCTTTTTTATTTAAGAATAGTACATGAAAGAAATATATTGAGAATTTCTTTCTTTTTTTTGTAGTTTTTGGAAGTTTTTGATTGACTTTGAAAGAAAATGGTGTATAATATAAATGTAAACGAATTCAGGAGGAGGGTCACATGCTCGCGACAGAACGCAAGGAAAAAATAATGAGCTTGCTCAAAGAGCAAAGAACAGCGACTTTAGAAGAACTTTCAACAATAACTCAAGCTTCTGTCTCGACCTTAAGGAGAGATCTCAATGAGCTTGAAGAAGAAAATGTCTTGCGCCGCGTTCATGGAGGCGCAGAACTCCAACAAGACCTCTCAGAAGAGCTATCTATTTTTGAGAAATCTTCCAAAAACGTTCAAGAAAAAGAAAAAATCGCAGCTTTGGCTTTTGAAAAGATAAAAGAAGGCGACATTATCTACTTGGATGCTGGAACTACAGTTGCGCCGCTCTGCCATTTGCTTAATCAATCGGGCAAGCGTGTCACTATCGTGACCAACTCGATTAGCCATCTTCCAAAATTAACCAGTGAAAACCTCATCGTTTATTTGCTTGGTGGTCGAGTGAAACGTCAAACAGATGCCATCATTGGCAGTTCGGCCATCGCTCAACTTAGTACTTATCGTTTTAATCTTGCTTTTATCGGGGCCAATGCTTTTGACGAAGAGCTGGGAGCTATGACACCGGACAGTGAAGAAGCAGCGATTAAGACACAGGCGATCCGTCAAAGTCGGACAAGCTATCTCCTCCTGGACAGTAGTAAAATCGGTCAAACAAGCTTTATCAAGTTTGCTGAAAGTGACCAAATAAAACTTATAACGGAGAAATTATGATATACACAGTAACACTAAATCCAGCATTAGATTATTTTATGGATTTTGATCAGGCTGAACTTGGACAAGTCAACCGAGCAACAGAAACGCGTATGCTTCCTGGTGGTAAAGGGATTGTTGAGAGTCGCATGATGTCTCTTTTAAAGGTAGAGAATACAGCCCTTGGTTTTCTTGGAGGTTTCCCAGGAAAATTTATTCAGGATTATCTTGAAAACATCGGAAGCCAGTCCGATTTCACTCCGATTGCAGGAACGACACGCATTAACACAAAAATAAAAGTCAATGCGCAAGAAGAAACTTCTTTTGATGCCGCCGGCCCTGACTTATCTGATGCTGAAATTCAAGCCTTCTTAAGTAAATTTGACAAGCTGAAAAATGATGATATTGTCGTTTTTGCGGGTACCATTCCTAAAATTTTAGGGGAAGACTTCTATGAAGTCTTGATTGAGAAAGTGAAAGCCAGAGACGCACAGTTTGCTATTGATGTGGACGGACAAAAGTTGCTGAAAACATTGAAACATGAGCCACTTATCATCAAACCTAACCGTGAAGAATTAGAAGAAATTTATTCTGTTAAGTTTGACGTTAAAGAAGATATCATCCCTTATGGTCAAAAACTTTTGGCAGAGGGGGCACAAAATGTCATGATTTCTATGGCAGGGGATGGTGCATTACTCTTCACAGGTAAGGAAACTTATTTTGCCGCTCCAATCAAAGGAGAGCTGAAAAACTCTATCGGTGCAGGAGATTCGACAGTTGCAGGTTTCCTTGCGGAATGGAGCCGCAGCCAGGATGCTTTAGCTGCCTTTAAACAAGGGGTTGCCTGTGGTACAGCTAAGGTCTTCTCAGAAGACATGCCGAGTGAAAGCTTCTTAAAAGAATGCTTTGAAAAAGTAACAATCGAAAAAATAAACGAAGATTAGAAAAGAGGAAGATTATGGAAATCAAAGATTTACTCAAAACAGAAGTCATGATTTTGGACCTTCAAGCAACGACAAAAGAAGCTGCTGTTGATGAAATGGTCAACAAATTAGTCGCAGAAGGCTATGTCAGTGATTTTGATACCTTTAAAGCTGGAATTATGGCTCGTGAAGCGCAAACTTCAACAGGTCTGGGCGATGGTATTGCCATGCCACACAGCAAGAACAAAGCAGTTAATGAAGCTGTTGTCCTGTTTGCCAAATCAAATGCCGGTGTGGATTACGCTGCCTTAGATGGACAGCCTGTCAATCTTTTCTTCATGATTGCAGCACCAGAAGGAGCCAATGACACTCACTTGGAAGCTTTGGCACAACTTTCTAAGTTCCTCTTGCAAGCTGGATTTACAGACAAAGTAAAAGCAGCAAAATATCCGCGTCAAGTTTTAGAGCTTTTCTCTGAAGAAACTGAAGAAATTGAGCAAGTCACTGATAGCGAACATTATGTTTTAGCCGTAACAGCATGTACAACAGGTATTGCGCATACATATATGGCTGAAGAAGCACTTAAAAAACAAGCTGCTGAAATGGGCATCGCCATTAAAGTTGAAACAAATGGTGCCCGTGGTATTGACCACAAACTGACTTCCGAAGATATCCAAAAAGCTGATGGTATCATTGTTGCAGCGGATAAGAAAGTGGAAATGAACCGTTTTGCAGGAAAACCGATGGTGCAAGTTCCTGTGGCTGCTGCTATTCGTCAACCAGAAGAACTCATTAACAAGGCAGTTTCTGGTAATGCACCAAAATTTGAAGCCGATGCAGCCGATGAGGCAAAAGAAGAAAGCTCTGGCGGTATTGGTAAAGCCTTCTACAAACACCTTATGGGTGGTGTATCAGCAATGTTACCATTCGTTGTTGGGGGTGGTATCTTGATTGCTCTTGCCTTCTTGATAGACCAGTCGATGGGTGTTCCTAAAGATCAATTGGCTAATCTTGGTTCTTATCATCCAATTGCAGCTTACTTTAAAAATATCGGGGGCGCAGCCTTCGCCTTCATGCTTCCTGTCTTAGCTGGTTTTATCGCCAACTCCATTGCAGATAAACCTGGTTTAGTTGCTGGTTTCGTCGCTGGCTCAATGGCTTCATCTGGTCTTGCCTTTGGCAAACTTGATCCAGCAACAATGATTCCTTCTGGTTTCCTTGGCGCTTTAGTTGGTGGTTTCATTGCGGGTGGTGTCATCATCCTCTTGCGCAAACTTTTGACTGTTTTGCCTAAATCGTTGGATGGGATTAAAGCAATCTTGATTTTCCCACTTTTAGGTACATTCATCACTGGATTGCTCATGCTTTTCATCAATATCCCAATGGCAGCAATCAATACAGGTCTTTCAAACTTCTTGAATAGCTTGAGCGGCGCTTCAGCTTTAGTACTTGGTATTATTGTTGGGGGGATGATGGCAGTTGACCTTGGTGGTCCAATCAACAAAGCCGCTTATATCTTCGGTACAGGAACATTGGCCGCAAGTGTTGCTACTGGTGGCTCAGTTGTGATGGCAGCGGTTATGGCTGGTGGTATGGTTCCACCTCTTGCAACTACAGTTGCCGTCCTCTTCTTCAAAAATAAATTTACCAAAGAAGAACGTCAATCAGGTTTGACAAATATTGTTATGGGACTTTCATTTATTACAGAAGGTTCAATTCCATTTGGTGCTGCTGACCCAGCGCGTGCCATTCCTTCATTTGTTGTTGGTTCAGCCTTAGCAGGTGGACTCGTTGGTGCGGCAGGTCTTAAATTAATGGCGCCACACGGTGGTATCTTCGTCTTAGCCCTCACAAATGGCCCACTTTTATACCTTCTCTTTGTTTTGATTGGTGCTCTTGTTTCAGGTTTGATGTTCGGTTATTTGAAAAAAGAAAAATAAGGGTTTAAATAACAAAAAAGCTTGAATTTCAGGAACAAATCTGTTAGAATATTAAGGTCTAACAAACTTTGGTCTGGCAAACAGTCCAAGGCAGAAAGGAAATTTTGCAAAATGAAAAAAGACATCCATCCTAATTACCAACCTGTTGTGTTCTTGGATACAACTACTGGTTTTAAATTCTTGAGCGGTTCAACTAAAGGTTCGAAAGAAACTGTTGAATGGGAAGACGGAAACACTTATCCATTGATTCGTGTGGAAATCTCTTCTGACTCACACCCATTCTACACTGGCCGTCAAAAATTCCAAGCAGCGGACGGACGTATCGCTCGTTTCAACAAGAAATATGGAAAATAAGAAAGTGCTTCGGCGCTTTTTTATTATCGCTCAAATTTACTATAGTAAACCAAGACCAAAAGGCAACACATTCTGAACATCTTTTAGTTCATGGGGCTATAAAAATTAAAAAAAATATCATATAATAGAAGCAGATAGTATACACATATAAAAATAAAGGCATGCGTGAATGTGCCTTCTTTTAAACTCACTATAAAGATAAAGGAAAAATGAAATATGAAATGGTCTATTTTAGAAGTATCAAAAAAGAAAAGAATTAAATTTGAGGAAGAGCTTGATTTAACGCAGGAACTTAAGCAGCGTTCAGAAGAAATTCTTGATGCAAAACCTGTAAAAGTTCAAGGACAAATCGCCTATGATGACGGTATCTATTACTTGGATTATACACTTGAAGTGGATTTGACTTTGCCTTCATCACGCAGCTTAAAGCCAGTAGAGTATCTCATGTCTATTGCTGTGAATGAAGCCTTCACCACAGATGAGTTTCTTAAAAAGAATGAAGATTTACTGGACAGTGACATGATATTTACATTGGAAGCAGATTGGATTAGTCTATCAGAATCGGTAGCTGATAATATTCTTTTAGAAATTCCTTTGCAAATTTTAGCAGAAGATGAGAAAGCTGGAGCCGCAAGTCTACCTTCTGGTAAGAATTGGTCTGTCTTGTCTGAAGCAGACTATCAGAAGCAAAAAGAAGAAGAAGCAGATAAAGAAAATAAATCACCTTTTGCAGGATTGGCAGATCTCTTTTCCGAAGAAAAAAATTAAGAAAAATCTCATAAAACACTTGCAACAAAATTACAATTATATTATAATTTCATTATAGAGGAAATAAAATTAAAAAGAAAAGATATTAATGAGGCTAAACTATGAATTCATCTAAACGTATTTTGATTATCGAAGACGATAAAAACATTGCGAGATTTGTTTCACTTGAGCTTGAACACGAAGGATACCAAACTGCGGTTCAAGGCAATGGTCGTAAAGGTCTTGAAGAAGCAATGTCAAAAGATTATGATTTGATTTTGCTTGACTTAATGCTCCCAGAGCTTGATGGCTTTGAGGTTGCACGACGCTTACGCCGTGAGAAAGATACACATATTATTATGATGACTGCACGTGATTCGACAATGGACCGTGTAGCAGGTCTTGATATTGGCGCAGATGACTATATTACAAAACCATTTGCTATTGAAGAATTGTTAGCGCGTGTCCGCTCACTCTTCCGTCGTGAAGATCATATCCACACGATTGAAAAGTCCGACAATACTTCATTCCGTGATTTGGTAATTGATAAGACCAACCGTACTGTACACCGTGGAAAAAAAGTTATTGACCTTACACGCCGTGAGTACGATTTGCTTTTGACACTGATGCAAAATGTAGGTGATGTCGTAACACGTGAATACTTGGTTTCTGAAGTATGGGGTTACGAAGAAGGTACAGAAACAAACGTTGTGGACGTTTATATCCGTTATCTGCGTAACAAAATTGACGTGGAGGGCCGTGAAAGCTATATCCAAACGGTTCGTGGTATGGGATATGTCATGCGTGACCGCAAATAATATAGGGAAGATGTAAGAAGATTTCTAGTGGTTTTGCCACTAGATTTATTCCTTTTATGGCGATGAAAAGAAATAGAAAAAATGCGACATGGTAAAATTTTTTGATTCGAAGAAGAAAAAAACAGAAAGTCTTCCCGAGCGTAAGCGAAGCATCATGCTCCGTTGGGCATTTGCAAATACGATTTTTTGTTTTATTACCTTCACTATTTTTACAGTATTGGTTTATCAATTGACCATTACAACCTTCATCAATTCTGAAAAAGAGGATATGATGAAAGCTCTGGATAATGTTGAGCAAAGTTTGTCCCAATCGGAAAGCACACTGTCGGAAGAAAATCTGGCGAATTATTTGGCTTATGCCAAAGACTATACAGCCTCCAGTCAGGGTAAAGAAAATGAGCTAGAAACACTTGGAAGTATGATTGGCTCTAGGAAGTCCTTTTATGTTTTTGACGTCGGTGAAAATTTGATTTACTCGACCAATTCTCATGGCTTCCCTCTAAAAAAAGACGTGGGGGATGGCACTCATGCTGTACGTACATTTGGTGAATATTCTGGTTATTTGGTGGAACGACCGGTTTATTCTAATAAAACAGGTAAGCTGATTGGCTATGTACAGGCTTTCTATGATATGAGTTATTATTATAGCGTGCGAACAAAGTTACTGATTGCCCTGATTATCTTAGAGATTATTGCTCTCTTTATCGCTCAGTTTGTCGGTTATTTTATGGCGAGTCGTTACATCAAGCCTCTGGAACGGTTGCACGATGCGATTACTACACGTGCCAATAACTTGAAGGCGGATTTCAAACCTGTAGTGATTCAAACAGGTGATGAAATTGAAGAACTGGCGACTGTTTATAATGACATGATGATCAAGCTTAACGATTATGTTGATCAGCAGAAACGTTTTGTTTCTGATGTCAGTCACGAGTTACGTACGCCACTTGCGGTTTTGGATGGTCATTTGAATCTCTTGAACCGTTGGGGGAAAAACGATCCCGAAGTGCTTGAGGAGTCTTTACAGGCCAGTATAGAAGAAGTGAGTACGATGAGAACAATGTTGGAAGAGATGCTTGCATTGGCCCGTCTTGAAAACATCGATTTTCAAGATGAAGACCTTATCTGTGATCCGACAGAAGTTTCTAATTTCCTTAAGAAAAACTTCCTACTTATTCATGCTGATTTAAGCTTAACTGTGGAAAATAACTTGTCACCGGGAAGATTGGCTCATATCTACCCGAACCATTATGAACAAGGCTTAAAAATTTTGATTGATAATGCTATAAAATATTCGCCTAAAGATCGCCAAGAAGTGAAAATTCATCTAGAAGAAGATGATAAATACATTATCACTACGGTTGAGGATCATGGCTATGGCATTAGTCAGGAAGATTTAAAACATGTCTTTGAGCGTTTCTTCCGTGCTGATAAAGCGCGAAATCGGGATATAGGAGGCACTGGGCTTGGACTGTCTATTATCCAACGCATAGTGGAAAACTATGATGGGGAGGTCAGTGTGACTTCTGTTGTAGGTGAGGGATCGAAATTCACTTTAAAAATTCCTAAGATTAAATAGGTATAAAAAGCCTAGCAAGTATCTAAACGTACTTTCTAGGCTTTTAGTTTATGCCTCATTCTCTCGAGTTTTTTGATAATTTGAGAAAATTGTTGACATTCGTTTAAAAAAAGGTTAAGATTTAAAATACAATATACAAATAAAATGATAGAGGTCGCAATGAATAGGAAGTTTTACTGAGCTGGACAAGCGTTGAAGTAAAACGGAGGAGACATTGCCGAAATGAATTCACTCGTCCAAGTGAGTTTGTTGGGGCAGCAAGGGATACTTGCTGAACTGTCGCAGTTTTGCGGAGTGCTATTCGTTACTTACTGATAATATGAATCATGTACAACGTTTAGCAACCTCTCTGTGTAAAGGTTGCTTTTTATTTGGAAAAATGAAAGAGAGAGTATTATGAGAAGAAAAAACTTATTCTTACTTGTCGCGACGTTGTTTACGGTATTATTTATCGGTAGTTCAAAAGTTAGTGCAGACCAGTTCCGTGTCGGAATGGAGGCAGCATATGCCCCTTTTAACTGGACACAATATGATGATAGCAACGGTGCTGTCCCTATTGATGGTGTAGATGGCCAATGGGCAAATGGTTACGATGTACAAGTTGCAAAAAAACTGGCGGATAAGTTAAATAAAGAATTAGTAATCGTCAAATCAAGTTGGGATGGTTTGCTGCCCGCCCTGAAATCTGGGAAGATTGATGGCATTATTGCAGGAATGTCACCAACCGCCGAACGTAGAGAACAAATCGCCTTTTCGGAACCGTACTATACTTCTAACCTTGTAATGATGGTCAAAAGTGGCGGCCCCTTTGCTCAAGCATCGCGCTTAGCAGACTTCTCCGGTGCAAAAATTACCGCTCAGCTGGGAACTTTTCACTATAACATGATTGACCAGATTAAAAGTGTGAATAAGCAAACAGCGATGAAAGATTTTTCAAGCATGCGTGTGGCTTTACAAAGTGGTGCCATCGATGGTTATGTCGCTGAACGTCCAGAAGGGGTCACTGCAGAAAAAGCAAATCCAGACTTCAAAATGATTGAATTTGGCGAAGGAAAAGGTTTCGTCACAAATTCAGATGATACAACAGTCGCAGTAGGTTTACGTAAAAATGACCCTAACTTGCCTGAGATTAATAGCTTTTTGACAGGTTTTACACCTCAAGATCAAAAAGAACTGATGGACCAAATGATTGCCGCTCAACCAGAAGCCAAAACCCAAGGCGCTTGGTATGACCAAATTATCAGTATTGTAAGAGATAATGGCAAACAGTTTCTTAATGGTACAGGGATGACCTTATTCATCTCTTTGATTGGTACGATTATTGGTACGGTTTTAGGTCTTCTTATTGGTGTTTATCGTACTATTCCAGAAATCAGTAATAAATTTTTAGCCTTTTTACATAAAGTATTTGGCTGGCTTATTTCCGCTTATATTGAAATTTTCCGTGGTACACCAATGATTGTTCAGGCAATGGTGCTTTACTATGGAACGGCTCTAGCTTTTGGCTTGAGTTTGGATCGGACCTTAGCTGCGCTAATTATTGTGTCCATCAATACGGGGGCTTATATGTCTGAGATTGTACGTGGTGGTATTTTCTCTGTAGATCAAGGACAATTTGAAGCTGCACAAGCTATCGGAATGACGCATGGGCAAACTATGCGCAAAGTTGTTCTGCCACAAGTCTTACGAAATATTCTTCCAGCAACAGGAAATGAATTCGTCATTAACATCAAAGATACATCAGTCTTGTCTGTGATCTCAGTTACGGAGCTCTTTTTCCAAGGGACAACAGTGGCCCAACAAAACTTTATGTATTTCCAAACCTTTGCTGTAATCTGTGCAATTTACTTTGTCTTAACATTTACAGTGACACGTATTCTACGCTTTGTAGAAAGAAAAATGGATGGACCAGATGCTTACGTCCCAATCCAAAATCAAATGCAAGTACAAGAACCGGGGGACGCTTAAATGACAGCAATCTTAGAAATCAATCATTTAAAAAAATCATTTGGCAGCAATGATGTGCTGAAAGACATTCACTTGACGGTTAATCAAGGCGAAGTTATTTCGATTATTGGTTCATCTGGAAGTGGGAAATCAACACTCCTTCGTTCGATTAATTTATTGGAGAAGCCTTCTGGTGGAGAAATAATTTATAAAGGTGAAAATGCTTTAGCAAAAGGCTTCGATATTCCTAAATACCGCACCCATCTTGGCATGGTTTTTCAAAGCTTCAATTTATTTAACAATATGAATGTTATCGAAAATGTTATGGCTGGGCAAGTTACAGTATTGAAAAAAAGCCAAGAAGAAGCTCGGACTATTGCGCTCGAGAATCTGGAAAAAGTGGGGATGGCAAGCTTTGCTCATGCCAAACCTGCACAACTCTCAGGAGGACAAAAACAACGCGTGGCGATTGCTCGTGCGATTTCCATGAATCCAGACGTGATTTTATTTGACGAACCGACTTCAGCGCTTGATCCCGAAATGGTAGGCGAGGTCTTACAAACGATGAAGGGATTGGCTGAAACAGGCTTAACAATGGTTATCGTCACCCATGAAATGGAATTCGCGCGTGATGTAAGTGACCGTGTGATTTTCATGGATAAAGGGGTTATTGCTGAAGAAGGAAGACCAGAGGAAATCTTTGGGGCTCCGAAAGAAGAACGGACGCGCGCTTTCCTTTCGCGCTTCTTGAAAGCTTAAATAAAAAGAGCATCAGCTTGCTCTTTTTTCTTTGCAAAAGTCATCTTATTTTCACAGTAAAACTTTCGAATACAAACTCTATATTGAAAAAATAGGTAAATAGCGGTAAAATAGAGGGAAGTAGAAAGAATAGGAACAATGAAAAAAATCAAAACTTTTGAAGAAAAAAAAGTACTCATCCTCGGATTAGCAAAATCAGGAGAAGCTGCAGCCCGCTTGCTTCATACTCTAGGTGCACATGTAACTGTAAATGACGGAAAGGCTTTTGAAGAAAACCCTGCCGCGCAAGCCCTCTTGGAAGAAGGCATTGAAGTTATCTGTGGTAGCCATCCCCTTGAACTTTTAGACGAAGATTTTGATTTTATGGTAAAAAATCCAGGTATTCGTTATGATAACCCAATGGTAAAGAAAGCATTGGATAAAAAGATTCCAGTTGTTACGGAAGTTGAACTTGCTTACCTTGTTTCGGAAGCCCCAATTATTGGAATTACTGGAACCAATGGTAAAACAACAACAACAACGCTTATAGCCGATATTTTAAATGCAGATGGTCAGTCTGCAAAACTAGCAGGAAATATTGGTTTTCCTGCTTCTGAAGTAGCTGCCCATGCGAGTGCTCAAGATACTTTGGTGATGGAATTGTCAAGTTTTCAATTGATGGGTATTGTGGACTTCAAGCCCCAAATCGCTCTCATTACCAATATCTTCTCATCACATTTGGATTATCATGGCTCTCAGGAAGCTTATGAAGCTGCAAAATGGCGTATTCAAGAAAACTTAACTTCGGAGCAATACCTTATTCTCAACTTTAATCAGGAAAAATGCCGTGCTCTAGCAGCGCACACAGCAGCGCAAGTTGTGCCATTTGCCACTGAAAAGAAAGTTGATGGCGCTTATGCGCAAGAAGGAAAGCTTTATTTCCGTGATGAATTCATCATGGATGCAGCTGACCTAGCTTTGCCTGGAGAACATAATTTAGAGAATGCTCTAGCAGCAATAGCTGTTGCCAAGCTTTCAGGTGCTAAGAATCAGGCAATCATTGAAGTTTTGACAAGCTTTTCGGGTGTGAAACATCGTTTGCAGTATCTTGGAGAACTTGCAGGACGTAAGGTCTACAATGATAGCAAAGCCACCAATATATTGGCAACAGAAAAAGCCTTGTCAGGTTTTGAAAACAGTCGCTTATGGCTCTTAGCGGGCGGACTAGATCGTGGAAATGGCTTTGAAGAACTTGCGGATTCTGTGAGAGGTATTAAAGGTATGGCTCTCTTTGGGGAGACTGCACCAAAACTACAAGAGCTTGCTGATCACATGCAGATTCCAACAGTCCATAGTGAAAATGTCGCAACTGCCCTTAAAGAAATTTTTGATAAGACAGAAGAGGGGGACACTATTTTACTTAGTCCTGCTTGTGCCAGCTGGGATCAGTACAAGACCTTTGAAGAACGTGGAGATATGTTTATTAAAGCTTTCGAAGAATTGAAAGGTGAATGGAAATAGTATGAGAATTATTGTAACTGGAGGCGGAACGGGAGGACATATCTATCCTGCGCTGGCCTTTATAAATCATCTGAAGACTATTGAGCCGGATTCGGATATCCTCTATGTAGGTACAGAACGCGGCTTGGAGAGTAAGATTGTGCCTGCAGCAGGTGTGCCTTTTAAAACCGTAGATGTACAAGGTTTTCGTCGTAGCCTTTCTTTAAACAACTTTAAAACAATCTATAAGTTCCTGAAATCTACATCAGATGCGAAAAAAATTGTTAAGAATTTTAAACCTGATGTGGTCATTGGAACAGGGGGGTATGTAGCTGGGCCTGTACTTTACGCAGCAGCCAAGCTTAATGTGCCGACTATCGTTCATGAACAAAACTCAATTCCAGGGATTACAAATAAGTTCTTGAGTAAATATGTGGACAAAGTTGCGGTTGCTTTTGAAGCAGCCAAGCCTTTCTTCCCAGAAGCCAAAACAGTTTTTGCTGGTAACCCGCGCGCTCAGGAAGTTGCAACTTTAAAAGCTACCGATATTCTGGAAACAGAATATCAACTTCAAAAAGGGAAGAAAACAGTAGTTATTTTTGGTGGATCACGTGGAGCCCAAACAATTAACGAGGCGGTAAAAGCTGCTCTGCCAAAGTTTGCAGAAGCTGATTACCAAATCGTCTATGCTTCAGGACAAATCTACTTTGATGAAGACCATGAAGAGTTTGCAAAATATGCGGATACTGCAAATATAGCAATTCGTCCTTATATTTCCAATATGCTCGAAGTTCTTGCATCATCAGATTTAATATTGTGTCGTGCGGGTGCGACAACGATTGCTGAAATTACTGCACTTGGTTTGCCAACGATTTTTGTACCTAGTCCAAATGTCACAGCAGACCATCAAACAAAGAATGCCCAAGCTCTTGTAGACATCGGTGCCGCTAAGATGATTAAAGATATCGAACTTACAGCAGATACAATGCTTGCCAGTATTTCTGAAATCTTTTCTGATGAAGAGCTTTACCAAGCCATGTCTGTAGCCAGCAAAAAAGCAGGTGTACCTGATGCTAGCGATCGACTTTATCAACTTGTGAAAGAAATTAAAAAATAATGAGTGAAGAAAACCTTACGCCTTGGCAAAAGAAAAATCTTGAATATCAGCGCCGCAAAGCAGCTGAAAATCAAGAGAAGTCTGAAGAACCCAAAAAACGGAAGTTTTTAAAGAAAAAAGAAGAGACCGAAGCAGATTCTCCTGAAGTTCAGGAAGAAATTGAGCAACAGGAATCTTTTGTAGAAGCAGAAGCATTTGAGGAAGCATACTCAGATGATTTTGTTGAGGATTTTGAAGAGCAAGAACCGGAACCTTCTTTTTTTGAAGGAAGTTTCGAAGTGTTTAAAAAGATGTGGCCCGTCTTACTCTTGGCAATCTTATTGTTTTTAACTTCGATTTATGCGGTGTCCCCGATAAGTAAAATTGGGACATTTACAGTTTCAGGCAATAAAAACGAGTCTTTTGAATCTATCGTACAGGCTTCACGTTTGAAGCCAACAGATAGGATTTACGGTGTGCTCAGAAATAGACGAGCTATTGAAAATAGCATTGTTCAGGAATTTCCTCGTGTCAAATCCGTCAACTTACAGGTCAGCTTTCCTAATAATATCGAAGCTAAGGTCACAGAGTTCGAAAAAGTTGCTTATGTGGAACAAAAAGGCAAGAATTATCAAGTGTTAGAAAATGGTCATATCCTCAAGGACCAAGAAATAGCTAAGGATAAAGTTTCGAACTTTCCCTTACTAAAAAACTTTTCCGATGAAGAAGTGGAAAAATTTATTACAGCCTTTATGAAATTGAAGCCTGAGATACGTGGATTGGTTACGACTGTTACGAAGACACCAACTAAAGCTACTAATGACTTTATTGCCTTGGACATGTCGGATGGTAACCAAGTACGCGTTTCTCTGAGTCAAATTACAGAGAAGATGCCTTACTATCCAAGTATTGCGAAGCAACTTCAAGCGCCACAAGTGATTGATATGGAAGCAGGGATTTATGCAAAGCCAAAAGAAGATTACTTGGCTGATCTAAAAAATCCTGAGGGAAATAAGAAGAACTCAGAAAATACAACTGAAATTACAGCAACACAATAATAAAACTGAGAGGTTAGCCTTTCAGTTTTATTATATTTTCTTCTTGAAAAAGAAAAACGTTTGTTTCTTTCAAAGAAAACAAACGTTTTTTGAATTTATGCATTCAATACTTTAGATAAGAAGTCTTGTAGACGTGGATGCTGAGGGTTTTCAAAGAGGTCTTCTGGTTTACCATCTTCAAGGATAACACCTGCATCTGTAAACATGACACGGTTAGCAACTTTACGTGCAAAGCCCATCTCGTGTGTCACGATAAGCATTGTCATGCCATCATCTGCGATACGACGCATCAGGTCAAGAACATCGCCAACCATCTCAGGGTCAAGTGCTGAAGTTGGCTCATCAAAGAGCATAACATCAGGGTCCATAGCCAAGGCACGGGCAATGGCTACACGTTGTTTTTGTCCACCTGAAAGCATCTCAGGCATTGTATCTTTTTTCTCTTCTAGACCAACAGCTTCAAGCAAGCGTAGTGCTTTTTCTTTTGCTTCAGTTTTTGTAAGCTTTTTAAGCTCAACAGGAGCATACATGATGTTTTCTAAAACGGTCATGTTAGGGAAGAGATTGAAGTGTTGGAAAACCATTCCGACATGTTGGCGAACCAAGTTAATGTCAGTGTTTTTATCTGTAAGGTTGTACCCGTTGATAATGACATCACCACTTGTTGCGTCTTCTAAACCATTTAGTGTACGGAGGAATGTTGATTTACCAGAACCTGAAGGGCCGATAATACAAACAACATCTCCTTTGTTAAATTTTGCAGAGATTCCTTTGAGGACCTCATTTTTACCATATGTTTTGTGAAGATCAGTAACTTCGATTTGTACAGACATATCTTTAATCTCCTTATTTCATTTTTTGTTCGATGCGACGTCCTGCCCACATCAAGAGAAGCAGAACCACCATGTAAATCAGACCAATCAAACCGTAGACACGGAAGGCTTGGAAGTTACGGGCAACGATGATTTGACCTGCTTGCAAGAGTTCAACCAATCCGATAACAGATACCAAGGTTGTATCTTTAAGCGTAATGATAAATTGGTTAATCAAGCTAGGAATGGTAATCTTAACAGCTTGTGGCAAGATTACTTTACGCATTGTTTTCACATAAGGGATACCAAGTGAGCGGCTGGCCTCCATTTGACCTGTTGGAACAGCAGCGATACCCCCACGAACGATTTCAGCGATATAGGCTGATTCATTCAGCGTCAAGGCAATAACACCGGCTGTAAACTCATTCAGAGGACTTTGATGGCCTGTGATGAGTTGCAACATGTTTGGAATGCCGTAGAAAATGAAAATTGTTAATACCAAGAGTGGAATTGAACGGTTAAGGTCGACATAAATACGTGAAATTGTACGTAGAGCTGGTGATGGACTCGCTGAGAAAAGTCCGAAAATTACACCAACAATCATTGCTAAAACAAAGGAAACTAAAGCAAGTTGGATAGTGATCCAGAGACCTTTACCTAACTGTTTCCAGTTGTTTTTCAAGATACCAAGCATTGTGCTTTCTGTTTCTGACTCAGTTGCTGTTTCAGTTTTTGAAGCTAAATATTTATCAACAATTTCTTGATATTGACCGCTGGCACGCAGTGAAGAAAGACCATTGTTGAACATTTCGATAAGTTCAGGATTGGTTCCTTTTTTCACAGCGAAACCGTATTGACCTGTTGGAATACCTTCAAAAGGTGTTTTAAATTCTTGGCCTTGTTTAATGGCATATTTTACTACAGGCTCATCATCCATAAAGGCTTGAATTGAACCATTGTTCAATGAAGAATACATTGAAGTAGCATCAGTAAATGTTTTTAAAGTGTAGCCGTATTTGCTTTCGTTTTTTGTTAAGTAGTCATAAGAAGCTGTCCCGTTTTTGGCACCTACTTGTTTTCCTTTTAGATCTTCCCATTTCTTGATGTCTTCATTTGACTTAGAAACAGCAAGCGTCAAATTCGAATCGTAATAGGCATCACCAAAGTCAAAGACTTTTTTACGTGCATCAGTAATTGACATACCGGCCATCATAGCATCAGCATGTCCTGCTTGAACAGCATCTACCGCAGGTTGGAAACCAACGTGGTTCCATTTGATTTTGAAGCCTTGTTGCTTAGCGATAGCATTAAGCAAGTCGACATCAATACCTGTGAATTTTTTATCTGTGTTTTGGAATTCAAATGGGGCAAAGCTATTATCTGAGGCAATAGTGTAAACATCTTTTTTAGGAGTTGCTTTCTTACCACCAGTATATTTTTGAACGATTTTGTCATACTCGCCATTGGCTTTCATTTGAGTCAAAGCTTTGTTGAAGCCGTCGACGAGTTTAGAGTTCTCACCTTTCATTACAGCGAAACCGTAACCTCCAGGAAGTGAGAAGGAAGGAAGATTGATTGCCAAGTCTTGTCCTTGGTTGATGGCATAAGAGATAACAGGAGCTTCATCCATCGCACCTACGATGTTCCCTGCGGCCAATGAGGCAAACATGTGAACACCGTCAGAGTAAGTTTTGATTGTGTAGCCGTACTTGTCTTGGTTTTTTTGTAACCAGTCATAAGAAGCTGTTCCTTTTTTAGCACCAACAGCTTTGCCTTTAAGTTCATCATAGCTCTTAAGTGTAGAAGACTTTGTTGTAGCTAAAGTGATGGCTGAAGTATAATAAGGATCTGAAACATCAAAAACTTGTTTACGTTCGTCTGTAATCGTCATCCCAGCGATGACTGCATCAGCTTTTCCAGCTTTTAAGTTTTGAAGAGCGGCATCAAATCCAGGGAAAGACATTTCAAGCTTCCAGTCATTGATTTTAGCGACTTCCTTCATGATATCGACATCGATACCTACCCAATTTTTATCTGAATCTTGGAATTCAAAAGGGGCATAAGCATTATCACTCGCGATACGTACGGTTTCCTGAGCGCTGACATTATGAGCAGTCGCAAAGGACATTCCGGTAATCGTGGCGAATATTAAAGATAATGTAAGGAATAATTTCTTCATTTCATTATTTCTCCTAAGTTTCATTAATTATATAAACAATTATATACTTGTCAGTATACCATAAAATAAGGCTGAAAAAAATAAATTATGTCACAAAACATGACATGGAAAACAGTGTGAATAAATAAAAATAATAATTTTGTCTAAAAAAATTGGCGAAGGAGAATTTGATAAAGGCAAGCTTTTAGTGTAAAATAAAACATGCAGTAACAGCATAACAAAAGGAAAATAAAAAAATATGTTTACAACACTTTCGATGTTTGGCTTCTTCAATGACTGGATTTCTGGTTTTTTGAATGCGCCAGGCGCACACGTTTGGGTCTATGTTCTCTTAGGAGCGATCATCTTCATTGAAACAGGGCTGGTTATTTTTCCGTTCTTACCAGGGGATTCAATTCTCTTTTTCGTAGGATCAATGGCCGCTATGTATCCAGATAAATTATCAATGCCTCTTCTTATTTTGATTATGGGGAGTTTAGCTTTTCTGGCCAACCTTTTGAATTATGAAATCGGCCGTAAATTTGGAGATGTAATTCCAAAACATAAAACACTCTCTAAATTTTTAAAGCCAGAATACATTGAAGAAGCAGAGCAATTCTTTGCCAAATGGGGTTCATGGGCTATCTTCCTCGGGCGCTTTATGCCAATCATTCGTACGGTTGTTCCGTTTACAGCAGGAACAAGTCGTATGCCACATAAAAAATTCGTGCTTTATAATTTCTTAGGTGGTTTTGCTTGGGTTATCGTAGCTTTAGGTGCAGGCTTCCTCTTTGGACAAGTGCCTTTCATCAAGAAAAACTTTGAACTCGTCATGTTAGCAATCGTTGCTGTATCTTTACTTCCAGCAGTGATTGGCGTTGCTAAACGGTATTTCGCAGGACGCAAAGCCGTTTAAAATAAGTTATAATAGTATTAGGAAACTAATACTATTTTTTTATGTAAAAAATAAAGAGAACACAGGTGAACGATGGAAATAAATGGATACACTCGGATGGCTGCTGTGTTAGCCCATCCCATTAAGCACAGTCTTTCTCCTTTTATTCATAACCTCGCTTTTGAGCTGACTGATGAAAATGCGGTCTACCTGGCTTGGGAGTTGGAAGATGAAAAAATGCTCAAACAGACGATCAACAATGTCAGAACATTGGACATGTATGGACTGAATATTTCGATGCCTTACAAGCAAAAAGCAGTTGAATTTATTGATGAGCTATCCGAAGAAGCGGAATTGATTGGAGCAGTCAACACGATTGTCAATCAGAAGGGAAAATTGGTCGGTTACAATACGGATGGTCAGGGCTTTTTCAGTGCGTTAAACTTTAAACCGCGCCATAAAAAAATAACGCTTATTGGTGGTGGAGGCGCCGCGATTTCCATAATTGTTCAGGCTGCTTTGCTTGAAATGCAGGAAATCACGGTTTTTGCTAGACAGTCAGCTTCCTATGCACCTTTAGAGCAGCGTTTGAAGAAGTTGTCACAGCAAACAAAAATTACAATCCGACTTTACAACCTCGCTGATCGTTCACGATTGCAAAAAGAAATTACGACATCTGACTTACTGGTTAATGCAACACCTGTAGGGATGGCGGGTGAAGCAATGCCGCTCCCTTCTTCAATTCTTTTGCCTCCAGGGATTCTTGTGGTAGACACGATTTACAAAGTACGTGAAACCCCATTGATGAAATGGGCGAAAAGCCAAGAGAGAGCAACGATGAATGGAGTGGGTATGCTTATCCATCAAGCTGCCACTTCTTTTGAATTATGGACAGGTAAAAAAATGCCTGTTGAGCAGATAAGTCAGAAATTGGAGGAAAAAGATGAGGTTAAATGTTAATCTTCCAGAGCACCCATATGATATCATTATTAAGAAGGAAAGCTTGTTGGAAGTGGGGCGATGGGTTGCACAACTCTGGCAACAACAAAAAGTTGTACTGGTCACCGACGACAATGTTGAACCTCTCTATGGAAGAGAGGTAGCTTCCCAGTTACGAAGTGAGGGATTTGAAGTTTTTACTTTTACTTTTCCGGCAGGAGAAGCCAGTAAAAACTTGTCTACCGTAGAGAAATTATGGGAGTTTTGTGCTCAACAGGGTTTGACGCGTTCCGATGGAGTTATTGCTTTAGGGGGAGGTGTTGTTGGCGATTTAGCAGCCTTTGCTGCCAGTACATACATGAGAGGCATTCACTTTCTCCAAATACCAACAAGTTTAACGGCACAGGTCGATAGTTCCATCGGTGGAAAAACAGGAATCAATAGTAATTATGCGAAAAATATGATGGGGACTTTTGCCCAGCCGGATGGTGTTCTGATTGATCCTGAGGTATTGAAAACCTTAGAGAAACGTGATTTTCGTGAGGGGATTGGTGAAATCGTCAAGTGTGGCTTGATTGCCGATAAACAACTCTGGGCCCGCTTAAATGAAATCCAGAATGCCGATGAACTTTTGCAAGAAGCAGCGTATTTTATTCGGGCAGCTTGTGAGGTGAAACGGAAACTTGTTGTGGAAGATGAGTTTGATCAGGGAACTCGACTTTATTTGAATTTTGGTCACACAATTGGACATGCTGTCGAAGCTTATGCTGGTTATGGGCAGGTCATGCATGGTGAGGCTGTAGCCATTGGAATGGTCCAAATAAGTAAAGTGGCTGAACGTAAAGGGCTGATGCCTGAAGGACTAACGGCTCAAATTAAAGCGGTGCTCCAAAAGTTTCAACTTCCCCAAACTTATGAACCATGGGATGAGGCAGCTTTGTTTGAAATCCTCAGCCATGATAAAAAAGCGCGAGGCAAGATGATCAAGATCGTGCTTGTTCCCGAAATTGGACAGGCCCAAATTCATGAGATAAGCCTTCAAGAAATGAAGGAGTATTTGAAATGAGATACTGTGCATTTCTTCGGGGA
This sequence comes from Lactococcus garvieae subsp. garvieae, assembly GCF_029024465.1. Classification (NCBI taxonomy): domain Bacteria; kingdom Bacillati; phylum Bacillota; class Bacilli; order Lactobacillales; family Streptococcaceae; genus Lactococcus; species Lactococcus garvieae. The sequence goes on from NZ_CP118950.1 coordinate 495,037, forward strand.
ATAAATGTGGGTGGTACTAAACTCAACATGGCAGACTTAAAAACGGAGTTTGAGGCAGCTGGTTTTACAGGTGTTATCACTGTTTTAGCCACAGGGAATGTCATTTTCAGTAGCGCAACCTTGTCTGATTTATCTTTTTTGCCTGTGCAAAGTTTTATAAAAACTGAGCAACAAGTAAGAGAGATTGTCCAAAATAATCCTTTTCAACCAGAAGAAGATTATCATTTTTATGTCTTTGTTGCAGAAAAAACTTTTGCACAAATTGCACAAAGCGAGTTTAATTTATTAAACACAAGTGCAGAAGAAGGTCTTGTCCGAGCAGGTACCTTTTATTGGAAAGTACCCAAGGGCATGACTTTAACCACAGCTTTTGGTAAAATTTTAGGTAAAAAAGTCTATAAAGATCTTTTTACAAGTCGTAATATCAATACATTGGAGAGAATAATTAAAAAATTATAATGTTTGTCTATCTTGGAATAGCACTTTTTGCGGGTTTTTTACTAGCAAACCAAAACCCGATTAATGCCGATCTTCGCAAAAATGTTCATTCCCCTTTTTGGGCCTCAACAATTTCTCAGGTTATTGGGGTTGTTTTCTTAGGGACGATCTCAATACTTTTAACTGGCGATTTGTTTCCCTCTGCGGAATTTGTCCAGTCTCATCCCGCTTGGATATGGATTGGTGGTTTACTCGGTCCGGTCTATGTCACATCGAATGTCTTTCTTTTTCCACGACTGGGTGCTGTGCAGACCGTGATCTTACCCATTTTGGGACAAATTTTGACTGGAGTGGTTATTGACAGCTTTGGCTGGTTTTATGCGGTCCAAATTCCGATGAGCCCTATTCGTATATTGGGTATTATTGTTACTGTACTTGGGCTTTTCATTGCTGTTGTCTTACCCAGCTTACGTGAAAAAACAGCACAAGTTGAAGCCGAGCCCAATTTAATGTTGTGGCGTCTTTGGGCGATAATATCAGGAGCCTTCACTGCGGTTCAACAGGCTATTAATGGACATCTGGGAACCTTATTGCAGCGTCCCTTTCAAGCCTCTTTTATGTCTTTCTTCATTGGACTGATTGCCATTGTCTGTGTGACGTTAGTGATCGAACGTCGCTTGATTACGAGAGTTGAGTTAGGCAAAATCAAAAAATGGAATATATTGGGTGGTATCTGGGGGGCCTTCTTTGTTCTTGGCGCCGTTTTAGCAGTGCCAAAAATAGGGGCTGGCCTAAATATAATGATGGCACTACTTGGACAAATCATTGGTTCAATGTTGGTGCAACAGTTTGGTTGGTGGCGTTCAGATCGCTATCCAATACGACTTATTCAAGTTGCAGGTGTTGCTGTAATGTTGGTAGGCATTGTTTGTATAAAATTTTTGTGAGGAAATATGTTTAGAAAAGAATCATTTGAAATCTTTGATATAGAAGGATTGGAAATGCGTATGCAGGGCGTGCGTGCTGAAATTCAACCGATTTTTATGGAAATAGGAGAACAGCTCAAAGAAAGAATAAGTCAGGCGTTCCCTGAACAGGAGTTTTACCTGCATATTGCACAGCACCGGCGTCGGACAAGCAATGCACCTGAAAATACTTGGTCCGCTATTGGCACACAAAAACGGGGTTATAAAATGGAGCCACATTTCCAGTTAGGAATTTGGCAAGATTACGTATTCCTCTACCTTTCAATTATTGATCAGCCTAAAGGACAAGTAGAGTACGCTCAGAAATTGAGTTCGGCGCTCTCCTTACCCAAGGATTTTGTTCTATCTAAAGATCATACCAGGTCTGAATTTTATGAAAGCAGCCAGCTTGAAGAATTTGTTACCCGCTTGAAAAATGTAAAAAAATCAGAATTAGAGATGGGTAGAGTCTGGAAAGCTGAGCGTTTTGATGGTCAACAAGATGATGTGATATTACAAGAAATGCTCGAGACTATTGATGATTTATTGCCAATCTATCAAAAACTAATGGAGGATTAAGATGCGCTTTTTTACAGCAGGGGAATCACACGGTCCACGTTTGACAGCAATCATTGAAGGTTTGCCCGCAGGACTTCCGCTTCAAGCTTCTGACATCAATGTTGAATTGAAACGTCGCCAAGGGGGATACGGACGAGGCGGGCGCATGAAGATAGAATCGGATCAGGTAGAAATCACCAGTGGTTTGCGTCATGGTAAAACTTTGGGAAGCCCGCTTACCCTTAATGTGACCAATCGTGACTTCTCACATTGGACGGAAATTATGGCTTCGGAAGAAGTTGATGATGCTGTCAAGAGACAACGTAAATTGACAAAACCTCGACCAGGACATGCTGACTTGGTGGGGGGGATGAAGTATGAATTTGAGGATTTGCGAAACACGCTCGAGCGTTCCTCGGCCCGTGAAACAACGATGAGAGTAGCTGTAGGCGCTGTGGCTAAGGCCTTGCTCAAACAGCTTGATATTGATATGGCTTATCATGTGGTAAATTTTGGAGGCAAAGATGTTGCTGCCCAACTTCCAGAACTCTCTGTGAGCGAAATCAAAGCAAAAGCGGGTACAAATGATTTGTCTATTGTGGATATTTCAAGAGCTGAGGAAATCCGTTCTTATATTGATAAAATAAAGAAAGCTGGCGATACGATAGGCGGAATTGTAGAGGTGCGTGTGACAAATGTTCCGGCTGGTTTGGGTTCTTACGTACATTTTGATCGCAAATTAGATGCAAAAATCGCAGCTGCTGTCGTTTCTATCAATGCCTTTAAAGGTGTGGAGTTTGGCCTTGGTTTTGAAGCTGGGCGCCGTCAGGGCAGTCAAGTCATGGATGAAATCCTTTGGGCAGCGCAAACCGGATATAGCCGAAAGAGCAATAATCTTGGTGGATTTGAAGGTGGAATGACTAATGGAGAGGACCTTGTTATTCGAGGAGTCATGAAACCCATCCCAACCCTGTATAAGCCTCTCATGTCCGTCAACACTGAAACGCATGAACCTTATAAAGCGAGCGTCGAACGTTCTGATCCAACCGCTCTTCCAGCGGCAGGAGTAGTAATGGAAAATGTTGTTGCTACAGTCATAGCACAAGAAATCTGTGATAAGTTTTCAAGCGATAGTTTTAGAGAGCTGCAAGAAGCTTTTCAAAACTATAAGGAACGCTTGAAAAACTTTTGAGGAAATAAAAACTAGTCTCAAAAAGAGGGCTAGTTTTTTTATTACAAAAGTGTAAGTTTGCAGAAAATATAATTTGTTAGAATAAAAGTATAGAGTTAAGAAAAACAAAACCTAGTAGGAAAGAGGTGGCAATATGAAAAAAGTATTATTTGGCTTGCTTGCTCTGGCAATAGTGATTGGTGGCCTAGGATACGGCTGGTACAAATCCAGCTACGGAGGCACAGAACGTTACGTAAAAATCACACAAGATGGGGTGAAAAAAGATGAGAAAAGCGATTCAGGTAAACGCACAGTGTCTTATGAATACAATTTACCTTCTTATGATAAAAATGGTGAAGCAAAAGATGTTTCCTTTACAGCAACACACAACTTACGTAAAGAGGCTTATCTTAAAGTGACAGATAATAAAACAAAAGGCGTAACAAACTGGGAAGAAGTTCAAAAAAATGACTTGCCAAGTAAAGCAAAAGATAAATTAAATTAATCATTTAAAGGTGATAAGGGAGAAAAAATGCTATTAGAAGTTAAACATATCAAAAAAGTTTTCAAAACACGCTTTTCAAAAGAAGAAACAACAGCTCTTGCGGACATCGATTTTTCTGTCGAAGAAGGTGAATACATTGCCATTATGGGTGAATCAGGTTCAGGTAAAACAACACTCTTGAATATTTTATCAACTTTGGAAAAACCCACAGCTGGTCAAGTTTTACTTTCAGGACGTGACATTACAGCTATTAAAGACAAGGACATCTCAGCATTTCGCCGTGAGCACCTTGGCTTTGTCTTCCAAGACTTCAACCTCTTGGATACGCTATCTGTAAGAGACAATATTTACCTGCCAATGGTTCTTTCGAAAGCGCCAGTAAAGAAGATGAAAGCACGTTTGGAAAACTTAGCGCCTAAGTTGAATATTGAAACCCTTTTAGAAAAACAACCTTTTGAGCTATCTGGGGGACAAAAACAGCGTGTTGCTGTTGCGCGTGCTCTGATTTCTCAACCCGATCTTGTTTTGGCAGATGAGCCAACAGCAGCTTTGGACTATAAAAACTCTGAAAGTTTGCTTGAGCTTTTCGAAAATATCAATGATGCTGGACAAACCATTATCATGGTTACTCACTCAAGCTTGGCTGCAAGTCACGCAAAACGTGTTCTCTTTATTAAAGACGGAATGCTTTATCATCAGCTTTATCGTGGCGATAAGTCATCCACAGAGTTTGCAAAAGAAATTACCTTGTCAATGACTTCATTCTTGGGGGCTTCGGCAGATCCAACCGAAACGGAGGTAGCCAATAATGCTTAGTTTTAAACTGGCGGTACAAAATCTGAAAAAAGGTTTGAAATCTTTTGCACCTTTCATCGTAGCGAGTGTAACGATGTTTGTCTTACTTTTTGTTACTGCTGCAATTGCACAATCTCCGTCACTTGAGAAAATGAAGGGTGGCGCAGCAGTGGGGCAGATGATGTCCTTTGCGATGTGGATTTTGGCTATTTTTGGTGGGATAATTCTCATATATAGTTATCGCTTTTTACAATTGCAACGCTCACGTGAATTTGGACTTTACGATATTCTTGGACTGGGAAAAAAGAAAATCGCACTGGTTTCCTTCTTTGAGCTTGTGATGAGTTATATTGCAACTGTCATCATTGGTACAATTGTTGGGATTGCTTTCTCTAAGTTCCTTTTCCTTATCTTTATTAATATGATTGGTGAAAATAACTTTAACTTAGCAATTACACCAGCTTCTATTCTAACAGTGGCAGCAATATTCTTGATCTTCTTTGCTTTGCTTCTTATCATTGGAACATTTATCATTTGGAAATCTTCAAGTCTTGATTTGTTAAGAGAAGCATCTAAAGGTGAAAAAGAACCTAAGTCAAACATTTTCATGGCCTTGATTGGGGTTGTTTTACTGGTAGTGGGCTATGGTTTAGCACTAAATGTTGATAATCCAGTGAAAGCACTCTCCACTTTCTTCCTTGCAGTCCTTGCAGTTATTTTGGGAACTTACTTTTTCTATATCAGTTTTACCGTTTGGTATTTGAAATGGCGTAAAAAACGTAATTCTTACTATAAGCCGCAAAACTTTATTACGATTAGCTCAATGCTTTATCGAATGAAAGCAAATGCGGTTGGTTTGGCAAATATCACTATTCTCTTGTCAATGACATTGGTGACTTTGGTAGTTACCATTGGTATTTTCTTAGGCTCAACTCAAACTGTTGAGCGCTCGTTTCCAAAAGAAGGACAATACACCGTTTATTCGCAAGAAAAAACGGGTGATCAACTGGCCCAAACCCTACAAGAAAAAGCAGACCAAGCTGGTGTAGAAGTATCAAACCTATCAACAGCTCTAAGTGTGGACTACTTGATGGGTAACGGTCAAAAAGAAGGAGAAAATACTTTAAACATTACTCCGACAGGCGATCAAAAAACAGCCATTCAATTTTCAATGACAACTTTACAAACGTTGAAAAATTTGAATGAAAATGTTGCGGACATTTCTGGTAATCAAATTAGTATCCTTGATTACTTTGGCGCTTATCCAAAAATTAAGGCGTTTAATTGGTTTGGTACAAAGTATGAAGTGAAAGACATCATGGCTACTCAGGATCTGACTAAGTACCCTATCATGATGAATATAACTACACCAATGCTTCTTATCTTCCCAAATGATGCAGCATTACATCAAGCGCTTGAGGTTTATAATAAAGCAAACAACGAGGGTGAACAAGCCTATCAAGTGAGTCCCGCTGTGACAGTTAACTTTGATATTGCAGAAAAAGACCAAGAAAAATTAACAAATGTACTAGGTAGTCGTGACGGCGAGCATATGCTCAGCTTCCGTTCCGCTGAGATGAAAGAAGTCAGAACAGGTATTGGTGCCTTTGTCTTTATTGGTATGGTTCTCGGCATTAGTTTTATTTTAGGGGCTGCCCTGATTATCTATTACAAACAGTTGTCAGAAGGTGTGCAAGACAAACGTTCCTTCAAGATTCTACAAGAAGTCGGTTTATCAAAAGAGCAAGTGTCTAAGACCATCAAGTCTCAAGTGAGCATGATTTTCTTATTGCCAATTGCAATGACGATTGTACATTTCAGCTTTGCTTACATTATGATTAGTAAGCTTATTGGGATATTTGGAATCTTAGATAGCCAGTTAATTCTTTGGACCAGCGTGGGAACAATTGCTGCTTTGGCCTTTATTTATTGGTTAATCTATAAAGGAACAAGCCTCGTGTATTACAATATTGTGGAGAAAAAATAAATGGAAAAAATACCCTATTACTTACTGGTCCTTGGTGGCTCACTTACTGTTCTTACTTTCTGTGCCTGGTATGTCTGGGGGAGTATTCAATTTATTCAAAGAAAGATTAAGAACTGCAAGGATATTAAACTTTTACAGACTTTAACGCTTGGTTTACATATCCTTTCCCTTCTCATTGTTGTTGGTTTAGGCTATTATGGCTTTACAACATTCTTCTAAAAATCAGATGGAATCATCTGGTTTTTTTATATGTTATAATAGGAGACAGAAAAAATTGATAGTGAAAAAAGAACAAGCGATAACAGAGCCGGAAGTTCGGGAGGAAAAAATGCCCAAAATTTTTATTGTGGAAGACGATAAAACGATTGTTAAAATGTTGACTAATGCTTTGAAAAATGACTTTCAGGTCTATTCTGTTTTAAATTTTCGGGCAGTCAAGCAGGAAATATTGGAAGCAGATCCGGATCTGATATTAATGGATATTGGCTTACCCTTTTATAACGGTTTTTACTGGACAACAGAATTACGCAAAGTCTCACAAATTCCGATTATTTTTATCTCATCGATGAGTGATGATATGAACCAAGTCACAGCCATGAACCAAGGAGCTGATGATTTTGTGACGAAACCTTTCTCCTTAGATATCTTACAGGCCAAAATAAAAGCATTGCTTCGCCGTTCTTACAACTTTTCTGGTCCTGAGAAATTAGAATTTGCCGGCTTTATTTTATCTGACAACATGGTGAAGTCAGGAGAAAGTCAGATTGATCTCACACCTTCCGAAAACAAGATTTTGAGTGTTCTTTTTAGAGCCAACGGAGCTGTTGTAAGCAAAGAAGCCCTTCTCCAAGAACTGTGGCAAACAGATGAATTTATCGATAGCAATACTTTAAATGTGAAAATGACACGTTTACGTAAAAAACTAGCAGAAATTGGATTTGCACATTTGGTAACGAAGCGAGGTGTGGGCTATGCCTTGGAGTAAAATAAAACGCTTTTTGCGGACAAAAATTGCACAAATCGGTGTGTTTTTGGTGATGCTCTTTATCTTTGTGAGCAACTTTCTGCTCTGGCATCTTCCGATTGAGTCCCTCATCAATGCAACTATTCTTGCTTTGATTGTATTTGTGATTTACTTGGTTTCCTCATATTTTCGTTGGGCGAATAGAGAAGCACTCTTATGTGACTTGAAACATGAGCTTTTGGATTTGGAAGAGAACCTGCGTGCAAAAGAAAAACACATTAAAGAAACAGAAGATATTATCAAAGTTTGGTCCCACCAAATGAAAATACCTTTGGCCGCAATCGATTTGATGGCACAAACAGAGATTAATCCAATCGAATTAAAAAATCAAGCTTTCGCTTTGGATAATTACTTAAAAATGTTATTGGAATACCAACGCATAGCCAATATTTCAACGGATTTTCATTTTGAAAGGTTTTCTGTCGCTCCTCTTTTACGAGAACTGCTCAAAAAATACAGTAGCTTTTTTATTCAGAAAAATTTATCCGTCACTATTTCAGGTGACTGGGAAATTACCACAGATCGTAAATGGTTCAGTTTGGCAATAGAGCAGCTGCTCAATAATGCTATAAAATATACAAATGAAGGAAGTTTAACCATTCGTATAGAAGAAAATAGAATTGTTTTAAGTGATACAGGAATAGGGATCTTACCCGAAGATTTACCACGAATATTTGAGCATGGTTTCACAGGCTATAACGGCCGCGGATATTATAAAGCATCAGGGTTGGGCTTGTACTTAACGAAACTTATTTTAGATCGCCTTGACTTCCGAATTAAGATCAGTTCAGAGCTAGGCGAAGGAACGACTGTTGAGGTGGAAAAAAATGAACAATAAACAGGTAATACTTGCACAACATCAAAAGTTTGAAACAGAACGTTTATTTTTTAGAAAAGTGGAACTTGCAGACAAAGAAGACCTTTTTGAATACGCAAGTGATCCAGAAGTTGCGCGCTATGTTTCATTTCCCGTACATAAAGATTTAGCTATGACAGAAGAAAGTATTGTGGAGTATTTTATACCACAGCGTTTATTTTGCTGGGCAATTGTGGAGAAGCAGAGTCACAAAATGATTGGTACCATTGATTTAAGGCTCGACGGAGATCAAGCTATATTTGGTTGGGTACTTAACCGTAACTTTTGGGGGAGAGGTCTAATGCCAGAGGCTGCAGCTTCACTCAGAGATTTGGCTTTTAATCAGCTTGATGTAAAGATTATTACAGCAGAACATGACGCAGAAAATCCAAAATCAGGACGTGTAATGGAAAAAATCGGTATGCGAAAAACAGGTCAAGTCTATACATACATGGCTAAAGAGGGGCGTTCAGTCCTGTGTGATTACTGGGCATTGACGAAAGAAGAATATTTAAAAGCTAAAAATTAAAAAAACCACTTGTGCGCAGTGGTTTTTTTGATAGGGGGTCAAGAAAAACAATACAAGAGTAGACCTCTTTACTTGTGCTATAATAGAAGATAAATCGTAGAGAAGAAAGTTTGAATCACAATGAAACTCGAAATAAAGGCAAAATCACTCACAGGAAAACTTACTGTTCCTGGGGATAAATCAATTTCTCACCGCTCCATAATGTTTGGGGCGATTTCACATGGTCAAACGAAGGTAAAACATATTTTGCGTGCTGAGGATGTTACAGCTACGATGCAAGCCTTCCAGGCCTTGGGTGTCAAAATTGAAGATAAGGATGGGATAATCTACATCCAAGGTCAAGGTTTTGAAGGTTTACAGCCTGCGGAAAAGCCCTTGGATATGGGAAACTCAGGCACATCCATGCGTTTAATGTCAGGGATTCTTGCTGGTTTAAACTTTGAAACAAAATTGATAGGTGATGCTTCGCTCTCGCGTCGCCCGATGGATCGTATCGCGCAACCATTAAAACTAATGGGCGCAAAAATCTCTGGTCAAGGAGAAGCTTGTCTGCCACCTTTAGAAATTCAAGGGAGACAACTGCAGTCTATTCACTATCAACTGCCTGTAGCCTCTGCACAAGTGAAATCAGCTTTGATTTTTGCGGCACTCCAAACAAAGAGCAATCAAGTATCAGAAATTGTGGAAAAAGCGGTGACGCGAAACCATACCGAAGAAATGCTTCAGCAGTTTGGTGGAGAACTTACAGTATCGGGGAAGCATATCCGAATAAGAGGCGGACAAAAGTTAGAAGGCCAAGAAATCACGGTACCTGGAGACATTTCCTCAGCCGCCTTTTGGATTGTTGCTGCTTTAATCATTCCAGGAAGCAATATTGAGCTGCAAAATGTTGGGATCAATGCCACACGAACAGGAATACTTGATGTTGTGACTGCGATGGGAGGAAAAGTTGAAATTACCAATCAAACTGCAATAGCAGCGACACTCAAAATTCGGTATAGCCCATTGACAGCAACCCAGATATCGGGCGATGTGATTCCGAGGCTGATTGATGAGTTGCCGATTATTGCTCTTTTGGCTACACAAGCTGAAGGCGAAACGGTTATTGCAGATGCGGAAGAGCTTCGGGTCAAAGAAACGGACCGGATCTCAGTAGTAGCGGATATCTTAACAGCGATGGGAGCTGATGTTACACCTACAGCAGATGGGATGAGGATTAGAGGGAAGACAAACCTTCATGCACCTCATAAGGCCATCGATACGCATGGTGACCATCGTATCGGTATGATGACAGCAATTGCGGCACTTCTTGTGCAAGAAGGAGAAGTTGTTTTAGAAGGAAGTCAAGCCATTAAAACAAGTTATCCAACTTTCTTTGAGGATCTGAAAGCTTTACTTGGAACAAGTAAGGAGGAAGGATAATGGGCGTAGTGTTGATTGGGTTTATGGGGGCAGGAAAATCAACGATTGCCAGGGCGCTCGATCAGGAAAATTTTATTGACCTTGATCAAGTCATTGAAAAAGAGATTGGAATGCCCATTCTGCAATTTTTTCAGGATTATGATGAAGCCAAATTTCGACAAATTGAAAGAGAAACACTTGAGGCCGCTGTGCGCTCAGGATTTAACGTTGCCACAGGTGGCGGCATTGTTCAACTTGCAGAAAATCGTGACTGTCTGAAAAAGCTGAAAAAGGTGGTCTATCTCAAGGCAGATTTTGAAACGCTCTATAAACGTATTCTTGCCGATCAAAAGAACCAACGGCCGTTGGCTTTACAACCCCTGCAAGAGGTAGAACAATTGTTTAATCAGCGTGAAAAATTCTATGAAGAAGTTGCGGATATTATTATTGAAACCAAAGACAAAAAACCAGAAGAAATAATTAAAGAAATTCAGGAATTAAAATGAAAATCTATTTTGTAAGGCATGGTAAAACACAATGGAATCTCGAAAAAAGGCTACAAGGACAAAAGGGGGATTCGCCACTTTTGCCAGAATCCTATGAGGCGATCGCTCGGGTAAATGAAAGACTGGGGCAAATTGTCCAATTTGATAAGGTGATTTCTAGTCCGCAGCCACGTGCGGTAACGACCGCAAAATTGTTAACTGCTTTGCCAGTAAAGACAGATAACCGCCTTTCCGAATGGAATTTTGGTCAGCTGGAAGGACAATTGGTCGCAAATGCACTCTTGAAGTATCCAGATGAAATGTTTGCCTCTCGAAATGAATTGCAAAATTTTGATGGCCGTCATTTTGGAGCGGAAACAGTAGCTCATGTTTTGGCACGTTTTGATAGTTTAGCAAGTGACCTTAAAAAGCAAGAGGCTGAAAATATATTATTGGTCGGTCATGGTGCTTCAGGCACAGCGGGAATGCGACATTTGGCTGGCTTTCCACTCCAAGAGTTACGCACAGCTGGCGGCTTAGCCAATAATAGTGTCACTGTTTTAGAAACAAAAGGTCAACGTTTTGAGATGTTGCACTGGAATAAAGTGTTATGACAGAAAAAATATATTTTACCGGAACAATTGAAGCGATTTTCTTTAGTAATCCTAGTAATTTTTATAAAGTACTTTTACTAGAAGTGGATGACACCAATAGCGCTTATGAAGATTACGAAATTGTTGTAACCGGAACAATTGGGGAGCTGATAGAAGGAGACAGTTATACTTTCTATGGTAAGCTTACGACACATCCCAAATATGGGGAGCAGCTTCAAGTTGAAACTTATGAAAAAGCTGTGCCGACCAGTGCTGCTGGGCTAATCAAATACTTTTCTTCTGATAAATTTCCGGGGATTGGTAAAAAGACGGCAGAAAGAATTGTGGCTCTTTTTCCCGACGATACCGTTGACAGTATCTTAAGTAAGCCGGAAGAACTGGACAGTATCCTTCCTTTAGCAAAGAAAAATTCCTTTATCAAAAGACTGCGTGACAATCATGGTGTGGAAAAGATTTTATCAAAGCTTGCGGAATATGGTATTCCCAGTAAGCTCCAATTTCAAATTCATGAGCTTTACAAAGATCAAACTTTGGATATTATCGCCAAGAATCCATACCAGTTGGTGGAAGATATCAAAGGCATCGGCTTTAAAACAGCCGACCAAATTGCTCAAGAGTTAGGAATTGCAGCCGATAGTAGTGACCGTTTTAGAGCGGGACTGATGCATGTGGTTAAAACACAGCCTTTAATTACGGGCGACACCTATATTGAAGCGCGTGATCTTTTGCAGCAAACCATCCAGCTCTTGGAAGAAGCGCGTCAGATAGAAGTTAGCCCAGAAACTGTGGCTGAAGAAATCAACCATCTGCTTGAAGATGGTAAAATGCAACAAGAAGAAACTAAAATATTTGAAAATTCCCTTTATTTTGCTGAGCAAGGCATTAGTGAATACCTCAAAAAACTTATTGGACGCAGTACTCAGACGTTCTCAGATGAGAAAATCTTGAAAAATATTGAACAAGTAGAAACCAAGCTAGGTATTCGCTACGATAAACTGCAAAAAGAAGCTATTTTTCAAGCTTTAAATAGTCAGTTCTTCATTTTAACGGGTGGACCAGGAACAGGTAAAACCACGATTATCAACGGTTTTATCGAAACTTATGCACAACTTCATGACATTGATTTAGATCCTGGGCACTACCATGACGATGTTTTCCCCATTCTGCTGGCAGCACCAACAGGAAGAGCGAGTCGCCGGATGAATGAACTTACCGGCTTACCAGCAGCAACGCTTCATCGCCATTTAGGTTTAAATACTGATGAAGCAATGGATATGGAAAGTAATGATCTTGCGGGTTCGCTTTTGATTGTAGATGAATTTTCAATGGTAGATACCTGGTTGGCCAATAAACTTTTACAAGCCATTCCTCCTTCCATGAAGGTGCTCTTTGTAGGCGATGCGGATCAGCTGCCATCAGTTGGTCCTGGGCAAGTCTTTGCAGACTTGCTGAAGCTTCCAGAGATTCCTTCAGTTCGCTTAGATAAAATTTTCCGTCAAGGCGCTGAATCAACGATTATTGATCTTGCCCATGAAATCAAGGAAGGACATTTGCCACAAGACTTTACCAGTCGTCATCCCGATCGTTCTTATTTTGAAGCTGGACCGGGACAAGTTGCTCCTCTTGTGACACAAGTGGCAACCGCGTGGAAAAAAAGAGGAAATAATCCTTTCGAATTGCAGATTTTAGCACCGATGTATAAAGGTGTAGCTGGTATAAATACCTTAAATGGCTTATTGCAAGAATTGTTCAATCCGCTTGATGAGCGACAAGAGTTTAACTATCAGGATATTCATTTTCGTGAGGAGGACAAAGTTCTCCATTTGGTCAATGATGCAGAAAACAATGTTTTCAATGGTGACTTAGGAAGAATTGTTGAACTCATTCCAGCAAAACATACAGAAAGCAAACAAGACGAAATTGTGATGGATTTTGATGGTCAAGAAGTGAGCTATCCTCGCGCAGAATGGTATAAAATCACTTTGGCTTACGCGATGTCTATTCACAAGTCACAGGGGAGTGAGTTTTCAACAGTTGTGGTTCCAATGGTTTCTTCCTATTCAAGGATGTTGGAACGTAATCTCTTGTATACAGCTATTACGCGAGCCAAACAAAGTCTAATTCTTATTGGAGAACAAAAAGCCTTTGCCCAAGCTGTGCAAAAGGAAAGTGCCAATCGAAAAACTTTCTTGAAAGAGCGATTTACAGGGAAATCAGAGCCTGGCGAAAAACTAAAGCATACTTTGGATGCGGACAACGAAACAACCGGGCAAGTGAGTCCCCCGCGAACAGAGGAAATTTCGCTTTTTCCTGAAGAAAATGTTACGTCGACATCCTATGCGACGGAGCCTTTTTTAACAGCGGATTTGGTTAATTCTGGTGATTTTGATCCATTGATTGGGCTTACGGCAGCTGATTTTGCGATTTTTAAATAAAAAAAGACGGTTTAAAACCAGCCTTTTTTTTATTTGTATTTTTAACCTCAGAAAGTTAAATCATCAAAATCAGTGAGTTCATTTTGGAGCTTTTGTGTTAATACTGTATAAGCTACAGCATATTTTTTAGGGTAAGCATCACTTACGGACAATTCGTTTGCTTTCTCTAAAGCAGAGAACAAACCTTCCGACATATTGACATTATTTAGTATGCACAAGGCCAGATCATGCACATGTTGCTCTTTTGAAAGACTCATAATATTAAGCCCCTTTCCATAAAGTTGAATAAATGATTACGAACGATAAGCTTACTACTATTATAACATGGTAGCGGTTAAGAAAAGTTAAAATTGTTTTGATTTTTAAGGATGTAGCAGCTTTTTCTTCGTTAATACTTGAAAGGAGACTATGCCATGCCAGTGTAGCCTTTTTTACCTTTGAGCAAAGAGAAAAACCATACACAGGCGGAGGATTCGTTGTCTCCTGTACTTCCAAAAATTGTTGGAAATCTGAACCTGAAGTAGAATTTATTTCTTCATTGAGCTAACTTATGGTTAAAAAGCTGTCAGAACGTTTGAAGATCTAAAAAGATAAAAAAAGAAGCATCTAACCAATGGTTAGACGCTTCTCATGAACTATTGTTATGTTAATAGTTCAAATTGGAAGGTGACGTTTAAAGTATTTGCGCGTTTTCCATTTGAAACGTGCAGTTTCTACGCCTTCAGTCATTGCGACATAATCGTCTGCTAAGGTAACCACCCAGCTTTCTTTATAACGTGGTGGTGCGATTGTAGCCCCCCACATATGTTTGACGATACAGTCGTACTCAAGATCGGAAAGTGTAGTAATTTTTGCCGCATTACGTGCAGCGATACGAGGATGAACATAGGCATGACTTTTGTTAAATTTAGTGTCGCGCCAATCGTAGTAGAAAAGGTCATGTAAGAGACCTGCGCGGGCTGCAGATTTTGCATTCCAGCCCATCTTTTTACAAACTAAATAGCTCACATAACTTACCTTGATTGAATGAATCAAGCGTGTTGAAGTATAGTGATGTGTGATTTCATCAAGCTGTTTCAGTTCCGGCATTTCAAGAAAGTGACCAACATAACTCATAAACTCGGCATCTGTCAACCATGGATTTTCATCTAATTTCATACTCATATTATAGCACCATTCTCTAAAATGTAAATAGCGATATGCAATTTGACACAAGAAAAAAGAAAAATATTTCAATTTTCTTTTGACAAACAGTTGCTAAAAAGCTAAAAATCCTGTATAATTTATAGGTATTACAAAAATTTGGAGGAAATAATGGCTAATATCAAATCTGCAATCAAACGCGCTGAATTGAACGTTGTTGCTAACGAACGCAACTCACAACAAAAATCTGCAATGCGTACTGCAATCAAAAAATTTGAAACTGCACCAAGCGAAGACACATTCAAAGCTGCAAGCTCTGCAATCGACAAAGCTGCATCAAAAGGTCTTATCCACGCTAACAAAGCTTCACGTGACAAATCACGTTTGGCAGCTAAATTGGGCTAATTCTTAATTGCAAAAAAATATTCCTGTCTGCTGATAGGATTTTTTTTTGCTCAAAAAAGGGAGAAGTTTGGATAAAGCTGATGATAGAACGGAAACAAGTAAGATAAATGTTATAATAATGTTATTAACAATGTTGAATTTATACCTCGCGTGACAGGGATTCAACAGCGACTCAGAAAGGGGAGGAAAGTAGAAAAAAAGAAATGATTTTCTGCTTATTTTCGATATCAACTAATGACAGATTCTATAAAAGTAGACTTTAAAAAGTCCGAAAAAAAGTTTTATTTTCCTAAAAAAATTGAAGTAATCACTGTACCTGAGATGTCTTATTTGACTGTTTCCGGTCAGGGTGCGCCAGCTGGTACAGCATTCCAAGAAGCGATTGCTGCACTTTATCCTGTAGCATATGCTATTTCGATGTCCTACAAAAGAGAAGACGTGCACATTCCACATTTTTACCGCTTTGTTGTGCCGCCCTTGGAAGGTTTGTGGACAAGCCAGACAGCTCCAAAGGCCAATGAACCTCTACGTAAAGAAGAACTGATTTGGAAAATTATGATTCGGATACCAGAATTTGTAACTGAGGAAATTGTTGAGTGGGCGAAAAAAGAGACAGCATTAAAGAAAAAACAAGATTTTTCTCAAGTGAAATATGAAAAGATTAAAGATGGACTTTGTATTCAAGCCATGCACAAGGGGAGTTTTGACTCTGAAGCTGAAACTTTTACTGTGATGGAGAAGTTTGCGGTTGAAGAGGGCTACGAACTTATCCACAAAGAATTTCATCATCGTGAGATTTATCTTAGCGATTTCCGCAAAACGGCCCCAGAAAAATTAAAAACTGTATTGCGCCAGTACGCACAAGTTAAAACTAAGGAGAAGGAAGAACAATGAAAAAAACAGATTGGAGTGGCCCTTTAAGAGAACGATTGCCTCAAGAATACTTTTCAGATCTCGTTGATTTTATTAATGAAGTTTATGCTAAAGGTAATGTTTATCCACCTGAGGATAAAATATTTCGGGCGATTGAATTGACCGCCTTGTCTGATGTTAAAGTTATACTGGTTGGGCAGGATCCTTATCCACAGCCAGGAAAAGCCCAAGGGCTTAGTTTTTCCTATCCTGCTTCCTTTGTGGTGAATCGGCCAGACTCTATTGTCAATATTCGGAAAGAACTCCAAAGCGAAGGCTTTGATAAAAAGGATTCAGATTTAACACATTGGGCTGAGCAAGGGGTTTTATTGCTCAATGCTGTACTTACCGTTCCCGAGATGAAGTCTAATGCGCATAAAGGAAAAATCTGGGAACCCTTGACAGATGAGATAATAAAAATTGCTTCGGATGACGCACGCCCAAAAGTCTTTCTCTTATGGGGAGGTGATGCGCGTAAGAAAGCAAAGCTGATTGATTCTTCTAAGCATTTAGTACTCGAGTCTGCACATCCTTCGCCTCTTTCTGCCTCTCGTGGCTTCTTTGGCTCACAGCCCTTTTCGAAAGCCAATGCCTTTTTAGAAAAAACAGGACAAAAAGGGATAGATTGGTCAAAATAAGAAAATTATGAAGAAAGAACACCAAACTAGGACTCAAGTCTGATGACAGCCTTGTAAATTTTTGGTAAAATAGTCTTAAAGGTATATTAGAAAAGGAGATACTATGGAAAATCCATTTATAAATAATAATAGAAGTCAAGTATCGCTGAATCAATTTTTTGCTCGCATTTATGGGATTGTCGGGATTGGGGTTGCTGTTTCAGCACTCACATCTTTTTTAACAATAAATATTTTCTGGGATGCCGCTCAGAACTTGGTGAACCGTGCCGGTTTTGCAATGCTTATCATTTGGTTCTTACCATTGATTCTCATTTTCCCGATGCAAAATGCAGCCATGAAAAATAAGCCCACGGCTTTGCCAATGTTTATTGGTTTCTCAGTCTTGATGGGCTTCATGATGAGTTTCACAATTGCAGCATATACAGCTTCTGATGTCACTTTGGCCTTTGTTTCAACTGCTGGAATGTTCTTTGGCCTTTCAGTTTACGGCCGTACAACTAAACGTGATTTGTCAGGTATGGGACGCGCCATGATGGGAATGCTGATTGGTTTAATCATCGCAGGTGTCATTAACATCTTCTTAAGAAGTCCAATGGTCGTCTTTGTTTCCTCAATTATCAGTGTCCTCGTTTTCAGTGGACTGATTGCTTGGGATAATCAAAAGATTGAACATGTTTACCGTCAAAATAACGGTAATGTAAGTAATGGCTGGGCGATTAGCATGGCGCTATCACTCTATCTTGACTTTATCAACCTTTTCCTTTCACTCTTGAGAATCTTCGGATTTATGGGAAACAGTCGTGATTAATAAAAAAACTTCATCAATTGATGAAGCTTTTTTGTTTTTGGTTAGGGAAGTAATTACTTCAAAAAGAGTTCTTCTAATTTGTGGGCAACCCCATCCTCATCATTTGTCCACGGGAGTATTTCTGTGGCATGTGGTGTGAGGCGAGTGGAGGCATTTTTCATCGCATAGGATTCTGCCGCAAATTTAAACATTTCGATATCGTTATGTTCATCACCAAATGCGATGAGGTTTTCTTTTGGAATTTCGAGAACACGGAGAAGATGCTTGAGCCCAGAAGCTTTACTCACACCTTTGGGGACAATTTCCAATACTCCATTAGGGCCACCCCAGCCACTCACGCTGACTTTTCCGTTATAATGATCTTGGATTTGCTTGGCCAGACGAAATTTATCTTTTACTCGAGTAGAAAGGAGTACTGCATGTGGATTATCATCGAGACGATCCGCACGCAAACGATTGTAGGGATGGAACTGCTCAACACCAAAAAGTTTTGGGGGGACGTTCCGGAAGTTATTAAGGAAAAATTTACGGCGATATTCAACCGCAAAAAATTCCAAATCAAAGTTTTGTTGATGACGTAAAAAATCGAAGACAAAGGAACGATCAATATAATGACCTTTTGTGTGCTCCCAGTTACGATTGTCTGGCTTGGAAATCAAAGCACCATTGAAGTTGATCATCGGACTTTTAAGTTCTAGCTCGCGATAAATATCAACAGCCATACGGAAAGGACGACCTGTGGAAATACAGATGATATGACCTTGCTCTTCAATACGTTTAAAAATATATTTTGTATAGCGACTGATTGTACGCCCGTCGCTATGAAGCGTTGTGCCGTCAAGATCGATGGCAATTAATTTTCTCTCTTTGTTTTCCATACTTCATCCTTTAAAATATTTCTTATTTTTTATTATACCAGAAAAGCAATAAAGCTGCTTTTGGTCTATTTTTTAGAAATAGGGTACGGATTTTTCACGATTAAACAATACAAGACACGATGAAAAATAAAAGTTCCACTTTACGACAATAAGCATTAAAATGGACGAACTTTTATAAATATTTATAACACCTTAGTTCGGTATTTACGAACATAGAGGGACTTGTTTTTTTAAATGACTCGAAATTCCTTGTTTCAAACTTAAAATTTATTTATACTGAACATATATCATTTTATGACGTGTGTCACGAAAAACGAATGTGGCATACAACTTTTTATTAAAAGGAGAATTTATTCGTGAACAAGTTCTTTAAACTTGAAGAAAACGGTACTACTGTAGGCCGTGAAATTATGGCAGGTATTACTACCTTCTTTGCTATGAGCTACATCTTGTTTGTCAATCCTGATGTTTTAGGATCGACAGGGATGCCCGTTCAGGCAGTTTTCTTAGCTACTATCTTAGCTTCAATTGTGGGTTCGGTAGCTATTGGTTTAATCGCCAATGTTCCTTATGCCCTTGCACCAGGTATGGGAATTAACGCCTTCTTTGCTTATACTGTTGTTCTTTCCTTAGGCTACACTTGGCAAGAAGCTTTAGCAATGGTCTTCATTTGTGGTATTGTCAATATCATTATTACATTTACCTCCATTCGTAAAGCAATTGTCTTAGGAATTCCTGAGAGCTTACAACACGCTATTGGTGGTGGTATCGGTATTTTTATCGCTTATATTGGTATTAAAAACGCTGGTATTCTTGAATTTATTGCATCACCGGGTACTTATACCGATAACCACGGCACAATCACTGCAGACTCAACAATTGTGCCAGGTTTAGTTAAATTTGATGATCCTGGTGTCTTGATTGCTTTAGTTGGTATTTTAGTAACAATATTTTTTGTTCTCCGTAAATGGAAAGCGGGGATTCTCTTGTCAATCGCAGTAACAACTGTACTTGCACTTTTAACAGGCGTTACAAAAGTTGATATGTCTACACTTTTTGCAGACAACAATC
This sequence comes from Lactococcus garvieae subsp. garvieae, assembly GCF_029024465.1. Taxonomy (NCBI): domain Bacteria; kingdom Bacillati; phylum Bacillota; class Bacilli; order Lactobacillales; family Streptococcaceae; genus Lactococcus; species Lactococcus garvieae. Next base: position 514,655 of record NZ_CP118950.1, read on the forward strand.
TCGGGACAGCAATTAACGAGATGGGAACAACTTTCGGTGCTGCTTTTGGGCCTAAAGGTTTTGGTAGCTTATTTTCTGATTCATCTCGAATCATTGAAGTTTTGATGACAATTTTGGCTTTCTCATTAACCTCAATCTTTGATCCGATTGGTACATTCATTGGTACAGGTCGCAGCACAGGAATCTTTACAGATCAAGATTTTGTGGATATGGCAAACAGCAAGGGCTTCTCATCTAAAATGGATAAAGCACTCTTTGCTGACATGATTGCTACACCAATCGGTGCGATTTTCGGAACTTCAAATACAACTGTTTATGTAGAATCAGCAGCTGGGATTGGAGCCGGTGGACGTACAGGCTTGACTTCGATTGTTGTTGCTGTGATGTTTGCGATTTCAAGTCTTTTCTTACCATTACTTGCCATTGTTCCAACGCAAGCAACGGCCCCAATTTTGATTATTGTAGGTATGATGATGTTGTCATCATTCAAAGAAATCAACTGGTCTGAATTGAGTGAAGCTATTCCAGCTTTCTTTGCTTCAGTATTTATGGGTCTTGGTTACTCTATCTCATATGGTATCGCTGCTGGCTTTATCACTTATATCTTCTCTAAACTCTTTACAGGTAAGATTAAAGAAGTAAAACCAATTATTTGGGTGGTAGCCATTGCATTTGCATTAAACTTCGCAGTGCTTGCTATTCTCTAAAAACAACGCTGTAATTTATACACTATCATGAGAGAAATCCGCTTTTATAAGCGGATTTTTATGTTAAAATAAAGATATGGAGACACCACTTATTATTGCATTTTCGGTGATTAGTTTTTTAGCTTTAATCCCGACCGTCATTTTTTACACGAAGTCGCATCGTTTGAAGGATATGAGAACTTTACGTTTGGGACGACTTACTATTGGTTTTTTAGTCAGCCTTTTTGTACTGTTTAACGGTATTATGGGGATTCTTTTTTCGGCTAATTATAATTTACATTCAAACGTCATTTTAGCCATAATTATTATTGAGCTTGCCCTTTTTTTGATTCCTACTTTTATGATCAGTTTTGTCGTGCCTATCGGGATTGTAGTTTTAACGATTAAAATGTGGCGCCGTGAATCACATAGTTTGGCAAATTTAATTTTGCCGGCCATTATGTTTGTCTTTTTTCTAGTCGATTGGCTTTATATTCGAGTTTCTACTTTATCTGATGGCTGGCTTTGGCTACAGCTCTTAAGCTACGTTTATCCTGTGTTGGCCTTTTATCTTGTCTGGCAATTTATCGTTTTCTTTTTTGCCAGCTGGACATACGGACGTCGATTCCGGAAAAAATCATCAAAATATCATGTGGTACTGGGCTCTGGACTGATTAATGGCCAGTTTGTGAGTCCCCTTTTAGCTAACCGCATCCGTGCAGGAATAAAGGCTTCAAATGATGAAACGATAATGGTTTTCTCTGGTGGACAAGGAAGTGATGAACAACTTGCGGAAGCACTTGCGATGCAAAAATATGCTGTCGAAGAACTGGGCTTTCCTAAAGAACGGACCTTGGTTGAAGATCAGTCAAAAACAACGTTTGAAAACTTAAAATTTTCATCTCAATTGATTGAAAAAATGGAACAGAAAGCCGATGAAGAATTTCTCTTTTTCTCTTCGGACTATCACGTTTTCCGTGCGGCTCTCTTTACTGCTCAACAAGGATTAAATGCGCAAGGGGGAATTGGAGGAAAAACACCTTTGTACTTCCGTCTTCCAGCATTTATCCGTGAGTTTATCGCTGTGATGAACAGTCAACGACGTAAACATATCTTTTGGGTGGGCTTAATCACAGGTATCTTCATAGCATTTGCTCTCTTTATCCTTTTTATGGAGCACTTTGTACTTAACCGTTAAGATATAAAGACTCGGATTTTCCGAGTTTTTTTATTTGCTTTGTGATTTTTAGAGCTACTCCTCGTACTATTTGATATGTTAATAGCTTTGGATAAAGACGGAAAAACAATTAATCTTCTTGACAGCACTTCAATTAATGGCCCTTTTTATTGCCCCGCCTGTAAGACGGCCCTTCGTTTAAAAAAAGGGAAGATAAAAATTCCTCACTTTGCCCATGTATCCTTACAAAATTGTGACTCTTGGAGTGAAAATGAATCTGCACAACACTTAGGCTTAAAACTCAGCTTATATCAGTGGTTTAAGGAAAAAGAGAAAGTAGAGCTGGAAAAGTACGTGCCAGAGATTAAGCAAACGGCTGATTTGTTAGTGAATGATAAACTTGCTATTGAAATACAGTGCTCGCCCCTCTCTTTGCAACGCTTAGAAGAGAGAACGGTCAGTTACAAAGAAATGGGATATATTATGTACTTTGGCTTCAAGGGAAGGACTTGTGGCTTAAAAATACTCTATCTCCTTTGCAGAAAAATTTGCTTTATTATTCAGCAGAGAGAGGTTTTTATTTTTGGGAATTGGACTGGAACAGAAAGAAACTACGTTTGAAATCATTGATTTATCAAGATTTGAAAGGACGACCGATTTATCTAACGGAAGAGTTTGACTTCTTTCAAGAAAGTCTCTTAGACCTCTTACGCCAGCCCTTTCGAAAAGGAAAAAATCTGAGTTTAGATGTGCCAAAGCAAGAAGAGTTACAGTTGTTTGTTCAGAAACAATTGTATTATCAAGTGCCAAAATGGCTTAAAGTGCAAGAAAAATATTATGAACAAGGAAGAAATTTGCTGGACCTTAACTGGAAGAAGAGTTACTGGAGTCCTCCGGGCTTGAACTTGTTGACCTTTGACTTTGCCGATGATACGCGAGAAAGCTTTTTTCAAGTAGACATTTCCTTGGAAAAATATTACCACAGTTTCTACGAAAGTTTTCAGTTACAAGAACATGAAACACTGCATACACCAAGCTTCTATGCTATAATTAAAGATAAAAATAAAGTGGAAAACGGAGAATGGAATGGCAAAAAAACGTGATGAAATAGCTGAAAACTTAACTTGGGATTTGTCAACTGTATTTGAAAATGATGCCGCCTGGGAACTTGAACTTAAAAGAGTTTCGGAAAAATTAGAGACGGTAAACGCCTACGAAGGACATCTTCTAGATAGCGCTCAAAGCTTATTAGAAATCACGGAAATGGAGCTAGAAATCTCGCGTGCTGTGGAAAAGGTTTATGTCTATGCCTCAATGAAGCATGACCAAGATACGCAAGTGAGCCTTTACCAAGAATACGAAGCCAAAGCCACAAATTTATATGCCAAGTTTGGTGAAAGCTTTGCTTTTTACGAGCCGGAATTTTTAGCTTTAACGCCAGAACGTTATGAAAGTTTTAGAAGAGAAGAACCTAAACTGGAACACTATTCCCATATGTTTGAACGCCTTTTTGCTAAAAAGGAGCATATTTTAAGTCCAAAAGAGGAAAAACTTTTAGCCAGTGCGAGTGAGATTTTTGGTGCTGCGGCCGAAACCTTTGAAATTTTTGACAATGCTGATATTGAACTTCCGATGATTAAAGATGAAAAAGGACAGGAAGTACAGCTGACACATGGCAATTATATCTCGCTCATGGAAAGTAAGGAGCGTAAGGTACGAAAGGCAGCTTATCAAGCCCTTTATAGCAACTATGAACAGTATCAACACACTTATGCTAAAACGCTACAAACAAATGTAAAAGTCCATAATTTTAAGGCAAAGATGCGGGGCTACCATTCAGCTCGTCAGGCAGCTTTATCAAGTAATTTTATTCCGGAAGAAGTCTACGATAAGCTCTTAGAGTCTGTCAATAAATATTTGCCTCTTTTACATCGCTATATTAAATTGCGTGAACAGATTTTAGGCTTAGAAGACGATTTAAAGATGTATGATGTTTATACACCCTTATCGGACTTGGATTATAAGTTTAACTACCCAGAGGCAGTAGAGAAAGCCCAAGAAGTTCTTCAAATTTTGGGGCCTGAATATGCGCACCATGTAAAAAAAGCTTTTGAGGAGCGTTGGATTGATGTGGCAGAAAATAGCGGTAAACGTTCGGGTGCTTACTCAGGTGGATGCTATGATACAAATGCTTTTATGCTGTTAAACTGGCAAGAAACTTTGGATGATTTGTTCACCTTAGTACATGAAATGGGGCACAGTATGCATTCCACATTTACACGGGAAAATCAACCTTATGTTTATGGGGACTATCCAATCTTTCTTGCAGAAATTGCTTCAACAACCAATGAGAATATCTTGACTGAAAGTTTACTTGCGGCCTCGACAGATGAAAAAGTGCGTTTTGCTATTTTAAACCACTGGCTTGATGGTTTCCGTGGCACTGTTTTTCGTCAAAGTCAATTTGCTGAATTTGAACATGAAATACATAAAGCTGATCAAGAAGGAAAAGTTTTGACCAGTGAATTCATGAACCAGCTTTATGCAGAACTTAATGAAAAATACTATGGTTTACCCGCCCGGGAAAATCCTGAAATTCAGTATGAGTGGGCCCGCATTCCGCACTTCTATTACAACTATTATGTCTTCCAATATGCTACTGGCTTTGCTGCAGCAACTTATCTTGCTGAGGCTATCGTTAATGGTGGGACAGATGCGCGTGAAAAATACCTCACTTATCTCAAAGCCGGATCAAGTGATTATCCCCTGGCTGTGATTGCTCAAGCAGGTGTGGATATGGAAGAAACAACATATTTAGAATCAGCTTTTGCTGTTTTTGAAAAACGTTTAATTGAGCTAGAAAAATTAGTCGAAAAAGGAGCCCATTTATAATGGTTTTAACATACAAGAGAACAAGTAATCCGATGATGAATCGTCCCGTAGTCAAAGAGGAAATTGTTGACTTTATGCGCGAACGTCAAACGCAAATTACTGGTCCGCTAAAGGATGTTGAGACATTTGCTCATGAGAACAATATCCCAATTATACCTCATGAAACAGTAGTGTATTTCCAAATGCTTTTGGATTTGATGAAACCTCAAAGAATTTTGGAAATAGGGACGGCCATTGGTTTTTCTGCACTCATGATGGCAGAAGCAGCACCAGATGCTGAGATTATTACTATCGATCGTAACCCAGAAATGATTGCCTTGGCCAAGGAAAATCTGGCTACCTATGATGCAAGAAAACAAATCACTCTCTTAGAAGGTGATGCTGCTGATCTTTTGGCAGATTTAAAAGGAGAATTTGATTTTATCTTCATGGATTCGGCGAAATCAAAATATGTAGAGTTTCTGCCGCGTGCAATGGAGTTGCTTTCGGAAAATGGTGTCATTATTATGGATGATATTTTCCAGGGCGGGGAAATTCTCATTCCTATTATGGAAATTAAACGGACGCAGCGTGCACTTGAACGTGGACTTCGTCGTCTTTTTGATGAAGTTTTAGACAATCCTAAATACCGCGCGAGCATGGTTCCTTTAGGAGATGGAATATTAATGATTAAGAAAGTTTGACATTATAAATCAGTTTAGGTTTATTTAATGTTTTGTGTTATAATATTGTTACAAGAAACAAATGTATCAAGGGAATATACCCAACAAGGAGAAAACTTTGAAATTTAAAAAATTGAACATCTTACTCGCAACAGCTGTTGCGGCTTTAGGGCTTGTCACACTTTCAGCTTGTGGAAATAATAACTCAACTGGAGAGAATATTATCACAATGAAGGGTGACACAATCAATGTAGGGGATTTCTACAGTGAAGCTAAAACTTTTCCAAGTATGCCTGCCACATCTCTTTTACAAAATTTGACATTTTCAAAAATGTTTGAAAAAGACTTTGGTGATAAGGTTTCAGATAAAGATGTTCAAGCGAAGTTTGACGATACCAAAAAACAAATGGGTGAACAGTTTGCTGCAGCTTTGCAACAACAAGGTTTTACTGAAAAGAGTTACAAATCTTATGTCCGTCTTCAACTCTTGCAAGAATACGCCATTGAGAAAAAAATCACAGATACACAATTTACAGATGCTAACTTGAAGGCAGCTTGGGCAGATTTCCATCCAGAAGTTGAAGCGATTGTTGTTCCAGAAACAACCAAAGATGCAGCAACCAAGGCAGCAAAAGCTGCGAAATCAGATGCAGCCAAGTTTGAGAAAGACAATGCAAGCAACAAGCAAAAATTTGATTCAACAAGTACTACTATTCCAAAGGAAGTTCAAACTGCAGCCTTCAAATTGAAAAATGGTGAAGTTTCTGACGTTATTGAATCAACAAATGCTTCAACTGGAGCAACAAGCTACTATGTTGTGAAAATGATTAAAACTTCAGACAAAGGTTCAGACATGAACAAGTATAAAGATAAACTTAAAGATGTAATCAAAGCTGAAAAATTGGCAGATACAACTTATGTTGCTGGTGTAATTGGTGAATACCTTAAAGCACATAATGTCACTGTGAAAGAGGAAGCCTTCTCAACAATCTTCTCACAATTTACATCAAGTTCATCATCTAAATAAATGAATGAAATGGCTTTACAGAGAGTCGACATGTGGTGAAAGTCGATAAGTCAATGTGCTGAAAACCTCAAGGTTTTCAAATAGCAGGGAAACTGCTTTATCAAGCAAAAAAGAGACGATGGATTCATCGTGAATGAGGGTGGTACCGCGTAAGTGACGCCCCTCGTTTACGATGAATTTTTTGTTTTTATATTGTGTGATTATTCACATGAAAAAAGTAAATGAAAATTATTTTATTAGTCTAGTGGTATTAAGTCAAATGATAAGTTGCTAGATTCTGAGTAAAAATCTTGAAAAAAGACAGCACGAAAGAATCTAGTAAAATTTGGCAAATTTTACTAGGCTAGACAAGGAATTGTGCAGATAAAACTAATTATCTTCCATAAACCTCCTTGGTGGCGTATAGAGTTGGTGGTTGCGTAGTAGCACATCCACCAGACGCACAAGTTTTCTTGCGGTTAAAACGACGGCTCTTTTGTGTTTATGTTTGGGGACTTCATCTTTCTTTTTCTTGTAAAACTCTGCGTATTCCACGTTATGTCTTCGTACAGAGTTGGCGGCTTCAACTAAGTAATAGCGAAGATAACGATTGCCTCGTTTTGCAAGAGAAGTATTTTGAGATGAGGTATTGCCAGATTGTGTTTCTTTCCAATTCAAGCCAGCATATTTAGCGACTTGAGGATGGTCTTTAAAGCGTTCAATCTGTCCTATTTCAGCGATAATTCCTGCAGCGAATACCTTTCCAATACCAGGTACACTGGTCAAACATTGGTATTCAGGGATAATTTCTACCATGTCTTCAATGGCTCGATCAATTTCTTTAATCATCTTCTCTAAACTCCGTATTTCGCGAGCAAGGAGACTGAGTACAATATTGACAGAATCTTGTTGGACGAGTGATAAGCGGTAACTTCCTTTTATGGCAGCTTTTATTGCTTTTGCAAGTTTCTCAGGAGCTTTGAAGCGACCTCGCCCGAGTTTCTGGATGAGTTCCGTGAAATCTTCAAGAGGAGTATTTGCGAGTTCATCTAGCGTGTAATCTTCGGTCATGAGTGTCATAATTGTGGCAGACCAAACAGAGGTACTCAATTCTTCATTCTTTAATTCCGCAGAGAGCGTATTGCACTTGTAGTAGATGTTTTCAATGAAGTGTTGTTTTGTACGTACTAATTGTTCCACGAGCTGAAGTCGAGTTCTTGTGAGATGTTGTAGTGCCAGATACTTTTCTTCTTTAAGATAAGATCTTGTAAAGCGTTCAATGCGGAAGTAATCCGCGATGTAGAAAGCATCAAGGGTATCATTCTTGTTTTCTTCGAATGCCTCACGATATTTCTTTATTTTGGCTGGTTGTTCCACCATGACCTCGACTCCGAGCTGCTTTAACTCCGAGTCTTCGTGGAAGAACATTGCAGGATGAAAACTGTAGAGGGATGTGGCTTCCATGCCAATGACGACTCTATTAAATTCATACTTTTCGTTAAGTGAGAGTACTTGTTCTTTGATTTCAGAAGCACCAATCATATCATTGGTAAGTGAAGCAGCGTACAAGACTCCAAGTTCCGTGTCATTTGACATGATGCACACATCGAGTTTGGTAGAGCTGACGTCTAAACCGACAAAACATTTCATTTGGAAGGACCTCCTTTCATTTGATTAGGAAACTATACTTGACTACTGAGAGATTCCCCAGAACTCTGTATCCCTTCATCCTCGCTTATTAGAATACCCATCACAGCGATTACTTACCGCCTGCTCGCTACTAAGAGCAGAGTAATCACGGTGGAAACAGCTAGTGAGTTGGAAGATTTGATACAGCTCGGGTCGCAGACTTATGAAGAAGACGAAGCAACAAGGAGAGTTAGCATATTCCTTTTGAGTCCATTCCTAAGAATAATTATTCTGGGAAACGTCACAATAGTCAAGTAAAACGATAACAATTGTTAGAAAATTGGGGTGAAAAATACCCATAAAATATATTATACGAGGAGAATAGCTATGAAAAAAATGACTTCAACAGAAGTACGCCAAATGTTCCTTGATTTCTTTAAATCAAAAGGGCATTCTATCGAACCTTCACAATCTTTAGTACCGGTGAACGACCCCACTCTACTTTGGATCAACTCTGGTGTTGCGACTTTGAAACAATATTTTGACGGTTCAGTTGTGCCAGAAAATCCACGTATTACAAATGCGCAAAAATCGATTCGTACCAACGATATCGAGAATGTAGGTAAAACAGCACGTCACCATACAATGTTTGAAATGCTTGGGAATTTCTCAATCGGTGATTATTTCCGTGAAGAAGCTTTGGCTTACGCTTGGGAGATGCTCACAAGCAGTGAATATTTTGATTTTCCAGCGGAAAAACTTTATATTACTTACTACCCTGATGATAAAGATACATTCAACCGTTGGGTGGAGCTCGGTGTTGATGCAAGTCATTTAGTACCAATCGAAGACAACTTCTGGGAAATTGGCGCAGGACCTTCAGGACCAGATACCGAAATTTTCTTCGACCGTGGTGAAGCTTACGATCCTGAAAACATTGGTTTGAGACTCTTGGCTGAAGATATCGAGAACGATCGTTACATTGAAATCTACAATATTGTTTTGTCACAATTTAATGCTGATCCAGCACTTCCACGTAGCGAATACAAAGAGTTGCCACAGAAAAATATTGATACGGGAATGGGACTCGAACGCATGGTTTGTATTATCCAAGGTGGAAAAACGAACTTTGATACCGACCTTTTCCTCCCTATCATCCGTGAAATTGAACGTATTTCTGGAAAAACTTACGATCCAGATGGCGACAACATGAGCTTTAAAGTTATTGCAGACCATATCCGTGCGCTTAGCTTTGCTATCGGTGACGGTGCTTTGCCAGGAAATGAAGGACGTGGCTATGTCCTCCGTCGTCTTCTTCGTCGCGCAGTTATGCACGGTAAAAAATTAGGCATTGAAGGTAAATTCTTGGCTCAATTTGTTCCAGTTGTTGGTAAAATTATGGAGTCATACTACCCAGAAGTCCTTGAAAAACAAGACTTTATCATGCAAATTATTGATCGTGAAGAAGAAGCTTTTGGCCGTACAATTGATGGCGGAAGCAAACTCTTAGATGAATTGCTTGCCAAACTTAAAGAAGAAGGCAAGACAATGCTTGAAGGGCAAGATATCTTCCGTCTTTACGATACTTATGGTTTCCCAGTAGAGTTAACTGAAGAATTGGCTGAAGATGCTGGCTTTAAGATTGACCATGAAGGTTTCAAAGCAGCCATGAAAGAACAACAAGATCGTGCACGTGCTGCTGTCGTTAAAGGCGGTTCAATGGGCGCACAAAACGAAACGCTTCAATCCATCAAAGAAGAATCTGAATTCCTCTACGATGTTGAAAAATATGATGGCAAGCTTCTTGTGGCAGTTAAAGATGATGAAAAAGTGGATACTGTAAGCGGTGAAGCACAACTTATCTTTGATAAAACACCATTCTACGCGGAAATGGGTGGACAAGTGTCTGACCACGGTGTGATTAAAAATACTGCAGGTAAAGTCGTTGCAGAAGTTAAGGATGTTCAACATGCACCAAATGGCCAAAACCTTCATATGGTTGACATTCTCTCTACGCTTGTAGTTGGTGAAACATACACACTTGAAATTGATGCAGAACGCCGCCATGGGATCATTAAAAATCACACGGCCACTCACTTGCTCCATGCCGCATTGCACAATATTGTAGGTGAACATGCACTTCAAGCAGGTTCACTTAACGAAGTGGAGTTCCTTCGCTTTGACTTTACACACTTTGCTCCTGTAAGCAAGGAAGAATTGGCTGATATCGAACGTCAAGTGAACGAAGTGATTTGGCAATCCTTAGCAGTTGAAACAGTAGAAACTGATATTGAAACAGCTAAAGAAATGGGCGCAATGGCTCTCTTTGGCGAAAAATATGGTAAAAATGTGCGTGTCGTTAAAATTGGTGATTACTCTGTTGAACTTTGTGGTGGAACACACACAGCGACAACAAGTGAAATTGGTCTCTTCAAGATTATCAAAGAAGAAGGTATTGGATCAGGCGTACGCCGTATTGTTGCCGTAACAGGTCAAAAAGCTTATGAAGCATTTAAAGATGCTGAAAACACGCTCAATGAAGTTGCCGCAGTTGTGAAAGCACCACAAGCAGCTCAAGTTGTGCCGAAAGTAACAGCTATGCAAGAAGAACTTAAAGCGGCTCAAAAAGAAAATGACGCATTAGCAGGTAAATTAGCTGCAAGTCAATCTGATGAAGTCTTTAAAAATGTTCTCCAAGCAGCAGGCAAAAGCTATATTGCCAGTGAAGTTACAGTACCAGATGTAAATGGACTACGTAATCTTGCAGATATCTGGAAACAAAAAGAGTTGTCCGATGTCCTTGTCCTTGTGGCGAAGATTGGTGAAAAAGTGAGCCTGTTAGTGGCAAGCAAAACAGCTGAAGTTAAAGCTGGAAACTTGATCAAAGACCTTGCCCCTTACATTGATGGCCGCGGTGGTGGTAAACCTGATATGGCCATGGCAGGTGGATCTAAAGCTGCTGGAATTCCAGAACTTATCGAAAATGTAGGTTCAAAACTTTCTTAAGAATAAAATATAAAATAAAAACTTTTAGTGGCGGATTTATGCTTAACTAAAAGTTTTTTATGTTCTGCGGAATATTAATATTAGCGTCAAGAAAAATATCGTGACATAAAAAAAGCTCCTAAGTGGGAGCTTTTGATAAATTTAGTTTTCATTCTTCATTTCCACTGCGTGTTCCAGCAAGATATTATCGTATTTTTTGGAAAAGGGCCAGTAGATCACGATAAATAGAAGGCGCAGGGCAGTTTGCCAACCTTCAACTAATAAACTGGAGAGGGTTGGTGAAGGAGTCCAAGGAGCGACAATACCTGTAGTAAATGGGGGAATAATTTCTCTACTCATTGCAACCTCAGTCAGCTGTCCTAAAATTGTTGGTCTAGAGATAGAAGGAATTGCCTTGACATTTGCTATTTGTTCCTAAATTTTGTAACAAAAATGTGATATACTGGAAGCTAAGTCAGGGAGGAAAGTGAGGAGAGGGAAAAGATGTTTGAAGACAATAAACTGCACGCGCTCAATGATTTGGAAAGTAAAATTTTTGAGGAAGTTGTCAAATCACCAGAAATTATTATGAACATGACCATTCGTGAATTTGCCTCGACCGTCCATGCTTCTCCTACGACAATTGTACGTATGACTCATAAGTTAGGTTTTTCAGGCTGGAATGAACTCAAAAATTATTTGCAAGAACAAAAACATCAAATTTTGATGAAAGCAGAAGATCCAAAGTATGATAATCTTCTTGCCTTTGAGCTCTTTACTAAACGTTTATTGAGCCCTGAATACACTGCCCTCATAGATGAAGCTGCAAAGCTCTTAGAAGAAACCGAGTATACGGTTTTTATGGGAGTGGGAACTTCAGGTGCTTTAGCCGATTATGGCACAAAATACTTTAATAATGCAGGGTTACCTGCATTTGAGGTCATTGATCCTTATCAACCACTCATGACAAACAATGCCAAAACAATGACAGTTGTTGCGCTCTCTATTTCTGGGAAGACCAACTTTATTATTGCTCAAATTATTGCCTATAAGAGAGATGGGGTTAAGGTTATTGCCATCACTAATGAAGCAAATAATACAATGGCTAATATGGCCGATGTTTCTATCCCCTATAATGTGGCACATGAGGGTTCAAAGGTCCACGCTTTAGGAAATTTAACGACACAACTTCCTGTAATGGCTATTTTAGAACAATTGGCGCATAAGACCCAAGAAAGACGTCAAAATAAGAAAGATAAACGGACAGAGGAAACATTTAAAAGCAACTTTATTTAAAGTTGCTTTTTATTTATTGAATAAATCAGTGGCTTGAGTAATAAAGTAGCCAGAGTGTAGGCATGGCTTTTTTATAAGAGTGAGAGTGATTCGATAAAAGTAAATATTCCTTCATCATAAGTAAAATGAAGACAAGCCAAGTTACCGAGCGGCATAGGGGGTTGACTTTCAAAGTTAAAAACTTTCTCCTGAGTAAAAAAATGCATGGCTGCACCATGTGAGAGGGCAAAAACCTTATCGTGCTTGTTTAAACACTCTGACAAACTTTGGTACATCCGCTCAGAAACCTGGTGACTGCTTTCGCCACCAAAATTTTTAAAATATGTCGTCTTATCCATGGGCTCCAAGTAATTGCTATGTCCCTCATAGACTCCAAAATTCATTTCTTTAAGACCTTTCAGGCGGCCGTATTCTTGATTGGGAAATAACAATTCCAGAGTGTCAGAAGCACGTTCTTGTGTGGAAGAGTAGAAGGCATCAAAGCAAAGTTGTTTTGCTCGAAGTCGCTCTCCAGCCTTAAGCGCATCCTCGATTCCTTTTTGTGTCAGTGGCGAATCACTCCAACCTTGCGTGCGCCCTTGCACATTAAATAGAGTTTGCGCATGGCGCATTAAATACAATTCTTTCATTAAGAACTCTCCAATTGTTTATTTGTGCATTTATTATACCGTTTTCAAAAGATGTAAGCAAACGCTCTCAGGAATTCTTTCACTTTATTAAGGCATTGAATGGAACAGTGTGTTGTCTGTATTTAAGAGGAGTTCCCCAAATAATAGGGGGTGTTTTTTAGCTTTTTGTTTCAAGAAATAGGAACAGAAATTCCTTATTTTCAACAGATTGTCCTCATAATATTTGCTATAATAAAAATATTGTCAGCGCCTACATTTTGACAATGTATCTGTAAAAAATATTAATTATACAAAGGAGTATAAAATGCCATTATCTAAAGATTTTCTCTGGGGCGGCGCAACAGCTGCTAACCAATATGAAGGCGGCTGGGATCAAGGTGGTCGAGGACTTGCTAATGTAGATTTAGCCCCACACGGCTCACATCGTGAAGCCATTATTTTAGGACTTGAAAAGCATTTACAACCGGAAGAAGGACTTTTCTATCCCGGGCACGAGGCTATTGATTTTTACAACCACTGGCAAGAAGATATTGCTTTGTTTGCTGAAATGGGGTTCAAAACTTTCCGTATGTCTATTGCTTGGTCACGGATTTTTCCAAAAGGTGACGAAACTCAACCTAACGAAGAAGGAATAATGTTTTATGAAAAAGTCTTTAAAGAGCTGCGTAAGTATGATATTGAACCTTTAGTAACCATCACGCACTTTGACATTCCGATGCACTTAGTAACAGAATATGGGGGGTGGCGTAATCGTCGACTGGTTGATTTTTACGAAAACTTAGTCACAGTTCTCTTTACACGTTACAAAGGCTTGGTCAAATATTGGCTTACCTTTAATGAAATCAATATGCTCTTGCATGCTCCGTTTATGGGCGCAGGTGTTTATATTGAAGAAGGGGAAAATCGGGATCAAGTCCTTTTTACAGCGGCACATCATGAACTTGTCGCCTCAGCCTTAGCGACAAAAATTGGCCACCAAATAGACCCAGAAAATAAGATTGGCTGTATGGTGGCTGCGGGAGATTACTATCCTTGGGATTCTAAACCAGAAAATGTCCGTGAAGCACTCGATAAAAACCGTGAGAACCTTTTCTTGATTGATGTACAAGCACGTGGCAAATATCCAAATTATTTCTTGAAACAACTTGAACGTGAGGGGCTTACTTTACCTCTTCTTGAAGGTGATGAGGAACTGCTTGCTCAGAATACTGTTGATTTCGTATCCTTCTCTTACTACTCAAGCCGTGTTGCAAAAGTTCAGGAAGAAGGGGATGAAGAAACTTCAGGTAATATCTTTGCCTCGGTTAAAAATCCTTACCTTAAAGCATCTGAATGGGGCTGGCAGATTGATCCTGTGGGTCTACGCACAACAATGAACACGCTCTATGATCGCTATCAAAAACCACTTTTCATTGTTGAAAATGGCTTAGGGGCTATAGATAAACCAGATGAAACAGGTTATGTAGCAGATGATTATCGTATCGCTTATATGGCTGAACATATCGCAGAAATGATCAAAGCAGTCGAGTTAGACGGTGTTGAACTTTTGGGCTATACTTCATGGGGGTGTATTGACTTAGTATCGGCTGGAACTGGCGAGATGTCTAAACGTTATGGATTTATCTATGTTGATCGTGATGACCAAGGGAATGGGACTCTAAAGCGTACGCCGAAAAAATCCTTTGACTGGTATAAAAAAGTGATTGCTTCAAATGGGCAAGATTTAAGCAATAGCTAATCGAAAAATTTGGAGCTAAACTTTTGAAAGAAAAGCAACATCCCTACTTTTTTGCTATAATGAAATTATGGTAAAAAATACAGTAGATAAGCCCCTGGCCCAAAATAAAAAGGCCCGGCATGATTATGAAATTTTTGAAACGTTTGAGGCAGGCATTGTTCTAACTGGAACAGAAATCAAATCGGTGCGTCAAGCAAAAATTCAACTTAAAGATGGGTTTGCTCGGGTACGAGATGGTGAAGTGTGGCTGTCCAATGTTCATATTGCACCTTTCGAGCAAGGTAATATCTTCAATGTGGATGAATTACGCACACGTAAACTTTTACTTAATAAAAAAGAAATTACGAAGATTGAGAAGGAGTTGACAGGAACAGGGATTACTTTTATTCCTTTAAAAGTTTATCTGAAGAATGGTTTTGCCAAGGTTTTAATGGGTCTCGCACGAGGAAAAAAACAGTACGACAAACGTGAAACACTCAAACGTAAAGAACAAAACCGAGATATTGCCCGTCAAATAAAGGCCTACAATCGCTAAAAAGCAAGAGACAGTCGTTTCTTGCTTTTTTTGTAGCAATAATAAAAAGTAAAACCATTTACTTAGCGTTTACCTAGTATTTACTAAGCATTTACAATTGGAGGTGGCCAACAGTGTTAAGATAGTATTGTAAGCAAAAGAGCTTACGCAGAATATAGAAAATTATTGGAGAAAATCTCATGAATAAAAAGTTACTTTCTGGAATTATCGCTGGTGCAGCTTTGTTGACGCTTGCAGCTTGTGGAAATGGCAATTCATCATCTAATAGCAGCTCAGAGGGCTCAACGCCAGCTTCAGGTAAAATCATAGCTGGAGGTTCAACAGCTTTGCAACCTATGGCTCAACAAGCTTCAACTGAGTATACAGCTAAAAAACCAGAAGTTCAAATCACTGTACAAGGTGGTGGATCCGGTGTAGGTTTGACTCAGGTCTCAACAGGAACCTTCCAAATCGGTAACTCTGACATCTTTGCAGAAGAAAAATCAGGAATTGATGCTTCTAAATTGAACGATCATAAAGTAGCTGTCGTTGGATTTGCTCCAATTGTAAATAAAGATATTAATATTGACAATCTCTCAACACAACAACTTAAAGATGTCTTCACGGGTAAAGTGAAGAACTGGAAGGAAGTTGGAGGTCCGGATGAAAAAATCACAGTTATCGGACGTGCAGCAGGTTCAGGTACACGTGTGAACTTTGATAATTTGGCTCTTGGTGGTGAAAAAGAAGTAGAGGGTCCAACGCAAGATGCCTCAGGTACAGCGGTAACGATGGTCTCTCAAACACCAGGTGCGATTTCTTACGTTGCTTTTTCTTACCTTGATAAGAGTAAAGATATCAAAGCAGTCAGCATTGATAATGTAAAACCAACAGATGAAAATGTTGCGGACAACAGCTACAAAGTTTGGTCATACGAACACATGTATACCAATAAAGATAAAGAAACAGCAGCTGAAACAGATTTTATCAAATACGTTACTGAAGATACAAAAACAATCAAGGAACTTGGCTATATCCCAGTTTCTGATATGAAAGTTGAACGTGACGCTCAAGGAAAAATCACAAACAAATAAGAAGCAAGATTGAGCAGAGTAAAGCATTAAATTTTCTTTTCATACCCCTGACTTTACTGCACAAAAACTTATGCTTTTAAAGAATCCTTGTTCTTAATGATAATGTAAAGAGCAAGAGTACTTGAGCCGTGTCTCAGGTGCTCTCTTTGCCGTTCCGTTTACAAACTATTTACATTGTAAACGGTAAGCTTTTCCTTATTTATGGTTGATTTATGCTAAAATAAGGATATGAAAAAGAAAATTTTAATGGCTTTATTTGCAGCAATGAGTCTTGTGACTTTAGCGGCATGTGCGCCCAACTCAAATCAAGTTACAGTAGGTGGCTCAACGGCAATGAAACCACTGGTTGAACAAGTTTCCCTGGACTATATGAAGAAATATCCAGAAGATATTATTATGGTTCAAGGTGGGGGCTCTGGTGTCGGACTTGCACAAGTTGTCGCAGGTTCTTTCCAAATTGGTAACTCAGATATCTTTGCTGAGGAAAAGTCCGGAATTGATGCCTCTAAAATTACAGGGAATAAGGTTGCAGTTGTCGGTTTTGCACCAATCGTGAACCGAAATCTGGACCTCTCCAACGTCACTCAAGACCAACTTATTGATATTTTCACGGGGAAAGTAAAAAACTGGAAAGAAGTGGGTGGTCCAGATCAAGAAATTACGGTTATCGGACGGACAGCAGGTTCAGGAACACGTGTTAATTTTGATAATCTTGCCTTGAATGGTGCGCGTGAAATTGATGGCCCTACACAAGATGCTTCCGGTTCGGTTGTTCAATTAGTTGGTCAAACACCAGGTGCAATCTCATACGTTTCGTTCCCCTATATCCACAAACCAGGAATTAAACCATTGAACTTGGACGGGGTTGAACCTACAGATAAAAATGTACTGACCAACAAGTGGAAAATTTGGTCTTACGAACATATGTACACCAACAATAAAAATGAGAACTTTGTAGAAAATCGCTTCATCAACTATGTTAAAAATGACAAAGTAACGCTGAGAAAACTCGGCTACATCCCTGTAACAGAGATGAAAGTTGATCGTGATTATAAAGGTAAAGTTACACCAATTAAATAATTAGTAAGGTAGTTATGGAAAACTCAAAAATTAAAGAAAAATTACTTTCAAGCTCAAAAGATTCGCGCTTGGAAAAATTTGGTAGGACATTGACATTCTTGTGTATCGCAATTATCGTTTTTGTCGTTGGACTTATTCTGGTCTTTGTCGCTCAAAAAGGTCTTTCAACTTTCTTTGTGGATGGTGTGAATCCGTTCCGTTTCCTCTTTGGAACACACTGGGAGCCTGGAGCAATTGGCCCTGACGGGAAACCTGCGGTTGGAGCTTTACCGATGTTTGCGGGATCTTTAATCGTTACGGTGCTTTCAGCTTTAGTGGCGACACCTTTTGCCATCGGTGCAGGAATCTATATGACAGAAATTTCGCCAAAATATGGTGCGAAAATTTTACAACCGGTTATTGAACTTTTGGTAGGTATTCCTTCAGTTGTTTATGGATTTATTGGTTTGACGGTTGTTGTACCTATTATACGTAATACATTTGGTGGAACGGGACTTGGTTTGCTTGCGGGTGTGTTTGTACTCTTTGTTATGATTTTACCAACGGTTACTTCAATGACTGTCGATGCGCTTAAAGCCATCCCACCTCATTATCGTGAAGCTTCACTTGGTTTAGGTGCAACACGTTGGCAAACCATTTGGCGTGTTTTACTTCGTGCTGCAGCACCTGGGATTTTAACTGCGGTAATCTTTGGTATGGCGCGTGCCTTTGGTGAAGCCTTGGCTATCCAAATGGTTGTCGGTAATGCTGTAACAATGCCACAGGATCTGGTTTCTCCGGCTTCAACTTTAACTTCAATTTTGACATCAGGTATTCCAAATGCGACACCAGGTATTCAATTGAATGCCCTTTGGTCACTTGGACTCCTCCTTCTCCTCATGTCATTGGTATTTAACATTGCGATGCGTGCTATCGCTAAGAAAGGGAGCCTTAAATAATGAATGCAAAACGCACAGATAAAATTGCCACTGGCGTGCTCTATGCACTTTCAGGCATCATTGTTGCAATACTCGCTTTTCTCTTGATTTATATTTTGGTTAAAGGTTTACCTTTTGTATCTTGGGAATTCTTAACAACGCCTTCAAATCCATTGACTGGCGGCGGTATTGCTGTTCAACTTTTTAACTCAGTTTACTTATTAGTTGTGACTCTAATTATCTCAATTCCACTTTCATTGGGTGCGGGAATTTACCTTTCAGAATACGCCAATCAAAAACATTGGTTGACTGGTGCAGTTCGCTCAGCGATTGAGGTCTTATCATCACTCCCTTCAATCGTTGTGGGTCTCTTCGGTATGTTACTCTTCGTGATTCAGTTTGGGCTTGGTTTCTCTGTCTTATCCGGTGCCCTCGCACTTACAGTTTTCAACCTCCCTTTGATGACACGTAATGTTGAGGAATCACTCCGTGCTATTCCAACAATGCAACGTGAAGGTGGCTTGGCTCTTGGTTTATCAAAATGGGAAACAGCGACTAAAGTCATCTTGCCAGCAGCTGTACCGGGGATTTTAACAGGGGTTATCTTATCTTCAGGCCGTGTATTCGGTGAAGCGGCGGCCTTGATCTATACTGCGGGTCAAACCAACTTGCCCATCAACTGGGCCAACTGGAATCCTATGTCATTGACAAGCCCCTTGTCACTCTTCCGTCCTGCTGAAACATTGGCCGTACATATTTGGGCTTTGAATACTGAAGGAACAATCGCAACAGCAACTCAGATTTCTGCAGGAGCTTCTGCAGTACTGATTATCTTTGTTTTGCTGTTCAACCTTGGGGCACGTTTCCTCGGAAATCGTCTCCACAAGAAACTCACATCTGGAAATTAGTAAGGAATATAGAAAAATATGGCAACTTATGATTGGAACGAACGTCACATTTTGACTTTCGACAAAAATATCGCTCTTTCAACAAACGATTTGCGGGTTTTCTATAATGGCACAAAAGAAGCAATTCACGGTGTCTCTATGCAATTTCCTAAAAATCAAGTGACGGCTTTAATTGGCCCTTCAGGTTCTGGTAAATCAACTTATCTCCGCGCACTCAACCGTATGAATGATACGATTGATGGTGCACGAGTAACAGGTGAAATCATGTATGAAGGGGTCAATATTAGTGACCCTAAAGTCAATGTTTACGAAGTCCGTAAACAAATCGGTATGGTTTTCCAAAGACCAAATCCTTTCCCAAAATCAATCTATGAAAATATCGCTTTTATCCACCGTCGTGAAGGGATAAAAGACAAGAAAAAATTAGATGAAATCGTGGAAACTTCCCTTAAGCAAGCCGCTTTATGGGAGCAAGTTAAGGACAATCTAAACAAGTCCGCTTTGGCACTTTCTGGTGGACAGGCACAGCGTTTATGTATTGCGCGTGCCCTTTCAGTTAAACCAGAAATCATCTTGATGGATGAGCCGGCCTCAGCTTTGGACCCTATTTCTACAATGCAAATTGAAGAAACCATGACCGAATTGAAGAAAGACTATACGATCATTATCGTGACGCACAATATGCAACAAGCCAGTCGTGTTTCTGACTATACGGCATTCTTCTATTCAGGCGACTTGATTGAATACGATGAGACAAGCAAAATCTTCACACAGCCAAATCTTAAAGCGACAGAAGATTATGTTTCAGGACACTTTGGATAATCGAGAGGACAATATGACAAAAGAAGCAATTTTAACAGTCAGCGACCTTTCGCTGTATTATAGTAAGAAAAAAGCGCTCAATCAAATCAATATGGAATTCTATCCTAATGAGATTACAGCACTTATTGGCCCCTCTGGATGTGGGAAATCAACACTTTTGCGCTCGATTAACCGCATGAACGATTTAATTCCAACCGTAACAATTACGGGCGCAATCATGTACAAAGGCCATAACATCTACAGCCCCAAAGTGGATACCGTAGATCTTCGTAAAGAAATCGGCATGGTCTTCCAGCAACCTAATCCTTTCCCGTTTTCAATTTATGAAAATGTTGTCTATGGTTTGCGTCTCAAAGGTGTAAAAGACAAGGCTTTGCTCGATGAAGTTGTTGAGAATTCGCTTAAGGCCGCAAATATTTGGGATGAAGTAAAAGATATTCTTCATACTTCAGCACTTGGTTTATCTGGTGGACAACAACAACGTGTGTGTATCGCACGTGTGCTTGCTGTCAATCCTAAAATTATCTTGCTTGATGAGCCAACGTCAGCCTTAGACCCGATTTCGGCAGGACATGTAGAAGAGACACTTTTAGAACTTAAAGAAGATTATACTTTAGCTATTGTTACGCACAGCATGCAACAAGCTTCACGTATCTCTGATCGTACTGCTTTCATGCTCAATGGTGACTTAGTTGAAATGGACAACACGAAAAAAATCTTCCTTAACCCTGAAAAACAGGAAACAGAAGATTATATTGCGGGTAAGTTTGGATAATATGGTATGATGTAAGGAGCACCTATTGCTCTGAGCTTAGTTAAGAGGAGAAAAAATGTTACGTACACAATTCGAAGAAGAACTCAATAAACTTCACAACCAATTTTATTCAATGGGAACACAAGTATCTGCACAATTGAATAAAGCAGTTCGTGCCTTTGTGAGTCATGATCGTGAGTTGGCAGAAGATGTCATCACAAGCGATGAAATGATTAACCAATTGGAAACTAAATTAGAAACAAAATCACTGGAAATGATTGCGTTGCAACAACCGGTTTCAGGGGACTTACGTACGATTATCACAGTACTTAAAGCTTCAAGTGACTTGGAGCGTATGGGCGATCACGTGACTTCAATTGCCAAAGCGGCAATCAACCTTAAAGGTGAAGAACGTATCCATGAAGTCGAAGAAGATATTTCCCTGTTAGGTGAAAAAGTAAAATCAGTCGTTGACGCTTCATTGAATGCTTATATTCAAGGCAATGACAAACGCGCTCGTGAAATCGCGGATCAATACCAAACAGTTAAAAACATGAGCGGTGAAATCCAAGAAAAAATCTTGGAAGCGATGAAAGAAAATACAGAAACAATCACTACAGGTAAAGATTACTTGATGACTCTTGTTTTCTTAGAACGTATCACTGGCTATGCTGTCAATCTTTGTGAATGGATTGTTTACTTGAAATCCGGGAATATCGTTGAGTTGTAAAATAAAAAACTTGCTTTTGCAAGTTTTTTTCTTTTATTTAATAACTTCTAAACCACCCATATATGGACGAAGGACTTCAGGGACAGTTACTGAACCGTCTTCGTTTTGATAGTTTTCAAGGATGGCAGCAACTGTACGACCGACCGCAAGACCAGAACCATTTAAAGTGTGAAGTAGGTTCACTTTGCCGTCTTCATCACGATAGCGGATTTGGGCACGGCGTGCTTGGAAGTCTTCACAGTTTGAACAACTTGAAATTTCACGGTAAGTGTTTTGAGCTGGAATCCAAACTTCCAAGTCATAAGTTTTAGCAGCAGAGAAGCCCATATCACCTGTAGAAAGTGCGATGACACGATAAGCTAAACCGAGTTTTTGGAGAATGTTTTCGGCATTGACAACCATTTTTTCTAGTTCATCGTAAGATTCCTCAGGGCGAGCAAATTTGACCATTTCAACTTTATGGAACTGGTGCAAACGAATCAAGCCACGTGTATCACGTCCAGCTGAACCAGCTTCAGAACGGAATGAAGGAGACATTGCTGTGAAGTAAACCGGAAGTTCAGCATTATCCAAGATTTCACCACGGTAGTAGTTGGTCAAAGGTACTTCAGCCGTAGGAATGAGCACAAAACCGCGGTCATCATTTACTTCAAAAGTATCTTCTTTGAATTTTGGATATTGACCTGTACCGAACATAGACTCTTGATTGACCATATAAGGTGTAATCATTTCAGTATAGCCTTCTTTAGCATGTTCGTCTAACATAAAGTTATACAAGGCACGCTCTAAACGCGCCCCAGCGCCTTTATAGAAGAGGAAACGAGAACCTGTAACTTTACCGCCACGTTCCCAATCAAGGATGCCAAGAGACTCTCCTAAGTCCCAATGAGGCTTAGGCTCAAAGCTGAACTCAGGCGCTTGGCCATGACGACGAATTTCGACATTATCATCCTCATCAGCACCTACAGGCACATCGTCATGTGGCAAGTTAGGGAGCGTTGTTGTATATGTAGTCAACTTTTCTTCGATATCTGCAAGCTCAGCATCAATGACTTTAATATCGGCAGAAACTTGTTTCATGGCAGTGATTTTTTCAGATGCATCACCTTTTTCACGTTTAATCAACGCGATTTCATCAGATACGGCATTACGTTCTTTTTTCAAGTTCTCAGATTGTACGATCAGTTCACGACGACGTACATCGAGTTCATGGAGTTCTTGCAGTGTTTCCTTTTTAACACCACGTGTTTCCAATTTTGCGGCTACTCCGTCAAAGTCTGCACGGATTTTTTTGATATCAAGCATAAAATCTCCTTTTTAATATAAAATAAAAAGCCCTAATTCTCCATAAAGAAGAATTAGGGCGCTATTAGCACGGTTCCACCTAAATTTCCTGTCATAGGGACAGGACTTTAGTTCCCTTATCGCGAGAAACACGTTCCTACTTTCATAGGATAAAATCAAGCAAGAAGCAGAATGTTTAAAGAATCTTTACTTGTTTTCACCAACCACAAGCTCTCTCGGAAAAGATAGTCTCAAAACTGACTTCTATTGTCATTCTATCAGAAAATTTAAAACTTTGCAAGCGCCTCATAAATCATTAGTGCTTTGAAATTCTAAATGGTATTATAGAATAAAGGGGGGGAACGATGTCAATCATTGGAGTAAAGATAGATAAGCAGTTTATAAAAGATTTAATTGTTCTTATTATAGGAGTGGGTTTCTATATTTTATCGGTAAGACTTTTTGTTATTCCTAATTATTTGGCAAGTAATGGGATTGCAGGTTTTTCAGTATTTGTTGATTTTGTTTTTGGAATCAATCCAGCACTGACTTTCTTTGTCGTCAACATTCCCTTGTTCCTTTTTGGTTGGAAGCTGTTGAGCCGAAGAGAACTTTTGTTGAGTGTTCCTGGTGCTGCTGCGATGAGTTTATGGATGCTGGCCTATGAGGCGATGGGAATTAACGGTTTTCAATTTAACCAAATTATTTTCGCTGGCATTTCTGACGGTATTTTATCAGGAATAGGAGCAGGACTTGTTGTAGTATCCAACGGAACTTTCGGTGGTTCAATCCTCCTGAGTCGAATTATGGAAGATCGCTGGCAATTTACGATTGATCGTGTCTTATTTGGTATTGATATCGTCGTTATGGGACTATCTTTAGTGACTTATCTGGCCTTTCCAAACTTTGCTGTCACTCTCTTGTCATGCTATATTTTTAGCAAAGTCACACGCTTTATTGGGCGGAAAGATTACCGTGATAAGATTTTAGATGTTCTATATTTTAATTTATTTAGACGTGAAAGAAACAGAACAGATACTTAACCTAGAAAATCATGGTGCATGTGCAGTATGTTTTTTTTTGTCAAAAAATAGCCTCAAAGGGAGGCTATCTATTATTTCTTTTTACGACGGAAGAGGCTAAAGAATTTATCAAAGAATCCTTTTTGACGGACGACTTTTTCATTTCCAATATATTGTCGGATGTATTTTAAGACAGTTCCAGACTCTTTGGCAGCAAAACGAACTTTCTGCTCATTACGAAAGACAATAATAAACTGACGTCCAATTTTTACTTTTCCATTTTTGGAAACAGAAACATCACCTTCCACACGTTTAATAGAGGCCCAAGGGAATTGCATGTTTTTTTCAACATTTGTATCATTGAAAAACTCGAAAGCTCGGTCTCCAATCATAATTTTACCATATTCAGCAAAGCCAAGATAAGCAATACCAGCAGTGGTAAAGTCGACTTTAGTATTCAGTGATTGTGCCAATTTAGTGCTCCTAACGATATTATAATATATTTATTATATCAAAAATAATCTTAATAAAAAATCGCCGCGAGTACACGACGATTTTGTTCTTGTTTTAAAATCTTATTAAGCAAGACCTGCAACGTGAAGTACGATACCAAGAACGAACATACCAATGATGATGAACAATGGTGCGTTTTTGTTTTTCCATTTGCGCAAGATCCAAAGAACAAGGAAAGTCAAGAGCAATGCGATAAATCCAGGAATTAATGAATTGAACACGTCTTGAAGTGATTGTGTTTGTTCTGGGCTCAAGCCAAGACCAGATGATACTTGACCTAAGATGTTGTGCAATGTAGAACCATCAACTGTGTTAAGTTGATCAACAGTTACGTAATGTGCGAAACCGCCTTGACCAGCAACACCGTTACCAACACCGTTACCTGCTTGGTCTAACCAATCAAACTTAGCAACACCGTCGCCTGTAGTACCTGTTTGGGCACCTTGAACAACGACTTTACCAGCTTTATCGATCCATTCACCAACGTAAGCACCATCTGCCAAAGGTTTAGATGGGAGCATAGCGTTAGGACCAGTGAAGCTGATGTTAACCCAACGTTGGATCAATACACCAAGGATGAACATACCAAGGATAGATGCACCTTTAGTAATTTGTTGAAGCATTCCTCCACCGAGGTCGCTTGTAATTGCAGTACCTTGTTTGTAACCAAACTCTTGTGTATACCACAAGAAAGCGATACGGATTGCATTCCAAACAACGAAGAAGAAGATTGGAGCGATGATAGAACCACCAGTTGCAAGTGAGGCAGCGATGGCACCAACGATAGGACGTACTGTGAACCAGAAGACAGGGTCACCGATACCAGCGAGAGGTCCCATCATACCGACTTTCACACCTTGGATAGCTGCTTCATCGATTTCGACACCGTTAGCGATTTCTTCTTCAAGGGCCAATGTAACACCGACGATAGGTGCGGCTACATATGGGTGAGTATTGAAGAACTCCATGTGGCGTTTCAAAGCTTCTTTAGCTTCTTCAGAACCTGGTTTGTAGAACTGTTTCAATGCAGGGATGATTGAATAGAGGAAACCAAGGTTTTGCATACGTTCGTAGTTCCAAGAACCTTGAAGGAACATTGAACGGAACATAACGCTCAAGCGTGTGTTTTTAGAAAGGCTAAACTTTTTATTTGTATTTTCCATTTTTATAAAATCTCCTTCCTAATTAATAATCGTTGAGAATATCGCCGATTGGGTCACCACTTGAAGAAGCAGTTCCACCGTTACCAGCAGTATTAGAAAGATTGAGGTAGATAAGAGCGATAACAACACCAAGGATACCCATACCAATCAAAGTGATTGAAGAAAGTGGTGCGAGTACAAATCCGAGGAAGAAGAATGGCCATAGCTCTTTAGTTGCCATGAGGTTGATAACCATTGCGTAACCAACAACAACAACCATACCACCACCAACAGCAAGACCTTTAGAAACCCAATCAGGAATTGCGTTCAAAGCAGCAGTTACTGTTTCAGCAGGGATAGCAAGGATGATTGCAGCAGGGATAGCAATACGCAAACCTTGAAGAAGGAGTGCGAACATGTGCCAACCAGCGACACCTGAGTAAGAACCTTTTTCAGCAGCAGCATCAGCTAAGTGAACGATACCAACTGAGAGGAAACGAACCAAAGTAGTAAGTACGAGACCAGCAGTTGCCAACAAGATAGCGGCAGGTACGATAACACCAGTGATGTGTGTCAAGTCAAAGTTACCACCTTGAACCATCAAGATAGCAGAAGCGACAGAAGCAAGTGCAGCGTCAGGTGCGACAGCGGCACCAACGTTAGCCCAACCGAGGGCGATCATTTGCAATGAACCACCCAAGATGATCCCTGCAGCCATGTGACCAGTAGCGATACCGATCAATGAGCAGGCGATAATTGGTTGGTGAAATTGCCATTGGTCCAAGATACCTTCAAGTCCAGCTAAGAACGCGAAGATAAGAACTAAAATGATTGAAATAATACTCATTTTATAAATTTCTCCTAATAATATTTAATTTTACTTAACGTCTGCTTTGTTAATCAAAGCAAACAAGTCAGATTTAGAATCGTTAGGGACTTTACGAACGTCAAATTTAACGCCGAGATCACGTAACTTTTCAAAAGCGGCAACATCATCTTTATTTACAGACAATACTGAGTTAAGCATTGTTTTACCTGTGCTGTGTGCCATAGAACCCACGTTAAGTGTTTCTACAGGTACACCACCTTCAATAGCAGCAAGTGCATCTTGAGGAGTTTCAAACAAGAGAAGGGCTTTAGTTTCACCAAAACGTGGATCTTTAGCAACTTCAATCATTTTCTTGATAGGGACAACGTTGGCTTTAACACCTGGAGGTGCAGCTTGTGTGATAAGTGTTTTACGCATCTCATCTTTGGCAACAGCGTCAGAAACAACGATAATACGGTTTGCTTTTGAATCTGGAGTCCAAGCAGTGGCAACTTGACCGTGGAGAAGACGTGAGTCGATACGTGCAAGATTAATTTTAATCTTACCGTCACCAACAACAGTACCCTCTGGGATAGCAGTAGCGTTTACGCCAGCTTCAGCTGGTGCAGCGCTTTCTTCAGCAGGATTAAGCTCTTCTGGCAATGCTTTGATACCAGCTTTAGCTTCCTTAATAATGTTTGCAGCAACTTGTTCAACACCAGCAGAAGCATCCATCATACGTTCTGTGTAGGCTTGAATAAGCATTGGCAAGTTGAGGCCTGTGATGATAGCTACCTTACGTTCTGGGTTGGCACCCATAACAGCACTTGCTTGGTTAAATGGAGAACCGCTCCACAAGTCAGCAAGGACAAGGACTTCATCTTCAGCATCAAATGTTGCGATAGCGGCTTCGATTTTGGCACGTAAGTCGTCTGGTCCTTCGTTAGGCATGAAAGTGACAGCTTGTACTTTCTCTTGCTCACCGAAGATCATTGAACCAGATTGCTTGATGCCTGCAGCGAATTCGCCGTGGCTCGCAATAACAATTCCGATACTCAATTGAGTAACCTCCTTATAAAATTTTTATATAATATAATTATTACTGTCCTAGTATACTACAAATTGAAAACATTTGCAAAAATTTGTGAAACTGGTTTCATAAATCTGATTTTTTAATTTAAAGAGCGAAAATAAAAACAACTTGTCGGTGAAAAACAAGCTGTATATATAATGAAAATACTTAATTAAAATCACGAAATAGTTAGATAAAGAAGTAATTTTATGTTAAAATAAATAACAGAGTTTAAGGTTTTAAGATTTGGTAATCTTTATCGCAGCTGTTGGGCAATCCTTGGCTGCACTTATTATTTTATCATCAGAAATATATTCTTTTTCCAGTTTATCGGAATTATTAAATTTAACGATACCGTTATCATGGTAATCGAAGACTTCTGGAGCATGTAAATAACAAAGGCCGCATGCAATACAATTTTCTGGTATTATGTTTACTTTCATACAATGATGATAATATAAAAAAATAAAAAAGGAAAGGAAAAAGAAGTGGCAGAAAAAGAACCGTGGGATAAAGAAATCTATAAGGCCATGAAAGCAGATTCCGAAAAAAGTCGTTCGGGCAGCAAGCCAAGAAAAAAACACAATAACAAGTCATTAACTTCACGTGCTTTAACCTTTACTGTCGTGACAATGTTTTTGTTGGTTGGTTTCATGATTGCCTTTATTCTTTGGAATAATCAAACGCAACATAGCGGTGGATTTGCTCAGGAAAATCCAGAAAAAACCGTAGAGCAAACCACGGAGCAACAAACAGAACAGACGACTGAAGAAGTGAAACCAGAAGAAAGTACTGTAGCTCCGCCACCAACTACTGAAGAATCTTCCACTGAAGAGGGAGGAACTTATGTTATTGTAGCTGGAGATGATCCAAGCAAGATATCAGCGAAGACAGGTGTTGCGTGGTCTGTAATTGCAAGTCTTAATAATATCTCAGCAACAGGATACAATGCCGATGGTTCACCAATATCACCTGGGCAAGTATTAAAATTAAAATAAAAAAAAGTATTTACTATATAGGAAAGAAACATGATAAAGTTACAAATTGCTGTTGATGGGCCCGCTTCAAGCGGAAAATCAACTGTCGCTAAAATCGTTGCACAAAATCTTGGGATTATCTATTTAGATACAGGTGCGATGTACCGTGCTGCAACATTAGTTGCCCTCCAAAACAAAACGGAGGATCCTCAAAAAATTATCGATGTGATTAAGAAAAAACCAATTTTCTTTAAAAATACTGCCGACGGACAGCTGGTGTTTTTAGGAACAGAGGATATTACTAAGATTATTCGTACAAACGAAGTAACACAGAATGTTTCCAAAATATCTGCTCTCGCTCCAGTACGGGAATTTTTAGTTGCTGAGCAACAACGTATTGCTGATGAAGGTGGCATTATCATGGATGGGCGTGATATTGGTACGGTTGTCCTACCGCATGCGGATTTGAAGATTTTCCTTGTGGCTTCTGTGGATGAACGAGCAGAGCGACGTTATAAAGAAAATATACAAAAAAATATTCCTACTGATTTGGAAGAACTCAAAGTGGAAATCGCTGAACGTGACCGTAAAGACAGTACCCGAGCGGTTTCACCTCTAAAACAAGCAGAGGATGCTATTTTACTAGACAGTACAGGAAAAACGATTGATCAAGTGGCAGGTTTCATCGAAGAAAAAGCACGAGAACTCTTGTAATCAGTCAAATTTTAAAGCAACAAACGGAGTAAAAGTATTCCGTTTTTTTCTATTCTATAATGAAGGAGATAAAAGTTGGAAATAAGAAGTATTAGGCGAAAAGACTATAAAGAAGTTGAGCAGGTAATTCGTCAATCCTTTAGCTCGTCCGAACACGGTTATGGTAACGAGGCAGAGCTCGTGGAAAAGATTCGGACAGAGCATAGCTATGTTGAGGGTTTAGAAGTTGTCGCCACGGAGGGAGCAAGAATTATTGGTTATGGTTTACTCAGTGAAGTCGAAATTATCAACGCTAAAGAAAGTTTTACAGGACTGGTTCTTGCGCCATTAGCTGTTTTACCGTCTTGGCAAGGTAAAAAAGTAGGAGAAAAATTACTGAAAGAGTTAGAAAAGCGTGCCGTTCAACAAGAATTCCCTTATATAAGTATTCTGGGGCATCCGCAATATTATTCTCGTTTTGGCTATGTCCCTGCTGAAAAATATAAGGTCACAGCGCCATTTGAAGTTCCAGCAGAAGCCTTTATGATTCGTCCTTTACAAGCAGATGCACTAAAAAATGTTTCGGGCTGTATCAAATACGCGCAGGCCTTTGGTGTGTAAACAGAGCATGAGCAGTATTACCGGTATCAATTTCGCCTTAGTTTAAGCTGTCTCACAGTCTCCGTTTATAAATTTTGTTATAATAAAATAAAAAATTTTTAAAAGGATTTCTATGCTTACTTATCTCCATGCTATTCAAATAGGTGTACTGCTCTTCTTTGTTTTTTTCTTGCTGAGCCTTATTCCTTATATGATTGTTCAATACCGTAAATATGGACGTGTAAACCCCTGGCGTTTTATCGTCAATTTTTCTTTTGTCCTCTATATAGTTTGTGCTTATGCGATGACTATTTTTCCTTTGCCGGATGTAGCACAGGTTGCACAGATGGCAGGTCCCAAGCAAAATCTTGTTCCCTTTGAATTTGTACGTCAGTTCATCGCTTACAACCCACTGGTACTTAACGATTCTTCTACATGGATAATGGCCTTGAAAGCACCAAGTTTTATCCAACCCTTTTTTAATCTTCTTTTGACGTTGCCTTTTGGGATATATTTACGTTATCTCTTTAAGCGCAACTTTTCTCAAACCTTAGTGTGGAGTTTCATGCTCACCTTATCATTTGAACTTTTACAGCGTTCGGCCCTTTTTGGTCTTTATCCTCGTCCTTATCGTCTTTTTGATGTAGATGATTTAATGATTAATACGCTAGGAAGTTTGCTTGGCTTTGGGATTGCTTGCCTACTTGTTAAGGTTTTACCAGATTTGGATGCCAAACAAGCTATTCCGGCTCAGATTGGGATGATACGGCGGAGTATTGCCTTTGGCGTAGATTTTGTTTTAGCAAATTTCCTTTCAAACTTTGTGCCTCATTTCTATATAGCAATGCTTATTACTTTTGTGGGGATTCCAGTCCTTTTTGGTGTCACTTTTGGTCAAAAACTTCTTAAGATAAGGATAGGGGGGAGCCGTTGGAAGATTTTAAGTCGGCAACTCTTATCTTTTGTTAATTTTGGGATAGTTGCTCTTTTGTTTTATTTCTTGCAACGCTCAAGCTACATTCCACAAAATGAATTGGGGCAAAATTTCTTAATGATCGTCCTCTCGTTAATTCTTCTTCTGTTGCCTCTATTAGACATTCTCTTTGCCACACTTTCACGTACACGAAAGTTGTGGTATGAACGCTTGAGTCAAACAGAGTTAAGTGCAAAAGAAATTTAAAATAAAAAACGTTAGTCGGACTAACGTTTTTTATTTTAAAGAGGCGTATTTATAAACGATGACCGACACCAGGGCCAAACAAGCGCGAATTGGAGATTTTGTTATAAAACTCGGTTGTCATAGGCGTTAAATTGTAGCGAAGAGCGAGTGGGCGTAATTGAGCCTCTAATTGGGCTAGAGCTTCTTCAAGATTTCCCTGATTTTCAATGCGATTTTTAGCTTCCAATATTAAAGTGCGTTCCCACTCTCGGATATGTTTACTCAAGATTAAATTGTACATTTCATTCAATATTTCAGTTTGATTTAATGGTTTTTTCATAGTTAAATTATAGCATGCAAGCCTTTTCATTGTGCTATAATGTGCTTGGAGGAAGAGCTATGAGTAAAGAAATTGCAATTTTTGCTGGGGGATGTTTCTGGTGTATGGTTGAGCCTTTTGAAACACGTCCAGGTATACTGTCTGTCACCAGCGGT
The DNA here is from genome assembly GCF_029024465.1 of Lactococcus garvieae subsp. garvieae. NCBI lineage: Bacteria > Bacillati > Bacillota > Bacilli > Lactobacillales > Streptococcaceae > Lactococcus > Lactococcus garvieae. Next base: position 545,939 of record NZ_CP118950.1, read on the forward strand.
TATACTGGCGGTCATGTTGATGATCCGACATATGATGAAGTATCCGGCAAATATACGGGGCACACTGAAGCTGTGGAGATAATTTTTGAAAATACGGTTATTTCTTACGATGCCTTACTGGAAATTTACTGGAGTCTTATTGATCCCACAGATGGAGAAGGACAATTTTACGATCGTGGCAATAATTATAGACCAGCTATTTATGTTGAAAATGAGGAGCAACGTCAAGCTGCAGAGAAAAGTAAGCTGGAATTGTCGGAGTCGGGACTTTGGGATAAACCTATCATTGTTCCTATAGAAAATGCGCAAACATTTTGGCCAGCTGAAGATTATCACCAAGATTTTTATAAAAAGAATCCTAAAAGATATAAACAGATGCACAAAGCGCGTGAACAGTTTCTGAAAGTGAAGCGCTTCAGAAATAAATTTTTTGGCAAAAAAGGTTAAGAAAAACCCTCTTTTTTGCTGACAATTATAAAAGACTTTTATCAAAAATAAAAATCATGATATAATAGACAGATAATGAAAGATAATAAACAAAAACGTTTTGAATACTTAAGGGCAAATAAAGCTTATTTAAGTGAACGCGAAAAGCAAGAATATTATGAATTAGTAGAAGAAATAGAAGGATGGCAGGCGCTTGAAGAAGAATATGCGGCTGACTTGGAAGAAGAGCGCGCACAGTCTGAAAGTTCTTCTCCTGAGAGACGAAGCAGATCCAGCCGTTCTTTAGATTCAGCACCCGCAGCATTTTTATCCCAACGTGGGAAAAAGAAAGAAAGCCGGCGTGCAGAAGAGAATATTAATGATGAAACATCTGAGGAAACAGCAAGTAAAAAACCAAAGAAAAAGAAAAGATGGATCAAGCGTATTTTCTTTCTCTTAATTGCACTGATCTTGATTATGATTGGTTTCTTCATTTATGGTTATCAGCGAGGGATTAGTCGAGAAGGCGGCGCAATCAAAGCCGAACAATTCAATGGTGCTGCCAATGCTGATGGCTCAGTCAATATCCTTCTATTAGGTGCGGATCAGCGCCCAGGACAAAGCTCAGGCGTGGCGCATTCAGACAGTATTATGGTCTTGAATATTGGCAGGAGCGGCAAAATGCAATTGGTGAGCTTTATGCGTGATACTTTGGTTAACATTCCAGGGGTCGGTGATGCAAGCCAAGGTCCTAATATGAAGCTTAATGCAGCCTTTACGATTGGTGAGCAAAATGAGAATCAAGGTGTTGAACTCGTGCGTCAAACCTTGCAGCAAAATTTTGGTATAAATGCTAAATATTACGCTGTGGTTGATTTCTCAAGTTTTGCAACAGTGATTGACTCGATGTTCCCTGGTGGAGTACAGATTGATGCCAAATTCGCCACAATTAATGGTCAAAAGTTTGACGAAGTCCCGGTACCGGATGATTTAGCGGAAACAGAAGGAATGGCTAAAAACGATAAGCAACTGAGTGCAGAAGAAGCCGCAGCTTTGGGCTATCCTGATGGTGGAGGGATCTTTATGATGATTAAGCAAGGTCCACAACGAATGGATGGACGCACACTTTTGAACTATGCACGTTTCCGCCACGATGATCAAGGAGACTTTGGACGTGTACAACGTCAACAACAAGTGATGCAAACTCTCACATCGAAAGTTAAAAATCCGTTGACACTCTTTACGGGTGCAAGTGCCATGGGTACAGCTCGAGCTGTTACAATGACTAATCTTCCCAACACATTCCTGCTAACAAAAGCTTTACCGGCAATGTTTGGTGGTATAGAAAACACAACCATCCCATCGGACAATGATTGGCAATCTGCCTATGATATGTATGGAGGTTCAGGTATCCTCATTGATATGAATAAGTATAGTGCCAAAGCACAAGAACTTTTAGGACAATAGAAAAAAGCATTCAACTCTAGGTTGAGTGCTTTTTTAGTATGCTATCCTTTATCTGCACCAGCAGTGATTCCTTTAACATAGAATTTTTGCATCACGATGAAGAGAATAGTGATAGGAATGGCGATGATCACACAGCCTGCAACAAATTGGGTAAAGTTTGTTGCGGAGGAACCTCTGGAGTTGGTCATCATATTTTGCAAACCATAGGCAATGGTCCGCGATTTAGGATCGCCTCCCCCTAAGATAACACTCGCAAAAAGGAAATCAAGCCAAGGTGCAATAAAAGCAGTGAGTGAGGTGTAAACAATCATTGGTTTTGACAAAGGCAAGGTAATTTTGGTGAAAATTTGCCATTTGGTTGCACCATCAATTACAGCTGCTTCATCAATTGAAGCAGGTATTGTATCAAGGAAACCTTTAAAGATATAGAAGCCTAAACCAGAGCCGCCTATATAAATTAAAGTCAGTCCAACTAAGTTGGTCATATTGAATGATTTGAGAATGTAATAGAGAGCAATCATTGCCATGATACCTGGGAACATGCCAATGATGAGCGCTAACTGTAGGAAAGGTTTGCGAAATTTGAACCGTAAACGTGACAATACATAAGACATAACAGTAGTAATCAGTGTGTTAACAACTGCACAGATAACAGCAATGACAAACGTGTTGAGGAGCCAATGGCCGTAAGGATAAACCGGGTTATTGAAAATACCAGTAAAATTATCCAGAGTCCACTGTTGGGGAATGAATGTTGAGACAAAACCGGTGTTATTTTTAGAAAAGCTGGTAAGGATAATCCAGACAATTGGAAAAATCCAGATGATTGCAAGTAAGGTCAAGAGTAAGTATCTGAGTACTAGTGAAGCTTGACGTTGGCGTTTATATGATTTCATTTTAGCCCTCCTTAAAAGCGTTTGTACGGCGGTAAGCGAACAATGAAGCTGTAGCTGAGATGATAAAGATAACGATACCAATAGCTGAGGCGATGTTATAACTTGGGATTGACTTCATGGTTAAGCTGTAAAGCCAGGTAATCAATAAGTCAGTGGAACCCGCTTGGAAGTATTCTGCGTTCAGTGGGCCACCACCAGTCAAGAGGAAAATAACGTTGAAGTTATTAATGTTCCCGATAAATTGTTGAATTAAGGCAGGGGTCATAACGAACAAAATTTGAGGGAAAGTAATAGAACGGAAAATATCAAAACTGTTGGCACCATCAATTTTAGCGGCTTCAATCTGATCTGTAGGCAAGTTTTGGATAATGGCTGTTGAAATTAGCATGGAAACAGGAATACCAATCCACATATTAACGCCGATAACAGAAAACTTCGCTAGCAAAGGATCCATTAAAAATGGAATAGGGTGGTCGATAAGGCCAATACTTTGAAGCCAGCTGTTGAGTGGCCCATTGTTGTCCAAGAACATATTCATCATTAAGAGTGAAACAAAAGAAGGAACAGCCATAACAATAACAAAGAGTGTCCGCCAGAAAGCTTTAAATTTAATTCCGGATGATTCAATCAAAAGAGCAAGCAAGACGCCAAAGAAGAAGGTTGTCGCTGTCGCAGCCACAGCCCAAACGAGGGTCCAGCCTAAGACAGGGAAGAAAGTTCCAGCGATGTTCCCTGTCAGAATCTCACCAAATGAAGCAAAACCCGTCCAAGAAAATCCGATGGGATGATCTTGATTAAAATTGGTAAAAGCAATGGTGATCATGAAAAGTAAAGGCGCAATTGTGAAAACTAAAATCCCGAGTAAGGGAATCGCCATCAGTGTGTAATGGAGACGACTGTCTAAAAGTGTTGCCAAATCCTCCATAGTCGTAGGGATATGTTCTCCGTCACGATTCAAGACATAGAGATGACGTGTGGAACGGAGGCTTGTGATATAGATAACTGCAACCATTGCAATGAGCACTAAGGACATGACCCCAAAAAGGAGGATGAGCATGGAGTTATCAGGTTGTTGGGTGACATAAATTTGTCGTGCTTCATCAAAAACGACTTGTTTAGTTTTGACATGTCCAAGACTGCTCAGAAGACTGATGGAGCTAATGCCATTGAAGATAAGCCAGAAAAGGAAGACAATTTCGATGATAAGGAAGCTAAGCCCCTTGAGCCATTGTTTATTTTTTAATTGCGCTAAACCCATGATGAAGAAGCTGAGTTTTGTGAAAATATCACCCTCACGCCATACCTCTTTGTATGTTGCTTCAGGAGATGGTTTAATTTTCTTTTTAAACATATATTTTACCCTTTTGTATATAAAAAAATAAGAGGATTAGGATGAGCCCAATCCCCTTAAGTTAATCAAAAATTATTCAGTAGCTGATGAGATTGATTTTACGAAATTATCAAGTTGTGCTTGGTATTGTGTAGCTGGAGTTTTACCTGTGTAGGCATTTTCGATAAGTGGGGCAGCCAAGTTCCAGAATGTTGCCATTTGTGGCATCTTAGGCATTAATGTATCGTTTTCTACTTGTTTGATTACTGCAAGAGCTACAGGATCTTTTGCAACTTCAGAATCTTTTTGGGCTTCTTTTGAAACTGGGATTGCATTGTTGGCTTTATAAAGTGCCAATTGTGATTCAGTGTTTGATAAATACTGAGCTAAAGCAGAGGCAGCGACAGGATCTTCAGATTGTGAATTCACAGCCAGTGTGCCGACACCGGAGAAGGCTTGCATTTGTTTAGAGCCAGATCCAAAATCAGCAGTTGGTAAGGTTGTTGCACCAAAGTTGTCGCCAAGGATTTCTTTCACTGTGCTACCATCCCATGGGCCATCAAGAATCGCTTGTGTTTTACCAGATTTAAGGTCGGCCAGAAGGGCTGTACCAGATTGTTTAACGCCAGGATTTGCTTTTTGTTGCGCAAACCAAGTCATCGCTTGAACACCCGCTTTAGTATTTGCATCTGTACCGTCAACTGTTTCGCCATCTTTACCGAAGAGCTGTGTTCCATTCGCTAGGAATACAGGATACCAGTTGTATGAGTTTGTAAAATCTGTTCCAATTGGTGTTTCTGCTGTAAAATCTGCCCAATCTTTTGGAGCTTCGCTAAATTTTGCTTTATTATAGTAAACAATATTTGATTGTTCATCTTGTGGATAAGCGTAGAGTTTACCTTTCCAAGAGACAGCATCAACAGCGATAGAGATATCATTTGATTTTACCCAGTCTGTTGCTGATGGCGAAAGAGGATTGATGTAGCCTGCTTCAGCCATGGCCCCCAACTGGTCGTTTGGTACTTTAAAGACATCTGCGGCTTGGCTAGGGTCTTTACTCACATCTTGCTTTGCATTTGCAGAACCATTTGGAGACTGTGTGACAGTAACTTTAATGTTTGGATATTCTTTGTTGAAGTTTTTAATTAAATCTTTATAAGAAGCAACATTTGCTGGATCAACCCAGAGTTTAACTGCACCTTTATGGTCTTTAGCATCTGAAGATGCAGAAGTTGTGCTTCCACTGTCCTTACTATTCCCACAAGCAGCGAGGCTAGCAAGAGCAATCAGAGAAACGCTACTCAGAGCGATTTTTTTCCATGTGTTCATAAAATATTTCCTCCTAATGAAAATAATTATTCTAATTTGTAATTCTATTTTATGCAAACGCTTCCGTTTTGTCAAGTGCAAACTTATTACAATTTGATTACTGTATGTGTTGGTATATACATGTTATAGCTGTATACTATAGAAAGATTTACATTGGTTTTTTATTTTCTAGAAAAAAACATACTGCAAACGGTTGCGCAAAAAGATGAGCTTGTGCTAAAATGAAAAAAACAAGAAAAAAAGAGGTATTTATTCATGAATAAAGCAGCCATTTATCACCGTCCAGAATCAGAATTTGCTTATCTCTATACTGAGGAAACCATTCATATCCGTTTACGTGTGGCACATGACGATATTCAAAGTGTTGCATTGATCTATGGTGACCCTTATATGTTTGTAAAACGGGATGAGGAACCAGAAATGGTTTGGGATTATCAAGAAGTAGAAATGAAGCATGGTTTATCCACAGCAGAAAGTGACTTCTACGTGACAGAGGTTAGTGTTCCGCATAAGCGTATGGACTACTTGTTCGTGATCACGAGCCGTGATGGAGAAAAGGTTGTCTATAGTGACTCTGGTATTCTTCCTTACGAAGTAGAATTACTCACAAAAAAATATGCAGCATTTCGTATGCCTTTCTTCCATGAAGTGGATCGGTTTAAGGCTCCTGATTGGGTTAAAAATACAGTTTGGTATCAAATATTCCCTGAACGATTTGCTAATGGAAACCCAGCGATTAATCCCGTAGGAGTGAAAGAATGGGATCCGACTGAATCTCCTGACCGCCAAGACTTATATGGTGGTGATCTCCAAGGTGTAATCGATCATTTGGACCATCTGACTGACTTAGGCGTGAACGGTATTTACTTTACCCCTGTTTTTCAAGCCTATTCTAATCACAAGTATGATACGGAAGATTATTTAAAAATTGACCAGTATTTTGGTGATTTGGATATTTTTAAGACCTTAGTTAAAGAAGCGCATCAACGTGGAATTAAAGTAATGCTTGACGCGGTCTTTAATCATATTGGTGATACCAGCCCGCAGTGGCAAGACGTTCTTAAGCATCAAGAAAATTCAAAATATGCAGATTGGTTCCATGTTAACGAATGGCCAGCAAGCTATACACCAACCGAGGATTTTGAAGTTTCTGAAACTGCAACTTACGATACATTTGCTTTTACACCACATATGCCGAAATTAAATACTGCCAATCCAGAAGTGCAAGAGTATTTGCTCAATATTGCAGAATACTGGATCAAGGAGTGTGATATTGATGCGTGGCGTTTAGACGTAGCAGACGAAGTCGATCATGCCTTTTGGAAGAAGTTCCGTACGACATGTGATGCAGCGAAGGAAGACTTCTACATTTTAGGAGAAGTTTGGCATTCAGCACAACCTTGGCTTGTTGGTGATGAGTTTTCAGCAGTGATGAACTATGCTTATACCAATGCGATTATTGATACTTTTGTGAAAGAAGATTTAAGTTTAGAACAAATGGTTTCGGCAATTAATGCTCAGCTTATGCTTTACCGTCAACAAACGAATCAAGTTATGTTTAACATCTTAGATTCTCATGACACACCACGTCTTTTAACACAAGCCAAAGGAAGTAAAGATTTAGTAAAACAAGTTCAAGCCTTCATGTATCTCCAGCCCGGTGTGCCATGTATCTATTACGGGGACGAATATGGGCTAGATGGTGGTGCGGATCCAGACTGCCGTAAATGCATGCCTTGGACTGAAGAACATCAAGACTTAGAAATGTTTGCTTTCTTCAAAGCCTTGGTAGCTTTCCGTAAAGAATATGCAGAAACACTTAGTCAATCTGATTTAGAATGGCAGTGTGTTGATGACAGTAAAGGAGTAGTGAAACTGGTACGTGGCGAGCTTAAGGCAGTCTTTAATAAGGGGGCACAGCCGGTCAGTGTTGAAGAGGGAGAAATAGTATTGGCCCACTTAGCTGAAGACAGTCACGTTCAGAAAAACGGCTTTATAATTTATAAATAGTAGAAATTAAACAAGAGTTAGCGATGAAGCAATCGCGCATTCTTCCAAAAGATAGTTCTGCCCAGATATTGCTTTTTATATGGAAAAATTTTGACATAATAGAGAAAAGGCCCCGCAGGTTCGAGTGAGTGGGCACATGGCAACCTCTAGAGTAAATACTTAAGCAGAATAATAGGCAAATGTCTTTCTGACTCTATGAATTGTTTTCGAAGGACTGGCTTTAATTTCAAGAGAGAATCAAAAGGAAAAAAATGAAAAAAGACGATTTTGCGAATTGGACAGGTTACCAGATTTATCCCAAGTCTTTTAAAGACAGTAATGGCGATGGTATGGGGGATTTACAGGGAATTATCGAAAAGTTACCTTACTTGAAAGATTTGGGGATAGATTTTATTTGGCTTAACCCCATTTATACAAGTCCACAAGTGGATGGGGGCTACGATATTGCCGATTTTTATAGTATTGATGCGCGCTTTGGTAGCTTAGAAGACTTAAAAGAACTTCTGCAAAAAGCGCATGAGAATGGCTTGAAAGTGATTATGGACTTGGTTGTTAATCATACTTCCGATCAGCATCCTTGGTTTATTGAAAGTCAAAAATCAAAGGACAATCCCTATCGAGATTATTATCACTGGGCAGATGCAAGGCCCGAAAAAATGCCGAACGAGTGGCAATCTTTCTTTGGGGGCTCAACTTGGACTTATGATGAACAGACTCACCAAGCATATTTTCATGTCTTTGCGAAAGAACAACCGGACTTAAACTGGAAGAATCCCCAAGTGCGTCAAGAAATCTATGCGATGATTAAATGGTGGTTGGAATTAGGTATAGATGGTTTTCGTTTGGATGCCATTTCTCATATTCAAAAAGAAGATTGGTCCTTCACTATCAAGTCGTCAAGAGGAAACGACCCTTGGCAGCCTTTTATGAACGTGTCGGGTATTGAAGATTATATGGCTGATTTAAAAGAAATATTTGACCAATATGGTGCTTTAACGGTCGGGGAAGCTTCAGGTGTGACTTCAACTGAGGCGCCTGATTGGACGGATGCAAGTTCTGGCTATCTTAAGATGATTTTTGAATTGGAACACAACGTACGTCAGAAGGGACACGCAGGGCGTGGCTGGATGTATGGTTACAAAAAGACAATTATACGTTGGCAGAAGGATATGCTTACACGAGGGTGGAATGCACTTTATTTGGAAAATCATGACCAACCGCGAGTGATCAGTTGCTTCGGCGATGGCAGCATCGCATCGGCTAAAGCTTTAGCCGTCTCTTATATGCTGCTCAGAGGGACACCCTTTATCTATCAGGGACAGGAAATTGGAATGCGTAATTTTCCTTTTACAACTATCACCCAGACAGATGCTACTGAAATCAAGCAGGCCTATGAAGTCTTGATCTCTGAGGGAATGACTGAAAGTGAAGCCTTGGATAAAGTGATGGCAAACAGTAGAGACCACTCTCGCACACCAATGCAATGGGATGCGACCCAAAACGCAGGATTTACCAGTGGCGAGCCTTGGATGCCGATTCATCCAAATTATAAGGAAGTAAACACAGAAAAGTCGCAGGAACTTATCGATTTGTACAAAGTCTTAATCCGCCTTCGCCATGAGGAAGATGACATTGCGCGTGGGTCAATAAAATTTTGGTTTGAGCGACATTTGACAGCCTTTGTTTACGAACGTGATTCATTTTTGATTATTACAAATTTAGGTACTAAAAAAGCACATCTGGACTTTAACAAACTAGAAATAGAAGGTTATCAGCATATTTTAGGAAGCCATCCAAGAAAACTGGAAAAAAAGATGACTTTCCTTCCTTGGGAATATCAAGTGTTTAAGAAAAAATAAGAAAAGAAAAAGATAGGAAAAAAGATGAAAAAAATCAGCAGAATTATGGAAATTGAGCCTTGGCATATTCAATCTAATACATTAGAAAAGGAAGAACGCCGTCTTCAAGAATCCTTAACCTCAATCGGGAATGGTTACATGGGAATGCGTGGAAATTTTTCAGAAAAGTACTCAGGCGACCACCATCAAGGTACATATATAGCAGGCGTTTGGTTTCCAGACAAAACGCGTGTGGGCTGGTGGAAAAATGGTTACCCAGAATATTTTGGTAAGGCAATTAATGCGTTGAACTTCTCGGGGGTCTCACTTTTTATTGATGACGAAGAAGTTGATCTTTATACTGATAGCATCACTCATTTCCACCTTTCCTTAGATATGCAAAAAGCTGTTCTCACTTATTCTTATGAAAAAGCTGGCGTTGCTGTTTCTGTTGACCGTTTTATGTCTATTGTTCATCCTGAATTAGCTGTCTTCTCTTTCACATTCTCTAGTGTGGATGGTCAACCGCACAAAGTGCGTACGGCTTCATTTATTGATGCTGATGTGCACAATGAAGATTCAAATTACGAAGAAAAATTCTGGACTGTTTTGGATAAAGGTGGCGATAAAGAAGGGACTTATATTGCCAATCAAACGATTGCTAATCCCTTTGGTGTAGAACAATTTACCGTACTGGCAGGGCAAAGTTTCAAGGGGGATTTTCAAGCACAAGGACAAGAAATCCAAGAAGAAAAAGTTATGAATTACCATGAAGCAATTGTCGAACAGGAAACACTACATTTTGAAAAACGTGTGCTTGTTCTGACGAGCCGTGATTATAGTGATTTAGCTGTAATGCATGAAGCTTTAACAAGTCTAGAAGAAGCCATTCAGGCGAAATCTTATGCACAACTTTTACAAGAGCATGCAGAAGCTTGGGGCGAACGTTGGGAACTTGCGGATGTTGAAATTAAAGGTTCTGATCAAGCACAACAAGGCATTCGTTTTAATCTCTTCCAACTTTTTGCAACTTACTATGGTGAAGACGAACGTCTGAATATTGGCCCTAAAGGCTTTACAGGGGAGAAATATGGAGGAGCAACTTACTGGGATACAGAAGCCTATGCAGTTCCGCTTTATCTCTCCTTAGCGGATCAGCAAGTGACGCAAAACTTATTACACTATCGTCACAAACAGTTGCCCCAAGCTCAACACAATGCAAGACAACAAGGTTTGGCTGGAGCGCTTTATCCAATGGTAACTTTCACAGGTATTGAGTGTCATAATGAATGGGAAATCACTTTTGAGGAAATTCACCGTAATGGCGCTATAGCTTATGCCATTTATAATTACAGCAATTATACGGGTGATGAAACTTATTTGGCCCAGGAGGGCCTTGAAGTGCTTGTAGAAATTTCACGCTTCTGGGCAGACCGTGTTCACTATTCAGAGCGACAAAAAGCTTACATGATTCATGGTGTTACAGGACCAAATGAATATGAAAATAATATCAATAACAACTGGTATACCAACACTTTGGCAACTTGGGTTTTGAATTATACAATGGAAAGTTTGAAGAAATACCCTCGCCCCGATTTACAGGTTTCGACAGAAGAGTTATCGCAGTGGAGGGACATCACTGCTCATATGTATTATCCGACAGATGAAGAGTTAGGAATTTTTGTCCAGCATGATGGCTTTTTGGACAAGGATTTGACACCAGTAGCGGACTTGAATCCTAAGCACCTGCCTTTGAACCAAAACTGGTCATGGGATCGTATCTTGCGCTCGCCATATATTAAGCAAGCAGACGTTTTACAGGGGATTTATTTCTTTGGCAACCGCTATAGCTTAGAGGAAAAACGTCGTAACTTTAACTTTTATGAACCTTTAACGGTCCACGAAAGCTCACTTTCTCCATCTATTCACGCAATTTTAGCTGCCGAACTTGGAATGGAAGATAAAGCAGTTGAAATGTATGAACGGACCGCACGTTTGGATCTTGACAACTACAACAATGATACCGAAGACGGTTTACATATCACCTCAATGACGGGGTCTTGGTTGGCGATTGTACAAGGCTTTGCTCAAATGAAAACGTGGAACGGTCAGTTAAGTTTTGCGCCTTTCATCCCCAAAGCTTGGGAAGCTTATAGTTTCCGTATTAATTATCGTGGGCGTCTGCTGAAAGTCAGTGTGGGAGACGCGCTTCAGATAGAATTGCTTAAAGGTGCACCGATTGATTTAGAAGTTTATGGTGAACCGGTCCAATTGGAAAGCGCCTATGAAGTAGAGGTGAAGCATGTTTAAAGCAGTATTATTTGATCTCGATGGTGTAATTACGGATACCGCAGAGTACCATTTTCAAGCTTGGAAAGCTTTGGCTGAAGAGTTAGGGATAGCTGGAGTGGATAGAACTTTTAATGAACAGTTAAAAGGTGTGTCACGCGAAGATTCTTTGAAAAAAATATTGGAGCTTGGTGGAAAAGCAGCAACATATGATGCTGAAAGTTTTGCTCAGCTTGCGAAGCAAAAAAATGAAAACTATGTTCAAATGATTCAAAAGGTAGGGCCAGATGATATTTATCCTGGGATATTAGATTTGCTGAAAGATTTACGTGCTAAAAATATCAAAATTGCTTTGGCTTCTGCCTCAAAAAATGGTCCGTTTCTTCTTGAGGCAATGGGATTGAGCACTTATTTTGATGCTATCGCTGACCCTGCAAAAGTTGCAGCCTCAAAACCTGCACCAGATATCTTTTTGGCGGCTGCCGCCGGTGTTGGTGTTCCCATTACTTTATGCATAGGAATTGAAGATGCACAGGCGGGTATTGCAGCGATAAAAGCAGCAGGTGCACTCCCTATAGGTGTGGGTTCTGCTGAAGACTTAGGAACGGATATTGCTTTAGTTTCAAACACAAACAGTCTGTCTCTTGAATTATTAACAAAAGTTTGGGAAAATAAGTAGAAGAGAGTAGAATCAGGAGATAGTATATGGCCGTTACGATAAAAGATGTAGCAAAAAAAGCGGGTGTGAATGCTTCAACAGTTAGCCGTGTTCTCAAAGACAGTTCGGAAATCAGTGAGAAGACAAAAGTTAAAGTAAGAAAAGCAATGCAAGAACTCGGCTACACACGCAATGTGGCGGCTCAGATTCTAGCGTCAGGGAAATCCAATACGATTGGAGTTGTCTTCCCGCCTGTTGAAGACAAATCAAACCAACCTTTCTATATGAAGGTTTTGACATCGATTAATGAAACAGCACGCAAATACGATGTTTCCATTGCTGTTGTGACTGGCTACCAAGAGAGCGAGCTGAAACAGCAGGTTGAACTAATGTATTCTGAGAAGCGTGTGGACGGTTTTATTGTCCTTTATGCTGGGAAAGCAGACAGTGTACGTAATTACCTTTTTGACAACAAAATTCCTTTCGTCCTCTTAGGCACCCCAACAGAAAAGCAAAATGAAATTACACATGTGGATAACGACAATGTTTTGATGGGGCATGAGGCGACCAGGTACTTGATGGAGTTGGGGCATTCAGAGATTTCTTTTGTGACCGATACGAAAGACGGAGAAGTGTTTGAGGAACGCTATCAGGGCTATCAAGATGAGATGCTGAAAAAACAAAGTAAGCCGAATTTGCTTGTTTTTGAAGAAAACATGACCTTGAAAAATGAAACAGGACTTGTTGTTATGGATGAAGTCTTGGCTTTGAAAGTAATTTCTCGCTTGTCAGAGCAAGGTGTGAAAGTACCGGAAGATGTCAGTGTTATTACTTACAACAACTCTGCCTTTTCAACGCTTGTTCACCCTTATCTGACAACTTTTGACATCAATATCGTACGTCTTGGCGCTGCAACCGTCGAGAAATTTCTCGGGCTGACACAAAATGATGAAGCCTTCCATGATAAAACGATTATTCCTTTCGAGTTGATTTTAAGAGAAACGACAGCACCTAAAGAAAAAGAGTAAAGAAAAACAGTGAAGAACCTCTTCACTGTTTTATAATGAGTAAATTTCAAAAAAAGGGCTGGCTTTCCTCTTCTTTTAGCTTTAAATAAGAAAAAAAGGTCATAATAGTGTAAAATAAAGGGAAGGATGGGTAAATTTCTCGTTTGAATTTTCCCGTTAGTGTAAGAAAGATGGATGCGATGATTAAAATATTATTAGTGGAAGACGACCTCTCTTTGTCAAAATCAGTTTACGATTTCTTGAAATCTTTTGCTGAGGTAAAGCAAGTCTTTGATGGCGAAGAAGGACTTTATGAAGCAGAAATGGGGATTTATGATTTAATCCTCTTAGACTTAATGTTGCCGGAGAAAAATGGGTTCGAAGTACTCAAAGAACTACGTGATCAGAATATCGATACACCAGTCTTAATCATGACTGCCAAAGAGTCTTTAGACGATAAAATGCACGGCTTTGATGTTGGCGCAGATGATTATTTGACAAAACCTTTCTATCTTGATGAGTTGAAAGCGCGTATTCAGGCGCTCTTAAAACGTACAGGAAAACTTGAAGATGCAAATGGTCTTTCTTATGGCAATGTGCGTTTGAATTTGACCAATAAGTCAGCCTTTGTGAATGACACACCAGTGGAATTAATCGGTAAAGAGTTTGATCTTGTCGGTTATCTGATGCAAAATCAAAATGTCATCTTGCCTAAAGAACAAATCTTTGACCGCATTTGGGGGTTTGACAGTGACACGACAGTAACCGTAGTTGAAGTTTATATGAGTAAAATCCGTAAAAAACTTAAAGATACAGACTTTGCCCAAAATCTAGCTACATTGCGTAATGTCGGCTATATTTTACGGTAAACTTTATGAAAAAGATAATTGAAAAAATAAAATCGATGCCAATTGTGAAAAATGATGGGAAGAATTTCCTTCATTTTTTTCTAGATTTCACAATCATTTTCTTTGCGCTCACAGTGATTATTTTGCAAGTCCTCACAAGTGGGGTTTATAAATCCACCGACCAAAACCTAAGGGACTTAGCAGCTAATCCAGATATTTTAAGAGCTTTGGCCCTTGACCAGGTGGGAGTCAATCAAGGGACATTTGAAATTAATCAAGGCAATTACAGTCCCACAAACAGTATCGTCATGTACGATGAAAAGGGCAATGTCTTAGGACCAACAGGAAGTGTTGATGCAACAACGAAACCAGGAAGCAGCAGTCAGCAACAATTCATACGTGTCGATCTCGTACGTTATCAACTTGAGAAGACAGCCAAGTTAGACAAGGATGCCCTAGGACAAATCAAGTCGATTTCTATTCGGAATCCTTATGGACCCGACTGGCATTATCGTTATGTTACCTTGGCGATGCCCCAATCAAATCTCGACACAACCTATGGTGCAAGTAACATTGCTTATATTCAAGTTTTTAGTAACGTGGATCAGCTTCAAGATAGCTTGAGCCGGAGTAATTTTATCATCATTACAACAATGGTTATGTTCTGGTTCATTTCTGTGATTATTAGCTTGTATCTTGCCAACTGGACATTGCGTCCGGTTATGGTTGCTTATGAAAAACAGAAAGCTTTCGTCGAAAATGCAAGCCATGAGCTAAGAACACCTCTCGCTATTTTACAAAATCGCTTAGAATTACTTTTCCAAAATCCTAATGCAACAATAATTGAAGAATCTGAAAATATCTCAGAGAGTCTTTCGGAAGTACGTAATATGCGACTTTTGACGACTAATCTGTTGAATATGGCACGGCAGGACAATAATATTAAAACAAATCCTGAGCCAACAGATAAGGAGTTCTTTGAAGCCATCTTTAGCAATTACCAGCTCTTGGCAGAAAGTTCTGATAAAACCTTAAAAACTTCCTTAAAGTTTGAAGGAGCTCTAAGTTTAGATCAGAGCTTAGTGAAGCAACTTTTAACGATTTTGTTTGATAATGCCATGAAATATACAGGCGATAATGGTGAAATTCAAGTTGATGTTCAAAAAAATGGAGCAACCCTTCTACTAAGTGTGTCTGATAATGGAGAAGGAATTACAGCAGCCGATAAGAAAAAAATATTTGACCGATTCTACCGTGTGGATAAAGCAAGAACACGACAAAAAGGTGGTTTAGGTCTTGGCTTATCTCTTGCCCAGCAAATAGCAGAGGCACATAATGGCAGAATTACGGTTGAGGATAATCAACCGCGCGGTACAAAATTTACGGTCCGTTTACGGACAAGCCCATCTCCCAAATCAGCAAAAGTGAACAAAAAGTAATAGAATAGATTGTAAACTTATGCACTATGAATAAAAGTGAACGATGAGTAGAAAGAGGCAAAGATGACTATTTTAGATAAAGTAAATGCGCCGGCAGATTTAAAAAAGCTAAGTGCTGCTGAATTAACCGAACTTGCTCAAGATGTTCGAGCAGCGGTGCTTAATAAAGTCAGTCAGATTGGGGGACATACAGGACCAAATCTGGGTGTCGTAGAATTAACCATCGCTTTGCATAAAGTCTTTCAGTCGCCTGTGGATAAATTTATTTGGGATGTAAGCCACCAAACTTATCCACATAAAATTCTCACAGGGCGTAAACACGGTTTTCAAGAGGGGCATTTTCATGACATCACGGGTTATACAAGCCAATATGAATCAGAACATGATTTCTTCACTGTGGGACACACCTCAACTTCTGTCGCAAATGCGATGGGGCTGGCTAAAGCACGTGATTTAACAGCACAAAAAGGTAATATTATTGCTATTTTAGGCGATGGGTCGCTTTCTGGTGGCTTAGCACTGGAGGCCATCAGTAATGCCGGTGCTTACGATAAAAATTTCATCCTCATTCTCAATGATAACCAAATGTCAATCGCTGAAAATCAAGGAGGAATTTATAAAGGATTAGCTGAATTGCGTGCAACAGATGGGCAATCACCAAAAAATCTATTTAAAGCATTTGGATTAGATTATAAGTATTTAGCAGATGGAAATAATCTCGAAGCCCTCATTTCTCTTTTTGAAGAAGTCAAGGATATTAATCATCCGATTGTTTTACATATCAATACCGAAAAAGGACATGGTTATCAGCCTGCTGTTGACATGAAAGAAGCCTTTCACTGGCGTTCTCCTTTCAACTTAGCAGACGGTTCTTTGAAAAATATAAGTTCGGCTAAAAATTATACCCGTATTATTCTCGATTATATGGAAGAAAAAGTTGCTGAGGGCATGCCTTTGGTCGCAGTCAATGGTGGGATCCCAATGGTGAATAACCTAAAGGAATTTGCTGAAAAGCACCCAGAAAACTATGTTGATGCCGGGATTGCTGAACAATATGTGACAACTTTTGGCGGAGCGGTTGCAGCAGGAGGGGCACGTGCAATGATTTTTCACAACTCCACTTTCATGCAACGTGCTTACGATCAATTTTTACATGACTTGGCAATTAATAAGGAACCTGCGGTAGTTATTGTGAAATCAGCTTCAATCTCTGGTTCGGATAAAACGCACCAAGGCAGCTTCGCAATAGGTATGCTCTCTAACATTCCTGATCTGGTCTACTTGGCACCAACGAGTGAAGAAGAGCTTGTAGCAATGTTGGATTGGGCACTGACACAAAAAGATCATCCAGTGGTGCTCCAAATTCCTGAGCACGGTGTAGAAAATCGTTCAACCGTGCGGACTGATTTCAGCAAAGCCCAGTATGAAATTGTACGTAAAGGTGAAGAAGTTGCCATTCTGGCTTTGGGCGGTCTCTTTAGTCACGGTCAAAAAGTAGTAGAAGAACTGGAAAGATTAAAAATCAAAGCTACGCTCGTTAATCCAATGTTTGTGGCAGAACTTGATAAGAAAACCTTGAAAGAATTAACAGGGGATCATAAAGTCTTTGTGACCATCGAAGATGGCGTTCTTGATGGCGGTTTTGGTCAAAAAGTTTCCGGTTATCTTGGACAATTTGGTGTGAAAACATTGAATTTTGGCGCAAAGAAAGAGTTTAATGACTCTGTTGCGATGGATGAGCTTTATGATCGTTATCATTTGACGCCAGAACTGATGATTTCAGATATTCTAGAAGCTCTAAAATAAAAGGAAAAAATGAAAAAAGTTTTAGTCAAAACTGTGCATGGTTATCAGAGATTTATTTCCCCTCTTTTACCGCCGGCTTGTCGTTATTATCCAACCTGTTCGAATTATATGATTCAAGCGATTGAGAAGCATGGAGCGACAAAGGGAATTGCAATGGGAACTTCACGGCTTTTACGATGCCACCCATTCTGTAAACCAGGTTATGACCTGGTCCCTGATAAATTTTCGCTGCGGAGAAATTACGAAACGCCTGAGGATAAAAAGAAGGAAACTTGAAAATTTTGTTATAATCAGAGATGAGGATGAATTTCCAAAACAGGTTTTAACAAATATAGAATTAAAATAAGTAAACAGGACAACCTTCAAGCCATTGGGCTTGGGGGTTTTACTCTTGTAAATCTTACATTATAAGTAAAATGATAAAAGGCCAAGATAGGGTAAATATCTGACTTAAAATAATTTAGAAATTACTTGTTAACTTTTATAAAGTATGCTTTAATTAAATATGTAAAAAGTATTTGACATTATTGGCATCTTTGAGTGACTAGAGCTGAAAAGGAAGAACTCATGTATTTTGGGGCAAAAAATTTAAATGTATATTACGGTAAAAAACAAGTTCTAAGAGATGTATCTTTGGAAATTGAGCAAGGAAAAACGACGGCGATTATCGGAATAAATGGCTCAGGAAAGTCGACATTACTCAAAGCCTTGGGACGTTTAATAAAGTATGAAGGGGAAGTTATCTATAAGGAAGAACGCCTTTCTAATCGTAAAAATCTAGAAATAGCTAAAATTTTGACCTTGCTTCCGCAAGCCATGCAAGCCCCGAGTGACATAACTGTGTATGAGCTGGTTAGTCTCGGCCGCTTTCCACATCAAAAACTTACACAACAGAACTTATCGGAAGCAGACAAGCGCTTTGTGGAGCAAGTCATGAAGGAGACCGAGATTTGGGAGTTACGTCACCAAAAAGTTGCCCAACTTTCTGGCGGCCAGCGCCAGCGGGCTTTTATCACGATGGTTTTAGCGCAAGACAGTGAAATTATCCTTTTGGATGAGCCGACAACGTATCTGGATCTTTTGCACCAACTTGATATTTTAAAACTGTTAAAAACTTTTGCGAAAAAGATGAACAAAACAGTGGTTTATGTCATCCACGACCTCAACCATGCGGCACGTTTTGCGGATAATTTAGTTATTGTAAAAGAGGGTGAAATCTTCGCCTCTGGGCCGGTGGAAGAATTATTCACAGAGGAAATTATTCATGAAAGCTTTGGATTACATGTTCGATTAGGGCGTGATCTTTTCTGCCAAACTCTTATGATTACAGGGGTTAAAAATGAAGATTAGCAAGTTTTCTTGTCAAGTTGCACTCGCTTTGTTGGTGATTGTGGTCTTGTCTTTCCTTTATCTCATGCTCGGTGATCAAAACTATAGTTTCAGCCAGATTTGGCATGAGAGTGTGGTCTTGCACTTACGTTTACCGCGCTTATTGGCTTTAGTGTTTGTAGGGGTTCTCCTCTCCAGTAGTGGACTTTTGGTTCAAAGTATGACAGGTAATCCTATTGCCGAGATATCCACATTGGGAATTTCAGGTGGAGCAAGTTTTGCACTTGCTCTGCTCTTGGTATTCAATCTTTCCACAGGTGGATGGTTGGGCACTGTTGTTGCAAGCTTAGGAGCATTTATTGCACTCATTACGGTAGCTGTCCTTACTGTTAAAAGTAAATTTCAACCGATGAAAGTTGTTCTTGTGGGCACATCTGTCGGCCTTTTTGCGACAAGCCTTGCAAGTATTTTGACCTTCTATAGTAAAAATATGCAGTCCTATTTTTTATGGATTGTGGGTTCATTTTCAGGGATCACTCCACTAAAACTAGAAATTTTAATGGTTGTGTCTGTACTGTTTGTATCTATGGTTCTCTTATTTGCAAATCAGATAAAAGTCTTATCCTTTGGTGAAGAGATGGCAACCAGCCTGGGTATTTCTGTAAATCGTCTCAGATTGTTGATTATGGTCATGGTGGCTCTGGCAAGTGGTGTAACTGTTTCGAGTGTGGGTGTGATTAGTTTTGTTGGACTCATGGCGCCACATTTAGCGAGACGGCTTGTTGGAGGACATTTTTTAAAAAGATTCTGTATGAGCAATTTATTGGGCGTGTTGTTATTACTTGTAGCAGATTTATTGGCCCGTAATTTGTTCAAGCCCTATGAATTTCCGGCAGGCAGCTTAACTCTTTTATTTGGCGCAATTTTCTTCATTTATGTGATGAGTCAGGAGGAAAAATGAAAAAGAAATTTTTGTTTTTAATATTCCTCCTGCTTGCCTTTATTATTATCGATTTGACGCACTTTTCGACAGATTGGGATTTGCTCTCCATATTGATTCCTCAGTTTAGAATGCCAAGAACACTGGTGGTGCTTATTGCGGGAACAGCTTTGGCTATGGCCGGCTTTATTATTCAGACCGTAGTGGACAATCCCTTGGCAGATGCGGGTACACTCGGAATTACGAGTGGTGCCAGTGCAGGGGCGGTACTGTTCCTTTTTCTTAGTCAGTGGTTGAAACTTTCAGGAACTTGGATCTTTATGTATCCTTTATTTGCCTTGCTGGGAGGACTCTTTTCCTTTGCCTTGCTCTATCATCTTGCGCTAAAGAAAAATGTAAGTAATATCCAGGTTCTTCTGATTGGGTTAGGCATTACCGCTCTTTTTCAGGCCCTGATTACCTTAGCTCAACTTTCAATCAATCGTTTTGATTTTCAACAAGTAGCGGTTTGGTTATCTGGAGACATTTGGCAAACAGATAAAACGTTTATTGGTGTGGCTTTTGTTCTGCTAATCATTGGTCTACTTATTTTCAGTTTTTTCCGAAAAGAACTAGACTTACTAAGTTTGGGTCAAGAAATGGCAACGAGCCTTGGATTAAATGTGAAAAAGAGTAAAATGCAATTTTATATATTGGCACTACTTTTTGCATCGATTGGCGTTTTATTAGTTGGCGGTCTTGCCTTTATAGGCTTGATTGCACCACACATAGCTCGCGAACTGGTGGGATTTGAAAGTAAAAAGCGCGCCTGGGCGACTGCTTTGGTCTCAATGATTATTTTACTTTTAGCAGACAGTTTATCCCAAATCATTATTGCACCGTCAAGTTTACCGCTTGGTTTTGTGGTTGCTCTCATAGGGGCGCCTTACTATATATACTTAATACAAAAAATTTGAAAGAGGATTTCATGAAACACCTTAAATTATATTCTATAGCTTTAGCAGCAGTTGGACTTTTAGGCCTTTCTGCATGTTCAAACTCAGATGTATCACAATCCCAAAAAGAGGAAAAAGTAACCTTCACTGCCTTGAATGGTGAAGTAGAAGTGCCTTCACATCCGGAACGTATTGCAGTACAAAATTACCCGGATGATGTTGCAACTTTAGGCGGAAATGTAATTGGAACGGATTCTTGGGCTTTCCCTAACCCTTATTTGTCAGATAAACAAAAGGAAAATATGGTTGATCTTGGTTCGCCAAGCTTTAATATTGAAAAACTCATTGGTCAAAAGCCTGATTTGATTGTGACAGTGGATAAAACACAAGTTTCTGATTATGAAAAAGTAGCGCCTACTGTACTTGTTAACTATCAAGATTTGAATAACATGGATAAATCTTTGGATTTCTTTGCCAAATTGTTAAACCGTGAAGATGAAAAGAAAGAGTTTCTCAAAACTTTTGACAAAAAAGCTGAAGAACAAAAAACAAAACTTAAAGCGGAAGGCATAGATACAGCACAATCAAGTATTTCCTTGTTAGAGCTCCAAGGCGATAAGATTTACGCTTATGGTGATAACTTTGCGCGTGGTGGTCAAGCACTTACGCGTGGTCTTGGATTCCAAGAATCTCCAAAAATGTCGGAATTATCCAAGGGAACAGGATATGCAGAAGTCAACGCTGAAAGCCTCAAGGATTTTGATGCAGACTATATTTTTATTGACTTCAAAAATGCAGATAAAGCACAATATGAGGCGCTTCAAAAAAATCCCGTGTGGAAAAACCTTAAGGCAGTGAAAGAAGGGCATGTCATCACCATGGATTATGACAAGGTTTATTTCTTTGGAGGCCCCACAGCTTCAATGGCGCAACTGACGGACTATACAGATGCACTATTAAAGCAAACGAAATAAGAATTTGGACACCTAAACTCTTGGAAAATTTTCCAAGAGTTTTTTAGACAAAAAAGAGGATAGTGTTATCTAAAGCGCCTTTTTTGACCAAAATTCACAAGAAAACACGCAAAACAGAAAATTTTAGACTTTTATTTTGCTATAATGAAATTAAGCATATAGTAGATGAGTTAAAGGCTCAAATGTAAAAAAATAAAAAAGGATTTCACGATCCTTTTTAAAAAGGAAATTTTTCATAAAAAAAAGATGAAATGCCATGATTTCATCTTTTTGCTGTCGACTACATTTGGAACTTTTTCTTTATAAAGCAGGATAAAGAGTTCATCCAAGCCATTAGAGGCATTTTTCAAATCTACTTAGCACTTGCAAATTATTTTTATTATGGTACAATTTTGTATTGTAAATGGTTTGTATCATCAAAATATCAGGAAGTACAAATGAAAACAGATTTTGACAAAATTAATGAATGGTTGATTCAACTTTTCCACGACTGCATGAACTTAGAAGAACAGTTCTTGAAGGATTCTGATTACCCAGATGTAACTGTGAAAGAACTTCAACAAATGACACTTATCCATACTTTGGGAACTTGCCGCGCTACAGACATTGCAAGGAATCAAAAATTAGCCCTTTCAACAATCACCATTACACTCAATCGCTTGGAAACTAAGGGATATATCAAGCGCGAACGCTCAGATCGTGACCGTCGCGTGGCTTATATCGTATTGACTGAAAAAGGTATGGCCCTCTGTGCATCGCACAGCGAATTTTTCCGTAGCATTTCAGAAAAACTTATGTTAAGTGTTTACGGGACTACCGAAAACAAACTTGCAGGCGAACTTGAAGAATTACATAAGTCATTGGAGAATATGAAATAATGCCTTTCGCTAAAATTACCCAGGTGGCACACTATGTGCCCGAAAATATTGTGTCAAACGATGATTTGGCAAAAATCATGGACACGAGTGACGAGTGGATTTATTCACGGACGGGTATTAAGCAGCGACATATTACAGTTGACGAAAATACCAGTGATCTGGCTGCTAAGGTTGGTGAACAACTCTTAGCGCAAGCTGATTTGTCAGCGGACCAGATTGATTTTATTATCGTGGCGACTATCTCACCCGATAGCAGTATGCCAAGTACGGCAGCTTTAGTGCAAGCAAAAATTGGCGCACATCGTGCCTTTGCCTATGATTTGACGGCTGCTTGTTCTGGCTTTGTTTTCGCCTTATCAACGGCTGAGAAGCTGATTGCTGGCGGTTACAAACGTGGCATGGTTATCGGTGCGGAAGTTTTGTCTAAATCTTTGGATTGGTCGGATCGTTCTACTGCTGTTCTTTTTGGAGATGGCGCTGGTGGTGTCCTTTTGGAAGACACAGGGACACAACCTTTGGTTATCGCTGAAAATTTAAGAACAGACGGTTCTCGAGGCGATTCTCTCACCTCAAATTATTTGGCACTTAATCCTGAACTTAGTGGTCAAGTTAACCATGTTACAGAGTTCATAAAAATGGACGGGCGGGCGGTCTTTGACTTTGCGACACGTGACGTTCCAAAAAATATCCAAGAAACCTTGGAAAAAGCAAATCTGAAACCTGAAGATATTGACTATTTTTTATTGCATCAAGCAAATTCTCGAATCCTTGATAAAATGGCCAAGAAATTAGGTGCTGAACGCAGTAAATTCCTGCAAAATATGCAAGAATATGGCAATACAAGTGCAGCTTCGATACCTATTCTCTTGTCAGAATCGATAAAAAATGGTAAACTTTCTTTGGACGAAAATTATAAAATTGTCCAGACAGGTTTCGGTGGCGGCCTCACATGGGGGACGCTCATTATTAATCTTTGATAAGATTGATAACATTTAAATTTGGTTATATGAGTGATTTATCACGCTATAATATATATACTTTCTACACATTAAAGGAGAAATAACATGGCAGTATTTGAAAAAGTACAAGACATCATCGCTGACGAACTCGGCAAAGAAAAAGAAGAAGTAACACTCGAAACTTCATTTGAAGAACTCGACGCTGACTCACTTGACCTTTTCCAAATCATTAACGATATCGAAGATGAATTCGATGTTGAAGTAGATACAGAAGCGGACATGAAAACTGTTTCTGATCTCGTTAAATATGTTGAAGCTCAACAATAAGAGAATTAATGGGGTGAAAGCCCCGTTTTTCACTTATGATAAATTTTGAAAATTAGGAAAGTGTCACAAAAATCTAAATTTTGTGAAATCTTAAAAATATGAAAACAGCATTTCTTTTTTCTGGTCAAGGCGCTCAAAAATTGGGTATGGCTAAAGACCTTTATGATGAATTTGACATTGTCAGAGAAACTTTTTATCAGGCAAGTCAAGTCTTGGGTTATGACCTTCGTGAGTTAATCGATAATGATGAAGCAAAACTCAACGAGACACAATACACACAACCAGCCATCTTAACAACTTCTGTAGCCATCCTTCGTTTGCTTTCAGAACAAGGCATCAAGCCAGATCTTGTGGCAGGACTTTCCTTAGGCGAGTACTCTGCTTTGGTAGCCAGTGGTGCGCTTGATTTTCCAGAAGCTGTTGCTTTGGTAGCAAAACGTGGTCAATATATGGCAGAAGCTGCGCCAACAGGATCAGGCAAAATGGTTGCTGTGATGAATACAGAAGCTGCTTTAATCGAAGAAATTTGTGAACGAGCAGCTGAACGTGGGATTGTGAGCCCAGCAAACTATAACACTCCGGCACAGATCGTTATTGGTGGTCAAGCTGAAGCCGTTGATTACGCCGTTGAACTTCTAAAAGAAGCTGGCGTAAAACGTCTGATTGAGCTAAAGGTATCTGGCCCTTTCCATACAGCCATCTTAAAACCCGCGAGCGAAAAGTTAGCCGAAGAACTTGAACAGGTTAATTTTAATAGTTTTAAGTTGGAACTGATTTCAAATACGACAGCGAAGGTGATGAAGGACTCAGAAATAAAAGAACTTCTCACTCGTCAAGTTATGGAGCCAGTACGTTTCTACGAATCCATTGAAACAATGAAAGCACTTGGTGTAAACCGCTTTATTGAAGTTGGTCCTGGTAAAGTTCTTTCTGGGTTTATTAAAAAAATCGACAAAGAAGCAAACTTTACGAATGTTGAAGATCTTAATTCCTTCAAGACTTTGGTGGCAGAAGAAGCTTAAACTTATTTAATGAGTAAGAGTGGTCACTGTAGAACTTGGGTTGAGAGCAAGAAAAAATCATAAGAACAGGAAAAAATAATGGAAATTAAAAATAAAAATGTCTTTGTGACGGGCTCAACACGTGGTATTGGTAAGGCGATTGCTTTACAGTTTGCTCAAGCTGGAGCAAACGTAGTCATCAATGGACGTTCTGCCATTTCTGAAGAACTCTTGTCAGAGTTCACTTCTTTTGGTGTTAAGGCTGTTGGTATATCAGGTGATATTTCCCAGTCAGAAGATGCGAAACGCATGGTTGCTGAGGCAGTAGAAGCTTTAGGCTCCGTTGATGTTTTGGTTAATAATGCCGGAATAACACGTGATGGCTTATCCTTGAAAATGAGCGAAGAAGATTTCGAAGCCGTTTTGAAAATAAACCTCACTGGTGCCTTTAATATGACACAAGCAGTTCTAAAACCAATGACGCGTGCGAGAGAAGGAGCAATTATTAATATTACTTCTGTTGTAGGTTTAATTGGGAATGCGGGTCAAGCTAATTATGCAGCTTCCAAAGCTGGCTTGATCGGTTTGACTAAATCAATTGCACGTGAAGTTGCTGGGCGCAATGTCCGTGTAAATGCGGTAGCGCCAGGCTTTATTGATTCCGACATGACCGAAGTCCTTTCGGATAAAGTCAAGGATGCAATGAAGGGCCAAATCCCAATGAAACGATTTGGTCAACCAGAAGAAGTTGCCACAGTGGTGAAATTCCTTGCAGAGCAAGAATACATGACAGGGCAAGTATTGTCTATTGACGGTGGTATGGCGATGTAGCCTTACATCAGATTAGACTAAAAAGAAGTTTGTAACAAACTCCAAAGGAGAAAAAATATGAATCGTGTAGTCATTACAGGTTACGGTGTAACCAGTGCTATCGGTAACACACCAGAAGAATTTTGGAATGGCCTAAAATCTGGTAAAACAGGTATCGGTCCAATTACGCGCTTTGATGCTGAAGCGACAGGAATCAGTGTAGCAGCTGAAGTTAAAGATTTTCCATTTGAGAAGCATTTTGAGAAAAAAGATGCCCGTCGTATGGATACTTTTTCACTTTATGCAGTTTATGCGGCTCTTGAAGCTATGGAAATGTCAGGCATCACTCCAGAGAACACAAATTACGATCGCTTAGGCTGTATCATGGCCTCAGGTATCGGTGGCTTGGAGCAAACACAAAAGAACTCACAAGCCCTTCTTAAAGGTCCACGTAAAGTAACACCACTTTATGTACCATTGGCTATTGCCAACATGGCGACAGGTAATGTTGCTTTGCGCACAGGTGCTCGTGGTGTATCGCGTGCTGAAGTTACAGCATGTGCGGCAGGGGCCAACTCTATTGGTTCAGCTTTCCGTGAAATCAAACATGGTTATGCGGATGCTATTATCGCTGGTGGTGCTGAAGCTGCAATTTGTGAGCTTGGTATTGCTGGCTTTGCCAACTTGACTGCCTTGACAAAAGAGGCGGATCCTTCAATTGCTTGCCGTCCATTCGATAAAGACCGTTCAGGTTTCGTTATGGGTGAAGGTGCAGGTGTCTTGATTTTGGAAAGCCTTGAACATGCTCAAGCACGTGGTGCAAATATCTTAGCTGAAATTGTCGGATATGGTAACACAAACGATGCCTATCATATGACAACTCCATCAGGTGTTGGTGCTGAAAATGCGATGAAGCTTGCTTTAGAAGAAGCTGGAATTACTGGAGCAGATGTTGATTATATCAATGCACACGGTACTTCAACACATGCTAATGAAGAGACAGAAGCAAAAGCTATCCACAATGTTATTGGAGATAAAGCTTTGGTTTCTTCAACAAAAGCTTTGCACGGGCATGCTCTCGGAGCGACAGGAGCTATTGAAGCAGTAGCCACTGTACAAGCCATTTTAAATCAGTTTGCACCAGTAAATGCTGGAACAAAAGAATTGGACGAAGGCATGACAATCAATGTCGTTCTTGGTCAAGGCCAAGATGCTGAAATCAATTACGCATTGTCACAAGACTTTGGTTTTGGTGGACATAATGCTGTATTGGCCTTTAAAAAATTCACAGATTAGTTTAAAAGAAAGATAAGCACTCTGCTTTCTTTCTCAGAGTCTAAGTGCACTTTAACTTAGATTGTGGAAAAGAAAGCGAGCGAGATATAAAAATGAATATTAATGAAGTAAAAGATTTGATGACACAGTTTGATGGTTCGAGCTTGCGTGAATTTTCTTGGCGCACAGCAGAAGGAGAACTGTCTTTCTCAAAAAACAAAAATAAAGTTCTGGCAACACCAGCTGGATCAGTCCTTTCAGAAGCGAAAACAAGTGCTCCAGCGCCTATAAGCGAAAGAAGCACAGAACGTGCGGTAGAAACAGAGCTTGTGGAAGAAGTTGCTACAGCAGAAGGCGAA
This sequence comes from Lactococcus garvieae subsp. garvieae, assembly GCF_029024465.1. NCBI lineage: Bacteria > Bacillati > Bacillota > Bacilli > Lactobacillales > Streptococcaceae > Lactococcus > Lactococcus garvieae. The sequence continues at coordinate 573,069 of NZ_CP118950.1, forward strand.
GCAGTAACAAGTCCTTTGGTTGGTGTAGCTTACTTGCAGCCAGCACCAGATAAACCTGAGTTCGTGAGTGTAGGAGATACAGTCAAAAAAGGTCAAACCTTACTCATCATTGAAGCAATGAAAGTAATGAACGAAATTCCAGCACCTAAAGACGGTGTTATCACTGAAATCATGGTTAATGCTGAAGATGTCGTTGAATTCGGTCAAGAATTAGTACGCATTAAATAAAGGAGCGGTAAAAAATGGCAGAAGTAAATATTGACGTCACAAAAATTATGGAGGCATTGCCTCACCGTTACCCTTTTCTTTTAGTGGATCGTGTTATTGATATCGCAGATGATGAAATTACAGCCATTAAGAATGTGACCATTAACGAGGAATTTTTCCAAGGGCATTTTCCCCAATATCCAGTAATGCCGGGTGTCTTGATTATGGAAGCCTTGGCACAAGCTGCAGGCGTTTTGGAACTTTCGAAACCGGAAAACAAAGGAAAACTCGTGTTTTATGCAGGAATGGACAATGTAAAGTATAAAAAACAAGTTGTACCTGGAGATCAGTTGATCTTGCATGCGAAGTTTATCAAGCGCCGTGGGCCAATTGCTGTTGTTGAAGCGGAAGCTAAAGTTGACGGTAAATTAGCTGCAAAAGGAACATTAACTTTTGCTTTAGGAAAATAAAAAATATAATCAATGCCACAGTTAGTCTGTGGCAACTTTTAAAAGTAAGTGTACTTTGAAGTTTCAAAGCATTAAGCTTACTGATCGTGGCCTTTGCCACCATAATCCCAAATAATGCACCGTGCTCAAGGCTTGGTGACACTCTTTTTATTCCAGAATAGAGGGTAAAGGAGAAATTGGTAGGAGTTATCAATCTATGTTTAATAAAATTTTAATCGCCAATCGTGGTGAAATTGCTGTACGTATTATTCGTGCGGCACGCGAACTCGGTGTCGCTACTGTTGCCGTATATTCAGAAGCTGACCGTGATGCATTACATGTAGCACTGGCAGATGAAGCCATTTGTATCGGCCCAGCCCGGGCAACAGAGTCTTATCTGAATATGAATAATATCCTAGAAGCCGCTGTTGCTACTGGAGCTCAAGCCATTCATCCAGGGTTTGGTTTTTTGAGTGAAAATTCAAAGTTTGCACGTCTTTGTGAGGAAATGAATATCAAATTTATCGGTCCTTCAGCCCAGGTCATGGACATGATGGGCGATAAAATTAATGCGCGTGCAGAAATGGTCAAAGCTGGCGTTCCTGTAACGCCAGGTTCTGAAGGTGAAGTGTACACGAGTGAAGAAGCATTGGATTTAGCCAATAAGATCGGCTATCCTGTCATGCTGAAAGCATCAGCCGGTGGTGGCGGGAAAGGTATCCGTAAAGTCAGTAATGCTGAAGAACTCGTCCCCGCTTTCGAAGCAGCTACTGCTGAAGCCAAAGCCGCTTTTGGCAACGGTGCAATGTTTATCGAACGTATGATTTTCCCTGCACGTCATATTGAGGTCCAAATCTTAGCAGACCAACAGGGCAATGTTATTCACTTAGGGGAGCGTGATTGTTCTCTCCAACGAAACAACCAGAAGGTTCTTGAGGAAAGTCCCTCTGTCGCGATTGGACATACTTTACGAGAACGTATCTGCCAAGCAGCTGTCAAAGCAGCCGCACATGTGAACTATGAAAATGCAGGAACAATTGAGTTTCTCTTGGACGAAGCATCAGGCGATTTCTTCTTCATGGAAATGAATACACGTGTACAAGTTGAACATCCTGTAACCGAGTTTGTCTCAGGGGTGGATATTGTTAAGGAACAAATCCGAATTGCAGATGGTCAAGAACTGTCTGTGAAACAAGAAGACATTGAGTTTAAAGGACATGCAATTGAGTGCCGGATCAATGCAGAAAATCCTAAATTTAACTTTGCCCCAAGCCCAGGTAAAATCACGAATCTGTTTCTACCAAGTGGCGGTGTAGGCTTACGTGTGGACTCAGCCATGTATACAGGCTACACTATTCCACCTTATTATGATTCAATGATTGCAAAAGTCATCGTTCATGGTGAAAATCGTTTTGAAGCCTTGATGAAGATGCAGCGTGCATTGATGGAGTTCGATGTGGAAGGTTTAACAACCAATATTGACTTCCAGCTGGAATTAATTTCAGATGATAATGTCATTGCCGGAGATTATGATACTAGCTTTTTAGCAAATACATTTTTGCCGGAATATTTGGAAAAATAATTTCTAAAACTAAAAAACAGAAAGTTCCAACTTCCTGTTTTTTTTTATTTATCAATATTGTCCTCTTTTACAAAGTAATTTGGACGCTGTTTCGTTTCGAGGAAAACCTTAGAAAGATATTTTCCGATAATGCCAAGAGACAGCAGTTGCAAGCCGCCCAACATTAAAATAAGAATAATCAGAGTAGGAAAACCTTGTACAATTTCGCCCCAAATAATGGTTTTCAAAGCATAAAAAAGGCTCATGCAAAGCGAGATCAAAAAGCTGATAAAACCGATAAAGGTAGCAAGGCTAAGTGGGGCATCTGAAAAATTAATGATGCCGTCAATCGAGTAGTGCAACAAGCCCCAAAAGCTCCAAGAGGTTTTTCCAGCTACCCGCTCGACATTATTGTATTCCAAATAGAAAACATCATAACCCACCCAAGAAAAGAGACCTTTCGAAAAACGATTGTGTTCAGGCAGCTCGAGGATGCTATCAACGACTTGCCGGGTCATTAAGCGATAGTCTCGAGCACCATCCACCATTTGGGTGCTTGAGATTGTGTTCATAATCTTATAAAAAGCTCGAGCAAAAAGCGAGCGAATAAAGGGCTCATCTTTCCGTGAAATTCTTCGCGTTCCTACAATATCATAACCCTCTTGAATCTTATGATACATTTCCTTGAGCATGCTTGGAGGATCTTGGAGGTCAGCGTCCATGACGGTTACAAAATCACCTGAAGCAGCACGAAGACCAGCCAGAAGCGCTGCCTCTTTGCCAAAATTTCTCGAAAAGCTAATATATTTAACATTGGGATGTTTTAGGCTCAGCATTTTTATCACATCAAGTGTTCGATCAGAAGAGCCATCATTAATGAAATAAAAGGTTTTATCAAGTGGTAAGTCCACAGTTTGAACATTAACTTCATCAAAAAAGAGTTCAATAGTTTCTTCCTCGTTATAAGCAGGAACAATAATTGATAAAGTTTTATTTTTCATGAAAAACTCCTTTCTTTCTTGATGAGAAATATAGATCTAAATCTTGTATTTTAATAGAACTAAACTCTTCATATTATAACATAGTTTGAAAGAGGTAAAGGAAGAGAGGATGAAATTTCGAGTAAATAAACAAGAGTATGTTCTTATATAATTGCACCATTTTTGGACACTTATCTAGTTCTTGACGAATTTAATTTTTGCGTGTATAATTATATAATTAGACAATTAAAATAAAATGAACGCCAGCAGATAGATATCTGCTTAAAGACGTTCGTGATCAAGATGTAAAAAATTTTGATACAAAGGAGAAATAATTGGCTCTCTTTCAAAAGAAAAAATATATTAAAATTAACCCTAATCGTTCAACTGTTCAGGGAGAAATGACGAAGCCCGAAGTGCCTGACGAGCTTTTTGCGAAATGTCCGGCCTGCAAACACAGTATTTACAGCCAAGACCTTGGTGCAAGCAAAATCTGTCCGCATTGTAGCTATAACTTCCGAATTACTGCGCCAGAACGTTTGAAGCTTTTAGTTGATTCAGACTCATTTACAGAAATGTTCACTGGAATTGAAAGCAAAAATCCATTGGATTTTCCAAACTATGCTGAAAAGCTTGCGGCGACAAAGGAGAAGACCGGTTTGGATGAAGCTGTAATGACGGGGACAGCATTGATTAAAGGCCAAAAAGTGGCTTTAGCAATCATGGATTCAACTTTTATTATGGCTTCTATGGGGACTGTTGTCGGGGAAAAAATTACGCGACTTTTTGAAATGGCGACTGCTGAACAACTTCCAGTGGTTATTTTTACGGCTTCGGGTGGTGCACGTATGCAAGAAGGAATTATGTCTTTGATGCAGATGGCAAAAATCTCAGCAGCTGTCAAGAAGTATTCTAATGCAGGATTACTCTACATTACAGTATTAACGGATCCGACAACAGGCGGAGTAACAGCTTCTTTTGCCATGCTTGGCGATATTATCTTGGCTGAACCTCAGTCCTTGATTGGATTTGCAGGGCGACGTGTGATTGAACAGACAGTGCGACAAACGCTGCCTGATGATTTCCAAAAAGCAGAATTTCTCTTGAAACATGGCTTTGTCGATGCGATTGTTAAACGTCAAGAAATGCGTGAGAAATTAGCCTTACTCTTGAAATTTCACGGAGGTGTAAAAAATGTCTGATATAGCAGAAATTATTAATAAAGCACGTGCTAACGACCGCGTCTCAGTACGGGAAATTATTTCAGAAATTTTTACGGACTTTTTTGAACTTCATGGCGATCGTCAGTTTACAGATGACGAAGCCATTGTTGGGGGGATAGCGACTTTTCAAGATAGAGCTGTGACCGTCATTGGTATTCAAAAAGGAAAAAATCTTGAAGAAAATTTAGCAACCAACTTTGGTCAGCCGAGTCCTAATGGCTACCGAAAAGCCTTGCGATTAATGAAACAAGCAGAAAAGTTTAAGCGTCCAATCATTACTTTTGTCAATACAGCCGGAGCTTATCCCGGGATTGAAGCGGAAGAACGTGGGCAGGGTGAAGCGATTGCGCGCAACCTTTTTGAGATGTCCGATTTGAAAGTACCAGTTTTAACTTTTATCACTGGTGAGGGTGGCTCTGGAGGAGCTTTAGCTTTAGCAGTCGCAAACAAAGTCTATATGTTGGAAAATGCGATGTATTCGGTTCTTTCTCCAGAAGGTTTTGCAACGATTTTGTGGAAAGATGGCTCACGTCGTGATGAAGCAGCCGATTTGATGAAAATAAAAGCTGAAGATCAGCTCGAAATGGGTATCATTGAGGGCGTTGTGCAAGAAGAACACCTCATGGAAAACTTGAAAGCAATTATTGAAAAAGAACTCAATAACTTGGCACAACTTTCTGAGGACGAGCTTCAAGAAAGCCGCTACCAACGTTTTAGAAAATATTAATTTTAGACAAGCAAGGATAATTGCTTGTTTTTTTGTAAAAAAAAACGCTCATAGAACGTTTTAATCATCTTTTTTCCCAAATAAGGCAGAAGCTACAAGTACGACAATGATTGCACCAACGATTGAAGGGATTAAGGACATGCCAGCCAATTGGGGTCCCCAGTTTCCTAAAAGCTTTTGTCCGACAAACGAACCTAAAAGTCCTGCCACGATATTTGCAATACAGCCCATACTTGAGCCTTTTGATGTAATTGCTCCAGCGGCCATACCAATAAGAGCACCAACAATAAGTGACCAAATCATAAAATTATCTCCTTAATTTATATTCTTATCTTATTTTAACATAATATTTATTTTCTTTAAAATTACATCGTCCTTTAAAAGTAATAAATACGAGCAGTTTGGCTCTAGTTTTTGTTAAAATAGAGAACAAGGGAGGATGACAAATGTACGACTTTTATGAATATCCTAAATGTTCAACTTGCCGTAAGGCAAAGGCGACTTTGGATAATTTAGATATTGATTATAAAGCTATCGATATTAAGCTAAACCCACCAACAGCTGAGCAATTTGAAAAATGGTTTGCAGAGGTCCCTGTTAAAAAGTTTTTCAACACCAGTGGCTTGGTTTATCGTGAGATGGGTTTAAAAGATAAACTGGCGGATTTAAATGAGCATGAAGCAGCAGAACTCTTAGCTTCCAATGGGATGCTGGTTAAGCGCCCACTGATGGTTAAAGACGATAAAATTGTTTTGATAGGTTTCAAGGAAGAAGCATATCAAGCGCTGGCTCAATAAGAAAGAAAAGCACGACAGAAGTCGTGCTTTTTAGATATTGATTTCTAAAACGATGGGCACGTGATCTTGACGGGCACCTGAATCCAAGGGTTCTGCGCGTGTAATCTGCTCGGCTATACGGTCAGAAACAAGCCAATAATCGATTCTCCAGCCAGAATTATTGATTTTGGCTGTACGAGAACGTTGAGCAAACCATGTGTAGATACTGCGGTCTGGCGCGTAATAACTTTCTACATTGCCGTGAATTTTACGGAAACTATCTGTAAATCCAGCGGCTAATAAAAGACCAAATTTTTCACGTTCTTGATCGGTAAAGCCGGCAGAATTACGGTTTCCTTTAGGGTTGGCAAGGTCTATCTCAGTGTAAGCAGCGTTAAAGTCACCACATGCTAAGACCGGTTTTTGGAGGTCAAGCATCTGCAAGTAGGCACGATATTGATCATCCCATTGCCCACGTAAATCCAAGCGATTAAGACCATCACCCGCATTTGGGGTGTAGACTGTCGTGATGAAAAACTCGGGGAATTCTAAGGTGATGATACGACCTTCGCTATCCATGGGCTCTGGTGCTCCGATTTCAGGCATGGTGATGATTGGCTCAGGCAAACTTTTCTTATAAAGAAACATCGTTCCTGAGTAACCTTTACGTGCAGGTGGTGTACTGATACGATGAACAATTTCATAGTCTGGGAAATGGCTAGCTAAAACATCGAATACTTTGTTTGTTTTTTTGAGGTCGCCATTGAGCTTGGTTTCTTGAATAGCGATAACATCTGCTTCAGCTGAGGCAAGCTGTTCAACCACAGCCATCGAAAGAGCTGCACGATCACTAGTCCCCGTCAATGCTGCGTTCAACGAATCAATATTCCATGAGATAAATTTGTAAGTCATAATAAAATCCTTTTGTCTTTATTAGCTTAATTATAACATACCTTATCGGTTGGCAATCAACAAGGGAAACTGTGAGTAAATTTATTTTAGCGAAAAATCAGTAAATCTTATTTAGAATAAGAATTACTTGAAAAGGATATGCTATAATAGAAACAAGGCTTTTTTCAATCTACAATTGGAAAAATACTAATCAAGTGGCTTTCATTAGGGCACGAATTAGGAGAAAAAAATGACTGAAAACAAAAACTTTTATATCACAACGCCGATTTATTATCCTTCAGGGAAATTACATCTCGGCTCAAGCTACACTACAATTGCTTGTGATGTTCTCGCACGTTACAAACGTTTGATGGGCTTTGATACGTTTTATTTAACAGGTCTTGATGAACATGGCATGAAAATTCAACGTAAGGCTGAAGAGTTGGGAATGACACCCAAAGAATATTTGGACCCAATGGCGGAAGATGTTAAAGAACTGTGGAAAATGTTGGATATTTCTTATGACAAATTTATCCGTACAACAGATAAATATCATGAAGAAGCCGTTCAAAAGGCGTTTGAACAACTTCTGGCACAAGATGATATCTACTTGGATAAATATGCGGGGTGGTATTCTGTTTCTGATGAAGAGTTCTTTACTGAAACACAGTTGGAAGAAGTTTACCATGATGCAGACGGGAAAGTAATAGGTGGTAAAGCGCCATCAGGTCACGAAGTGGAATGGGTCGAAGAAGAGTCGTATTTCTTCCGTATGAGCAAGTATGCGGACTGGCTCTTAAGTTATTACGAATCACATCCAGATTTTATCCAACCTGAGATTCGTAAAAATGAGATGATTAACAATTTCATCAAACCGGGCTTGGAAGACTTAGCTGTAAGCCGTACGACCTTCACTTGGGGTATCCCTGTGAAGTCCAATCCGAAACACGTGGTTTATGTTTGGCTTGATGCATTGCTTAACTATGTGACTGCCTTAGGCTATGGTTCAGATGATACCAGCAAACTGGATAAATTCTGGCCGGGTGTGAATATGGTCGGAAAAGAAATCGTACGTTTCCACACCATTTACTGGCCAATCATGCTTCATGCTTTGGGCATGCAACCTCCTAAACAAGTCTTCGGTCATGGCTGGTTGGTGATGAAAGACGGTAAAATGTCCAAATCTAAAGGAAATGTCGTTTATCCTGATATGTTGGTTAATCGTTATGGTTTAGACCCTGTACGTTATTACCTCATGCGCGCATTGCCTTTTGGTTCTGATGGTGTCTTTTCACCAGAAGACTTTATCGACCGTATTAACTATGATTTGGCAAATGACCTCGGCAACCTCCTCAATCGTACAGTCGCTATGGTCAACAAATACAATGATGGCGTTCTGGTTAAGAATGATGCAACAACAGAATTTGATGCTGCCTTGGAAACAGTCCTTGCTGAAACTTTGGAAAAATTCCACACCGCTATGGATAAATTTGAATTCAATGTTGCTTTAAATGAAGTTTGGGTTCTTATCTCACGTACAAATAAATACATTGATGAAACAGCGCCTTGGGTTCTTGCAAAATCAGAAGATGACAAAGACAAGCTTAATAATGTGCTTTATCATTTAGCAGAAAATCTTCGTGTTGTTGCGGCACTCTTGCAACCTTTCATGCGTGCAACAAGCAAGAAAATTTTTGGTCAATTAGGCTTAACTGAAGAAGAGTTCTCTTTAGAAGATTTAGCTTTCGGTTACGAATTTACGCATAAAGTTGTAGAAAAAGGTGAACCTGTCTTCCCTCGTTTGGATAAGGAAGAAGAAGTGGAATACATCAAGTTACAGATGGCTGGTGGAAAGCTTCCTGAAAAAGAATGGGTACCAGAGGATGTTAAACTCAATCTCACTTTACCAGAAATTAAGTTTGATGATTTTGAAAAGATTGAATTGAAAGTTGCTGAAGTTTTGGAAGTCAGCCGTGTTGAGGGTTCAGATCGTCTGCTTCGCTTCAAATTAGATGCAGGTGACGAAGAACCACGTCAAATCTTGTCAGGGATTGCAGAATTTTATCCTAACGAGCAAGACTTCGTCGGTAAAAAATTACAAATCGTGGCGAATTTGAAACCACGTAAAATGATGAAGAAATATGTCAGTCAAGGGATGATTCTCTCCGCTGAATTTGATGGCAAGTTGCGCGTGCTCGAAGCACCTGCTGATGTACCTGCCGGTTCATTAATTGGGTAATAAAAATAGAGAGCAAGATATGCTCTCTATTTTTATTTTTTACGTTTGCCCATTTGTTTCAATCCGAAATTAAAAAATTTAATATAAAGTTTAGGGTGCGCACGTGCTGTGTGTACCATCATACGGTCCATAAATGAATGATAATAACGGGCTTGAGCTTTCTTATCTGTTGCAGCCTTATAAAAAACTTGTGCCAAATCCGCCGAAGTAGCTGAACTCCCAAAGTTGCTACTGAGAGCTGCACGCACAGTTTGAACTAAAGGTTGGTAAGGGCTGTTGGGGTGAAGATTTTTTTCGGCATTTTCCATAGCGATGGTGCTCCAGTTGGAAGCAGTACCGCCGGGTTGTACAACGATAGATCGAATACCGAAAGCTTTAACTTCCGTATCAAGAACATCAGACCATTGTTGCAAGGCTGCTTTCGTCGCATGATAAAAAGCACCTAGAGGCATGTAGACATCTCCACCAATACTTGAAATATTAACGATTCGTCCAAACTGTTGTTGACGCATGACAGGAAGAACCAGCTGTGTCAATTCTACAGCCCCAAAGAAATTCGTCTCAAATTGCTTGCGGATATTTTCCATGGGAATTTCTTCAGCTGGACCATACTCACCATAGCCGGCATTATTGATCAACACATCGATTCGTCCTGCATGATCGATGACATGTTGGACAAAGTTGTGATTGCTTTTGCTATCCGTAACATCAAGTTTTAGGGCGATAATCCCCTCATCAGTTGGAATTTTTTCAACACGACGTGCGCCAGCATAAACCTGCCAGCCACGTTGAGCAAAAGTTTTGGCAGCTTCATAACCCATGCCGTTTGATGCACCGGTGATGATAACGATTTTTTGATTATTTTCTGTATTTTTCATAGCTTCATTCTAGTTGAAGCACGGCTTCTTGTCAAGCTGAAACAAAAAATGATAAAATAAAGAACAAAATGTTAAAATTAAAACACTACAAATATAAGAAGAGAGACTCCGTTTCAGAAAGGGATTAAAGATGACATTTGAAGAAATTCTTCCAGAACTTAAAGCTGGTAAAAAAATAGTACGCACAGGATGGGGAGGCGCCGAAAACTATGTGGCCTTGTATGACAGTATTACACTTGATAACGGTGAAAAGCTGCAAGTTACACCTTACTTTCTAATCAATGTCACAGGCGAAGGCGAAGGCTTTAGCATGTGGGCCCCTACACCTTGTGACGTATTAGCGACAGACTGGATTCTAGTGAATGACTAATCAAAAATTTAAAGGAAAAAAGGTTCTTGTAACAGGAGCTGCTAGCGGTATTGGTCAAGCACAAGCTCAAGCCTTTATGCAAGCAGGCGCAGAAGTTATTGGTGTGGACTTACAAAAATTCACTGCGGATTTTAAAAGCATTATCTGTGATGTTTCCTGCCCTGAACAGGTGGCACAATTGGCAACTCAGGTAGGTAAAGTGGATATTTTACTCAACACTGCCGGTCAACTGGACGGCTATCGTACGATGGAAGACACGGACTTTTCACTTTGGAAAAAAATTCTAACCACCAATCTTGACAGTATGTTCCTCATGACTTCTGCCTTTTTGCCTCAAATGAAAAAACAAAAGTCTGGTGTAATCATCAACATGGCTTCAGTTGCTGGTTTAGTTGCCGGTGGTGGAGGCATTGCCTATACAGCAAGCAAACATGCTATTGTTGGTTTTACAAAGCAACTTGCTCTAGATGAAGCGCCGCATGGTATCCAAGTTGCAGGTATAGCTCCTGGCGCCATTGATACACCGATGAACGCCAAGGATTTTACTGAAAATAATGGTGAAATGGCAAAATGGGTAGCAGAAGAAACACCAGCAAAGCGTTGGGCAAAACCTCAAGAAGTTGCTGATTTGACTCTTTTTCTAGCCAGTCCAGAAAGTTCCTATTTGACGGGGGCAGTGGTTCCCATTGATGGCGGTTGGACAATTAAATAAAAACTCATTCTTTCAAAGATGAGTTTTTTTATATTCCAGAGAAGTCTTTTCATTCTTCCAGAAAATTGATATAATATACAAGTTGCAATTTATCAGCAATCCTCAGGACTTTTAACCTTTGCCTGAGCATATTACAGGCGGTATTCAGCCGCTAAAGGAGAAAAAAATTGAAAAAATCTACTGTTTACGACATGGTGACAATTGCCATTGTTGCTGCTCTTTACGTTGTCCTTACGATGACGCCGCCACTCAACGCCATTTCATATGGTCCTATGCAATTTAGAATTTCAGAAATGCTTAACTTTACCGCTTTCTTTAATAAAAAATATATTATTGCTGTGACTATTGGATGTATGATTTCGAACTTCCTCAGTTTTACTTGGATTGATGTTATCGTAGGTGGCCTGTCAACGCTTATCTTCTTGACTTTAGGAGTGATGCTTTTTGAACGCTATATGAAACAGTATTTTTTCAATGGTCAACTCAATAAAGCCTTTTTCTACTTTGCAATATTTTTCTCAATCAGTATGGTCACTATCGCTTTGGAAATGCACTTTCTTTTCGGAATGCCTTTCTTCTGGACCTGGTTTACATTAGCTGTAGGTGAATTTGCAAGTTTGCTTATTGGGGCAATTATTATGGACAAGCTGGGCAAGCGTATTGATTTGACCAGATAAATAAGAAAATAAAAAAAGCAGTGTGTCTAGAGGACGCTCTGCTTTTTTAGTGTCTAAATAAAGTTCCAATGTTTAAAGGCATTAACAATACCTTGTTCAGTATTTTTAGTGCTGATAAAATCAGCGATTTCTTTGAGTTCAGGCACTGCATTTCCCATAGCTGTACCGTGGTCGGCAGCAGCTAAAAGATGGAGGTCATTTCGTCCGTCCCCGAAAGCATAAGTCTCTCCCTTAAAGTTAAGAACATCCTTGACATGTGTAATTCCTGTGCCTTTGTTGGTCGAGATATTTGTAATGTCTATTGAGGTAGGAGCATTCATAAAGAAATTAAGTTCGGGCATCTGTGCTTTGTAATAATCCACTTGTGACAGCTTATCGGTGAGGAGTAAAAGCATGTTGACCTCCTCGGTTTTGTAGCCTTCGGGGTCAATCTCAGGAAGCGGCATATGTGTATAAGCATAGGCTTCACGGACAAAATCCGTATGACGATCTACCCAATAGCCTTCTTTACCATAAAAGGCCAATGCTTCGTCTTGTTCAATCGCTAACGTGTGTAATTTTTCAATATTTTCAATTGAAATAGGATCCTTGTATATCGTTTGACCATCTAAAACAATATACTGTCCATTCATAGCAACAGCACCGGTGATGCCAGTAGCCTCCATGATATTGTCAAGTTCAAAATGTCCACGCCCTGTGGCAATGAAAGGAAGGACACCATTCCGCCGAATTTCGTGGATAGCGTCGATGACATCAGTATCTAGTTGGCTCTGGCTGTTAAGTAAAGTTCCATCAAGGTCAAAAAAGGCTAAGGCCTTGTAAGCGTTTATATTTTCCATAAGTTCATTGTATCACAATAGAGGATGTTATTGTTAATAATCTTATTTTCGAAAGTTCTATACTGAATTATTTCAAAACTACCCTGAAAGTTATAAGTCAGAATTTTTTAAATAATATACGATAAATGTTAAGATGGGCATATAAGCATAGAATGAAACGAAAGGATGTGTTTGTTTTGAGAAAATATTTGCTTCTCTCTGGACTAGCCCTTGTTCTCTTAGGAGGCTGTTCCAAACAAGACAATCCAAGTGCTCGGGAAGCCAAAGCTAAACAAAGCAGTGCGATTTCGACTTCACAAAAGGAAGCATCCACAAACGAAAAGGCAACTTCGAAAAAAGAGGAGGTCAAACCGATGAAAGTTCTAGAGGCTGTAACAGAAAAGAAGAATTTATCTGAAATTGAAAAAAGTATCAAAGCTGGTCAGTCAGATATTAATGAAAGAAATGCAAAGGGAGAATCGCCTTTACTTATCGCGACACATGAAAATAACGTTGCCCTCGCTCAGTTATTGATAGATAATGGAGCAGATGTTAATTTACAAGACCATATTCAAGATTCGCCTTACCTTTATGCAGCGGCCCAAGGTAAAACCGAAATCCTGCGGTATATTTTACAACACAGTAAACCTAATCAAAAAGTCTATAACCGCTTTGGAGGAAATGCTTTAATTCCAGCAGCTGAAAAAGGGCATTTAGAAAACGTAAAATTGTTATTAAAAGATGGTCGAGTTGATATTGATCATCAAAACAATTATGGGTACACAGCACTGATTGAAGCAGTTGCTTTGAGAGATGGTTCAGTACACTATCAAGAAATCGTGAAGACCCTCTTGCAATATAAAGCAAACCCTGAATTACGAGACAACAATAATTTAACAGCCTTAGATTATGCCAAACAGCTCGGCTATTCAGGTATGATAGATTTATTAAGCTAAATAATAGGAATGCAAACCGGTTCAATGAGAAAAAAGTGATAAAAAACGAAAATTTTAAACTTTTTATTGGACTTTAATATGAAAATATCTTATAATAAAGAAAAAGGAGGCGTTTACAATGAGAGAAAATTACAAAAATATTTTAGTCGCAGTAGATGGATCTGACCAAGCCAATCAGGCTATCCAAGAAGCAATTGAGATTTCTAAAAGAAACCAAGCATCTTTGTTTGTCGTACATGCTAAAGATGTAGCACAACTTTATGGTACAGCTTACATCATGCCAGCCGTTTTGGAAGAAGCAGAAAAACAATCCGCAGAAATCCTTGATGAAGCTGGGAAACTTATTGGTGACAAAGTTGAGTACAAAGCTTTCCAAGTGAGTGGTTCTCCTAAAAAAGAAATCGTTGACTTTGCTGAGGAAAATGATATTGACTTGATCGTTATGGGTTCAACAGGTAAAGGCGCTATTGACCGTGTACTTGTAGGCTCAACTGCAAGTTATGTTGTTAACCATGCACCATGTAATGTTATGGTTGTAAAATAATAAAGTAAGACAAAAGTCGAAAGCAAAAGCTTTCGGCTTTTTCATGTCTTAAAAGCCAGTATTGAAAGATAAGCCTGTAAAATGTTACAATAAAGAGTAATATTAAGTTTTAGAACAGAGAAATAACATGCCCGCAAAAAGAAAAACAAAAAGTAAATCAAAACCAAAAGCGAAGCGTTCAACAGCAAAGAAAACACAGGCTAAAAAGTCAAATACTAAATTTTGGACGGCGAATAAAAAAATGGCGGCTTTTTTTGGGAGCTTAATTGTCATTTTATTTGCTTTAGCACGTTTGGGCTTGTTTGGTGTCTTTTTATATAATGTCACCCGACTGGCTGTAGGAACATTAGCAATCACCTTTTTATTAATCGTTTTATTCATTATGTTTATGGCGGTTTTCAAAAAGGATTTCTTCCGTGAAAATAAACGCTTCCTACCTGGACTCGCTCTCTTTTTCTTTGGACTTCTTCTTGTTTTTCATGCGCGATTTGATGCCCTTACTCCCAACAAAAATGCTTTAGTTTTAGCGATGTCTGATCTGAAAAAAGGACAGGTGACACATTTTCTCGGGGGTGGTTTTTTAGGAGATGTGTTTTTTGGCCCAGCCAAAGCCCTCTTTTCCGTAATAGGCGTTTATATCATTGTGGCCATTTTGTGGCTTGTCGCATTGTATCTTATGGCACCTGCTTTGCTTGCACGCCTACGTATTTTTCTTAAAAGAAATATTAGCGAAACACGTACGCGTATGGCAGACCGTGCGGAAGCTAAACGTGCAGCCGCCCTTTTAGAAGAGAAAGCCAGAGCTCAGGAAGAAGCTGAAAGAAACTTACGTGCGATGGAAACAGAAGAAGTGCCTCTCCCAAGCGAACCCGTGTTTGAAGAAAATGCAGCTGCCGACTTTTCCGACATTCCTATAGCTATTGCTGATACGCCAGCATCCCCTACACAAGAAACAGAAACCATGCAACCGCAAGACGAAACGGAGGACGACCAAGAGCCAATCAGTTTTGAACGTTCGGTTGACAATGAGTTTTATCAACTTCCGACGATTGATTTATTGGAGGAAATTCCAACAAAAAACCAAGCGGGAGAACGAGAAAATGTCCGCAAGAACATTCAAATCCTAGAGCGAACATTGGAATCCTTCAAGATTTCAGCGACAGTTGAATCCGCTGTTGTAGGGCCATCTGTTACCAAGTACGAAATTAAGTTAGCTACTGGGGTTAAAGTTTCGCGTGTCGTCAACTTATCAGATGATTTAGCTTTAGCACTTGCTGCAAAGGATGTGCGGATTGAGGCACCGATACCTGGGAAATCCTTGATCGGTATCGAAATTCCTAACAGCGAAGTTGCGACCGTTGGCTTCCGAGAACTTTGGGAAAATGCCCAACCCAAAACGAACAGCTTACTTGAGCTGCCTTTAGGAAAAGCTTTAGATGGTACGATTCGTACCTTTGATATGACACGTATGCCTCACTTACTTGTAGCGGGTTCTACAGGTTCAGGGAAGTCGGTCGCTGTAAATGGGATTATCACCTCTATCCTGATGAAAGCTCTGCCCAGTGAAGTTAAATTCTTGATGGTCGATCCTAAAATGGTGGAACTTTCTGTATATAATGATATCCCTCACCTCCTTATTCCTGTGGTAACGAATCCACGTAAAGCCTCACGTGCCTTACAAAAAGTGGTAGATGAGATGGAAAACCGCTACGAGCTCTTTAGTCAAGCAGGAGTACGTAATATTGCAGGTTATAATGAAAAAATAGAAAAATACAATGCCCAGTCGAATGAAAAATATCAAACATTGCCATTGATTGTGGTCATTGTCGATGAACTCTCCGACTTGATGATGGTAGCCAGCAAGGAAGTTGAAGACGCGATTATCCGCCTTGGTCAAAAAGCACGTGCAGCGGGTATCCATATGATTTTAGCAACGCAACGTCCATCCGTGGATGTCATTTCTGGCCTGATCAAGGCCAATGTGCCTTCACGTGTCGCTTTTGCCGTATCCAGTGGGACGGATTCTCGTACAATTATTGATACAAATGGTGCAGAAAAACTCTTGGGACGTGGGGATATGCTCTTTAAACCCATTGATGAAAATCATCCGGTACGTTTACAAGGCGCCTTCTTATCAGATGCTGATGTTGAGTCGGTAGTGAGCTTTATTAAAAATCAATCTCAAGCGGACTATGATGAAAGCTTTGACCCAGGTGAAGCGGAGGAAGACAGCAGCCGTGGGACAGCAGCGCCATCAAATTCAGCTGATCCACTGTTTGAAGAAGCACGTAATATGGTTATTTCCGCTCAAAAAGCTTCGACAGCTCAATTGCAGCGTGCGCTTAAAGTCGGTTTCAACCGTGCTTCCGATCTGATGAATGAACTGGAGGCAGCAGGTATTGTCGGACCAGCCAAAGGTACAACACCACGAAAAGTTCTCGTTACCAAAGATGGAGAGTTTTTAGAAGGACAGGAGTTTGACGAAGCATGAGCGCTTTTGAAGAATTAGAAAAAATAAAAAAAGCAGGTTTGCCTCAAATATTGGTGCTTTACGGTGAGGAAGAGGACCTTGTCCAGGAACTAAAAAGTCGACTG
Organism: Lactococcus garvieae subsp. garvieae; assembly: GCF_029024465.1. NCBI lineage: Bacteria > Bacillati > Bacillota > Bacilli > Lactobacillales > Streptococcaceae > Lactococcus > Lactococcus garvieae. The sequence goes on from NZ_CP118950.1 coordinate 589,672, forward strand.
TTAAATGATGTTCATTTTGACAGTACAGATTTAGGCCAAGCTTATTTTGACTTGAATAGTGCCAATGCGAATCTTGCCTTGGAAGAGCTAGAGAGTCTGCCTTTCTTTGTGGAGCAAAAGCTGGTTATTTTAGAAAACCTTACCAATCTTAAAACAGTAAAAAAAGCTGTTTTTGATGAAAAACAGACGGCACGATTTGAAAATTTTTTGAACGATCCTGTCGAAACGACACAGCTGATTCTTATCTTACATGGGAAGTTAGACAGTCGACTGAAACTTACGAAAAAGCTAAAGACACAAGCCACTTTATTAGAAGCACAGGAACTGAAACCTCAAGAGTTAAGTCGCGTCTTTGCAGATACAGGCCTTTCTGGCAATATTCTTCAAAGAGTATTTGAAAAATCAAATTTTTCTTTTCCAGTCATCAAGCAAAATATCGCCTTGTTAAAAACATATGTGGGAGAAAGAGAAATCACTCTTGATGATGTCGAAAAAGTGGTTCCTAAATCGCTCCAAGATAATATTTTTCTGCTGACCGACTTGATTTTGAAGAGTGAGGTGAATCAAGCACGTGATTTAGTGCATGATTTGACGTTGCAAGGTGAGGAGTTAATCAAGATATTAGTTATCTTGACAAATTCCTTCCGGCTTTATTATCAGGTAAAACTGATGCAAAATAAAGGATGGAATGAACAGAAACAAACGTCTTATCTTAAAATTCATCCCTACCGTGTGAAGCTCGCAAACCAGCAAGTACGCAACATGCAGGAAAGCTTTCTGGCGCAAGCTCTATTGTCCCTCATTGAGCTTGATTATAAAATAAAAAGTTCAGGAGTAGATGCAAATTATTTGTTTGATTTAGCCTTGATTAAGTTAGCTTTGAAAGACTTATAATAAGCCGTTTCTCCGGAGAATTTACCGTGGAGAATTGACTTGAAAAATAAAAAAAATTCTGCTATGATTAAAGATGATAAAACTTTGATATGAAATGATAAAAGAGGACGATATGGCAACATTTAAATTTACACCTAAAGATATCTATGAAGCTGACTTTGGAACAAAAATGCGTGGTTATGATAAAGAAGAAGTTGACGAGCTCCTCGATGACGTCATTCAAGATTACGAAGCTTTTCAAGCAGAAGTATTACGCTTGCAAGAAGAAAACGAATTTTTGAAGAAAAAAATCGTAGAACTTGAATCTCAAGCAAGTCGTCCTAACCAAGCAAACTTGGAAGAAACACAACGTTTGGATAACATGAGTCGCGTAGTTTCAAGCCGAATCAACAAACCAAAAACAGAAATTGGACAACCAAGTAACTTTGAGCTTCTTAAACGTATTAACCGTTTGGAACAAGCTGTTTTTGGTCCTGGAAGTGCTTCAAGTGAAGAAGCTTAAAGCTGACTTCATAATTTAATGAAATGAAAAAACAGTTTTTGGATAACTGCGTGATACCTTTGGTATCATGAGGAAAGTCCATGCTCGCACGGGCTGCGATGCCCGTAGTGTTTGTGCTTGGTGAAACAATAAACCAAGGTAGGAGTGTCATGCCTAACGGCTGAAGAAAGTGCTAAGTCTTTTGATATGCATGAGTATTCTGTAAAAGTGCCAAAGAGACGAGACTTACTGGAAACGGTAAGATTGGAACGTGGTAAACCCCTCAAGCGAGCAACCCAAACTTATGGTCGGGGCACTTGACTAGCCGAATTGAAGGCGTGGTCGAGGGGGAAGTTTTCTTCCCCAGACAGATGGTTATCGACGGTCGCAAGACCTGAACAAAACATGGCTTATAGAAAACTGTATGACACGCTGGGCTAGTCCCAGCTTTTTTTAGAAAGAAACAAAGGAATAAATGAAAAATAATTTTAAGCTGATGGCGACTGCTGCAGCAGGTCTTGAGAGTTTAGTGGCTCGTGAATTACGCAATATGGAAGTCGAAAATGTTACGATTGACGATCGTTCTCGTGTCTTTTTTACAGGAGATACAAGAACAATTGCTCAAGCAAATACTTGGCTACGTACAGCAGATCGTGTAAAGATTGTTGTTGGGGAATTTAAGGCGCGTACGTTTGATGAACTCTTTGAAAATGTATATGCGCTTGATTGGGAAGAGTATATTCCTTTTGGTTCAGCCTTTCCTGTAAGCAAAGCAAAGTCTGTAAAATCAACTTTACATAATGAGCCAAGTGTGCAAGGGATTACTAAAAAAGCTATTGTGAAGAAATTGCAAAAGGCTTATCATCGTCCAGAAGGCGTACCTATCCCAGAAAATGGTGCAAGCTTCTCCATCGAGATTGCGATTCATAAGGATAATGCAACGGTAATGATTGATACCACTGGGGATTCACTCTTTAAACGTGGCTATCGTGTTGAAAAAGGCGATGCGCCATTAAAGGAAAATATGGCTGCAGCAATCATTATGTTAACAAACTGGCTCGCAAATCCTAAACGTATGTTTGTTGATCCGACCTGTGGTTCAGGAACATTTACGATTGAGGCTGCTATGTTGGCACTCAATATGGCACCAGGATTGAACCGCAAGTTTGCCTGCGAAGCATGGTCATGGATGAAACCAGAGATTTTTGCAGAAGTACGCCAAGCAGCAAAAGAAGCTGTACGCAAAGATTTAGAACTTGATATTCAAGGGTTTGATATTGATGGTCGCATGATTGAAATTGCAAAAGGAAATGCACTTGCAGCTGGACTTGACCATGTGATAAAATATAAACAGATGCGTCTGCAAGATTTTCATACAGATGCCCTTGATGGGGTTATTGTATCGAACCCTCCATACGGAGAGCGTTTGGGCGATGAAGATTCAGTTGCAGGGCTCTATAAAGAGATGGGTGCAACTTTTGCGCCACTCGAAACTTGGAGCAAATATATTCTGACAAGTGACATTGCTTTTGAAACACATTACGGTGCGAAAGCAACGAAAAAGCGTAAACTCTATAACGGAACATTGCGTACAGACTTGTATCAATATTTTGGAAAAAGAATAAAAAAATAAGCAAATGCTATGGAGATCTAAATGACAGAAGAAAAAGATAAAAATATCAAAAATTCTGGCGAAAAAGTCTTAAAACTGGGCGATGTCTCAGATTTCACTGTAGGCGAAATTGTAAAAAAAGCCCAAAGGGTAGATAAAGAAAATAGCGAAAGCGAAAGCGTACTTGACAAATACATCCGTCAACATCGTGGAGAAATTGAAGCTGTTAAAAATCAGGCCTTAGAAAAATATATCCAAACTGAGCGTAAGAAAATGGATCAAGAAGAAGCTGCTGATTCTGAGGAAGAAGTGACTGCGCTTGAAGAAAACTCTGACGTAAAGGCAGATGAGGGTTCAGAGGCATCAGCTCCAGAAGCTGAGCATACTGAAACACCTGAATCAGATGAAGTTACTCCCTCTAAAGAGGCAAACTTCAAAGAAAAGAATAAGTCAGAGTTTGATGAAGTAGAAATTGCGGATGATGTGCCTCCTGTGGTCCCTGTATCGGTAGAAGATGCAGAGAAGGAAAGCGCGTCTAAGCAAGCGGAAGAAACAGAAAGTCAAGCACAAGATTTCCCAGAACTTTCCAATCAAGTTCCTGAGTCAAAAGAAGAGTTTGCGGAAACAAGCCCTACAGAAGAGCCAGTTTCGACGGATGATCAGGAACTGGAAAACTCAATAGAAGCAGAAGAAAATGTCAAAGACGAGGAAAAGGAAAGTGCACCTGTCGAAGAGGCACAGCTTCCACAAGAAGACATTGTTGTGCCTCTAGAAAAAACACCTGTTGCCGGTGAAACAGTGCCAACACCCTTACCTGTTACATCAGCAGTGGAGTCTGAAACTTCTGCACAAGAAGAACAACCAAAGAAAAAGAAAGATAAGAGACCTTTGATTATTGGGCTCTGTGCACTGGTTCTTTTGGCTGCTGGAGGTGCAGGATATGCACTCTATAATCATAATAATAATGAAAAAGCAGTCAATCAAGCCGCTGTGGAAAACAAAGCGAACTTAAATGCTTTTAATAAGGCTTACGATGAATTTTTCACTGACGCCGATCATCAAGTTCTGAAGAATTCTAATTTTGATCAGTTGTCAGCCTTGAAAAATAAGCTAAAAACATTAAAAGGAAGCGACTTTGATACTGCCGAAGCCAAGGTAAATGCGCTTGAAACACAAATAAAAGCCGTTGAAAAAGTGAACGCCCTCTTTAATAAATCCGCCATTGTAGACGGCGAACTAAATAAAGAAGCTCAAGTAAAAGCAGCAGTAAGTATACCAGCGGTTCCAAAAACTGAAAATGAGAAGCTGAATAAAGTACTGGCTCAAGCCATCAACTTGGCTAAAACACAGCAATCCGAGGCGAAAGCGAAAGAAGAGCAAGCTGCAGCGGCGCAAAATAATGCTGCTACTCAACCCGCCAATCAAACCTCAGGTCAAGCTGCAGGAAACTCAGCTTCTACTGATACACCAGGTGGAACAACGGGAGCAGGAACACAGCAACAAGCAGGTAAAAATACAGCACAAGGTGGAGCTTCGTCTTCAACAGTTGTAGCAGCGGATGGCGCACAAAACCCGACAGGGGCTACGCCGGATAACTCGAATGCGCGTGTTCAACCCCAAGCCAATCTCAATCCTCAAGATCCAGCTTTCACTTGGAATCCAGGAATCAGAGATAAAGTCTTAAATATTGCACGTCAGCGTGGCTATATCTCTGGCAATGACTTCATTCTTTTGCCAGTAGCTATTCACACAATGACCTCTGGTTATATGGCTGGACAGGTTGCAGGATATTTCAACTTGTATCGTCCAGACGGTAGTTATTTATTAACAATAAATAATAAAACAGGTTATTTCTTCGGAAATGGTAAAGGTTTACCTACCGACTTCGGATAAAGCACCAATTTCTTTCGGGATAACAGACCTACTGAAAAAAGTCGAGAAATTTATTTTTCTCGACTTTTTTCTATAATACATTATTCACTATTCTCATTTCTTGAGCTTTGAGGAAGTCCTGTCGAAAGAGCTAAATACCAGCACTCATTTTCATAAATTTCGTACAATTTGTAGGAGTAAGGGATAAAAATAGTGTATAATATGTAAAAATAGTTGAGGAGATTGCTATGCTCAAAATCGCATTTATCTGTGTGCATAATTCTTGCCGTTCACAAATTGCTGAAGCTCTAGGGAAAAAATTAGCTGGGGATAAGTTTGAGTTTTATTCTGCAGGGACTGAGAAAAAGCCACAAATCAATCAAGATGCTGTCCGTTTGATGAAAGAAATCTATGATATAGATATGGAAAAAACGCAAGCTTCAAAGTTGCTACAGGATATTCCACCTGTGGATATTGTGATTACTATGGGGTGTAATGTGGACTGTCCTTATCTTCCCTGTAATTATCGAGAAGATTGGGGTCTAGAGGATCCCACAGGTCAAAGTGATACAGTCTTCAAAGACACAATCAAGCAGATTGAAACCAAGGTGCTTGTCCTAAGAAACCGAGACTTTAAGGCATAACAAAAAAGTACATCAGGGCAATGCCCTTAAGTAAAGAAAAATAAAAAGTTCCAACACTGTAAATGCTGTTGGAACTTTTTTGTTTCCCCTCGTAAGAAGTCTCATACAAATGAAACTCTATTGAAATCATTTTGACATTAAAACTACAAATGTTAGAATTAAATAAGAAGCATTCTTAGATATATGTAATAAAAGACTTGACGAGGGAAACGCTATGACTTATAATCAGACAGCACAGCACAGCACAGCACAGCACAGCACAGCACAGCACAGCACAGCACAGCACAGCACAGCACAGCACAGCACAGCACAGCACAGCACAGCACAGCACAGCACAGCACAGCACAGCACGCGGTAGATAACCGCCTCTTTTTGCTTGCCCCAAAACGCTCTGGACCACTGGAGCGTTTTTTCCGTCCTCTGACCTTAGTGCTGAGCGTCAGGCTAAGAGAAGTAAAGAAAAAAATAATAAAGAATCATAAAGAAAGGAAAAAGGTATTATTATGACACCAGAAAAGAAACGTAAACTACGGAACATTGCTCTCCTCTCCTTGCTTGGCCTAATTGGCGGGACCATGGCCTTCCAGGCCTTCAACCAACAAGCCATCAATGACCGAGAAAACACTGTACAGGTCAATGTGGGAGGGCGTGTCCACGACTACTACAACAGAGACACCGAAAACAAGGATGTCTTTGTGGAAAACTATGGCGAACGTCCCATCATGGCCCGTATCCGCCTGTCCGAGTTCTTGGAGTATCAACGAGGAGAAGAGGACTTTACACCCCTCGTTGCTGGCAGTGAACTCAACAACTTAGCGACTTGGATCACCTGGATCCCAAGCGCAAACAATATCAATCAGCGTGCCGATACGGGAAACTCCAGCGCCTTTAACCGCTACGCTCAGCTGACCTTTGGCTGGAGCCGTGAAGGAGAGACAGCCCCATGGTACATGCCAACCTTCAACCATGACAACTTAGACCTAAGGACCGCAGCTGCCGGTCATGCCCGGGACTATATCGCAGGCGCAGGAGCAACAGATGGGACAACCGATGGCACCACTCATCCTGGGGATGGTACAGATGCTTACTGGTCTGAAAACGACACCTTTGATAACAGTGCAGGGATATGGCCGGGGGCTACCATTGAAAATGAAGCCGCACAAAACCTGCGCCAACAACGTGCCCCAATGACCATTGAACAGTGGTCTAATCTCCTCCCCTACCAACAAATCGGTGACTTCTGGGTGGTGGACCACACCACAGGCTGGGCCTCTTGGGCCTCACTCTTGGAGCCCGGACAGGCTAGCTCTTATCTTCTGGATGCCGCAGAGCTGACGGAGGCCATTGAAGATACAGTCTTTAACGGCAGTTATTATTATGGTATCCATGTGGACAGTCAATTGATCAGCCCCGATAATAGTGAGGAATTTCTCCCAGGTGGCGACAGCCGCTTAGAGGCTTTCCTTACAGGAATTAAGAACAACTCGATGAATGATGAGGGGACAACAAATGCACGTGCCGATATTGATGCTCCACCGTCATCTTTTAACTTTGACACTATGCTTCCTGGCCGTGTCTTTACTATGGCAGGGGAGGAGTACCTCTACCTTGAAGATATGGGTAACGGTAACCATATGATTATCCGTCACGAATCTATTCGTGGTACAACTTTCACCGAGCAACCCCAAGTCCTGAGCAACTGGTTCAGTGGCCTTGACGCTGAGGTTCAGGGCAGGGTTCAACCTGTGTCTATACCAGCGGTAGTACCGCACGTTTTCTGGGGTGACGTACATTCTTCTTGGGAAGGAGGACACCGTTGGTTACCTGCAGGCTGGGCAACAAATCCTGTATTTGACGCTGCCAGAGCAGATAGAACAGCTGTGAATAGCTCTGGCACGCCACAAGCCTTTGCGCTTTCATTGGCGGATGTTGTGCACCTGTCTACCGAAACAGGTCCTTTCCCGAACATTTTTTTACGTGCAGGTGCACGTAACAGCTGGTGGTGGACGCGTACTCAATCTATAGAAAATAGTCTTCATTGGTTAGTGTATGGTAGAGCTCCCCGATTTGGTGAGCTTCACGGCCAAATTGGGGCAGGGCACATAGCGAGTGAGGGTGGTGTCCGTCCCGTTATTATCATCGGCCAGTAATCCAAGAAAGCTGTGAATAAAAAGACTTCAAGACAGATTGATTTCTCCGAGCAACATGGAAATGCATCCCTTGCTGTACGATGGGTTTGACTGCTTGAAAAATTATATGTTAAAAGCGGCAGTACGCTCAAAAGACAAGTTGGTATTTGCTTTGGATTTGTTTATCCCCTTGTTATTCTTGAGGTAAACGTTGAGAATAAAAGCCACTGATTCGTAATCAGTGGCTTTTCTTAATAATATTGCACCGCAATGCTTTTTATTTCAAGACGATTTTAGAAAATCATCAATTCTTTATTTGTTTTAGTTAAAGGTTCGCATCCAGTTTCAGTGACATAGAGACAGTCCTCGATACGTACGCCAACCTTACCTGGGATATAAATACCTGGTTCATCAGAGAAGCACATGCCTTCCTCGATGATGATGTCTTCAGAACCACCAATAGATGGGAATTCATGTACATCCATACCGATACCATGTCCAAGACGGTGAACAAAGTATTCGCCATAACCCGCTTTAGTAATTACATCGCGGGCCACTTTATCAATTTCAAGTGCAGATACACCAGGTTTGACGAAGTCCATGGCAGCCATTTGTGCTTCAAGCACGATTTTGTGGATATCAGCATCAAAATCAGAAGGTTTACCGATAGAGATGGTACGGGTAGCATCCGAAGCGTAGCCGTTTTTCATAACACCGAGGTCAAAGAGCAAGAGTTTATTGTCTTGGATTTTGACATCTTCTGGCATACCGTGAGGATTAGCTGCACGAGCACCTGAGAGGACGATTGTTTCAAAACTCATTTGAGGTACGCCCATACGTTTCATTTCGTATTCGATTTTGGCAACAACATCTGTTTCTGTACGCTCTGAATTTGCATATTCAAAACCAATTTCGAAACATTTATCTGCGTAATCACCAGAAATTTTCATTTTTTCGATTTCATCGGCAGATTTGATCAAACGCATACGCTCTACCAAAGGCGTCAAGTTGACAAATTCAACACCAGAAAATTGAGATTTAAGGCCTTCAGTTTTTGACAAAGGGATGTCAGAGAATTCAACTGCGATTTTTTGAATATTTTTAGATCCCAAATGTTCTTTGACGACAGCCCACGGATTTTGTGAATCTTCATAGCCAAAAATATCAAAGCCCGTAGTGTTTTCTTTGGCTTTTTCTACCTCCAAAGCTGGAGTGAAGAGAGATGGCGCTTTATCCGGGAAAACCATCAAACCAGCAATACGTTCATGCGGGTCAATGGCAAGACCTGTTAAATAATTCAAGGTCGTAGGATTGGTGATGAAAGTCATGTCGACTTCATTTTCGTTCAGAAAATTAGAGATACGTTCGAGTTTGCTCATAGTATCCACCTTTCTATAATTATTATCTCTATTGTACGCTAAATTCTGAAAAAAATCATGTGCGACAATATCTACCATATATTACCAAAAATTATTGAAACGGTTTTCAAAAAGTGATATAATTAAATTTGGAAAAACTTTTCATAAATATTAAAAAATATAAAAAACAGACAAAGATTATTATAATTGAGGTTTAAAAAAATGGAAGAATCAACAACAACAATTTATGACGTTGCTCGAGTTGCTGGTGTGTCAATGGCTACCGTAAGTCGTGTAGTCAATGGGAACGCTAACGTCAAAGAGAAAACACGTCAAAAAGTCCTTGACGCAATTGAAGAATTGGACTACCGTCCAAATGCAGTTGCACGTGGACTGGCAAGCAAACGTACAACGACAGTTGGGGTTGTTCTCCCAACAATCACGTCACCATATTTTGCAGAAATTGCTCGAGGCATTGACGATATTGCTTCAATGTACAAGTATAATGTCATTCTCGCAAATAGCGATGGTGATGAAGAAAAAGAACTTAAAGTTATTGAAAGTCTTTTTTCTAAGCAGGTTGATGGTATTGTTTATATGGGCAGCTTTATGACAGAAAAAGTTCGTAAACAGCTTAAATCAACACGTACACCGATTGTTCTTGCTGGAATGATCGATGTTGACAAACAAATGTCATCTGTAAATATTGATTACCATCTTGCAGCGCACCAAACCACTGCTGAACTGGCGAAAAACAATAAACGTATTGCTTTTGTGTCAGGCTCTTTGGAAGAAGTTGAAAATACAGAACGTATGGTCGGCTACCAAGAAGCTTTGAATGAAGCCGGCATTGACTTTGACGAGTCCCTTGTATTTGAAGGCAATTACACTTTTGAAAATGGTCAAGCTTTAGCAGATCAAATGCTTGCGAAGAAAATTAACGCGGCCATCGTTTCTTACGATACTGTAGCCGTTGGCTTGCTCAATGCTTTGCTCTCAAAAGGAATCAAAGTGCCTGAAGATTTCGAAATTATCGCAGGCTCAAACAGCCCAATCACCGCATATACTTATCCAGGCTTGACTTCTGTCAATCAACCACTTTATGACTTGGGTGCAGTTTCGATGCGTTTGTTGACAAAACTTATGCATAAGGAAGAAGTTGAGGAAAACCAATTGATCCTCGCGCATCAAATCATTAATCGTGGGTCAACAAAATAAGAAGAAAAAAGATACATCATGTATCTTTTTTTTATAAACTCCAAGAGTAAGGTATAGCATGGCTTTAAGGAGGATGAGGAGAAGCAATTTGACTTTCTGGACAAAGCATGATACTATTAAGAGGTAAATTTAGTCTAAGTTATATATTTTTAATGTTTTCTTTCACATAATGATTTACAAATATGACGAAAGGAAAATATATACTATGACAAAAGGAACTGTAAAATGGTTTAACGACTCTAAAGGTTTTGGTTTCATCACTGCTGAAGATGGTACTGACGTGTTTGCACACTTCACTCAAATTCAAAGCGATGGCTTCAGAAAACTTGAAGAAGGCGAAAAAGTTACATTTGATATTGAACAAGGTCAACGTGGCCCTCAAGCATCAAACATTACTAAAGCATAATGATAAGGCACTCTTGGGAGTGCTTTTTTTTATTAAAAAGTGCAAGATTAGGACTTGAGCTAAAAGTGTGTTACAATAGGTGTACCAGTTGGATACATCCATAATGGAAGATCTCGTCCACTCAGTTATAGCGTGACTTTGGGATAGTTCAAATTTCTTCCATTTTTATTAGCGCGGGATGGAGCAGCTAGGTAGCTCGTCGGGCTCATAACCCGAAGGTCGTAGGTTCAAATCCTGCTCCCGCAATTGAGATAAAGATTCCTGTTTTTCAGGGATTTTTTATTTTGTTCAACAGAAAAAATATCTTCAGTGATGTTCAGGATTATGTTTGGTAGGCATACAAATATGTGCTAAACTTAAAATATGAGGAAAACGAAAATTGTAGTACCCGTTCTTCCGACAACAGTGGCGGAAGTACAGGAATTAAACGTAGAAAAATACAGAAGGGCTGACATTATTGAATGGCGGGCGGATTTTTTGGGGAATATGGAAAGTATTCTTCAAGCCGCGCCTCTTATCTTTGAGAAATTTACAGATTTTTCCTTGCTTTTTACTGTACGCACAGCCAATGAAGGTGGGAATATCTCCATTTCTAAAAAAGACTATGTCGCTCTTTTAAAAAAAATAGCCAAATTTGAGCCCGATTATATTGATATCGAATATTTTTCCTATCGAAAAGCTTTACCCCAGTTGCTTGAATTTAAAGAAAAAATTGTCTTGTCTTATCATAACTTTTTCGAGTCGCCTACAGATTTAACTGCTCGAATGATGAAAATGCAAAGAGAAGAAACAGGCTTTGTAAAAGTGGCGATTATGGCACAACGAGAATGTGATGTTTTAGATCTGCTGCAGATTACACGTGATTTTACGATGGAATATGGGCCTAAATTTATCGGCATCGCAATGGGAGAACTGGGTAAAATTTCCCGCGTTGCCGGAGGATTGACCGGTTCTGTATGGACTTTTGTAGCGCTCGATAAGGCGGAAGCCAGTGCTCCAGGGCAATTGACTTTGCCTCAGATGTTGAATGTTCTTGATGCCTTGGAAGGTTAACATTCGTCTTTTCCACATATTTTCTCAATAAATTGAGAATATTAGAGAAAATCCCGAAAAAATTCGTCCAAAATGGTATAATTTATAGTAAGTTAGAAATTTGGAGGAACTATGGTTATCAATCGTTACAGTCGCCCAGAAATGGCGGCAATCTGGTCGGACGAAAACAAATATAAGGCGTGGCTTGAAGTCGAAATTCTTGCGGATGAAGCATGGGCTGAACTCGGAGAAATTCCAGTCGAAGATGTGAAAAAAATTCGTGAGAAAGCAAGTTTTGATGTTGAGCGTATCTTGGAGATTGAAAAAGAAACACGCCATGATGTTGTAGCCTTTACACGTGCTGTTTCTGAAACGCTTGGCGAGGAAAGCAAGTGGGTACACTATGGACTTACGTCAACCGATGTTGTAGATACAGCTTATGGCTATCTCTACAAGCAGGCTAATGATATCATCCGTCGAGATTTGGCTAACTTTTTGGAAATTATTGCCGATAAAGCACGTGAGCACAAATACACGGTATGCATGGGACGTACACACGGTGTCCATGCAGAACCAACAACTTTTGGTCTTAAATTAGCAACTTGGTATTCTGAAATGAAGCGTAATATCGAGCGTTTCGAACATGCAGCTAAAGGTGTTGAAGCAGGTAAAATTTCTGGTGCTGTAGGTACATTTGCCAACATTCCACCTTTCGTTGAAGAATATGTGTGTGGAAAACTTGGAATTCGTCCACAAGAGATTTCGACACAAGTATTACCGCGTGATTTGCATGCAGAATACTTCAGCACATTGGCACTGATTGCGACTTCGATTGAGCGTATGGCGACAGAGATTCGTGGCCTTCAAAAATCAGAGCAACGTGAAGTGGAAGAGTTCTTCGCCAAAGGGCAAAAAGGTAGCTCAGCAATGCCACACAAACGTAATCCAATCGGTTCTGAAAATATGACGGGATTGGCGCGTGTTATTCGTGGACATGTCGTGACAGCCATGGAAGATGTTGTTTTGTGGCATGAACGTGACATTTCGCACAGTTCGGCAGAGCGCATCATTACGCCAGACACGACTGAATTGATCAACTACATGTTAAACCGTTTTGGAAATATTGTTAAAAACCTGACCGTATTCCCAGAAAACATGAAGCGCAATATGGATGCAACTTTTGGATTAATCTATAGTCAACATGTTATGCTTATGCTTATCGAAAAAGGCATGACACGAGAAGAGGCCTATGATTTGGTTCAACCATTGACAGCAAAAGCTTGGGATGAGCAAATCATGTTCCGTCCACTGGTAGAAAACAACGAAAAAATACGTGAAAAACTCACAGATGCAGATATCGATGCAGCCTTTGATTATAACTATCATTTGTCACGTGTAGATGTCATTTTTGAACGTCTTGGTTTATAAAAATAATAAAATCCTAACACTTTTGTTTAGGATTTTTTTTGTACAAAAAAATTAGATTTGAATAAATTTAAACAATTCAGTATTGACTAATATGAGGAAGTTTGCTAACATATTAGTATAAACTAATATGAAGAGATGAATAATGAATTTAACCGAAAAACGTCAAAAAGTAATCCATGCCTTATCTAATACGACAAGGCTTAATGTCCTTGAAGCATTACGTGAAAAGGAAATGACTGTCACCGAGTTACTTAATGAAACTAAGTCAGGGCAATCTAATCTTTCGCAACATTTGTCATGTTTGCGGGATTGTGGCTTGATCACAAGTCGCAAAGAAGGAAAATATATCTATTATTCCTTGACAACCCCTGAACTTAATCATCTGCTAGAAGTCATTGATGCTACAGTCGAGTCAATGCACTGGTCCCCAACCGAAGATATCCATTGTGATACATATATAAATTAAAAGGAGTTCCTTATGTTTAAATCTACTCAAAACAAGGCAAGTCACGATGCACACTGTGTAAAAGGGACATGCAATTGCCTCAATCACAAAGCTAAAGCTGCACTGGCGACTACTGAGGAGAGCGAAAGCTTAAGTAGTACAGGAGTCACAGGGAGTTCTGACGATTCAGACCCTGCCTGTTGCAACACGACAATACATCTCAATGCGAGTTTAGATGAAAGTGAAGAAGAAGAAGGCAAATATGAGCTGTTGATCATTATTATCACCGCTTTATTATTGGCGGCCTTAAGCTTTTTAGACTTTACACCACAGTTTAAAACCCCACTTTTCATTTTAACCTATGTGTTGATTGGGCACAGTGTTTTGCTCAAAGCAATCAAACAATTGCTTAAAGGAGATATTTTTAACGAATTCTTCCTCATGAGTATTGCGACTGTTGGGGCATTTGCTTTAGGAGAATATGCTGAAGCAGTTGCGGTAATGCTTTTTTATCAAGTTGGAGAATATTTCCAAGATCGTGCGATTGGGAACAGTAAAAAGTCAATCGCAGCACTGATGGACCTTCGACCAGAAGTTGCGACCGTTAAGCGTCAAGGAAAACTTATTGATGTGTCTCCTGAAGAAGTCGCTATCGGTGAAATTATACAGGTGAATCCCGGAGAAAAGGTAGCACTTGATGGACGTGTATTATCTGGCCAATCAAGTGTGAATACAGCAGCTTTGACAGGAGAATCCCTGCCACGTGAGGTGGGCAAAGGAGAAGAAGTTCTTTCAGGCTTCTTGAATATTAATGGTCTGCTGGAAGTCCAAGTTGAAAAAACTTTTGGGGAATCCTCAGTATCTAAAATTTTAAACCTGGTCGAGAATGCTCAAGAAAATAAAGCACCGACTGAACAATTCATTTCAAAATTTGCACGTTACTATACTCCAGTCGTGGTATTTGCAGCAGCGATAATCGCTCTGGTTCCCCCACTTTTCTTCCAACAAGATTGGTCAGACTGGTTGACACGCGCCTTTACCTTCTTAATTATTTCTTGTCCATGTGCAATGGTGGTTTCCATTCCTCTCGGCTTCTTTGCTGGGATTGGTGCCGCATCGAAAAATGGTATTTTAGTTAAAGGTGGCAATCACCTTGAAGCAATGACTAAGATAAAACATGTTCTCTTCGATAAAACAGGAACACTGACACAAGGGAACTTTAAAGTCACTCAAGTTTTTCCTGCAGAAGGTGTTGTACGAGAAGAGTTGCTCTATCTGGGTGCTGTTGGGGAACTTCATTCTACTCACCCCTTGGGGCTTGCGCTTAAAGAAAACCAAAATTTGGAAACAGTCACTGTAACAGAGTCGGAAGAAATTCCAGGGCATGGTACACGCACAGTTTATGAAGGTAATGAAATTCTCGTCGGGAATGCAAAGCTGATGAAAATGTACAATGTTAACTTTAGTGAAAGTGATGCCTTAGGTTCTTTGATTTATGTTGCCAAAAATGGCCAATACCAAGGGGTCATCCTTGTATCGGATGTCCTCAAAGAGGATGCAGAAGAAGCAATTAAGGCTTTAAATCAGCTTCATATCTCACAAACGATGTTGACAGGTGACAGCGAAAAAGTTGCCGCACAGGTTGCTGGAAAACTGAACATTACGGATTATCATGCGAATCTTTTACCTGAGGATAAAGTTACTTTGTTAGAGAAAGTACTTGCCAAAGGTGAGGGTCTTACTGCTTTTGTTGGTGATGGGATTAATGATGCACCAGTCATTGCGCGTGCTGATATCGGTTTTGCAATGGGTGGCTTGGGTTCTGATGCTGCGATTGAAACAGCGGATGTGGTCTTGATGACAGATAAACCATCAAGTATCGCGAAGTCCGTTAAAATCGCCAAGAAAACGAAACGCCTGGTGGTGCAAAATATCGTTTTAGCTCTTGGTGTAAAAGCCGTTTTCTTTATTCTTGCGATCTTTGGCATTGCTACGATGTGGGAAGCAGTTATTGCAGATGTTGGAGTAACGCTCCTCGCTATATTGAATGTTTTGAGACTCTTAAAATAAGGACATGAATGGTTTAAAAAATAGTGGGTTTTTGCTCTGATTGCTAACATAGCATAGCTGAAAATATTGCTTTGATGTTTAATGCTTATCGATAGCCTACTCAAGTGTAAACTTGGCATCGAGTGAAGATAAAATAAATTAATCAAAAAGACAAGGTAAAACTTGTCTTTTTGATTTAAGTAGGAAGGTTTATAAAATATTGCACAATCTTAATAGGGAAGGGATAGAAAAAACAAGCACCATAATCATAAAAAACAAACAATTCTTTTCACGGCAGACAGTTCCGATTTATGATTAGCACTTGCAGAATATGCTATAATAAAACCATGAATAACACGATTAAAGCAAAGCTGGAGCTCTTACCAGATAGTCCAGGATGCTATTTACATAAAGATAAAAATGGGACGGTTATCTATGTAGGGAAGGCGAAAAATCTGAAAAATCGCGTACGCTCCTATTTTCATGGCTCCCATAATACAAAGACTGAGCTTTTAGTCAGTGAGATTGAAGATTTAGAATGGATTGTGGTTGAATCAAACATTGAGTCTTTGGTTCTTGAAATTAACTTGATTCAACGATATAAGCCCAAATATAATATCATGCTTAAGGATGATAAGTATTATCCTTTTCTCATGATTACAAATGAAAAATATCCACGTTTGATGATTACCCGTCGTGTCAAGAAAGATGGGGCAATGTATTTTGGACCTTATCCCGATGTTAAAGCAGCCAATGAAGTCAAGCGCCTCTTAGACCGTATCTTTCCTTTTCGAAAATGTGGTTTGCATGAAAAGAAAGTCTGTTTCTATTATCATATCCATCAGTGTCTTTGTCCAGTCGTTAATCATGTAGATCCTCAAGTTTATAAAGACATGGCTCAAGAAGTCAAACATTTTTTAACAGGGGATGATAAAAAAATTATCAATGAACTGAAAGAAAGAATGTTTGCAGCTTCGGAAAAAATGGAATTTGAGCAAGCGGCAGAATACCGTGATGTAATTAATTCTATCGGGACTTTGAGAACGAAACAACGTGTCATGAACCACGATTTAAAAGACCGTGATGTTTTTGGTTACTACGTGGATAAAGGCTGGATGGGTGTGCAGGTCTTCTTCGTACGCCAAGGTAAAATGATTCAACGTGATGTCAATATGTTTCCTTATTATAATGATGCAGAAGATGATTTTTTAACTTATATCGGACAGTTTTATCAAGAAGCTGCACACATGGTACCCAAAGAAATTTTAGTGCCCTCAGAAATTGATGCAGAGGCTGTTGAGGCAGTAACACAAACCAAAGTTCTCAAACCAAGCCGTGGAGAGAAGAAGCAACTTGTAGCAATGGCGACTAAGAATGCACGCACCCAGCTACAATTGAAATTTGACCTTCTCGAAAAAGACCTGATTAAAACTCAAGGTGCTATCGAAAATCTCGGGAAAATTCTCAACATTCCTACACCAGTTAGAATCGAATCGTTCGATAACTCTAACATAATGGGAACTTCACCCGTATCAGCAATGGTTGTCTTTATCAATGGCAAGCCTTCCAAGAAAGATTATCGGAAATACAAGATCAAAACTGTCGAAGGGGCAGATGATTATGCATCAATGCGTGAAGTGATTACGCGACGTTATAGTCGGGCTATGCGTGAAGGAACGGCTTTACCCGATTTGATTGCAATGGATGGTGGTGCTGGACAAGTCAATGCAGCTAAGGCTATTTTGAAAGAAATAGGTTTAGATATTCCTGTTGCAGGTATGGCTAAAAATGATAAACACCAAACCAGCGAGTTACTTTTTGGTGATCCTTTGGAAGTTGTACCGCTGAGTCGCCAATCGCAAGAATTCTTTCTCCTCCAACGTATTCAAGATGAAGTCCATCGCTTTGCGATTACTTTTCACCGGCAAGTTCGTGGGAAAAATACTTTTTCTTCAAAACTGGATGGTATTACAGGACTTGGACCCAAACGTAAGCAAAAATTAATGACGACCTTCAAGTCACTGAAAGCCATTTCTGAAGCTGATGTTGCTCAGGTCGCTGAAGCAGGCGTACCGTATGATGTCGCTGAACGGGTCAAGGAAGTTTTGAGCAAAGAAAATTAAAGATAAATTCATAAAGCAAATCAAAAATGATTTGCTTTTGTTATTATTAGTGTCTTATCTTGGACAAGGAGGTAAACTAGGCTATTTTTGTGTGAAAACTTGTTATAATAGAGCTTATGAATAAAACCGAAATAGAAAAGTTCCAGCAGGATTTATTAGGATGGTACAATATCCATAAAAAGCCTTTGCCATGGCGGAAAAACACCGAGGCTTATTCTGTTTGGATTTCTGAAATTATGTCTCAACAAACACAGGTTGAAACAGTTATGCCCTATTATCTGCGCTTTATGGAAAAGTATCCTAAGATTGAGGATTTGGCGGCAGCAGATGATGATGAGCTTCTAAAACTTTGGGAAGGTTTGGGTTATTACTCGCGCGCACGTAATTTAAAAATTGCTGCTCAGCAAGTCATGACAGAATTTCAAGGACAATTTCCTGATGCATTAAAAGATATTCAAAGTTTGCAGGGAATTGGCCCTTATACAGCAGCCGCTATTGCTTCAATTTCTTTTGGCTTACCCGAACCCGCCATTGATGGTAATTTGATGCGCGTGACGAGTCGATTATTTGAGATTGATGCAGATATTTCTAAGGCTGCTTCTCGGAAAATATTTGATGAAAAGCTAAGAGAGCTTATTTCGGAAGAACATCCAGGAGATTTTAACCAAGCACTCA
Organism: Lactococcus garvieae subsp. garvieae; assembly: GCF_029024465.1. Taxonomy (NCBI): domain Bacteria; kingdom Bacillati; phylum Bacillota; class Bacilli; order Lactobacillales; family Streptococcaceae; genus Lactococcus; species Lactococcus garvieae. Next base: position 608,038 of record NZ_CP118950.1, read on the forward strand.
TGGACATTGGTTCTATGGTTTGCACCCCCAAAATTGCCAAATGCGAGATCTGTCCATTAGCTGCCTATTGTCAAGCCAGACCTAAAGGTACTCAACTGAAGTATCCTGTCAAAAGTAAAAAGATTAAGCAGCAGCACATTTACTACAATGCTTATGCGTTAAAAAATACACAAGGCGAATACTATCTCCAAAGACGTCCGACCACAGGCCTACTTGCGAATATGTGGACTTTTCCGATGCAGGAAATTTCCAAGGAAGACTTTGATAATGAGACATTATTATTGCCAACCGATCTGCCAGACAGTGTCTCACGTATGATTAAAGTTGGAGAAATTACACATGTTTTTTCTCACTTGAAGTGGTTTGTTCAAATTATTGAATGTATCCCTGAGGAAAACTTTAGTGTTCAAGAAGAAAAACTGGATGAAAATCAACTTTGGGTAAAATTGACGGACCTTTCAAAAGTCGCTCTACCTACGCCACAAGTCAAAATGTTTAAGTTTTTCAAAGATTAGTTTCCACTTTATAAATGCAAACGTTTTACTTTTTTGGTATAATTATAGGAGTTTAGAAAAAAGACTTTTTGTGAATATATTATCAAGAAGTCAAAATAATGGAGGCAATCATGACAACTATTGATTTTACTGCAGAAGTAGAAAAGCGCAAAGACGCAATGCTCGAAGATTTGTTTGAACTTCTTCGTATCGATTCAGCAATGGACATGGACAATGCGGACAAAGAAAACCCATTTGGCCCTGGACCTCGTAAAGCCCTTGACAAATTCTTGGAATTGGCTGAACGTGATGGCTACCAAACTAAAAACTATGATAACTATGTAGGTCACTTTGAATACGGAGAAGGCGATGAAGTTTTAGGTATCTTCGGTCACTTGGACGTTGTTCCTGCTGGTTCTGGTTGGGATTCAAACCCATTTGAACCTGAAATCCGTAACGGCAACCTTTACGCACGTGGTGCTTCAGACGATAAAGGCCCAACTATGGCTTGTTACTATGGTTTGAAAATCTTGAAAGACCTTGGTGTGCCATTGTCTAAAAAAATCCGTTTCATCGTTGGTACAAACGAAGAAACAGGTTGGAAAGATATGGATTACTACTTTGAACACTGTGAATTGCCATTGCCAGATTTCGGATTCTCACCAGATGCTGAATTCCCAATCATCAATGGTGAAAAAGGTAACGTTACAGAATACCTTCACTTTGACGGAAAAAATGCTGGCGCTGTAGTACTCCACTCTTTCAAAGCTGGTTTGGCTGAAAACATGGTTCCTGAATCTGCAACTGCAGTAATCTCAGGTGCGACAGATCTCCAAGCAAAATTGGAAGCTTTTGTGGCTGAAAATGCAGACAAAAACTTGCGTTTTGACCTTGAAGAAGCTGACGGTAAAGCAACAGTAACAGTTTATGGTAAATCTGCACACGGTGCAATGCCATTTAAAGGAATTAACGGTGCAACTTACCTTGCTAAATTCCTTAACCAATTTGACTTTGAAGCTGGTGCAGCTGCATACATCAAACTTGCTGCTGAAACATTGATCGATGACCACGAAGGCGAAAAATTAGGCACAGCCTACAATGATGACCTTATGGGCGCAACTTCAATGAATGCTGGTGTTTGGAACTTTGATGAAAATGGTGAAGGTACAATTGCATTGAACTTCCGTTTCCCACAAGGTACTGACCAACATAAAATCAAAGCAGTTCTTGAAGCGCTTGAAGGCGTAAAAGAAGTAACAATGAACGATCACGTGATGGAACCTCACTATGTACCAATGGAAGATGAACTTGTTTCTACATTGATCAGCGTTTACGAAAAACACACTGGCCTTAAAGGTTACGAAACAGTAATCGGTGGTGGTACATTCGGTCGTCTCCTTAAACGTGGTGTTGCTTATGGCGCAATGTTTGAAGGTGAAGAAGATACAATGCACCAAGCAAATGAGTACAAACCATTGGATGCACTCTTCAAATCAGCAGTTATCTATGCTGAAGCAATTTACGAATTGGCTAAATAATAAGAGAACATTAAAATCCTCCTAGCGGGGATTTTTTTATATATTTTTTTATGAAATTTAATTCCATTCTTTTAGAAAAATAATCCAAGATAAATTCAGTTAAACAGCGGTTTTACGGGATTTATCTTTTTTTATTTAAAAATAATGTGAAAAAATCCCAGTAAACAGTTGAAATAAAGTTTTGGATATGTTAAAATGAATGCGTTAACAAAAGAAATAAAGTTTTCAGAAATAGAGAGGTGTTTATGTTTGGCTTTTCAATTTTTATGAATGAAGATCTTTCTGAAAAAGATATTCAGTATATAAAAAAAATGAAACAGGCAGGATTCAAAGGGATATTTACTTCGATGCATATTCCGGAAGATGATGCTCAAGCGTATAAAAAACGCTTAGAAAAATTAGGTGCTTGTGCTAAAGCAAACCAATTGGAACTGATGGTAGATATTTCAGGGGAAGCCTTGGAACGTGCAGGTTACTCATTTGATCATTTAGAAGAACTTATTCATCATGGTGTCACAGGTTTACGGATGGATTATCATATTGACAATGAACAGATTGCCAAAGCCAGCCATAAAATAAAGATTAGTTTAAATGCCAGCACATTGGTAGAGGATGAGATTGAGGAACTAAGGAGAATGGAGGCTAATTTTGCTCATTTAGAAGCTTGTCACAACTACTATCCGCGTCCCGAAACTGGTCTGGATAGGGAATATTTTCTCAAGCAGAATCAATGGTTGCAAAAATATGGTCTTAAGCGCGTTGCTTTTGTTGCTGGCGATGCTCAGAAACGTTTACCTTTAAGACTTGGACTTCCGACACTCGAAAACCATCGTGATAGACATCCGTTGGCTGCGGCTCTTGAATTATTAAAGGATGATACGGATGAAGTGTACATTGGAGATGGTGATTTAGCAGCAACAACAATTGATCAGTTTGAAAATTATCTGCAGTGGGATAAAATAGTTTTACATGTAGAAAATAATGCTTCAGCTTATTTTACTTCAGTCTTAGGAGAGCATGACAATAGGAATGATCAATCTCCTGGACTGATCAGAAGTGCAAATGCCCGCTTTAAGAAGGTAGAACAGATCCACAAAGAACACACAGAAAAGCGTAACAAAGGTGCTGTAACACTGGATAATGAACTGTATGGACGTTATATGGGCGAAACACAAGTATGTAAAAAAGCACTTCCAGCTCACCCTAATATTAACGTTGTAGCATATGTTATTGAAAAAGACAGAGACTTACTTGATGTGATTTACTCAAAACAAAAGTTTGAATTAAAAGAAAAGGAAATAAAATGAATTTAGAAAAATTAACAACAGAGCGACGTAACGAAGAAACTTTTGGATTGGACGAAATGTCGGTCTCAACTGCTCTCGAAAAAATGAATAAGGAAGATAAAAAAGTTGCAGAAGCTGTAGAAAAAGCACTTCCGATGATTGAACCTGTGATTGAAAAAACGATTGAAAGTTTCAATCATGGTGGCCGACTTATTTATCTCGGTGCGGGGACAAGCGGACGTTTGGGCGTACTTGATGCTGCAGAGTGTGTCCCGACGTTTGGAGTTGAGGCAAGTATGGTTGTGGGTCTCATTGCTGGAGGCGAGAAAGCTATGACGCTCGCTGTGGAAGGTGCAGAGGATGACCTTGAGCTTGGCAAACAAGACTTGATTGATCTTCAATTAACCAAAAATGACATGCTGATTGGTATTGCAGCAAGTGGACGTACCCCTTATGTGATTGGCGCTCTTGATTATGCGAAGAGTATTGGGGCACACACAGGTTCTCTAGCGTGTAATATGAATGCTGAAATTAGCCAACATGCTGACTTCCCTATCGAAGTGGACTGTGGCGCTGAATTTTTGACAGGTTCAACCCGCCTCAAATCAGGTACAGCACAAAAATTAATTTTGAATATGATTTCGACAATAGCGATGATTGGTATTGGAAAAGTCTACAACAACTTAATGGTTGATGTGCGTCCGACAAATGAGAAATTAGTGGAACGTAGCAAACGTATCATTATGCAAGCTACAGAATGTGATTATCAGACAGCAGAAAAGACTTTTATCCAAGCGGAAGAAGATGTCAAACTGGCGATTGTCATGATCTTAACCAATAGCGCAAAAGATGAGGCGCAAGAAAAACTCGTACAGGCAAAAGGATTCATTAAAAATACATTGAGCTAATAAATAAAAATTAGGAGATGAAGATGGCAGAAGATAAAGTAACACGTATTGCACGGCAAATTTACGAAGAAATTGGTGGACCAGAAAACGTTCAAAGTTTAGTTCATTGTATGACGCGCGTTCGACTTTCAATGATTGACGAAACAAAAGTAGATCTTGAAAAACTCAAAGCTATTGATGGTGTTATGGGAGTTGTTGAAGGTGAAACGTTACAAGTTATTGTTGGACCAGGAACAGTCAATAAGGTAGCCCAAAAAATGGTGGATACCGTGGGTGTTAAGCTTGGCGAACAGTTTCCACACTCAGCAGGACTCAGTCTTGAGGATCGTGCAGCTCTAACGAAAAAAGCAGCCAAGGAAAAATACAACAAGCCTTCCAAAATAAAAGAAGTGCTGAACTCGATTTCACGTATTTTTACACCGTTGATTCCTGCCTTTGTCGGTGCTGGTCTTATTGGTGGTATTGCATCTATCCTTGCAAACTTAATCACCGCAGGTACAATTGATGGTGCGACTTTTGCACAGATTGTTGCTGTCCTAGGTGTAATCCAAAAGGGTATTTTCGCCTACTTGGTCATCTATGTGGGGATTAATGCTGCAACCGAGTTTGGTGCTACGCCTTCACTTGGGGGTGTTATTGGTGCTGTGACGATGTTGACGGGGATTACACCAGAAGCACCAATTAACAATATCTTTACAGGTCAGCCCTTATCTGCACAACAAGGGGGGATCATTGGCGTTATCTTTGCTGTATGGCTTTTGTCCCTTGTGGAAAAGAATTTACGGAAAGTTATTCCAGATTCTATTGACATTATCGTTACTCCAACGCTGTCTCTTCTTGCTATCGGACTTTTAACGATTTTCTTCATCATGCCTGTTGCGGGAACAATTTCAACATCTTTGGTGGGTGGAATTAATGCCGTACTTAATGTTGGGGGTGGATTTGCTGGCTTCCTCTTAGGTGCCCTCTTCCTTCCTATGGTTATGTTTGGTTTGCATCAAATTCTTACACCGATTCATATTGAAATGATCGATAAGACGGGGTCAACAACCTTGCTTCCAATCCTTGCCATGGCTGGAGCTGGTCAAGTCGGAGCAGCTTTGGCGCTCTGGGTACGTTTACGCAAGAATAAAGAGTTCGCAGAAATTGTCAAAGGTGCTTTACCTGTAGGTTTCTTAGGTATTGGTGAACCTCTTATTTATGGTGTTACACTTCCGATGGGACGTCCATTTATTACAGCTTGTATTGGTGGAGGTATTGGTGGTGCTATTATCGGATCACTCGGTCATGTCGGTGCCATTGCTATTGGTCCAAGTGGGATTGCTTTAATACCATTGATTGCGGATAACCGTTGGTTGATTTACGTGTTTGGGCTTATTGGCGGTTACGTTGGTGGTTTTGTTGCGACCTACTTCTTCGGTATTCCTCAATCTGAAAAAGATAAAGCAGACAACTATGGAGATGAAGAAACATCAGCACCAACTCTTGTTGCAAATCTTGACAAAACAGTTGCTTCACCAATGTCAGGGAAAATTATTCCTTTAGCGGAAGTAGAAGATGAAGTTTTTTCTAAAGGCATGCTCGGACAAGGTTTTGGTATCCAGCCTCGTGATGGAAAAGTTTTTGCACCATTTGATGGTACAGTAACGACAGTTTTCCCTACTAAACATGCGATTGGCTTACTTAGTGACTCCGGCGTAGAAGTACTGATTCATGTGGGCTTAGATACAGTGTCTTTGGAGGGCAAACCCTTCATCGCTAAAGTAACAGACGGAAGCAAAGTTACTAAGGGCGACATGCTTTTAGAAGCGGACTTGAAGATGATTGAGGAGGCTCATTTGCCATCAGTAACTTTAGTGGTTGTGACGAATTCTGATGAATTTAAGCACATCTACATTGAAACTCCTGAAGAAGTCTCTCCTGGAGAGCAAGTTATCATTGCGGAATAAAAAAATAGGTTGGGTGGAAGCTCAGCCTATTTTTTGTTTACAATATTAATGTTATTCATAACACTGTGAGTATTATATATTTTGAATACAATGCGGTGCCAGATGTAAATAATCCAATCACGTTGTAGAAAATCTAAAAATATTTTCCCGAGTTTTTATAAATATTAGATAAGGTGATTTTCTCAAAGTACAGTCTAGAAAAATTATGAATTAGAACAAGTACTATCTATTTTTGTTCTCGTTCAAGACTGCCTTGACAATGTTATTAACTACACTCTCTAACATCTCACTCACTCTTTTTTGAAATTGTTCACTTGTAGTATAATTAATAATTTGTTGGGAGATAATTTGAATAATTTTTTTACCTATTTTTACTCCTATCGTTTGAATATTCATTTATTTTCTCCTTTACCAATTTTATTTATTTTCTCTTTCAATATTTTTTTCATAAATTTATTTTTTGTTTTGGAGTATAAAAATTGGTAAGCTGCGATATTTAACTCTTGTTCGGTAATTTCTGGATTTAATGCTGATTCTGCTTTTAATGCGAAATAAACAGAAGTAGGATTTAAGTCAATACTGTTATTGAGGTTAGCTAATTTTTTTTCAACTTCTTTTTCAACTTCTAAAGCCAATTCTTCATCCCAAATATCTTTAGAAAAAGAATTCTTGTTTTTTATGATTTCTTGATTAATATTATCTTTTAAAATAATCTCACTTTTCTTTTTAAAATCATCGATTTGACTTTCTGAGCGTGCAATTAATTCCTGAGTATCCATGGTTTTACATTTCATCATGTCTTTTATTATATTTTAACTTAAATAAGACTGAAATACCAGAACTAATTTTAATAAGTTTTTTAGCTCTTTAGGCTTAGAATAAGAAGAATGATTTTAAATAAAGTATCTGAAAATTTGGTATAATAGAAAAATGATCTACGGTATAGGAACAGATAATGTCGAGATATCGCGCATTGTCCAAGCATTGGAACGCAATGATAAATTTGCACAGCGCGTTTTGACAATAAATGAGTTTGCTCATTTTTCAAGTTTTACTTCAAAAAAACGTCAAGCGGAATTCTTGGCGGGACGATGGGCAGCAAAAGAAGCCTTTTCAAAAGCATTAGGAACAGGCTTTGACAGTCAGCTTTCCTTTCATCACATAGAAATTTCTAAGAATGAAAAAGGCAAGCCCTATTTTCTAGAACATCCCTTTGCTGGACAAGCACATTTAAGTATTTCACATAGTAATCTAGAAGCGGTTGCTATGGTTGTCCTTGAAAGCAAAGTTTGAGTATAAAAAGAAGGTAAATAATATGAAAGCAGCACCACATCGCCATACACCAGCGATTATTAAATTATCCGCAATTGAAAATAATGTAAAAAAAATGCGCGAGCATATCGGTGACAAACCAGAACTTTGGGCTGTTGTAAAAGCCAATGCTTATGGTCATGGAGCAGTTGCTGTTGCGCAGCATATTGATGGTCTTGTAGATGGTTTTTGTGTGTCCAACTTTGATGAGGCTATTGAGTTGCGTCAACAATTGATTATTAAACCAATACTTGTACTGTCAGGGATTGTACCAGACCATGCAGAAATTGCGGCCAGCCAGCATATTACCTTAACAGCGCCAAGTTTGCAGTGGCTTCAACAAGTCATTGATTCAAATAAAAATAAACATTTCTCACGTTTGCGCATTCACATTGCCGTTGATACAGGGATGGGTCGGATTGGTGTGACGACAGCCGAGGAAGCAAATCAAATTATTGAGCTCGCAGACCAATATAATATTAGTGTGCGCGGTATTTTTACACACTACGCCACTGCTGATGAAGAAGATACGACACAGTTTAAAGAACAAAAGGCAAAATTTGATGCCTTAGTCAGTCAATTGAGTCGTCGTCCAAAATACGTGCATTCGACAAATTCTGCGGCGGGCTTGTGGCAAAATCAAGAAGTGCAAGATATTGAACGCATTGGTTTAGCGATGTATGGTTTAAACCCAAGTGGTGATGAGCTGGCTCTCCCTTATGCCTTGGAACCTGCTTTAAGCTTGCATTCTGAGTTGACGCATGTTAAAAAGATCCACAAAGGAGACACTGTGGGTTACGGGGCAACTTTCCGTGCAGAAGAAGATACTTATGTTGGAACAGTTTCCATTGGCTATGCGGACGGTTGGACCCGTGATATGCAAGGCTTTAAGGTTATCGTGGATGGTCAATACTGTGAAATTATTGGCCGGATTTCAATGGATCAGATGACGATACGCTTGCCGAAAAACTATGAGATGGGCACACAGGTCACACTGATTGGTAAAAATGGTGATAAAGAGATTACTGTTCAAGATATTGCGAACTGGCGTCATACGATTGGCTACGAAGTCATTTGTCTTTTATCCGATAGAATTTATCGTGTCTATGAAGAATAAAAGCTGCTTTTGTGCGGCTTTTTTTCATTACATTTTCATTTAAAATAAGTCATAAGTTGAGTAATTTGACAATGATTTTAAAAATGATATAATTATATTAAATACATATGAGATAAAGTTAAGAAAAGTGAGGGAAGGGATATGATAAAAGTATATACTGTCATGGCTTGCAGTTCATGCAAAAAAGCCAAAGAATGGCTGGCCAATCACAGGCTAGAATTCGAAGAAATTAACTTGATAACTGATAAAATAGATCCCGAAGACTTTCTTAAAATTTTCTCTTTGACTGAAAATGGAACAGAGGAAATTATTTCCACAAGGAGTCGTGCTTACAAACGCTTATCCTTGGATTTTGAACGCCTTTCCCTTCATGAGCTGGTTAAGATAATCGAAGAAAACCGCACACTCTTGCGTCGCCCTTTGATTCTTGATGATAAAAGGCTGCAAGTGGGCTACAATGAAGATGACATTCGGAAGTTTTTACCGCGTTCAGTACGTCGTGTCGAAAGGCTTGAAGCATCCCACAATATTCGACAGTTGGATGTAGAACGGGCACTAGAAGAACAAGCCTAAGAGAAAAATGGAGCAGAAATTGTTTCATTTTTTTTGTGCATTTCGTAAAAGAAATTCGTTTTTTCATTCCCAACCGTGTTATAATTTAATAATCAAATTAAAAAGAGGGAACAATGAAAAACTATATTATTTGGTTGAAACATGAACTCAAATCCATCAATACAGCTGGCAGCGTAATGCTGGCTTTTATCATAGGCGTACAGCTTGCTTTTTTCCTTACGGCACCCATCACTTTGTTGTCGGTGATTACACTTTTTGCGACTCTTGTAGGCTCGGCTTGTACGGTCTATATGATGATTGGGAGACCAATTAATGGTTTACTTGGATTAATTAGCGCTTTTGGCTTTATTTATATTAATTGGACTGCAGGACATTATGCTTCTGTTTTAGATCAGATCGTCTTTATCGCCTTTATTGATATCCCTTTAATCCTGACTTGGAAAACTTGGGGGCATCGTATTGAAAACGGTGTGAAGTTTATGACGTTCAAAGGTTGGCTGATTGCAATAGCTTTAATGTTAATAGCTTGGTGGCCAATGATGCAAGTTTATGCACACTTGGGAGATACGAATCCATTATGGGATTCGATTACACTGATTATTGGTGCAACAGCTTCCTTACTCGTTTTTAAAGGATATGGTGACAGTTATTCTTTATGGTTGCTTTCCAATATCGTAACCATTGTATTATGGGCGACAGCATTTGCCCAAGGCTACTCTGCCAGTGCCTTGCCAATGCTTCTCACCATCATCTTCTATTTGGCTACAGCGCTATATGGGAAATATTTTTCAGTATGGAAAAGAGCAAACAAAAAAGCCTAGTCTAAAGCTAGGTTTTTTATTTTCCTATAGAAAAGCTGGATAGCTCAATGCCCACTGGTAATCTTTATCCCGATGAGTCCAACAACAAGCATAAGAACAAAGACCCAAGTCAGTGAAGGGACCTTGTCCTTAAAAATAAGGGCCCCGACTAAGATAGCCCCAACAGCTCCAATTCCTGTCCAGATAGGGTAAGCAATTCCTAAAGGAAGTTTCTTCATAGCTAAGGTCAAAAATCCAAAACTCACAAGCATTCCGACAATTGTTAAAATATCATACTTGAGTATGGAAAAACCTTGACTTAATTTCATTGTTGAAGCCCAAACAACTTCAAAGATTCCTGCAAGAAATAAAAAGATCCACGACATATTACACCTCTTTCGAAAAGATAATTGAGCTAGCTTTTAAGGACCAGAAAAGGGCTCGCAAGGGATAAACAAAAAGAGTCATGTCAACTAACCACAAGGCCTAAGGTTAGTTGGCATGACTCTGATAAGTAGCACTCCGGCGAGTGATACTTTAGTCCTTCTTTATTATATTATCATTATTTCACATTTACAACCTGAGGTCAAGTTCTAGGCTTGTGAGGTATCAAATGACCAATAAAAAGAAAAGTTCGATGAGAAATTTAATTCAAATAATAAAACTGATATAATAAAAACAGATAAATTTAAACAAAAAAGGAGTCCATGGTAAATTTACTACGGACTCCGGGTTGATTTATACTTTTATTCTATCACTAAATCATGGGTTTAGCTGACAATTTGATTATTATTTTGAAAAGCTTAAGGAATGGAGAATACAAATGAATCTTTTTATGACCTTTATGGTCTATTCGGTTATTGGCTGGCTTTGGGAGACAGTCTATTGCTTAGTTAAATATAAACGCTTTGTTTTCTGCGGTGTACTCTTGGGTCCGTATTGCCCGGTGTATGGATGCAGTATCGCTGCGGTTCTTCTTTTAACAAAAGGCATTCAAAATTCTAACCATCTTTTTTTGCTCTACTTATTTATCGTATTAATTGTTACGTTTATTGAATATGTTGGCAGCTGGATATTGGAAAAGTTGTTTAACATGAAGCTGTGGGATTATTCTAATCTTCCCTTGAATGTTCAAGGAAGGGTGGCGCTTCCTATTTCTTTATTTTGGGGTGTGGGTGGATTGGTATTGATCAAGCTTATTGATCCAGCGATCCAAGATTTTTTGAGGGAATTACGAGCAGTAACAGGCAATAAACTTGTCTTTATTCTAGTGCTGCTTTTTACAGCAGATTTACTTTCTACATTTAGTTTTACGCTGTCAGCTAAGAAAGATTTCATGCCACTGGTAGATTCTTCGGACAATCAAAAACCTAACTTGAAAGAGTTAAGATTCAAACATATTTTTGTTGCTGATAAACCCTCAACGAATGGTCAAAAAATATTGGAATGGCTGGGCAGTAAGCCGGCCAAATTTAAGTATTATAACTTAAAAAGAATCATCAAAAATCATCCTAATATCAAAATTATCAAAAAATAAGAGCAAGATTTTGCTATGTTAGCTGAAAACGAACGTTCCATAAAAAATTTTTCCAATCAGGAAACACCTATTGGCACATATTTATGGAGTCTGATATAATAAATAGTATGAAAATAATTGATGGAAAAGCCCTTGCTGAAAAGATGCAAGAAGAACTCAAAAATAGAGTGATCAAACTGAAAGAACAAGGCATTCAGCCAGGACTCGCTGTCATTTTGATAGGAGAAAATCCAGCCAGTCAAGTTTATGTTCGAAATAAAGAGCGTGTAGCTGCAAAGCTTGGATTTAAGTCAGAAGTGATTCGGCTTCCTGAAACAACATCTGAAGCGGACTTGTTAGCGCTTATTGAAAGCTTTAATAAGGACCAATTGTGGCACGGCATTCTTGTGCAGTTGCCACTTCCTTCACATATATCAGAAGAAAAAGTCTTACTTGCAATTTCTCCTGAAAAAGATGTAGATGGCTTTCATCCAATAAATATGGGTAAATTGTGGAGCGGCGCGCCATTAATGATTCCTTCAACCCCAGCAGGAATCATGGAAATGTTCCGTGCCTATGACGTTGAACTTGCAGGGAAAAAGGCTGTTGTCGTAGGGCGCTCTAATATTGTGGGAAAACCAATGGCTCAACTGATGATGATGGCGAATGCAACTGTCACCATTGCGCATTCCCGTACAGAAAATCTTTCTGAGCTTACACGTTCTGCCGATATTTTAGTCGTAGCCATTGGCCAAGACCGTTTTATCAAAGCAGAAGATGTAAAAGAAGGGGCAACAGTTATTGATGTTGGTATGAACCGTGATGAGAATGGCAAACTTCATGGGGACGTGGACTTTGATCAAGTGAAAGAAATTGCCGGACTCATTACGCCCGTTCCTGGAGGCGTGGGTCCGATGACAATCACTATGTTGATGGAACAAACTGTACGCGCAGCAGAAGCCTCTGTGAAATAAAAAAGAAAATTTCGTCCACACCTATTTATAAAGGAGCTAGTGTAGATAAAAAGTGGATTTAGAAAGATTAAAGGCATGACAGAGTATTTAACCGTATCAACTTTAACAAAATACTTAAAAGCAAAGTTTGACCGCGATCCATATTTGGAACGCGTTTATTTGACAGGAGAAATTTCCAACTTTCGCCAACGTCCCAGTCACCAATATTTTGCCATTAAAGATGAGAAGTCTGTCATACAAGCAACAATGTGGGCAGGCCAATTTAAAAAGCTTGATTTCAAACTTGAAGATGGAATGAAAGTGCTTGTAACAGGACGTATCAGTCTGTATGCACCTTCAGGTTCTTATTCTATTAATATTGAAAATATTGTGCCTGATGGCATTGGCGCTTTGGCAGTTAAGTTTGAACAACTGAAGAAAAAGCTAACAGCAGAAGGATTGTTTAATCCACAATGGAAGCAAGAGTTACCACTTTTTTCAAAAAAAATTGCAGTAATTACAAGTCCATCTGGAGCTGTTATTCGAGACATTATTACTACCGTAAATCGTCGCTTTCCGATGAGTCAGATATTACTTTATCCGACAAAAGTTCAAGGTGCTGGCGCTGCGGAAGAAATCGCCGCAAATATTGAAGCAGTGAATAGTCGTTCTGACATTGATATTTTAATTGTTGGACGTGGCGGGGGATCTATTGAAGATCTTTGGTCCTTTAACGAAGAAATTGTTGTCCGTGCTATTTTTGAATCACGTGTCCCTGTTATCTCTTCGGTTGGTCATGAGACCGACACAACCTTAGCGGATTTTGTTGCAGATCGCAGAGCAGCTACACCAACAGCTGCCGCCGAACTTGCAACTCCTAATACAAAACTGGATTTGCTAGCTTGGACAAATGACCAAGAACTTCGAATGAGAAATCGTGTCACGCACCTCATCAAAGTCCAAAGGGATCGGGTGGAGAAGTTATCTCATTCGGTTGTTTTTCGTCAGCCGGAACGTCTCTACGATGGACATATTCAGAAAATAGATCATCTCACCAGGCGCTTACAAAATCTGACTGAAAATAAGTTGAATCGTGAGAAACATCGCTATGAAATGGCTTCTGGAAAACTCATGCCTGCTTTTGCTAAAATTTATGAGCAAAAGAAAAATCAAGTCGATAGCTTGGTACAAGCCCTTCTGTTGATGGATATTAGTAAAATTAAGGCGCGTGGTTTTTCAGTAGTCACTGCGAATGACGGCAAAATTATAAAGAGTATCAACGATGTTCAAGCTGAGGATATAGTGAATATCGATTTGAGTGATGGCACAGTTCGTGCAGAAATAAAATAAAGGATACATATGGCAACAAAAAAAGAAGCAAAATTTGAAGAAAATTTAGCAGAACTCGAAACAATCGTAAAAAAACTAGAAAGCGGAGATGTGGCTTTAGAAGATGCAATCTCTGAATTTCAAAAAGGAATGCTCCTTTCTGAAAAACTCAAAACAACATTAAATGAAGCCGAGAAAACACTTGTAAAAATCGTCGGAAAAGACGGATCCGAAAGTGAATTTTTAGGAGAATAAAAAGAAGTAAAAAAGATTGCCTAAGCAATCTTTTTTTGATTCTTTTTTGAAAGGCTAACTCAAATTTTTTAGATATTTATTGAGATAAATGTCTAAAATCAAATCTAGGAGAGCCATTTGAAAAACGCGACTGGTTATATCGTAATTGTGAAAGTGATTTTCAGGCATTTGAGATGTTAGACTCATATGCATTGAGTGATTTAAAGTGTTATGTTGGGAATTTGTAATGGATAAAAGTACCGCTCCTGTTTGCCCTACTTTTTGTGCACAATTGAGTAAACTTTTTGTTTCTCCAGATTCTGATATAAAAATAATAAGGTCACCGCGACGAGCCAAATTAGGAAGAAGATCTAACATATGACTTTCTGAAACATAAGTAGAGGCACGGTCAAGTTGATAAAGGCGTTTTGAAATATATTCCGCAATAGGTTTTGTTAACCCTAATCCAATAATAAAAATATTATTGGATAGATTTATTTTTTCCGCAAAATATTCCAATTTATCCCTATTAATATTAGGAAGGATCTCATTGAAGAAGAAACGGTAACTCTCAAAGAGTGAGGAATGCGAAAGGTATTTGGTTTGTTCTATGATTCTTTTTACTTCTGATTTAAAATCTGAAAATCCAGAAAATCCTAGTTTTTGACACAGTCTAATCAAAGTAGAATTCGACGAGCAAAGTTTTCGGGCCAATGAAGTCAAATTCATAGATAAAATAAGTTCGGGTTGATTATCCATAAGAGTAAAGGCAGAAAGCTCACTTGCTGTTAAGCTTTTCAATTGATGTTGATAATTATTTAGTAAAATTCCCATTGTCATTACCTCATTTATCATTCTATCATATCTGGATAATTATCCAAAATTTGGATAGGGAAACGCTATCATTTGTGGGATAATATGTTTAACAAAAAAAAGGAGTGATTGATATGGACCTATCACATGCTACATCAGAAAATTTAATTTTTTTGGATTGTTCTTTCACAACCAAAGAAGAAATTTTTGATTTCGTTGCTAAACAATTTGAAAAAGAGAATAAAGTCTCGTCTGCTCAAGAATTCAAAAAAGCACTTTTTGAGCGTGAAAGTATCGGTATTACTGGATTTGAAAATGGCTTGGCTATTCCACATGGAAAAAGTTCAACAGTGAAGGAAGCAAGCTTTGCAGTCGTTCGTTTGCAAAAAAGTCTGGATACAAGTGAGTATGCTTCATTGGATCCCCAGAGTAAGGTAGATACACTGTTTATTTTAGCTATTCCTGAAGATCAGGCAGGAACGACCCATTTAACGTTACTAGCAGACTTAGCTGGACGTTTGGGCGATATAAACTATTTAAATCAAGTAAAATCTGCTCATAATGCAAAAGAAATGATAAAAGTTCTGAAGCAAAAAGAACAAACACAAGTTGAAGGCCATGAAAATAAAGGATTAATTTTAGGTATTACGGCTTGTGCAGCAGGTATAGCCCATACTTATATGGCAGCTGAAGCAATCATGAAAAAAGCGCACGAGTTAGGTTATACAGCTAAGGTAGAAAAACAAGGCGCAAATGGAACTGAGGATCGAATTTCGAGAGTGTCAAATATTTTGTGTAAATTTGGTAAGTGATTTTTGAGTTAACAAAACATGGATTCCAAAGTATCAGATATTTGAGCAAAACCTTTATGTGTTCTCTCTTCAAATCTGCTGTTATATTTCATGAATTGTGTGACTAAGAAACGTTCAAGAGCAGCTTCATTTGGAAACTGAATGTGTTTCTTGGCCAGACGTTTGAGTTCTTTGTTATAACTTTCAAGCAAATTTGTAGAATAAATAGAGCTACGAATCGCTTTAGGGAACTCCAAAAAGGTCAATAAGTCATTTTTTTCCATCACATTTGACAGCTTTGGATAGAGTTTTGCCCAATTATCCAGCAAATCCTGAATGGCTTGTTTGGCATCGTTCACCTCTTGGGCTTTACGAATTTTATTGAAATCCTCCATAATGGCTACTCTGTGCTTTACTCGAACAGATTGAAAGATATTTCGTGCCAAGTGAACCAGACAATGTTGGTGCTTAGCCTTTGGAAAATTCTGCTTTATTGCATTTGACAGCCCTTTGAATCCGTCCGTTAGAAACATAAGAACATCGCAACATCCTTGTGCTTTCAACTGGTCAAGTAATTCTTGATAAATTTCCAAGCTTTCTGTAGGTGAGATTTTATAGGCCAGAATTTCTTTTTTTCCTGTATGGGTAATGCCTAAGGCGATGTGTATGGGCTCTTTAGACACACTATCACGCCTCAAAGGTAAGTAGGTTGCATCCAGATATATGAAAGCATATTGCGTTGAAATTTGACGTTGATGAAAGGCTTTGACCTGTTCATCGACAATTTCTGTCAAATTTGATATGGTCGCAGGGGAATAATAGCTGCCATACATTTTTTCAATTAAGTCTGCAATTTCACGTGTTGTGATGCCTTTGGAATAAAGCTGGATGACGGCTTCTTCCAAATGGTCAGAACGTCTCTTGTAGTCAGGAATCAGGTGTTGATGGAAAATACCTAAACGGTCACGTGGGATGGTTAAATTGAGTTTGCCATAGCGAGTGTCAAAACTTCTAGAATATGCACCGTTACGAGCATTCGGACCTTCAAAACGTTCATAGGGTTCATAGCCAAGAACACTTGAAAGTTCTGCTTGAAGCAGGTGATTCATGGCAAATTCAAGTTGCTCACGAAAGAAGTCATTCAAATCACGTTGTTCAAGTAGTGCTTTGGTCAAATCTGTGTTAAAATCAGTCATGGGAAATTTCTCTTTTCTAATGGTTGGGATATGCACTTACCATTGTAGAGAAATTTTCCCTTTTTTATTTACACAAACTATTGTACACTCTCCGAATTTCACCTCAAGAAGTAAATTCAGCCCTTGGAATAATTTTTGCACACGATGTTGCCTTGAAAGATGTTGATAGATTTTCTAATTTACCTAAGGTAGATGTAAAAGTAGCGGATCCTATTAAAGATTCTGAAAAAATTATAAAAGAATTACTTGAAAAAGCTCAAAATTATACACCTTCCAAAGAAAATATTAGCGAGATTGAAGAACCAGAAAAAGAGAATTTCTTGAAAACCTTGTCTACGTCTGTTATGACTGGTATTTCCTATATGATTCCCTTACTGGTAGCTGCCGGTTTAATGATTGGTATTGCAACATTGTTATGGTCGTATGCCCTTCATCTTCCGGTAGCAGAAATTGCAGACCCCAAATATAATACTGCAACTGGCATGGTTTTATACACGCATTATCTCAATGTTTTTGGGTCAATGCTTTTGAAATTTATTTACCCTATTTTTGGGATGTTTGCAGCTTATTCTATTGCAGATCGGACAGGCTTAATCGCCGGCTTTGCTGGAGGATTGTTTGCGGGTGGTTTACATTATACTTTCTTCGGAATTACAGATGGCGTTATTCCTTCTGGATTTCTTGGGGCACTCGTTTTAGGGGTTCTTGCAGGTATAATTGTGAAATGGCTGAATGAAAAAATAAAAGTATCAAAGAATCTTCAAGCAATAAAACCAATGTTCCTTGTTCCTGGTATTTCAGTTTT
Organism: Lactococcus garvieae subsp. garvieae; assembly: GCF_029024465.1. Taxonomy (NCBI): domain Bacteria; kingdom Bacillati; phylum Bacillota; class Bacilli; order Lactobacillales; family Streptococcaceae; genus Lactococcus; species Lactococcus garvieae. The sequence goes on from NZ_CP118950.1 coordinate 625,651, forward strand.
ATTAATTTTTATTTTGAACTATCTTCTAGTACAGCCAGTATTTGGCGGAATTAACCAACTGATGACACATTGGATTACTTCAATGTCTGGTTCAGGATCCCTTGTTTTATCTGCTATTATTGCAGCTGCTACTGCTTTTGACCTTGGAGGACCAATTAACAAAGCAGCAGGAGCAATTGCAATAGGCTTAGCTGCCGATCAAACTTTCCCTTTGACTGCTCGTGTGTTAGCGATAGTTATTCCACCGATTGGTCTGGGACTCTCAACAATTATTGACCGTTTTGTGGTTAAACGTCGCGTTTATCCAGAAGATCTCAGAGTAGCAGGGGGAACCTCTTTTATACTTGGATTCATTGCTATTTCTGAAGGCGGCATTCCTTTCATGTTAAGGAATCCCTTAATTACTATTCCTATCAATGTACTGGGTGCTGTAATTGGAGCATGTACGGCTGTTGCATTAGGAGCGGTTCAATGGTTACCTCTTCCTGCCGTCTGGGGATGGCCTTTAGTTGAGCATTTGCCAGCATATCTATTAGGGTTATTAGTTGGGGTAATTTTTGTAGCATTCACTAATATTTTTACACGTTATTTCTTTATTAAACGCCGTGAAGCACGTGGAGAATCCGTAGAATATTAAAAATGAGATTATGCTTTTAGTAATAACTAAAGGCTATTTCTCTTAGAAAAGAAGGAAAAATGGTTAAAAGAGTTTACATTGTTCCACATACACATTGGGACAGAGAATGGTATTTTTCATTGGAAGATTCCAATATAATGTTAGAACAGGATATGACACGATTGATTGACGTTTTGGAAAATAATCCAGATTTTCCATCATTTGTATATGATGGCCAAATGTCTATTATTGATGAATATTTAAAAATATGTCCACAAAATAAGGACCGTCTAGCTAAGCTTATCGAAAATAAAAGAATTTTTATTGGGCCGTGGTATACACAAACAGACACATTATTGGTCCAAACGGAATCTATTATCAGAAATCTCCTTTTAGGTTCAAAAGGAGCAAAAGAAATGGGGCATTCCATGAATATAGGCTATTTGCCAGATATTTTTGGTCAGAATGCGTACCTCCCTTCACTTTTTAAAGATTTTAATATAGATTATTCCATTCTACAACGCGGGCTGTATAATGAACAATTAAAAGACGGGTTAAATTTTACATGGAAATCTCCTGATGGGAGAGATATCCCCAGTAATAATATTTATTTTGGATATGGTCCAGGAAAATTTTTATCAAGTGATCCTAACTATGTTGAAAAGTCTCTACTTCCAATACTTGAAAAACTAGCGTCTTTTAATGAGGAGGAAGAAGCAATTCTTTTACCCGCAGGTGGTGACCAAGTTTTAGTTCGGGAGTACTTTCCACAGGTTGTTAGAGAGCTTAATGAAATGGATCTTGGTTATGAATTTATTTTGTCTGATTATGAAACATTTATGAAAGCTACCGACCACCAAATGAACACGAAGGTTTCTGGAGAGCTCCTTGCGAGTCAGAAATCGAGAATTCATAATACTATCCGTTCACAACGTATCGATATAAAACTCCTCAATTCAAAAGTAGAGGAAAAACTTTACCAACAGTTAGAACCATTAGCTGTTATGGCAAATCAACTTGGTGCAAAGTATCCAGATATGTGGATTGAAAAATGTCTGAAGCTACTTTTTGATGTGCATGCACATGATTCTATTGGCGGATGCAATAGTGATGAAACCAATCATTCCATAAAAGAACGTTTATACAAAATTGAACGGATTCTTGATGGGCAAATCAATATTTTAAAGAAACAAATTGCGCGTGGTATTCAGAACAACGACGAAAATTTGGCTGTTGCCTTTAACTTATTACCTAAAAAAATGTGTAAAATGGTGCGTTTTGTCCTCTTCACGAAGAATGCTCAAGTCCAACTTGAAGGGGTAGAAGATCAGGTTATTCTCCAACAAGACTATATTTCTGGTGGTAAAAAAGTTAAAGTGACTGCCCAAGGTGAAATTGAAGTTGAAGTTCCAGGATATTATCGAACAGAATTATTGGCGAAGATTTCCTTTGATGGTTTTGGATACAAGACATTTAATGTCGTTGAAAAAGAGGCAGAAATGTTACTTGAAGAGAAGACTGCAAATATAAAAAATGACTTTTATAAAATCAGCGTGGAAAATGATCAACTTGTAATTTCAGGCGACCAATTTGTAATAGAAGATTTTCTTCAATTTGAGACACAAGTGGACGCAGGTGACTCTTATGACTTTTCTCCTCAACCTGAAGATGAACCTCAAATTTTTAAGCAGGTCAAGCTCATATCTGTTAAGAAGAGTAAGTTACAGCAAGAAATGAAAATTAAACATTTCATTACAGTTAAAGATCTCAAGGGGAACCAAAGTGAACAGCAAGTAACTACAACACTCATTTTAGAAAAAGAGGCAAGACAGGTTTCTGTTTCACACCAGCTGAGTAATCAAATGAAAGATCATCGGTTACGTGTACTGTTTAAAGCTGACACCTCTTCGGGCAAAAATTTCGCCGATCAAGGGTATTCTATTTTACAACGCGTAAATAACAATGCCTATCTTGAAAAATGGAAAGAGAATAATTTTGCCGAAGCACCCGTGGCTATTTATCCACTTGAAAATTTTGCTGGGATTGATAACAATATTGTAGTTTATACAAAAGGTTTGAAAGAGTATCAGGTTTTGAAAAATCATTTCGCCCTGACTTTATATCGGTCTGTAGGCGTTTTAGGACGAGATGACTTAGCATGGAGACCTGGAAGAGCTTCAGGAATAAACAATAAGATAGTGCAAACACCCGATGCACAAATGCAAGGAGAGATGGATTTTTCATACAGCGTCGTCTTCAGCTCTCAAAAGTTTGAAGTTAATGAATTGTATGACGAGTTGGAAAAATTTCAAAGCAATCAATTGACTTACCATCACCAAGAACTGAATACGTTTGAGGAGCGTTTAGAACGTTTTGAGTTACCTCAACCTCTTTCCATGACAGAGCTGAACAAGCAAAAAATATTTTTTGATTTTGAATACGTAAGAGTCGCAGCTATTAAGAAAGCTGAAAATCAAGACAATGTGATTGTTCGTTTGTTTAATCCGACGGAAAGCAAGATTCCACTTATGGATGAAGGCATTCCCCTTAATTTATTAGAAGAAGATAAAACGCAAAAATATATAGGAGCAAAATCATTTGCGACACTCCGATTATTAGGTGAAAAATAATGAATGTAAAAATAAAAGAAAAACTGATTCTTCTTTATGGAGAAAGAGCAGAAGAAGCAGAGAAAGAATTGGAAAAAGTTCTTAATAAGTTTGCTCAACGAGATTTTCCTCAAAAAGAAAAAATTAATGAAAAAAATGCTTATCTTATAGCCTATGGAGATAGTATTTTGAGAGAAGGGCAAACTCCTTTAGCAACATTGAATGAAGTTTTAAGTGAGACAATTGCGGGAGCGATAACAGATGTCCACTTACTCCCCATGTTTCCTTTTACTTCTGATGACGGTTTTTCAGTAACAGATTATTATAAGATTAATCCACAGTATGGAACTTGGGAAGACATTGAACATCTTTCAAAAAATTATCGGTTAATGTTTGATTTTGTCGCTAATCACATGTCAAAAGACAGTGAGTGGTTTCAAAGTTTTTTACAAGAAGAAGAAGATTTTAAAGAGGCTTTCGTAATATTCGATGAAGAATTTGATGCCAGTAATACGGTGAGACCAAGAACGAGTCCTCTCTTTCATAACTATAAAGGGAAGAAGGTATGGACAACTTTTTCTGAAGATCAAGTAGACGTTAATATCAAGGATCCCAAGATGTTTGCCCGCTTAACAGAAGTTTTATTAACATATGCTTCAAAAGGAGCCGCCTCAATCCGTTTGGATGCAATTGGCTTTTTGTGGAAGGAATCTGGCAGTCGTTCGATACATCTTTGGCAAACGCATGAAGTTATTAAAATTTGGCGAAAACTGCTAGAAGAACTGTCTCCCAACACACAAATTATTACTGAAACGAATGTTCCTCATGAATAAAATATATCTTATTTCGGTAAGAATGATGAGGCAAACCAAGTCTACCAATTCCCGCTTCCTCCCTTAGTATTACATTCTTTTACTGTTGGGGATGCTCAAAAATTAAGTGCATGGGCAAAAGGAATTGAAGGACGAGGCGACACGGAAACTTTCTTTAACTTTCTAGCGAGCCATGATGGTATTGGTATGCGACCAACAGAAGGGATTTTAAGTAATGTTGAAAGAAACAACCTGGTAGAGAAGGTTATTGAAAATGGTGGGGAAATTTCTTATAAAGAAAATACCGATGGAAGCCGTTCTGTCTATGAATTGAATATAAATTATTCTGAAGCTTTAAGAAATAAGGGGGAGACGGATGAGATAGCCGTAGAAAAAATGAAAGCTGCTCACTCCATCTTATTTTCTGTTATTGGTGTACCAGCTATTTATTACCACTCTTTATTTGGGTCAAGAAATGACTATAAAGGCGTTTTAGATTCGGGGATTAATCGAAGAATTAATCGCGAAAAACTTTCAGCAGAACGATTGTTTGATGAGCTTAAATCTGATCCTTATCGTAATGGAATATACACGGGACTGAAAAAAATGCTAGAAAAAAGAGCTCAATACAAAGCTTTTTCTCCCTACGGAAAGCAAGAAATATTGGATATTGATAAAAGAGTGTTTGCAGTGAAAAGAACTCACCTTAATCAAGAAATTATTTCAATTACCAATGTGTCCAATCAGAAAGTCACACTGTCTGATTTAGAAGGGATGGATATTATAAAAGAAAAAACAATCCCTAAACAAATGGAGTTAGAACCTTACGCCTACATTTGGTGCTATAATAACACTAACAAGTAAAAGTGAGGAATAAATATGAAAGTTGTAGTAGCGATAGATTCTTTTAAGGGATCAGCCACGAGTGCGGAGCTGAACCAAGCAGTAAAAACTGCAGTTTTATCTGTATTTCCCAAATTTAATGTTGAAACTTTTGAAATTGCTGATGGGGGGGAGGGCAGTGTTTCTGCCTTGCACTCTGGTTTAGGTGGAAATTTTATTGAAGTTGAAACGGTGGACCTAATGAAACGTCCGATGCAAGCCTCTTATTTATTTCTTGATCATCGTCTAGCTGTTATTGAGGCAGCTGAGGTGGTCGGTATTGATAAGATTAAACCAGACGAAAAAACAATCCAAGAAGCAACGACTTTTGGACTCGGTGCCCTGTTTTTAGATGCTAAAAAAAGAGGGGCCACTGAGATTGTTTTAAGTCTTGGAGGAAGCGGTACCTCTGATGGAGGGCTTGGGCTTCTGGAAGCTTTAGAAGGTCAAGATTTTTCGACCATAAAAATCACAGGATTAGCAGATGTTACCAACGTTTATGCTGGCGCCGAGGGATATGCCAAAGTTTTTGGGAAGCAAAAAGGAGGGACAGCAGAAATTCTGGAACGCCAAGATAGAGCTGCACAAGCATTTGTCCAAAAAATAAAAAAAGAGCGAAAGATTGATTTACAAGAGATACCTGGGACAGGAGCAGCTGGTGGCTTAGGTGGCGCCCTTGTTTTGTTGGGAGGGACGCTGGAGCCAGGATTTGGTAAAATAGCAGAGCTTTTAAAAATTGAGGAAGCAATTAAAACTGCTGATTTAATTATCACAGGCGAAGGGCAGATGGATTTTCAAACAGCTAAGGGTAAAGTGCCGTTTGGAATGGCAAAGCTGGGAGCAAAATATAATGTCCCTACAATCGCTTTCTGTGGCAGCTTGTCGGAGGATTTAGGAGAGATGAGTAAAATCTTGTTGGCAAGTTATAGCATTCAGAGAACATTGCTTCCTTTAGAGAAAGCAATGTGCAAAGAAGTGACCCTAAAAAATATTCAGTTTTTAACAGAAAATGTTCTCAAAACATGGTGTCATGGGCATAGAAGTTGAAAATAAGACGTGAAGAGCAGTAACTTTGCGATGTTTTCAATAAACCAATAGTCAGTACGAATTACTGACGATCATGTCAGGGGGTGTGCTATAATAAAACCATAAAAAAGGAGAAGTTATGGATTTAAATAACCTTGTGGATAAAGCCAAAGATTTGGCTTCAAACGTGCCAGGAGACATGAAACAAAAAGCAGAAGAAGTGATTGACGAGCAGGTAGAGAAGTATGCTCCAGAAAACATGAAAGAACAAGCCCAAGGACTTGTGGATGACTTGAAAGGCAAGCTTGGTCTATAGTCTTGAGGCAAACGAAAACGTTCCTTATTTTAAAGAACGTTTTTTTCGTATTGAGAAATTATTTAAGAGTGAAGGCCTCTATTTTCTATTGGACATTATTTCTGTGAAATGGGATAATATAACTAATGATGACTGATATGAATAGGCTCAACCAAGAGCTGATAAAATTTTATAAAAAAGCTGATATTCCTCAACATCTTGCGGATGCTGTGACTTACTCACTTGCTGCAGGCGGCAAAAGAATTCGTCCGCTTTTGTTCCTAAAGATGTTAGAATCACTTGGAGTTACACTTGAAACGGCGCATTATCAAGTGGCAGCGACTGTTGAGATGATTCATGCGGGCAGCTTGATTCATGATGATTTGCCCGCAATGGATAATGACGACTATCGCCGAGGCCAGCTCACCAACCATAAAAAGTTTGATGAAGCAACAGCGATATTGGCTGGAGATGCTCTCTTTTTAGACCCCTACTATCTTTTAGCTACCCTTTCTTTACCCGCTGCAACAGTTGTTTCCTTAGTAAAAGAACTTTCTTTTGCAAGTGGTTCTTTGGGTATGGTTGCTGGACAGATTTTAGATATGGAGGGAGAAGGTAAAAACTTATCTTTAGAGCAGGTAAAGGAAATCCATCATTTAAAAACGGGGAGAATGTTAACCTTTCCTTTTGTGGCTGCTGGAATTATCGCTGAACAGTCCGAAGAGGTAATCGCAAAGCTAAGAGAAATAGGTCAAAACTTAGGCTTAGCTTTCCAAATACGTGACGACATTATTGATGTCACCGGGACATTTGAAGAAATAGGAAAAACGCCTGGAAAAGACCAAGCGGAAGAAAAGTCGACTTATGTGGCCTTGCTCGGATTAAAAGGAGCCCAAGAAGCCTTAGAAGAATTATTAACGGCTGTGAAAAGTGATTTGGCACAAATAACTTCAAGTGCTGAAATTGTCGAAATTATAGAAAGTTTAGAAATAAAATGAAAGAAAGAGTAGATGTTTTAGCAGCAAATCAAGGATTATTTGAAACGCGAGAACAGGCAAAACGTGGAGTTATGGCTGGTTTAGTAGTGGATGCCAAGTCAGGAGAGCGTTTTGACAAACCTGGACAAAAGATAGAAGAAGCCACAGAACTGCGTCTCAAAGGGGAAAAACTGAAATATGTGAGTCGTGGAGGCCTTAAGTTAGAAAAAGCGCTTTTAGAGTTTGGTCTTTCTGTTGAAAATAAAACGTGTTTGGATATTGGAGCTTCAACAGGTGGATTTACAGATGTCATGCTACAAAATGGCGCCAAACGTGTCTATGCTCTCGACGTGGGCACCAATCAATTGGCATGGAAACTTCGTAAAGACGAGCGTGTGGTAGTGATGGAACAGTTTAACTTCCGCAAGGCTGTCCTAGATGATTTTACGCAAGGTCAACCTGAGTTTACGTCCATTGATGTGAGTTTTATCTCACTTGACTTGATTTTACCGCCTTTGTTTGATATTTTAGCTAAAGATGGCGATGTGGCTGCCTTGATCAAGCCTCAGTTTGAAGCCGGTCGTGAACAAGTGGGGAAAAATGGCATCATTAAAGATCCGAAGATCCACAAGCAAACGATTGATAAAGTGATTCAAAAAGCCTTGAGTACTGGATTCTCAGTCAAAAATCTAACCTTCTCACCCATTAAAGGTGGTGCAGGTAATGTTGAATTTCTAGTGCACTTAAAAAAAGAAGAGACTGCGACAGTAGCACCTCTTGTTAATATTGAAGCTGTACTCCAAACAGAAAAGGAAACGTTAGTATGAGAAGAGAAGAACGCCTTGATTTTATTTCAAGACTCATCACAACTAAAGAAGTACAAACACAGGATGAACTTGTACAAGAGCTTTTGGCTAACGATATTGATGTGACACAAGCCACAGTTTCCCGTGATATTAAGTCACTCGCACTGATTAAAATCCCTGGAAGTCGTGGAGGTTATCGTTACGCCTTACCACAACAGCATGATGAAGAACAAAAGGATCTGCTGCATAATGAGTTAGCCAATGAGGCTATCTTAGAATTGAAAATGCACGATAATATGATTTCAATCATCGCTAAACCAGGGACGACCAGTGTGATTAAAAAAAGCCTCATCAATCGTTACAATAAGAAGATTTTTTCTATTATGACGGACGATGACAGTATTTTGATTATTTGTGAAACAAGACGGCAAGCAAATACCGTTTATGACGAATTAAGTTTATAAAAGGAAAAAGTATGCTACAAGAAATTTCTATCAAGAACTTTGCGATTATCGAAGAGATTCATCTTTCTTTTGAAAGTGGGATGACCATTTTGACTGGGGAGACAGGAGCTGGTAAGTCGATTATTATTGATGCAATGGGGCTTTTGCTCGGAGGGCGGAGTTCCAGTGATTTTGTCCGGACAGGTAAAGATAAGGCCGAAATTGAAGGTCTATTTTTTGCAGGGAAAAATGCAGAGTTGGATCAAAAGTTAGAAAACTTGGGCCTTGAGAGAAGTACTGAGCTCATTTTACGCCGTGATATTTTTGCTAATGGGCGCTCTGTTTGTCGGGTGAATGGGCAAATGGTAAATCTGACTACCTTACGTGAAATCGGAGAGCTTTTGGTTGATATTCACGGGCAGCATGACAATCAAGAATTGATGAATGCTAAACATCACCTTCGGCTTCTTGACGAGTTTGGTGATGAAAATTTTGAACAAATTAAGGCAGAATACCAAATTAAGTTTGAGCATTATAAAAAAATTCGTCAAGCACTTGAAACACGTCAAAAGAACGAACAAGAATTTGCCCAACGTATCGAAATTTTACAGTTTCAAGTTGAAGAAATTGAAGCAGCTGAGATTGATTTAAAAGAAGATGAGCAATTGCAGATGCGCCGTGATAAGCTTAATAACGCTAAAAATATAGCAGATGCTTTAAATACAGCCTATTTGGCTTTAGATGATGAAGAAGGTGATTTTTCAAGTCTGAGCGGGATACGGACAGCCATGGCAGAACTCGAAAATGTTGCAGAGTTTGACCAAGATTACCAAGATTTGTCTGATAAAACGATGGATGCTTACTACTTGCTTGAGGAAGTTTCAACCAAGTTATCCACAGCAATTGAAGGCATAGAGTTTAATCCAACAGAGCTTTTGCAAATCGAAGAGAGAATCCTCACCTTGAATACCTTGCGAAAAAAATACGGTCCAGAACTCTCGGATGTATTGAAAACCTTGGACAAAATTCAGCTTGAGCTCTCAGATTTGATGGGGGGAACGGAAAATAGTGAGCGTCTTGAAGAAGCACTGAAAGAAGCACAAGCAGAATTACTCATTGCAAGTGATCATCTTAACACCGCACGTCATGCAATAGCAAAAGAATTAGAAACCGATATTAAAAAGGAACTTGCTGATCTGTATATGGAAAAAGCCGATTTTTCTGTACAGTTTGAAAGTGGGAAATTCTCCAGCAAAGGGAATGAGCAAGTGGAATTTTATATTCAAACTAATCCAGGAGAGGGGTTCAAACCCTTGGCCAAAACGGCTTCGGGAGGAGAACTTTCACGCTTGATGCTTGCGATTAAATCAAGTTTCTCAAGACGTGAAAATAAAACATCGATTGTGTTCGATGAAGTGGATACAGGTGTATCTGGACGTGTAGCGCAAGCTATTGCTCAAAAAATTTATAAAATCGCCCAAGCAGGGCAAGTCTTAGCTATTTCACATTTACCACAGGTTGTGGCCATTGCTGATACACAATTTTATATTGAAAAAGCGTCCACAGATGATGTCACTACTTCAACCGTAAGAAAATTGAAACTGGAAGAGCGGGTCGAAGAAGTGGCCAAAATGTTAGCGGGAGATGACATAACGGTAGAAGCGCTCGCGCAAGCAAAACGATTATTAATGAAATGAGGAGATTATGTTTAATTTGAAAGAGTTCAAACAATCCTATCAAAAATTTTGGTTAGGTTATATTTCTTTTAGAGAAAGAACCAGTCGAAAAGACTATTGGCTCGCAATGTTAGGGCACCTTTTAGTGACCGTTATTCTACTTGCTTTTGCCACTTTGTTTCATCTTTTATCAAGTGATGTTTTACCAGATTTGTGGTCTGTATTTTCATATTTTTTCATTGCTTTATGGGTATGTTATGGTCTAGTGGCCTTCTGTCCTTTCTTGGCTATAGCCGTACGTCGCTTACGAGATGCTAGTCTCCCTTGGGAATTGATTTTTGTACTTCTAGCTCCTTTTGGTGGTTTCTTCGGTATTCTTATTTTGAATGCTCTGCCTGCAGCTCAAGCCGCAGCGGACTTACCAGAATTTTCAGAACCGACTTATGGGCAAGCACGGATAGAAGAAAAGGGTCAAGAGAACTTTTTGCAAGCTATAAAAAACTATTTTCTAGGTTATGTCTCCTTCAGAGGAAGAACAAGTCGCCTCAGTTTTTGGTTTGTGCAACTTATATTTGCTCTGGTATTTGCAGTTTTGGGCGTGGTGTTTGTCGGGGTTCATTTCTTTGAAAATATCCTCTTCGGAGGCGCATTTATTGCGACCTGGATGATGCTGGCCTTTCTCTTTCTTATCGGCGCTTGCTTATTGTTACCCACACTTGCATTATTCACCCGTCGCTTACGCGATGCTGGCTTATCCAATTATGGGATTGGATTAATCTTTTTTGTAGCTTTGTCCTTGTTCTTATTGAGCAATATCAGCCATGCTGTAGATGCTTCCAGCTTTGGAATTCGTGATTTTTCATTGTTCAACTATCTTCTCTTCCTTGCTGACTTTGTCTTCCTTATTACTCTTATCTTTGTTTTGCTTCAAGACAAAGATCAGCTTTTACAAAAGGAAAAAACACTTCTATTTAGAAGGAAAGGCTGAAATATTCAGTCTTTTTTGCTATAATAAATAAAATCACTAAAGAAATAAGGATATGTTTTGAATTATAAATTAAGAGAAATTTCAGCTGAAGAATTCGCTCAATTCAATGAAAATGTAAGCCAAGGAAGTTTTTTACAGACGCCTGAAATGGCAGAGCTGATGATGGCAAATGGCTGGGAAGTAACTTTATTGGCTGTCCAATCAGATAAAATCGAAATGGCTGCTCTTTTGGGTGCAAAAAATATGACTGGAGGAAAGCACTACGAAATCCAGTATGGTCCAATTTATCAAGAGTACCAAGAAGATGTAGAAAAATTTTTCTACAAAGAATTACGTCAGTTTGTTAAGGATCATGATGGTATGGAACTTCTAGTTATCCCAAATACAAACTACCAAAAGTTTGACAGTACAGGTAATGCCTTGACTGACGAAAACAAGCAGTTTATTCAATCCATGCAGGAGTTGAACTACGAACATACAGGCTTAGAAGTTGGTTACAACAAACGTGGTGAGTCTACATGGCATTATGTGAAGGATCTTTCTGATATTGCAGATGATAAAAAACTTTTAAAATCCTATACGAAAGATGGGCAATATTCTGTCAAGAAAACACAGCAGTTTGGGATTCGAGTACGTCCTTTAGCTTATGAGGAACTAGATAAGTTCAAAAAGATTACTTCGGAAACGTCGGAGCGACGTGGTTATGATGACCATGATCTGCCTTACTACCAAAGTCTTTATAAAACGTTTGGTGATAAAGCAGAGTTTTTGGTGGCTGAGATTAATTTCGCAGACTATGAAGCCGCAATTTTAGCTCAAATGGATAAACTTACTGGACAGATTGAAAAAACGAAAAAAGAAGGTAAACGCAAAGAGTTAGAAAGCCAGCTTGAAACACAAAAAGTACGTTTAGCAGAAGCGCGTGAATTTATTACTCAACATGGGCGAGAAGATATTATCTTAGCCGGCTCACTCTTTATCTATGGCGCAAGTGAAACCATCTATCTGTTTAGTGGATCCTACGAAGCCTTTAAGAAATTATATGCGCCGTTTGCTATTCAGCATTATGTAATGAAGAAAACCCTTGATAAAGGCGTGAAAAGCTATAATTTCTTTGGAGTAGCTGGAACTTTTGACGGTACAGATGGTGTGCTTCACTTCAAACAGAACTTTGCAGGTTATGTTGTACGTAAAGTTGGCTATTTCAATTATTATCCAAAACCACTTAAACACAAAGTTTTAAGCATGGTTAAGACACTTTTAGGTAGAAAATAATGGAATTCTTAGAAATCTCACAAGAACAATTTACAGCCTTTGCAGCTGAAAAAACAGAGTCATTTTTACAAACACCACAAATGGCAGAAATGTTGGAAAAACGTGGTTATAAACCGATTTTCCTCGCTGTAAAAGTCAATGACCAGATTAAAATGGCTGCGCTCATGACTTCTGTTTCTGTTTCAGGCGGCGCAAAGTTGGAAATTAACTTTGGTCCTATTGGTAACTTTGATCAGATGGTTTTTAACTGCTTTATTCAAGAGTTAAAAAAATATGCGAAAAATCAGCAAGCTCTAGAAGTGAAGATACGCCCAGCTGTTAATTACATGGTTTATGACAGCAAAGGTCAGGAACTTCAAGAAGCTAATGAAGCGTTCATTTCAGAAATGAAAAAGCTTGGTTTAACTTACAATGGCCGACATGTGGGTTATGAAGAGCAAGATGCCGTTGCCGAATGGCAATACATCAAAGACCTTTCAGAAATAGACAGTGAAGAAGAACTTCTCAAGAGTTACAACTCTAACGCAAAACGCAATGTCAAAAAAGCGATAAAAAATGAAGTTACAGTTAAGAGAGCAACTTATGAAGAACTCTTTGAAGTGGAGCGTTTGATTGGTAACACAGGTGAAAAACGTCATTTTGCAACCAAAGATTTAGCATATTATCAAGAGCTTTATAAGGCCTTTGGCAATAAAATTGAATTTTTGATCACTTATAAAGATGAGACAGCAATTGCAGCGGGTGTTTTTATTGAAGTCAACCAAGAATTTCTTTACCTGTATGGAGGCTCTGACGGCGCTTATGGCAAGTTAGGTGGACCTTTCCTTATGCAACATACGGCAATGCTTCATGCCATTGAGCGTCAGATGAAAACCTATAATTTTTATGGCATCTCAGGAAACTTTGATGGCAGTGATGGCGTTTTGAAATTTAAGCAAAATTTTGGGGGCTATATCACACAAAAAGTAGGGGAATTCGCCTACTATCCACAACCTGTAAAATATAAACTTATTCAAGGTATGAAAAAAATATTAGGGCGTGTTTAACTTATAAAGCTGACGAAAGAATTTCGTCGGTTTTTTTGTACTAAAGATATATAGAATTTAAAATGTCAAAAACTTTTGACAAATTTGCTATAATGAAGGCATGGAAACTTTATACGATTTAACAATTATCGGTGCTGGTCCTGTGGGACTTTACGCCGGATTTTATGCTGGAATGCGTGGAATGACTGTCAAGATAATCGAAGCTTTAGAAGAAGCTGGCGGTCAACCTCAAACACTCTATCCAGATAAAATGATATATGATATAGCCGGTTTACCTGAGATTTCAGGAGCAGATCTAACGGCTAACCTTTTAGCACAACTTGCTCGCATCCCCCATGAGCTGTATTTAGATGAAAAAGTTGAAAATATTAGCCAAGAAGATGAAAATAAGCATTTTGTACTGCAAACAAGTAAAAGTAGGCATTATTCGAAAGCGGTATTGCTAACAACAGGTTCTGGCTTGCTCAGCCCGCGTAAACTTAATTTGGAGCAAGAAGAAGAACTTCATGCATTAGGAAAATTGAATTACTTTATTCAAAACTTAGAAGAATATCGTGAAAAAGAAGTTGCAGTTCTTGGTGGGGGAGACAGTGCACTGGATTGGGCACTGATGTTGGAAAAAGTGGCCAGAAAAGTTCACCTTATTCATCGTCGTCCTTCTTTTCGAGCCCATGCTTTAACAGTGGCAGAGTTAGAACAATCAACCGTTGAAATACATACACCTTATCTTCCTCATGAGTTATCACCAGAAGGGCTTAAGTTGCAACGTGTAAAATCAGAGGAGGTAAATCATTTAGCAGTAGATAAAATATTAGTAAACTACGGCATGATGACAAACCATGTTGATTTGAACGAAGAAATTGAGTTAAGCCGTAGAGGAAGAATAAGAGCTAACCGACAACAAGAGACAAATATTTCAGGGCTTTATGTCGCAGGTGATGCCAGCGATTATGATGGAAAAGCCCCCTTAATGTCCGTTGGCTTTGGAGAAGCTGTACTGGCAATCAATGACATGACCCAAAAGCTTGAATTTAGCCATAGCTTACAAAAAGGACATTCTTCAAGCCTATTTGGTAAATGAGGAGAAAATAAGGTATAATGGGTAGTAAACGAATGATTTACAGAAATTTAGGAAAACATTATGCTTATTAACTTACTTATCTTAATATTACTTATATGGGCCTTTCTGGTTGGCTATTCAAGAGGATTAGTCCTACAGACTTTGTATAGCTTGGGGATCATTATATCTGCAATTATCGCCTTTTTAAATTATAAGGAACTTGCTTCAAAATTAACAATGTGGGTACCTTTCTCCAGTGCAACAGCAGATTCACGGTTACTTTTTTTTGATAATAACTTGCTTTTCCAAATCGATGATGCTTTCTATGCTGGTCTTGCCTTCATGATTATTTTCGTTGCTTCTTATGCGGTGATACGTCTAGTCGGACTTTTTGTCCACATCACACGTTTGCAACCCTTCGGAAAAACTGGAAAAATTATCGCAGGCATTCTAGGGCTCGGAGCAACTTATTTTGGCATACAAATGGCCGTTACTTTGCTTGCGCTTGTACCTATGGCCACTGTTCAAAACCATTTGAATGCTTCAGCTTTAGTTCGCTTGATGGTTAGCCATACTCCGATTTCTTCGGGGTTGCTGAAAAATATATTTATTGAGAATATAATAGGTAATATTTAGAATTTATGAATAAAAAAATTATCCAAATTTTAGAATTTGACAAGGTCAAAGAGCAATTCTTGGCCTTTTTAACAACCGCCCAAGGCAAAAAAGAGTTGGAAGAACTAGAACCCCTCTCTGATGCCACTAAAATTCAAATCTTATTTGATGAATTGTCAGAGTTTGAAAAATTGGCCCAAGAAAATGGGCAGCTCCATCTTTCCAAAACGGCAGATATTAGTGAAATTTTGCGCCGCTTAGAGTTAGATGCTCAATTGAGTGGCCGAGAATTTGTCGAAATTAAAAAAGTGGTCCAACAAGGACTGAATATTGTGCGCTACTTTGATGAAGCAGAAAATGTTGAAATTCCAACACTTGATGAACTTATCCAAAAATTTTCTGATCTTTCGCCTGTGCATAAAACACTTGAAATTTTTGATAACTCTGGCGCGCTTTACGACAATGCATCTGCTGAACTGATGCACATTCGTGCAGCCATTAAGCGTTATCAGTCAGACATTAAAAAAGTGATGCAGGAACTTTTATCTAAACATGCAGGTTCTCTTACTGAAAATTTAATCACGGTGCGTAATGATCGCCAAGTGTTGCCAGTGCGTGCAGACAGTAAAAATAAAATAGCGGGTGTAGTGCACGATATGTCTGCCTCAGGACAAACCCTCTATATTGAACCCAATGCTGCCGTTTCGCTCAACAATAATTTAAATCAAAAGAAAATCGAAGAAAAAAATGAAATGATTCGAATTTTTCGAGCTGTCAGTGAAGAACTCAAACCCTATAGCTTGGATATTCGACAAAATGCATGGTTACAAGGCCATCTTGACTTGATTAAAGCCAAGTACAACTACTTATTGAAGCATAAGGCCAGTATTCCTGAGCTGACCCAAGATAAAGACATTTGCTTTTATGAAGCACGTCATCCTTTGATTGATCCAAAAGTAGTTGTGGCTAATGACATCAAATTTGACAGGAGTTTAAACACAATTGTAATTACAGGGCCAAATACTGGGGGTAAAACAATTACCTTAAAAACTGTTGGTCTGCTCACTATTATGGCGCAATCTGGCTTGCCTATCCTCACTAGTGCAGGTAGTCGTGCACATGTTTTTCAGGAGATTTTTGCGGATATTGGGGATGAACAGTCGATTGAGCAAAGTCTCTCAACTTTCTCTAGTCATATGACCAATATTGTCGCAATTCTCGACAAGGCAGATCATAATGCCTTGGTGCTCTTTGACGAACTTGGTGCAGGTACGGACCCCAAAGAAGGTGCCGCTTTAGCCATTGCAATTTTAGAATATTTACGTGGAAAACATGTAAAAACAATGGCGAGTACCCACTATCCAGAACTTAAAGCATATGGTGTCGAAACACCTGAAGTGCTTAATGCGAGCATGGAGTTTGACATCGATAAAATGCGTCCTGTTTTCCGTCTGCAGTTGGGGATACCCGGTCGTTCAAACGCCTTAGAAATTTCACGGCGTTTGGGTTTGTCAGACCAAATCATTCAGGAGGCGAGTGACATGGTTTCTGATGCGGAACATGATGTTAACCATATGATTGCAAGCTTAGAAGAGAAAACGCGTGAAGTCACAGAAGCAGCTGCCAACATTAAGAAGTTAGAACGAGAAAATATAACTCTTCACAAAGATTTGACCAAAGTTTATGACCAAATTAATCGAGAGCGTGAGCATGAGCTAGAGAAAGCAAAACGTGAAGCCCAAGAAGTCGTGAAAAAGGCCAGTCAAGAAGCTCAAGAAATTCTCAAAACATTGAATGATAAAGCGCAGCTGAAACCTCATGAAATCATTGCAGCACGTGGCGCACTTGAAAATCTAGTTCCGTCTGTAGATTACAGTAAAAACAAAGTTTTAAAGAAAGCTAAGGCACAACGTGGCTTGAAACAAGGCGCTGAAGTATTGGTTACAGCATATGGGCAACGTGGAAAACTTATACGTCTTGAAAAAGATGGACGTTGGCAAGTGCAAATGGGCTCAATAATGACTAAACTGCAAGAAGATGAATTTGAGCTAACCGAGGAAGAGATTGCTAAAAATCAACCTGCAAAAACGAAGGCTGTGACCCGTAAGGTCAGCAACAAAGTGAAAGCACAGCTTGATTTACGGGGCATGAGGTACGAGGAAGCAGAGTTAGAGCTCGATAATTATATTGATCAGGCCTTGCTTGCCAACTTATTACAAATCACCATTGTTCATGGTATCGGAACTGGTGTGATTCGTGAAATGGTACAGAAAAAGCTACAGAAACATCGGCATATTAAGAGTTATGAGTATGCTCCTGTGAACGCGGGTGGAAGTGGCGCAACAATTGCAACCTTGAAATGACTCAAAATATAAAAACAATCATAATATTTGTAAAGTAGATAAAAATTCGCTAGAATGTACTCATAATAAAGAACGAGGAACGAAAAATGGAATATAACATTACTGATGCTACATTTAAAGAAGAAATTAAAGAAGGACTTGTGCTTGTAGATTTTTGGGCAACTTGGTGTGGCCCTTGTCGTATGCAAGCTCCAATTCTTGAACAATTAGGAGAAGAACTTGACGAGTCTGAACTTAAAATTTGTAAGTTAGACGTTGATGAAAATCCTGAAACACCACAAGCTTTTGGTGTTATGAGCATTCCAACATTGATTTTCTTTAAAGATGGTCAAATGGTGAAACAAGTTGTCGGCGTTCAAACAAAAGCGCAATTGAAGGCAATTGTAGCGGAACTTTCATAAGAAATAAAAACAAGAATGCCTCTCGGGGTATTTCTTTTTTTATTTCAAATTATTAGATATGTTTGACAATAAGGCAAAATGCATTTAAAAGGGAAGACTCTTGCAAGCGAAAACAGCGTGACAAAAACTCGTCAAAATGGTATCATTGAAAAGTTGAGATGAAAATCTCTAGATATGAAGGATAAAGGAGACTGATGATGTCTAAGAAAAAAGATACAGAAATTGAAGTTATTGACACAAAAACAGGTGTTCAAGTCAAATCAGGTAAAAAAATTATTGCTGACATTAACGAAGAAAATGGCAGTTTTGTCGTGGTTGCTTCGGGAAAAGAACTTGCTGTGACTCGAAATTTTGCGGATGCCATGGAAGAAGCAATCAAAGCCTATAATTTAGGTGCCTAATTTTATCTTATATCTCAAAGGTTAGAGTTAATCCTTGAAATACTCTCATGATTTTGATAAAATATTTACTGTTGTCGAAAGATAGACAGTGGGGTATAGCCAAGCGGTAAGGCAAGGGACTTTGACTCCCTCATGCGTTGGTTCGAATCCAGCTACCCCAGTTGCTTAAACAGGTTCAAACTGAGCCTGTTTTTTTTAATAATTTTTGATAGAATAGAGATATGTACACAGTAAAAATTGGACTCGATCCTCATCTACATGACAAGTTTGTTGCTGCCTCTGGTATGCCAAACCTTTTACAAACCTCAAAATGGGCGACCATCAAAAGCAGTTGGAATTCGGAAATCATCGGATTTTATCAAGATGATAAGCTGGTTGCAAGTAGCTTGGTCTTGATTCGTCCCCTTCCACTGGGATTCACAATGCTTTATATTCCGCGCGGAATTTTGATGGATTATACAGATAAAGCTTTATTAAAGTTTGTTCTGTTAGAATTGAAAAAATTTGGTAAGAGTCAAAAAGCACTTTTTATCAAGTTTGATCCGGCTTACAAATTTGACGATGCCTATGATCTTCTGACAAATTTAACAAGTGCAGGTGTGGAGTATACTGGACGTACTACAGAAATGCATGATACGATCCAGCCTCGCTACAATGCTGTCATTTACAAAGAAGATTTTTCAGAAGAAAACCTAGATAAAAAAACACGTCAATTTATTCGTAAAGCACGCAATTCTTATCCAGAAGTTACTTTTGGTGGAAAGGAGTTAGTTCCTGTTTTTGCTGAATTGATGAAGAAGACAGAAGCACGTAAAAATGTAAGTCTTCGTAATGCTGATTATTATACAAAACTTTTGGACACTTATGGCTCAGATGCTTTTATTACTTTAGTAAAATTTAATATGGCTAAAGTCAAAAAAGATATGGAAGCGAATGTTGAAAAGATTAAGGATAATCAAGCAAAAGCTAAAAATGAAAAACGCTTAAAAACTTTGACGGAAGAACTTGCTATTGCTGAGAAAAATGTTGCAGACATTACACAGTTTATCGCAGAAAAAGGAGAGATTATTCCGGTAGCTGGAACTTTATCTATCGATGCTTTTGGTGCCGCTGAAACCCTTTATGCAGGTACAGACACAGCCTTCCAAAAATACTATCCTTCTTATTTAGTATGGTTTGAAACTATTCAACATGCATTTGAAAATGGAGCAAACACCTTAAATATGGGTGGCCTTGAAAATTCCCTTTCTGAAAAAGATGGATTATTGAAGTTTAAAAAACACTTCAATCCGCGTATTGAAGAATATGTGGGTGAGTTTGACCTCTCTGTAAGTAAACTTCTCTATAAAATGGCCAATGCCATGTATATGCGTCGAAAAACAAAACATTAAGAACCAGAGAAAAAAAGTTTACAATATATTGTAAACCACTATACATTTTTGAGAAAAATGTTATAATGAATATTAGCTATTAGGGAAGGATGGCGTTTTTCGCCTGTAAACTTGTAAACATGGAATTCAAGCATGACACTGTAATGCTACACGAAACTGTTGATATGCTTGAGGTGAAACCTGATGGCATCTATGTGGATGCAACTCTTGGTGGGGCAGGACACAGCGAATATCTTTTAAGTAAGTTGACAACTGGTCATCTTTACGCATTTGATCAAGATGATACTGCCCACGAAAATGCGAAGGTTCGCCTGAAAGCTGCTTTGGCAGAAAATAAGGTGACATTGATAAAGAGTAACTTCCGCTACTTACGTTCAAGTCTTGCCGACTTAGGGGTTACAAAAATTGATGGTATTCTTTATGATTTAGGCGTCTCAAGCCCTCAGTTTGATGACAGCCAACGTGGTTTCTCTTATAAGAAGGAAGCACGCTTAGACATGAGAATGGATCAATCTCAAGCACTTTCTGCATATGAAGTTGTAAATGATTATCCGTATGAGGATTTGGTCCGCATCTTTTACCGCTATGGTGAAGAGAAGTTTTCAAAACAAATTGCTCGAAAGATTGAACAAGCACGTAAGCTTCAACCTATTGAAATGACGACAGAGTTGGCAGATATCATCAAGTCAGCACTTCCTCAAAAAGAGCTTAAGAAAAAAGGACATCCCGCAAAGCGTATTTTTCAAGCGATCCGAATCGAAGTAAATGACGAACTAGGAGCAGCTGAAGAATCAATAGAAGAAGCAATTGATCTACTTAACGTTTCTGGACGAATAAGTGTGATTACTTTCCATTCTTTAGAAGATCGTTTAACAAAAACAATTTTTAAAGAATACAGCACTGTTGATGTGCCGAAAGGACTTCCTATGATTCCGAAAGATATGGAAGCAAAGCTCAAGTTAGTCAATCGTAAGCCCGTTCTTGCGAGTGAAGAAGAACTTGCTTTTAACAATAGAGCGCACAGCGCCAAGCTTCGTGTGGCTGAAAAACAAAAAGATTAAATTGATGAAAAAGGAAAAAGGAGAGAGGAGAGAAAAATATGGCAGCGCAACCTAAAGAATATTTTGACATTGAAACAGCGGCCAAAAAGGACAGCTATGCGATTTCAAAAGACTCATTAGCACCAGAAGTTTTGGCCAAAAAGTTCAAAAGATTTTCTGGGGTTGAAAAAGTATTTTATCTTTCTATGGTCGTCGTAGCATTGATGCTTGCGGTTACCCAACTCTTCATTCAAACAAAAACACAAGAAATTGAAAGTAGTACCTTGCACTATAACAGTCAAATTACTGTTAAAGAGCAAAAAAATTCTGAGTATGACCAGAAAATTCAGGAGTTAACAACCCAAGACAAACTACAAAAAGTTACGGAAAAGTATGGCATCTCCTATAATTCTGATAATGTATTGAAAGCGACAAAATGAAAAATATTTTTCGAATAATTACTCTCCCTTTCAGACGTATTTCGAAAAAAGCGAAAAAAAGTCATCAAAGACCTGAACAAAATCGTAAACATGTAGGTAAAAGTCTATTTGTAGTAGCTATTGCTCTGTTTGCGATTTTTATATTTCGCTTTGTCTGGATTATTACAGTGAATCAAATCGGTGGTGTAAACATCTCCGAAATGGCTAAGACGAACTATTTAAACACAACGACTGTTTATGCTAAACGCGGCACAATTTTTGACCGGAATGGTGTGCCACTTGCAGTTGATGCGAGTGATTACACGATTTATGCGGTGCTCGATAAGACACAAGTCGACAACAACAATAATAAGCTTTATGTTGATAAGGCTGACTTTCCGAAAGTTACAGAATTTCTTAATAAAGAGTTGGGCATTGACAAGGCTTTGATTGAGCAACAGCTCAATTCTGGCAAGGCTCAAGTCCAATTTGGTTCGGCAGGAACAAAAATTCCTCTCGCTACAATGGAAAAGATAAAAAAGGATGCAGAGAATGCAGGATTAGTAGGTATTGGTTTCACACCTAATTTGACACGTTCTTATCCAGAACCAAATTACGCTTCACAATTTGTAGGGATAGCCTCTTTGAAAACACCGGGAGATTCTGCCTCTGGTTTGGTTGGGATCAACGGTTTGGAAGCCTCATTTAATGATATTCTCAGCGGTACAAATGGTGAGGAAACGTATGAGAAAGACCGTTATGGTCGTCCATTGCCTGGAACAACCACAGTAAGTAAGCAGGTAAAAAATGGTCAAGATCTTTATACAACTTTAGATGCCCGTTTACAAGGTAATCTTGAATCACTCATGGATACAGCTGTAGAAAAGTCAGGTGGTCAACAACTTTCTGCCACACTGATGGATGCACATACAGGGGACATCTTAGCTACAACACAGCGCCCAACAATTACCGCCAATAACTTTAATGATAAAGCAGCGCGGGAACAGCCACATTTCACAGAGAATAGCATGCTTTACCAGTCACAATTTGAGCCTGGTTCTGTTATGAAAACTTTCTTGATGGCTTCCGCTTTGGACAGCAATAAAGTAGATTTGAATACCTCTTACTACCGTCGTGTCAATCTCTATGATGTCGTTATTAATGACTGGGATGCCAATGAAAGCGAAGATGGAACTTTTAAACTTCCATCAACAGTTACTTTCGCTCAAGGGTTCATGATGTCAAGTAATGCTGGAATGACACGTATTGTCCAAAATATGGGTAGCGACCTCTGGGACAGCTACTTGCGCCGCTTTAAATTTGGGGTACCCACTCGTATTGGTATGGGTGGAGAACAGTTTGGTGCTCTCCCTGACGATAACGCAGTATCTCAAATCCAGTCTTCATTTGGGCAAGGTATCAGTACGACACAAATTCAACTTCTACGTGGTTGGACAAGCTTTGCGAATAAAGGAGAAATGCTTGAACCTCACGTTGTGAATAAAATTGTCGACAAAGATAAAAATACCTATTTGGAAAGTCAGGCAGAAGTTATTGGACGTCCGGTTTCTGAAGGTGCGATAAATAAAACGAAAGATTTGATGGTAGGCGTTAATACGGACCCAACATGGGGAACATCTTATCTGACAGTAGAATCGCAAGGGCATGAACCTGGCCCGCTCTTCCTGGTTAATGGCAATACAATGGCTGTCAAAACTGGTACAGCGCAGATTGCATCAGATACAGGTGGTTATATGAAGGGAATGCAAGATAATATTTATTCTGCAGTTGCCATGTATCCACCAGAGAATCCAGATTTCATTTTCTATATGAATATCAAAATTCCATCAAATACCTGGTCATTGACTTATATTTCAGATGTTGCTAATTCTTTGATTACGCGCGCAGAGCAAATCAAAAACCAAGAAGCGGCACCACAAGATACTTCAGGATTGAAGGCTGGAAAAGTTACCCTTGAAGATTACACAGGTAAAGCTCCAGGTAACGTTTCAGATAGTCTACGTCGCAATCTTTTAGCACCAATTGTGATTGGTCAAGGTACAAAAGTAACCAAACAATCTGTCGCTAAAGGGCAAGAAGTTGGGGCTAATACACCTGTCATGCTTCTTACGGATGGCGATCATATCATGCCAGACATGTTCAAATGGTCTAAAGAACAAGTTGAACAACTCGCAAAATGGTACAATCTGAAAATTGAATATCAAGGTTCTGGCGACCATGTGAACACACAAAGTGTGGGAATGGGAACCAAACTTAAAGACAATCAAACAATCACAGTAACAATGAATTAGGCGAAAATTTTCGCCTCTTTCAATTTTGAGCTGAGTAAGCTCTATAAATAAAGGAAACAAAGTTTCTAAGTAACAGTCGGAGGCACTATGTTAATCACTGCATTTTTAGCAGCTCTAGTCGCGTTGGTTTTGACCGCAATTGGAATACCACGCTTTATTATGTTTTTTCATAAGAAAAAACTTGGGGGTCAACCCACTCTTGAAGAAGTAAAACAACATGCAAGTAAGTCAGGCACACCAACAATGGGAGGTCTTGTATTTGTAGTTGCAGCCCTCCTCGTTTCAGCAGTATTTGCTTTGATGTTTGCACAATTTACTCCAATGTTTATCACAGCATGGTGGGTATTAGCGATGTACTCTCTGATTGGTTTCTTAGATGACTTCATGAAAATTTTTAGTCAAAAAAATCATGGCGGACTCAAAGCCAGTCATAAACTCTTAGCCCAAATAGTCACAGGTATTGTTTCTTATCTTATCCTGATGCAGGTGGATAGTACAAATGTACTTAATATTTTGGGGTGGAAAATTGATTTAGGATGGTTCTTTGCAGTCTTCATTATCTTCTGGCTTGTAGGATGGTCAAATGCCGTGAATCTTACGGATGGTATTGATGGCTTAGCCAGTATCACAGTGGCCATCTCTCTCAGCGCTTATGCTGTAATTGCTGCTGCTCAAGGACGATATGATGTATTACTTATCATTCTATCCGTCATCGGTGGTTTGATTGCTTTCTTTTTCTTCAATCACAAACCAGCAAAAATATTTATGGGAGATGTGGGAAGTCTTGGTTTAGGAGGTTTTATCGCCATCGTTTCGATTCTTTTACATGTCGAGTGGACCCTCCTATTGATTGGCTTTATCTATATCTTAGAAACCGTTTCTGTTATGATGCAGGTGTCGTACTTTAAAATAACACACGGCAAACGTATTTTCCGTATGACACCGATTCACCATCATTTTGAGCTTGGTGGCTTCTCTGGTAAAGGAAAAGGTTGGAGTGAATGGAAGATTGATATTGTCTTCTGGTGTGTCACAGCACTTTTATCAATTTTAGCTTTAGTCATTTATTTTAATATATAAAAAAGAGGTCTTTCCTCTTTTTTTTTTGTATATTTAAGTTGAGTACATTTTAAGATTTTAATTGTATAATCTTAATTATCTTAAAAAGGAGCGAGGGCTCCTTTCATTTTATTTGCAACTGTATGTGGGAGGGAAAACGGAGTAGTTTCTAAAGCTGATAAATTTGGCAGCCTCTGGTATAATAGAAATATGTGAAAACTCTTTCAAGAATGGAAATGAATATGAATAAAGAAATAAAAACGACCCGCTTTGAAGTTGAAGAGTTTGAGAAACTCAAGCGAAACTTGGTGAAATATGAATGTGCCTTGGCAGTAATCATGACAGAACTTTCCAATCTCAATGCTTATTACAATGCTTATGAACCTGTTAACCCGATAGAACATATCAAGCAAAGAATTAAATCGCCAGAAAGTATTGCAGGTAAGTTGAAGAAAAAAGCCTTACCTGTAACGGCAGAAGCGGCTGAAAAAAATCTTTCGGATATAGCTGGTGTAAGGATTATATGTGCTTATGCTAAAAATATCTATGAAATCGTAGAAATCATTAAAAATCAAGAAGCTTTCCATGTGATCAGTGAAAAAGATTATCTTAATCACCCGAAGCCGAGTGGGTATCGTTCTTATCATATGATACTAGAAGTCAATCTTGGCCCGCTTTTTAATAATGAAGCGCGTCGTGTTGAGATACAACTACGCACATCTGCAATGGACTTTTGGGCGACTTTGGAACATAAAGTCCGTTACAAATATGGGGGTGAAATGCCAGATCACCTGAGCAATGAATTGCAAGTATGCGCAGAACAGATCCACGCGTTGGATAATCGAATGTATTTGATTCATGAACTTGTAGATATGATTAATGAGGAGGAAATATAATGAGTAAAACAATATATATTGCGGATGATGATGATAATATTCGCTTAGCAATCAAAGCTTTTTTAGAAAAAGAAGATTTTAAAGTAGAGGATTTCCCGACCGGAGATCAACTCTTAGAGCGTTTTAATGAAGCGCCAAGTGATTTTGTTATTTTAGATGTAATGATGCCCGGTTCCAATGGCTTCACAATTTTGAAAGCCCTGCGTGCGCAAAGCATCGTACCAATTATTATGCTGACAGCCCGAGACAGTGATCTAGATTATGCGACAGGTCTAGATTTTGGAAGTGATGATTACTTCACCAAGCCTTTTAGTCCAATGGAGTTGGTGATGCGTGTTAAAGCTATTTTCCGCCGAATCGAGTTTGAAAAACAAAAAAATGAAGAAGCAGAGTAAGGAGTAACGATGATCAGAAGAAAACCACTCAGTATCAAGACGCGCTTGCTTCTGACAAATATTGGTTTTGTCTTTTTTGCTTTTCTATGGATTATCCTCATTTTTAATATCTTGATAAACAGCTATATTAGCAATTCGGCTTCCCGGCAGTTATCTCAAGTCAGGATTTATCAAGCACAAGTTACTCCACCCTCAGGAAGTACCTCTGCGGACTTAGAAGATGCACCGCGTGGAAGCTTTAATACACACCCTGTAGCTTTCAATATCAATGATAATTATGAAGTACAGGATTTGGAAAAAGTTGGTAACTTTGAGAGAGATACAGCAAATAACATCGCGCAAGCCTTAAAAAACCAAAAAGTTCCACTGAGTAAGGTAAAAAATTATCGCCTGGATACGTCAGGAAGTACCTTTTATATTGAAACCATACGTCAAAGTTCAGGACTGTATCAGGTTCTATATGTGGATATTACGGGGATTATTAATTTTACAAACTCCGTTAATCTCTTCTTGGTTTCGGTTGCCCTAGCTGTCATTGTCATCCTTAGCCTAGCCGTAACTTTTGTAACACAGCGTTTGATTAAACCCTTATCGATTTTAGCGAAATTTGCGACACGTATTGGCCAAGGAGATTTTACTGAATATCAAGGAAGCTTTCAGGATCGAGAGTTGGCTACTTTAGCACATAATATGAATGTTGCTGCCCGACAGTTGGATCATAACGATAAAAACCAAAAACTCTTCTTTCAAAATGCCTCACATGAACTTCGAACCCCTTTAATGGCAATAAAAAGTTATGCTGAGGGAATCTCTTATGAGGTAATGGACCCTAAAAAAGCAAGTGAGACAATACTTTATGAGACAGACCGTATGAGCGAACTCGTGGAAGATCTTTTGACCCTCTCTCGCTTAGACAGTTTAAGTGTACATCAAGAGCTTGTTTATCAAGATGTTCGCCTAATCATGAAAGATATTGCCAAAGAGCAAGAGATATTTGCCGAGCAAAAAGTCATTAAACTCACAACAGTTTTTGATAAAAAAGCAGTGATGCTTACCTGTGATTATAAAGCTTTACGGCGAGCCATAAGCAATCTTGTTTCCAACGCTATGCGGTATGTTGAAACAGAAATCGTGCTGACCTGTACGAAAAAAGATGGAGCAGTGATGATTTCGGTAGCAAATGATGGCAGTGGAATTGATCCTGAAACCTTGCCCCATATCTTCGAGCGTTTTTATAAAGGCGCTGGTGGTGTTCATGGAATTGGTTTAGCGATTGTCCAAACAATAGTAGAACAACACCAAGGACAGGTATCTGTTGAAAGTGATGAACACCAAACGACGTTTACAATGACTTTTGCTAAAATGTCAAAGAAAGCTCTTGAAAAGAAGGCATAAATTTGGTAGAATGTTATAAGTGCCAATTTGGCATAAATAAAACTGTTTATCCGCTGGGCCAATGGCTTTATTGATGAGCAAAAGGAGAAAAAAATGTCTATTTCATTGATCGATTCTATCAATGCAGGTCAACTTCGTTCAGATATCCCTGAATTCCGCGCTGGAGACACTGTACGTGTTCACGCTAAAGTTGTCGAAGGAACTCGCGAACGTATCCAAATGTTCGAAGGTGTTGTTATTGCACGTAAAGGTTCTGGTATCTCAGAAACTTACACTGTTCGTAAAATCTCAAACGGTGTTGGTGTAGAACGTATCTTCCCACTTCACACTCCACGTGTTGAAAAAATCGAAGTTATCCGTCACGGTCGTGTGCGTCGTGCTAAACTTTACTACTTGCGTGCATTGCAAGGTAAAGCGGCTCGTATCCCAGAACGTCGTAAATAATTTTGACTTGTCTAACCGCTCTGTTGAGCGGTTTTTCTTTTTGCATTACTTTTCTTCAAAAGGAGAAACAATAAATTTTATGCTATAATATTCATTGCCTCTATTGGTACATGGATTTAATATCTATGAAGTTTGAAGTGATTTAATGACATTCAGCATCCAATTTTTTATAGGAATGATAAAGGAGATGAGTATGCGAAAAAATAAAGACAAAGAATGGTTATCAGGTCCAGGACTAGTTGTTCTGGTCATTATGTCGCCAATAGTAGTCATACTTGCTGTTCAAGCCTTAACAGCAGTTTATACAGTTTTACATTAATTTTTAATTTTCTAAATAGCGGTATAACAAGCTAGAAAATAATAGAAATGGCTGTTATAATACGACTACTAGGATTTATAACCTTTGTATATTCTTATTCGTATAAAAAATGAGAGTAAAAGCGTCAATAAACGATGGAGAAAAAATGAATTTTGAAAATATTAATTCACGTCTTCAAGAGATTTGGAACACTACACCAGCAAATTTTTGGTGGGTTCTTATTGTTTTAGTCATAGCACTGCTCATTTTCTTTTTACCCGTCAAAATTGCCAGTTCTCGCGGTTTATCTGGAGGACAAATATTTGGTGTGTTTTTGGCTACAATATTTGGTTTCTGGTTTCTAGGATTAATCTTAGCCCTTGTCTTGCCTCGTTCGGTTTGAACTAACTTATTTTATCTTAATATATCTCTATACAATCTTCTTTCATCTGGAGCAGAGGGGAGTAATAAAGACAGGAACACATACTTTCAAGGGCTTAATAGCCCTTATTTTTATGGAAAAATTGAGAAAGTTTTTAGCTTCTCTTTTTTTAGTATCTGAGAAAAATGAAGGCGTAAATGAATAGAGCAATACGGCCTACCAAAAAGGAAGCGTTTTCTTGAATGGGTCATCTGTGTATGCTACAATGAAGGAAAAGAAAAGCGAGGTATATTATGAATAAGAAACTTCTCTCATTGTTAGCTGTATCCACTTTGTCATTGGGTGTTTTGACAGCTTGTGGATCAGGTGAAAAAAAATCAGAAGAAACAAAAACAGAACAATCTGCTGAGGTGTTTGCTGGGGCAACTGCAGGAACAGATAATTTCGATACCCTTTCTAAAGGCCTTTCTAAGGAGGGGGCTTGGATTGCTGCAATTAGTAAAGACTTAGATGCATCAGATAAAACCTTGAATGTTGAAGGGGATTTTAAAAATAAAGAGGGAGAAGAAGCACGTAAATTAGCACTTTATACGCAAGATGCAGACCGTAAGGTTACAGAGCGTTATACACTTACTGTAAAAAAACTTGAAGTTAATTCTCCACAGTTCTATATTTCAAATGGTACAGTTAAAGGAGATGTTGAAGTAAATGCTGAAGGCTTCCATGGTCAAACCGGAAAAGGTGTTGATGGTGAGGCAATGATTGATGGAAATCTTATCTTTAAAAATCAAGAATTGCTGGATGCTTATAATAAACTTCCAAGTGAAGAACAAGTTAAAGTAACTGGGGAAACAACTGTTAAGTAAGGAGGGAGTGTCCCTTTTTATTTTCTTTAATATAAGATGAGCTGAAGAATTAGGAAAGTATTTTCCGATACCAATTCCTTGTTTTGCCTGACTTAAAATTATAAAATGTTATTAAAATAATATTCAGAAAATTAACATGGTTCTAGAATTATATTCTTAGGTAATAAATTTAGAAAGGAGTTAACGATGGTGGGGATTTTAACAGGAATAAAAAACCGATTTTTGTATAACAAATTAAGAAAATCGCTTGTGGGATTGACCCCCTATTTAGCCTTTGATAATACAAAAGAAGCGCTCCAGTATTATGAAGAAGTTTTCGGTGCTTGTAACATTACCCGGACATCACCTCATAGTGATTTGGCTGAATCATTTGGTATAGATGAAGCGATACTTTCAGAGAAAACGGTACACTCACAATTTAATATTTTGGGGAAGACCCTTATGGCTGCTGATAATTTTCAAAATGAGAAGACATCTTGTGCCGAATGCCCTGTTTTACTTGATCTTCAGGGTGAAGAAGGACGCGAAATAGAGCAGGCGCAAGAGTTTTGGAATAAACTTGTAGCTTCAAATAAAGTCATCGTTCATGCTCCTTTTGAAAAACAATTTGGGGGTGGACGGTTAGGATATTTCACGGATCACTACGGGGTATCGTGGCTGTTACATGTCCATCCTTGAACTTAAAAACTAATTTTTTAATAAATAATAATAAAAAGTATTTTGGAGGTATAAAATGGTAGAAAGAATTTCCTTAGAAAAAGCTGCGCTAGAATTTAGTGAAGCAAATGCGCCTCATCCTCGTATTTATGAACTTCCGGTAGAAGAGGGAAGAAGTTTATTAAATGAAGTTCAGGATTCTCCCGTCGTAAAGGAAGACGTCGATATTGAAGATATTGCTGTTGACACAGGGGAATGGGGGGAAATTAATGTCAGATTTATTCGTCCTCTTCACCAGGAAAAGAAATTACCTGTCATCTTTTATATCCACGGTGCAGGCTGGGTTTTTGGTAATGCACATACACACGACAAACTTATTCGTGAGCTCGCTGTACGGACCAACTCTGTTGTTGTTTTTTCTGAATATTCTCTGTCACCCGAAGCCAAATACCCAACGGCCATTGAACAAAACTACGCTGTCCTACAGCAGCTAAAAGATTTTGCTAACGATAAGAAATTTGATGTCAATCATCTCACTGTAGCTGGAGATTCTGTTGGGGGAAATATGGCCACTGTGATGACACTCTTGACGAAACAAAGGGGCGGTCAAAAGATTGGGCAACAGGTTTTGTATTATCCCGTAACAGATGCCAATTTTGACACGGATTCTTACAATGAATTTGCGGAAAACTACTTTTTAACTAAAGAAGGAATGATCTGGTTCTGGGATCAATATACGACAAGCCAAGAAGAACGTCATCAAATTACAGCTTCCCCTCTACGTGCGACGAAAGAAGATTTGGCAGATTTACCTGCTGCTTTGATTATTACTGGCGAAGCAGATGTTTTGCGCGATGAGGGTGAAGCTTATGCACGCAAATTGCGAGAAGCTGATGTGGAAGTCACTCAAGTACGTTTTCAAGCTATTATCCATGACTTTGTTATGGTGAATTCAATGAACGAAACTCATGCTACACGCGCCGCGATGTCCCTCTCCACCCAGTGGATTAACGAAAAAAACAGGAAATAAGACAAGGAGATAAAAGGAGCCTATTAGGCTCCTTTTTTGTGGAAAATTAGGCCACATGCTTCTATATATTGAAGCGTTTTTATTTTAAAAAGAAACTATGGTAGAATAAAAGATAAGATAAAGCCTTAAAAAGATAAAGAAGAGGATAAAGATGCTGAGTTTTCAGGAACGCGTAAAAAATAAAGAGAATAAGTTAACAGAGTTGGAGGAAGACTTAGTAGACTACATCTTAAAAAATAAAGAAGCGGTAAGTCAGACTAAGATTGTTATTTTATCGCAGAAATTTTACACTGTACCCAATACAATCACACGTTTTTGTAAAAAATTAGGTTATGAAAATTTCTCTGAATTTAAGATGAACTTGAAACAGGAACTTACAACTCCTGTAAGTATGAATTCACACAAGCATATCCTTTTAAAAAACTTTGAGCTGATTGATAAAGAAAGAGAAATGAAGGTCGTGCAGCTCATGCAAAGAGCGAAAAGTGTAAATTTTTATGCGCTAGATCAAACAGGACTTCTGACGAAGATGTATGTAAAAAGTCTCTTTGCTCTTGATGACAAATTTCAATTTTTTGAATATCAGCAGGAAATGAAAAAGAAGATTTTAAACTCTTCTCATGAAGTATTCTTTTTTGTCTCTTTATCTGGAGAAACACCTTCCGTTTTAGAATTAGCAGAACTGGCCAAATCCAGAAATCATAAATTGATCAGCCTTACCAATTTGACTGAAAATAGTTTAGTACAAATGGTCGATATTCCTCTCTATTGTTTAACACAAAAGGAGGAAGTAAATGGCTATGATACGACAGATAAGACACCTTTACTTTTGGTTTTGCAATCACTTTATTACAGTTATCGTGGAATTTTACACATTTAAAAAAATACTTTCAAATGAGAAGGTGTTTTTTTAGTAGTTTTCGTGAAAGCGTTTTACATTGTGGTAATATTAACTTACAACAAAAATATAAAGGTAGGTTAAACGATGAGTAACCAAAAAAACCTCTATTCTCCTTTTGAGGGGGAAATTATTCCATTGCAGGATGTTAAGGATCCCATTTTCTCTGAAAAAACAATGGGAGATGGGTATGCTGTGGAACCAAGAGGCGAAACAATTTATGCCCCAGTTTCTGGTACAGTAAGAATGGTTCAAGGACATGCTGCAGGATTTAGTACTGCAGAGGATTTGCAAGTATTACTTCATATTGGGATTGATACAGTCAGTCTGGATAAGGCAGTATTTGAGTTCAACATCAAAGAAGAAGAGACTGTTAAAGCGGGACAAGTGATTGGGCGCGTGAATTGGAAAGCAGTTGAAGATGCCGGACTTGAAAAAACAGCCATTGTTGTTATTACAAATACAGCAGAAAAATTAAAAAGTATAACCATCAATGCGTCAGGAATAGTAAAAGGAGGTGCCCCTATAGGAGAAGCTTTGGCTAAAGGTACCGAAGCAAAAACTAAAGCTCCCCAAACGAAGAAAAAGAAAAAATTCGCCCTAGGTGGTTTCTTCCAAGAATTAGGTAAAACTTTTATGCTCCCTGTAGCCCTGATGGCATTTATGGGGCTCCTTTTAGGGCTGGGAAGTTCATTTTCAAGTCAATCTACTATTGATGCTTTTCCTTTCTTAGGAAATGAAGTACTGCAAGTTGTCTTTCGTTTCTTTTCAGCCATTGGTGGTTTTGCCTTCAGTAACTTACCTGTGATGTTTGCTATGGCTATTCCCCTAGGTTTAGCAAAGAAAGAAAAAGGCGTAGCAGCTTTCTCAGGCTTCGTTGGCTATATGGTCATGAATCTTTCTATCAACTTCTTTTTAACAGAACGTGGACAGCTTGCTGCTCCTGAGCTCATGCAAAAGGCTGGGCAAGGTATGGCTCTGGGTGTACAAACTATCGAAATGGGTGTTCTTGGGGGGATTATTACTGGTATTATTGTTTACAACCTCCACAAGAAATTTTACAATATTCAACTTTCAGACAGTTTTGCTTTCTTTGGGGGATCAAGATTTGTACCCATTATTACAGCCTTAGTCATGGCTTTGGTAGGCCTCGCTATTCCAGTTATTTGGCCACTGTTTGCTCTTCTTATCCAACAAGTGGGTAACTTGATTCAACGTGCAGGTATTTTTGGTCCATTTCTCTTTTTCTCTGGCGAACGTCTGCTTTTACCTTTTGGTTTGCATCACATTCTTGTTGCGACCATTCGCTTTACTCAAGCTGGTGGAACAGCGCTCATTGATGGACACGAAGTTTACGGTGCTTTAAATATTTTCTACGGCGAGCTAGCAAATCGTTTACCAATTTCAGGCTCTGCAACAGCTTTTCTCTCTCAAGGAAAAATGCCGACATTTATGTTTGGGCTGCCAGCAGCAGCGCTTGCCATGTACCGTACTGCCAAGCCGGAAAATCGAGCAAAAGTAAAAGGGCTTCTGATTTCTGGTGTGATTGCAACGTTCGTCACAGGAATAACAGAACCAATTGAGTTCCTCTTCTTGTTTATCAGTCCTTTCCTTTGGATTTTCCACGTGATTATGACAGGGCTTGGCGCAATGATTGTCAGCTTATTAGGCGTGAAAATTGGTAATACAGATGGCGGGGTCCTTGACTTCCTTATCTTCGGGGTAATGCAAGGCTCATACACACAATGGTTCTTGATTCCTCTTGTGGGTGCCTTTTGGTTCGCAGCTTACTATTTTACATTTAAAAAGGTTATCCTGTGGAAAAACTTAAAAACACCAGGACGCGAGGCTGTACTCGAACCGGAGTATTCAGATCAAGAAATAGCGCACGATGGCAACACATCTGGTTATAATGCCGAAGCCATCTTAGCTGCCTTGGGTGGCAAAGAGAATATCGTCACACTCGACAACTGTATCACCCGTCTTCGCTTGATTTTAAACGATGGTGAACGTGTTGAAGATGAGAAGCTTAAAGATTTAGGGGCTTTGGGAGTCGTACATTTAGATGATACAAGTGTTCAAGTGATTATTGGGACAAAAGTAACGACTGTGCGCAACGCATTGGACAATTTGATTTAGAAGGAGAACCGTAAAACAAGACAATTGTCTTGTTTTACCATTTATTGATATGACAGAATTTGATAAAATAATTGATCGTAAAGGAACATTTTGTACCCAGTGGGATTTTGTAGAGGATCGTTTCGGGCAAAAGGATTTATTACCCTTTACTATCTCGGATACTGATTTCGCTATTCCCGAGACGGTGAATCAGGCCTTGCAAAAGAGGATTCAACATCCGATTTACGGATATACACGTTGGAATCATAAGCACTTCAAATCAGCTGTCTCTGCGTGGTATCAAAAACAGTTTGATTTTACGATTGAGGAGGACTGGATTTTGTATAGTCCAAGTGTGATTTACTCACTTTCTCAGTTGATTGAAATTAAGTCCCAGCCGCAAGAAGGTATTATTGTTCAAACGCCAGCTTATGATGCTTTCTTTAAAACAATTACGGCAAATGAACGTATGTACGTGGAAAATCCATTAATTTTTCATAACGGAAAGTATACGATTGATTTTATAGATTTAGAAGAAAAACTTGCACATCCGAACAACAAAATCCTTCTCTTTTGTTCGCCTCATAATCCTACAGGACGTGTGTGGACGAGTGAAGAACTGCAACAAGTGGTCTTGCTTTGCCAAAAGTACGATGTTTTCTTAGTTTCAGATGAAATTCACATGGATATTTTACGCAATGGGAAACAGCATCATCCGATTTTGAAATATGGTACAGAAAATATTGCGCTTTTAACATCAGCCAGTAAAACCTTTAATTTCCCAGGATTGATTTTTTCCTACTTATTGGTTCCTGATGCGAACCTGCGTGAAGAATTTTGTCAACATTTAAAAGAAAAAGATGGACTTTCATCTTGCAGTATTTTGGGAATGGAAGCAACGATTGCAGCTTACCAGACATCAGACATATGGCTAGAAGAGTTGAAGAGCTATTTGGATGAGACAGTAGATTTTACGCGCAGTTTTTTGCAAGAGAATTTGCCAAAGATAAAGCTTATCGAATCAGAAGCAACTTATCTTTTGTGGCTGGATGTTTCAGAGCAGGACATTCCCATGGATAAGTTACAGCAGGCTTTAATCAACATAGGAAAAGTCGCTATTATGGATGGAGAAGTTTATGGTCGGGAAGGAAGAAATTTTCTTCGGCTTAATATTGGCTGTTCACGATTCAAGGTAAAAGATGGACTTGAAAGATTACTTAAAAGTATTCAAGCTATATAAAAAAATATCCAAACATAGGGTTTGGATATTTTTATTAGGATGGTTAATCAGTTGATAAGCTTACTGAGTATTTTTGTAATTTCTTCGGGTGTTTCTTTACGTTTACGACGAATCCAGGCCTGTGTAAGACCAAACATAGCATTAGCATAATAAGTCGCAGCATAAATTTTACCCAAGCGACCAAGATTATTTCTTCTTGAATCTCTTGGTATAATGGAATGTTCAATCATACTTTTTAACTTAGCTTGCATGAATTGGTGGATTTCCTTGCTGCCGTTTTCAGAAAGCAGAGCTGCGTAGATTTCATTATTATCTAAAAATTCATAGGTCTCAAGCATTGTTTTTTGCAAGTCTCCATCATTTTTTTCAAAGACATATTGAATTGTGTTGATCAATGTTTTTTGATACTGATCAATCATTTCATACTTGTCTTGATAATGCGTATAAAATCCGCTACGACTAATCTTTGCCACTTTAACGAGCTCAGTGGTTGTAATTTGATCAAATGGCTTTTCATGTAAAAGTTGAGTCATTGCATCGCGAAGTCGCGCTTTTGTACGTTCTTTTCTATTCTCCACAGTGTATCCTTTTCCCTACGCAACAAGTGCTGTCTTAAAACTTTAGATCACTATAATTATAACATTTTTTAGACGTTGTGTCTATAAAATGATTTATAAATTATCTTTTTCTCTCCTCGTCAAATGTTTAAAAATGTGATAGAATAACAATGTCAAATAGATTTTACAATGAGAATGTGGAGAAATTTATGAGCGAAGAAAACAAATATTCTGATGCACAA
Source organism: Lactococcus garvieae subsp. garvieae (assembly GCF_029024465.1). NCBI lineage: Bacteria > Bacillati > Bacillota > Bacilli > Lactobacillales > Streptococcaceae > Lactococcus > Lactococcus garvieae. Next base: position 661,581 of record NZ_CP118950.1, read on the forward strand.
ATAGAAGAAATTAAAACAAAGATTTTAGCAGCCTTGGAGACAGTTATTGACCCTGAATTAGGTATTGATATCATTAACTTAGGCTTGGTCTATGAAATTTCCTTTGAGGATAACGGATTTACAGAAGTTAAAATGACACTGACAACAATGGGCTGTCCTTTAGCAGACGTTTTGACGGATCAAATTCATGATGCACTGAAAGAAGTTGAAGAAGTGACAGAAATCAAAGTCAACCTCGTCTGGTATCCAGCATGGACAGTAGATAAAATGAGCCGCTATGCGCGTATCGCTTTAGGTATTCGCTAAATAGCGGTATAACTGGCTTTTAGAGGGGTTTGATAGAAATATTAATCCTTTAAAAGTACATTTAGTACGGTATCTAAGCCATTTTTGAAAAAACATTTATTGTTGTTAAATCTAATAAAAACAGAGGAAAACAACATGGAAATTTCAATTCAATCAGCAATTCAAGAAATGCTTTTTGATAATAAAGCAAGAGGATTGTCGAAAAATACAATTATATTCAGAGAAAAAACACTAAAGGTTTTCTCTGTTTTTTTGTACCAAAATGATATTTTAAATATTAGCGAAATCAAACCAATTCATATAAAACAATATCTAGTTGACAGATTAGAATGTGGCTACTCTGAGACGTCCGTTAATGCACATTTGAGAGCTATCAGGGCATTGTTTGCATACTGTGTTAATGAAGAATACATGAGGTATGAGGAAGCGCCTATACACCGTGTTAAATGGATTAAAGAGAGACGAATTGTTGTTAATACATTTACAGATGAAGAAGTTAAAATGATGCTCCGATATACAAGAAAAAGAACTTTCAATAAAATCAAGAAAACGGGAAAAGGAAGAACTGGATTTTGTACAAAATTTGTGAATGAGAGGAATTACTTGCTAATACTTGTACTCACGGATACTGGTTTGAGGATAAATGAAGCTTTGAATTTAAAATTAGAACACATTAACGATTCTCAAATTATTATTAAGAATGGTAAAGGTAAAAAAGATAGAATTGTGCATTGTTCACCACTTGTATATAAACAATATCTTAAATACACTAGAGCAAAAGATAATTATTTGTCCAGTAATGGAATAATTCCCACCGAAAATGTATTTGTCACTAAGTTTGGTAAAAAATATGATTATAGATTAGCAGAAAAAGAAATTTATAAAATAGGAAAAGCTGTGAACATTCGTGACAGTATCCGCATCTCACCTCATACTTTCCGTCACTACTTTACTCAGAAGTTAGTTAGAGAAAATGTTGATATATACATGATTCAAAAACTATTAGGTCATTCTAGCATTAAAACAACGGAGATTTATCTTAGGAGCTTAAATATTGAAAATGAGATTAATAAGATGATTAAATATAGTCCTTTGCAGAATTTAGATTAAATATAACAGTTATATTACGTGAGTATCATAATAAAAAGTAGGATATGACCAACTATATTAAATATTAACTGAAAACTATAAAACAGCTAACTTTTTTAGCTGTTTTATAGTTTTCAGTTAATATTTAATATACCCGAATTGCTAGTTAATTTCATTGGAAAATAACTAGCAATTCGGGTATTACTAATAGATTCGACACATCATGAAATATCAATTACAAAACATTTTTTTAATATTCTATACCCTATAGTATACACTTTTAGTGATGGGCATTATGGGATGTTGTTAGATGTTGGTGACAGGGTTAGTAAATCTTGATATAATGGGATTATCATCGCAAATGGAACAAGAACCGCTTTAAGGAACTTTTTTCTCTTTTTCCGTTATTCTGTCTCTCTAATAGTTTTTAAGCTTTGCAACAAAACTATTACTTTTATAATACCTTTTATTGTCATAAACAAAAATACGTGGTATAATAAAAGTAAAGAAAAAGGACTTGCTCGATACAAGTCCCATGTAGCCGTTTTAAGAACGGTAGCAATACTACTTAATCAATGACCAATAGCTCTGCTAAGCTGAACGGTCATTTTTTGTTACTTGTGTTTATGACAAGAATCATTAATGTTGCAAAAGCAATCATAAGACTCAATGCCTGGTAAACAGTCAAAAAATTTTCGCCTTTCATGTTTTGTGAGGAATTGCCACTAAAACCATGGCATCACCTCCAATCGGGGCTAACGTTCATAAACTCTACCTTACTATTATACCAAAAAAGGGAGCAACAAGCCATCTACGGCCTGCTGCTCCCTTTATTTTTTATATGGTATCCCAATTTTTTCAATTTGCGATTATATATTTTTCAATTTACTTCACAGAATTCCACGCTACACCTTCATATTTCCATTCTTTCGGTGCTTTTGTTAAAACACTCTTCTCATAAGAATCTGCTGTCATTAAGTGAGCACCAATACCTGCTTTAGGATTAAAGAGGCGATAAACTGGTTTTCCACCTGCTTTTGGTGTATAGAAAGCAACTCCTTCGCTCTTCCACCCTTTAGATGTCAAAACTTTAACCTCTTTTGAATCTGTCGTATTCAAATGTTCTCCTGATTTAGGATTATAAACACGATGGACAGTCACAGTCGTAGAGTCCGATTTTTTATACTCTTTAAAGTTTATACCTTCGCGAACCCAATCACTTGAAAGTTCTGGGAGATGTTTGTATTCATAAGCATCAGCTGTATAGAGATGTTCCATTGATTTTTTATTATAAAGACGATAAACATTTACCACTTCTTGTTTAGAAGGTGGAGTTGAATTTTCTTTATAAACATAAGTCACAGTTTGTGCTTTATCTGTAAATTTACCTGAAGCCGCCCCTTTAATTTCTTTAAAGGTGTAGTTCTTAATATCTTTTTTAGATGAGCTATAAGATTCACCTACATTGCCTTTTAAAATAACATCATCTGAAATTGATTTTCCTGATTCATCTTGATAATGTACGGTTACATCTCCTCCAGCAACTGGGGCTTTCGTATAAACATAAGTGACTGTTTGTGCTTGGTCTGACAGAGTCCCTTTTCCATTAGCTGGGAGCTTGCTTTCGTCTAAAGTGTAACCTGGAATTTTTAGCTTATAAGCATTTGTTGTGGCATCATAGGGATCTCCTATATTACCGCTGATAGTTTGAGAGGAAACACTGGGAAGCTTTCTACCATTTTCATCAACATATTCTACTGTAACATCTTGAGCAGGACGTTTTATTGGCTGCCAAACATATGTATCAGGAGTATTTGTGGTACTTCTATTAATTAATTCCGAGCTATCTCCCACCCAGTTACCATTTGGTAAATCTTTAGTTCCTGTACCCAAGGTTTGCCACTTCCCTGTATAATTGCTATCTGCAATAGGATTGTTCAGTCCTAAAAATAAAGGGATTAACCTAGTCTTACTTCCTAAAGTCAGACTGTGGAGAGGTGCTCCATAAAACATTCCTGACATGTCAGTGACATTTGAAGTATCAAATGAAGATAAATCTAAACTTGTTAAAGAACTCATGATATAAAACATAGAATTCATATTTGTGACATTTGAAGTATCAAATGAAGATAAATCTAAATTTGTTAAAGAACTCATACGACTAAACATAGCATTCATATTTGTGACATTTGAAGTATCAAATGAAGATAAATCTAAACTTGTTAAAGAACTCATGCTGTCAAACATTCCTGACATGTCAGTGACATTTGAAGTATCAAATGAACTTAGATTTGAAATGGATTTAACATTTGATAAGTTTGAGAAAAGCCCATATGAATCTGTTGCTCCAGTTACTTTTCCCTCAAAAACTATTTCATTAATTTGTTTTTGATGGTCGTTCCAAGGAGAGGATACTTTATCTGTTGTGTTACTAAATTGTCCAGTTCCAATATGTAACACACCTGACGAATCAATTCTCCATGGTGCTGTCCCAAACACTCCTGATGCGATGTCACTTGAACTCGCCTGGACTTCAACATTTTCTGGTGAAGCCTCTGTGGTTACTGCTTGTGTTTCTGCGACTTTTGGGGCTTCAGCAATAACTTGTAATGTGGGTGAGATAGCTCCCAATACTATCGTGCTTAAAGCGATTGTATAGGTCATTTTTTTCATATATTAATCCAATTTTCCTTAATATTTATATTTCGTTTGAAAGAAAAAGTAGGGTTTACTTGAAAGAATGATACTATTTAACCCTGCTAATATGCCATTCTTATAAAAAATAAGAAATGAAAAAATGATACGGGTGCTCTTGAATATTTTTGAAAGTGTTGATATAATAGTAAGTACATCGTTTTCAGAAAAAAATAACTGTTAAATAAACCCTACTTTTTCTTGCAAACGAAATATGAAGATTGGAATGAATTATGAAAAAATTAACTTCAGTTCTTGCTTTAGGCACGGTATTATTAGGATTCCTTTCCCCTGCAATAGAAGGTATAGCTGAAACGACACACCTTTCAGACACTACTAATGGTATTGAAATTGGACAATCATCTGAGGATTCAACACAAGTAGGCAACGAAATTGATAATAGCCCCACCCGTCCTATGCAAGATATTGATGAAAATCAAAAAAAACAGTCATCTAATGTTGTTAGTGAAGATAATCTGGTTCTAACGAATCCAGTACATGATAATCAAAATGAGAAAACCAAAATTTTAAATGAAAAAAGCTGGTTAGCTACTGAACTCGATGATAACCAAGCGTTTATTGATGCAACGGTTACTGCTGTCAATAAATCAGAAAGTGAAATACAAAAATCTGATTTAGAATTGATTAAGACATTGAATGTAACTGGTGCATCAAGTATTCCAGAAAAAATTTCTGATTACATTACTTTAGAGAACTTATATGTTGAAAAGGGAACCGTATCAAGTATTCCAGATGGTCTTTATTCACTCAATAAGACCCTTAAAAACTTGGGACTTCGAAATAATCATTTCATTGTATTACCAGAAAAGCTATTTGATGATTCTTTTTGGATTGGAAAAAGTAATGGTTTAACTTTACTATTAGATAATAATCAAATTGTTTCTGATGTTCCTAATAATACAGGTACTGCAGGTATGTTAGACTTTAACTCACGTAATAACATGTTGGAATATTTTAATAAAACAGATTATCATAATAATCCTCAAGGACAGCTTATGTATCAAGGAGGAACCCCAACGATAAATGTTCCAGTTGGTTATGATTTTAACGCTAATACTCCAGATACTACGAATCTTTCTCTTTATGTGATTAATGCTGGCTATCAACCATTATTTCCTGGACATGAATTTGTTTATTATGATGACGGAAGTAGTTCAGTAATACAAAACGGTGTTGCAACTCATTCTGGAAGTGGAAAAATATGGGTAAAAAGTAAATTTTCAACCTTAACCAACCCTTTTGCTAGAACACAAATCAAAGTAAATGTAGAGGCTCCTGCTGTAGCAGGAGATGTCACAGTAAAATATGAAGATGTAAATGGAATTTCTATTTCAGATGATGTTGTAAAATCAGGAAATATTGGTGAAGCCTACACAACAGAACAAAAAGATATCTCGGGCTATACTTTTAAAGAAGTCAAGGGCAACGTATCAGGTCAATTTACAGATCAACCGCAAACGGTGATTTATGTTTATGAACAAACTAAAGACCAATCCACAGTTATTGTACATGACTCAGAACTCACAGTTGGTGATGCATGGAAATCAGAAGATAATTTTGACAGTGCCACAGATTATTATGGAAATACTGTTCCTTTTTCAGACATCACTGTTGACGGAAGTGTCGATACTTCTAAAGTAGGGACTTATAAAGTAACTTATTCAAGAATACTTCCTGCTTTCTTTTCTGCTGAAAATCAGGGAGAATATTCTGCTGTAGCCACAATTACTGTAAAAAATGCTCAACCTGTAAAAGGTGGGGATGTTACTGCAAAATATCTCGATACAAACGGAAATAAGATTTCAGATGATGCTGTAAAAACTGGTAATGTCGGTGAGACCTACACTACTGAACAAAAATCTATTGATGGGTACACATTCCAAGAAGTTCAAGGCAATACGTCTGGTCAATTTACGGATCAAGCTCAAACGGTAACCTATGTGTATACCAAGAATGAAATCCCCAATGCAACTGGAACAGTCCTTGCTAAATATGTGGATACAGATGGGAATAAGATTTCAGAAGATATTGTGAAATCAGGAACTGTTGGGGAAGGCTATAGTACTGAAAAGAAAGTTATCAAGGGTTATACTTTCAAAGAGATTCAAGGCAAAGCGACTGGTCAATTTACAGATCAATCTCAAACTGTAACTTATGTTTATACTAAAGATAAAAATGATACAGTGAAGCCTGAGCCAAAACCAGAGAATAAACCAGATTCCAAGGATAAAAATGATAATCAAGGAATAACATCTTCAACACAACATGGATTACCTGCAACAGGGGAAAATGAAAGAATGACGATGATGAGCATCATCTTAGGATTAGTTCTTGTAGCCTTGGGAGCAGTCGTTTCGATTTTCCGATTTAAGAAAGTAAATAAATAATACCAAAAAGAAGTTATGCGTTATAACTTCTTTTTTTATCAAAAAATGAATAACTATATTAAAAGTCAAGAATAAGGTGTTTTGAAACTAAATGGTTTAATAAATAGTTGAAGGTATACAAAAAATCTTGCAAGAGTATAAGTTTAAAAAATTAATCTTTGTGGTGGGAGGGTAGATATATTTATATTAGTTTGTTCTCATCAAAGGTTTTATTAGTTTTGGGGAAATAGAAAATTAGATGATAACCTGTTTTTAAGCAAGACAGGACAGTGTATAAAGATAGTGGTTAACATTGAGTTAATAATTACTCAAACAGGCTTAAAAGCCAATGTGATAGGCTCTGTGAGGTGCTCTCACCGCATACCTTTAGACACTATTATACAGTCAAAAATGTTCAACTAGGACAAGATGTATTTACTATTAGTAAGTTATTAGGGCACAGTGATTTATCAATTACTCAAACATATATACAGTCTCTAACTAATGAACAATTAATTACTAAGGCTTTGAATTTTAGCCCACTGACAAATTTGAAGTGAAGAATAAGTAATGAATTAATTTTATATTATTTTTTTATATATTGAGTGTGAGTATTAGACTGTAGAATACAATTTTTTGGCTAAAATAATTAAATATTTTGGAGAAAAACAAAAATGGTTAATTTTTGTGAACAATTAGAAAATCATGGTATGATTAAGGTACATAAAACTAATCTCTTTACAAAGAGGATCATTCCTAAGATTGGAAAAAACTGAAAAATATTAAAGCAAAAAGTATTATATTCTCAGCAAGTTGATTTTTGTTAATTAGTACGCCTTATTTTGTGGATAGAGCAGGTACTATAGCAAATAATTCAACTTCATATGTGGGGACACCTGCTGATATTCCTGAAGATGCATCCCAAGTGATTTTAAATAAAGAAAATCATATAGAATACACAATCAATAACGGAGGATAGATACAAGATTCAACTGGAGAAGATATTCAAGTCCCGGTAAATATATCGCCCAACATCGAATCTAATAGTGATGGATCTATAGTTGGAGAAACTAAATATACAGCATATCTTGAAGATGCAGAGGTTGTAGCAGAAGTCCCAGAAAATCTACTTACAGTTGGTAGTAATATTTTAAGTAAAGGTTTTTTTGGAATTAATGCATTTGCACAAACAAGTAATACTGGTACATATACACATGATAAAGGAAATCATGTTAGTGTATCTACAACGGTGAATTGGTCTTCAAGTGGAATAAATAAGAAAATTAACTATGTTACAGGCAATTATTGTATCTTTACTTCGGGATTTAAGGTGAAAAGTTCTAGTTTAAGAGTAGGAAAATCAAACTTAATTCAACAAAATATTTCAAAAGTTTGGAATCTTGGAGGAGCTCATAATTGGAGAGTCAACTGTAACTTTCCTTATCGAAGTACTGCAGGGAACGGTGTAGCAGGTGGAGCCAATTATTCATTGACTATAACTAATGGAAGAACATCGTATAGTGTAACTCTTTATAATACAGTTTGGGGTGGATAAAATGAAAAAAAATAAAATAATATTAGGTATATCTTTAGTAGGATTTATTGCTTCCATGTTCCTTCCATCCTTTCAAGGGATAGATATTAAGGTTTTTGATTATACAAAGATGAATTATTTTGAATTAGTTAAAGAAAAGTGGTGGATTTATGTACTGCTGTTGATTATCTTGGTATTAATAAGAACTTTATCAATAGAAAAGTCTAAGATATTATCAAGTATCTTTGTCTCTGGTTTCATATTTTTTAAACTATCACTTTTGTCACTAGAAAACGGACATTTATTTATAAATGGCTACCCAGTTTTGTGGGGTTATGCAGTAGCTACTTTATTTGGATTATTAGTGTCATTTTCCTTATTAATAGATACTTATAAAGATCGTGGATAAGTTGTAATAAACTAACTAGACAAAGAATTTTGTATATTCTAATTACAAAAAAAGAATCATTAGTATCCCTGATGATTCTTTTTTATAGAGAATCTCCCTATAATTTGCGTCAGAACTCGTATTAAAGTAGAGGGTGATCAGATAAATTTTTGGGGGAGTACCAGTATTAAAATAATGGGATCTTATCTGGTAAACCTATGTTGGAAAAAATTATGACACTAGTATCCCCAGTTTTATGCCTCAATTTTTGTAATTAATTTAGTTTCACAATAATGGCCTCTGCCAGCCACATAGACTTTTACAATTTCTTTCTTATTGTTAGTCTCTAATTTAACAAAAATTTCAGAAGGGGAGTTTAAAGAATACCCTTGTTCAAAGGTATATAATTCTTGTTCGAGATGGATTTTTTGATATAGGTAACATGCTAAGGCACAATTTGAAGTGCCTGTTGCTGCTTCTTCATCAATATCAAAACTAGGCGCAAAATTTCGGCAAATTATACGGTTTTTATTGAAGGTATAAAGATGCATACCAACAACACCATACTCATCGCTAAGGTTTTGGATTTCAGAAAAGTCAGGTTGGAGATCATGTAGCATTTCTTCAGTTTTAATTGGAACTAATATGTCTTTTAAGCCTGTTGACACAATTTGAATAGGATAATCTGTTTCAATAAAAGTTGTATCAAAACAGTCACAGAACTGCTCAATAGATAAAACATCATAAAATTTGGGATCTGTTTGTTCCATAAAAACCATGTCGTCTTTTAAAGTGATTGTTAAAATCCCACTATTAGTTTCAATTGTGTAATTATCTTTGAAAAGTTTATTGAGATAATCAAGTATGATAAATGAAGCAATTGTAGCATGGCCACATAAATCAACTTCCTCTTTAGGCGTAAAATATTCAAATTTATAATCAGCTCTTGTAGATTTTGATATGAAGGCAGTCTCTGCAAAACCTAATTCTTTGGCAATAGACATTTTTGATAAAGAATTTAATGGTTGCTCTAATAGTACAACTCCTGCCTTATTACCTCCTTTTTGATTTTTACTAAACGCACTAGCAACGTAAACTGTGATTGTCATAAGATTTTCCTTTTCTCAATTATATTCTTTCATTATACCTAGTCATTATCAAAGAGTAAAAAATAGTCACTTGCTTATTTAAAGGATATCTGTGAGGTATTATAAAAATCCTCCCCAAACGAGGAAGATTTGCGGCATTTTACTCATTGAATGAATATAAAATGATGATTATTGATTGCTCTTAATTTTTAAAAAATTTACTAACACCAACATCATAGCAAGGATAATAGTACAGAATAGGGGAAATACAATCAATGAACCTGTATGAATTATCCCGACTATAAATGTACAAATACTTACTATGAGATAATACCCTAAACTTAAGAGTGCTCCTGATATTCCAGCTGTTTTTGGAAAGTTATCGAGTGCTAAACTTAGGCAATTAGGCAATGCCATCCCAATTCCTACCAATAAGAAAAATATGCCTAGTATATATAATATAAGTTCACTTATACTATTTAATTGCATCAATGGAGTTATTCCCCAAAATAATGTTGACACAAGGGATAAAAATATCCCCTTTCTAATTATTAGTATAGCATTTGACTTTTCTAATAACCTGCTAGATTGCCAAGCTCCAATCATTGTGGATAAAGCGACAATACATCCCATAAATCCATATTGACTTTGCGTAAAATGAAAGTGATCAATAAAGATACCAGGAGCTTCAGAATAATATCCGAAGATCATACCATTTAATAATCCAATAAACAGGCAAAAAATGATAGTGTTGGAATCTAAGAGCATCTGTTTAGCTAAACTGAATACACTAAATAGGCTGGGATTTACCTGATTGTAATTGAGGGTTTCTGGTAAATTCTTCAAACTAAAATAAAACAGTAACATTCCCATGATTACTAGCACACAAAAGACAATCCGAAAGCCATAGAATTGGGTGATAATACCACCTATAAGGGGGCCGAGTGCAGGGGAGAAGGCCAAGACAGCCGATATTTTAGCAAACATATGATGCCGTTCTTTTCCTATATAGCTGTCTCTTAAAATGGTTTGAGTAGTAACTGATCCAGTGCTTGCACCAAACGCTTGTATAAATCTACCTACAAATAATAAGACTATATTATTTGATATCAGACAAATAATACTACCAATGATGTATACTAATATCCCAAAATTCATTGCCTTTCGTCGACCAAAATAATCGGAACCAATTCCCCAAAATACTACTCCTAGAGCGAACGCTAGAAAATAGATGCTCAAAGTCATTTGAGCTATATTGAGACTTGTACTGAAAGCTTTAGCAATTTCAGTTAGAGATGGCGTATATATTGTTTCACTTAGCTGAGGAAAACCTACTAGACATACAAGTAAAACTAAGTTTATATTATTATTTGTTTTTTTGGATGTTTTTTTCATTATAATCTTTCTTAAATTATTTATTTTTTAACTGTGAAAAAAACATCCGTTGAAGGGAAATGGTGGGATCATAATTTTAATCCATAAATAAAAATTTATAATAACACCTCCTTTTCGAAATCTAAGAATTAATTATAACATCAATTAAGGAAATATCAAATAATCTCTAGCTATTACTTATTATATATCTTAAATGAGATAATTTAAACAGAAGATCGAAATATACTTTTTATATGAAGTGATATGAATTATGGGGAATAGATACGCAAGGTATTATGTTTTGAATGTATAATTATATCTAGCTAGGAAGAAAGACGAAATTAAAGGGATATAAGGGCGGACGGTTTCATAAAGTAAACACACTGAAAAAATACAAAATTTTTATTTAAAATTATGTTATGAGAAGGAGGTGCTTTATGAAAAAAACACTTATTAGAGTAGTTTGGTTGTTCTTTATTTCGGCCGGATTACTTATGGCTAGTAATATAACAAGTTCCGATATGATAAAAAAGAATGATTGGAAAGAAAAGTTTGTTACCCATGCGGAATTACAAGATGAAAATGGGGTTGCTCAAAATAATTTTGATATTTATGATAATATGCAAGCTCATTGGGAATACAGTATCCCTGCTGGAACAGATATTTATGCAGGTGATACGATGACCGTTAAAATTCCGAGTGTTTTAACCATACAATCTAATGTATCATTTGATATTAAAGATTTTGGTGGAAATATTATTGGGAAAGCCATTGCTGATCATAATACAGGTGAAATAGTTATCACTTTCACAGAATATGCGGAAAAATCATCAGATAAAGGGATTTCAGGTACTTTTAATATCTGGGTTCACTGGGATCACAGTGAGGTTGAGCAAAATACAACAGTGCCAATTAAATGGGGGACAGGAGTAGAAACAATTATAGGCATTCACCCAGGTAGTGGACAGCCCGATCCTAATGAAAAACTATATAAATGGGGGAGTGTTGATACAAAAGATCCTACTATAATACATTGGACAGTGCGTGTTAATCTTGCTGAAATTGATATTCAAAATGCAGTTCTTGAAGATACACTTGGTCCTAACCAAGAGCTGGTCCCAAGCTCTATAGGTGGTTTTCATGTAGCTAGTTGGGATAACGATTGGAATCCGGTTCCTGGAACTATAATAAACCCCAACATTATTTCAGTTATTGATTCGAAAACATTCTCAATTAATTTTGGAGACTTGAGTGATTGTGTTATTATTAATTATGATGCTAAAACCACGGATGGTGGTGAATCATTAAGGTATAAAAACTCAGTCTCATTAACTGGAGATAATATTGAAAGCAATGTAGTTGATGTTCAAACACCTACAAATGGGGGGAGTGGTACTGGAGAAAGTAAAATAACAATTCAAGGCACAAAAACATGGATGGATAATAGTAATATAGAAGGTTTACGTCCTCAATTTATTACTATAAATCTTTATCGTAATAATATAAAAATTGATTCTAAAAAAGTATCAGATAAAGATAAATGGAAATATTCTTTTGAAAATCTTGATATGTATGCAAGTGATGGCAGTAAGTATAATTACAGAGTATCAGAAGACAGTGTAAAAAATTACATATCCAAGCAAGATGGATATAACTTTGTGAACACATTAGAGGGCGAAATAGATATAAGAGGAAAAAAAATATGGGATGATAATAACGATGAGGAAGGCAAACGCCCTGACTTTATAGTTGTTGATTTATTAGCTAATAATTCAATTATAGTATCTAAAAAAGTAACAGCTGACAATAACTGGAATTATGAATTTCTAAAACTTCCCTTGTATGATGAGGTAGGTAAGAAAATTTCCTACAGAATTGAGGAAGAAAATGTCCCAGACTATACATCTAAAGTTCATGGGTTTAATATAACTAATAGTTATATTAAAAAAGATGTCTCCTATATCCCAAATACACCCAATAAAAAAAATAATCAAGGTTTAGTAAGTAAATATAATTTAAAAAATAATATTTCGACTAAAAAGTCTCTACCTAGTACAGGTGAAAGCAATAATATGTTACTCGTAAGTATAGGTGGAATTATTTTAATAATTATATGTATACTGATATTTAAAATAAAAATAATTAATAAATGACTAATGACATGAATTTTTATTTTTTGAATAGGATAGTACTAATATTAGTTTTGTGTTAGAAAAAACAATCAGACAAACAACTGACAACTTATTTTAAGTTGTCAGTTGTTTTTACATAGAGTATGTATTATTAGAAATGATAGTATTTATCGAAACAAAATAATTGAAGTTCTAGAATAGGCATTAGTATTGAATGAAGATATATAATGGAATGATATATATTATATTATTTAATATGTTTTTTATTTTTAATAATTGAATTGGAAAGTGTTCTAAGGTGAATGTATTGATTACCTTATATATTTTAGATTATATAAAAGAATGAACGCATTCACCTTAAAAAAGGCCAAGCTGATTTACAGATGTAACAAGCTTACTTGCATAACAAATAATCAATAATCAAAATTTTTTAGAAATACCCCAATTGAAGTAAGTGTAGTGTATGGAGACATTCACATTCATGAAAAATATAATAAGTTATAAGTTGAAAGAAAAAAATATAATGGGGAAAGTTTAAATATGGCAGTAACTACTGATTAGGGAGAAAGTGTGTATTTTTGTGAGAAATGATATTTGGATTAAGGAGAAAAAGAATGAAAAAATTAAGTGAAGGACAAGATTTAATTGTCTCAGTTAGAGAATTGATTAAAGACTATAGCTTTTTGGTTAGTAAGAGTCATATCAAATCGTTTAATAAACAAGGCAAATTAGCGGGAGATACAAAAAAGTCAATAATAAAAGAACTAAAATGGCGATTTGGAAAAGTAAAATATTTACCTGGAGCAGGTAGAAGGGAAGCAACTTTCAATTGTACTAGTTTCAATGGAAATACTGAGAAATATAATCCATATAGTGATAATGGTGGTTCAATAAAGGAAGATTGGTCGAACGAAAAATGTATGTTTGCGAATACAATAAGTAGTTATGATAGTGATAGTTGGGTATCAAAAAGCAATATTTTTAGGAAATCATTTGGTGTTTCTGATATAGATAAAGACTATGTTAGTAATTTTATTAAAGAACATGATTGGACTAATGTCAAATAATTGGACATAAAATGAGCTATATTTTCTTAAAATATTTTTCTTCCTTCTGATTTGGAGTTAAACCATTGTTGGCAGAATGAGGATTATAGTTGTTGTAGAATTGTTCGATGTATTCAAAGCAAGAGAGTTGAACCTCTTGAATGGTGTGATAAGTTCTTCGATTAATTTCTCTTTGTTTAAGGTACTTGAAAAAGACCTCAGTTACGGCATTATCATAAGGATACCCAGGTTTAGAGTAAGAAGCAAGTAACTGATGCTCATCTAATATTTTTCTAAAGGAAGCTGATTTAAATTGACTCCCTTGATCTGAATGAAAAATAATTGGTTCCTTAGGTTTTCTCTTATTTATAGCCATCTCTAGGGTGTCACAAGCAAGTTTAGCATCAATCTTATCACTTACTTTCCAAGCGATGCATTTTCTAGAGTAGAGGTCAAGAATGGCGCAGAGATAAACGTGACGCTTAGGTCCTATAGAAATATAAGTGAAATCAGTTGTCCAAACTTGATTCGGGGACTTCGGATTAAATTCTTGTTTAAGGAGATTATCAGAAGAAAATGCAGGAGAGTGTTTTGATTTAACCCGAGGTTTAATGGTCGACATTTTAGGGAGTGTCATAGACTTGAGAAGTCGTAAGATACGGCCTTCAGAAATATTAACGCCATAATCACGCAGAAGAATGATTTTAAAAGCTCTCGTTCCAATTCTTTTCTTAGCTTTCATATAAATCTCAAGGAGTAATTTTCTCAAGCGTTGATTTTCTATTTCACGCTTCGAAGGCTTCTTGTTAATGAAGTTATAGTAGGTGGAACGATTGACATGTAAAACACGACAGAGCATAACTGTCGTGTGTTCAAATCGGAGTCTATAGACTGCTTTTAATCTCACTTGGAGTTTTGCATGAATATGGCACTCGCTTTTTTTAAGATCAGATTTTCTTCCTCAAGTTGTGCATTCCTTTTTTGTAATTCTTGAATCTGTTTGGCAGTCAACACCGTATTATCTTCAAGACGAACTTGAGAGTACTGCTTAATCCATTTTGCAAGAGCAGAGACGGAGACGCCATAGTCTCTACAGAGTTCGGATTGAGTTTTACCTGTTTGATAGAGGTTGACGAGAGATTGTTTGAATTCCTCGTCGTAACGTTTAAAGCCTGACATAAAAGTCCTTTCATTTTTGTGTCTTCTTAGACAGATTATAACACACATATTTGTGTCTACTTTTATAGTATAGCTCCAATGATTGATTTGTCTAACAATATGGACTCATTAAGACGTGAGTACAATACTATGACTCATAAAGAGTTAGATAGTATCTATATAAATACCAATAGTAATATATTTTCAGTAGATACTAGTTTTAGAGAACAAGTGGGTATTGACATACAGAAGAAAAGATTTTTTTCGAGTACATTTAATGGCTATATTCTGGTTAATGGTTTTAAAGAACCTAGCTATAAACTAGTTAATGTAATAGACTTAAACAAAATTATTGATATTGAATTAAGAGAAGATAATGACATAGTTACAAAAGTTTCGACTGCGAGTGTTGTGGCGCGTGGAGTAGTTGGTGGAATGCTAGCTGGTGGAATTGGAACTATTATTGGTGGTGCTACGGCAAAATCTAAATCTTCCAGTAGTTTAAAAGAAATTTCAATAAGATTTAAACTGAGCGATATGAATAATCCATATCAAGAAATTTTAGTGGCTTTTAATAAAAATGGGATTAGTAATGAGAAACAACAAGAGGTGTATAGATTATTTAGCCAGCTAGAATTAGTGATAAGTAATTTGGAAAAATGAATAATTAGGATGCAAATGTATATCTGATATCCAATATATTTTTCATACGCAGTAGCCTCTGTATGAGAGTAGAAATAATAAGAGAAAATAGTGAATCGCTCCTTAGGTGAATCACTATTTTTGCTATAGAGTTCTTAAATAAATTATATTTCGAAATTATAAATAGTGTGAATGAGTGTTAAGTTTTAAATATTTAACGTGTTGACAGCGCTTACTTGTAGTGGTATGATAAATTTAGAGTATGTTGTTTTTAATATTTTATAATTTGTGCTTAATTTTAATTAATATATAAAGAGAAAATAGGGAGGACGACTTGAAGAAACTTAAATTAAAGGGAGAAGAAAAAGGAGGGGACGAGAAAAAAAGAAGCAAAGAAGTTGATTGGAGAAAAATAGAAAAAAATAGAATAAGTGAAACTATTGATAAAAATAGAAGAGGAGAACGGAAAGTAAGGGTTATCCCACCCAGAAATAATAAATTTGCACATCAAAATTTAGAAATAATACGAGTAGCTGCTTATTGTAGAGTTAGTACCCTTGATGAAATGCAAATGGGGAGCTTCGAGATGCAAATTCAACATTTCAAGAAAATAATAGAATCGAATCCCCAGTATGAACTAGTTGATATATATGCAGACGAAGGAATTTCGGGTACTTCTGTGAAAAAACGTATTGGTTTCCAAAAAATGATTGAAGATGCTAAGGCTGGTAAAATTGATTTGATTTTAACTAAGAGTATCAGCCGTTTTGGAAGGAACATTGTAGATATTATTTCAACTTTAAGGGAACTTAGGGCATTGTTCCCTCCAGTAGCTGTAAATTTTGAATCAGAGGGAATATTTAGTAGCGATAGTAATAGTCAGTTGATTATTACATTATTATCCTCAATAGCTGAGCTAGAAAGTCAACAGAAAAGTATTGCTATCCGAGAAGGAATACAATATCGGATGCAAGAAGGTATATATAAATTTTCTGTGAAAAATATTTTAGGATACTACAGAGATTATTTAGGACAAGTCAGAGTTGAACCTGTAGGAGCGCAGATCGTAAGTTATATTTATGATTCTCTAATTGAGGGAGCTTCACCAGAATATATAGCTTTGTCTTTGACTGAGCAAGCAATACCAACACCAATGGGTCTTAAACAGTGGAGGTCGTCAACTGTGAAAAGTATATTAACTAATGAAAAATATAAAGGAGATGTACTTTATCAGAAAACCTTCTCACAGGACTATTTATCTTCTAAAAGTATAAAAAATGAAGGAATATTACAACAATATTATTGGACAAATTTGCATCCAGCTATTATTGATGAAGGAAGGTGGGAAAAAGCTCAAGAATTTTTAAAATTAAAACAATGGAGTAAGAGAAAGTCTTTAATTAAAGATATTTCTGGTAAATTTATAGTTGGAAAAATAAAATCAGGTCTTTTAAGAGGTTATTATTTGATAGATTTTAAATGGTCTATGGAAGAACAAAAAAAGTTTATTGAAATAATCAAGTCAGAGACAAATTTAGAAAGAGGTAGTGATGACAGTAGACATAGATAATTTGAAATTGGAAGTCATTGATTTAAACAAGAATGTATTACCTTACATAACTTTAAACAAGACAGGGGTTACAATAAGTACACGTGTTATAGAGGAGCTGAATTATCCTCAAAATGTACAATATTGCTTAGATCCTCATCAAAAAATATTTGCTATACGTGCTTGCAAAAGTAATGAGCAAAGAGCTGTTCCGTTTTCAAAATCTCGTCTAGAACAAAATAAGTCTATTCATACTAATAATAAAGCTATAAAAGGTAGTTTAAGTAAATTAATTGAGAATTTTAGTCAGGATTTTAGATATAAAATTATTGGTGAAGTTGATTTAGAACATCGAGTAATTTATTTTGATATGAAAAATGTAGAAAAGGGATGAAAGAAAATTTAATATGTACACTCAAAACTGCAAGTAATGTACTAATTTAAGATAAAAATAGTTCTAGATTATGTAGTAAATATTTAAAAACAGGTAGTTCTCAACTATATTAAGAAAATAAATATTATTTTTAAAATGTCAAAAAATATGTAAGTAGTATATGCCTTTTTTTGTAATTAAATCTCCAAATTAAAAATTTTATTATTCTTGTAAGATGTTAAAATAACCATTTCTACATACATTATTTTAATAATCGTGTGATTTATATATATAATATAAAAGAATAATTTTACTTTTCGAAGAGAGCGGAGGTGCTCTCTTTTTGGCTATGAAAGTCAGTAACTCAATACTTATCTTATATGGAAAAATAGTTACATAACAACAATAGTGTCAGAAAAAAATGACTTTGATTAAAAAACAAAAACTTAATTGACTCTATCGGATTTATAATACGGAAGTTGAACGAAATTTTAAAACCAGTTTGAGGTAAGAAGTAAAAGAGTCTTTAGAACTTTCTTTATGGTACATTTAGTATACATTCCAAGCTATTTATTGTTTGACTTTGAAAGTATGGTAGTCTATAATCATTGATATAACAACAATTAAAAAATGAATTTCAAAAATATTCCAGCATGGACAGTAGATAAAATGAGCCGCTATGCGCGTATCGCTTTAGGGATTCGTTAACCACCTCAAAAAGCATTTCAGGAGAATTCATTCAGGATTCTCCTTTATTTTTTTACATTCATTGTTCGCATTGCCAATACAAAATGAGTAAAAACTTCTATCTATAGGAGACAGAAGTTGAGTGAGTAAAAGTTTCGAAAATAAACAAATTAAAGTGTGAGTTCGGACAGGTTAGATACACTTAATTGATAAACTTTGTCCGATGATAAAATATGATTGTCTATGGATAAACTGCCATCTTTGTTTATTTCTAGTTCTTGTCCTGAACCTGAAAGCGTGGAGAGACTAGCTCCCCAAGCGACAAACAGATTTTTTAAGACAGTGTTTTCTTCAACAAAATTTTTAGAATTCCTCGTTCCAAGAAAACGAATTTCGTTATTGTCAAAAGTTAACTTTATTCGAAAATTTGCCAGTAATTCTGCTTTGATTAATTGTGGGACCATAAAATCTCCTTTCTATATTTGTTATTATAACGCTTTCATAAGAAGCCGCCAAAGAGAAGTTTATTGCCAAAGCTTGCTTTGGGTAGAGGTTAAATAGAAATTTTAAAATAAGACCAAAGACCGAGCATAGAGCGGTCTTTTTTTGGTAGAATAGAGGTATGAATAGACGGATAAAAACATTTATTGTTATAGAGCTTTGTATCATCGTTGCTTTGCTTTTTCATATTATAAAATCACCGTACTTTCTTGTATTGCTTGCTTTAGCTATATCTTTCAGTATTTTGTCACGTAAAATAACTTTTCTACGTCCTGTCACAGCTGTGCTCTGGATTTTCTTTGTAGTAATGCTCTTGACAGCGGGATGGTTTTGGCTTGCTCTTCTCTTTCCTCTTTTGGCTGGGATTAGCTTCTGGAAAAGACAAGCATATACGATGCCACATTCTTCTTATAGTCAAGCCTATGCGGAGAGTCAGGAAGATATCACACGGGCAAATGGAAATGATGTGATTGATCTCTATGATGTCAATTTTAGGCCTGAAGGAAACAGCTTGAGCATCAAAAAATCAGCAGGGAATACTAAAATTATCGTGCCGGAAGACGTTGCTGTAGCTTTAGAAATTACGGTACACAATGGCATTGTCAAGATTTTTGATGAAGAAACTGAAATTAACCCTGTCAATTTTCGCTATTTCTCAGATGTGACGGAAGACACGCAAAAGCGGATGCGTATTAAACTTCAGGTTGAAACAGGAAATGTTGAGGTGGTGAAAGGATGAAGAAATCAATCATTAAAACCTTTACCGTCCTTTTTATCATTATTGTTTTGGTAGATGTCCTATTGTTTTCAATCACCAGTGGTGTTTCTACAGCAAGTATTATGGGTGAGATTGCGAATAATTTTTATGGCATCTGGATTTTTCTCTCGGTAGCAGGATTGTTGGCCTTGGTTTTTACTTTTTTCAATTTTTTGGAAAACAGTAAAATTAAGAGAGACTTTTATGAGGATATCCAGCGCGTGAGTCAAAATCAAGAACCGGAGCATCCGGAATTGAAGGCTCTTCATTTGCGCTTAAAAGAGATGTCTGTCGAACTGCAAGAACTCTCCAGTCAAAAATCAGCCAATAAAGCGGAAATCGTGGAAACAGAAAGAAAACGTATTTCGCGAGAGCTCCATGACTCGGTCAGTCAAGAACTTTTTGCAGCCACTATGATTCTCTCTTCTGTAACGGGAAATGAAGCTGAGAGCTCTAACCTTACGCAAGACCAAATTTTAACGCAAACACGTTTAGTTTTAAAAATCTTGCATGAAGCACAAAATGAAATGCGGGCTTTATTGCTTCATTTAAGACCTATTGAATTGGATGGCAAGTCCCTTTCGGCAGGTTTAAATTCCTTGACGGATGAATTGCAAGCAAAAATATCCGCCAATATCAATGTGAAACTCAGCGATATTCAAGCTTCATCTAACATCGAAGATAATCTCTTCCGCATGGCACAGGAAATTCTGAGTAATGCATTACGACACTCACAAGCAGATAATATTGAAGTTATTCTGAAAGAGCAGTATGAGAATATTATTCTTAGAATAGCAGATGATGGTGTCGGTTTTGATACACGAGACAGTAAATCAGCCAGCTATGGGCTGGTCAATATAAAAGAACGTGCACTTTTGCTGGGGGGAGATGTTAAAATTATTAGCGCCCCAAATCAAGGGACAAGTGTTGAGATACGTATTCCACAAGTAAACCAATAAAAAGTTAAAAAGGAAAAAATGGATAAAATAAAATTATTAATTGTCGATGATCATCAAATGGTCCGCTTAGGGCTCTCTAGCTTTATGAATATTCAACCCGATATTGAAGTAGTAGGGGAGGCAGCTGATGGTGAATCAGGTTATCTTAAAGCGAAAAATTTAAAACCAGATGTCATTCTAATGGACTTGGTTATGGACCGTCTGGATGGCATTGGTGCGACGCAAAAAATCTTAGCGGAAATGCCAGAGCAGAAGATTTTGATTTTGACGAGCTTTTTAGATGATGAAAAAGTCTTTCCGGCATTGGCTGCTGGAGCAAAAGGCTATATTCTCAAAACTTCTCAGGCTGCCGAAATTGCCAGCGCTATCCGTAAAGTTGCCAGCGGGCAAGATGTTTTATCTGGGGCAGTGAAAGAAAAAATCAATCAACAAAAACATCGAAAACCTGAACTGTATGATAATCTTTCAAAAAGAGAAATGGAAGTGTTGAAAATATTAGCCCAAGGACTTTCTAATCAGGAGATTGCGGATCAACTTTTTATAAGTCTGAAAACAGTTAAAACACATGTCTCTAACATCTTCAATAAATTAGAAGTGAATGATCGGACGCAAGCTACAATTTATGCTATCCAACACAAACTGGTTGATCAATAAAAAACATTGTAAAGCAGAAATCAGCAACCCTAATTGTATGTACAATAGCGAAAATAGCCTACATCTGTTATAATAGAGTCATGAAAGATTTAATCGAAAGAGCTTCAAAAATCAAAATTATTTTTTTTGATATTGATGATACTTTACGTGACCTAAAAACAGGCTATATCCCCGAAAACTTGCCCTTTATCTTTGAAACTTTACGACAAAAAGGAATAAAAACAGGTATTGCGACAGGACGAAATTACTATAATGTTCTCCCTGAAATTCGCAATTTAAATCCTGATTTTTTTGTAACAATTAATGGTGCTTTGGTGCAAAACCAGGCGCAGGAGATTATTTACAAAAATCCTTTGGATAAAGAAACAGTTGATGAAATAGTGTCTTGGTTAAAGAGTGAAGGTGCTGAATATCTTTTTGTAGGAAACGAGAACTTAAAAGCTTCTAAATGGAAAGGATTAACTGAAAGAGTTATTCCCGATGATTATGGCGAACTTGAAGTTAATCCCGATTACTACAAAACACATGATGTATTTCAACTGCTTACAATATCTGAACATGATCAAGAACTTCGATTGCCTCAACGTTTGGCGCAACAAGTAAGAATGGTACGGTGGCACCCGAATTCTTCTGATATTGTTCCGGTTTTAGGGAGCAAAGCCAATGGTTGTATGAAAGTATTAGAATATCTTGGGCTTTCACCAGAAAACATGATGAATTTTGGCGATGAACTTAATGATAAGGAGCTTTTTGATTTGGCTGGGCTTTCAGTAGCTATGAAAATTTCACATCCTGTCATTTTGGAAAAAGCAGACTATGTCACAGATACAGTCCAAAATGATGGTGTTTTAAAAGCTTTACGCGCCCTACAACTCATCGATTAAACTTACAAAAATGAAAGTCTCATCTCCGAGATTTTTGATAAAATTTAGAAAAGAGAAACAAA
Organism: Lactococcus garvieae subsp. garvieae; assembly: GCF_029024465.1. NCBI lineage: Bacteria > Bacillati > Bacillota > Bacilli > Lactobacillales > Streptococcaceae > Lactococcus > Lactococcus garvieae. Next base: position 683,845 of record NZ_CP118950.1, read on the forward strand.
TGACTTACCCACAACTTAATCTTGAAGCATATGCTGGAACAATAGCAATCATCCATACGAATCATGGTGATATGACGGTGAAACTCTTTGACGAGCTCGCGCCAAAAACAGTTCAAAACTTTGTTGAACTCAGCAAAAAAGGCTACTACGATGGTATTATTTTCCACCGTATTATCAAAGACTTTATGATTCAAGGTGGCGACCCAACTGGTACAGGTATGGGTGGTGAATCCATCTATGGTGAAAAATTTGAAGATGAATTTTCACAAGATGTCTTCAACATTCGTGGTGCCTTGTCAATGGCAAATGCTGGACCAAATACAAATGGCAGCCAGTTCTTCATTGTTCAAAACCAAAACCTTCCTTATCCAAAATCAGCATTGATTGATGGGGGTTGGCCTGAAGAAGTTGCTGAAGTCTACACACAAGGCGGAACACCACATCTTGATGGCCGTCACACTGTATTTGGTCAACTTGTGGATGAAAAATCATTTGAAGTTTTAGATAAAATTGCCGCTGTACGTGTCGGAATGCAAGACCGTCCAGTGGATGACGTAGTCATCGAAAATATTGAAATTATCGAGAAATAAAATGATGGATAAATCCGTAAAAATTGGTGATAAAGTCACTGCTGAGATAATCGGGCTCCAAGATTATGGTGCTTTTGTAAAGTTTGCGGACCGACAAAATACTGAACATAAGGGCTTAATTCATATTTCCGAAGTTCAGTCAGGTTTCGTCAAAAATATTCGAGAAGTTATCAAAGTAGGGCAACATGTAAAAGCCCAGATTATAGATATTGATGAGTACAATGGTAAAGTCAGCCTATCTATTCGTAGTCTTGAAGAAAATCCACAAAATCATTACTTTTATCGTAAAAAACGATTCACAGATTCTCGTAATAAGATTGGCTTTAAGAGTTTAGCCGAGAAAAGAGAACTTTGGATTGAAGAAGGCGAAAAATATCTGAAAGAAAAAGCAAACTAAATCCAAACGAGGTGAAGATGAACAACAATGTCTTAAAATATACCAAACGAGTTTTTAACGTGATTACAATTTTGGGTTTTATTGCTACTATTGTTGGTAGTGTTTACCTCTGGCATCTCGGTGCTTTTCAAGATCAAGAAATTTTGAAACGTCTGGTTACAGCGCATGCTTTTCTTGGCCCAATAATTTTCTTCTGTATGCAAATTATTCAAGTGATTATTCCGATTATTCCGGGAGGCTTAACAATTGCAGCAGGAGTCTTAATATTTGGACCTTTCTGGGGCTTTGTTTATAATTATGTCGGTATTGTTGTTGGTTCAGTGATACTTTTCCATCTTGGACGAAAGTATGGACAGTCCTTAGTTCAGGTCTTTGTCAAAGAGAAAACCTACAACAAGTATATGGCGTGGCTCGAAAAAGGGCAAAAGAGATTTAATCTCGCTTTTCTACTTTTAATTCTCTCACCCATCGCGCCTGATGATGCTTTGGTCCTCATTGCCAGTCAGACGCGCATGAGTTGGAAATTCTTTAACTGGGTGATGATTTTATGTAAGCCACTGCCGATTTTATTCTATTCCTATGCTTTAATCTTCGGTGGAAACTTACTTGGAAATTTGTTCTAACAAGAACTTTAAATAATGCACAATAATGGTTTTGCGAAAGCAACCATTTTTATGTAAATAATGTATAATAGAGCCTATAGACTTTCTAGTGATGGAGCTTCATTTTGAATAATAAAACAAATACAATAAATAACAAGAAAAAGCAGTCTAAAAATAAGTTGACTTTTGACAGTCGTATTGACTATGCGCTCATTTTGCCCGCTTTTCTTTTAACTGTTATCGGTCTTTATGCCATTTGGGTAGCTGTAAGTCATGATTATCCGACCCAAGCAGTTAAGATGGTAGGACAGCAAGGGACCTGGATTATTGTCGGCGTTATTTTAGCCTTAATTGTCATGCATATGGATTCGAGGTTGCTTTGGAATCTCACGCCGGTTCTGTATGGGTTTGGGCTTATTCTGATGGTGCTACCCATATTCTTTTACAGCCCTTCGATGTATGAGCTGACAGGTGCAAAGAACTGGGTTGCCTTTCATAACACCAATCTTTTCCAGCCCTCGGAGCTGATGAAGATAGCCTATATATTGTTTTTAGCAAGGATTGTTGTTTCCTTTCAAAACAAACTGAAAAAACGTTATCTTAAAGATGATTTTATCTTAATTGGCCAAATTGCCTTGGCTACTGTGCCTATTGCCATCCTGGCAGCTTTGCAAAAAGACTTTGGTACCTTCATGGTTTTCCTTGTGATTGCAGCGGGAATCATTCTCGTTTCAGGAGTATCTTGGAAAATTATCTTGCCTGTCCTCCTCGCAGCTGTTCTTGTAGCAGTAGGTGTTGTGGCTATGGTTATGAATCCTAAGGGACAAGAACTATTAGGTACTGTTTTCAGCCAATATCAGGTTAATCGTTTCTTAGCTTGGCTTCATCCTTTTGAGTACACACAGACATTCTCTCTGCAACAATCGCGTGCTTTGATTGCTATCGGTGTAGGTGGTCTCTTTGGGCATGGATTTGGCGTGGCAAATGTCAACGTCCCTGTCCGTGAATCAGATATGATCTTTACCGTCATCGGAGAAGATTTTGGTTTTGTTGGTGCAACTTTTGTCATTTTACTTTATTTTATCTTGATTTATCGTATGATTCGTGTGACTTTTCAGTCCAATAATCAGTTCTATATCTTTATATCCACAGGTATTATTATGATGATTCTGTTCCATGTTTTTGAAAATATTGGTGCAGCGATTGGCTTAGTACCATTGACGGGTATTCCTTTACCGTTCATTTCGCAAGGGGGTTCGGCATTGATCAGTAACATTATTGGTCTAGGGCTCGTACTTTCTATGAAATATAATCAATTGCCTGAGTTCGTATTAGTTCGTGAAGCAGGTAGAAAGAAATTAGAACATAAAAGAGCACGTCTTTCTCGTTCATCCTATAAAAGAGTGAAACCAAAGGGGAGACGGAGAATAAGCAAATAAAAAAAGCTTTTCTAAGGAAAAGCTTTTTTATGTTGAGCAACCGCATCAATAGGCGTAAGCCTCTGAATTTTATAAGCTAGAAATTTCACATACTTCACAAAATATGATAGTCTATAAGTGAAGGAACAAAGGAGGAATTATTAAGATGAAATATGCAGTAAGATATGCTTCGCGTGGGGGAAATACACGTGCAGTTGCTGATGAAATTGCGAAAAAAATTGATGTGAAAGCAGAACGAATCTCTGAACCTTTAGAAGAGGAAGTAGATGTTTTATTCCTTGGAGCAGGTGTTTGGTTTGCCTCTGTAACAAAAGACATGAAGGAATATTTGGCAGCTTTGGACAGTGGTAAAATCAAGCAAATTGTTGCTTTTTCTACGTCTGGTCATTTGGAATCTGCGATTAAAAAAATTACTGCAGCAGCAAAAGACAAAGGCATTAAAGTGAATGAAGAATCTTTTGATTTGCATTTAAACATGCAAGGCATGACATTTTTTGCTCCTGCTGGTGGTGATTTAACAAAAGAACAAATCAATGAAGTCGATGCCTTTGTTGATAAAGTTCTTGCCAAACTATAAGATTAATTTACGCCCTTTTATTGAAAAGCTCCTTATTTTTGGAGCTTTTTTTGTTTCTTTAAATTATATAGTGCATTAAAAAAGTATTACATGAGCGAAACCTTATGTAACGTAAATGTAATGCTAAAAGAGTTTATTGTAATGAAAACAAAAGGTTTTGTGATACAATAGTAATGTTCGAAAAAGAAACTAGGAGGTAGTAAATTTAAAATTTATGAAAAAGAAATTAATTGCAACATTGATGCTCTCAACAGTTGTTTTGACTGCTGGGGCTCCTTTGTCTAGTGTAAATGCAGATTCAACAGAACAAAAAATTGTTGAACAAGATTCTAAGATTGCTGCTGTGAAGGATGATGCTGCTCAAGCTCAAACACAAGTAAATGCTGTTGAATCACAGGTTGCCACTCTAAAAGCTAAACAAAGTTCTATGCAAAAACAAGTGGAAAAACTATTAGAACAGCAAAAAATCCAGTCTGAACAGATTCTAAAATTGGACAAGGATATTGAAGAACGCAGTCACGCACTAGAAGCACAAGCACGAAGTGCTCAAACCAATGGTTTAGCAACGAATTACATTTCAGCAATTTTAGATTCCAAATCTTTAACGAATGCAATTCAAAAGATTACCGCTATGTCGACTGTCGCAGGGGCTAATAAAGCTATGATTGAGCAGCAATAACAGGATCAAAAGAATGTTCAAGCCAAACTCAAAGATAACATGGAAAAATATGCGGAAGTCACACGTTTGCAACAAGAGTTGAGCAGTCAAGCTGATGAGTTGGCGACACAAGAAGCACAACTCAAAGTGGCTCAGCTTAATTACCAAGCCACAATCACGTCTGAGGAAGGCAAAAAACAAGAACTGTTAGCTCAAAAAGCTGAGGCTGAGCAAGCGGCACAAGAAGCCCTTCAAGCACAGAAAGCAGCAGCGCAAGAATCAGCCGTAGTACAACAGGAAAAAGCTAAAGAAACTGTATCTGAGAACAAACCAAATCCAGTAGCACCACCAGTTATTGATGAAGGCAATCAAACTGTAGACCCAGGCGTTGATGAACCAACGCCACCAACCCCGCCAGTTACTAATCCGAAGCCTCCGGTTTCACCGACTAACCCTTATCCACCCGGACAATGTACAGCTTATGTTTGGGACCGTCTAGGTGGTAATATGCCAACTTATGAAGGTAATGCTGCTGATTGGGCTCGTTATGCTAATGCTGGTCCAGCTGTGGGTAATATCATTGTCTTCCCTGCAGGAGTCCAAGGTGCAGATTCTTATTATGGTCACGTTGGAGTTGTAGAGCAAGTTTTGGGCAATGGTCAAGTTGTAATTTCCGAAGGAAACTTTAATGGTGGCTGGGGCTCACAACGCACAGTCTCAACATCAGGTGTTTACTTTATTAATCCATCATAAAACGAAAAAAGAAGTAAAGAGAATCTTGCTTCTTTTTTATTTTTCAACTCTAACTTAGAAAGAATAAGGTTTTTGCTTCAATATATCTGCTTAATAAGGTATACTAAGTTAAAAGATTATCATTTAACTTTTAAGGAGGAAGGGATGCTCGAAGTGAAGAATCTCCGAAAAACATTCGGAGAACTTGTTGCTGTTGATGATCTGAGTTTTACTATTGAAGATGGTGAAATTTTAGGTTTTATCGGACAAAATGGATCGGGAAAAACAACAACATTTAGATTAATATTGGATTTTTTGATGCAAGATTCAGGAAGCGTGCTCTGGAATGGTAAGCCACTCTCAAGTGATGAGTATAATATTATTGGTTATTTACCGGAAGAAAGAGGCCTGTATCCGAAAGACAGTATAGAAACGCAGTTACGTTTCTTTGGTCAATTAAGAGGTAAAACGCGGAAAGAAATCGATGAGAAAATCGATTATTGGATGGAAAAGTTTGAAGTTAAAGGTAAGCGAACAGATAAGGTCAAAACTTTATCAAAAGGTAATCAGCAGAAGGTTCAGCTTATTGCTACGCTTATTCATGAGCCGAAACTCGTTATTTTGGATGAACCGTTCTCCGGCCTAGATCCTGTGAATGCAGAACTGCTTAAAACAGCTGTAGCTGAACTCCGTGAGCAAAAAGTCTGCGTTGTCTTTTCAGACCATAATATGATGAATGTCGAAAAAATGGTGGATAAGATGATCATGGTAAAAGAAGGTAAGAAAATACTGGATGGGACCGTTGATGCTGTACGCCAAAGTTTTGGCCGGACCAAGGTATTTATTGAGGCACCGGTGTCAGAGGAAGAATTAGTACAACTGGAAGGCGTAAAAGAAGTACAAGTGGAACGTAATGGTACTTATGAGTTAACTTTAGAAAATGAAGCAGCTGGAAAAGCTGTCTTTGACTATGTTACCCAATCAGGCTATATCCAGATGTTTTCACAACAACCACCAAGCTTGGAAGAAATATTCAAAATGAAGGCGGGTGATGCTCATGAATAGTAAGTTTTGGACGATTGTGAAAGAAGTCTTTCGTAAAAATGTTAAATCAGTTGCCTTTTTAGTTATGGTTTTTCTCCCACTGCTTATTGGATTAGTTATTTATGTTATTGCAAGAGTAGCAGATGGTGGGGCAGGCGATACTGATCGTATTGCGGTAGTGACAAAAAGCAAGGAGATTGGAAGTGCGCTGACTGAAGTTAAAGGCAATATTAAATATGAAGTAATGGACAGAACAGCGGCAAACCGTAAACTGAAAGACGAAGATGTTGGCGCAATATTAGCTTTAGAGATGGAACAAGGGAAAATAAGCTCAACCTTAGAAACCACACGTTCTCTTGACACGGCAACTCAAATGACAGTCTCACAGACGCTTACTGCACTACAGCAAAGTGTCTTTGCCACTCAATTAGGCTTATCACCAGAAGAAAAAACGAGCCTCCTTTCTCCAGCGAAGTTAGAGCCCGTGCATGTGGAGTTTGACGCGGATGGCAATCGCATTCAAGGTACAGATTATTCTGGTCTGAGACAGGTTATAGCAACAGTCTTGATTGTCATGATTTGGATTTTTGTTGCAACTTATGGCAGTATTGTGGCGCAAGAAATTGCTAGCGAAAAAGGAACGCGTATCATGGAAGTGGTTCTTTCAAGCGTTAAAGCCGAAACGCATTTTTATGGAAAACTAGTAGGGATCATCTTAGTCTGCTCAGTCAATGTTCTTGCTTATGCCATTCAGATTGGAGTAGGTTATCTCCTCTTCAGAGACAATGACATGGTGCGCAGTTTCCTTAACGGTTTAAATCTTCAAGAAGTCTTTACAGGACAATTTTGGCTCGTCATTCCGATTGTCATCTTAGGCATTCTTCTGTTTACATTCTTGGCAGCTCTTTCTGGTTCACTGATTTCTCGTGTGGAAGATGTGCCTAAAGCACAAACACCAATGACGATGATTGGTCTTCTGGGTTATATGCTTTCTGTAATTTTTGCTTCTCAACCTGATAATATCGTGATGACCGTGACAAGTTATATCCCCTTTATTTCGAGTTTTGTCTTGCCAATGCAAATTGCAACAGGTGTAGCAAGTAATTTACAGGTCTGGATTTCTATGGGTATTATGTTTGTAACGATGTTGTTTATTCTCTTGTTCTCTGCACGACTTTATAAATCAAATGTTTTAATCTACAGTAGCGATGGCTTGCTTAAAGTTTTGAAACAATCGCTTCATAATATCAAAAATGAAGACAAGTTAAAAAATAAAGCTTAAGAGAAAAAACCAAGCACTCTGAATTCAGAGTGCTTGGTTTTTTATTAACTTGCATGAATATGGAAGTCGCGTTCCAATACAATATCACGTACTTTACGACTAATATCGTTCAATCTTATCTCCCGAACAGGACGTGGGAGAAATTTTCGGATATCATCGTCATTGTAACCAATCTGAAGGCGCTTGTCATCCAGAATAAGGGGCCGACGTAAAATTGAACGATTTTCTTTCATGATTGTAACCAGAGTATTTAAAGAAAATTGCTCAAGGTTTAAGGATAAGCTCTGATAAGCACGGCTTCTTTTGGAAATAATTTCCTCCGTACCATTTTCAGTTAAAGCGAGTATTTCAAGAAAGTCCTCTTTCTTAATATCATCTGTGAGAAGATTTATTTCTTGAAAATCTACACCGTTGTCAACGAGCCATTTTTTTGCTTTTTGGCTTGAGCTGCAACCAGCAACTGTATAAATTTTTATCATATTATCCTCCTTGGCGGAAATCTTATTTATTTCTAATTTACTTATGAGTTAATTATAACATTTTTTCGAAAAGTGTCAAGGGTATTATTAAAAAAATTTAATCATAAATTTATAATTGAATGTAAAACCGGTACCTTTTGCTTGAAACACAGGTTTTTTAATATGTTTAGAGAAACAGAACAAAATGATTTCCCCAAAAAAAACAAAGGGTTTTTTCTTTTTTTATTTATTATCTAGAATACGCTTTCTATTTAATGTAATTCTTATTACTTCTTGTTGATACAAAATTTTTTCACTGAATTCTCTCAAGGGAGAGTTCTCCCAAAGTTTTCATTTGACTGCTTCTTTAGAAAATGATATTCTACTAAAGATAAAACTTTTAAACTGGTCCAGAGAGGCTAGCAAGGTTGTGAACATGAATATTAAATCCTTTTGAATCAAAAGGGAATACTCTATCTTCTTTGCACTTGCTGTTTCTGGCAGGTGCTTTTTTCTTAAAATTCTTAGGAAATGAGAAATTCCTGGCAGAGAGCGGTACAAAGTTTATCTCACAGCTGCTTTGGAATTTTAGAAATGGGGATACTATGCCAAAACGTACGGATATTAAGAAGATTATGATTATCGGTTCAGGACCGATCGTTATTGGTCAGGCTGCTGAATTTGACTATGCTGGTACTCAAGCCTGCTTAGCACTTAAAGAAGAAGGCTATCAAGTTATTTTGGTCAATTCTAATCCAGCAACGATTATGACTGACCGTGAAATTGCTGATAAGGTTTATATTGAGCCAATTACGCTGGAGTTTGTCAGCAAAATCCTGCGCAAAGAAAGACCAGATGCCCTCTTGCCAACCTTAGGTGGTCAAACAGGGCTCAATATGGCGATGGAATTAGCGGAAAGCGGTATTTTGGAAGAACTTTCGGTTGAACTTTTAGGTACAAAGTTATCTGCTATTGATCGGGCAGAAGACCGTGAATTATTTAAAGAACTCTGCGAAAGTATTGGAGAACCTTTGTGCGAATCCGAAATTGCCACAACGGTTGAAGAAGCAGTTGCTCAAGCAAAAGAGATTGGCTACCCAATCATCGTCCGTCCAGCCTTTACGATGGGGGGAACTGGAGGTGGAATTTGTGACAACGAAACGGCACTTCGTGAGGTAGTGGCCAATGGCTTAAAACTTTCTCCAGTGACCCAATGTTTGATTGAAAAATCTATTGCCGGTTATAAAGAAATAGAATACGAAGTGATGCGGGACTCGGCAGATAATGCGATTGTAGTTTGTAACATGGAAAACTTTGATCCTGTAGGCATCCATACAGGGGATTCGATTGTGTTCGCACCTAGTCAAACCTTGTCAGATGTGGAATACCAAATGCTTCGTGATGCGTCATTAAAAATCATTCGTGCTTTGAAAATCGAAGGGGGCTGTAATGTTCAGCTTGCTTTGGACCCACATTCTTACAAATATTATGTGATTGAAGTAAATCCACGTGTCTCACGCTCCTCTGCTTTGGCTTCTAAAGCGACAGGCTATCCGATCGCTAAGATGTCGGCCAAGATTGCAGTCGGAATGACATTGGATGAAATCATCAATCCTGTAACAAACACGACTTATGCTATGTTTGAGCCCGCTCTTGACTACGTTGTCTCTAAAATTGCCCGTTTCCCCTTTGATAAATTTGAAAATGGTGATCGTAATCTCGGTACGCAAATGAAAGCGACGGGAGAGGTAATGGCTATCGGTCGTAATATCGAAGAAAGCCTACTCAAGGCAGTGCGTTCATTGGAGATAGGTGTGAGCCACAACCGTTTAGAAGGCGCTGAAGAAGTTACAGAAGAGTTCTTATACGAAAAAATTATTAAAGCACAGGATGACCGTCTCTTCTATATTTCCGAAGCAATTCGCCGTGGTATTCCCATTGAAGAAATTGCGTCATTAAGTAAGATTGATATTTTCTTCCTAGACAAATTGCTACATATCGTTGAGATTGAAAAAGAGTTAGAACTGAATGTTTTTGACCCAGAAATTTTGAAAACAGCCAAGAAAAATGGTTTTTCAGATAAAGAAATTGCTCGCCTTTGGAATGTGACAGAGTCAGAAGTGCGTCGTCGTCGCAAAGATGGTGAAATTCTTCCGGTTTACAAAATGGTAGATACTTGTGCTGCTGAATTTGAAAGTAGCACACCATATTTTTACTCATCTTATGCGTGGGAGAACGAATCTGAAAAATCTGAAAAGGAAAAAATCCTTGTTTTAGGTTCAGGGCCAATCCGTATCGGTCAAGGCGTCGAGTTTGACTATGCGACCGTTCATTCTGTTAAAGCAATCCAAGCTTTAGGCTATGAAGCAATTATCGTCAACAGCAATCCAGAGACAGTTTCTACTGATTTTTCAATTTCGGATAAACTCTACTTTGAACCTTTGACTTTCGAAGATGTCATGAACATTATTGATTTAGAGGAGCCTAAAGGTGTAATCGTTCAGTTTGGTGGACAGACAGCCATTAATTTAGCGCAACCTTTAGAAAAAGCAGGCGTACCTATCTTAGGGACACAAGTAGCAGACCTTGAACGTGCAGAAGATCGGGATTCATTTGAAAAGGCTTTGTCCGACTTGGATATTCCACAACCGCCGGGAGCAACAGCCACTAATGAAGAAGAAGCGGTTGCCAATGCTGAAAAAATAGGTTATCCTGTCCTGTTACGACCATCTTTTGTCTTAGGTGGGCGCGCTATGGAAATCATCGACAATGAAGCTGATTTGCGTAATTATATGAACCGTGCAGTTAAGGCGTCGCCAGAACACCCAGTATTAGTAGATAGCTATTTGACGGGACAAGAGTGTGAAGTTGATGCTATTTGTGATGGAAAAGATGTTTTGTTGCCAGGAATCATGGAGCACATTGAACGTGCGGGGGTGCATTCGGGAGACTCCATGGCTGTTTATCCACCGCAAACCTTCAGTCCTGAAATTATTGAGACAATCGTGGATTATACTAAACGATTGGCAGAAGGTTTAAACTGCATCGGTATGATGAACATTCAGTTCGTCATCCACGAGGAAAAAGTTTATGTTATCGAAGTCAATCCACGGGCTTCACGCACAGTACCTTTCTTATCAAAAGTTACAGGAATTCCGATGGCACAACTTGCCACACAGATGATTTTAGGGAAAACACTAGCAGAGCTTGGTTATGCCTCAGGTCTTGCCCCAGAATCTGAACTTGTCCACATCAAAGCGCCTGTCTTCAGCTTTAGTAAATTAGCAAAAGTGGATAGTCTTCTCGGTCCAGAGATGAAATCAACGGGTGAAGTGATGGGCTCAGATACAACCTTAGAAAAGGCGCTTTATAAGTCTTTTGAAGCTTCCAAACTACACATGGCTGACCATGGGTCAATTCTCTTTACAGTGGCCGATGAAGATAAAGCAGAAGCCTTAGAGATGGCAAGGCGCTTTGCTGAGATTGGCTATTCACTCGTAGCGACTTCTGGAACTGCACAGTACCTCAAAACCGCAGGCCTTTATGTTCGAGAAGTTGGTAAAGTAACGGAGTCAACGGAAGACACAGTTATCGATGACATTCGTAAGGGACGTGTTCAAGCTATTGTCAATACCATGGGAAGTAAACGCGTATCAACACAAGAAACGGACGGCTTCCTTATTCGTCAAGAAGCAATCAGTCGTGGTATTCCACTCTTTACAGCTTTAGACACAGCAGAAGCTATCCTCCGTGTGCTGGAGAGTCGCTCATTTACAATGAATATCATTTAAACAAAAAAGGCAGTTCTCGTCTGCCTTTTTTGTTGTGAAGTTGACTTGATGGAAGATGCGAAGCGGGGCCACTTTTGGTACAATAGAGGAGATGATATTACTATTTAATAAACCCTTTGACGTACTCACAAAATTTACTGATGCTGAAAATCGTAAAACACTAAAAGATTATATTGATATACCTAATGTATATGCAGCTGGACGACTCGATAAGGACAGTGAAGGCTTACTTTTACTGACAGATGATGGAAAGTTAAACCATAAGCTAACGGATCCAAAATCCAAGTCTTACAAGACCTATCTTGTACAGGTGGAGGGAGAATTTACTGAGGCCGCAGCGCAAAAACTCCGTGCAGGTGTTTTGCTTAAAGATGGTAAAACACTTCCGGCGAAAGTAAGACGCGTTTCAGAGCCAGAGTGGCTCTGGGAGAGAACGCCACCTATTCGTGAGCGAAAATCAATACCCACAAGCTGGGTTGAAATTTCTATCAAAGAAGGAAAAAATCGTCAAGTACGTCGAATGACAGCCCATGTTGGTTTTCCAACATTACGCTTAATCCGTACAAAAATTGGAAATTATGAATTGGGAAATCTTCCTTCAGGAAAGTATAAAATAATAAAATAAAAAGAGCACATGCTCTTTTTTATTTTATTAAAAACTCCGTCCACCGCCAGAACCACCGCCACCAGAGAAGCCTCCACCACTAGAGTTATTATTTCTAGGAATGCGGCGTGTAGTAATGAAGGAGTTGACCAACGTATCGCTTTGTTTGGACAAGTTGAGTTTTCCGTTCTCTTGATAACCATAATTCCAGTGTGCACCCATCTTTAATTGATAGCGAGAAACCAGAATAATAACAAAGGCACCAGCCGAGATGAGGGCAAGAATAACGGCAATGAGAATATAAGCCGGACGGAAGGAACGATGGAAAGTAACGGCTCCCGTTTGTGGGTCAACTGTATATTTTCGTCCTCCAGGTATTCCCTGTTCATAATAATGTGTCACTTGTGCATAGAAACTCTCGATGGCCTGTTGATAATTCCCATCGGATAATTGGGGCTGCACAACATCTAAAATCGACTCAATCCGAGAAGAAGTAATGTAATGCTTCAAATTTCCTGTTGCCCAGATATAAAGCTTCCGTTGTGACATATTAATCATTAAGACAATACCATTATTCCCTTGCCCAACTTTTTGGGCTAAATAATTAACCGCAAAATCTTTGGGTGACTCAGTATTATCCATAGTTGTGACTACAAATATCCCAGCTTTGGTCTGATTTGCAAGAAGTTGAGCTTCTTGCTCAAGGGATTGTGTTGGGCCAGTCAAAAGACCAGCCTGATCATCAATACCTACTTGTTGTGCAAAACTTTTTTTAGTGAAAGCAAACAGGGCAAAAAGTGTAATTACTGTAAAAAGTAGTGTTAAAAATATTCGTTTCTTTTTCATGAGACAAACCACCCCACAATCACTCCAAGTATAAGCACGGAAATGAAAATAAGAAGTGCCACCAGAACGAGTTTCATTTTATCCACAGGAAGGATCCCAGCAGTTTTACCTGTTTGGCCATTCATCGCATAATAGAAAAGTTTATCACTATTTTTTTGACGATAGGTCACGAGCCAGAGGGGTAAAAGCACATAATCACTTTCCAAATTCTTAATATTTTGTTGAGATTGGACACTGGTAACAGCAGTATAACCTTGGATTGTGTCCCGCATGAGTGCTTCGGAATACTGACGTAATTCGCTATCCACGCGTTCTTTGATTTCCGCATACTCAATATCTCTTTTTTCAGTTAAAAAACCTGAAAGATACTGATTTTTAAAAGATACTGCCTTAGATAAATCGAAGGGTTGAACGGCGCCGACCATTTTTTCAGGTTCATTTTTTTTCAAGGCATTTTTAACTAAGTCTTGAAAAGTGCTCTTCCCTTCTCGGATGACTTGGTATTGTTTGGTTTCTGTGTATTCTAAATCTCCAACAATCCAGACCCGGATCCTATTGGCACGTGCTTGTAATTGTCCTTCTAAATCTGCACCGACAACCCAATAAGGGAAATAAACACCTTGAAGTTGCTTGATTTGTTTTTTATCAAAGAAATCTTTGGGGACAAATTTCTTTTTGCCCACCCAGTCGAGGAAAGCTTTTTCAGCATCCTTCTGTTCAATCTGGAAGGGGAGCACTTTTTCGGGGAGAAATTTCCCGGAGAGGCGCTCTGAAAGAACGACGGGATTGTGACAATAATAGCAGAAAGTAGAAGCAGTAGTTGCATCTGTCACAATTTCGGCGCCACATGAAGGACAAACAAAGAGCCCAACCTGATCGTCAATCGGTGATTCTGCAGTATCCGCTTCTAGAGGAACATCTGGGACACTTTTTTCTGATATTCCTTTGTCTTCTTGTTTAGCTTCAAAGGCAGTAACTTCCTCCTCCGTAAAAGTAGACAAGCAGTACTGGCAATGAAACTTTTGACTTTTAGGATCAAATAAGAGGGGACCGCCACAGTTAGGACAGAGATGGGTGAGAACCTTTGACTGGCTCATAATTTACCTCTTTTCTGATTTTTATAAAGGTTTAGCAACGAAAGGTTGCCCACATTCCGGACAGAATTTTGGCACACCATTCGCTAAATTAACGACTGCATTACAAGCTGAACAAGCCATTTCAATCTTTAAGTTAGCTGCGGCTTCAGGTTTTTTCTCCCCACAGTTAGAACAGAATTTACCCGCGTTTTCTGTACCACAAGCTGAACATGTCCACATATCTTCCGATTTTGTCGCAGTCTTTTCTTGCTGAGCCATTTGAGCTTGGTTTGATGCACTGGCTTGACCAAGAACATCTCCCGCTTGGTTCATTCCCATACCCATTCCCATAAAGGCTTGCATGGCTCCACCCGTATTGCTTCCAGCTGCTTCAATACCACGTGCCACAGCGCCTTGCATATAGCCTTCACGGACACTTGGATCACCGAGCATTGCCCCTTGATTACGCATATTGATTAGCTTTTGGCTATCATCTGTGTAACTGATTGAGCTTACAGCAACAGCGACTACTTCGATTCCACGAAGTTTACGCCATTCTTCGTCAAGTGTATCTGCCATATATTTTGAAAGTTCAACAGATTTTGAAGGGAGGAAAGAAACGCGCTCACCTTGCGCGGAGTAGAGATTGATTGATGTATTTAATGCTGTTAAAAATTCTTGGAGATATTGTTCGTTGATATCTGAAATTTCAACTTGCGTTTGATTTTTAGGAATAGCATTAGCATAGAACAAGATAGGGTCTGTAATTCTTATCGAATATGTTCCGTGCGTACGGAGAAAGAGTTCCGCATTGTAGAAGTTATCAAAGTATTGTAAAGGCGTTGCTGTTCCAAACTTAATACCTTTAATTTCTTGAAGGTTAATATAGAAAACTTCTTGTTTTTGAGGTGTCACACCACCAAATTTAAAACGGAAGAAGGCTTCTTGAACAGATTCTTTAAGTCCACCGTTAAACATAGAAGGTGCAGTATCATTTTTGACCGTATAATAACCTTCCTCTGCGGTATAGTCAATAATTTTACCACCGTCAACGAGGAGCATCATCATATTAGGATAAACATGCACGACAGATCCATCTGTGATGACGTCCGAAGTTCCTTTACGATTGCTACCACGTTTATCGTCCTTGCGCACCATAACACCTTTTGTCATGACGGTTTGATCGGACATATCTTCTGGTTCGATGACTTCAAGCCATTGATCGGCCAACGTTCCTCCGATGCTACTTGTCGCTGCTTTAATGATACCCATATTTTTCTCCTGTCTTTATTTAAATTACACGCTTTCATTATACCATATAAAGAAAGGAATTTTTTACAACTTGAGTAGGATTTATTGCTTCTTGTAATTCCTCTTAATTTAGGTTATAATACTTTAAAACCTTTAACTTAGTCCAGAGAGGCTAGCAAGGATACGATAAATTATATCTCCCTTTATTTCGCGTACTTTTGTATGCGTAAAGGAAGATAGACGCTTTGTGTACACCTGCAGCCCTCTGCAGGTGTTTTTTATTGTCATTCTATGAGAAGGACAACACGCAAGAAAGCGAAGCGACTTCTGAACCGTCAGTCATTCTTTTTGCTTGAATGCGTTGGCTTATTGCAGCTAAAGTAATCGTGAACTGAAGAACACATTGACTAATAGATTCGTTTTATAAAAAGGAGGAGTGATGAAGCTTCAAGAAGAGATGCTTATTGTCAGTCAGAAAGAAGTTGCTGAAGACATCTTTGAGTTGGTACTGCAAGGCGATTTGGTAGATGATATGGAAATAGCAGGACAGTTTTTGCAATTAAAAGTTCCTAGTCAAGACTTGCTTTTACGACGGCCAATTTCGATTTCAAGCTGGAATAAGCAGGAAAAAACGTGTACATTACTCTATCGTCGAGGTGATAAAACCACGGGTACCTACCTTTTGTCAAAAATGAGTGCAGGACAAGCGGTGGATATTCTTGGTCCTTTAGGTAAAGGATTTCCCGTTGATGAAGTAACAGAAAATGATCAAGTGCTTATAGTAGGTGGAGGAATAGGTGTTCCACCCTTGTATGAGTTAGCGAAACAGCTTAGTAAAAAAGGCTGTACCATTACGGTTTTACTCGGATTTGCACGTGCAGAAGTAAAGATCCTTGAAGAACAGTTCGCACAACTCCCTAATGTTGAGGTGAAAGTAGCCACAGATAACGGTTCTTATGGTTGCCGAGGCCATGTGGGGCATCTATTCAATCAGTTTGAACAAGAGGTAGATGCTGTCTATGCTTGTGGTGCACCAATGATGTTAAAAGCCGTAGCAACAAGATTTGAAACTTTAGAGCGATTATATTTGTCAATGGAGGCACGTATGGCTTGTGGTATTGGTGCATGTTATGCTTGTGTTGTCCCGGATAAAAAAGACCCTGAACATGCTTTAAAAGTCTGTCAAGATGGGCCGGTGTTTAAAGGAAATGGAGTGGTAATATAAAATGAATCGACTTGCAGTGGAACTTCCTGGTTTGAATCTTAAAAATCCAATTATGCCTGCCTCAGGTTGCTTCGGTTTTGGTGAGGATTATGCACGATATTATGATTTAAATCAGTTGGGGTCTATAATGATTAAGGCCACAACGCTTAATCCACGTTATGGTAACCCAACGCCACGTGTTGCAGAAACAAGTGCCGGCATGCTTAATGCAATTGGTCTGCAAAATCCTGGCCTAGATGCGGTACTCTCAGATAAATTGCCTTGGCTGTATGAAAACTTTCCGGAGCTGCCTATTATTGCTAATGTCGCCGGTTCTGAACAATATGATTATGTAGCTGTTTGCGATAAAATAGGGGCAGCCCCAAATGTTAAAGCTATTGAACTCAATATTTCTTGTCCTAATGTGAAGCATGGCGGACAAGCATTTGGTACAGATCCAAAAGTTGCTTATGATTTGGTCAAGGCTTGTAAGGAAGTAGCGGATGTCCCACTGTATGTCAAGCTCTCGCCAAATGTGACGGATATTGTAGAAATCGCTCAGGCCGTAGAAGCAGCAGGAGCTGACGGGATTACGATGATCAATACCTTAATGGGAATGCGTTACGATCTGCAGACGCGTAAACCGATTTTAGCCAATATTACAGGTGGCCTCTCCGGTCCAGCGATTAAACCAGTAGCTTTAAAATTGGTTCATCAAGTGGCACAAGCAGTGGATTTACCGATTATTGGAATGGGTGGTGTTATGACCGCCCAAGATGTGCTTGAATTTTATTTGGCTGGTGCAAGTGCAGTTGCAGTAGGAACAGCAAACTTTTCTGATCCCTATGTGTGTCCGAAAATTATTGATGAACTTCCCCAGCTTATGGATAAGTATGGCATTGAAAGTTTAGAAGAATTACGTAAAGAAGTAAAAAAGGAGAAAAAAGAAAATGCATGAATCAAGACCAATGGTAGCCCTCGACTTCCCAAGTTTACGCGATGTAAAGAATTTTTTGCTGCGTTTTGATGATCACGAAAAACTCTATGTAAAAGTGGGAATGGAGCTCCTCTATCAAGAAGGGCCTGTTGTTGTAGACTTCCTTAAATTTCAAGGGCATGATGTCTTCTTAGATTTGAAACTCCATGATATTCCAAATACAGTTGGCTCAGCCATGAAAGGTCTCGCACGTTTAGGAATAGATATGATTAATGTTCATGCTGCTGGAGGGATTGAGGTGATGCAGCAAGCTAAAGAAGGTTTGATCGCTGGAACACCTGCTGGAGAAAAGGTTGCAGATTTGATTGCTGTTACTCAGCTGACTTCCACTAGCCAAGAAAGCATGCACCACGATCAAATGATTATGACAAGCTTGGAGGAATCGGTGCTACACTATGCTAAATGCACAGATGAGGCTGGTTTAGATGGCGTGGTATGTTCAGCTCATGAGGTTCAAAAGATTAAAAGTGTGACACGACCAGATTTTATCTGTTTGACACCAGGTATTCGCCCAGCAGGCACAGCTAAGGGAGATCAAAAACGCGTGATGACACCAGAAGAAGCACGCAATATTGGCTCGGATTATATTGTCGTTGGCCGTCCAATTACGCGTGCCGAAAACCCAATTCAAGCCTATCAAACCATCAAGAATGAATGGAATGGCCGCTCATAATAAAGAAAAAGCTCTGAATGAACCAGAGCTTTTTAAAGTGGCTTTTTATTAGGGATACCCGCTTTACGTGGGTACTTTTTCGGTGTTTCTTTTTTCTTTTCAATGAGAGCAATATGCCGCTCGTCGCCATTTGGAAGTTGATAATCAATTTGTTCGATAAACTTGCTTCCTAAGACGGCAATTGCATGTTTAGCGTCAGAAAGTTCTTCATCAAACTTAGCCGCTTTAAGCGACAAGAGATGCCCATTTTTCTTCAGAAAAGGAATTGTGAGTTCAGAGAGTACACTGAGGCGCGCAACTGCGCGTGCTGTAACAATGTCAAATTGAGCCCGGTAGAGGGGATTTTGGCCAAAGTCCTCAGCGCGACCGTGCAATAAAGTCACTTGCTCTAAGTGCAACTCTTTTGATAAAAGAGACAAGAAGTTGATGCGCTTATTCAGCGAATCAATAATAGTTACTTGTAGCTCTGGGAAAATAATCTTCATTGGCAGACTAGGAAATCCTGCTCCAGCACCAATATCAAGAATTTTTAGAGGCTCATTTTGAATGAGCTTATAGAGAATTGGTGCAATTGAATCATAGAAATGTTTGAGAAAGACTTCTTTTTTCTCTGTAATTGCCGTCAGGTTAATTTTTTCATTCCATTCAACGAGAAGCTCAAAATAGCGTTCAAATTGTTCTTTTTGTTGTTCACTTAAGAAAATGTCAAAAGTTTCAAGTTGCGCATAAAATTCTTCAGGGTTCATTATAAGTTCCGTTCCAAAAGTTTTCTTGTAACACTGCTAATGTTATCACGTGTTTGGCCCTCAGGGAGTTTGTTAATAAGAGTGAGAGCTTGATTGGTATAATATTGAGCCAACTCTTTAGTTTTAGTCAGCGCTCCAGAGTTTTGAATGAAGCTGTAAACTTCTTCAAATTGTTCTTTTTGAATCAAGGTTTTCACCTGATGAGGATCAATCTCTAAAGCAAAAAGAACAGGTGCAGAAAAGATACCTTGCTTGATGTCTTCATGTACAGGTTTGCCTAGGGTTTGGCTGTCGCTGGCATAATCAAGATAATCATCCATAATTTGGAAAGCAATCCCAATGTCCATCCCAATATTATAAGAAAGTTCAGATAAGTGAACATCTTGCATAATTAAAGGAGCAATTGAGGATGACATAGCAAAAAGTTCACCAGTTTTTCCAGAAATATTTTGAATATAATCATCAAGCGTTTGTTCAAAATCAAAGTGTTTGTTGAGTTGTCCAAGTTCTCCGCCTAAAAGGCGTTCAATAGAGCCGATGTTTTTGGTCAAATTTGGCAAATCAAACGAATATTTTGATAAGAGTTTAAAAACTGCCACAAAGAGATAATCGCCAGCATAAACAGCAATTGAGGGATCGTATTTTTTCGAGAGCGTCTCAACACCGCGACGTGTGTCTGCTTGGTCAACAATATCGTCGTGAATAAGCGTTGCAGTGTGCAACATTTCGACACTTGCAGCAAGCGCGATTTTACTTTTATTATCCATAGCAGTAAAATCGGAAAACATTAATAAATAAGCCGGACGTAGCATTTTTCCACCTGCATCAAACAGGTCAAAAATGGCTGACTTGATTTCTTTGTTTTTGATGCCAACCTGTTGCTTCATCAGCTTTTGAACTTTGACTAAGGAAGATTCTAGTTTTGGATATTCTGACCAAATTGTATTTTTTACGTCCATTTTTTACTTTCTTTAATAAATAATAACTGAATTGGCGCTACACGCTGAATGATTTGGTTGCCACCAACACCGATGGCAAAGCCTGCGAGCATACCGAAAAAAGAGAGCCAGGGTAAATAAAGCATTACGGAGCTTGTACCTGTAATAAGCGAAGCAACAAGCAGTTGTCCGAGATTATGAAAGAATCCTCCGACAACAGAAATACCAATGAGAGAGACCCATTTGGGGCCTAATTGCTTCATGAGGTACATGGCTAAGAGGCTTAAAATTGCTCCTGCCGCAGAGTAGATAACCACAGAAACACCTGTGAATAAAGCAGTAATTAGCAAGCGCAAGACTTGCATTGTCCAAACTTTACGCCAATCTAAGGTGAAAATGGCAATAATCATTACCAGATTAGCTAAGCCAATTTTGGCTCCCGGAGCAAAAGCGAAGAAGGAAGGAATCCAGCTCTCAAAAATCCCCATAACAACAGCTACCGCAGTGAGAAGTGCTATATAAATATTTTCTTTTACATTCATCCGCTATAATCCACTCCAGATTCTGATTGATCTCCAATGATTTGAATGACTAAATCATGAGGTAAACAAACGATAGTATCGTTAACTTTTGAAATAAAGCCACGTTGTACATCAATTTGATCGCGACAAGAAGCCTTAACAACAGCAATCGCTCCATCCTTTACCTCTATTTCATTGTAATCCCCATCTTCAGAGCGGTAAGTCCAGCGCTGATTTTTGCTTAAATCAAATGTTTTTATCACTTTCCCTTGCACACGTAATTGGGCCTTTGTCCCAGAGCTATTGTGAGGCAGGAGAAAAAAAACAGAAAAAGAAGCACAAAATAAGGCAAGAATAATGATAATATCCAGAGCTTTAATCTTGATTTCTTTGAAAAATTTCATCCCCTCCATGATAGCATAATTTAGGCAAAATAAGAAGTTCGGAATGATTTGATTTTACAAGGAAAAGGGGATAAGAAGAGCTGTCCAAGCAAATGCTGGACAGCTTTGAATTATTTTTCAGTTTTGCTTTCAGACTTTGAAAGTTCTTTTGCTTTGGCGATGATGTAATCATGCAATTCATCTTTGATTTGGGGATGATTAAGGCCATATTCGATAGTTGTTTCAACAAAACCAAATTTATCGCCGACATCATAACGTTTGCCTGTGAACTCATGTGCAAAAACGCGTTGTGTTTTATTTAAAGTTTCAATCGCATCTGTCAATTGGATTTCGTTACCTGCACCAGGTTTTTGTTTTTCTAAAACTTGGAAAATTTCTGGAGTTAAGAGGTAGCGACCGATGATAGCTAAATCAGAAGGCGCATCCTCAACGGCAGGTTTTTCAACGAATTCTGCGACATTGTAAAGACCTTTGGAAACTTCACCTTCTGGAGCAATAACACCATATTTATCCACATCATCATGTGGAACTTTCATTACAGCGATTGTTGAAGCGTGTGTCTTTTCGTAGTCGGAAATCAATTCTTTTGTGAGTGGTGTACCATCCCCCATGATGTTCATGAGATCATCACCGAGCATTACAACAAAAGGTTCATCACCAACAAAGGCTTTTGCTTGTAGAACCGCATGTCCGAGCCCCATTGGGTGACTTTGACGAATGAAGTGAAGATTGATATCTGTTGTTTCTTCAACTAATTTTAAAAGCTCTGTTTTCCCTTTTTCTTTAAGGTTTTGTTCCAACTCAATGTTTGAGTCAAAGTGGTCTTCGATCGGACGTTTAGCTTTACCTGTAACGATTAAGATATCTTCAATTCCTGATTTTAAGGCTTCTTCAACAATAAATTGAATGGTTGGCTTATCAACAATAGGTAACATTTCTTTAGCTAGGGCTTTAGTAGCAGGAAGGAAACGTGTGCCCAGACCAGCTGCGGGAATAATTGCTTTTCTTACTTTTTGTTTTGGATTTGCTTTAATCATTTTAAAAATTTGCTCCTTTTGATTTAGATACTGAATTCGTTTTCGGTACGTGTTTCGCGACGCATAATGTCTAAGATGCCTTCACGTGCATCCATATTTTCATAAAGTACTTTGTAGATTGTCTCAGTGATGGGCATATCGATATGCATACTTTGCGCGAGTTCGTAAGCGGCTTTGGTTGTTGAAACACCTTCGATAACCATTCCCATATTTGCTTCGATATCCGCAAGCTTCTCCCCACGACCGAGAGCATCACCCGCTCGCCAATTGCGTGAATGAATGGATGTACCGGTAACAATCAAGTCACCTACACCAGACAAACCACTATAAGTAAGTGGTTGAGCGCCCATAGCAACGCCTAAACGGGTAATTTCTGCTAAACCACGCGTGATGATTGCTGCTTTAGCATTATCCCCAAAACCAAGACCATGTAAAGCCCCAGCACCGACTGCAATAATGTTTTTCAAAGCACCCGCTGTCTCTACACCAACAACATCCGTGTTGGTATAGAGTCGGAAATAATCGTTAGAAAAAATTTCTTGGGCATACTTCGCCGTTTCTAAATCGTTTGAAGCAGCAGAAATTAAGGTAATATCACGTCGAATTGTTTCTTCGGCATGAGAAGGACCAGAAACCACAACAATTTCGCTTCGGTATTCTTCTGGGATCTCTTCTTCGAGTATTGAAGAAATACGTTCATGTGTCCCTTGTTCAAGCCCTTTAGATGCATGCATAACGGTCACTTTATGTTTAAGAACTTTTGCGACTTGTTGAGCAACCAAACGTGTCACTTTTGTTGGAACAACGAAAAGAATGGCATCAACATCAGACAAGGCAGACTCGAGATCGGTATAAGCAGAAATTTTCTGATTTAAAGTGATCCCTTTGAAGTAACGTTCGTTGGTATGCTTTTCATTAATTTCAGCAATTTGGTCAACATTGTTTCCCCAAATACGAACTTCATGTCCATTGTCATTAAGAACTTGAGAAAGAGCAGTTCCCCATGATCCAGGGCCGAGCACGGCAATTTTTTGTGGATTCATATTTTTTCCTTTACTAATTTATCCTGGCTTATAAAAGCCCAATACATCCTCATTTTACCATAATCTATATTAAAATTCACTGAAAACCCAATTGGGAAAACAAAAAAGAACTTTTGCTTAAAAGTTGTCAAAAATATATTGAACGCTTTTATTTACAGCTGGTTCATTGTATAATAAAGTCTAACTATTTTATCATGAAATAAGGACGGTGAATATGCAAAGACAAAAACATATTGCGCTTTTGGAACGCTGTGTGGAGATTTCCCAAAATGCACGCAATCACGGGAATACTCCTTTTGGTGCACTTTTGACAGATAGCAAGGGAAATATTCTCCTAGAACAAGAAAATATTGAAATTACAGAGCAGATTTGTACAGGGCATGCGGAAACCAGTTTGGCTGCAAAAGCTTCAACGCTTTATTCCAAAGAATTTCTGTGGCAATGTAAACTTTATACCACAGCTGAACCTTGTGCGATGTGTACCGGAGCGATTTATTGGGGGAATATCGGAACTATCGTTTATGCTCTCACTGAAAAACGTTTGTTAGAATTAACAGGAGATAATGAACAAAATCCCACTTTTGATTTGCCTGCACAACAGATTATTGACCGCGGACAAAAGCCCATACAGATTATCGGCCCCTTTCCGGAAGTAGAGGAAAAAGCTAGAAAAGTTCATGAAGGCTATTGGAAATAAAAAGCAAGGAGATTCTAAAATGAAAATCAGAGCACTAGAAAGAACAGACTTAAAAAATATTCATATCATCAACAATGAAGCTAAAACTATGCATTTATGGTTTCAAGAGCCTTACGAATCATTAGATGAATTAACTGCTCTGTATGATAAGCACATTCATAGTATGGATGAACGTCGCTTTGTGGTAGATGAGGATGGCGCATTTGCGGGCATAGTAGAATTGATGGAGATCAATTTTATCCACCGTAGTTGCGAAATACAGCTCATTATTACAGAAGAATATTCTGGTAGAGGCTTGGCACAAGAAGCATTTCATCAAGCTTTAGACTATGCTTTTAAAGTATTAAACATGCATAAAGTTTACCTTTGGGTGGATGTTGATAATGCTCCTGCCGTTCATATTTATGAAAAAGTTGGCTTTAAAATTGAAGGAACAATGAAGGAACATTTTTTTGCAGCAGGAAGTTACCACGACAGCCATTTTATGGGACTTTTGAAGAAAGATTATTTGAAATAAAAAGGGGAAAAGATGACAAGTATTCGTCCTGTACATCAATCTGAGTTAGAAGAAATAGCACATATTAACGTAGACAATTGGCAAATGACATATGAAAATATCTTGCCCCACGCCTATTTGGAAAGCTTAGAATATGGTACATTTCAGAAAAAATGGGAGCAGTTTCTTGCACAGCCCTCACAACATATTCTCGTCAAAGCCTTAGACAATAATATTGCAGGTTTTATTGCTTACTCAGAAAGTAGAGATCAGAGCGATAACTTGTACATTGATTCCCTTCACATCTCACAAAAGTTTCAAAGAAAAGGCGTGGGGACTCAGTTATTGTCACAGGTGTTGCAGCAGGCAAAAGAAGCCCAAAAGACGGTTACCATTGCAATTCTTAAAAATAACGAAAATGCAAGAAGCCTCTATACAAAGTTAGGAGCGGTGCATTATAAAGATTTTTCCGATAAGTTTGGGGATGTAACCACAGAGTCAGAACTTCTTATTTGGAAATAAACTTATAATAAATTGAGAAAGAAGATTCCTGTGTTTTCTTTACTCATGCCACCAAAAAATTATTTACCTCCTTTAGTTATACCTTAAAAAACGAGTAAGAAATGAAGTCATACTTCCGATAACTACAACAGGTAAAATATTTACAATGATCGATGCTATGGTTGGTTCAGGCCCATGGCTATGTTTATCTCCCTTATTGACAAGGCCTTTATATATTCCAAATAAAAAAGAAATGTGCAAAAAAAGCAGTTGTATTTGACAGCTGCTTTTTTTCTTTTCATATTAATAAACTTTTAATGATGTTGAAGCATATATTGACGCGTCATTGGAAGACCAACACCGGAAGGACCTTTTGTTAAAAGATATTGAACCACATCAATGTTCCCTGATTCAAAACTAGCCGCACAGGCTTGAAGATAAAGGGTCCACATGCGAGCAAATGGACGCCCCATTTCCTTTTCAACTTCGTCAAAAACTTTACTGTAGTTCTCGTTCCAGATTTCGAGTGTTTTCTGGTAGTGACGGCGTAAAGGTTCCAAATCATCAAGTTGTAATTTTGCAGTCATAATGTGCTCGACATTTTCAGCGATGTTTGGAATGTAACCTCCTGGGAAGATATATTTTTCAATAAAGGGATCGACACCTGCTCCACGATGTTGACCTGTAATTCCATGAATGAGGGCACGAGAATTTGGTTTGAGATAATCATAAACCTTTTGGAAATACATTTCCAAATTTTCTTTACCCACATGCTCAAACATGCCCACAGAAGTTACATAATCAAAGGTTCCTTCATTTAAATCGCGGTAATCTGTAAGGAAAACTTTGACTTTATCCTCGAGTCCGAGTTTTTTTGCCTTATTTACGATATAGTTATATTGTTCTTCAGAAAGAGTAACGCCCACAGTTTCTAAGCCGTATTCTTGTGCCGCAGTAAAGAGCAATGTTCCCCAACCACAACCAATATCTAATAAACGTCCACCAGGTGTACTGTTGAGCTTGTCAAGGATATGATGTACTTTAGCGATTTGTGCTTGTTCCAGTGTCATATTCTCATTTTCAAAATAAGCACAAGAATAAGTCATTGTTGGATCCAGCCATTTTTTGTAAAAGTCGTTCCCAATGTCATAGTGCTGATGGATATCTTTTTTCGATTGCTTTTGAGAGTGGTTGCCCAAGAGTTCGACAATTGATTTTCCGAAGCCTGATTGATTTGTTAAAAAGCTATCTGCTTTGCGATAAGCGGAAGCAACAAGTTCTTGAATACTTCCTTCAATTTCGATTTCATCGTGCATGTAAGCTTCAGCAAGAACCAGAGTAGGCATGGATGCTAAATCGCTAAAAGCGAATTTCTTATTGAAAATGATGTGTACTTGAGCTTCCCCATCGCCATATTTCTCTGTTTTGCCATCCCAGTAAGTTACTTTTACTGGAATATCAAAGGCAGAGGCGAGAGCTTTGTTTAATACTGTTTTTTCAAATACCAAGTTATTTCCCCTTTTCTAACTTTGCTATAGATAAAACTATACTCCGAGTTTTTTTGAATGTCAAATACTTAAATTTTACAGATAAATGAGGTCGAGTGCTTCATTTATCTGATAGTCTGTTATGACTTCAAGGCCAGCAAGTGATATAATGAATAGCGTAAAGATCTATTTATTAAAATAACAAAAATATTAAAATACCCAACGGATGATGAAATTCGTCATCGGCATTTAAAGCACTTTGAAAATAAATTTAAAAACAGAAAGATAGGCAATGGCAACAACAGGAATTCTTATTTTAACAGCACTTATTATTTGGAACATTATTGTCTTTCTGTTTTATGCTATTGACAAATACAAGGCGCAGCATCACTTGTGGAGAATTCCTGAGAAGGTCCTTATTTCCCAAGCAATACTGTGCGGTGGTTTAGGTGCATTTCTGGGCGGAAAAATTTGTCGACACAAAACGCAAAAAGCATATTTTCTCGTTTCATGGTATCTTGGCTTAGCCATTGACCTGATTTTAGTGGTTTTGATTTTTAAAACCTTACTTAAATAAAGCAAAGCAGGCTGTTCAAAAGGAGGTCGCTGATGAAAAATGTAAAGCTATCCGCACGTGAAGAACAGATTTTAAACGATATTTATCGATTAATACTGGACGAATCCTTGACGAGCCAAGAACGGAAAGTGCTGACGAAGGCGAAAAATTTGATAGAGGGCGGTGAATATGTCCCGCAGATAGTGCAACGTATCCAAGTGAGCTTTACCTTACTTGCCTTAAACGGAAAATTATCGCCAAATGTAAGAAAGTTTAGTCAAAAAATTCCTGAAAGACTCCATGAAATTTTGCCTTTTGGAAGTGTTCCACTAGGAATAAATCGACCTTTATGATTGAGCTGAAACAGGACGCATAATAATCTGGAAGAGGAGGAGATGAGAGATGAGGTTATGGCACGAAGATTTAATCACGCGCCTTCCACGGATGCAATTGCTCGGGCAGCACAGAGAATGCTGTGCTTTAAGAGGGAAGGGATGGGGTAAGCCACACGCGACTGTAAACTATGTTTTTCATTATTCCCCCTATAAATTATTCCAATATCATCAACGAATAATAGAGGAAATGAAGCGAAGAGGATACAAGCCGGCTAAGGAATGGGAAAGTCCCTTGTACCGTGGTAACCATTGTTCAAGTTATGACTCACTAGAGACTTTGCCTTTGACTGTCCCGATTTATCCAGAGCACAATGAAGATTATTTGAGAGAATGCCTGAATAACTTAAAGACTAAAAATGTGCTGATTGAACTCTAAATTATAAGAAGTTATATGATAAAAAAACAAAAAATATTTATTGCTCTTTTAGTAATGGGTTTCTTCATCACCTTTGCTCCACATGCTCTGGCATTAGCTGGGGGCCTGCATGGAGGCGGAGTTACAGGAGGTGGAGGTTTCCATGGGGGAAATGGGGGCGTTCACTCTAGTAATCACGATATATCAAGTATAGAAGGTGGTGTATCAAATAAAGTAATGCTCATGCTTTCTCTTGTAGGCCTTGGTATCATTATAGCCATTAGTGCAGTTATTAAACCTAAGGTAATATATACTGAGGGAGTTCAGATTGAGGATATACAACTTGCTCATACTATAAAGAAACAATTTTTATCTATTCAAAATGCATGGAATACCCAAGATATATCAAGAGTCTCGCAATTATATAGTGAAAAACTTTATGCCAAGCATACTAAAATATTGTTAAATTACTTAGACAAGCGAAAAATAAATCACACAGAAAAAATTGAAATCGAAGGCCTCAGTCGACTCTACTGGAAGAAATCCAACACATTCGAGATAGATATATCTTTTAAAGCTATTGATTACGTAATAGATAAGGACACGCAACACGTACTAAAAGGTCTTCCCAATGCTCAGCAAAAATTTAAACAACGATGGACATTTGTTATTGATGAAGAAGGAATGAAGGTTGATAAGATTAAGGAATTCAGGATCTAAAACTATTATTTTCGAGAGATCTGCCTGAGTTTTACATTTTTATCAGGCCTTTCTCAGCACATGCAAACTGTTATTAAAGCAGTATGCTCATAAATAGGGGTGCATATATTAATTTTTAACATAAGGATGAAATCCTTTTCTATGGATGTAATGCTACGTAACGTCAATTCCTAAAAATCGTTATAAAATAAAAAAAGAACACTTCTCAGTGTTCAGACTTATAAAAAAAGATTGGAAAAAATCATGAAATTTATTATTTATAGTTGTGAAATAGGCGCAATAATTTTATTGTACTTATTTGCGCCATTAAGTCTTTTGCTTAAAATTATAGGTTTTGTAATAATTATTTGCATTGCACAATACGCCATTTCAATGTTAAAAGAGAATGACACGAACGATACGCTTTCTTAAAGATTTACGCCGAATTTTCTGGTTTTTCACAGTAGCGTGACGAACTTTCAAAATAAAAGGAACACGAATTCATGACAAAAAAATATATTAACCTATTGATCACATTACTTTCACTTATTGCTATTGCAATAAATTTTATATTTTATAACAGCAATCCTTATGTATCCCTAGTAATCGCTGTTGTTTTACTCTTCAATCTTTACTTTTCACTTCCTAAAAGAACACAGAAACAAAGTCAAAAAATAACAAATAAATAAAAAGGAAAATAGAGTAGGTATGATTGAGAAAAAGGAATGGGAAAAATCTTTTTTCTTACAAAAAAATAGATCTGCAGTATTCTAAAATATGACCTCATATGACGTAAAGTAATCTCAGATATTTCTACCAAATTTTATAATTAAATACTAGAATTAGTCTTCAAAAACCAAGCATATAATCTTACGATAAGCATTCTTATATCAAATGAGAAATCATACGAAAGTCTGAAAAGTTTCCTTCAGAATATGATAAAATTAAAGTATAGCCAGTTGGCTGATGAAATAAGTAAAGAAAGCTTGTTATAACAGGAAAACAAGAATGGAGGCTAAAAATGCATATGACAGGAATGATGATGGGTGGAATGCATGGATTCATACGAACAATTATAATTCTACTAGTGGCACTTTGGCTGATTAGCTTAATGAGAAACAAAACAAATAAAAAGAATAAAACAGCAAAAAAACCACCGCGTAAAGAAAATATACAACGTTATCAAGAAGCAGGACTTTCTGAGAGCGACATCGAAATTTTTCGTGACACTTTAGCGGACGCTAAAGAAAACATTGAAAAATGGGAAGCAAATACGAAGAAAAATGAAGAGCTAGAGGTTGTTGAATCTGTCACAGGTGGCCTTGAAGCAAGTAAACTCCTCTTCAAACATATCGTGCAAAATCCAACACAATTGACAAAACAGAATGATTTCCTCTATAAAGATTTGCCCAATATGGTAAAATTAACAGAGAAATATCTGGAAATGCAAAAACAATCTGTGAAATCTGAAGAAGTGAGCCGTGATATGGATGAAACATTGCTTCTGATCAAGACACTGGCGACGAATATCTCAAAAAATTATCATGAAATTTTGATGGATGATGTCAATGTCATTAAGCATGAAGTAAAGTTTGATTAAGGAGTGAGAATGGAAAACCCTATTTTAGATGAATTAATTAATGATGATAAAGTCGTGAAAGAAGCAGAAGCGTTGTCGGAAACCCAAAAGACAGAGCTTGTCGATATGCATCAAAGAGCCTCTTTACGCGCGATAGATGCCTTAAGTCCAGAAGAGCGTGAAAAAGCGAAGGAATTGGCTAAGCAACTCGATGAGAACAGTGCGCAGTCAGTGATTGCTTATGGGGCAAATGCGCAAGATAAGATTTCAGCTTTTTCACAAAGTGTTTTGGATAAAGTACAGGCGCAAGATTTAGGGGATGTTGGCGGCTCTTTGACTGATTTGATGTACAATCTCCAACAAGCAAATCCTAATGAATTGGTTGCTGAAAACAAAAGTGTCTTCCAAAAAATGTTTGGTAAAGTTAAAAAATCAATCTTTGAAGTCACTCAAAAGTACCAAAAAATTGGTGCTGGAATTGATAAAATTTCGGCAAAACTCAATAATGAGCAACAAGGTCTGCTTCAAGACAATGAAATGCTTGATAAGCTTTATGATGAGAATCTCAACTACTTTAAAGCGCTTAATGTTTACATTGCAGGAGCGGAGTTTAAGATTGAAGAGCTCGAACAAGAAATCCTTCCAGCAGCACGTCAAGAAGCACAAGGTGCGGGTGATGATGGCGCTTTAGCGGTTCAAAAGGTAAGCGATCTTGAAGCTTATAAAAACCGTTTAGATAAACGAGCGCACGACTTACGTTTGGCACGTCAATTAACGATTCAGCAAGCACCACAGATTCGCTTGATTCAAAATACAAACCAAGAGCTTGCAGAAAAAATTCAAACATCAATCAATACAGCAATTCCTTTGTGGAAAAACCAAGTTGCAATTGCCTTGACTCTATTGAAGCAAAAAGATGCTTTAGCGAGTCAACGTATTGTGTCTGAAACAACCAATGATCTTCTACGTAAGAATTCGGAAATGCTTAAATCTTCAACGATTGAAGCAGCTGAAGAAAATGAACGTGGACTTATTGATGTAGAAACATTAAAAGTTACACAACAAAATCTTATCGAGACCATTCAAGAAACGATGCGCATCCAATCCGACGGACGTCAAAAACGTCAGCAAACGGAGCAAGAATTGGTCAAAATGGAAGATGAAATTAAGCAAAAATTGCTTGAACTTTCCAATAAAAAATAAGCCAAAAGTCAAGTATTGATATATACCAATTCTTGACTTTTTTAGTACCGAGTGTTAAAATGTTGGGGAATACAAAGTATCGGAGGAACCCTTTTATGACTTACTATATTAAAGCAGACAAATTTTTCTATCCTTATGAAGTGAAAACAGGTGGTTTCCTGCAAATCACAGACGGCAAATTTGGAAAGTGGATGGCAGAAGCTCCAGCTAGCGCTGAGATTCTGGATTATTCAGGCCAATCCATTGCTCCGGGTCTGGTAGACACACACATTCATGGTTTTGGTGGAGCAGATACCAATGACCGTAAAATCGAAGGTATCGTCCAAACAATGAGTGAAGGACTTTTGGCAGCAGGTGTTACAAGTTTCTTCCCAACAGCTGTGACTGCAAGTCATGAAGAATTGTTGGAAGTCGCTGACGAAATTGGTTCAAATGTGGATAAAGCAGCTGGCGCTAAAATTCGTGGACTTTTCTTTGAAGGTCCTTACTTTACGGAAGAATTTAAAGGTGCTCAAAACCCTAAATACATGCGCGATCCTTCATATAGTGAACTTGCTGAATATGGTGAAGCAGCTAAAGGTTTACCTATCAAAATTGGGATTGCACCAGAACGTGAAGGGTCAACTGCCTTTGTGAAAGAAGCGGTAGAACATGGCTTTACTATCGCCCTTGGTCACTCTAATGCGACTTATGCAGACGCAGTAGCAGCTGTTCAAGCTGGTGCTACAATGTGGGTTCATGCTTTTAATGGTATGCGTGGTCTTAATCACCGTGAGCCTGGTATGGTTGGCGCGGTTTTCAACTTACCAAATACTTATGCAGAATTGATTTGTGACGGCTTCCACGTACGTCCAGAAGCATGTCAGATTTTGATGCGCGAAAAAGGGACAGACCATGTGGTATTAATCACAGACTCAATGCGTGCTGCTGGATTAAGCGATGGCGAATATTATCTTGGCGAGTTCCCAGTAATCGTTAAAGAAGGTGCCGCACGTTTGAAAGAAGGGGGCAACCTCGCGGGCTCAATTCTTTTGCTTAAAGATGCAGTGAAAAATGTAGTAGATTGGCAAATTGCAACACCAGCTGAAGCTGTTAAGATGGCTTCCTTGAATGCTGCGAAATCTACAAAGATTGATGATGTTTGTGGTCAAATTAAAGAAGGTTTAGATGCAGACTTTATCGTTCTTGATGAACACCTTGAGCTTGTTGCAACTTATCTTGATGGTGAAAAACGTTACCAAGCTTAATAAAGCAGTTCCCTCAGGGAACTGTTTTTGTTTCTGTAAAATACCAAAAGCAGTTTTAGACAGTAATAATCTTTTTGTAATCTGAAAACCATTACATTTGAAAAACGCTAAATAAAAACGCTATCATAGCGTTTTTATGAGATTTTTTTTTCTTATCGTGATATAATAAACAATGAAATAAAAATTGAACTTTAAATTTGCGATTGCAAATATAAGTATCAGATATGATGGAGGAAAAAACTTTAATGAAACGCATTGCAGTTTTGACTTCTGGTGGTGATGCACCAGGTATGAACGCAGCTATTCGTGCTGTTGTTCGTAAAGCGATTTCTGAAGGTATCGAAGTTTACGGTATCAACCACGGATATGCAGGGATGGTAGCGGGCGATATTTTCCCACTAACATCTGCAAGTGTTGGTGATAAAGTTGGACGTGGCGGTACATTCTTGTATTCAGCACGTTTCCCAGAGTTTGCTCAACTTGAAGGGCAACTTGCGGGTATCGAGCAACTTAAAAAACATGGCATCGAGGGTGTTGTTGTTATTGGTGGTGATGGTTCTTATCATGGTGCAATGCGCTTGACTGAGCATGGCTTCCCAGCAGTAGGACTTCCAGGTACTATTGATAACGACATCGTTGGTACAGATTTCACAATCGGTTTCGATACAGCTGTTTCTACAGTTGTGGATGCCATTGATAAAATTCGTGATACATCATCATCTCACCACCGTACTTTCGTTGTTGAAGTTATGGGACGTAACGCTGGAGATATCGCGCTTTGGTCTGGTATCGCTGCAGGTGCTGATGATATTGCAATTCCTGAAAAAGAATTCAAATTTGAAAGTATCGTACGTAATATCAAATCAGGATATGCTAAAGGTAAAAACCACCACATCATCGTAGTTGCTGAAGGCGTTATGTCGGGTGAAGAATTTGCCATGAAGCTTAAAGCTGCTGGTGATGATTCTGACCTTCGTGTATCTGTTCTTGGTCACATCCAACGTGGTGGATCACCTACAGCGCGCGATCGCGTTCTTGCATCACGCATGGGTGCTCGTGCAGTAGAATTGCTTCGTGATGGTATTGGCGGTGTTGCTGTCGGTGTCCGTAACGAACAACTTGTCGAAAGCCCAATCCTTGGTACTGCAGAAGAAAATGCCCTTTTCAGTCTGACAGATGAAGGTAAAATCGTTGTCAACAATCCACACAAAGCTGGATTGGAGCTCTATCGTTTAAACGCTGATTTAAACAATCTTGACATCAAATTTAATTAAGTTATTGTTAGTAATCTTATTTGGTTGATGTCAGAGTGAAGTTAAAACACTGAATGCTCACATTGACTAAATAATGAGTACATTTATAAAAATAGGAGAATTACTCAAAATGAACAAACGTGTAAAAATCGTCTCAACACTTGGCCCTGCAGTAGAAACTCGTGGCGGTAAAAAATTCGGAGAAAAAGGATACTGGGGAGAAGAGCTTGATGTTGAAACATCAGCACAAACCATTGCTGATTTGATCAAAGAAGGTGCTGACGTTTTCCGTTTTAACTTCTCTCACGGTGACCACGCTGAACAAGCGGCTCGTATGGCAACTGTACTTCGTGCAGAAGAAATTGCTGGCCGTAAAGTTGGTTTCTTGCTTGATACTAAAGGTCCAGAAATGCGTACAGAAGTGTACGAAGATGGTGCAGACGAATACAAATATGTTACTGGTGACCAATTCCGCGTTTCTACAAAACAAGGTTTGAAATCAACGCGTGATAACATTGCCTTGAACGTTGCTGGTGGTCTTGATATCTTTGATGATGTTGAAGTTGGTCAAACTATCCTTATCGATGATGGTAAATTGGGTCTTACAGTAGCTGCTAAAGACGTTGAAGCACGCGAATTCGATGTTGTTGCACAAAATGACGGTGCTATTGGTAAACAAAAAGGTGTTAACATTCCTAACACTACAATTCCTTTCCCAGCTCTTGCAGAACGTGACAACGACGATATCCGTTTCGGTCTTTCACAACCAAATGGTTTAAACTTCATCGCTATCTCATTCGTACGTACTGCTAAAGACGTTAACGAAGTACGTGCTATCCTTGAAGAAACTGGTAACACACACGTTCAACTTTTGGCTAAAATCGAAAACCAACAAGGTATTGATAACCTTGATGAAATCATCGATACAGCTGATGGTATCATGATTGCTCGTGGTGACATGGGTATCGAAGTACCATTTGAAATGGTTCCAGTCTTCCAAAAAGAAATCATCCGTAAAGTTAACCAAGCAGGTAAAATCGTTGTTACAGCAACAAACATGCTTGAGTCTATGACTGAAAAACCACGTGCAACACGTTCTGAAATCTCTGACGTCTTTAACGCTGTTATCGACGGTACTGATGCAACTATGCTTTCAGGTGAGTCAGCTAACGGTAAATACCCACGTGAATCAGTTCGTACAATGGCTACAGTTAACAAAAACGCTCAAACATTGTTGAAAGAATACGGACGTCTTCACCCAGAAAACTTCGATAAAGATTCAGTAACAGAAGTTGTAGCATCAGCAGTTAAAAACGCTGCAGAATCAATGGAAGTTAAACTTATCGTGGCTTTGACTGAGTCAGGAGCAACTGCTCGTTTGATCTCTAAATACCGTCCAGAAGCTGACATCTTGGCCATCACTTTTGATGAAAAAGTTGAACGTGGATTGATGATCAACTGGGGTGTTATCCCAATGCTCATGGACAAACCAGCTTCAACAGACGATATGTTCGAAGTAGCTGAAAAAGCTGCCTTGGCTTCAGGTCTTGTTGAATCAGGTGATAACATCGTTATCGTTGCTGGTGTTCCAGTTGGTTCAGGACGTACAAACACAATGCGTATCCGTACAATCAAATAATAAAAAAATTCAAGAGCAGTTTTTGCTCGGAAATAAAAAAGCACCCAATGTGGTGCTTTTTTTTGATTGATTTTCTTTATTCAAAGCCCAAGAAATATAAACGTATTCCACTTTAAATGTAAGCGTTATAATGTGATATAAATCACTTTCCAATGTGACAAGAATGTGAAAAAATGCTATAATAATAAAGTAAACATTATTATTGCATTCAGGAAAGGAATGAACAAATTATGACTAAACAACATAAAAAAGTTATCCTCGTTGGTGATGGTGCCGTAGGTTCAAGCTATGCTTTCTCACTTGTAAACCAAGGAATCGCCCAAGAATTGGGTATCGTAGATATTTTCAAAGAAAAAACACAAGGTGATGCAGAAGACCTTTCACACGCTCTTGCGTTCACATCTCCTAAGAAAATCTATTCAGCAGATTACTCCGATGCTCATGATGCTGATTTGGTTGTCTTGACTTCAGGTGCACCACAAAAACCAGGTGAAACGCGTTTGGATCTTGTTGAGAAAAACTTGCGTATCACTAAACAAGTTGTTACTGAAATTGTAGCATCTGGTTTCGATGGTATCTTCCTTGTTGCCGCTAACCCTGTTGATATTTTGACATATGCAACTTGGAAATTCTCTGGTTTCCCTAAAGAACGTGTTATCGGTTCTGGTACTTCACTTGACTCAGCACGTTTCCGTCAAGCATTGGCTGAAAAACTTGATATTGATGCACGTTCAGTTCACGCTTATATCATGGGTGAACACGGTGACTCTGAGTTTGCTGTATGGTCACACGCTAACGTTGCGGGTGTTAACCTTGAAGAATTCCTCAAAGATACTCAAGGCGTTAAAGAAGAAGAATTGGTTGAACTTTTCGAATCAGTTCGTGACGCTGCTTACTCTATCATCGAGAAAAAAGGTGCGACATTCTATGGTATCGCTGTAGCTCTTGCACGTATCACAAAAGCTATCCTTGACAACGAAAATGCTGTATTGCCACTTTCAACTTTCCAAGAAGGTCAATACGAAGGCGTTGAAGGACTTTACATTGGTCAACCAGCTATCGTTGGTGATAAAGGTATCGTTCGTCCAGTCAACATTCCATTGAACGACGCTGAATTGCAAAAAATGCAAGCTTCAGCTAAACAACTTAAAACTATTCTTGATGAAGCGTTCTCAAAAGAAGAGTTTGCTTCAGCATCTAAAAACTAAGCATAAAAAAATACCTAAATTTAGGTATTTTTTTTTGTGCATTTTTCAATTTTTTTTCGTGTTAAATAATAAGAATGAAAAGTTGGGGAAGAGATATGACATGGCTAAAAAAGTGCACTATGGCAAAGTATTTCAAACGATAAGGAAGAGGAGAAAGCTGTCGCTAAAGGATTTCGAGCATATCGTTCCGCCTAGGAGTCTCTCCCGTTACGAGCGAGGGGAGACTGTTTTCCCTATCGCTAAACTAGAGGCTTTATTGGAAAGTATAGACTTGAATATTATTGATTTTTATCATGTGGCACATCAAGAAAAAATATATGCTAGATATGGAAAAATATTTTCCAAAATAAGAAAACAAAACGGTTTTTCCCGAGAATCCTTTATACATCTTTCCATTTCTGAGGCACAACTGAAACTTTTTGAGTCAGGGATAATTATGTTTGAGTTTGATAAACTATATGCGATGCTTATGGAGATGGATACAAGTCTGGAAGATTATTGTTCTCTCCTTGACAAAGGAAGTGAAAGTCCTATAGAATCTTTGCTGAAGCAGATAGATATTGCTTATTACAGTGCCGATACTACGAAGCTGAACAGTTTATATGAGGCGCTTAATGAGTGTAGTGAGTATTTTTTCCTCGCCCTTTGCCTCAAAGGAATGTTGGAGAAAGTTTCTGAACAAGAGAGACTAGAAATAAAAAAGTATTTTATTACAAGAGAATATTGGACCAATCAAGAGCTCTTTGTTTTTCAATACGGTGCTAAGTTTTTAAGCGCAGACCATTTGAAGTTGGTCTGCGAAAGAGTGCTGTCTTCTAAAACAATTTTTAAGGAAAAAAACACCAGCCAAAGGCGTTTAGTTTTGGCTGGTCTTGAAATAACGCTCTTAAAGCTAAGTGAAAATAATCTTATTGAAGCAGCATATTTCTTGGAATTTGCGAGAGAATTTGTCCAAGAAACAGATGAACTTGCAAAAATTGCTTGCCTCTTTGTGGAGTGTTTATTTAAGTACAAACAAACCGGAAAAGCCCAGTATAAAATAACCATGGAGTCTATTTGTAAAGCCTCTTATATGTATGATGGACTGATGACAAACTGGTATCAGAAAAATTATGAAAGCTATGTAAAGTAGGATACCTTTCCTTAAATATGGATGATCAAAACGTTCTAGAGGATTTATGTTTAAAGGGATTTTTACCATCTGAAGTGTTACTTTTAAAGCAGAGAGGTATTAAGAATATTCTTCTCGTGAATATAAAAGTTGATCATGGTATCATGCAGTAGCCTATATTAGATGTAATACCCCATTACACAACATAATCTCTCGGACAGGGTAAATTCGAGGCAGGATAGAATTTCGAATAAGAGGGAGGTGTATAATAATTGATCTTAGTCAGTATAGTTTTTATAGCAATCATAGTTTTAATTATCGCATTCATTTACTTCCTCAAAAAACTTATTGTGAAAATAAAGAAGTAACTTGTGATAAATGATTCGGCTTAATTTTATAAAATAAAAAAAGCATCTCAAGATGAAATGCTTTTTTATTTTATTTCGTTTTAATATAGTTAACACCGTCGGCTTTTGGTGCCACAGCTTTTCCAAGAAAGGCCGCAAGTACGATGATTGTTACGACGTATGGTGCCATTTGGAGGAAAGCAGAAGGAATTTCTTTAATAACAGGAATTTGTCCACCTACAACAGCGAGTGAGGTAGAAAGTCCAAAGAGGAGGGAAGCAAGCATCGCTCCAACGGGATTCCATTTACCGAAGATCATAGCAGCCAATGAGATGAAACCTTGTCCTGCGATTGTAGCCACAGAGAAGTTACCTGAGATAGATTGGGCATAAATTGCACCACCAATACCACCGAGGATACCGGAGATGATAACCCCAGCATAACGCATAAGGTAAACATTGATACCGAGAGTATCTGCTGCCTGAGGGTTTTCACCTACAGAGCGGAGACGAAGTCCGAATTTTGTTTTAAAGAGAAGATACCAAGAGAGGAAGGCAACGAGAATTGCGAGGAAACCTGGGAGTGAAGTTTGTGAGAAGAAAATTTTCCCAATCACAGGAATTTTTGAGAGGACAGGGAAATTCCAGTAACCAATCTGGTTAGTGATGTTTACTTGCCCAGCATTATAAAACGTTTGAATTAAGAATACGCCAAGCGCAGGAGCCATTAAGTTAAGAACCGTACCTGAGACGATATGATCGGCGCGGAAGTTAATGGTTGCTACTGCATGAATCAGAGAGAAGACCCCACCGATAAATGCACCAAAGAGGATAGAGAGCCAAGGTGTCATCCCACCAAATGTTTCTGTGAAAGTAAGATTAAAGACGACAGAACTGAAAGCTCCCATTGTCATAATACCTTCTAAACCAACGTTGACGATACCACCACGTTCAGAGAATACTCCACCGATACTTGTAAAAATTAAAGGCGTTGAGTAAATAAGCATATTTGCAACAATAATTTGCAATGTATCTACAATATTCATTATGCTTTTTCTCCTTTCTTCTTAATATTTGGGAGAACTTTTTCGATAATATATTTCACGGCAATAAAGAAGATGATTGTAGCTGTGACAATCTGTACAATTTGCGGCGGGATATTATCGATATTACTCATATTACCTGAACCCGTTTGAAGCATTGAGAACAAGAAGGCAGCAAACAGAATACCAACAGGATTTGTTTCACCCAAGAGGGCAACAGCCATACCGTTGAAACCAATATCTAGTGTTGCCGATTGTGTGACGAAGTTTTGCATGTAACCAAAACCGTACACTACACCACCCAGTCCAGAGAGAGCTCCGGCAACTAACATTGACATAATGATGGTCCGTTTGGCTGAAATCCCTGCATACTCCGAAGCTTCTGGATTTAAACCGACAGACTTGATTTCAAAACCAAGTGTAGTCTTCGAAAGAACAATCGCCATAATGACAAGCACGATTAAAGCAATAAAAAGTCCAATATTCAAGGTTGAATTATTTGTCAAATCTGACAACCAGCCTGTACGGAAGGAAGCATTTGCGCTTATCAATTTTGTTTGGTCCGTTGAGTTTGGCATCATGATTTTTGAACTAAAGACATCATGAATCAAGAAGGTTGACATAAAGAGGATGACATAGTTAAGCATGATTGTAGTGATAACTTCCGAAGTACCTAAGAAAGCACGTAAGATACCAGGAATTGCACCCATGAGAGCTCCAAAGAGCATACCGATAATAATTACCAAGGGAATCATAATCGGTTTAGGGATGTCAGGGAAACTGAGGGCAAACCACATAGACATAATCCAACCTGCAAGAGCCTGACCTGACATACCGATATTAAAGAGACCGGCCTTCATACCAACAGAGAAACCGAGAGCACAAAGAATCAAAGGCCCCATTGTTTGAAGTGTTTCACCAATAGCACGTGGTGTACCAAAGGCACCGATAATTAAATCTTCGTAACCATATATTGGATTAAAGCCGAAGATGAGCATGATGATTGCACCAATTAAGAAACCAGAAAGTACGGCAATAACAGGCACAAGGATTTTTTTAGTTTTGCTGTTCATTGATATTACCTCCGACCATGAGAATTCCGAGTTCTTGTTTGCTTGTCGTTTCAGGACTGACAATTCCTTGAATTTGTCCATCGTGAATAACAGCAATACGGTCCGAAACATTCAGAATTTCATCTAATTCAAAAGATACAACGAGCACAGCTTTTCCTTCATCACGTGCTTGAATCAAGCGTTTGTGGATATATTCAATCGCACCGACATCAAGCCCACGTGTGGGTTGAGCAACAATGAGCAAGTCAGGATTACGATCGACTTCACGCGCAATAACCGCTTTTTGTTGGTTCCCACCTGAAAGGGATTTGAAAGGAATTTGTTCACTGGCACCGCGGACATCAAATTCTTCCATGAGTTCGCGAGCTTTAGCATTGATTTTATTGTAGTCCAAGAAACCGTACTTACTTAGTGGCGCCTTATAGTAAGTTTGAAGCGCAATATTTTCAGCAACAGTCATTTCGAGTACGGCACCGTCACGGTGACGGTCCTCTGGAACGTGCCCCACAGAGTCTTCGATAATCTTACGAGGCTTGTGAGTGGTGATGTCTTTACCTTTGAGTTTAACAGAACCAGAATCGATTTTCATCAAACCAGTGATCGCCTTAATCAATTCTGTTTGACCATTGCCATCAATACCAGCAAGACCGACAATCTCACCAGCACGCACATCTAAAGAGAGACCTTTTACAGCGAAGGAACCACGTTTTTCTTTAACCGAAATATTATCAATACAGAGCACAACGTCCTGTGGTTGAGCAGCTTCTTTTTCCGTTTTGAAGGATACGGAACGCCCCACCATCATTTCAGCCAGTTCTTTATTGGACTTATCTCCCAGTTCGACCGTTTCAATAGAAACACCTCGGCGAATAACAGTAATACGATCGGCTACCGCACGAATTTCATCGAGCTTGTGGGTAATAAGAATAATGGACTTGCCTTCTTTAACCAAGTTGCGCATGATTTCCATGAGCTCAGTGATTTCAGAGGGAGTCAGCACAGCTGTAGGTTCATCAAAAATTAAGATATCTGCTCCACGATAAAGTGTCTTTAAAATCTCGACACGTTGCTGCTGTCCAACAGAGATATCGCGAACAAGTGCATCGGGTTCGACAGAAAGTCCATAACGTTTTGACAATTCCACGATTTTATTTCGAGCTGTTTTAAGGTCAAGGCTTAAGCCTTTCGTCACTTCACTTCCGAGCATGATATTTTCAGTAACAGTAAAGGCATCAATCAGCATGAAATGCTGGTGAACCATACCGATACCAAGCTGAGAAGCTTTTGTTGGAGAGTCTATTTGCTCGAGTTTGCCGTTAACATGAATCTCACCTTCTGTTGGTTCCAGAAGACCAGAGAGCATGTTCATCAGAGTTGATTTACCGGCACCATTTTCACCGAGCAAGGCGTGAATTTCACCTTTTTTCAGCTCCAAGTTGATCTTGTCGTTTGCGACAAAGTCACCAAACTTTTTGGTAACGTTGATCATTTGGATAACATTTTCGTTGGCCATGGCGGCTCCTTCTAAAAAATTTTATGACATTATGCCTAAAGTTAAAAAAGAAAGACTTACTGGAAAGCCCTAATATATCTGCACTTTAGACAAAATAATTACATTTTATTATAACAAATATTAGGGCTTTTATAAAGAACTTTCTACACTTGAAAATGAAGCGTTTTCATATATTGTTAAGATTTTCAGTGTTTTAAAGGGTTTTTGACAATTTTTACATGAAAATTGAACGGGACTTTGATAAACTAAAAAGTTCACAAAAATTATATGTGAACTTTTTTTTATTTTATTCTTGCATTTTTGATGACGGACTCATCAGGTGTAACACGAATGGTTTTTTGACCTGTATAAGTCACAAAACCAGGCGGCGTTCCTGTTGGTTTATGAAGTTTCTTCACATCAATCATATCCACTTGCACCAAGTTAGAATAACGGGCTTTTGAAAAATAAGCAGCAAGTTCACCGGCAAAAGTAATCGTTTCATCTGACGGATTTGCATTGCCAGTAATGAGGACGTGTGAACCAGGAATGTCCTTCACATGGAACCAGAGATCACCTTTACGACTGAGTTTAAAGCTGACTTGCTCATTTTGAAGGTTATTTTTACCGACAAGGATAATGGTTCCATCTTCAGCTTGATACTTTTCTGGCGGTAGCATTTTTTGCTTTTTATTGTTACGATATTTGGCTTTAACAAATCCTGTTTGGATGAGTTCTTCACGGATGTCAGCAATTTCAACGACGTCGGCGTGTGTAAGGTTGGCTTCAACAGATTCCAAGTAAGAAATCGTCTGTTTAGTGTTGGCGATTTGATCGCCAAGGAACTTCACAGCCTGTTTTAATTTTTGGTAACGATGGAAGTAGCGTTGGGCATTTTGTGAAGGACTGAGTGCAAGATTTAAGCTAATCGTGATTGGCTCATTGGTATAATAATTATCTAAAGTCACTTCAGGCTTATCGTTTGGAACTTGATGAAGGAAGGTTGTAAGCAACTCTCCTTTTTGGCGGAAGATTTCCGCATTCTCTGTAGCACGTAACTCCGCTTCCTGTTTTTTAAGCTTATCGCGATTTTTCTTCAGTTCATTTTGAACTTTTTTGATCACTTCGCTGGCAACCTGTTTGACACGATCCCGCTCAGCTTTGTCTGCATAATAAACATCGAGCATTTCAGATAAGCTAGGAAATTCTTGATAGTCTTCAGCGAGTTGAATGGCAGAAAATTTGTCATTGGGATAGATAGAAGGGAGAACGTGATGCAGTCTTTCCTTGAATTCTGGAAGTGTCAAGTTCTCTAAAGCTTGGAGACTATCCCGTCCGATACCTTGAAAGGTGGACTGCAAGGTCTGTGTCTGTAGTGCCTCAAAAATCTTTTCGTCAGAAGCAGTAAAAGGATCAACCTTATCGCTTGCTGGCGGGGCGATATAAGTCGATCCCGGAAGAAGAGTACGGTATTGATTTTGCGAAAAACCGACATGTTTAATGGTTTCGATGATTTTATTGCTGCTTTTATCCATGAGGATAATATTACTGTGTTTCCCCATGATTTCGGCAACCAGTGCAATCTTCATGGCATCACCAATTTCATCTTTGGTTGAGATATGGAAAATCAACTGGCGGTCATTGCCTACTTGCTCAATATCTTCAATAAAAGCGCCCGACAGGTACTTGCGTAAAATCATGACAAAATTATTGGGATTTTGAGGATTTTGGAAGTCTGTCTTAGTGATTTGGATTCTGCCGAAAGTTGGATGCGCAGATAATAATAATTTATGTGATGTTCTTCCTGAACGAACCGTTAAAAGAAGCTCTTGTTCAAAAGGTTGATTAATTTTTTGAATGCGTCCTCCTTTAAGGATTTCAGAAATTTCAGCTGTCATATGATGTAAAAAAATACCGTCGAAAGCCATGTTTTACCCCGTGTTTCTTAATAATCTAATGCTTATTTTAACATAATTATGAAGGCTGTTGGTAAAAATTATGTTAAGATGTCTATAAAGAAAGGTTTAACAGATGAAAAGTTTAAAAGAAGAGATACAAAAGCTTGCGGCAGACCTCAATATTCAAAAAATTGGATTTACAAAAGCGGATGATTTTGAATACCTTCGTGCCTCTTTGATTGAACAGAAAGAAGCAGGGCATACCTCTGGCTTTGAGCATAAAAATCTTGATGAGCGTTTACAACCAAAGTTGTCTCTTGAAGATGCAAAAACAATCATATCCATTGGTATAGCCTATCCTAACAAGGCAGAAGAAAAGCCCGAAAAAACAGAATATCGTCGAGGTTCCTTCTCCCGAGGAAGTTGGG
Source organism: Lactococcus garvieae subsp. garvieae (assembly GCF_029024465.1). Lineage (NCBI taxonomy): Bacteria > Bacillati > Bacillota > Bacilli > Lactobacillales > Streptococcaceae > Lactococcus > Lactococcus garvieae. The sequence continues at coordinate 727,461 of NZ_CP118950.1, forward strand.
GTGAAGATTATCATCATGTGCTTCGGCGAAAGTTAAAAGAACTTGCGGAAGGCATAGAAAAAATAGCGGGTGATTTTAACTACACAGCGATGGTGGATACAGGAACCCTTGTGGATGTCGCTGTTGCTGCGCGTGCAGGTTTGGGCTTTGTGGGGAAAAATGGTTTACTCGTCAGTAAAGAATATGGTTCTTGGATGTTTTTGGGCGAACTGGTGACCAATTTAGATATTGAGGAAGATCAGCCTGTCGATTATGGTTGTGGTTCTTGTACCCGCTGTGTTGATTTTTGTCCGACGAAGGCTCTTTTAGGGGATGGGCGTTTAAATGCACAGCGTTGCTTATCTTATCAAACGCAAACACGAGGGGCAATGCCAGAAGAATACCGTGAAAAAATTAAAACGGTCATTTATGGTTGTGATATTTGCCAAGTGGTTTGTCCCTATAATAAAGGAATAAACAGTCATTTTCACCCTGAAATGGAACCAGATCCAGATTTAACAAATCCAGAGTTGCTCCCACTTTTGGATTTATCCAATAAAGAGTTTGCGAATAAATTTGGCAATATGGCAGGAAGTTGGCGAGGGAAGAATCCCATCCAGCGGAATGCTGTCTATGCCTTGGGCAATGCAAATGATCGCTCCGTTTTACCTAAGTTACACGACATCGCTGAAAATGATGTCAGGGATTACATGGTGGATGCTGCCGAGTGGGCGATTGAAAAACTGGAAAACAAGCATCGTATGAGACCACGAAAAAGATAGGAGCCTTAGAGCTGCTGTCTTTTTTTGGACAAATATGCTAAAATAGAGCCTATGGAACTATCTGAAATTAGAAACAAACTAGAGGCATATGGTCAGAAAGTCGAAGATTTTCGTGGCTCACTTGACTTAGATCGCCTGGAAGAAGAAATCGCTTTGCTTGATAATGACATGGCTGAGCCTGATTTTTGGAATGACAATGAAGCTGCGCAAAAAGTTATTGACGAATCAAACGCGCTGAAGGCAAAGTATGAAAACTTCATGTCAATAGCAACACTTCATGAGGACAGTGAAGTAATGTTGGAAATGCTTCAGGAAGAAGACGATGAAGATATGCAAGTCGAGCTTGAAGAAAATGTCGAGAAGTTGGGTAAAAAGATTGAAACTTACGAGTTAGAAATCATGCTCAATCAACCTTATGACCACATGAATGCAATCTTGGAGATTCACCCCGGATCAGGGGGGACAGAGTCACAAGATTGGGGCAGCATGCTCATGCGCATGTATGAGCGCTGGGGCGCTGCACATGGCTTCAAGGTGGAAGTTTTGGATTATCAAGATGGAGATGTTGCAGGTCTAAAATCAGCCACATTAAAATTTGAGGGGCGCAATGCCTATGGCTTTTTACGAGGAGAAAAAGGGGTACATCGCTTGGTCCGTATCTCGCCTTTTGACTCACAAAATCGTCGCCATACTTCATTTACTTCAGTAGATGTCATGCCCGAACTTGATGATACAGTGGAAGTCGATGTTCGCGATGCAGATATTAAAATGGACACTTTCCGCTCAGGTGGTGCAGGTGGACAAAACGTCAATAAAGTCTCAACGGGTGTACGTTTGACACACGTTCCTACAGGGATTGTGGTTGCTTCTACAATGGACCGTACGCAATATGGTAACCGAGACAAAGCGATGGCCATGCTGAAATCAAAACTTTATCAATTAGAGATGGATAAAAAACAAGCCGAAGTCGATGAACTTCGTGGTGATCAGTCAGACATCTCTTGGGGAAGCCAAATTCGCTCTTATGTCTTTATGCCTTACCAACTGGTCAAGGATACAAGAACAGAGTATGAGACAGGACAAATCGATAAAGTAATGGATGGCGATCTTGATGGCTTTATCCACGCTTACCTACGTTGGAAAATGTAAGTTAGTCATTTTTTAGAAATCCATTTGTAACTTTAAAGAAAAAAAGTAAAGTAAATTACACCTAAAAATCTTTTTATCTGGTATAATGAGAAGAACTTTGTTTTTTTTGAAGCAGAAAGAGTGGTTTCAAAAAAAGAATTCTCATCCCTATCTTATAGAGAGGATGAGGAAGAAAAAAGTTGCAAAACAATTCAATGGAGACTAGGGATAATGAGTATTATTAAATTAAATAATGTATCAAAAAAATACTCTAACGGAACAACAGCCTTACGTAACATCTCTCTTGACATCGAAGCAGGAGAATTTGTTTATATTGTTGGACCGTCTGGAGCTGGTAAGTCGACCTTTATTAAGTTGCTCTACCATGAACTAAAAATTGACAAAGGGACAGGTGTCGTTGCAAAATTTGACTTGATGAAACTTAAACGCCGTGAAGTTCCCTTACTGCGTCGTTCTGTAGGAGTTGTCTTCCAAGACTACAAACTCTTGCCGAAGAAGACTGTATATGAGAACATCGCTTATGCGATGGAAGTTGTCGGAAAACGTCCACGTGAAATCAAAAAACGTGTGAATGAAGTTTTGGATCTCGTAGGTCTAAAACATAAATTACGTTCTTTCCCTGATGAACTTTCAGGGGGGGAACAACAGCGTGTAGCTATTGCACGTTCAATCGCTAATGCGCCTAAACTCTTGATTGCTGACGAACCTACAGGAAATTTGGACCCAGAAAATTCATGGGAAATTATGAATTTGCTCGAAAAAATTAACTTGCAAGGAACGACTGTTCTCATGGCAACCCACAACAGCCAAATCGTAAACACATTACGTCACCGCGTTGTAGCTATTGAAAACGGACGTATCGTTCGAGACCAAGCGGAAGGAGATTACGGTTACGATGATTAGAAATTTATTTAAACATTTATTGGAATCACTGAAAAATCTCCGTCGTAACGGATGGATGACTGTAGCAGCAGTTTCATCTGTAATGATTACTTTGACCTTAGTCGGACTATTTCTCTCAGTTATTTTAAATACGGCGAAATTGTCAAGTGATATTGAAAAAAATGTACGTATCGTTGCATATATGGATTTGAATGTTCATGATATGGACAAGAAAATTGAAGATCCAAAAAATCCTAAGAAAGAAATCGATAATCCAAACTATCGTAAAATTTATTCAGAAATTGAAAAAATTTCGGATGTGGCTTCGATTAAGTTCTCAAGTAAAGATGAACAGCTTAAGCAATTGACAGAGACATTGGGGAGCACTTGGGCGCTTTTCCAAGGTGATGCTAACCCGCTCTACGATGCTTATATCGTTGAAGCAGATAACCCACAGGATGTGGAGAAAGTTGCCAGTGCGATCAAGAAGATTGATGGTATCCAATCTGCAAACTATGGGGGTGCCAATACAGAACGTATCCTTGCTTTAGGGAATAACGTGAAGATTTGGGGTGGTGCAGCAGCAGCTCTGCTTATCTTAGTTGCAATCTTCCTCATCTCAAACACAATTCGTATCACTATCATGTCACGTCAACGTGAGATTCAGATTATGCGATTGGTGGGAGCACGTAATGGTTACATTCGTTGGCCATTCTTCCTGGAAGGCGCTTGGGTTGGACTCTTGGGAGCCATTGTTCCAAGTGTATTGATTGCTTGGCTTTACAACCTTGCTTTCACAAGCTTCACACCAAGCTTGAAACCACAAAGTCTGTATCTGCTTCCAGCAGACAGCTTTGTACCAATGATGGTTGGCTTACTCTTCCTTATCGGTATATTGATCGGTTCACTCGGAGCAGTAACTTCAATGCGTCGTTTCTTGAAAGTTTAAAAAAACAAAAAGTCTTGCTAAGAAGCAGGACTTTTTTTGTTGCTCAAGTAACCCTGGCTCTGAAGACTCTGAGCGGAGAAAAGAAGCAGTGCCCGGATTGGAGAGTGCCTCTGATATTATTTTGAAAATCATAAGAAAAACATTACAATAATATTATATAAATGTTATTGTTGTTACTTGATGATAACAAAAGACTTGATGAGGGACATGCTATGACTTATAATCAGACAGCACAGCACAGCACAGCACAGCACAGCACAGCACAGCACAGCACAGCACAGCACAGCACAGCACAGCACAGCATGTGGTAAGGTAGACAACCGCACATTTTTACTTGCACCCAAACGCTCGGGACCCCTTGGAGCGTTTTTTGGCATTTACATTTATCTATCTATAGAAATGAGGAAAACATATGACACCAGAAAAGAAACGTAAACTACGGAACATCGCACTCCTCTCCTTGCTTGGCTTAATCGGCGGGCCTTTCGCCTTCACAGCCTTCACAGCCTTCAACCAACAGGCCCTCAATGACCGAGAAAACAATATCCAAGTCGAAGTCGGCGGCCGTGTGCACGACTACTACAATAGAGACACGGAAAACAAGGATGTCTTTGTGGAAAACTACGGCGAGCAACCGATCATGGCCCGTATCCGCTTGTCCGAATATTTGGAAACTCAACAAACAGGAGCTGCAGCTCCGACACCACTGGTTGCGGGGACAGAAAGAGAGCAACTCAACACATGGACCCCTTATATCCCCAGTGCGACAGCGATCGGAATGCGTACAGGAACGGGCGCTGCCTTTAACCGCTATTCCAACCTGAGCTTTGGGTGGAGTCGAGAGGGGCAATCTGCCCCTTGGTATCTCCCCACCTTTAACCATAACAACCTGGACTTAAGTACTGCCGCAGCGGGACATGCCCGTGACTTGGCCGATGGTTTAGAGGAGCTGACCCATCCTGGTGACGGTACAGATGCTTACTGGACGGAAGGGGTGACGTATACCAATGGTGCTAATGGCACCACCTGGCATGGCGCCCCAGATGGTGCAGAGCGTACCACAGCGCAAAACCTCCAGCAAGAACGCGCCCCACTAACCATGGCGCAGTGGTTTGACTTGCCCAATAATCAAAAAATCGGCGATTTCTGGGTTATCGATCACCACACAGGCTGGGCTTACTGGGCCTCTATGCTAGAGCCAGAAGCAGCCACATCCTACTTGCTGGACGCGGCTGAGATGACCAATGCTATCCAAGAGACGGTCTTCAACGGTACTTATTATTACGGTATCCATGTGGATAGCCAACTGCTCAGCCCAGACAATAGCGAGGATTTCATCAATGATGGGGAAATCCATGATCCTAACCTGGATTATTTCCTTGAAGGCTTTAAAAATAACGCTGTGGATGATGAGCCTGGAAACCCTGACGATGAGTCTGGAAACCCTGCCTATAATGAAGACAGTGCCCCTTCAGCATTTAACTTCCATCTGATGAACCCCGGGCGTATCTTTACCATGGCGGGCGAGCAATACCGTTATCTTGAAGACATGGGCAACGGCAATCATATGATTATCCGAAACGATGCCCTCCGTAGTTTGTCTTGGGATGCGCAAGAAGGTGTACTCACTTCTTGGTATGGCCAACTTGAGCCTGCAGTCCAAGCTATGGTTCAGCCTGTAGCCAACAGCTTTACGACAGGTGAAGTTGCGGATGCTTCAGTTACCTTTACAGGTGGCACGAGATGGATTCCTGATAATTTAGAGGGAGCCGTTGCGGCAGACCAGACTCAAGTGCTTCCCGGCGGAACGGCGAGAGCTTTTGCCCTTTCTCTTGCGGATATCACACGCTTATCGGGCCCAGGCTTAGGCTTCCCTAACCATGCACAGCGAGGTTCCGCTGCACTAGGCTGGTGGTGGCTACGTACTCCTACACCTGGTACGAATGCTTGGATTGTAACTACCCAAGGTGAGGTTCTTGGCGTTCAACCTCGTTCGAGTGGCAGTTCCAATGGAGGAATTCGTCCAGCCTTAATCATCAACCCAACCAACTAAACCAAAAAAAGATTAGGAAAACATATTCCTAATCTTTTTGTTTTATTTTATCCCAATCGTATAGTCGTCATCTGACATGGCTTCAACTTCACCAAGCAAGTAAGAGTTACCGACTTGACTAAAGAAGTCATGGTTTGATGAAGAAGTAGAGATACCGTTCATGACAACAGAGTTGACATCAGCTGCTGTATCGGGGAAGAGGGGATCTTGACCTAAGTTCATGAGTGCCTTATTGGCATTGTAACGAAGGAATTTCAAGACTTCATCTGTCCAGCCGATTTCATCGTAAAGCAAGTGTGTATAAGCTTCTTCATTCTCATAAAGTTCGTAGAGCAAGTTGTACATCCAATCGCGGAGTTCACTTTGTTCTTCTTCAGAGAGTTCGTTGAAACCAAGTTGGAACTTGTAACCGATATAAGTGCCGTGGACACTCTCATCACGAATGATAAGTTTGATGATTTCAGCAGAGTTGATCATCTTGTTATTGCCGAGATACCAGAGCGGTGTGAAGAATCCAGAGTAGAAGAGGCAAGTTTCAAGGAAGACACTTGCAATTTTCTTCTGAAGGGCTGTACCATTTTGGTAGATAGCGTTGATGATTTCTGCTTTCTTTTGCATGTAAACATTTGTATCGACCCAATCAAAGAGTTCTTCAATCTCTGATTTTGTATTTAAGGTACTAAAGATTGTCGAGTAAGATTTGGCGTGAACGGACTCCATAAACTGGATATTGTTGAAACATGCGATTTCTTGTGGTGTACGTGCATCATGTTTGAGCACCTCTGCACCGTCTACAGATTGTAAAGTATCCAAGAGAGTCAAGCCAGCAAAAGCTTTAGCAAAAGTATCGCGTTCAACTTGGGGCAATTTGCGCCAATCGTCAAGGTCATTGGAAACAGGGACACGTGTGTCCAACCAAAACTGGCTGGTCAGTTTTTCCCAAGTGTATTTATCAATAGAATCTTCAATTGCATTCCAGTTAATGGCTGCATGGTAAGTAGGGACTTTTTGGTTATTTTGTTCAGACATAGTATTTCCTTTTTTTAAACAACACAGCTTTCACATTGGTTTGAGCCAACTTCCTCTTCATCGTCTGTAAAGGTACGGACGTAGTAGATTGTTTTGATTCCTTTATTGTAAGCATAGTTACGCAAGATACTCAAATCACGTGTTGTCATTTTATTATTTGCAATTTTCCACTCATAAAGGCCTTCAGGTAAAGTTGAACGCATGAAGAGGGTCATAGACAAACCTTGATCGACATGTTCCGTCGCAGCGGCGTAAACATCAATGACAGCACGCATGTCTGTATCGTAAGCAGATTTGTAATAAGGAATGGTATCTGTTGAAAGCCCAGCGGCTGGATAGTAAATCTTACCAACTTTCTTTTCTTGACGTTCTTCGATACGGTTAACGATCGGGTGAATAGAAGAAGAGCAGTCGTTGATATAAGAAATTGATCCATTAGGTGCAACGGCCATACGGTAAGAATTGTAAAGGCCACCTTGCATGACTTTTTCTTTTAAGGCAGCCCATTCCGCTGGACCAGGGACAGCAATGCCAGCGAAAAGTTCTTGGATTTCCGCTGGAACAGCAGCGAAATAGTCATGATTAAGGTATTTATCAAAGTAAGAGCCGTCAGCATAAGCAGATTTATCAAAGTCTTTGAAGGTCGCTTGGCGTTCAACTGCAAGTGTGTTTGAGGCCACTAAAGTATAGTAGTTCAAGAGCATAAAGTAAACACTTGTAAAGTCAACAGCGGCTTTGCTGTCGTAATGGATATGATTTTTAGCGAGGAAAGAATGGAGCCCCATCGCACCAAGTCCAATGGCACGCATTTCGTTATTTCCTTTACGCACAGTCGGTACAGAGTCAAGATTTGAAGTTTCAGAGATAAATGTCAATGCACGAACCATTGACTCAATAGAACTTCCAAAGTCTGCGCCTGAAGTCATCATGTTCATGACATTTGTCGAACCCAAGTTACAAGCAACGTCAGTTCCTAATGTTGAATAAGTTTGATCGTCATTGAGGACAGAAGGGGTTTGAACTTGAAGGATTTCAGAACAAAGATTACTCATCGAGATAACACCATCGACAGGGTTAGCTTTGTTGACTGTATCGATGTTTACAATGTAAGGATAACCAGACTCTTGTTGAAGTTTAGAAAGTTCTTGTTCCAACTCACGTGCGCTGATTTTGATTTTACGAATATTATCGTTTGCCAGCATGTTGTCGTATTCTGCTGTAATATCGACATGAGCAAAAGGCATGCCGTATTCTTTTTCGACAAAGTAAGGCTCGAAGAGGTACATATCTTCACCTTTAGCTGCGAGCTCGTAGAATTTATCAGGAACAGTCACACCGAGTGACAAGGTTTTTACACGGATTTTTTCATCCGCATTTTCTTTTTTCGTTGAGAGGAATTCCATAATGTCAGGGTGGAAAATAGAAAGATATACTACACCAGCCCCTTGACGTTGTCCAAGTTGGTTAGCATAAGAAAAACTATCTTCGAAAAGTTTCATCACGGGAACCACACCTGCTGCAACACCATCATAACCCTTGATGGGTGCGCCGGCACCCCGTAAGTTGGTTAAGTTAAGACCAACGCCACCACCATTTTTTGAAAGTTGGAGGGCAGAGTTAATGGTACGACCAATCGAATTCATGTCGTCTGTCAATTGTAAAAGGAAACAGCTGACGAATTCACCACGACGTTTACGTCCAGCATTGAGGAAAGTTGGAGTGGCAGGTTGGTAGCGACGATTCACCATAGCAAAGGCCAAGTTACGTGCAAGTGTTGTATCACCATCAGCCATGTAGAGCGCGTTCATCAAGACGCGGTCTTCAAAGTTTTCAAGGTAGAGTGTACCTTCGTTATTTTTCATGGCATATTGATTGTAGAACTTGTAAGCAGCCATAAAGCTATCAAAACGGAAGCCAAAGTCCAACAATTCTTGGTGAAGTTGCTCAATGAAACTCATTTCATACTTACGGATGAAGTCCTCTTCCAGATAATCACCTTCTAGAAGCGCTTCAATTTTTTCGGCATAAGTATCTTTAGTGAAAGTATTAGGCTCGACATTTTCTTTGAAGAAGGCAGTGATTGCTTCCTTATCTTTTGCTAAAGGAATAGAGCCGTTAACGGGGATATTGATTTGATTGTTAAGTGTGAAGTACGTAACATCTTCAAGATTTTTAAGTGACATATATTTCTCCGGGGCTTTGCGCCCACATGCTAATTTTTTATTTTTAGTGAAATTTACGGTTTGAGACTGATATTTGCTCCAGAATCCAATCGAGCTGCAATGTCTTCAACAGCAGCTACATCGCTCGGTGTACCATTAAATTCGAAATCGTAAACAATAGGAATTTGGAATTGAGCGGATAATTCTTTTGCGGTAAAGATATATAAAGAAGCAAAATTTCGATTTCCTGTACCGACAATGCCTTTGCAGTATTGTGCGTTATTGGCATAGGACATAAACTCAAAGACTGGGTCCATGATGTCCATGCTTTTTTCAGCTCCAGGAGTTTCATCCGCATAACTTGGGACGATGATCAGGAAATCTTCATTTGCTTCAAATTCGGGATCGTTGGGCAGAATTTCTTCATGCTCTAAATTGGTTTTGTTGACAAAGCGGCGTGTTTGGCCAGTGATACTGAAATAGATTAATTTCATGCTAATTTTGCCAATTCGCTTGGATTGAAACCAGAGAATGAAACGTCGCCTTTGACAACAACAGGTGCAGCACGATATCCCATATCAAGCACTGTTTGAACAAATTCTGGTTTTTCGTCAATGTTAATTTCTTCAAAGTCCACAGTATGTTCTGTGAGCCATTTTTTTACCATTTTACATTGCATGCAGTTGTTTTTTGAGTATACAGTGACCATAATTATTCTCCAATTTTTCATTATTTTTATTCTTTTATTTTAGTATAAAAAAAATACCTAGTCAAGTTATCGATACTAGATATTGTGGTTCATAATTATGTAAAATACTATATATTGTGTTGTTTACTAAGGTTCAAGCCGAAAGGGACCAAAGATTCTTCTTTATTTTTTATTCTCTGAATGTTACTCTTGTGTCGAACAATGATAATAGTAGCCAAGACTAAAATGATTATCGAAAACAAGGGATCATAATGGGGGAGAATAAAGTGGAAATAAGGAAAAACAAGAACACCAATCAGTGCCGCAACAGCTCCTAAAATAGAAGACAGGCTAATCATGCTGAAAAGGTAAAGCACGAGGAAGAAAACCACGGCCAGATAAAGGAGGAAAACGGGGTTAAATCCAAGAACAACACCAGCTGAAGTCGCAACGGCCTTTCCACCTTTAAATTTGTCAAAGACTGAAACGGTGTGACCGACGACAGCTAATAATCCAAAAATAAGTGGTGAAACACCATGAACATGGAAAATGAGAGGCAGAAGTGTTGCCAATGTACCTTTGAGGAGGTCAAAGATGAAAACAATGATGCCGGCTTTTTTTCCAAGAATACGGAAAGTATTCGTTGTACCAGTATTTCCAGAACCATACTCGTGCAGATCTTTTTTAAAGAAAATCTTTCCAATCCAAAGTCCTGCAGGAATCGCTCCAATAAGATAGGCAGCGATGCATAAAATTATTATAGTCATATCATCTTTCTTTTACGTTTGTAATAGCTCTACAATTATAACATAAAAGTTAACGAATTTTAGCCTTTCTTTGAAAGAAAATCTTTTCAAATTTAAATTTTTTAGGAAATTGGGATAAAAAGCTTCATTTGTTTTATAAAGACTTTTGACAAAGGCCCTTGAAGAATGTAGAATAGGAAAGATGAATATTTCTGCTGGTTTAGAGCTAGCTTAAATGGAGAATAATGAATGGTAGATATAAATAATTACGACGACAGCGCGATTCAGGTCTTAGAAGGGCTTGATGCCGTAAGAAAGCGCCCAGGGATGTATATTGGTTCAACGGATTCAACAGGCTTGCATCACTTGATTTGGGAAATTGTAGATAATGCTGTCGATGAAGCCTTATCAGGCTTTGGAACAAAGATTTCGGTCATATTAAATAAAGATGGTTCTGTCACTGTGGAAGATGAAGGACGCGGAATGCCTGTCGGGATGCATGCTACAGGCAAACCGACTGTTGAAGTTATCTTTACGGTCCTTCACGCAGGAGGTAAGTTTGGCCAAGGCGGATACAAAACATCAGGCGGCTTACACGGTGTAGGTTCTTCTGTTGTAAATGCCTTGTCAAGCTGGCTTGAAGTAGAAATTACGCGTGACGGCCATGTTTATCGTCAACGTTTTGAAAATGGTGGACATCCAGTAACCACATTGGAAAAAATAGGCAAGGCACCAAAATCGAAAACAGGGACAAAAGTCACCTTTATGCCAGATGCTACGATTTTTTCTACGATTGAGTTTAAGTACCAAACGATTTCTGAACGGTTAAATGAATCTGCATTTCTCTTGAAAGATGTCACGCTTTCACTTGCAGATGAACGTGGAGAAGAAGAGGTTAAGGAAGAATTCCACTATGAAAATGGTGTGCAAGATTTTGTAGACTACCTTAATGAGGATAAGGACACGCTCACACCCGTTTTATATTTTGCAGGCGAACAAGATTCTTTCCAAGTAGAAGTAGCTTTACAATATAATGATGGTTATTCGGAAAATATCCTCTCTTTTGTTAATAATGTTCGGACAAAAGATGGCGGAACACATGAAGCCGGACTCAAAACTGCCTTGACGAAAGCCATGAATGATTATGCCAGGAAAACAGGTCTGCTTAAAGACAAGGATAAAAATCTTGAAGGCTCAGACTATCGTGAGGGTTTGACAGCCGTTCTCTCGATCCTTGTGCCAGAAGAATATTTACAGTTTGAAGGACAAACAAAAGACAAGCTTGGCTCACCCTTAGCACGTCCAGCAGTTGATGCTCTGGTCTCTGAAAAATTGACTTTCTATCTTTTGGAGAATGGTGAACTGGCACAAAATTTAATTCGTAAGGCGATCAAAGCGCGTGAAGCACGTGAAGCTGCGCGTAAGGCCCGTGAAGAATCTCGAACAGGTAAAAAGAATAAAAAAGACAAAGGGCTTCTCTCAGGAAAATTAACACCTGCGCAAACCAAAAATCCTAATAAAAACGAACTCTACCTTGTCGAAGGAGATTCTGCCGGTGGTTCGGCAAAGCAAGGACGCGACCGTAAATTCCAAGCGATTTTACCCTTGCGTGGTAAGGTGATCAATACTGAAAAAGCCAAAATGCAGGATATCCTTAAAAATGAAGAAATCAACACGATGATTTACACCATTGGTGCGGGTGTTGGAGCAGATTTCACCCTTGCAGATCGGAACTATGATAAAGTAATTATTATGACCGATGCGGATACAGATGGTGCACATATCCAAACCCTGCTTCTGACCTTTTTCTACCGCTATATGAAGCCTCTTCTCGAAAATGGGCACGTTTATATTGCTTTGCCACCGCTCTATAAGATGAGCCAAGGTAAGGGTAAAAAAGAAAAAGTTGCCTATGCTTGGACGGATGCTGAACTTGAAGAACTTCGTCAAACTTTTGGCAAGGGAGCAACCCTTCAGCGTTATAAAGGTTTAGGGGAAATGAATGCTGATCAGCTGTGGGAGACAACGATGAATCCTGAAACACGTACATTGATTCAAGTTACCATTGATGATGCAGCGCAAGCTGAAAAACGGGTTTCAGTGTTGATGGGAGACAAGGTGGAACCTCGTCGTAAATGGATTGAGAATAATGTGAAGTTTACCTTGGAAGAAAATACAATCTTTTAAGTAACCGCATATTTTAAGGAAAGGAAGGTGGTAAGGTGGAGCATTACGTAGTATTTGACTTTGAGACAACGGGATTTAGTCCTCAAAAAAATGAGATTATTCAAATTGGTGCCGTCAAATATGACCAAGCGCACCAAGAAATTGCGCGCTTTAATCAGTTGATCAAACCTACGCGTTCTTATCTTCCGACTAAAATTTCAGAACTGACCGGTATTTGGCCGGCTTCCTTACTGGACCAACCTGTTCTGGCTGAAGTACTCCCTGATTTTATTGCTTTTTCAAGGGATAGCTTGATGGTGGCTCATAATGCGCCTTTTGATGTCAGCTTCCTTTATCAGGCGATAGTGGATTGTGAGATTGGCGATGCCCCTCATTTTCAAGTCTATGATACACTGTCTGAAGCAAAAAAATTAGTGCAGATGCCCAACTATAAGTTGGAAACCTTCAAGGATGTTTTAGGCATTGATTTGCGGAGTCACGATGCCCTTAACGATTGCCTTATCACCGCACGTCTCTATCAGTACTTGCAAGACTTGTCACGGCCACCAAAACCGCAACTGGTGTCCAATGAAAGTTTGCAAATGGATTTGTTTGGCGAGCTGGACACGACCATCACAGAAGAAGTACGCCGAAAATTGAGTTTACCGATTACCAAAGACTTAGTCTATTATCGCAGAGATACACAGCGAAATTGGCAAAAATTCGAGGTGACAGGACTAGCAATAACGGCAGCTTATTCAACAGGCTACAGCTTAACGGCCACGCTTTATAATAATGAGACAGTGACCATTCATTCTGACTTTTTGAAGGAAATGCAGAAAGCTAACTTTACAAATGAAATAGAAAAAGAGGGATAATATGGAATGGAAGATTAAAAATTTCGAAGAACTCACGCGATCAGAACTCTACAAAATTTTACATGTCCGTTCTGAAGTTTTTGTTGTCGAACAAGCATGTGCTTATCAAGATATCGACGGTAAAGACCAAAAGTCATTGCATTTGTGGTTAGAAGATGAAGAAGGAGCCATTCAATCCTACTGCCGTATCTTACCGGCAGGCCTTTCTTATCCTGAGGCTTCTATTGGACGTGTGCTGGTAAAAGAAAGCCAACGTGGCAAAGGAACGGCGCGCAAAATGATGCAACAGGCGCTTGAGTTTCTGGCTCAAGCATGGCGAGAACCTGTAGTGCGTATTGAAGCGCAGTACTATCTCCGGGCCTTCTATGCTTCCTTTGGCTTCAAAGAAGATTCTGATCCTTTTTTAGAAGATGGCATCAAACATGTTGAAATGATTTTGGACTTAAAGGATTTCGCCTCTTAAAAAAACATTTTGTAAACTGAAAATGAGATAACTGTTGGAGGACTAATGTCTAATATACAAACTCTACCTTTAGAGGATATTATGGGCGAGCGCTTTGGGCGCTATTCAAAATATATTATTCAGGAACGTGCCCTGCCTGATATTCGAGACGGCTTAAAACCCGTTCAACGTCGCATCCTGTATTCAATGAATAAGGATGGGAATACTTTTGATAAAGCTTACCGTAAGTCTGCCAAGTCTGTTGGTAACGTTATGGGTAATTTTCACCCGCATGGGGACAGCTCGATTTATGATGCGATGATTCGCTTGTCGCAAGATTGGAAAATGCTTGAGCCCTTGATTGAAATGCACGGGAATAACGGATCGATGGACGGTGACCCACCGGCTGCTATGCGTTATACCGAAGCGCGTTTGGCAGAAATTTCTTCGTATTTATTAAAAGATATTGAGAAAGATACCGTTGCTCACGCTTGGAATTTTGATGACACGGAAAAAGAACCCACTGTACTGCCTGCAAGTTTCCCTAACTTGTTGGTGAATGGTTCAACGGGGATTTCGGCAGGTTATGCAACTGATATTCCGCCGCACAATCTTGGAGAAGTTATTGATGCGACAATCTATATGATTGATCATCCTAAAGCTGATGTTGAAAAAATCATGACTTTCATGCCCGGCCCCGATTTTCCGACAGGTGCCATTATTCAAGGCCGTAGTGAAATCAAAAAGGCTTACGAAACAGGCAAAGGACGCATTGCTGTCCGTTCGAAAGTGGAAGTTGAAAAGCTTAAGGGCGGTCGTGAACAACTCGTTATTACAGAGATTCCGTATGAAATCAACAAAGCGACTTTGGTTAAACGGATTGATGATGTGCGAGTAAATGCCAAAGTACCCGGTATCTCTGAAGTACGTGATGAATCTGACCGTGAAGGGCTCCGTATCGCAATTGAACTGAAGAAAGAAGCCAACAGTCAACTGGTGCTTAATTATCTTTATAAAAACACAGACTTGCAAATTAATTATAATTTTAATATGGTGGCCATTGACAATATGACGCCACGTCAAGTTGGTGTCCTTCCTGTCCTGCGCTCTTATATTGCACATCGTCAGGACGTGATTGTTAAGCGTTCAAAATTTGACTTGAGTAAGGCGGAGAAACGTTTGCATCTGGTAGAAGGTTTAATCCGCATGGTTTCTATCTTGGATGAAGTTGTTGCTTTGATCCGTGCATCTGAAAATAAATCAGATGCTAAGGAAAACCTGAAGGTGAGCTATGCTTTCAGTGAAGAGCAGGCAGAAGCCATAGTCACTTTGCAACTTTACCGTTTAACCAATACCGACATTGTCACACTGGAGAATGAACAAGCAGAACTTGAAGCTAAGATTTTAGAGCTCCGTGCGATTATCAATGATGAACGTACACTTTTTAACTTGATGAAACGGGAACTACGTGAAGTCAAGAAAAAATTTGGCAAGGAAAGACGTTCCGAACTTCAAGATAAAGTCGAAACGATTGAGATTGAGGCACAACAACTGATTGCAGAAGAGGAAACGGTTGTATCAGTGACGCGTGGGGGCTATATTAAACGCACATCGCCACGCAGCTTTGCCTCTTCCAATGTCGAAGAAGTCGGTAAACGTGAAGATGACGAATTAATCTTTGTTAAAGCAGGCGCGCGGACCACGCAGCACCTGCTGATGTTCACCAGTCTTGGGAATGTTATTTATCGTCCCGTCCATGAATTATCTGATGTCCGCTGGAAGGATATTGGAGAGCATATTTCGCAAACCTTGAACAATTTTTCCAGTGATGAGGAAATTATCTTTGCACAGGTGCTTGATAATTTTGAAACAGGCGAAAATTATATGGTAGTCACAGCAGCTGGTCAAATCAAGCAAGTTGAACTCGCTTCCTTTAAACCTTGGCGGACATACCGCTCCAAGTCCATGGTTTATGGCAAACTCAAAGGGGACAAAGACAGTATCGTAACCCTCATGCCGATTGTTAAAGGCGATGAAGATGTGCTGTTGATTTCTGAAAATGGTTATGCCCTTCGCTTTAATATCTCAGAAATTCCTGTCGTGGGGGCTAAAGCAGCCGGAGTCAAGGCGATGAATCTTAAAGCAGGGGATATAGTGAAGGCTGCCTTCTTTGTGCAAACAGACAGCTGGTACCTCCTCACACAACGTGGCTTTATCAAACGGGTAAAATCGGAAGATATTCCTGAAACAAGTCGAGCGAATCGTGGCTTGCAGGTGCTACGTCCTTTGAAGTCCAATCCGCATACCGTGTTTGCAGCGGGCAGTGTGATAAATAACGAGAAGACACTACTCTCAGAGACGGTTGATCTTTTCAGTCCTGCAGAAGCAGAAGAAACGCAAACAGATAAGAGCCAGATTTTGGAAGTGACTTCAGCCGTGGGCAAAGTCTATCAAACAGAATTGACAGACTTGAAGTTATCTGATCGCGCAAGCAATGGTCATCCCTTAGCAGAAGATATTGATCGTGTATTAGAAGCAAAAATAAAATAAGAAATGATCCTCAATGAGGGTTGTTTTTTTTTATTTAGAAAAAGCAAGATTCTCCTGTCAAAGTGAGGCCCTGACACGTTTAAAAAAGACAGACAAAAGATTTAAAAACAACTGTAAACAGTAAGAAATTATGGTATAATAGAGACAGTGTTTATACATTGAAAGAGGAGAACATGGAAGATAAAAATATCATAAATGTCAATCTTGCTGAGGAGATGAAAACCAGCTTTCGTGACTATGCAATGTCAGTTATTGTGGCACGTGCCCTACCTGATGTACGCGATGGTTTGAAGCCGGTTCATCGCCGCATTCTTTACGGAATGAACGAGCTTGGTACAACGCCTGATAAGCCACATAAAAAATCTGCCCGTATTACCGGGGATGTCATGGGTAAATATCACCCCCATGGAGACAGCTCAATTTATGAGGCAATGGTACGTATGGCTCAGTGGTGGAGCTACCGCCACATGCTGGTTGACGGACATGGGAACTTTGGTTCCATGGATGGAGACGGCGCTGCCGCTCAACGTTATACCGAAGCACGCATGTCTAAAATTGCCTTGGAAATGCTTCGAGACATCAACAAAAATACTGTCGACTTTGTGGATAACTATGATGGAACAGAACGTGAGCCCGAAGTACTTCCAGCACGTTTCCCTAACCTTTTGGTTAACGGAACAACCGGGATTGCCGTTGGTATGGCGACAAATATTCCCCCTCATAACTTAGGGGAAACAATCGATGCAGTTGATTTGCTGATGGAAAATCCAGAGGCGACAACGCGTGATTTGATGGAAGTTTTACCTGGACCAGACTTTCCTACAGGTGCTCTGGTCATGGGTAAATCGGGTATTCGCCGTGCCTATGAAACAGGGAAAGGCTCAATTACGCTTCGTGCGAAGACAGAAATTGAGGAATTACCTGGTGGTAAGGAACGTATCGTCGTTACTGAGTTCCCTTACATGGTTAATAAGTCAAAAGTTCATGAGCATATCGTACGTTTAGCACAAGAAAAACGTATAGAAGGTATTACAGCCTGCCGTGACGAGTCAAGCCGTGAAGGGGTACGTCTCGTTGTTGAAGTCCGTCGTGATGCATCGGCGCACGTGATTTTGAACAATTTGTTCAAACTTACACAGCTTCAAACATCCTTTGGCTTTAATATGTTGGCCATCGAAAAGGGTACGCCAAAGATTCTGTCATTGAAACAAATCTTGACCGACTACATCGAGCACCAAATCGAAGTTGTTGAACGCCGTACACGTTTCGATAAAGCCCGTGCTGAAGCCCGTGCGCATATCTTAGAAGGTTTACGTATTGCCTTGGATAACATTGATCGCATGATCACCATTATCCGTGAATCTGCAACAGATGCAATTGCTCAAAAAGCGATGATGGACGAATTCCAATTGTCAGACAAGCAATCGCAAGCTATCTTGGATATGCGTTTGCGTCGTTTGACAGGTTTGGAACGTGACAAGATTGAAAATGAGTATCAAGAGCTGATTGCCTTGATTGCTGATTTGGCAGATATCTTGGCTAAACCAGAACGTGTCAAAGCTATTATTCGAGAAGAATTAGGTGAAATTAGACGTAAATTTGCAGACAAACGCCGCACAGAGCTTTTAGTTGGAGAAGTCTTGAATCTGGAAGACGAAGATTTGATTGAGGAAGAAGATGTTCTTATCACTCTCTCAAACAAGGGATACATCAAACGTCTCAGCAATGACGAATTCCGTGCCCAAAAACGTGGTGGTCGTGGAGTTCAAGGTATGAACATGTCTGATGATGATTTTGTACAGCATCTCGTGTCAACCAGTACGCATGATCATTTGCTCTTCTTTACTAATCTTGGACGCGTCTATCGTATGAAGGGCTATGAAATCCCTGAATACGGTCGCGCTGCTAAGGGCTTGCCAATTGTTAATCTTTTAAAACTTGATGAAGGTGAAAAGATTCAAACCGTTATTAATGTGGTGAAGTCAGATGAGGAACGCTATTTGTTCTTTACAACACGTAAAGGCTTAGTTAAACGTACAAATACCCAACAATTTGCCAATATCCGAACTAATGGTCTTAAAGCTCTAAATCTTCGTGAAGGAGACGAGCTCATTAATGTTCTGCTCACTTCAGGCAAAGAAAACATCATTATCGGAACGCATAATGGCTTCTCCGTACGTTTTGAGGAAGCTGTAGTGCGTGATATGGGACGTTCTGCTACGGGTGTTAAAGGGGTTAGTCTGCGTGAAGGCGACTTTGTTGTTGGCACTGCGATTGTTCACGATGAACAGGAAGTCTTAGTGATTTCTGAAAAAGGTTTAGGTAAGAGAACGATTGCGAGCGAATATCCAGTTAAAGGTCGTGGTGGTAAAGGGATTAAAGTTATGAATATCACTGACCGTACAGGTAAGCTTGCAGGTTTAACTGCGATCAACGGCGATGAAGACATTATGGTCATTACCGATACAGGTGTTGTGATTCGTACAAGTGTAGACAATATCTCACAAACTGGTCGTGCAGCACAAGGCGTGAAAATCATGCGTTTGGATGATGATGCCCAAATCGTGACATTTGCTCTTGTCGAACCCGAACAGGAAGATGAAGAATTAAGTGAGACAGAAATAACTTCAAATACGGAAGAATAAAATGAAAAAATTATTTATCTTCTTTACTGCAGTGGTCGGTATCTTTTTACTGACAGCTTGCAGTTCAAATAAGGAGACACGTGATCTTTTAGAGCAGCCAATAAAAAAAGATGCCACAACAATGGGAACCTATATCCAAGTTACAGTCTATGATAAAGGTAAGGAAAAAGCAGTTGAAGAAGCACTAAATATTGCTGAAAAATATAACGATTGGGTATCTGTGGATCAAGCAAAGTCAGTGGTTGATAAAATCAATGACAATGCTGGTATTAAACCTGTCAAAGTAAATTCTGAAATTTATCAATTGATCAAGCTAGGCTATAACTATTCCGCTAAGAATATGGGCTACGATATTACCATAGGTCCTTTGAGCAAGCTATGGAACATAGGCTTTCCTGATGCACGGAAACCGTCACAAGATGAGATAGACAAGGTCTTACCTCTGATCAACTATCAATTTATCCAATTTAATGAAAAGGACAGTACCGTCTATTTAAGTCAAAAAGGTGCTCGATTAGATTTAGGTTCAATAGCCAAAGGATATACCGCCATGAAGATGGTTGAAAGCCTTAAAAATAATGGTGTAACTACGGGTATTGTCGATCTGGGCTCAAGTTCTATCTACGTGATTGGACATTCTCCACGTCAAGCGAATGATGCGTGGACGATTGGTATAAAAGATCCTAATGATCCTGAAAAATCGCAGTTGGGGATTTTAAAAGCAAGTGACCAACATGTCAATACTTCCGGTATCTATGAACGCTATTTAGAAGTAGATGGGCATCGTTACTCTCATATTCTTAATCCTAAAACGGGCTTCCCCTTTGACAATGATATTGCCAGCATTACTCTTTTAATTTCTGGTGATGATGCTACAAATGGTGATGGCTTATCTACCATGATCTACGCTATGGGAACCAAAAAAGGTTATGAATATGTGGAAAGCCTGAAAAATGTTCAAGCTGTGTTTGTGGATAAAGATAACAAAGTCTATATTACGGATGGCTTAAAAGATAAATTTGACCTAACCAGCGAAAACTATAAGATAGGTCAAATTAAGGACTTGAAATAGAAAGAGGCAACATGGCGAAAAAAAATAAAAGTTGGAAACGTATGTTGATCAATTTGCTTATTTTGGTTCTCTTTCTTGTAGGTTTGGTCCTTGTTTTTAACAAACCCATCCGAAACTGGTTAATCGGTAGAAATACAGCGCATTATCAGATAGATAATGTGACACGGGAAACGATTAAAGAAAACAAAGAAGTAAAGGGCAACTTTGATTTTGACAGTGTAGAGTCGATTAGTTTTGAGCAAGTGTTGCGCCATCAGTTAAACCGTCAACCCATGCCAGTAATTGGGGGGATTGCAATTCCTGATGTTGGTATCAACCTGCCAATTTTCAAAGGCTTAGCAAATGAGAATCTTGCTTTTGGTGCTGGAACGATGAAGGAAGATCAAGTGATGGGGCAAGGAAACTATGCCTTAGCCAGTCACAATGTCACTGGATTTAGCAGTGATGTTAGCCTACTCTTTACACCGCTTGAGCGTGCGAAAGAGGGTATGGTTATTTATGTCACGGACAAAAATAATATCTATCAATATCGTATCAACAAAATATCTGTTGTTTCTCCAGAACATTCAGAGGTAATCAATGATACACCAGGAAAAACGGAGATTACTTTGGTAACTTGCGCGGATCCAGAGGCTGTCAATCGAATCATTGTGCATGGTACATTTGAGAAAAAAGTTGCTTATGATGCTGCGACACCAGAGATGAAATCTGCTTTTGACCGCAGTTATAATCAAGTGCTTTAATAAAAATAAAAAAACTTCCAGAAATGCTCTGGAAGTTTTTTTGATGTTTTTATAAATCCTGTTTGCGAAGGTAGAAAATACCAATCAGACCGAAAACTAAGATTTCTATAATATGATAACCAATACTGAAGAAGCTGTTATTACTTACAAAGCTCGTACTAAAGTCCGAAGTACCTCCTTGTGCAAGGAAAAGGAAAAATAGGCTCATTAAGACTGTTTGAAGAATACGAGAGGCAAAATTAAAAGCGATGTATACAAACAAACCAGAAGTGCTTCCCCGTGTGATAATAACTGCTAAAGCCATTGTGACCATCATGGCAATGAGTCCTAAAATGAAAGAGAGAAGACCCGTAAAAATATCTGCAGAATGAACCAATAAATCAAGCGATCGGAAGAGAGAAAAGACCGTTTCTTGGTTAAAGATAAAGAAGGTAACAAAAGGAACAACTGGACTAATGTCAAATAATTGGACATAAAATGAGCTATATTTTCTTAAAATATTTTTCTTCCTTCTGATTTGGAGTTAAACCATTGTTGGCAGAATGAGGATTATAGTTGTTGTAGAATTGTTCGATGTATTCAAAGCAAGAGAGTTGAACCTCTTGAATGGTGTGATAAGTTCTTCGATTAATTTCTCTTTGTTTAAGGTACTTGAAAAAGACCTCAGTTACGGCATTATCATAAGGATACCCAGGTTTAGAGTAAGAAGCAAGTAACTGATGCTCATCTAATATTTTTCTAAAGGAAGCTGATTTAAATTGACTCCCTTGATCTGAATGAAAAATAATTGGTTCCTTAGGTTTTCTCTTATTTATAGCCATCTCTAGGGTGTCACAAGCAAGTTTAGCATCAATCTTATCACTTACTTTCCAAGCGATGCATTTTCTAGAGTAGAGGTCAAGAATGGCGCAGAGATAAACGTGACGCTTAGGTCCTATAGAAATATAAGTGAAATCAGTTGTCCAAACTTGATTCGGGGACTTCGGATTAAATTCTTGTTTAAGGAGATTATCAGAAGAAAATGCAGGAGAGTGTTTTGATTTAACCCGAGGTTTAATGGTCGACATTTTAGGGAGTGTCATAGACTTGAGAAGTCGTAAGATACGGCCTTCAGAAATATTAACGCCATAATCACGCAGAAGAATGATTTTAAAAGCTCTCGTTCCAATTCTTTTCTTAGCTTTCATATAAATCTCAAGGAGTAATTTTCTCAAGCGTTGATTTTCTATTTCACGCTTCGAAGGCTTCTTGTTAATGAAGTTATAGTAGGTGGAACGATTGACATGTAAAACACGACAGAGCATAACTGTCGTGTGTTCAAATCGGAGTCTATAGACTGCTTTTAATCTCACTTGGAGTTTTGCATGAATATGGCACTCGCTTTTTTTAAGATCAGATTTTCTTCCTCAAGTTGTGCATTCCTTTTTTGTAATTCTTGAATCTGTTTGGCAGTCAACACCGTATTATCTTCAAGACGAACTTGAGAGTACTGCTTAATCCATTTTGCAAGAGCAGAGACGGAGACGCCATAGTCTCTACAGAGTTCGGATTGAGTTTTACCTGTTTGATAGAGGTTGACGAGAGATTGTTTGAATTCCTCGTCGTAACGTTTAAAGCCTGACATAAAAGTCCTTTCATTTTTGTGTCTTCTTAGACAGATTATAACACACATATTTGTGTCTACTTTTATAGTATAGCTCCAGTTTTAAAAAATGTTGTTTTCCCCACACCATTTCGTCCCACGATGCCATAAATTTTTCCTTGTTCAAAAGTTACAGGTGACAGATCGAGCACATTGTGTGCTTGATAAGAGAAGCGGAGATTTTGAATGTTCAGCGTCATGTTTTTCCTTCTTTCATTTTATGAATAATTTTATCATGGCTGAGCCCCTTTTACAAGCCAATCCATGAAGTGTAATCACATATTTACAGCTTTGTTTATTGCGAGAAATATTACATTTAATGAAAAAGAATTTAGGGAAACAGATGTGCAGGAAAGTTCCTCTTTTGTTATAATAGGAGAGCAAGACTAGACTGGAATTGAGAGAATAAATGAATCCTTTATTAAATGGAATGAATGAAAAACAAGCAGAAGCAGTACAAACTACAGAAGGGCCACTTTTGATTATGGCAGGTGCGGGCTCAGGAAAAACCCGGGTACTGACGCACCGTATTGCTTATCTTATCGATGAAAAAATGGTGAATCCCTGGAATATTTTGGCGATTACCTTTACCAACAAAGCCGCACGTGAGATGAGAGAACGTGCGCTTAATTTAACGCCAGCAGCTCAAGACACATTAATTGCAACATTTCACTCAATGTGTGTCCGCATCCTCCGACGCGATGCAGATCATATTGGTTATAACCGTAATTTTACAATTATTGATCCAGGGGAACAAAAAACCTTGATGAAACGTATTTTGAAAGAAGCCAACTTGGATCCTAAAAAATGGGACCCCAAAACGCTTCTTAATACGATTTCAAACGCTAAAAATGACCTTCTGGATCCAGAAGCTTATGAAGGACAAATCAATGCACGTAATCCCTATGAGTTATTGACAGCCCGTGTTTATAAAACCTATCAAGCAGAACTCCGTAAAGCAGAGTCGATGGACTTCGATGATTTAATCATGCAAACTTTACGACTTTTTGATAAAAATCCTGATGTTTTAGCTTATTATCAAGGGAAGTTTCAATACATTCATGTTGATGAATATCAAGATACCAACCATGCACAATATCAGCTCGTCAAGCTAATGGCGCAACGTTTTAAAAATATTTGTGTTGTTGGTGATGCTGACCAGTCTATCTACGGTTGGCGTGGTGCAGATATGCAGAATATTCTTGACTTTGAAAAAGATTATCCAGATGCGAAAGTTGTTTTACTTGAAGAAAATTATCGCTCCACAAAAACCATCTTACAGGCTGCCAATAATGTGATAAACAACAATGTTAATCGTCGTCCTAAAAAATTATGGACCCAAAATAATGATGGGGAGAATATCCTTTATTATCGTGCCAACGATGAGCGGGATGAAGCAATCTTTGCAGCTTCTACGATAAGTGAGCAAGTGCAAGCTGGACGGAAATACTCTGATTTTGCAGTCCTTTACCGGACAAATGCACAATCACGTACGATAGAAGAAGCCTTTTTGAAGTCTAATATTCCTTATAGTATGGTCGCAGGAACAAAGTTCTACTCACGTAAAGAAATTCGTGATGTTATTTCTTACCTTAACGTGATTGCTAATCCGCGAGATAATATGAGTTTCGAGCGGATCGTCAATGAGCCTAAACGTGGTGTTGGTCCAAGTGCGCTGGAAAAATTACGAAACTTTGCGGATATGCAAGGGAAGTCTTTGGCAGAGTCCACATTGGATATTACTTTATCGGATATTCGCGGCAAGGCAGCTGGCGAAATCTACAATCTGGGGCTGATTTTTGATTTCTTGCGTAGCTTCATTGAAAGCTCTAGTATTACGGAACTTGTCGAAGAAATGCTTGAGCGTACGGGTTATATGAAGTTCCTGCGGATGCAAGCCAATCTTGAAGCGCAGACACGGATTGAAAATATTGAAGAATTTCTCTCTGTGACAAAGAATTTTGATGAGAAGTCCGAAGTGCCTCTGGATGAGATGACAGGGGAACCCATCAAAGAAACAGGATTGGATCGTTTGAGCCGTTTCCTTAATGAAGTAAGTCTTCTTTCTGAGGTAGATGAATACGAAGAAGCGAGTGATGCGGTTACCATGATGACCTTGCATGCTGCCAAAGGTTTGGAATTTCCTGTTGTATTTCTTATCGGGATGGAAGAAAACATCTTCCCGCTTTCACGTGTTAATGATGATCCTGACGAGTTGGAAGAAGAGCGTCGTCTTGCTTATGTAGGAATCACGCGCGCTGAAGAATTTCTTTATATGACCAATGCAAATCAACGTGTGCTCTATGGTAAAACCAGCTATAATCGTCCAAGCCGTTTCATCTCCGAGATTGATGATGAGTTATTGGACTACGGCGGGATTGCACGCAAGGCTAATTCAAGTTTCAATGCCAGTTATAAAACAGCTGGAGGTGGAACACTATTTGGGACTGGCATGTCCATGACAGATGCGCTTCATCAACGTAAAGCTGCAGTCAATCCTGGAGCATCACGTGTGATTGAAAAAACAGATGTCGCTACAGAAGATTGGGCGATTGGAGATACTGCAGTCCACCGCAAATGGGGTGAAGGGATTGTTTTAGCTGTTACAGGGACTGGTAAAAACATGGAGTTGAAAATCAAGTTCCCTGAAGTAGGCATGAAGCGACTTTTGGCTGCAATGGCACCGATTGAGAAAAAGGAGTAGAAAATGGATAAGAAGCGCTGCAAGTGGTGTCTATCTTCTGAAAAGATGATTCATTATCATGATACATATTGGGGCACTCCGGTCCATGATGATCAAGAGCTTTTTGCAAAACTCGTTTTAGATATGAACCAAGCAGGTCTCTCTTGGTCAACCATTTTAAACAAACAGGAAAGCTTCTATGAGGCCTACGATCAGTTTGAGATTGAAAAAGTAGCCAGCTACAGCAAGGAAAAAGAAGAAGCTCTCCGTCAAGATGCGGGAATTATCCGTAACAAGCTAAAGATTGCAGCTGCAGTCAATAACGCTCAAAAAGTTTTAGAACTTCAGAAAGAATTCGGTTCTTTTGATAAATACATTTGGTCTTTCTCAGAAGATCAAGTGTTGCAACATCAAATTATGGACGAGAGCCAAGTCCCTGTCACCAATGCTTTAGCTGAAGCCATGTCGAAAGACATGAAGAAAAGAGGAATGAAATTTGTTGGTCCAACAATCATCTATGCTTATCTTCAAGCTATAGGCGTGATTAATGACCATGCGGATTATTGTTTCCGTAATAAAGAACTGTTGTAGAAAGAGAAGAGTTTGACATTGGTCAGGCTCTTTTTGCTGCTTCTTAAAAAATAGGCAAAAGAAAGAGAAGCTAAGGTTTAAATTGCTTTGAGAACTCTTCCTTTTTTGATATGCTAATACTTAAAAAAGAGGTAATATTTGTTGCATCAGGGATGAAACCTCATCCTCTTTTTAAAGAAAATATAGAAAAAGGAAGTCTATGAATACATCAATCCCGCCAAACTGGCGGAAAAATTTTTATTTATTTTTGATAGGTCAGCTCCTAACGGGCGTCACGTCAATGATTGTCCAATATGCGATAATTTGGTATTTGACCCTTGAAACAGGAGAAGAATCTGTACTTGCTATTGCCACGCTGGTGGGTATGCTGCCTATGGCGATTCTCAGTCCATTTGTTGGCCCATTTATTGACCGAATGAATAAGAAGTTCTTACTTATTTTCTATGATGCTATCGTGGCGGTAATCGCTTTAGGACTTTTTATTTATGGGATTAATAACGATGTTTATCCTCTTTGGATGGTCTTTGTGACGATTGGTATTCGTGCGGTGGCGCAGACCGCTCAGATGCCTACCGTCCAATCCATTATGCCTACAATGGTCCCAGAAGCCGAAATTACTCGAGTTAACGGACAGTTCGGTATCATTCAATCCTTGATATTTATTGTTTCACCTGGGATCGGAGCTTTCATGGTAGCAGCCCTGCCGATTCATTGGGTTATTTTACTTGATGTTATTGGCTTTATTCTTGGTGCTGGGATGCTACTCTTAGTCAAGATTCCAGAAGTCGCTTCACAGGGTGAAAAAATCTCTGTTGTTAAGGATGCACTTGAAGGATTTAATATTCTCCGTGAGAACAAACCCATGTGGAAAATGACACTCATTGGTGCCCTTTTTATGTTACTTTTTATGCCCGCAATGAGTCTCTATCCTCTGGTAACCACAAAATATTTTGGGGGCACGATTGTTCACGCAGGTTGGGTTGAAGTTCTCTTTGCTACTGCAATGCTGATTGGCTCTTTTGCAGTCGGTATTTTTGGGAAGACGAAGGACCGTATGCCTTGGATTATTGCAGCCTACTTCATCGTTGGTTTAAGTATTGGTGGTTCAGGTTTTCTTCCTGGCAATATGAACGGTTTTTGGGTTTTCCTTGTTTTGAATGTTTTTGCTGGAATTGTAGGACAGATTTATACCACAATGAATATGGCAATCACACAGCAATCCTTTGAAGCTCAATATTTAGGACGTGTTATGGGAATTGTCTCAGCACTGATGAGTGTTGCTGGACCCGTTGGGTTAATCTTTGCCGCTCCTGTAGCAGAGTCCATAGGTGTTCAAAATATGCTCGTCATTGCAGGCTTTGGGGGCATATTAGCCGCTTGTCTCTTGTATTTCACACCTTCAGTTCGAAACTATGATAAGTTATTGCAAAGAAAGTTAGAAAATGAAGGACAGTGAAAGGAATGGCAAATCAATAGTTGAGAGCGTCTCCTTATGATAAAATAAAGGTGTCACATCAGCAAGTAAAAAAAAAGAAAGAGGCGCTTATGGCTAACATACATCCTTATATTGCTCTTAACAATACCAAAGAAGCACTTGCTTACTATGAAGAAGTTCTTGGTGCAAAAAATATCCGTCGTGTTCCTGTCGCTGCTGAACAGGCAAAAGAATTTGGTTTATCTGAAGAACAAGCAGCAGAAATGACGATGCACAGTCAGTTTGATATCTTAGGAACGACTATTATGGCCGCAGATAATTTTCAACATGAAGCTTTAAGCTATACAGGAATATCGATTTTATTAGACCTTAATTCAGAAGATAAAGAGGCTATGGCAGAAGCGCAAGAATTTTGGAAACACTTATCTGACTCAGGAAAAGTGACAATAAATATGCCTTTTGAAGAACAATTTTGGGGTGGCGCTATGGGCGATTTTACGGATAAATATGGCGTGCGATGGATGTTACATGCGCAACCTTACTCTAAACTTGGAGAAATGTAAAAACGTTCAAACGGTATTTGTAGTTTAACGTAGCAGAAATTGCTACGTTTTTTTGTGATTATTTTTAACCACAGTGTTTCTTTATCTGAAATAAGTCTGAAAAAGTGCTATAATTATGTATCTATGAATGGAATTTTAAATGTATATAAAGAAGCGGGCTGGACATCTTTTGATGTTGTTGCTAAACTTCGAGGAATTTTAAAAACAAAAAAAATCGGCCACGGAGGAACGCTTGATCCACAAGTGACAGGAGTTCTTCCTGTAGCTGTGGGTAAAGCCACTCGTCTTCTGGAATACATGGAAGAGGCGGGAAAAGTATACGAAGGTGAAGTGACGATCGGCTTCTCTACAGAAACAGAAGATGCAGAAGGTGAAGTCCTTGAAACCACACCGGTGCCGTCAACTCTCTCAGACGAAGAAATTGACGAGGTGATGACACATTTTGTTGGGGAAATTCAACAAGTACCACCGATGTATTCGGCCGTCAAGGTGAAGGGCAAGCGCCTTTACGAATATGCGCGTGCGGGACAAACGGTTGAGCGTCCTAAACGAAAGGTTACAATTAAATCATTCGTGCGGACAAGTCCAGTGACTTTTGAAGAGGGCTGTGCACGATTTACGTTTCGTGTTGCTTGTAGTAAGGGGACTTATATTCGGACTTTGGCGGTTGATCTCTCTCATGCTTTGGGCTATGCGGGGCATATGTCTAAATTACAGCGGACTGCAGCCAATGGATTGAATATCGATCAAGCATTGACTTTGGAAGAGGTTGAGGCTATGGTTCTTGCTGATAAACTTGATGAGATATTGCAACCTAATGAAGTTGCGGTTTCTGATTTGCCCCGCATCGATGTCACAGACGAACAAGCTGCTGCGGTGCGCGTGGGTAAAAAATTTGAAGAGACTGAGTTTGCTAAGCTTGGCGAAGGCAAACGCTTTGCTTTCTTTTATCAAGAGCAATTGATTGCTGTCTATATGAGACATCCCGAAAAACCAGGAATATTAAAACCAAATAAGGTAATAAATTAAAATGAAAACTTTATATTTTGACGAAATTAAAAATTGGAATGAACCTACAGTTCTTGTATTGGGCTATTTTGATGGTTTACATCGTGGTCATCAAGCATTGTTTGCTGAAGCAAAAAAACTTGCAGCTGTTCTAAATTTGAAGATTGCCGTCTTAACTTTTCCGGAAAAACCGACACTTACTTTTCAAAAATTTGAACCAGATATGTTGCTTAAGTTAACAAGTGATAAAAAACGAGAAGCACTTTTTGCAGAAAATGGTGTAGATTATCTAGTTTTTAAAGATTTTACTTCAAGCTTTGCGAAACAAACAGCAGAAGAATTCTCTAAAAATGTAGTGGAAAAGTTCTTGCCGAAGATTGTTATTACGGGCTTTGACCATAAAACGGGCTCAGACATGACACAGCTCAAAAGCAATGAGCAATATAAAGTGGTCGTTATACCAGAAGTTGCAGATGAGGAAGGGAAAATTTCCTCTACGCGGATACGTGCACTTGTAAAAACTGGAGCCATTGAAGCAGCAAATGAGCTTCTGGGTTACCCTTATGAGACAACTGGAATTGTTGTGCATGGTTTTGCACGTGGCCGAACAATTGGCTATCCAACGGCTAATCTGGCAATCAAAGACTTTATTCACCTCCCCTCACCTGGTGTTTACACAGTCGATGTTCTCTGGGAGGGCAAACGTCAACGTGGCTTTGCTTCGATTGGTTATAATGAAACTTTTAATGGCAAAGAAAAAACAGTGGAAATCCATGTTTTTGATAAAGATTTGGATTTGTACGGAGAAAACTTAACGGTTCTCTGGCTCGATAAGATTCGAGAAATGATTAAATTTGACAGCATTGAAGCTCTGATTGTTCAGATGAAAGACGACGAAGAAAAAGCACGTCAATATAAAGTAAAAGAAGCCTAATTTTGATTAGGTTTTTCTGTTGCTCTTTATTTGATATACGAGTGGGATGTGAAAAAGCTTGAAACATTAATTCAAGCAGAAAGAGCCAGATTGTGATATACTTAATAAGAACAATTTTTAAGGAGAACATTAATAATGTCACGTAAACCTATTATCGCTGGTAACTGGAAATTGAATAAAAACCTCAAAGAGGTTAAAGAATTTATCGCTAACATTGACGGTAAATTGCCATCAGAAGACAAAGTAGAAGTTGCAATCGCAGCTCCTGCACTTTACCTTGTATCAATGGTACAAGAACGTGGAAATAACCCACTTAAAGTTGCAGCTGAAAATGTTTACTTTGAAAATTCAGGTGCCTTCACTGGTGAAATCGCTCCAGCTATGCTTGCAGCAGAAGGAATCGAATACTCAGTAATCGGTCACAGCGAACGTCGTGAGTACTTCCACGAAACAGACGAAGACATCAATAAAAAAGCTAAAGCGCTTATCGCAGCTGGTGTAACACCAATCCTTTGCTGTGGTGAAACACTTGAAACTTTTGAAGCTGGTAAAACAGCTGAATGGGTTTCAGCTCAAATCGAAGCTGGTCTTGCTGGTATCGACGGTAAAGATGTTGCGAACATGGTTATCGCTTACGAACCAATCTGGGCTATCGGTACAGGTAAAACTGCGACAGCTGAAATCGCTGACGAAACTTGTGGTGTTGTTCGTTCAACAGTTGAAAAACTTTACGGAAAAGAAATTTCAGATGCTGTACGTATTCAATACGGTGGTTCTGTAAAACCTGAAACAGTTGCTGAACTTATGTCTAAAGAAAATATCGACGGTGCCTTGGTTGGTGGAGCTTCACTTGAAGCTGATTCATTCCTTGGCTTGCTTGAAATTTACAAATAAGATAAAAAAGAAACCTGTTGAGGTTTCTTTTTTTTTTTTTGTTTCATTTGGGTTTTCTTTTGCGTTTATCTCTTCTTCAAATAATCCGAGTAATATTCCTTGAGAAGATTAATGATCTGTTTCCCAATCAAGTAATAATCTTCTGTCGGCAAGTTGGCTTGAGAGATGCGGAGGGTTCCGCTAGAAGCACCAAAACCTGTCCCGTCCATCAAGACCACACCATTTTTGTCGGCCAGATTGAGCAAGAATTCCAAATAATCAAAGTTTTCTTCCAAATAGATACGGAATTTCTTCCCAAAACGGATTTCGGCCAGTTGGTAAATATCTACGAGCGTATAATATTTAGCATTCTCTTTTGAGTTGTCTGGCTCTAACTTCATGGCTTTAAGCAAATCTTGATAGCGTTCATCGATAAGAGCATCACAAGCTTCAAAGTAAGGATCTGCCTCTTTACGATGAATCAAATGAGTAAAGGCAAAGAGAACTTCCATGATTTGTTGCGGTGTAGAGAGACCAGCTGTATGATAGAGACCAACGGAACGTGAATCAGCAACAATACGTTCGATAAATGGTAACTCTTTAGTGTCGTGGGTTACAATATCATAGCGCTTGTCGAGTTTTTCAATATCCTCGGGATCAAGCTCAGAGATAAGACGGTCAAAGACGTTATCTTCCTGCATGGCAATAAGCCCTAAACGCCAACCTGTTGCACCAAAAAGTTTTGAAAAAGAATAAACGAGAATGGTATTATAAGGAACAACACTATAGACAGATTGAAAATCTTGAACAAAAGTGCCATAGACATCGTCTGTAATAATGATGAGATCCGGATTTTTTTCAACAGCGCGTTGTAAAGCGTCAAGTGTTTCTTGGCTGAATGCTTTAGAACCTGGATTTGATGGATTAACCAAGAAGAAAGCCTTGATTTCAGGATCTGATAATTTTTCGATTTCTGTTTCGGGAATGCTCCAATTGTCACTCTCATCAGAAGTAATTAATGTTTCAACGAGATTGAACTCACTTAGACCAGGAAGCTGCAAGTAAGGAGTAAAGATCGGCGTGTTAATAGCGATTTTATCACCCGGAACAACTAATTTATTGCGTTTGAGTGAGTTGAAGATGTAGACAATCGCAGCTGTACCGCCTTCCGTTGGGAAGATTTGTGTCTTGTCTTCAAGGTGAACGCCATTATACAGAATTTTTTCCATGAAGCGGTTCAATACAATTTCTGTATTTCTCAGGCAACGGCTGGGAACGGGGTAGTTATTTCCGATGGCACCATCGATAAATTCCTTAATCACATCGTCAATATTGAGTTTAAGATCAATTTCGATATAGTCCATGACATCAATCAAGAATTTATCAATCTCGTCATCGTCAGGTTCTAAGAATGCTTCAAAGCGTTGTCCGATTCCCTTTAATGTTGTGTAACCGGCCATATCAGCTTTTTCAATCGTACGAAGGGAGTCTTTAATACCAAATTCAATCAAGCGATTAAAGGCTAAACGAGCTTTGGTATTAATCCAGTTTGGATTGCCACGACCGGCATTCAAAAAGATATTGGCTTTTTTATTTTTTTCTGCCAGTTTAAGCATTTCAAAGCTAACTTCAAAAGCTCCTAAACCGGTATAATCATTAATGGTAACTTCTTTTTCCATGTGTTCTCCCATTTAAATTTATTGAACTTTTGTTATTAATTATAACACAATAAATAGAAAACAAATTGACTCAAATAGTCTAAAATGATAAAATTTTTGCTTGTTTTTTGTTACAATAGTAAGATATGAGTTTTTATCAGTAAAGGAGAGCGGCGATATGGCATATTTACTTATTTTGAGTGCTGCTGTGACCTTGTATTTTGCTTTGGGCTACGTGAGAGCTACACTCAAAGGTTGGGTTATTCCCAATAAAATAACTTGGTTCCTTTGGGCCTTAGCACCCATGATTGCCTTTTTTGCTACGTTTTCTTCTTCGGGGTTTAGCCTCGGGCAAATTCCTGTTTTCATGGCTGGTTTTACGCCTTTACTTGTTTTTGTCGCCTCCTTTATAAATAAGCAATCCTTTTGGAAAATCACCCTTTTTGATTTGTCCTGTGGAATAGTGTCACTGGTCACCTTAGTCATCTGGTATTTGACACAAAATTCTGATCTGGCAATTTTATTGGCTATTGTGAGTGATGCTTTAGCAGCTTTGCCCACCTTGATTAAAGCTTGGAGATATCCTGAAACAGAAAGTATTAAGCCTTTTGCTGCTGGAATATTGACAACGGGAATTGCCCTTCCTGCTACAAGCACTTGGGATTTTGCACATCTTGCTTTCCCCGTTTACCTTTTCCTGCTAAATATCTTAATGACAGTGATTTTAAAAATGAAAGATAAGTCCATAAAAAAGAACATTGAGTGAAAACCTGTAAAAATCATAAAACAAATAATGAAGAGGAAATAAAGTGAAGAAGAACGAAACAAAAGCAGCTTATGTACATATCCCTTTTTGCTCACATATTTGTTACTATTGTGATTTTGCTAAAGTTTTGATGACGGGACAACCGGTTGAAGCCTATATTGATGAGCTGCTCAAAGAATATGATAGCTATGGCATTAGTAGTTTACAAACTCTCTATATTGGTGGTGGAACACCGAGTGTTTTACCTGCAGAACAGCTTGAAAAATTACTTACACATCTGACGAAAAATCTTGATTTAGAAGAACTTGAAGAGTTCACAGTGGAAGCAAACCCCTCTGATTTGACAGATGAAGTCCTTACTGTTTTAGCGGAGTCACCTGTGAACCGTATCTCACTTGGTGTACAATCGTTTGATGATAAACTTTTGAAAAAAATTGGCCGAACTCATACTGAAGCACAAGTCTACTCTTCCATAGAAAGGCTGCGTGCAGCGGGATTTGAAAATATCACGATAGATTTAATTTATGGCTTACCGAACCAAACAATGGAAATGGTTGAGCGGGATGTGCAAAAATTCTTAGAGTTGGACCTTCCCCATGTTGCCTTGTATAGTTTGATTCTCGAGGATCATACAGTGTTTATGAATCGTCAACGTCGTGGGCGCCTCCGATTACCATCTGATGATCGTAATGCGGATATGTATGAGTATATTATTGAAACGCTGACTGCTAAAGGCTACTCGCATTATGAAGTTTCGAACTTTGGAAAAATAGGCTATGAAAGTAAACACAATATGACCTATTGGGACAATGCGGAATATTATGGCATTGGAGCGGGGGCTTCAGGCTATCTTGAAGGCATTCGTTATAAAAATCATGGACCTGTTCATCATTATTTACGTGAAGAAAATAAACGCGTAAATGAAGAAGTATTGACAAGAAAACAAAGGATTGAGGAGGAGATGTTTCTAGGCTTACGCAAAAAAAATGGCGTATCTATTGAACGTTTCCATAAAAAATTTGGTCAAACACTTGAAGAAATTTATGGCACAATTATTGAAGAATTGACGTTGCAAAAGATGTTGTTTGAAGCGGATGGACGGATTCAGATGACGGAAAAAGGATTTGAATTAGGAAATGAAGTTTTTGAACGATTTTTGTTAGATTAAGTATGCATATCTGAAAAATATTGTCCTAATCTATGTTACAATAGTGTGAATGAAGAGTGAAAATAGTAATATGAGAAAAAAGCTTACCCCTCTGGCAACCATGATTGTTGCTGGAATTTTTACTGCTCTGGTCTTTGCTTTTGGTAATCTAAGATACCAGGTTCCCGAAATGGCGGCGACACATGAAAAAGAAGAAACAGTGGTTGTAAATAAATCATTAAGCAATGAAGATGTTGATTTGAACCGTTTTGTAGTAGATATTTCCGCATGGCAACGACCTGAAGATATTGATTATAATTTAATGAGTCAAGAAGTTATTGGAGCTGTTGTACGTGTACAGACAGGAAAGTCAAGTAAGGACAATGCAGCGGCTTATAAAAACGGTGAAGATCGTCAATTTAAGACGCACATGAGCGAATTGCAAAAGCGGGGAGTTCCTGTTGCTGTATATGCCTATGTCAATGGTAAAAATGTTGAAGAAATGAAAGAACAGGCACGTCTCTTTTATGAACGGGCTCATCCTTTTAAACCCACATATTATTGGCTGGATATTGAAGAAGTAACCATGGATAATATGAGTGAAGGTGTGGAGGCTTTCCGTGAGGAGCTTAAGAGCCTAGGCGCCAAGAATATTGGTATCTACGCCCAAGATTGGTTCTTGACTGACCATAAGATTGACTCTAGCCATTTTAGTTCAATTTGGATGGCTGATTATGGTCGAAATACTGGAATGTGGGATACATCTCCTAAAACAGATTTGAACTATGATATGCACCAGTTCACAGACCGTGGTCAATTGTCGAGCTATGGTGGACATTTAGATTTAAACATGATTCGTACACAAGAACAGTACGATAAACTTTTTAGAAATCCCTAAGCTAATAAAGGGAAACAGCAGTAGACGAAAGTCTATTTTCTTTATGTTGTTTTTGAGACAAGAAGAAATAAAAAAACGAACGAGCAATAAGATAAAATCAGGAGCGAAGATGGCAAAGAAAAAACAAACAGGTTTGAAAGCAGGGGCAGGGATTCTAGGAACAGTTGTTGTTCTTGGTTTAGGATTTCTAAAATCGAATCCTGAAATACTGTCGACAGTTACAGGGTCCTCATCACTGAATCAGCCAGCGCAAAGTCAGCAGCTTAAAAATTTTAGCAAGGTAGACTATGGCAGTGTCAAAGACAAAGTACCGACACAATCCTTAGCACAATCGGTTCTGACACCTTCAATAAAAAAGAATCTGAAAGATTCAGTGACTTACAATGGAACAGGTGCCTTTATTGTCAATGACAACAAAACAGATTTGGACGCAAAAGTGAACAGTGCACCTTATGTCCAACTGGCAAAGCAAGATGCTTTAGGGCGTCCCAAACTTGCCAATGCGCTCCTCAACAAGACGAGTCGTCAGTACAAAAACCGTTCCGAAACAACGGGTGCAGATGGGAAGTCAAACAGTGCAAAAATCAATCCTGTGGGCTGGAAACAACTCATGATTCCTTCAGGATCATACAGCACACTCTATAATCGTGGGCATTCGATTGGCTATGCGTTAGCTGGAAATATTAAGGGCTTTGATGCCTCTGAAGCCAACCCACAAAACATCAGTACACAAACCGCTTGGGCTAATCAGGCAAGTAATGGCAATGAGGAAAATACTGGCCAAAACTATTATGAAGGTTTAGTGCGTAAAGCGCTGGATAAGAATAAAACAGTCCGTTATCGTGTAGAACCTATGTATGATGGTGAAGATCTGGTGCCATCAGGGACGCACATGGAAGCCAAATCGAAAGATGGAAGCTTAGAGTTTAATGTTTTCATTCCCAATGTGCAGCCTGGCATCCAAATTGATTATGCTTCAGGCAAGGGCATAATTTTGCAGTAGAGAGCAAATGCGTGTTTGAAACATAAAAAAAGTAGAAACAGAATTTTTGTTTCTACTTTTTTTATGTCTTTTGGAAAGAAAGACTAAATCTTATCGTATTGATCTAAACCGTAGCTCTCAATCATCTGAATAAGCTTCTCCGTATAAGCTGGGTCAGTTGCATAACCAGAGGTTTGCACAGCTTTCGCAGCTTCTTTATAGTTTTTTGCAGCTAAAACGCTCGCATATTGCTTAGGGTTCCATGTTGTGCCCTTAGTAAAGAGATAGGCATGTCCTTCGACAGATTCTTTCCAGCCATCGTAAACGCGAAACTGTGCTTTCACAGTCACCCATTTATCATTTTCAAATTCTTTGGTTTCTAAAGTTACTGTAGGAACATTTCCGTAAGCTTTGATACCAAAAAGATTGTAATATTTTGCTGCAAGTCCGCTTTGCCCAAAGTTGCTTTCTAAGGCAGCCTGAGCTAAAGTCAGAGAAGCAAGCACGTGGTACTTTTCTTGTGATTCTTGCGCATATGGTGCTATAGTACGAATGAAGTTGTATTCTGTAATTGTTTCAACTTGGTTGGCAAGCTCAGTGCTATTGCGATTATCACTGGTTTGGATCACTCTAAAATTCAAGAGATTGGCTGCAACAAAGAGAAAAATCAAAAGCTGTACAATAATGCGAAAGAAACTTCGGATTTTAGAAGTCGCCTTTCGGCGCTTTTTATCATATGTCATGTCACTAGTATAACAAAAAAGTTTCAATTTGTGGATAGGTTCAACACTTGTTATGCCAGAAAAATAGGAGAGCAGCTCCGCTTTTGAACATAAATAAAAAAAGTTTCCACTTTTTTGGAAACTTTTTATTTCTTACTTTTTATTTCTTACTTTCTATTTCGCTCTTTAATCACTTGAGTACCAAACTGAGGTAGACGAAGGATTGAAAGACGTTGTAAGAGCTCTTGACGATAATCCGCACGACCAACAAGCAAAGTGACTTTACTGAAGAGATAGCAAGACAATAATGTCACGGCAAAGTTTGGTAGGGTGAGGTAGGTGAGAAGAGAAAGACTTAAGACAATGACATCCCCACCAAATAAAACTTTGTCCACTTTGAAGCTCCATTTTTCTTCTAAAATGCGTCCTAGAAGCAAGGTTCCCCCGAAAGTTCCTTCAGAGATAATGACTAATCCAGCAGCTGTTCCTGAGAGAATTCCGTCAAAAATACCAGCGAAGACAATATTAGAAAACTGAATCCCGGTAATTCCGATTGCTTCATAAATTATCATCCAGATACTCATAGCGGCTGCACCAGGAATACTGAGAAGAAGCTCACGTGAAGACAAGTATTTACGCCCAAAAGCAAATAGAGGCACATTAACGAGGAAGAAAGTTAAAGCTGGATTAACACCAAAGACAAAGTCCATCAATACAGAAAATCCAGCAACTCCATTACTGGCGAGTCGGTTGGGGATGACGAAAAGTTGTACAGATAGGACATATAGCCCCACGCCAATAAGTAGTATCAGTAAATCTCGCATAAAATATTTATCTATTTTTACGCCTAAAAGTGTCATA
The DNA here is from genome assembly GCF_029024465.1 of Lactococcus garvieae subsp. garvieae. Lineage (NCBI taxonomy): Bacteria > Bacillati > Bacillota > Bacilli > Lactobacillales > Streptococcaceae > Lactococcus > Lactococcus garvieae. Next base: position 765,139 of record NZ_CP118950.1, read on the forward strand.
AGTTCTCCTTCACAGTTCGTTATTTCTAGGGTATCCTTAAAGCATTGAATAAATAATTTCGTATCTTTGTAATTGCTTTTAAAGGAGCCTATATTTATCAGTGTTGTAACTAATATTATTACATTTAAAACTTAATTAAACCTTGTTTAAGGTCGAAATTACTATCATATTATAGTAAATACCTAAAAATTCAGATAAATCTAGAAAAAAGAAATTAATTTATTAAAAAAGCAGTCTTTTTTAGTCTTGGTTAAGAAGACCAATGTATAATACAAGTATTCCAAATAATACTCTTTTTGTAACATCTTTAGTCCTCACCAATGTGAGGACTTTTTAAAATCACAAAATGTTATAATATAAGAATGAGCAAATAATTTAGTTTTAAAGGGGGGAATATATGAGCAAAGTAAATGAAATAGGTGTTACAAGTGAATTCGCGCCACTGAGACGTGTAGTTTTAACACAATCTGAATTTATCTTGCCTCATGAGGAACACACCAATGATGATGGGTCCTTCCTTGAAGATGATGTTCTTGATATGTTTAATAACAAAGACACCAGTGGAAAAAATTACGCAGAAGTATTCCCTGAAAGACAAAGACAATGGGAAAAAGAGCGTGCACAACTACAAACTTTGTTAGAAAAATATAATATTGAAGTTTTACGTCCACGTCTTCTTACAGATCATGAGAAAGAACAAGGGAAAGTCTTTGGTGCTGCAAACTTTTTTGTACGTGATCCCTTCTTTACGATTGGTCACTCCGTGATTGAAGGTTCTATGCGCTTTTTCCATCGTCGCAATGAAGTTTTACCTGTAAGAAACATGCTCATGGAGAACGTTTACTCTAGTGATGCCTTTTACGTTTCTCTTCCAATGGCAGATACTTCACAAGGAGAAAAGGATGAAAGTGGCCCTTTCTTAGAAGGGGGCGATGTCCTTGTTTTAGGAAAAACAGTATTTGTGGGAAATTCAGGGAAAGCGAGCAATCATAACGGCTATTTATGGCTCAAAGCTTATTTAGCGCATTGGGACTATGAGGTGGTTGAGGTTAAACTTCATCCTGATGTTTTGCATCTTGACTGCGCTCTAAGTCTGGTTAGAGATGGTCTAATGATTGTCTGTGAAGAAGCCTTTTTAACAGGTATACCTGAACAGCTTAAAAATTGGGACAGAATAAATGTTCCTTTTGAAGATATTGCAAGGCTTGCGATAAATGGTCTCCCAATAAATGAAGAGGTATATATTCTAGATTCAGAATTTAAATACATTGGTGAAGCCCTTGAAGCAAGAGGAATACGTCCAGAATACCTTGATTTTAAAATATCCCGAAGCCTGGGTGGCTCATTTAGATGTAGCACACAGCCTTTATTTCGAAAATAAGAAGTATAAGTTTAAAACAGAAAGCCAGCCCTTGGCTGTGATATAATTATCAAATGAACTACGAAAACTATATCTGGGATTTAGGTGGCACTTTACTTAATAATTACGAAAATTCTAGTCATGCTTTTGCTGCAGCACTTTGGCAAAAAGAAGAACGAGTAGTTTTGCATGACGATGTCTATGCGGCACTCAAAGTTTCTACAGCACATGCTGTGGACCAATACGCGCGTCATATACCACAATTTCTTGAAACCTATCGAAAACTAGAAGCAGAAGCTTTGGACAAGCCAATTTTGTTTGAAGGTGCTGCTGATCTTTTGCAGGCTATCGTGAGCCAGAACTGCAAAAACTTTATGATTTCTCATAGAGATAAGCAAGTACTGGATATTCTTGAGGCAGCCCATATTTCTCAGTATTTTACTGAAGTTGTTACCGCTGATAATGGTTTTCCACGTAAGCCAGCACCAGATTCAATAAATTATTTAGTACAAAAATATAAATTAGACCCCAAGAATACGGTGATGATTGGTGACCGTCCTTTGGATATTGAAGCCGGTCGTGCAGCAGGTATTGCGACTATTTTCTTTGATAGCCACCAAGAATACCCCCAAGCGACAAGAAGCATTAAAAAATTATCAGACATTATGGAGTAAACTGAACCACAATGAATACTTTTCTTATATCTAATGAAAAAGCAGTTGGACCAGGCTTTGGCCTTTTCAGTGCCGATCACTTTTTTGCCCTTGCTATTCTAGCACTGATCAGTTTTGGCTTGATCCGTGCTTACCTGCGCGCAAATGATGAGCGACGAAAATTATTACGTTTACTTGTTGCCTCGTTTACCTTGCTGCTTGAAATCATTAGAGATATCATTTTAGTGATGACCCCATCAATTTTTGTACGCAGACTTACCTTTTCAACTGTGTGGGCTTGGTATATTCATTATTGTTTTCGATGCAATGCGTTCCACTAAGACGAGTCGTGAGCTCTTGTATAGCTTAACTTTACCTGGAGCAATTTTTGCACTTGTAACTCCAAACTGGGTAACCAACAATTTCATTAATGTCTTTGTATGGCAGAGCTTTCTGATTCATTGCTTACTTATCTCGTATGTTTTAATGCGTTTGATTGCAGGAGATCTTGTCCCCCAATGGCGTGAACTCTGGCGTCCTGTCATCTTTTTGGCGATTGTAGTGCCCATTTGTGCGGTCCTCAATCAAGTTTGGAATCAAAACTTTTTCTTCTTAAGGACACCAGTTCCGGGGAGTCCACTTGAACCCATCTCTAATATGTTCGGTTCTTATTATATTTTAGGGTTGATCTTTATTGTGCTGATCTTTTGGCTTCTTATTTATCTTCCTTGGTCATGGAAGAAATCACCGAAAGTTCGTATGAATTAAGAAATAAACAAATATATGACATCAAAAAGTGGCGGAAAGCTGCTTTTTTTCTGAAATTATTAGGGTGGAGAAAAAGCTTTTATGGCTCGCACTATATAGTAAAAAAAGCTAAAATGTGCTATAATTATAAGTAAGTATTTTCAAAGAAATGAGATTATTTTGAACGAAGAAAATAAAGAACAAATTGAAAAAATGGCAGAAGAATATGATGCCAGTCAAATTCAAGTTTTAGAAGGACTTGAAGCGGTGCGTATGCGTCCTGGGATGTATATCGGATCAACTTCAAAGGAAGGATTGCACCATCTGGTGTGGGAGATTGTTGATAACTCCATCGATGAAGCGCTTGCGGGATTTGCCAGTCATATTGAAGTGTTTATTGAACCTGACAACTCAATTACAGTTGTAGATGATGGACGTGGTATTCCAGTAGACATCCAAGAAAAAACAGGACGTCCTGCGGTTGAAACGGTCTTTACGATCCTTCATGCTGGTGGTAAATTTGGCGGTGGCGGCTATAAAGTTTCTGGTGGTCTGCACGGTGTGGGTTCATCTGTTGTTAATGCCCTCTCTACACAGTTAGATGTTACTGTGCATAAAGATGGTCAAAAATACTATCAAGAATATCATCGTGGTGTTGTCGTCGAAGATTTAGCTATTATTGGTGAAACAGATAAGCGTGGTACTGTCGTTCACTTTACACCAGATCCAACTATTTTCACCGAAACACAAGTTTTTGACTATGACAAGTTAGTAACACGTGTCCGTGAATTGGCTTTCTTGAATCGTGGTTTGCGCATCTCTATTACTGATAAACGTGAAGGCCAAGAAAACAATCATGCTATGTTCCACTATGAAGGTGGAATTCAATCCTATGTTTCTTTTATCAATGAAAATAAGGAAGTTATTTTTGATACGCCCATCTATACAGAGGGTGAGTTAGAGGGAATTACTGTAGAAGTTGCTATGCAATATACAGGAACTTACCATTCAACAATCATGTCATTTGCAAATAATATCAATACGCATGAAGGGGGTACGCATGAACAAGGTTTCCGTACTGCCTTAACGCGTGCGATAAACAATTATGCAAAAGCTCAAAAACTGCTTAAAGATAACGAAGAAAACCTTACTGGGGACGACGTCCGTGAAGGTTTGACCGCTGTCATTTCTGTTAAACACCCTAATCCACAATTTGAAGGTCAAACCAAAACCAAGTTGGGAAATAGTGAAGTGACAGGTATTGTCAATAAACTCTTCTCAGAAGCGTTGCAAACCTTCATGCTTGAAAATCCTCAAGTTGCGAAGAAGATTGTTGAGAAAGGTATTCTTGCGAGCAAGGCACGTATTGCGGCCAAACGTGCGCGTGAAGTAACGCGTAAAAAATCAGGTTTAGAGATTTCTAACTTGCCTGGTAAACTTGCGGACTGCTCTTCCAATGATCCTAAGCAAACAGAACTTTTCATCGTCGAAGGGGATTCTGCCGGTGGTTCTGCTAAGTCTGGACGTAATCGTGAATTCCAAGCTATTTTGCCTATCCGTGGTAAAATCTTGAACGTGGAAAAAGCAACAATGGATAAGATTTTGGCAAATGAAGAAATCCGTTCCCTCTTTACAGCGATGGGCACTGGTTTTGGCGCTGATTATGATTTGTCTAAAGCACGGTATCATAAACTGGTTATTATGACCGATGCCGATGTCGATGGGGCGCACATTCGTACCCTCTTGTTGACACTTTTCTATCGCTATATGCGTCCTGTAGTTGAGGCGGGGTATGTTTATATCGCTCAACCCCCAATTTACGGAATCAAAGTCGGATCGGAAACAAAAGAATACATCCAGCCAGGGGAAAACCAAGAACGTGAGCTGAAGCTTGCACTTGAAAAATGGTCTCAAGGTCGTGCCAAACCAACAGTACAACGTTACAAAGGTTTAGGAGAAATGGATGATCACCAACTTTGGGAAACAACGATGGATCCTGATGCCCGTCTAATGGCGCGTGTATCTGTAGAAGATGCCGCGGAAGCAGACAAAATCTTTGATATGCTAATGGGTGATCGTGTTGAACCACGTCGCGAATTTATCGAAGCCAATGCACAATACTCTACTATTGACGTTTAATAATTTAAAAACCCTTGTATTTGCAAGGGTTTTGTTATGTCAATTTTCTTATTTTATTGAAAAGGGGCAAGGTGTTAAATGTTATTCAGCGCTTCAATGACTTCTTCCCGAGTTTTTTTAGTGACATGGTTGTAAATCTTTAGTGTTGTATTAGCGTTAGAATGCCCTACACGTTCCATTATAGATTGATATGGGGGCTTCCCTCCTTATTGGTTAAGGATTATCCGTTTGTCTATGAAATGTCTGGAAACAATGGCAAATGGGAACCACACTCAGACTGTAATACCACAGGGAACATATACACACTTTAGTCAGCTTAAAACAGGGGCTATTTTTTTATTACAAAATTGTAAGTGCATGTACAGAAGAAGGGGTGTAAAATAAGTTCTGTAAAATAAAAAAAGAGGTATTTGGAAAAATGAAAAAAATTTTATTGGGATTAGTTGCATTAGTACTTATCATTGGTGGGGGATTTACTTGGTATAACTCTGAATATGGTGGAAAAGACTACTATATTCAAGTGAATAAGGATGGGAAAAAGCTAACTGAAAAAACTCCTAATGGCAATACTTGGCATGGATTTGGCTATAACGAAAAAGGCTTTGATCAGGCAGGACATGAAAAAGATCTAGAATTTACAGCACTTCATAATCTTAGACATGATGCATATTTGAAACTCACTTGGAATCATAAAAATGGGGTCACAAGTTGGGAAGAAGTGCAAAAGAAAGATGTGCCAGAGAAGGCATTGGATAAGATTTAAAGTGAATGAAAATAAAAGTGTTGAAAAAGTTAGGTATATAATGTGAAATGAATTATAGCTTTAAACATCTGCATCCTTCTTTCTTTGGGGAGTTTTTTAGTACATGTTATGTCATAAGTTTAATATTATATACCGTTTTTCCGAACCGTTAAAATAAGGTGAATACTATAATAAGTGCCCGTTCTCAGTAGGCGAGTGTCCGCTTCGGTGTTGCCTTTTTGTTATAAAGCTTTCATCGTTGGAATTATTATAATAATAGAGGGCAGGAAAAACAAGAAGAAACTTTATCAATTTTAGCCCTATCTTGCACGTAGGGTTTTTATGTTATAATTCAATTTAATAGACTAAAATTAATTCAAGGGAATATAAGATGAAAAATGTACTTCTAGTTTTTGGTTCAATTATTGTGATTATAATAGTTACCGGCTTAACTTGGTATAATTCAAGCTATAAAGGGCCCAGCTATTATGTACGAGTTTATGGTGAAGATACCCATGTAAACAAAAAATATATATACAGTAGAGGTGAGGGATCCACTCAATATACCTATCTTCTGAAAGGATATGACCAAAGAGGAGAGAGTAAAGAACTAAAGCTTAATACACTTGATAAAATAAAAGAAAATACTTATTTAGAAGTTTTTCCTAATAGTAAAGGGGAAGTTATCAGTACGGTTGAGCGTAAAAGAAGCGAGGTTCCTAAAAATGCATTGGAAAATCTTGAATGAATGCCAATAAGTAACGTCGTTGTTTATTCTCTTAAACCATCACGCGTTTATCCTTATTCATTGCGATAATACTTTTACCTATAAATTGGGTATTCATTATGTCAGGCTCAGAGCTCAAAAAAGTCCATTTATAAAACTTATAACATGAATGATTCTAGTAAGTTTCCTTCCTTTATGTAAGGGACTGAGCTCTCTTAGCTCAGTTGATAAAGCACTTCACTTGTAACGTGGGGTCACAAGTTCGAACCTTGTAGAGAGCATAGACTTTATAAAATTGGCGGAGACTACCTAGATCATCTGATTCGTAGGGTGGCTTTTTTTATTTAAATTGATTTATCTCTTATTTTAGATGCAATAATATTTACGTCATAGGTGCTTTAGTGTGTGCCCCGTCAGACATATTTATTAAAATAATTAGAAGGGAACACAGAGAATGTTTTAAAGAGGTAAAAAATCTAGTTGATGCTAGTTTTTTTATTTTATTTTTGGCTGGAGTTTTTCAATCAAGTGGAAATTTTCTTGGGTTTTGTAAAAATTGAGAGTGAAGAACAAGTGTGAGTTCCAATTTATTTGATTTTATAATAAAATGAGAATGGAGGGATTTATGAAAAAAATAACACTATTATCTTTACTGGTTTTAGCTTCTTTTTCACTTGCAGCGTGTTCGTCAAACAAGCAAGGAGATGAGAAAAAGACTGAACCAAAGACGGAGGAAAAAAGTAAAGAATCTACAAAAGAAAAAGATGTAACAGCTTCGAATGAAGTAACTCGGGACTCTCATTCACTTTCTAAAAGTTGGGAAGTTTTGACATTAAATCAGAAAATAGCTATTTTAATTCAAAAAGCGAGTAAAGAATTTAACTTCTCTTCTTCGACAGAAGAGGAGATAGAACAGCAAAATTTATCTCATGAATGGCAATGAGTGGAACGATAGATAAAGGGTCAATCCTCATTCCTACAGTTGCTAGTAATGATCCCTATCGAATTTCTACTCAAGAAAACATAGTAACTATTGAAGCTGGAAATGGTAAGGTTCAGCGGAAGCAGTTTACTAAAGAAGAACTTTTTAATGAATTTTATAATAATGATCAAGCGCAGCAAGCGACAAATAAATTAGCCACAAAGATCATACCTGTCGAACAATTAAATGAAATTATTAAAGAAAAATATCATTTAGATACTTTTCCGAACCCAACCCCTGTCCAAGATTTAAACAAAGAGGCTATTTTAAAGGGTGATTTTTCTACGTTGGTTGGAACATGGAAAAACGGAAAAGGTGAAGTACTAGTAATTAATTCTGATAAAAGTGTTACTTGGAATGGTTATGCCATGGTAATAGGTATTCCTAAAATTGATCAAAACTATGAACCCTTTTTATCTTTACGTGCTGATAGTAAAGGCTCTATTGGGGGGGGCAGCAATAGGAATGTTTAAAATCGGTGAGCTCAATAAGTATGGGGACCAGTCAGATACCTCACAGCCAAGGTTAGTAATAACTCAAAATAGTGCAGACTTTCCTGCAGACTTATATTTTTATAGAGATTAATGCTAATTTTACATATCATTTAGTTATTTCAGTTCAACCCTACACTTTGTAGGGTTTTTAATTTAAGGAGCAAAAAAGAGAGAAGGGTATAAAAAACTCTTTTCTATCTATCTAAATTAAAATAAATATAAAACTTTCCATAAACTGGAACAATTTAAAAATCAGGCTTATAATTAAATTAAGCTAGTAAAGAAATAATATCTTATTTCAATTAAGAAGTTTTGAGATATTATAACTGCTTCAAAATGGCAAGTCTGTATGAGACTGTTGGTTCGATTCCAACATGAAGTTATTCCTAAAAAGTGCAGCTGTTTATTATTTTAGGCAAGGTAAAATATGTATTGACGAATATCTATGGCTTACCAAAATTATTAAGATGTCCGCTTTAATATTAAAAAATATTGAACGTACATCGATCAGAAGGAGGGTCAAATGGAAAACATTGTAGACTATTCCAACCGAGTAAACGGAAAAAAGGTTGGAGCAGGTCAATGTGGTGACTTGATGAAAGATTGGTTCATCACAGAAACGGGCAGACAACAACTTGCGAATGATCTGGATGAATGGGGTTATTTTCCGGGAACGGATGCCTATACATCGTGGAACGTAGCAACACAAACAAATTGGGCTGCTATTGGATTTGATGTGATTAATACACCATCATTTAGCCAATTGCGTGCCGGAGATATTTTCTTTATTAGCACAAGTAAAGTTCCAGGGAGTGGGCACACAGGTATTGTTGTGTCCACTGCAGGAAATAATGTAACAACACTTGAACAAAATATTTTGAACGCACAGTATGCCCAACTCCTGCCAGGAGAAAATTCATGGAGTTGGTATGGCTTTGATAAGATTGTTCGTCCGAAAGGTGGGGCACCTTCACCTGGAGATGGTGGTAAAGCAACATCTACAGGTCCAAAAGGTAAAGCACTGATTAAAGACTTTGAAAAGTGTGTTCTAACGGCTTATGATAATAATGATGGTATGATTACTATTGGCTGGGGACATGCAGAACCTAAAGGGTATACTAATCTTGTAGCCGGCGTTACTCGTTGGACACAAGCACAAGCAGACAGTGCATTTGAGAATGACATTAAAAAGTATGAAAAAGCAGTAAATGATTACTTCACGCGAAGTTTCAATCAGAATCAATTTGATGCAATGGTGAGTTTTACATACAATCTTGGCGTAGGAATTTTTGCAAATGATGGCTGGGATAAAAATGCATCTAATGAATATATTTTAGCTTCACTGCCAAAATATATTAATAAGGGATCAGCTCACGAACAGGGACTGATAAGACGTCGAAATGCAGAAATAGCACTATTTAATACACCAGTATCTGGTGGATCAGGAACAGACAAAGGAGAAATTGAAATGTATTTAATTATGACAATTGACACAAAAAACTGGTACGTATCAAACGGCGTACAATGTAAATGGATTAAAAGCGAACGTTTTCTTAACAACTTCCAAAATGATTTTGGAAAGCTTAATCTTCCAGTAGATAAAATGTACAGCACCGAATTGTATAAAGAGTTTCCTAAAGATACAATTATTGTGAAATAAAATTAAGTAACTAAAGTTGGCCTCATCGTCAAGGTTCGATCCCTTGATTAGTTATTACAAGTATCTACATGTAGTACTTGATTTTTTTAAATTATTTATAGTTCCTCTTAAATTTAAGTGACAGGATATGTTAATTTTAGACATGTCTAAAAGGGATATAATGGGAAATTATTCCCTATATAATGAAATAATTTCTAGAATTTAAAAAAGACTATATATGTTATGCCAAAATTAAGTAGTAGTTTTCAAATTCACACTAGACAAATATTATTTGGGTTTACAAATCAATTCCTTTGATTCATAGCGTTTTACTCAAAAGAATGATGAAAAAGATACCAAATACCATATCGCAAAGCTAAAATTTAACCTTTTTTATTCAGCTTTCCTTAAGATATAAGCACTATAATACATACATTCCATAAAAGAGTTGGAGATTTTCAAAAAAATATCTTCGTCCTATTACTCTTTACTAGTATTATCGAAAAAATGGCCGTAAAAGTAGACCACAATTAGGAGGTCTCTTTTTATATGAAAACTTTTCACTCGTATTCTCAATAAAGATAGAGGAGAAAACCTTGAAGAAGTAGGCCTTTTTTATCATAGCAAATTTTTGACAATTGATAATAAAGAGAATATAATACTAACAGTGTTAGATAATTAATAGTGTTAGGAATGGAAGATATGGATTACAATCAAGCAGCAGAAACTTTTTTATCTTGCGTGAAAAGTCGCAGTAAAACTGAAGTTATGAGCCGTTTTAGTAAGTATGCGCATGGAGAAAAACTCGTTTTGGTTGGCCTCTATAAAAATACTGGCTCGCCGATTTTACCTAGTGACATTGTGAAGGAAACCAACATGAGTACTGCGCGCGTAGCAACAATTCTCAATAATCTTGAGGAAAAAGGACTTGTTACACGTGAGATTTCTCGTACGGACCGTCGCAAAATTTTAGTTGCTATCACGGCTAAAGGTCGTGAAGAAGCAGAGCAATCAAGAAAAGAAGCTGTGAGCCGTATTGTGAAAATCCTTGAACGAATGGGCGAAGAACGTACCAAAAGTTTTGTCGAAAATGTCCAACTATTTTTTGATTTAGCAATGGAAATATTTGAGGAGGAAAACGAAAAAGTATGACTGAACAATTAACAAAAGAACAGCCACTCGATATTCATGGGAAACCCTTTAATCGAGGAATTGTTCTTGCACTTATTTTGATTGCTACTTTTGGAGGGATGCTTATGCAAACCTCATTGGGTACAGCAATGCCCACTTTGATGAATGATTTTAATATCTCTTTAGCTACAGGGCAACAAGCCACAACATGGTTCCTATTAGCAAACGGAATTATGATTCCTGTATCGGCATATTTAACAACAAAATTCCCTACACGCTGGTTATATTTGATTTCTTATGCAATTTTATTGGCCGGAATGTTTGTCGCATATTCGGCACCAACTTCGACATGGAGCGTCTTTTTAGGGGCACGTATCATGCAAGCTATTGCCGTGGGTATTTCGATGCCCTTGATGCAGGTAGTTATGGTGAATATGTTCTCACCAAAACAAATGGGGGCTGTTATGGGTGCTATGGGACTTGTTATTGGTCTTGCACCAGCAATTGGCCCTACTTACGCAGGCTGGATTTTAGATAAGGATCATGTCATTTTAGGCTTCACTCTAGAACAATCATGGCGCACAATCTTCTTGATTCCAATGGTTGTTATTGCGATTTGTTGGGTATTGATGCTTATTTTTATGCGTGATATTGTGCCTAACCGTGACATGAAGCTAGATTTTATGTCATTAGTCGAATCTGTTCTTGGTTTTGGGCTCTTTTTATGGGGCTTTACAAATGTAGCCAGCGATGGTTGGGGCGATCTTCAAACGGTTATCCTCCCTATCGTAGCGGGGGTAGCAATCATTGCTCTCTTTGTCCGTCGTCAATTGCATATGGAAATACCTTTCTTAAACGTTTCCGTATTTAAAAATAAACAATTTGCTTTGACAACTGTCGTTATGGCACTTTCGATGATGGCCATGATGGGTGTTGAGATGATGTTGCCTTTGTATATGCAACAAGTCCACGGACTTTCACCTTTGAGTTCAGGTTTGACACTCTTACCTGGTGCCTTGATGATGGGTATTGTGAGTCCACTTGCGGGCGCTGCCTATGATAAAGTAGGTGCGAAACGCTTGGCACGGGTTGGTTTTACCATTTTGGCTATTGGTACGATTCCATTCATGTTTTTGACAACAACAACACCAGAACACTTTATTACCGTGCTCTATGGTTTGCGTATGTTTGGTATTGCGATGGTAATGATGCCTTTAACTGCATCAGCCATGAACGCTCTTCCACGCGAACAATCTGCACATGGTACTGCAGCAAATAGTACAGCACGTCAAGTCGCTTCAGCGGTTGTTGTGGCGCTCTTAAGCTCTGTTACGCAAAATATTATTACCAATTCACAACCTGCAGCTAGCTTGAAAGAGTCTAACCCGCTTGCTTTTGCAGGAGATATGCTAGATGCCATGCTTAAAGGCTATCATGCCTCTTTCGCTATAGGGTTGGCCTTTGCCATCCTTGGGCTCGTGCTTTCATTTTTCCTTCAAGGGCATATTGTTAAAAACAAAAAAGAAGTAGGAGGTGAGAAATAATGATTATCATACTTATTGCTTTATTTACCCTTTTGACTTTCTACGGCTTTATCCACATTGACAAATTATTTTGGCGTGGCCTTGTCGGTGGCTTATCATTAGTTCTCCTTACAGCATCAGTTATGGCTTTGACAATACATATTAAAGATAACTGGGGTATGGAGAAAGTAACTTCTACTGAAACGAAGAAAATTTACACAGCAGGAGATACGAATGCTGCCTTTGGTATGCTTTTAAAAGCAGAAATCGGACAAGATACTAACAATTATGCTTTAGTTTACCGTACACACAAAGAAGATAAAGAACCTGAAGTTCATTTCCAACCTGATCAAAAACATATGGTTGAAACTTTGAAAAAAACAGCAAACTATGAGCTGACATCTGAGTCTGAAGCTAAAGTTGTTACGACAACAGTAAAATGGAAATTTAAAGACAACTTTATGAAGTTCCTTTTCGGTATTGGTGGTGAAGAAGGCAAACTTGTTTCCCAACACGCACGTGCTTACGTGCCTAAGGATACTTGGCTCGTCTTGACCCAAGATGAAGCCAAAAAACTTCAACAAGAAGTACCAGCGATGCAAGCTCAGCAAGAAGCAGCACTGAAAGCAAATCCTGCGCAAGCAAAAGCAATGATGGAACTACAAAAAAACAATCCAGAGGAATTCACAAAACTGCAAGTGAAGCAGATTAAAGAACGCCTCGGTCTTAAAGAATAACAAGAGAGTCTGAATTTATTCAGGCTTTTTTTATGTATAGAAAACTGAACACTCCCCTAATATACGTAAAAAAATAGTAAATGTAACTAAATTGTAATTTTATTAGCGGGGAAATATTGTAAAATAGTGAACATAGAAAGGTTGGTATTATAAAAGTGAACTCTGATAGTAGAAAAAGAATCAGGAACTTGGTGATTGGTGCTCTTCTTACGGCCCTAGGGATTTTAATTCCGATGATTATGCCGGCAAAAATCGTTATTGGCCCCGCATCATTTACTCTTGCTTCACACGTGCCAGTTATGGCCGCTATGTTCTTTAGCCCTTATTTAGCAGCTCTTGTAGCTGTTGGGACCACACTTGGTTTCTTTATTAGTGTCCCAGTTCCCCTTATCTGGATGCGAGCGGCAACACATATTGTAGTAATGACTGCCGGCGCTTGGTTCTTGAAGAAGAATCCAGATTTAGTTGACAAAAAAGTTAAACTACAAGTTTTTAATCTGATTTTGGGAGTTTTCCACGCAGGATTGGAAGCCTTGGTTGTTTTAGCCTTTTACCGTATTGGTTTTGCAGACCTTAACCCTCAAGCCTTGAATAGCTTGCTTATGCTCGTCTTCTTCGGTGGAATTGTTCATAGCTTTGTCGATTTCAACCTTGCATTTGGTTTATGTAAAGTCCTCAATAAAATTTATACTATTGATGTCTTTAAAAATTCAAAATTAAAATCATTAGCAGAATAATATCAGACAATTGCGCTCATGAAGAGCGCTTTTTTGTATCTTCTTCCTTCTTGGATATGATATAATTGAGTAACTATGGAAAAATTATCAGATGCGGAAATGTATACTTGGGAATTTTTGGAAGAAAATAAGTCCAAAGTTCAATTGATGTCAATTACTCAAATTGCGGAAGAAGCACATGTGAGTACAGCTACAATTGTGCGAACGCTCAAAAAAAGAGGATTTGATGGCTTTGCTGATTTCAAAAATTCTCTCAAAAGAAATAAAAATGGAGCCAATGCGGAAGAAAACAAGATCGTTGGTTTGTCTGACGAAGCGAATCAGTATGTTTTTAAGAATTTGATTGAAGTTTCACGAACAATTGGTTTACTCAACCCTGCCGACTTAGAAGCAATTTCGAAAGCATTAGTGGAAACGAAGATGATCATGACAGTAGCGCGAGGCGCGAGTGAAGCTGTAGCAGACGATATGATTCATCGCTTTCAAACACTAGGGAAAAACGCAATCAGCCGTTATTATGACGATATGGAAATGTATGCTGAAAAACTGACTGCAGAAGATATGATGCTTATCGTTTCTTCAACAGGTGAGGAGAAAATTATTGTTTCTGCGGCTAAAAAAGCAAAGAAAAAGGGTGCCAAAGTAATAGTTCTGACAAGTAACTACCGAAGCCAACTGGCCCAAATGAGTGATTATTATCTGCTTGCTTATCAAAGCAAATTAGAGAAAGAGGAACTCTACGGAGATGCTGGAAGTATCTTACCTTTAGAAGTTATCTGTCGTATTATGGTGGATATGTTCACCATCTATCGCGCAAAAGGTACCATCAGATAAAAAAGACAAGTGAATATCTTGTCTTTTTTTTGTAAAGTTTTTCAAGGTGTTTTATGAGAAAGCGAATACATTTTCAGAAATGTTTATGCTATAATAATTGTATTCTTTAAAGATAGCGTTTTCATTAAACGTTCAAATATATCATATCGGAGGACTTATTGTGGAAGAACAACTCTCTACAAGTCAGCAAAATACAGCACAAGAAGTACAGGTAGGCAAAGCCGTTCCTGTCATCCTTTTATTGATGATTTTTTCTTTGGTCATTGATAATTCTTTTAAAATAATTTCCCCTAAACTGGTTGAATATTTCCATGTTTCTGCGAGTACAGTCGCTTGGCAAGTGACCTTAGCCGGATTAGTTATAGGAATGGGAGCAGTTGTCTATGCTTCGCTTTCTGACAGTATTAGTATTCGTTCATTACTTATTTTTGGTATTCTTTTAATTTCTGCAGGTTCCTTTATGGGTTATCTGGTTCATGATAATTATTGGTTGGTTGTTTTTGCACGTGTTATTCAGGCTGCCGGATTGGGTGCTACCGAGACCCTCTATCTTATCTTTGTAGCCCGCTATGTTGCACCAGATAAGCAAAAAAAATATTATGGCTTTTCGACTTCCAGTTTTCAAATTGCGACAGTCATTGGTACTTTGACTGGAGGTTTTATCACGACTCATTTAGCTTGGCAAACACTTTTCCTTGTGCCCTTACTTTCATTATTGGTTATCCCCTTCCTTTTGAAATATCTTCCCAAAGAATCTGGTGAGAAAAAATATATTGACGTGATGGGAATTATGCTTGTTGCAGCTGTTGCTGTTACTGCAATGGTTTACTTGACCAATTTCTCATGGCTTGTTTTAATTGGCTTTATTTTGGCAACAGTTGTTTTCTTACTTTATATTTCGAAAAAGAAAAATGCTTTTATTACGATAGACTTTTTCAAAAATAAATTGTTTGTCTTTACCTTGATTGCTGCACTTTTGATTTATTCGACACAAGCCGCCTTTACCTTGAATACATTTTCATTCTTACTTACAGATGTGTATCAAATGCAATTAGACAGTGTATCTTTGATGTTTATTCCCGCTTGTTTAGCGGCTGCGATTGTAGGAAGTCTTTCAGGAGCAATTGCTTCCAAACTCAATTCATTTAAAGCTGTTGTTGTTTCAATGGTGACTATTGTTGTGACAATTGTACTTGCTGCTCTGTTCATGGGGGCCTCAGTCTTCCTCTTCACCTTCTTACTTATTTTAAGTTCATGTGCATTTGCCATGATGTACGCACCACTCATGCATACAAGTTTGGAAAAAATGCCAGAAGAAAATAAAGGAACGGCTATTGGTTTTTACAATCTTTGTATCAATATTGCAATGTCTATCGGCTTTACTTACTCTTCCCGCTTTATTGATGGTGTGAATCTTCATGTGTTTTCAGCAACAGTGAAAGGACATTATAGTGAAGTACTTCTCATGATTGCAGGTGTAGCCATTGCTGCCTTAGCAGTTTTCATTTTCCTCATCAAAGGGCAACTTCCGAACGAGAAAAGTTTTTCTGCATGAAAGTTTAGCTCTGGAAACCTATTCACCACTAAATAGTTTATAATGATAATATATAGAGTTCACTAAGTAAGGAGAAAATAATATGCCTAAGAAATTTAACCGTGTTCACCTCGTAGTTATGGATTCCGTCGGAATCGGTGCTGCACCAGATGCAGATAAATTTTTCAATCACGATGTAGAAACACACGAAGCAGTAAATGATGTTAATTCGGATACAATCGGCCACATATCAGAAATCCGTGGTCTAAATGTTCCTCATCTTCAAGAAATGGGCTGGGGCAATATCCCACGCGATACAGCTCTAAAAACTGTTCCTGCTGCTGAACAACCCAAAGCTTATGTCACAAAGCTCCAAGAAGTTTCTAAAGGGAAAGACACAATGACAGGGCACTGGGAAATCATGGGTCTGAATATCCAAACCCCTTTTCCAACATACCCTGAAGGTTATCCTGAAGATTTACTTCAAAAAATTGAAGAGTTTTCAGGACGTAAAGTCATTCGTGAAGCCAATAAACCTTATTCTGGAACAGCTGTCATCGATGACTTTGGCCCACGTCAAATGGAAACAGGCGAGTTGATTATTTATACATCAGCCGATCCTGTGTTACAAATTGCGGCACATGAAGATATCATTTCACGTGAAGAATTGTACAAAATTTGCGAATACGTGCGTTCAATCACATTGGAAGGTTCAGGCATTATGATTGGCCGTATCATTGCACGTCCTTATGTGGGTACACCAGGAGACTTTACACGTACTGATGGGCGTCGTGATTATGCCTTGAGCCCATTTGACGAAACAGTTTTGGAAAAACTCTACAATGCTGGCGTTGACACTTACTCGGTAGGTAAAATCTCTGACATTTTCAACACGGTTGGTGTGAAATATGATATGGGACATAATAAAAACGATATGGATGGTGTAGACCGTCTTCTCAAAGCAATGCGCAAAGAAGAATTCGTTGAAGGCTTTAGCTTTACGAACTTGGTTGATTTCGATGCAAAATATGGTCACCGCCGTGATGTAGAAGGTTATGGACAAGCTATCGAAGACTTTGACGGACGTTTGCCTGAAATTCTTGAAGCGATGCATGAAGATGACTTGCTCATGATTACAGCTGACCACGGAAATGATCCAAGCTATGTAGGTACCGACCATACACGTGAATATATTCCCCTTGTGATCTTCTCACCTTCATTGAAAGAACCAAAAGTTCTACCTTTGGGACACTTCGCAGATATCTCTGCTACAATTGCAGATAACTTTAACATTGACAAGGCTGAAATCGGGGAATCCTTCCTTGAAAGCTTGGTCTAATACATGACTAAAAAAGTTTTTTGTCAGTCTTGCGGTATGCCTTTAGCTCAAACGGCCGATTTTGGAACAGAAAGTAACGGTCAAGCAGCTACTGAATATTGTAGATACTGTTATCAAAATGGGGCTTGGACACAACCCAACATTACTTTGGAAGAAACAATTGCTTTAGGAAGTAAAGCCTTGGATCAACTGGAAATATCAGGATTTAAAAAATGGCTCCTCAAGTCACTTTACCCGATGCCAATAAAGGGCTTGAAGCGCTGGAAAAAATAAAAATTAAAGGAACACAAAAATGGAATTGAAAATGAAGTTAGCGGAAACGACAAAATACCTCAAAGATCAGGGTGTTGGCGCTATTGATGTTGCCCTTATCTTAGGGTCAGGTTTGGGAGAATTAGCGGGTGAAATTGAAAATCCTGTTATTATTAAATATGAAACAATCCCTCACTTCCCTGTTTCAACAGTTGTAGGTCATGCGGGACAACTCGTTTATGGCGATCTGTCTGGCAAGAAAGTCATTGCTATGCAAGGGCGTTTCCATTTCTATGAAGGCAATTCAATGGAAGTTGTGACTTATCCTGTACGTGTTTTCTCAGCTCTTGGTACACCATCCATTATTGTTACCAATGCTGCAGGAGGGGTAAATAAAGACTTCGCGCCGGGTGACTTGATGATCATTAACGACCATATCAATTTCATGGGAACAAACCCATTGATTGGCGCTAATGACGATGAAATCGGCCCTCGTTTCCCAGACATGTCACAAGCTTATGATAAAGCTTATCAGGCGCTTGCTAAGGAGACAGCAGCAGAAATGTCAGCCAAGGTTCAAGAAGGGGTCTACATGGGCTTCACAGGGCCTACTTATGAAACACCAGCAGAAATCCATATGGCTCGCACGATGGGCGCTTCAGCAGTGGGAATGTCAACTGTTCCTGAAGTTATTGTGGCTGTTCATTCGGGAATGCGTGTTTTGGGCATTTCATGCATTACTAACTTGGCTGCAGGTATGCAAAGCGAACTTAACCATGCGGAAGTTGTGGAGACAACAGAACGTGTGAAAGAAACATTTAAAACACTTGTTAAGAATATTTTAGTGAAAATGTGATAAAATAAGAGAAAACGTGTTAGCGTTTTCTTTTTTTAGTGGAGAAAGCGGGCACCAAAATAACCTAAACACAAGGAGTAACTATGTCAGTTCATATCGAAGCTAAAGAAGGTCAAATTGCAGATAAAATCCTCTTGCCAGGTGATCCACTGCGTGCCAAGTTCATCGCCGATAATTTTCTCGAGGATGCTCAACAATTCAATAATGTTCGAGGCATGCTGGGCTATACAGGGACCTATAAAGGACACCGAATTTCAGTTATGGGAACAGGCATGGGAATGCCATCAATCTCCATCTATGCCCATGAATTAATCACCGAATACGGTGTCAAAAAACTGATTCGAGTAGGCACAGCAGGTGCGTTAAATGAAGATGTTCATGTACGAGATTTGGTTTTGGCGCAAGGGGCTGCAACGACTTCTCGCATTATAAAAAATGACTGGCCACAGTTTGATTTGCCGCAAATTGCTGATTTTGATTTGCTGGACAAGGCTTATCATATTGCCAAAAACTTAAATCTTCAAACTCATGTAGGTAATGTTCTTTCGGCTGACTTATTCTACAGTGATATTGATACACTGGCTATAGGTAAATTAGGTGTAAAAGCAGTAGAGATGGAAGCAGCAGCGCTTTATTATTTAGGGGCTAAACATAATGTTCAAACACTAGGAATCATGACCATCTCAGACAGTCTCGTGACAGGGGAATCCACAAGTGCAGAAGAACGTCAAAATACTTTTACTGATATGATGCGTGTAGGTCTTGAGACACTAATTGTTTAGTGATAAAGCAAAAATAAAAGCCGAACATTCAAGGAGTAAACTTATTAGATTTAGCATTTACAAAGGAAATTTCCAGATGTTTCTGTTAAAATAATAAGAAAGTTATGGAGATTAGGGAGTTGTTTAAGAGATGAAAACAGATATTGAAATCGCACAAGAATGCAAGATGACAGCCATCACGGACGTTGCTGAAAAAATCGGTTTAAGTTTTGAAGATATCGAACTTTACGGAAAATATAAAGCAAAAATACCACTCGAAAGTCTTAAAAAGTTTGAGAGCAATCCCGAGGGCAAACTTGTCTTGGTTACCTCCATTAACCCTACTCCGGCAGGTGAAGGAAAATCGACAGTGACAGTTGGATTGGCGGATGCCTTTGCACGGTTGAATCAAAAGGTAATGGTGGCATTGCGTGAGCCATCTTTAGGTCCTGTGATGGGAATAAAAGGTGGTGCTACAGGTGGGGGTTATGCTCAAGTTCTGCCGATGGAAGATATTAACTTGCATTTCACTGGCGACATTCATGCCATGACAACGGCAAATAATGCTATTGCAGCACTTTTAGATAATCATATTTTCCAAGGAAATACTTTAAACATCGATAGTCGTCGTGTGGTTTGGAAACGTGTCTTAGATATGAATGACCGTGAGCTTCGTCATATCGTTGCTGGCTTAGGTAGTGTGGTTAATGGTGTGCCCCGTGAGGATGGTTTTGATATCACTGTGGCCAGTGAGATTATGGCTGTTTTATGTTTGGCTACTTCATTGACGGATTTGAAAGAACGTCTTTCGCGTATCGTTGTTGCTTATACTTATGATCGTCAACCAGTAACTGTGGGCGATTTAGAGATTGAAGGTGCAATTACGGTCCTCTTGAAAGATGCGCTTAAGCCAAATCTGGCTCAAACCATTGAAGGGACACCCGTAGTAGTACACGGCGGTCCATTTGCCAACATTGCCCACGGCTGTAACTCCGTTTTAGCTACAAAAACAGCCTTGAAATTAGCAGATGTGACCATTACAGAGGCTGGATTTGGTGCGGATCTAGGCGGCGAAAAATTCCTCGATATTAAAACACGTCAGTTGGGAAAAACGCCTGATGCTATTGTTATCGTAGCTACTCTTCGTGCTTTGAAAATGCATGGTGGCGTTGCTAAAACGGCACTCACTGGCGAAAATGTTGCAGCCGTTACCCAAGGCTTTGCAAATCTGAAACGTCATATTAAAAATATGGCGAGCTACGGTGCGCCAATTGTTGTAGCCATCAATCAATTTGCCAGTGATACTGAGGCGGAAATAGCGGAGTTAACACGACTTGTTGAAGCAGAAGGTGTTGCCGTGAGTTTGACCCAAGTCTTTGAAAAGGGCGGCGCAGGTGGAATTGATTTAGCTGAAAAACTAACAAGTATATTCACTCAGGAAGCAAAAGAGTTCCATTACCTTTATGATTTAGAAGCTTCAGTAGAGAACAAGATTACAACAGTTGTGACCCAAATTTATGGGGGCAAGAAAGTTAACTTTTCTGCAAAAGCAGCACGTCAATTAAAAGAAATTGAGGAGAACGGTTGGGACAAGCTTCCCGTTTGTATGGCGAAGACGCAGTATTCATTTTCTGATAATCCCAAACTTTTAGCAGCACCAGAAGGATTTGAAGTGACTGTTCGTGAGTTGGTGCCAAAGATTGGAGCAGGGTTTATCGTGGCCTTGTTAGGTGATGTGATGACTATGCCGGGCTTACCTAAAAAACCAGCAGCTTTAAATATGGATATTGACGAAACAGGGAAAATCACAGGTTTGTTCTAAGCAAAGGAGAACGATGGTAAAATCAAAACTTACCCCTTTTATAACTTTAAATGGCAAGTCCAAGGAAGCGATGACTTTTTATGCTCAAGTTTTACCAGACACAAAGATTATACGGATGGAGTTTTATCATGAAAGTCCAGCTTTTTCTGAGCTGAAAGAAGAACTTGTTTTATATGGAAGTTTGGAAATAAAAGGGACAGAGCTCTTCTTTCTTGATATGCAAAAAGAATATGCAGCCCCAACACCTAACTGGTCAAATTCGCTTCTTCTCGATTGTGCGACGGAAGCTGAATTTGATGAAATTTTTGCCGCTTTATCAGACCAAGGAAGCATTATGATGGGACCGGAAGCTGTAGGAGATATTCGTAAATGCGCTTGGATTACTGACAAATTCGGCCTGACTTGGCAACCCGTTTGGAAATAAAATTGAAAAAGTTATCCGCTTAGAGGGGTAACTTTTTTGTTTGCTGATATTAAATAAATAAAATTCCGTTATAAAAAAATCTTAACCCCTCAATAAACAAATAATATGACAAACCGATAGGGAGCGTGATAAACTTTAAATATCAAAAAATTAAGGAGAACATTACTATGAAAAAGTCACTGAAGCTTTCACTCGCGCTCGTTTCGCTTATCGCCGCAGGAGCTTTAGCTGCTTGCAGTAATGGTGGTTCATCAAGTAAAGAAGAATCAAAAACCAAGCAAACGGAGATTGTTGTAGCTACAGATGGAGCAACTAAACCCTTTACCTATTCTGATAATCAAGGAAATTTGACAGGATATGACATTGAGGTTGCACGTGCTGTCTTTGATAAGTTGCCTGAATATAAAGTAACGTATCAAGCAGTTGACTTTTCTGGGATTGTTCCAGGTTTGGATAGCGGTCGCTATCAGATGGGCGCCAATGATTTTGGCTGGTCAAAAGAACGTGCAGAAAAATATAATTTTTCATCACCAATTTCTAAATCGAATAATGCCGTATTGACCAAAGATGGTAATTATACAACTCTAGAAGATCTTGCAGGTAAAAGTACAATTGGAAATCCAGCTTCTAACTATACAAAGATTATCAATGACTGGAACAATGCCCACCCTGACAAGAAAATAAACATCAGCTACTCTTCAGATAGCACATCTATCAATACACGCTTTAACCAGATTGAATCAGGGAAGATTGATTTCATGCTTTATGATAAAATCTCTCTGCAATCAAGCATCAAGGATCAAGGGTTTGACAGCTTGAAAATTCAAGATATCGATACTTCAACAGGTGATCCTGAACACGACGGTTATGAGTATTTCCTCTTTGCAAAAGATGATGCTGGCAAAGAACTTCAAACAAAAGTCAATAAAGTCCTTGCTGAGCTTGAAAAAGATGGGACCTTGAAAAAACTTTCAGAAAAATTCTTCGATGGAGATTTTGTACCAGAAGCAAGCAAGTTTAAATAAATATTTCACAGACAAGAAAAAATTATTAGTTTCTTGTATAATAGTAGGAGTAGTGTAAAAGCTGTCCCTGAGTCTCTCACACACAAATGCTTGTGGCACGAGTGAGGGGTTCAGACAGCTTTCTTTGATGAAGAGAATAAAAATGAATAAAAATAAAAAAATAATTTTAGGCTTGGGAGTTTTGCTCCTGTTGATTATTTTGCCTATGCTTCCCTTTTTAATCATGCAAGGGCAATATAGTTTTGATGAATTTTGGACGATGTTTTTCACCAAGATTTTTAGTTGGAAAGACTTTACTGCAGCCTTCGTACCCATCATTAAAATGATTCCTATTTCATTGCAGATGACACTTATCGCAATGTTCTTTGGACTTATTTTGGGACTGCTGCTTGCACTTGTCAGAATAAATAAGATTCCTATTTTAGACCAGTTACGTGCTTTGTTTGTTTCCTTTACACGTGGGACACCAATTCTGGTACA
Source organism: Lactococcus garvieae subsp. garvieae (assembly GCF_029024465.1). NCBI lineage: Bacteria > Bacillati > Bacillota > Bacilli > Lactobacillales > Streptococcaceae > Lactococcus > Lactococcus garvieae. The sequence continues at coordinate 788,077 of NZ_CP118950.1, forward strand.
ACTTTATTTGACTTATACAGGGATTCCTTTGATTCTTAAAGCAATCAATATGAATTACGGTACGAATTATACGGTTAACTCTGTCCCTGCCATGCTCTTTGTGATTGTGGCTTTTGCCCTTAACGAAGGCGCTTATAATTCAGAAACAATCCGCTCAGCCATTCAATCCGTAGATAAAGGGCAAATCGAAGCAGCACGCTCTCTTGGAATGACCAATTTTCAAGTTTTCTGGCGCGTAACCTTACCTGAAGCAGCTTCTGTTGCGACGGCGCCATTAGGAAATGCTTTAATTGGCTTACTCAAATCAACTTCACTTGCTTTTGTTGCTGGTGTAGTCGAAATGACCGCTCAAGCCCAAATCATTGGCGGTTCAACCTTCCGTCTTTTTGAAACCTACTTAGCTCTGGCCTTAATTTACTGGCCAATCTGTATCGTTTTGGAAATCTTGATTCGTAAGATTGAAAGCAAACTAGAAATCAAAATGCCTAAAGCAGCGCGGAAAATCTCACTTGGACGCAATCCTTTTGATAATGGGGTGACCAACAAATGATAAAAATTTCAAATTTAAGTAAATCTTTTGCAGGTAATGTTGTTCTTGACAACCTTAATCTGGAAATCAATGAAGGGGATGTCATTGCGCTTATTGGTGCATCAGGTGCCGGTAAGTCCACTTTTCTACGTTCGATTAACTATCTGGAAGAAGCAGACAGTGGACAGTTAGAAATTGATAATTTTAAAGTAGACTTTGAACATATCAGTAAACAAGAAATTCTTGAGCTTCGTCGCAAAACAGGAATGGTCTTCCAGCAGTTCAATCTCTTTGAACGTCGTACTGCCCTTCAAAATGTGATGGAAGGCTTAATTCAAGTCAAGAAAATGTCGAAAGCAGATGCGCAAAAGCTTGCGGAGGAAAACTTAAGAAAAGTCGGCCTTGAAGATCGTATGGACTACTATCCGAAATTCTTATCCGGTGGTCAAAAGCAACGTGTAGGAATAGCTCGAGCGATGGCGATGCAACCGACTTTACTCTTGCTTGATGAGCCGACCTCAGCGCTTGACCCTGAACTTGTTGGCGAGGTGCAAGACACGATTCTCAATGCAGCTAAAAACAAACAAACAATGGTTTTAGTGAGCCACGAAATGGACTTTGTCTATAATGTTGCTACAAAAGTGCTTTTCCTAGAAAAAGGCAAAATCATTGAAGAAGGTAGCCCTGAGGAAGTGTTCCATCATCCTAAAAATCCGCGGACGAGTGAATTTCTCTCTCGTCATGTTAAAACCATTGATATAGGAAGTTCAAATGATTAATTTAGTTTTACAGTTTTATCTTAAAGGTTTACTCATTTCTTTTTTAGTTGTAGGTTTACTCAGTCTGTTGTACGGTTTTATCTATTGGCTCCGTAACCATCATAAACCTCGTAATGTCTGGCGCAATCGCTTATTTGACATTATTTTGGTGGATATTTTGACTATACCGATTTTGAGTTTCGCCGTTGTGGGAATACTGATTATTTTGAGAATCAGATGATTGCAAATCAAAATAATGGCAAATAATTAAAAGAGAAATTATAATGGTTCTATACTTGAAGAGGTGAATTATGACAGAAAAAATTTACGATGTAGTAGTTATTGGTGCAGGGCCTGCGGGCATGACCGCAGCTATGTACAGCGCTAGAAGTGAAATGAAAACCTTGCTTTTGGAACGAGGTGTTCCAGGCGGGCAAATGAATAATACAGCAGAAATTGAAAATTACCCAGGCTATGGTCAAATCATGGGTCCTGAACTTTCAATGAAAATGTATGAGCCTTTAGCTGATCTTGGTGTTGAAAATGCTTATGGTTTTGTCACATCCATCATTGATAATGGTGCAACAAAAACAATCAATACTGAAGAAGAAGTATTTGAAACAAAATCAATTATTATTGCGACAGGAGCAAATCACCGTAAGCTAGGCGTGCCTGGTGAAGAAGAATACGGTGCCCGTGGAGTGTCTTACTGTGCGGTCTGTGACGGAGCATTCTTCCGTGATCAAGATATCTTGGTTGTTGGTGGTGGTGATTCCGCTGTCGAAGAAGCAATTTTCTTAACGCGTTTTGGTAAAACAGTAACCATCATGCATCGCCGTGATGAATTACGTGCCCAAAAAATTATTCAAGAACGTGCCTTTGCTAACGATAAAATAAAATTTATCTGGGACTCTGTTCTTGAAGAAATCAAAGGTGACGAACGTAAAATTGAATCTGTACGTTATAAAAACGTTAAGACAGGTGAAGTTACAGAAGCCAATTTCGGTGGTCTCTTTATCTATGTAGGTTTGGATGCTGTATCTGAATTTGCTCGTGATTTAGGTATTACAGATGAAGAAGGTTGGATTATCACAGATGCTACGATGAAGACAAGCATTCCAGGTATCTTTGCCGTTGGTGATGTTCGTCAAAAAGATTTTCGCCAAATTACTACTGCTGTAGGTGATGGAGCCCAAGCCGCTCAAGAAGCTTACAAATATGTAGAAGGTTAAATAAAAAGAACGTGCATTACTGCCGTTCTTTTTTGTTTTTATCGTTCGTATTCTAGTAATAAATGTGTTATAATCTTATTAGTGTAATTCTGATTAAGGAAGAAAAGTATATATGGATAAAGTAATTTACGACGTTTTACTCGTCATTATGTTGGTTATTTCTGCAATTTTAGTTATTTCAATTTTGATGCAACCTTCTAAACAAGATGGTGCAGCTGATGCTTTTTCAGGTGGTTCAGGAGAGCTATTTGAACGACGTAAAGCGCGTGGTTTTGAAGCTGTAATGCAACGTTTTACAGGTATTACTATTGGTATCTGGCTTGTGCTTGGTTTTATCTTGGTCGTTCTCTCTACGAAATAAAATAATCATAACATGCAAATGAAGCGGTCAAAAAATAATGGCGCGCTTTTTTTATTTAAAAATAAAAATTTATAGGCAAATGTTAACCTCTTGTGTAAATTTTTTGATACAATTTAAATACATAATTTCATAATTTCAATTTACTCTCCAACTCGGAGAGTTTTTTCTTTTCATTAAAAAGTCCCTTTATCTTTTAAAGGGACTTTTTTAGTACTCTTCAGACATTTAACGATAAATTTTCGCAAAAATAAAGCGTGAACTTGGGCCGACCAAAAGTAATTGAAGGGGAAGTGCCACGATAATGTTTAATACCCATGTTTTGCCATACAAGAGGAGTAAACTATCTGTCGTTGGTGCACCCTCCATGATAATCCCGAAAATAGACATAAGGGTAACCATTCCAAGAATCATGAACAAGGAAATAAAAATTCCAAGTTGTGCAGGAGAGGGCTGTAAGTTCTTTTTTTCGATATGAGAAAAGACAATTTTTTTCGCAAGTGGACCAACAAGTGCAAGATCAAGTATGACAGCAACAAGTAGAGCGAGTGGAAAACCAGTAGCTACATTTCCCCAACTTTCCATATTTATCCCGCTGGCTTTAAAAACATTATACATGGTCATTCCAAAAACCATCATTCCAGCAATTAATCCGGTAAAAACAAGTTCTTCTTTAAAATTTTTAGGCATCTTTTTTCTCCATTCTTTTTAAGTGCACTATATCATAACATAAATGACCGGGTCTTCGTAAGTGAAAACTTGTTAAAGAACAAAAAAAGTAAAATTTCAAGGACAAGTATAGTCAGTCGCAGTCTTTTCATCACTAAAAAAATTTTTAAAAAAATAATCTTAAATACTTGACGTTTACAAAAGTAAACGATATAATACAAATGTAGTTTACAAATGTAAACGAAGAAGGACAAAAAATGAAATTTAAAACAAACAAAAAACGATGTTGAGGCTCTATCAAAAATAGGCAAGGCCAATCTGTTATCAAAAAGAGGAGATAAAATGACCAACTATATTTTTAAACCTGGCGATAAAAGTCTTGCACCTGTTCTGGTTTTGCATAGCACAGGTGGTGATGAACAGCAGTTGCTTCCACTGGCGGAAGACTTATTTCCCAATCACCCTCTCTTATCCATTCGTGGACGAGTTAGTGAGCAAGGGATAAACCGCTACTTTAAACTCAAAGGAGCTGGTTTTACGAAAGAAAATTTTGACTTAGAATCGCTGAGCCAAGAATCCCAATGGCTGGCTACCGAAGTGACACGCTTAGGGGAAAAGCATCAACTGGATCTTACGCGACTTGCAGTAATTGGCTATTCCAATGGTGCAAACGTTGCACTGTATATGCAGCTGAAGGGCCTCATGCAATTTGATAGAGTTTTATCCTTTCATGCCATGCAACTTACAGATATAGAGGAACCTGTAATTGCAGATGAAAGTAAAATTTTCCTGACTCACGCGGATAATGATCCCATCGTGAGTCGGGCAAATCTTGAAGAACTTTCTTCTGACTTACAAAAGACAGAATGTGAGCTAGAGGTATTTAAAGCCAATTTTGGTCACCAATTAAGCAATGACGAACTTGTAGCAGCAAAGAGATGGTTAGTGACATGAAGAAAAAGATAAGCGTACATGAACATACCTTTCCCATCGAAAAAATTATAAAAAAACTAAAAAAAGAGGACAATCCCATGAACACAGAAATTGAAACACAAAACATCCTTGGTGGTGTTCACCACGTTACAGCAATCACATCAAGCGCACAAAAGAATTATGACTTTTTTACAAATATTTTAGGCTTACGTTTGGCAAAATTGACCGTCAATCAAGATGATTATGAAACTTATCACCTTTACTTCACAGGGGAAGATGGGAAAAGTCCGAACATGACCTTCTTTGACTTCAAGGATATTCCTAAGGGAATGCATGGTGCAAATAATATTGAACGTGCTTCGTTTCGTGTACCAAGTGACGCCTCTCTTACTTACTGGACAGAGCGTTTTGAAAAAGCACATGTTAACCATGGCGATATCAATGTCAAATTTGGCAAGAAAACACTCGAATTTGAAGATTTTGATGGTCAAAAGTACCAATTGATTTCCGATCAAGACAACACAGGTGATGCTGCACTTGACCGTTCATGGCTTCTCTCAAATGTAGCGCCTGAACATGGAATCATTGGCATGGGTCCAGTCTTTGTGAAAGTTACGGATACTTACAATTTACGGATTATTTTAGAAACAGTCTTCGGCTTCCGGTATGCGGGCCAAGAAAATAATTTGCATCTTTTTGAAGTAGCTAATGGAGGCAATGGTGCGGCCTTGATCATTGAAGAAGCGCAAGAAAATGAACGTTATGCTTATCAAGGTTATGGTACAATTCACCATTTGGCTTTAGGAACGACAAATCCTGAAACTTTAAATTACTGGATTGAACGTATTCAAGCTTTCCGTTTGCCACATTCAGGCTTGGTGGATCGTTTCTATTTCTCTAGTGAATATGTGCGAGTTGCTCCAGGCGTACTGTTTGAAATTGCAACATTTACCCCAGGTATTGGCGCTCTGGATATGGCTGAGTCAGGTGATGGAGCTGTTGACAGTTATGAAGAGTCATTAATTACTTCAGGTTTCTGGATTGACGAATCAAAAGAAGAAGCAGGGAAAGACTTAAGTTTACCTCCTCATCTTTTCCCAGAAGATGAAGCTATCAAAGCACGTACAGCAGCAAGTTTACGTCCTTTAGATACTTCGGATACGATGCGTGATCGTAGCCATGATGAATTATGGACCGTTGAAAAAGTTGTTGAGCGCCGAGAAGGTGAAAGTCTTGAAGCTTTCGAACAACGTTATCTGGGAAAATAAAAAATAATCTGAAAAAAGTGTTTCTATCACTATGGTAGAAATACTTTTTTTGTTATAAATTATGGGCAAGATCTGTATCATAAATATCCATCTCACAGATTTTTTAGAATTCGTTTAAAAAAAGAGTGAAATATACTCCGTTTTTATGCAGACTCAAGGATGGTCAAGAGAAAAATCCTTTATTTCCATTTATACTTTCTATGGTTTATTAACAAATACTTGCATAAATATACATATAACTGTATAATAAATCCAAAGAAATACGTAAAGAGGAAGAAAATGTCGCAACTAAAAAAAAATAAATTAACAGCAATTTCTTTAGCCCTGATGATTTTTACATCGGTGTATGGCTTTGGGAATGTTCCACTCGCCTTTTTTCAAATGGGTTATTGCTCAATCATTTGGTACATTATTAGTGCCTTAGTCTTTTTCATTCCATTTTCTTTAATGGTCACTGAATTTGGTTCAGCTTTTAATGCTGAAAAAGGCGGTATTTACACATGGATGGAAAAATCAGAGGGGCCATCATTTGCCATGATTGGTACATTGATGTGGTACATGTCATGGGTTATCTGGTTTGTCTCTGTAGGTAATCGGATACTTGTACCTATCTCGAACATGATCTTTGGTACAACAATCTTACCGAGCACAGTGATCGTGTCACTCTTGGCCATTCTTATCATGTTTCTTGTGACTTTCATTTCCCTTAAAGGCCTTGAAACCATAAAAAAAGTGGCCTCAGTCGGAGGAATTGCAGTTGTTTCACTTAATTTTATTCTCATCATCGGGGCCTTTATTATCTTATCGAGAAGTGGTTTTCAGCCCGCAACACCCTTAACGATAAAATCCTTGATTTCAACACCAAATCCAACATTGCAACCTGCAAGTTTTGTTACTTTTATCGCTTTCTTAGTTTATGCTATTTTTGCCTACGCTGGTGTAGAATCCGTGGGAGGATTGGTTGATGAAACTGTGGAACCGAAAAAGAACTTTCCTAAAGGCATCTTACTTTCGGCTGCCATTATTGGTATTGGTTATTCTTTCATGATTCTTTGTACAGGGTTTTTCATTAATTTTGATAAAGACTGGATTCCGGGGATTATGGATGGTTCAGTCAATCAAGGGAATATTACTTATTTTATGATGCAGCAGCTCGGTGAGAAACTGGCAGAATCTTTCAATCTATCGTCTGGTGCTGTACATACTTGGGGAACAGTTTTTGCACGTTATGTGGGACTCTCTATGTTTTTGTCACTTACTGGCGCGCTCTTTACCTTGATTTATTCTCCTCTTAAACAACTGATGGAGGGGACACCGGAAAAAGTATGGCCAGGAAAGCTTGGAAAAATCGAGAATGGCGTGCCTAAAAATGCTATGAAAGCGCAATTCATCATTGTGACCCTGATGATTTTACTGAATATGGGCATTTCACTCATCAATAAGGGAGCAGCAGATAAATTCTTCTTGGTTATTACTAATATGAGTAATATTGCTTCCAGTCTACCATATGTCTTTATCGTCTTTGCTTATATCAAATTCAAGAAAAATTATGCTATTGAGAAACCTTTTACGATTATGAAAAATCAAGCTTTTGCTATTGGAATTTCTTGGGTTGCAGCCTTGATGATTATTTTGGCGGACTTTTTTACAATTATCGAACCCGTCATAAATTATCTCCAAGCGCCAGGTGAAATTTCTTTGGGAAGTGTTTATTCCGATATTATCTCAATGATCGCCGGACCAGTTGTCTTCAGTATATTAGGCTGGTGGTTGATCCGAAACTATAAGAAGCAAACCGTTAAGGTTAAAATATAGGTAAAGGACGAGGGCTTTGAGGAAGAGGCCATTACAATTTTAGGGAATTCCTAATCTTCCTTTGGAAAAATTCCTCACCACAATTTATTTTGAAAGGATTAATGACATTATATGCTATAATAATAGCCTACCAAAACATATGAGGAACATAATGGACGATCGAATCAGAATAAGCAGTACGTGGCTTGTCATAATAGCAGTTGGTCTTGTTTTATTTAGCTATGGCGCACACTCGCACAAATTATTTTTAGAAGGGCTGGGAGCGATAGCCTCCGTGGGTGCTCTCTTTTGTGGATTATCGGGTGTAGTTATTCGTTTGATAAGACGAAAGCGTGGACAGCGTTTTAAGTAATCCCGGAAAAAGTATCCTTATCTTTTGAAGATGGGGATGTTTTTTCATTTATGAGCTAAGATAAATACTTTCTGTATCTATTTAAAATAGGAGTAGCGTAAGGTGTTTGCATCATTTCATACGTGTGATAAAATGAGAGAAGGAGGACTAGCAATGGATACAACCCAAGCTCTAGCAAAACTCAAAGCTCTTGTGAACACATCTTTGTATTATAATAAAGATGTATACGACCGAGAAAGATTGGGAGAAATGAAAGAAATTCTCTTTGACATTTCTCAAAAACTGACCTCTTACTCAGAAGCTGAACTGGAAGCCTTCTTTAATGAAGATTTAGGTTATGTCACACCTAAAGTAGATATCAGAGCTGTGGTCTTTGAGGATGACCGTCTCTTACTTGTGAAAGAAAAAGACGAAGGACAATGGTCTTTGCCTGGCGGGTGGGCAGACGTCGGTTATTCCCCCGCAGAAATCGCTCAAAAAGAAGTAAGAGAAGAGAGCGGGCTTGAAGTGATACCTTTGCAGTTGTTTAAGCTTGTTGATAAGGCCAAGCACGCTTATCCTAAAAGCTTGAATTATGTTTATAAACTCTTCTTTTATTGTGAGGCAAAAACTTTTGAGCTGCAGCCAGGCTTAGAAACTTCGGAGGCACGCTTTTTCTCACGGGAAGAAATTGAAACCTTGCAGAATATCTCCGTAGATCGAAACACACGTGAGGATCTTCTGGAGGCCTTTGAATATCATCATCACCCAACAGCAGGAGCAAAATTTGATCGTGTGCAGTAAAAGGTGGTTCATGAAAATATCAAATATGTTATAATATCATTATTCCATGCGGACGATGAAAAAGATTGGGCTGTTTAGGATGAGTGCCCTATTGAATAAACGATTACGGAGAAATGAGTTAAGATTTTATCGTTTATTGAACCAAAAAGTAGCGGGCTGCTGACAGTCCGCATTTTAATTTTAAAAATAATAATGCAGTTGTTTGGGATTGAAAAAATCGCAAAAGTGCACAGATAAAAAGAAATATTGGAGAAACATGAAAATAAAAGAAGTTATATTGGATGAACTTAAAAAGCATCCAAAGAAAGCCTATGCTGTTGAAGAACTGGCAATGGAACTTGACCTAACAAAGGCTTCAGATTTTAAACTATTTGTTAAAACTTTAGCTGCTCTTGAAGGTGAAGGACTACTGGAATTTACAAATAATGGAAAAGTAACACTTGCCGAAGTAAAAGCAGAGCTTGTCGGGATCTTTCGTGCTAATGCGAACGGTTTTGGTTTTGTAACAGTTGATTCTGATGAACCTGACGTTTTTATTCCTAAAGGAAGAACAGCTTTTGCTCTTGAAGGAGATGAAGTAAAAGTCGAACTGAAAAGTAATGCCAATCCTTTAAAAGGTACAAGTGCTGAAGGTGTAGTTACAGAGGTTTTAAAGCGTTCGGTCACTCAGCTTGTCGGAACTTTTGTCAAATTTGATGAAAAAGAACGTCAAGAGTTTGAACGTATCGGCTATGTAAAATCACGCAATAAAAAGTTGCCTTATCATGTCTTTTTGACAGATAAGGGCTTGATACCAGAGGATAAAGCAGTAGTGCGTGTTGATATTACCGCTTATCCGGATAAGAAAAATCCCAAAAGTATGCAAGGCTTGGCTGTTGAAATTGTCGGTCAAGCGGGTGATAAAGGAATTGATGTTCTTGAAGTTTTAGCTTCACTTGGTATTCGTTCTGAATTTCCAGAAGACGTTTTGGCGCAAGCGGACGCTATTCCAGAAGAAGTTGATGAGAAAGCCCTCATGGGGCGCGTGGACTATCGTAATGAGATTACATTCACCATCGATGGTGCCGATGCAAAAGACCTAGATGATGCTGTGCATATCAAACGCTTGGACAATGGTAACTATGAGTTGGGCGTTCACATCGCGGACGTGTCACACTATGTCACGGAAAATTCTCCCTTGGACCGTGAAGCTTTTGAGCGTGGTACATCGGTATATGTGGCCGATCGTGTCGTGCCAATGCTGCCTGAACGACTCTCGAACGGTATCTGTTCACTCAACCCACGCGTTAATCGCATGACGCAGTCTTGTGTGATGGAGATTACGCCTGAAGGAAAAGTCCTTCAATCACAAATAGGTCCTTCCATTATCAAGACGACTGAACGTATGACCTATGATGATGTCAACTTGATGCTTGCTGGTAACCAAGAAGCATTAGAAAAATATGCTGCAATTAAAGAATCCGTAGAGATCATGTCTGAACTTCACGAAGCTTTAGCAGCGATGCGCCGTCGTCGTGGGGCAATTGATTTTGAAACTATGGAAGCGCGTATTATCGTGGATGAAAATGGTTTGCCTATCGAAATTCGTAAGCGCAGTCGTGGAACAGCCGAACGCATGATTGAATCCTTCATGTTGATTGCTAATGAAACAGTTGCAAGCAGTTTTGAAACACGTCATTTACCAGGGATTTATCGTATTCACGAATATCCAAAAGAAGAAAAAATGACCCGCTTTATCGACTTTGCTGCGACCTTTGGCTTGCAAGTCAAAGGAATTTCGACAGAAGTTAGTCAAAAAGCCTTGCAAGAATTTTTGAAAAAAGTGAAAGGCCAACCAGGAGAAATGGTCCTCTCAACAATGCTTCTGCGTTCGATGCAACAAGCACGCTATTCGGAAGACAACTACGGTCACTTTGGCTTAGCAGCAGAAAACTATACGCACTTTACCAGTCCGATTCGTCGTTATCCTGACTTAATTGTTCACCGCTTGATCCGTGAGCTGGCTCAACCAAGTCCAAAGACTATCGAATATTGGGCGGAAAAAATACCCGAAATTGCTCAGCAGTCAAGTAACCGTGAACGTCGGGCCGTTGATGCTGAACGGGAAGTTGAAAAGATGAAAAAAGCCGAATTTATGGAAAAACATGTCGGCGAACAGTTCGAAGGTGTTATTGCTAGCGTTACTCGCTTTGGGATGTTTATTGAGCTTGAAAATACCATCGAAGGTTTGGTTCATATTTCTACTATTAAAGGGGAGTATATGAACTTCCATGAACGTATGATGGCGCTTGTAGGAGAAAAAACTGGGCTTGTTTTCCGTATTGGTCAACCCATCAAAATCCAAGTCACTAAAGCGGATAAAGTTACCGGTGATATTGACTTTGAATATATCAAGAGCGACCTTGATGTGGTGGAAAGTAACTTAAAATCCAAAAAAGAAAAAGGCCCACGCCGTAGACCGAAAGCTAACCGTTCCGAAAATAAAGATGAGCATAAAGCTTCAAAACGTGAAAAAAACTTCTCTGAAAAGAGTAAAAATAAAAAATACAGAGGAAAATCCAAGGACGAGGATCGAGAGCGCAAGAACGATTTCGATAAAAAACCAAATAAAAAGAAAAAAAAGAAACCTTTCTACGCGGATGCAGCAAAAGGAAAATTTGGAAAAAATACGAAGAAAAAATCGAAAAAATAAAAATACTTTAGAGGAGAAAAGTCTATGTCAGAACATTTGAATCTTGAGAAAACGGCCTTGGTCCTGATTGATTTACAAAAAGGTATCGTAAATCGTCCACAGCTCGAACCCTATAGTAAGGAAGAAATTCTTGCAAAAAATGATAGATTGCTGGAGAAGTTCAAGGATACAGCAGGACTTATCGTCTTTGTCCATGTGAAGAATTATGGACCAGAAACGCTCACTCCGCTTACAGATGCAAATACAAGTGCTTCTGGGCCACTTCCCGAAGATTATAGCCAATTTGTTTTTTCATTGGCTTATGATGAAGAGGTTAAAAATAAGATCCATGTCAAAAAGCACAATTGGGGCGCTTTTTATGGCACAGATCTGGATGTGCAGTTACGTAGACGAGGCATCGAGAATATTATCTTGACAGGTGTTGCCACAACGATTGGTTGTGATACAACGGCACGTGAAGCTTATCAACACGGATATAATGTGATTGCTGTTGAAGATGCAATGACAGACTTTAATGGTGCGCTACATACAGGTATCGTTAATGGTATTTTTACACGCTTAGGACGAGTCCGCTCGACAGAGCAAGTATTGAAAATGTTACAAGATTAGACCATAGAGCGCAAGAGTTTTTGATCATTTGAAAAGTTCAAGATGGAGAAGAGCAAAAGCTTTTCAGAATCTTGAACTTTTTATATCTTTAAATATTTGATGAAAAATTGGGGGATTAAATAAATCACCGTAAAGCTATGTTGATCTTGCATAAAACAATAAAAAGACTAACTTAAGTTAGTCTTTTTAGTATCCATTCCCTATTTTTGAATGAAGTAATAAGATGTTGCTTCACCTGAAGCGAGTAGCGCATTCGCTTTGTCTTGAAGTTCCTTGTAGGATGTTGAAACTGTTGACTCATGCTTGTTGCCTGCTTTGTCTACGTAAACCAAGACCCAAGCACGTCCGTTTGGAGTTGTTTCAGAACTAGAGGGTGTTGCATTAGGGTCAGCCTGAGGGCTATGGCCACCTGCACCGTTATTTTCTACAGGGTTATTTGAGTTATCGACCCAACCTTGATCTGAGCTTTCTGGTGTTGTAGATGCGGCCGGTTGTTCAGAGGTTGCTGGGGCTTCAGAAGTAGCTGTTGTGGAATCTGAAGTTGAACTGGCATCTGAGCTTTCAGATGTTGTTGTTTCTGAACTGCTGGTTTTACTTGTACTTTCGCTTGAGCTTTTAACAGAGCTAGAAGGTTCAGAAGATGCGTCTTTCTTTGCGCTAGTCGTATTGCTACAAGCGGCCAGTAGCACAACTGCAGCTAATGAACTAACTAAAAGTAATGATAATTTAAATTTTTTCATATGTAAGACTCCTTAAAATTCCTTTTCTTTCTTCCAGTATAACATATTGTCTCTGAAAAACCTGTTTAATTATCTATAAATTAAAAGATAATGAAGGAAAAACTCTCATCTAGAAAAGATAAGTCGAATAATTTGTAAGCGTTTTTTAACTTTGTTAGAATTATTATATAGAAAAAATAATAAATAGAAAGAAAGAGGTGCTTTATGATTTGGTCATTAATCGTTGGTGCAATTATCGGGGTGATTGCGGGTGCAATCACAAGTAAAGGGAAATCTATGGGATGGATTGCTAATATCTTAGCAGGTCTTGTAGGTTCTGCTGTTGGTCAAGCTTTACTGGGATCATGGGGCCCTAGTTTAGCAGGTATGGCGCTTATACCTTCTATTATCGGTGCCGTTATCGTGGTAGCTGTTGTTTCTTTCTTCTTAAGCAAAATGAGTGATTAAACAGGAGCTGCATTAAAACGGGAGGAGGAAATGTGTCAAAAGGAAAAAAATTTATTCTAATTTTAGTTGATTTATTTCTTATTACAATCATCCTACCACTGTTTCTTTACACACTCGGAAAATTTGATATAATCCAGCCAATTAAGGATATGTCGCAGGTTCCTTATATTGGCCCCTACTTGCCTACATATTTCTTGTTTGCAACGGGCATATTAGGAATACTCTTACTCATTCTTTTACTCGTTATCATCTTCTATCCAAGAAGATATACCGGCTTTGTACTAGGAGAAGGTAGAGGGGAACTGCTTCTTAAAAAATCTGCGATTGAAGGCTTTGTGCGAGAAGCACTTAAAGAAAATGGATATATTAAAGACCCGAAAATCGATACGTTGCTAGGTAAAAATAAGGTTAAGGTTGTGATTAAAGGTGAGATTATTCCTCGGGTGCAAATTTCAGAAAAGGCTTTGCTTATCGAAGAAGAAATCGGTAAAGGCCTGAAAGAGTTTCTCGGGGTAAATCATCATCTAAGTTTGAAAATAAAAGTGAACGCTATCACACCACAGCGTAAAAGCAGTTCACGTGTGTTATGATTGGAGGTTAGATGAATCTTTTAGAAGAATATCAATATCCAATTATAGGTGGGGCAATTGGAGCAATCATCGCCATTTGTATCTTTACAATTGGTTTTTGGAAGATGCTCTTACTGTTTTTACTCATCGCGCTTGGTAGTTATGTTGGTTTCTATCTCAAACGTACAGGATATATTGATAAAATTGGTAAAAAATAATTAAATAATTTATAAATAAAAAGGAGAAGCTATGGTACAAGAAAACAAAAAAACTTTGGACAACTCAGTGGATGAAGTAAGTGGAACTTTAACTTATGAAGATAAAGTGATTCAAAAAATCGTAGGACTTGCCTTGGAAAAAGTTGACGGTCTGCTTGCAGTTGATGGTGGCTTCTTGTCTAATCTCACAGGAAAACTTGTCAATACGGACGATGTAACTTCTGGTGTAGGTGTCGAAGTGGGTAAACAACAGGTTGCGGTCGATCTTAAAATCGTAGCTGAATATAAGAAATATGTTCCAGACATTTACAAAAATATAAAAGAAGTTATTTCAAAAGAAGTGAAAGGCATGACAGACCTTGAAGTCGTAGAAGTCAACGTGGATGTTATTGATGTTAAAACGAAAGAACAACAAAAACAAGACGAACAAAGCCTCCAAGATAAAGTAGGCGATGCCGCAAAATCTACAGGACGATTTACTTCTGAAAAAGTTGATCAAGTGAAAGACAAAGTCAGCGATGATGATGGACCACGTGTAAAATAAAATATAAAAAAAGCAAGGAGAATATCTCCTTGTTTTTTTATTAAATATTTTCCTTTAGTTCGACAACTTCAACTTGATAGACGCTTGATTCATGAAGCATTTTTTGGAGAGCATTAATCATCAGGACCAACCATGTAAAGGAAATTGCAAATGCAATAATCTCGAAAACCGTCAAAGACAGATAGTGCACTTTCAGAAATAAAATTGCTGAAGTGACAAGGGCAATAAAAACAATAGCGGACATGCTAAGAAATTCTCTCGAAATTTGGGGTAAAAGATATTTACTTAATACAATCAAGATAATAATACACAAAACGATACCATAGGCAGAGGCATTGTGAAAGGTCATTGTCCATGACTGAGCGGGGAAAATACCTACACCAGCAATAAATAGAGCAATGATATAATAGAAAGCTTGAACAATCTTGACTTTGAAATTGTACAAGTCACTTTTTTGAAAATCCATAAATAAATAATCAGTAATCGTTAATAGCATCAAGGCAGAAAAAATCATTGTGAAATTAAATTGCCATTGATTTTTAGCTTCACCCGTCCCTAAAAAGCTAAAGTTGTATTGCCACCAAGCATTTTGACCATTAGTAGCCATGGAAAGGAAAATACCACCGATAAAGGTAATGAACAATAAAATAATCAGGTGGGAAATTTTAACCGAGGCTGCAAAGAGAATCAAAAAGTAAAAAACAATAGCTGAAAAGAGTGCAGCTACAAAAGAAGCTGTGAAGCGATCGAGAGTTACACCGACAAAGGTCATCCCCAGAATGTACCAAATTAATGCTTGAATCGCAAAAACAATCAAGGTATAGGCAAGGCTGATTGTGACAAGCTCTCTTATCCTACTGAGCATGCGTTTTTGTGGTGATGTATTTTGCTTGGCGTAAACCCAGAGGAAGGTTACAAAGCCAATGATTGTTGCACACAGCATGCTGATTCCAGCAACAGAATGATACCGGCCGCCCGTGAAATTAATCTGAGAATGCCCACTTAAAAAGAAAGTAAGTAGCGAGATAAGTAAACTTAATAAACTGGGAATAAGCATATAGTGTAACGAAAAATTTTGGGCATCAAGCTGATCAACATCACTTTTTAAGACAATCTGATTGTGTTCAACTGACATTTTATAGTTTTGTTGCTCAAATTTATCCGCAACTTCGTCCGGAATTTCAATAATTTTTTTCATTTATCTTCTCCATCTTTTAAATTCCTATTCTTATTATTATATCAATATTTTGACGATTTAACTTCTCTGCTTCATTGACGAAATGAAAACTTTCTGAATTGATAGATTTGAGTTGAGTTTTTCGCAAATTTTAGAGAGAAGTGTTAGAATTAATGAAATGAAATCGGTTGCCGAGTAGGTTACGACGTGGAAAAGAGGGACAAGATGTTTCAATTTTTAAAGTTGTTTTTAATCAATGCTGTGATTTTCCTTATTTTAGATAGTTTATGGCTCGTCTTTGCTCATAAAAAATTTTATCAACCCAATATTGGTCATCTGATGGGGCAAACCAAACTTTTACCAGCTGTTATTTTTTACCTTATTTATGTGGCTGCTCTTGTGTTTTTTGTTTTGGTACCTGGACAAGAAAAAGAAAGCCTTTCTTATGTTCTTTTAGCAGGAGCCTTTTTTGGAGCGGTGTGTTATGCCACATATGATTTGACAAATCTTGCGACATTGAGCGGTTGGCCATTGAAAATTACAATTGTTGATATGATTTGGGGGAGCTTTGTGACTTCCCTTAGTGCAATACTCACTTATATAATTGCTGCAAAGCTTTAGAAGGAGAGAGAAGTGGGAGAAAAAAATGAAAATTATCGTTTGTTACAGAGTTTTAGAGCTGGGGCAGAAAAAGTAATCCATCAGAAAGAAGAGCTGAATAAAATAAATGTTTTCCCTGTGGCGGATGGAGATACAGGAAGTAATCTCGCTTCACTGATGCAAGCTATTATTGATAATGTGCCGGTGAAAACTTATCCAATGGCTATTCTTTTAGATGAAATATCAGGGGCAGCACTTCTTGGTGCTCGAGGAAATTCAGGCATCATCTTTGCCCAATATTTAAGTGCTGTGGCTGAGAACTATCAGAAAACAGAAACAAATTTTGAAAGTTTTGTGGAGGCTTTGGAAGAAGCCGTAAATAAAGCATATAATTCGTTAATAGAGCCTAAGGAAGGCACTATTTTAACGGTAATGCGTGCCTGGTCTGTTACACTGGTAAAGATTTATAGATTGAATCACTCCTTTGAAGAGGCATTGCTAGAAGCAAAAATAGAAGCACAAGAAGCACTGGATGCGACGCAATTTCAAATGCCCGTGTTGCGGAAAAATAAGCTGGTAGATGCAGGGGCGAAAGGTTTTTATTATTTTATTCTTGGTTTTACAGATTTTTATTGCGGTAAACCTTTAAAAGAAGGGGATGAAGAGGCCGATGACAGGCTAGAGCTGGTTAAAGAAATTTCCGTGGCGCATGTCATAGCCGAAGCACCACGTTACAGATACTGCTCAGAATTTATCCTCAAAGCCCCACAGATTTCGGAAGTTCAATTACGAGAAGTACTGCAAGAAAGCGGAGATTCAATGGTGACTGCAGGAAACGCTAAACAGTTGAAACTCCACATACATACTAATGAACCGCAAAAGGTCTTGGTAAAGCTAGAAAAATACGGACAAATTATCTATCAAAAAGTAGACGATATGCGTCTACAGTACGAAATTTCTCAGAAAAAGCTAGCTCCAATAGCAATTGTTACAGACTCTATTGCTGATTTACCGCAAGAATTTGTGCTTGCACATCAAGTGCACATCTTACCAGTAAATGTCACGGTGGGAGATCAAAATTTTCTAGACAAGTTGACCATCAATGCACAACTTATCAAAGAAAAAGCAGGTGAGAACCTTAAAATGAGTACTTCACAGCCAAGTATCCAAACAATTGATGCACTTTTCTCTTTTTTGGAAGGAAAGTATGAACATGTACTTGTTATCACGGTAGCGTCACAACTTAGTGGCACCTATCAGCTGATCGAGCAACGCATCAAAGAGAAAAAGTATTTGAAAAACTGGATTCATCTCATTGATTCACGGTTAAACTCTGTTGCTCAAGGTTTACTTGTACAACGGGCCGCCCAACTTGCGGAGAGGGGTGTTTCTATCCAGCAGCTTGTGCAAGAAATCAAGCAGTTACGTGAAAGAATATTCATCTACGTGGCGGTGGCTGACTTGTCCCCGATGATACGGTCAGGAAGAATTCCTCAATCTTTGGGAGCATTAGCTCAAAAACTTTCACTTCATCCGATAATTAGTCTGGATAAAACAGGCAATGGGAAGCTCATCGGTGCTTCCTTAAGTCAGAAGAAAAGTATGAAAAAAATACTCAAAAAAATCCAAGTCTTAGCAAAAAATGGACAGATTGAAGATATTGCTCTGACTCATGTCTTGGCCTAAGGGAATATGGAAGAGTGGAAGAAAACGTTAAAAGAAAAAACAGGCAATGATTATAAGGTGATTGAGAGTTCATCTGCCATTGCTATCTCTGCGGGAGCCGGAAGTATCGCTGTCGCTGGCATTACAAAGGAGCAGTTATGATTTATGGAATAGTTTTAGGGGCCTTGCTTGTTTATTTTATCTGCTGGTTTAAAGTAGCGGATCAGAAGAAAAACTACGGGTTAATCGATATAGCATGGGGCGGAGGGTTTGTTTTGACGGCGTGTTTAAGCTATTTCTTTAATACTCAAATCACCATGCAAAATAGAGCCGTTTTGGTTTTGGTTGCACTTTGGGGTGTGAGGCTGTTGGTCCACTTAGCTCGCCGCAATTGGAACAAGCCTGAAGACTACCGCTATACAAACATGCGCCGCAAATGGGGAAGTCATGCGCCAAAATTAAAGGCCTTTTTCTCCGTCTTTATGGTTCAGTACCTTTTACTTTTTATTATTGCGCTGCCGATCATGCAAAGCAATCACCGCCCAGAAAGTCAAATTTTCTGGTGGCAAATTCTTGGAGTGTTGGTTTGGCTGATAGGTTTTGTTTTTGAAGTTCTAGGCGATTGGCAATTGGAACAGTTTAAGAAGAATAAAGAAAACAAAGGAAAATTATTGACCAGCGGTTTGTGGTCAGTGACACGACATCCGAATTATTTTGGCGAGGCTGCATGCTGGTGGGGCATCTTCTTAATCGCTTTTACAGACATTTCTGATCTTTGGCTGATTGTGAGTCCTCTTTTAATCACTGGATTACTCTTATTTGTTTCTGGAGTACCGCTGCTTGAAAGGAAGTACAAAGCGCGCAAAGATTTTCAAGCTTATGCACAAGTTACACCAAAATTTTTCCCTTTCATCGGAAAGAAAGGACTGTAAAAAATCCCAAGAGCTTAATCTTGGGATTTTTTACTTCACGCCGTAGTTAACGTTCAAGGATAAACTCAGAGTGAACAGAGGTCTGTTTATTGGCTTTCGAAACAGCCTGTTCAAAAGCCATCCGCCCGACTTGACGGCAATGGTTGTCAATGGTTGGTAATTTGAGCAATTGTCCAGCGAGCAAACGTTCTTGTCCTACAATGATTGGTTTAGGAAGTCCTTGCTCTTCAAACCAGCGCCATACATTGGCAGCAATTTCATCGGAATTAGCAAAAATCCCATCAAATTGTGTCAATTGTGGAGCTAAGCGATAAGCATCCTCAGCAGAGATAAGGCCTGATTTAATCTGCTCAGCACGTGCTTCAAGGTGATAAACATCCTTGTAAGCCTGGAGAGTAGTTGAGATTGTGGGACTTTTACCTCTGGATAAGAGAAAGCCAATATTTGAACATTGTTGCTCTTTCAGCCATTCAAAGGCTTCACGATAAGCAGGGATTCGATTGGCATAGGTTGCCGGAATCCCTGAGTGTTCAGGTTTGTAGCAGAGCACGATAGGACCATATTTCTGATATTTAAGAATCGTCTCTTCAGGTACTTGACGCGAAGTGAAAATGATGGCTTCAAAGGCCTTTTTACGTAACTTTTCTAGATATTCAATTTCTAAATCCTGATTATAGTTTGAGGGGAGAATAATGATTTTATATCCTGTTTCAAAGCTTTTCTCAAGGATTCCTTCTAAAATTTTGCTGAAAAAAGGGGACTTGATATAAGGAAGTACAACACCGATATTGTGTGTAGCCCCATAGGCCAGCTCTTGAGCAATCGCATTTGTCGCATAGTCTAATTCAGCAGCAGTTTTCAAGATGTCCTCACGAGTTTGTTGAGAAGCATAGCCATTACCAGAAAGCACACGAGAAACGGTAGCTTTGGAGTAGCCAGTGAGTTTGGCAATATCAGAAAGAGATGTCATAAGGTTACCTGTTCATTGATTTCACGAATAGCTGAGAGCGCCTCAGTTACACCGTGATCTGTATTTTTAGCTACCACTATTTTAACATGAGCTTTCACTTCTTCGCTAGCATTGTCCACTGCGATAGGAAGACCTGCAACCTTCAAGAGCGGAATATCGTTATGTCCGTCACCAATTGCGGCAATTTCCTCAAAGTCAATTTCCTTTTCTTCCAAAATAGCTTGCGCAGCATCGGCTTTGGTTTTCTCAGCAGATGTAATCTCCAAAGTATGGGCTGTAGAACGTGTCACATGGATATTAGAGATATCTAGCTCTTTCAAAGCTTGTTCGATTTGGAGCATTTCCTCAGGATTGAACGTCATCAGCATAATTTTGTAAATTTCAGATTGCTCATCAAATGCTTTAATACGCGGTTCAGCTCCGGTAAGGGTTTTTTGGAAGAAGACGCCCTTGTCCTGCTTCTTAATGTACCAGTGTGCCAAGCTGTACCAGCTAAGACTTACATTTGGAAAGTTAGCAGAGAAGTAGTCCAAAAGGGTAGAAACAATGTCAGCCGGTAAGGTGTGCTTTTCAATCACTTGAATCCCAAAGTCATTTTGGGTAAAAGTCAGGTTTCCGTTGAAAGCGATCTGTGGTGTTTTCAGCTGAAGTTTATTCAATGTAGGGCCCATCTCAATCGGGCTTCGTGCGGAAACAAGAGTAACGGGGATATCACTCAGACAGACAGACCAGCGGTTTGTATCAGAAAGGCTGCCACGTGTGTCGAGAAGTGTTCCATCCATGTCTGTAAAAATGTGTTTAATCATCGTTAAATCTCCTTTATGTTTTTGATGCTTTCATTGTAATTTATGAAACGCGTTCCATGTCAAGCGAAATGCTTTTCAGATTTGGAAGATAAATGGAGGGGCAAAACTGGAATTTCATAAATTTTCACATAATTCTGTATAAATTCTTGCAATTTAAAATATTTTTACGTATAATAAGTTTTAAATTCATAAAGGAGAAAATCACATGAGCAAAACACTTCCATTGACAGTCTATTTCTTTTGGCGCAGATAAGTTGTGTTTATGCTTGGCATGGATACAACTTTTGAGTATTCTCAAAAAGTATCTGTGCCCGTGATAAAAAGCCGGGTAAATTGCCCGGCTTTTTCTTTTTGAATTTAACCGCTCTTTAGTTTTTGTTAAACCATTAAAGTTAATCTATCGTGATCCAAGCAGGGCTTTACCTTTTTTATAAAAAACTAAAGAAGCAAAAACAAATAGAAATGAGGGATTTTACTTGGAAAATTCTAATCAAAAACTGAAGTCTTCAATGAAGACGAGACATGTGATTATGCTATCACTTGGTGGCGCCATTGGAGCGGGCTTATTTGCGGGTTCCAGTAACGCCATCCAAGCCGCTGGGCCAGCGGTAATGATTGCTTATCTTTTAGCAGGCGTAATTTTATATGTCGTGATGCATGGCGTCGGCCAAATAATCCTCCATCAAAAAGAGAACACTGTTGGTTTAGCGGGGCTCATCTCCCCTTATGTTGGGAAAAGATTTGCCCACTTTACAGACTGGGTGTATTGGTCATTATGGATGGCTGTTATGGTAGCAGAATCAGCAGCCATTGCTCAATTTTTAGGAGTCTGGCTTCCCCAAATTCCATCTTGGATTTTTGTACTTATAGTAGCTATTATTACCTTGGGGCTAAATCTTTATTCAGTACGTGTCTTTGCGGAAACAGAATATTGGCTTGCTTGGACAAAAATTATTGTCATTCTTATTCTGATTGTTGTGGGACTTTATTTAGTCGCCACTCAAGTTTTCCATCTCGGCCTCAGCGATGGTCTTGGAAGAATGAATACTTATGGTGGATTTATGCCTAATGGTATGCAGGGGGTATTTAATTCCATGCTTATCGTTCTTTATTCTTATGGAGGATCAGAACTCATCGCCTTGACGGTTGCAGAAGTAGAGAATCCTAAGGAAGCTATACCCAGAGCAATTCGAGGAGTTATTATCCGTATTTTCTCTTTCTATGTTATCCCAATGTTTATCTTTGTGGAGCTCTACTCATGGAAGTTCTTGAGTACAACAAAAGAAAGCCCATTTGTCTTGATTTTTGAAAAGCTTGGGATTCCAGGGGCAGCTTTGATTGTTAACTTTGTTATTATTTTAGCTCTCTTTTCAGTTATTAACTCGGCGATTTATGCCACATCACGGTCGGTTTATTCACGGGCCAAAGACGCCAAAGGACCCCTCGGACAAACGCTAGGTAGACTTTCTAAGAAACAAATTCCTGTCGGAGCAATTATCTTTTGCTCAGGCATGCTCTTTATTGGCGCCATTCTCTCCTTTATTTTTGGCGATAATCTTTTTGTCTATCTTGCAGGATCTATCTCTTACACGATTCTTATTGTATGGATGATGCTCTTGATTGCTGCGATTATTTTCTATTTTAAAACAGGACTTGGCGGTTGGTTTATCAAGATAGTTTCCATCCTAACTTTAATTGTACTGCTTATTGTGGGCTACAACGTTGTGATTTCAAATCCATGGGGAATTTCTGTATTTGCCTTAGTCGTCTGCCTTCTCAGCCTTTTAAGCTATCGTAAAAAATAAAAATAAATAATTAAAACGATAAGCTGTCAAGTCTTTTTCTTGACAGTGTTTTTTTGTTTTGGTAAACTTATCTTAATAATATAAGCGAGGTAAGGTCTATTGAAATTATAAGTCATGAAAATTGAAAAAACGTTAAAAGCGGTGCTGCAAGAAAGTCCGCATATGTTTTTTCGCATTCATGATTTATAGAAATAGACTTTCAAAAATAAAGGCCTTTTTGGGCTTGTTTTGAACTCCTTTTCTCTATTTTTGTGAATGCGAAAGTAGAGAAAAGGAGTTTTTATTTTGAATAAAAAACAAAAAGAGATGCAAGCGCGATTAGAGAAAATCAAAGCAGCACAGAAAAAAATGCCTGTTCAAACAGGTAAGAAAATACAGGCCAAAGGCCTTAAACATGCAACAAAAGCACACACAAGTTCGCAGCATTATACGATAGGTTTTAACTAGAAATGAGAACAGTGTGGGGTAACCAAAGCACATAAGCTTTTAGAAAAGGAGAAAAATGTCGAACATTAAAATAAATCATTTAACATTTGGCTATACCGATCAGCTTATTTTTGATCATGTAAATATCAATATTGATGATCAATGGAAGCTGGGTTTGGTTGGCCGTAACGGGAGGGGGAAAACGACGCTTTTAAAAATCCTTCTCGGAGATGTGGAAGCACACATTGACATAAAGACAAATAAGAGTTTCGTGTATTTTCCTCAGACGATTAATGATAAAGACCAGCTGACCTTATTTGTCTTGCAGGAATTAGCTGACTTTGAGCAGTGGGAACTCGAACGTGAATTGACATTAATGGACGTGGATTTAGATACTTTATGGCGTCCTTTCAGTAGTCTTTCTGGTGGAGAGCAGACAAAGACGTTATTAGCCCTTTTATTCTTGGATGAGCATAATTATCCGCTCATTGATGAGCCAACCAATCATCTTGATAAAGCTTCACGTGAGAAAGTTGCATCCTACTTGGCAGACAAGAAAGGGTATATTTTAATCTCCCATGACCGTAATTTTCTTAACAAAACAACGGATCATACACTGGCGATAGAGCGTGCAGACTTACAAGTGTATGCAGGGAATTTTGCTATCTACGAGGAGGAAAAACGTTTGCGCGACCTCACGGAAAAAGCACAAGACGATAAACTCAAGAAAGAAATTGGTAGATTGAAGCAAACAGCGCGTGAAAAAGAAGCCTGGTCACGCAATTTAGAAGCAACAAAATCCCGTAAGAAACGCGGTTTTGATTCAGAAACCAAACGTGTTGATAAAGGTTTTATTGGCCGAAAAGCAGCAAATATGATGCAGAAGTCTAAAAATCTCGAAAAGCGCATGAAAGAAGACATCGCTGACAAAGAATTACTTCTAAAAAATTGGGAAGAAGTACCTGGATTAGAAATGAGTGTCTTAGAGAGTCATCAAAAACGTTTACTGACAGTGGAAAATTTAGCGGCTGGATTTGAAGAACTCCTTTTTCAACCTGTGTCTTTTACACTGGAGCAAGGTCAAGTAATTGCCCTCACAGGAGAAAATGGTAGAGGAAAATCTTCTCTAATGAAAGTCCTCACAGGAGAGTTTACTGGACGTTATGCTGGATCATTTGAGTTGGCCCATAACTTGGTCATTTCTGAAGTAAGACAGCTTGCAGACAACAGAGGGTTCCTGAGTGAATTTGCTAAAGAAGAAAACTTAGACTTGGAACTTTTTCTCAACAATTTGCGCAAATTAGGCGTAGAGCGCAAAGTTTTTGAGCAAAAAATTGAAAATATGAGTCAAGGACAACAACGTAAAGTCGAACTCGCACGCGCCTTAAGTCAGCCGGCGCACCTTTATCTTTGGGATGAACCACTCAACTATCTTGATGTTTTTAATCAAGAGCAAATTATTCAAATGATCAAGGACAGTAAACCTAGCATGCTCGTCATTGAACACGATCAGTATTTTGTTGATCAAGTCGCAGATGTCCAAATCGAACTCGTAAAAAGCAGCGTTTAGCACACTGCTTTTTTTAGTTAAAAAATTTAGAGATTTCTTGACATGTTTCTTTTATTCCTGTATACTAAAGAGGTCGAAAGAATGAAAGCGTTTTACGTGCGCGTTATTTTAAAGACATTGCTCTCTATCCAAGGGCAAACTTTCCTATAAAATGTTTACAAAAGTAAGAACGTCCGTTGGTGAAGCGGGCGTTTTTACTTTTGTTTGAATAAAAGTTCGACAAAAAGCATTATTACCTAAAATAAAAGCGAAACAGTCCTTAATTTGCTATAATTAGATAAGAATAATTTTAGAAAAAGGAGTTTTATTTTGGGGATTCTTGCCATTGTTGAACTATCTATTTTTGTCCTAAACTTCTTTTTATCATTGACCATCATTTTTCGGGAGCGAAAAAGTACCTCAACAACATGGGCTTGGCTCTTTGTGGTCAATCTTTTACCTGTCTTTGGCTTTATTTTATATATCTTGGTTGGTAGGGGCATTGCACACTATCGGATTTTTAAAGTGCAGCGTGCCTTTCGTGTGGGATTTGAAGAGCAATTGAAACGTACTTGGAGAGTGTATAACGAAGAGGGATTTATTAAAAGAATAACGAAAAACCATGGTATCACACAGTTGATTCATATGCTTTTCGTCGAAGAAAAAGCCGTTATTTCAGCTAATACAGGGGTGAAAATTTTTACAGATGGTCGCGCAAAGTTTGATGCGCTGCTTGACGACATTCACAATGCTCAACATCACATCCATTTAGAATATTACATCTTTCGGATGGATCATCTGGGAAAGGAGCTTACGAATGCTCTTACTGCAGCGGTAAAACGTGGTGTTGAAGTGAAAGTGCTTATTGATGCTTGGGGAAGCAATAAAACAAAAATGCATGAGTTTGATGAATTGACGAAAGCTGGTGGAGAAGTATCTTATTTCTTTCCGTTGATTTTATCCCTTATCAATCCCCGAACAAATTATCGCCTACACCGGAAGATTGTCGTTATTGATGGTCAAATCGGTTATACAGGTGGTTTCAATGTGGGTGATGAATACGCAACAGAAACGGCAAAATTTGGCTACTGGCGAGATACCCATCTCCGTTTAACAGGTGATGTTGTGTACTCGTTGCAGAACCGCTTTATTATGGATTGGAACAGTCAGCACAAGTTTGAAATATCAGAAGCAGAAGAGTACTTCCCAGCAGCTTTAGAAGAAGGTCGTATCATCACGCAGTTTGTGACCTCTGGCCCAGACGAAGTCAAAGCACAAATCAAAATGACCTATATGAAGATGATCAACAGTGCAGAACGTGAAATCATTATTCAAACACCCTATTACGTGCCCGATGATGCCTTGCACGAATCTTTAAAACTAGCCCTTTTATCTGGGGTGGAAGTCCGTCTCATGATTCCTAACAAACCGGATCATCCACTGGTTTATTGGGCCACCTATTATTATGCAGCTGACTTGCTTAAGATGGGCGCAAAGGTTTATACTTATGAGAAGGGCTTTGTACATTCTAAAACGCTCATTATCGATGGGGAGTATGCATCTGTAGGGTCAGCAAACTTCGACAATCGAAGTCTCCAACTTTGCTTTGAGGGAAACATGGTCCTTTACGATTATGATATTTCGCAAAAATTACGGGAAGACTTTAAGAAAGATCTTGAAGTCAGCAAACGATTGACCATGGAGATATATGAAGAACGAAGCACAAGCATTCGTTTCAAAGAGGGGCTTGCAAGACTCATTAGTCCAATGCTTTAAACATAAAATGATCCTATTTATACTTTAATAAGAAAGAGGAGAAAAAGATGGATAACAAACTGAATATTGTCATTATTACTGGGATGTCAGGTGCAGGTAAAACTGTAGCCATTCAATCTTTTGAAGACATGGGCTACTTTGCCGTCGACAATATGCCGCCTAACTTGATTGAAAAATTTGTTGAGCTTCTCAATACACCCGACAGTAAAATAAACAAAGTTGCAATGGTTGTGGACATGCGATCACGTATCTTCTTTGACCGTTTACGTGGTATCGTTGCAGAACTTTCAAATCTACCAGAAGTGAATTTTAAGCTTGTATTCCTTGATGCAAGTGATGTTGAGCTGGTTGCACGATATAAAGAAACGCGCCGTTCACATCCATTGGCTATTGATGGACGTGTATTGGATGGGATTACGCAAGAGCGCGAAATCCTTTCAGATCTGAAGGCCTTGGCTGAAGTTGTAATCGATACAAGTGAACTCACACCACGTAATTTGCGGGCCCGTATCCTTGAGCGTTTTTCAGAAACAAAAGAAGCGCCATTTCGTATCGAAGTTATTTCCTTTGGCTTTAAGTACGGTTTGCCTATGGATGCAGACTTAGTCTTTGATGTGCGTTTCCTACCAAATCCACACTATATTCCAGAACTTCGGGATAAAACAGGGCAAGATAAAGAAGTCTTCAACTATGTCATGAATCAGGAAGCTTCTGAAGATTTTTATAAAAATTTAATGCATATGCTCTTGCCAATTATTCCTGCTTACCAAAAAGAAGGAAAATCTGTATTGACAATTGCTTTTGGCTGTACAGGAGGCCAACACCGTTCTGTCGCATTTGCTGAACGTGTATCCAAAGCACTTCTTAAAGAAGACTGGCATTTAAATACTAGCCACAGAGATAAGGATAGACGGAAAGAAACGGTTAATCGATCATGAGCAAATCAAAAGTAGTAGTTATAGGGGGCGGGACCGGAATTCCCGTCATTTTGAAATCTTTGCGTCAAGAAAATATTGAACTTTCCGCAATTGTAACAGTAGCAGATGATGGGGGCTCGTCGGGGCGTTTGCGTTCAGCAATTAATATTGCTCCGCCGGGAGACTTGCGTAATGTTCTGATCGCCATGAGTGACATGCCCAAATTTTACGCAGATATTCTGCAATATCGTTTTGATGCAAGTGACGGGGAACTTGCTGGTCATCCCTTGGGCAACTTGATTATCGCTGCGATTGGGGAAATGCAAGGATCAACGTATCAGGCAGTACAAACCTTGGCCCGATTTTTCCATGTACGGGGAAATGTCTATCCTTCAAGTGATGCAGCGTTGACCTTGCATGCTGTCTTTAATGATGGACACGAAGTTGAAGGTGAAAGTAAAATTGCTGATTATGATGGCTTGATTCATCATGTTTATTTGACGGAGACGAACACAGGCCAGAGCCCACATGCCTCTAAAAAGGTGGTGCAATCTATAATGGAAGCAGATACGATTGTTTTAGGACCTGGCTCCCTCTTTACTTCCATCTTGCCAAACATCGTCATCCCAGAAATTGGTGAAGCCTTACTTCAAACAAAGGCGCGTATCATTTATGTCTGCAATATCATGACACAACGTGGGGAAACAGAGCACTTTAGTGATGCAGATCATGTGCGTGTTATCCATGAACATTTGGGGACACGTGTGATTGATACCGTACTTGTCAATAGCGCTGAAGTGCCGGAAGAGTATATGAATTCAAACAAATTCGATGAGTATTTGGTCCAAGTTGCTCATGACTTTAAGGCACTCAAAGAAGAAGAAGTTAACATTATTTCAAATGATTTCTTACAGTTGGTTAATGGAGGAGCTTTCCATAATGGGGATGCCATTGCTTCAGAAATCATGGGTATCAGTGCACGTTGTGAGAGAAAAAAATAATGAGTTTTACGAGTGAAATAAAAAAAGAGCTCACGAGTCAAAAAGCAAGTCGAGGAACTTTGCTCGCTTTGATTCGGATGAATGGAGCTTTGGGTATTTCTGGTGGTTTGACCTTGTCCTTATCCACCGAAAATGCAGCTACTGCAAAGTATATTTATCAGATGCTCCTTGAAATTTATCAAATACGTGCCGAAATTCGGGTGCATCAGAAAACAACACTTTCAAAAAATAGAGTGTACACTGTTTTTATTGAGGATAAGGTTAATGAATTGCTCAATGAGTTACAACTGTCGGACTCGCTGATGTTTTTGGATTCTGGTATTCCTGAGTCAGTCAAGTATGATCAACAAGCACAAGAAGATTATATGCGGGGCGCTTTTTTATCAAGTGGTTCAATGCATAACCCAGAAAAAGGCGATTATCAGTTGTCCATTTCTAGTGTGTACCAGGAACATGCTGAGGATTTAAAAGATATTTTTAATAATTTCGGTTTTGATGCACGTGTCATTGCGCGGAAGAATCGCTACATTCTCTATTTATCTAAAGCTGAGGAAATCATGGACTTTTTGACTTTGATTGGTGCGATGAAGGCACGCTTAAAATTTGAAGATGCAAAAATAATGCGTGAAATGCGTGGCTTGGCAAACCGTCAATCCAACTTTGAGTCTGCCAATATAAATAAATCAGTGTCGGCAGCACAAGATGTAATATCGGCCGTCAAATATTTAGCAGAGAAGAAAGAGCTGGAAAATTTACCGCCTGCACTCACAGAAGTTGCGCATGCCCGGATTGCTCATCCTGAAGCGACCATCAAAGAATTAGGGCAACTTTTGGATCCACCTCTGGGTAAATCAGGTGTGAACCACCGGTTACGAAAATTGACAGCCTTGGCTGAAGAAATAAAAAAAAGCGGAAATTAATCCGCTTTTTTTAAAGCATTTAAGAACATCTCAGTAAGAATCTCAGGACGCTTCAGTGCTCTTTCTAAAGGGAGTGTTTTCATACCTTCACTCATAATATCGATAAATAGAATCAGGTCCTCATCCGTATATTCAGGTGAAATTTCTCCTTCTGCACGCCCTTTTTGAAAGAGTTTTTGATAAACAAGTTGTTGAATATGTCGCGTATCTGTATCAAAAAAGTTAGGGTCCGTGGCGTATTGATTCATCATGTTTTGCAAAAAAGTATCAGTCATCATATGAATCTGCTTTATTTTAAAGCGCGAAACCTCGCGGAAAGTCTCACGAAAATTTTTCTCCGTGTTGACCAATTGTTGAATTTCCTCAACCATAAAATGAAGTGCATTTCGAATAACGACATTCATCAAGTTATTTTTATTCTTGTAATATTTAAAAATTGTGACCTTAGAGACCTGTGCCAGTTGAGCAATTTCATCCATAGAAATATCGGAAATTAAGCGTTCTCGTAGTAGGTTAGAAGTCACTTCAAGAATGGCTTTTTTCTTTTTTTCTGTTTGATTCATTTTCTTGCCTCCACAAAAGAATACTTTATATGTATTATATCTTTTCGTTTGTACTCTTTCAACTAAAATAGTACAATATGAACTATAAAAGGGAAAATAGTACACATTACTGATGGAGTGAGGAGGAGAAACGATGCAAAAGATTGTTGAAATAAAAAATTTGCAGAAAAATTTTGGTAAATTTAAAGCTTTGAAGAACGTTACATTAGATGTCAATGCCGGAGAAGTTTTGGGCTATATTGGACCAAATGGTTCAGGAAAATCAACAACGATTCGTGTTTTGCTGGGGATTATTAAAAAGAGTGGAGGTTCAGCCACAATATTTGGTAAAGATGTTTGGACGGATGCCATTGAGATTCATAAGAAAATTGCCTATGTCCCTGGCGATGTCTATCTTTGGCCCAATCTTACAGGAGGCGAGATTATTGACCTTTTCTTGAAGCTACATGGAAACGCGGACCTTAAAAAACGGGACGAACTTATCGAGAAGTTCGAACTCGATCCAAAGAAAAAGGCGCGCAGTTACTCCAAAGGGAACCGTCAGAAAATCGCTTTGATTGCTGCTCTAGCAACGGATGCTGAACTTTATATATTCGATGAGCCGACCAGCGGGTTGGATCCCTTGATGGAGTCGGTTTTCCAAGCTGAAGTTCATCGTCTGAAAAAGGCGGGAAAGGCCATTATTTTGTCCAGCCACATCTTATCTGAGGTTGAGCGTTTAGCAGATCGTGTTGCCGTTATTCGAAAAGGAGAAATCGTTGAAACAGGTTCACTTGATGATTTACGTCATTTGACACGTGATACCTTTAAAGTCGAAACTCATCAAGTTCCAGAAGCGTTGCGTGGATTAGAGGGCGTATATGATTTACACCTCAATGGCAACAAGGCTGTTTTTCAAGTGGATTCGGATAAAACGGATGTTATCTTAAAAACCTTACTTCAGTATGGGGTGAAGAAGTTAGAGTCTACACCGCCAACTTTAGAAGAGCTTTTCATGCATCATTACGAGTAGGAGGTGGACATTATGGATAAACCTTTAAATAAAACCTTCAGTATGCTGAAGGCCTTGCTCAAGAGAGATTGGTTGAAGCTTGTCTTTTGGATAGTCGGTGTGTTGGCTTTTGCTGCATCGGGAGTGGGTAAATTTGAGCTTATCATGCAGACTGACAGTCAAAGAGAAACCATGTTTAATGTTTTTCAAGGCCCAGCCATGACGGCATTATTCGGTCCTATGACGGTCACTCAAGGTAAGGATTTTACTGCAGCTGCAGCTTATGGCACTACGATGCCTTTAATTACCGCAATAACATTTGCTGTTGTTTCTGTTATTTATGTTGTTAATCGAACACGGAAAGAAGAAGAGGATGGCATTGCTGAAGTTTTTCGTTCTTTTCAAGTCGGAAAATTAGCCAATACGACAGCCGTTGTGATTGAACTCTTTGTTTTACAACTGTTGATTACTGTGGTTTTAGCGGCCTCAATTCAGTTGCAAAATATTCCGGGTATGACTTCTTTTAGCGAAAATCTCTTGTTTGCCTCTGCTATAGGTGTCCAAAGTTTACTATGGGGCTTGTTCGCTCTTGTTTTTGCACAAATCTTTTCCGATTCAGGCAGTGCTAAAGGTGCTACTTTTGGCCTGCTCGGCTTGCTCTATCTTATTCGTATGGGAACAGATACACAAAATGTAAATTGGGGCTATTGGAATCCCTTAAGTTGGTCCTATCTAACTGACCCTTATGTTAAGAATCATTGGCTTCCCATCTGCCTCGCTTTGGGATTGAGCGCTGTCCTTCTTGTTCTCGCTTATATCCTTGAGATTAGACGAGATGTCAATGCAGGTTATATTCCAGAGGCAAGCGGTAAGGCCCATGCTTCGAAAAGCTTGCTCAGTTTTACAGGGTTGACGCTGAGGCAACAACGTACAGCCAGTATCGGCTGGATTTTGGGGCTTTTTGTCCTCGGTATTACTTATGGCTCTATGATTGATCAAATCGGTGGTTTTGTTGAATCCAGCCCCACTATATCTCAACTCTTTAATATTGATCCTCATCTGGCAAACGAAGCCAGCAAGGCAGCAAGTAAAGCGATGATTGAAAGTTTTATGTCGACAATCTTTATGATTTGTGCGGTAATGGTTGCTTGTTTTGCGGTTACTTCCCTCATGCGGATGGTAACAGAGGAACGAAAAAATCGGCAAGAACAGCTTTATGCCATGCCGATTAGTCGTTATAAAGTTTACGCAACTTATATGATTATCTCTTGGATATTGGGCGCCCTTGCTCAATTTGCAGTTACGCTTGGCATTTATCTCTCCCAAGCTCATAACGACAATGCGTTCAGCTTTGCTAAAGTAGCAGCGGCAGGGATGTCTTGGACAGTTGGAATTTTCTTTGTTCTGGGAAGTTTAGGCTTGCTGATGGCCTTGATCCCACGTTGGAGTGCGTTGATCTGGGTTTATCTTGGCTTTGCTTTTTTCATGAGTTATATTGAACCTCCCAGCTTGGTTAAATAATTTTAATATTTTCCATCATATTTCAAGACTTCCAGTCGAAACGATGAATTGGGGTAATTTTGTACTCATATTTACTTTAGCGGTAGCCTTTGCTCTCATTGGAATGGTTGTTTACCGCCGACGGGACTTGATTGGTGATTAAATAAAAAAATAGTCCAGATGGACTATTTTTTTAATTGATGATAGCGATTGTACCAAATATCAACATACTCTTTGGAGAAAGGTCCGCGTTCATTATTTATCCAATCAACAAGAATTTTAACATTTTCTTTCAAAATGTGGTCAATTTCAGGAGAGTAGTTCATTTGTCTTCTGTGACGTTCGTATTCTTCAACATCTAAGAGTTTTTTCTCGCCATCTTTAAATACTTTTACATCGAGATCGTAGTCGATGTATTTCAGCGCCTCATTGTCTAAGACAAAGGGGCTCGCAAGGTTGCAGTAGTAGCTGACGCCTTCCTCACGAATCATAGCAATGATGTTAAACCAAAACTTTTTGTGGAAATAAACGATTGCAGGTTCACGTGTGACCCAACGACGGTCGTCTGACTCGGTTACAAGTGTGTGGTCATTTACACCAATAATTGAATTTTCATTTGTTTTCAGTATCATCGTATCTCGCCAGGTACGATGTAAACTGCCATCATGTTTATAGCTTTGAATCGTGACAAGGTCGCCTTCTTTCGGAAGATTCAAGGCTTCACCAACTTTCCAAAATTCAAAGTTCTCGCTTATTATTATAGCATAATATTCAAAAAGTTTCTGAACTCAGGTTGGCAGTTCAAAAAAGCTTAGGCTACTGAGCAACTCTTTTGACAGATTCTGTGCACGGTAATCTTGCCAGCTGTCAAGCGTTCTAATCGCCTGATATCTTTTACGTAAATGATAGTGTTCTTCAATTTGATACTCGGGATAATCTTGTAGAAAATCGCTGACCATTTGCCATTCGTAAGTGTAACCTAAGGGGCGAGAGTGATACATGATGCCATCGATAGATTGAGCAGAGATACGATGATGTGCGTGTCCAAAAATAACATCCGTAATTTGGGGAAACTGAATAAACAACTCATGGAAAGCTTGAGAGCCAAGATAAGCGTTGAAGCGCTCAAATTTTTTATAAGCCGTGTTAATGGAAAAAGCTTTGTGTGGAACAAAATGCATTGCAATAATGATACGGCCAGAAAAATCGAGATTTTCCAAAATACTTTCGAGAGTGTGAAGCGTATGTTGTGTCGTAAGAGCATCGCTATAATCACGATGAATTTTGCGATCAAAGTAAAAACTATTCTTAAAAGCTAAGAGCTTCTCCTTTGAGTAATCTTGAGTAAAAGAGTAATCATACCAGCCGTGAAAACTAATCAAAAGTGTATCCTCAAAATACTTAAGTGAAAAATCCTGTGCATTAATTTCTTTTTCGGATAAATGTACCATATCATGGTTGCCAAGATTATGGCTAATATCGAAACGCTTTGACAATTGATTAAAAAAAGGTGCTGTAATTTTTTTGTAGTCGTTGGACATGTCTCCTGCAAAGTGCAAGTCTGTCACAGACTGCTCTTGCAGAGTATCAATTAAAACTTGAATTTCAGAATCTGTAAATTGATTAACATCCAGATGCAAATCTGAAAGCAGTGCTAATTTTTTCATAGTTAAATTATAACAGAACCGCAAGTCAAGTTCTAATGGTGTTGACTGAAAAAAGATAACAGGCATTTTTGTTTATTGATAGCTTTGGACTAATTTTTCGATTTCTTCATCCAATAAGGTATAGAACGCTGCGATGTGTGCTCCATCAATAAGAGCGTGGTGCGCAAGAACAGAAAGGGGAAGCAAGAGTTCATTGTTTTGCTCAAAATACTTTCCCCAGGTGATTCTTGGATTGCTGTCCGCAGGAACTGGTGTCGGATTAATCATAGAAGTAAAAGAGAGCCATGGGAGCGTGGAAATAAATAATTTATTTAAAGAGTCAGTAGCCTCCTCATTAATAGAGCGCGTGGCTTTAGATTTTTCTTGCTCTTTCAAGGCATAGCTCAAAAATGCACCAAAATCAGGCGTATAATCAAGATTGCAGTAAGTATAGGTGCCATCATCTAAGGCAACAGTGTGTGAAGTTTGACAGTTATCAAATTCTATTATTTTATT
Source organism: Lactococcus garvieae subsp. garvieae (assembly GCF_029024465.1). Taxonomy (NCBI): domain Bacteria; kingdom Bacillati; phylum Bacillota; class Bacilli; order Lactobacillales; family Streptococcaceae; genus Lactococcus; species Lactococcus garvieae. The sequence continues at coordinate 822,353 of NZ_CP118950.1, forward strand.
TTCAACGATACGTTGCTTAAATTCTGAAACGCCGTTTGCTGCTTGGGACACACAGTAACAGATGGTTAAGAAAAAAGGTAACTTATTCTCTTTTATCGTTGCAACAAGTTTTGTAATATTTACGTTCACAGTCACTCCAACATAAGGTTGAGCAAGACTCTTAAAATATTCAAAATGAGAAAGACGATTATAGGAAGCCATGTTAATATATTTAAAATTCATTGTTTCTCCTCAACAATCACTATTAGAAGCGAGTACTTCCTTAGAGTGTACCATAGATTTCTATCATTTTGAAGACTTGTCCAGCTGTCCGATAAAATCAAAGTAATTTTTATCCCGTGGCGCTAAATTGAGCGCGCTTTCTTTTCTTGTGACTTTGTATTAAAATGGAAACAAGGAGTAAAAAAGTATGAAAAAATTAATCATGTTATCTGGTGTTGCACTTATGTCATTGACCCTGGCTGCTTGTTCGTCCGAAAAAGCCTCCAAAACAAAGTCTTCGGAAGAAAAAACAGAGAGGACAAGTCAGACATCTAAGACGGGAAGCTCAGTGGCTACTGAACAGACAAAAAGTGTTGAAAGTGAAACAAGTAGCCAAGAAGAAGTGGAACCAAGCTCAGAGCCAGAAAGTTCGACCGAGGTTACTCCAGACTCAAGTACAGAGGCACAAGCAGTTGATTTGGATGAAGCGGCAATTTTAAATAATGATTTTACAACTCTGGTCGGCACATGGGTGGCTGGAAATGGCAATGTTTTAATAATCAACCCTGACCAAAGTGCAACTCTTAATGGCAAGGCACAGGAAATTACTGTTGATAGTGTAAGCTCAGGGCAAAAAGTACTAAACATTCGAATGGCGACTGGTGTAGCTCGTACTGGAGCAGCAATCGAAATATTAAAGATTGGAGAAAAAAATCCTTATGGAGATCAATCCGATACCTCTAAACCACGCTTGCTTTTAGTGCAAGGGGGATTCAACAGTCCTGCTGAAGAATATTTCTACAGAAAATAAATTTGTGAGCTTATAAATTATAGTTAACTAGAGTCCTAAGGATAATTTTGATATAATAGAGGAGATCAAAATTAAGATTAGAATTTATATAGGTTATATATGAAGAATACGGTAAAAATACTGCAGGGGATTTCAAGAATCCTCTTACTCGTTGTTGGCTTAGCATTAATCTCAGGCTCCCTCTTTTTTACTGGGGTTCATATGGCCAATAAGAATGTCACAAAAACTGAAACTCAAGGTGTAGTTGTCCGCGGAGATGAAGCATTAAAAGAGGTCAACTACACTTTTGAAGGTGTTAGCCACCAAGTACGGCCCTTGGACACTTATTTTAGAAACTTGGGTACGATTGACACAGAAATCAAAATTTACGTGGATAATGAACATCCAGAACGTATCTTTTTGACCTATCATGGTGACGGTCTGATGCGCACAGCGGGAATCCTAGCAGGTTGGGGCTTATTATTGTTGGTCATTCTCTTGGGGGAAAGACAGCTGATGAGTCGTATGAAAAAACTTGAGCAACTTGCCGAAGAAGAAGAAAAAGAAACACTTTCTTGATGGTGTTTCTTTTTTATAGCAAATATTGTGCAAAAAAACACAAGCGCATTTCTTAAGAAAAATATAAAGCTATGCTACCATAGAAACATGACTATCTTACACAATAAAATTTCAAATAAAGAATTAAAAGAACGCTTAGAGGCTGAAACAGAGCCCCGTACAACTATTTCTTTTTATAAATACTTTAATATTGCTGACCCACAAGAATTTCGTGATAATCTTTACATGAAATTCGAGGATTTAAAAGTTTTCGGCCGTGTTTATATTGCGAAAGAAGGAATCAATGCACAAATCAGTGTGCCTACTCCTAATTTGGAAAAGTTTAAAACGACACTCTACCAAACAGCGCCAGAACTTGATGGACTTCGTCTGAACTATGCGATTAAAGATGATGGAAAATCTTTCTGGGTCTTACGCATGAAAGTCCGCAATAAAATTGTTGCAGATGGTATTGACGATCCAACATTTGATCCTTCAGATGTCGGGCATTACTTAAAAGCTGAAGAAGTGAACGAGAGGCTCGGTAAGGAAGACACAATCTTTGTTGATATGCGTAACCACTACGAATATGAAGTAGGACACTTCAAGGATGCTTTAGAAGTACCATCTGCAACTTTCCGTGAACAGTTACCAATGGCTGCAGATATGCTTAAAGACGATAAAGATAAAAATATTGTCATGTACTGTACAGGTGGAATTCGTTGTGAAAAAGCAAGTGCCTTTATGAAGCATAAAGGTTTTGAAAATGTTTACCACGTGGAAGGCGGAATTATTGAATACGCGCGTAAAGCCAAAGAACAAGATTTACCTATTGAATTTATCGGTAAAAACTTCGTATTTGATGAACGTATGGGAGAGCGTATTACAGATGATGTTCTCTCAACATGCCCACAATGTGGCGAAGCTTGTGACATGCACACAAACTGTAAAAATAAAGCTTGTCATTGTTTATTTATCCAGTGTGAAAATTGTGCAGAGCGCTTTGAAGGCTGTTGTTCACAAAGCTGTGTGGAAGAGCTCAGCTTATCTGATGAAGAAATCAATGCTTTAATTGCAGAGCGTGCAGCTGATCCAACATTCTTCACAAAAGGCAGAAGCTAAAAACAAAAAAGCAATCTTTTAAAAGATTGCTTTTTTTAATTGTTCCCTGAGTTCTGTTTCAAAATCAAGCACGCGCTCCAAAGATAAAGCAAAATCCGCATCGGCAATATTCATGCGGACGAAGAATTCCCCTGACTGATACCGAATCATAATATTTGGGCGCACTTTTTCATGCAGAGCATCCTGTGTCTGTTCATTTCCGTATATATACCAGAAATATTCAGTGGCTTCTTTTCTATGAAAATCAGCCTTTACCTGTAAAAGAATCGTTTTAAGTGGTTCAGAAAGTTGGAGTTCCTTTACATAGGTCCCCTCTTTATAAAGCGGAAGTCCGTCATACCAAAAGTGGCTACTCTGACCAAAGGTTTCTTCAGCAAGCTTATTCATAATCTTTCAAAACCCATTCGTTAATGGCATGCGCGACACCAGATTCAGCATTAGATTTTGTGACATATTTGGCAATTTTCTTCAGTTCTTCTTTACCATTGCCCATGACAACTGGGTTTCCAACAGCTTCCAGCATAGAACGGTCATTTTCTTGGTCGCCAATAGCCATTAACTCGTCCACATCTAGGAAGAGCTTTTTAGCTAAGTGCAGTACCGCATTCCCTTTGCTGGCTTTTTTATTCATAAATTCCAGATAAAATGGAGTTGATTTGACCATGTTATAACGTTCGAAAAATTCAAAAGGCAAGTAGGCGATGGCATTGTCTAAAACTTCAGGCTCATCAATCATCATTACTTTTGCAACTTCAAGTGCTGCAATTTCTTCAGGTTGACGGAAATAAAGGGGCATATTAACCAAGGAAGCTTCGTGAATAGTATATTTACCGATGTCACGATTACTTGTGTAGATTCCTTTTTTAGTGATGGCATGCATATGTACACCGATTTTACGAGCGGCAGCATCAATATCAAGAACATCCTCAGCCTCTAAGGTTTCCATGATAAATTCTTCGCCAGTCGCACGTTGCACTAAAGCACCATTATAAGTGATGACATAATCACTGTATTCCGTCAATTCAAGTTCTTCCAGAATATCATGAACACCCATAAGAGGACGCCCTGTTGTAATAACAACCTTAACTCCAGCTGCTTTAGCTTCAGCAATTGCCTGCTTAACTTCAGGCGTGATTTTACGTTCCGGGTCCAATAGTGTACCATCGATGTCAATAGCGATAAGTTTAATCATTTTATTTTTCTCTTTTCTAATTAAAGGTTGGTGTGCATAAAGATGATGAATTCAGGATTCTCCAACATAATTTTGGGGAAGTAGAAGCGGCTGTTCCCATGAATAGTGCCGGCTAAACTTGCCACAATAGGAGACACCTCGGAAAGCTCAATGAGGCTACCGTCTTTTTGTAAAATTTCAATCTGTGTTCGAGGTTTATTCGAGTTGGGACGATAAAAGTCATAAGGAAGATCGAAATTACTGTTTGTTCCCGTGAAATATTGCGGGTCAAAGCCAGCTTTTTCCACTTGATTGCGCAGTTTGTCCAAAAGCGGTGTATCAGAGTTAAAAAGATCCAGCTGTTTTTCTTGCCCCTGATTGTACTCCAAGGATTTTAAGAGGTGACGGTTGATATACATCTGAGCAAGTTTAGACAAGATGTCATCTTCGTTCGCCATCCAGGTTTGAAAATAAGTATTCATCACACCATCATCCAAGGCGAGATAATCGTGCAAAGTTTGTTTATTCTCAAAGAAAGGAACTAAACAGGGACTTGTTTGCGCAAAGTAATCGTGATTAAATTGGTATAAATATTTAGCACGTTTAAGCAAATTTTGGAGAATGACTTCCATGGAGCGACTTGCCGGATGGAAGTAAACCTGCATGTACATTTGGTAACGGCTCACGATGTAATCCTCAACGGCATGCATACCAGAAATTCTGAAGACAATGCCATCTTCATGAGGCGCGATCACACGCAGAATCCGAGTCAAATCAAACTGCCCATAAACTGCCCCAGTATAATAAGCATCTCTTAAGAGATAATCCATACGGTCCGCATCAATTTGACTGGAAATAAGTTGCACCACTTGGGGATTAGGATAATCATGGGAAATGACAGAAGCGACCTGCTCAGGAAAGTCAGGACTCACTCTGCGTAAAACCGCATTGATTTCAGTAGCTGGAGAGGTAATAATCTCACGTGTCATGGCTTCGTGATCTGTGCCAAAGAGGCCCTCAAAGGTATGAGAATAAGCGCCATGGCCAACATCATGTAATAAAGCTGCACACTGTGTAACTAAATTTTCTTCTGGATTCCAAGTTTCAGGATAACGCTTAGTGAACCATTCAGTGATTGTTTTAGCGATATGATAAACCCCCATACAATGAGAAAAGCGACTATGCTCGGCTCCGTGAAAAGTGTATGAGGAAGTTCCCAGTTGTTTTATACGACGTAAACGCTGGAATTCTGCAGTGTTAATTAAATCATAAATTGTTTCGTTTTCGACATGAATATAATCATGAACGGGGTCACGAAAAACTTTTTCGAGCTGTGCCATACAACCTCCTTTGCATTTTGCATGCAATTATCTTGATGTAATTGAACAAGTTGTGGTTTCAAGATAAGTTTTTCGACAAAGCGTCGTTAAGAAAGACTCTAACTTAATGAAAACTCTTGCATTACTGTAATATAATTATAACCGAAATTGACATAAATTGCCATTTTACTAATAAGGCAAGTTATAGTAAAATAACAGTTATGGAAATTATTATTCGGAATCGTATTGTTATTGATGGACAAGAAGAATTTATTCGTGAAACTTTTGAAGGGGATGTGAAAAAGTTAGGGAATAAAATTGCATTATATTATAAGAATGCTGAAGAAGAAAAAGTCTTGATAAAGTTTGATGACAAAGAGTTGAGCATGACTCGTTACGCTGAAAAACCAGTTGTCATGCGTTTTCACAAAGAACTTCCGACACACACTCTTTATGAGGGCTTAGGGCGTTTGGAGATTTTGACAGATGGTTTTCATATGAATGAAGAGTTAAAACATGTGAAGTTGAAGTACCGTTTAGCTCAAAATGATATCCCTATTGGGGAGTATCGAATGAGAATTGATTGGAAAATGAGTTAAAGATGAAAAAAATATTACTCCCTGAGGAACTGTACGACCAGCTGGAGTTGTCAGGTGAAAAGGAAATCGAAGTCGTTGAAAATAATAAAAATAGCTTCACCATACGTGCAAAAACACCCCACAAGAGAGAAGAGGCAGCGCGGGTCTTTCTGATCCCCACAGCGCTTAGTACACTCCTCTTTTTTGTTGCCAGTCAGGTAATGGGTCTGAGTCAGATTAAACTTTCAGGAACAGCTTCAATCTCGACGGGGGTTTTAGTTATTGCCAATACAATCGCTTTGACCTCCTTCATCATTGCTTTTATTAAGAAGCGCAAAGAGCTTTATCATACCATGTTGCCGCGCGTGTACTGGCGAACTTTTCCCTCTGTTATTCTTTCTGTTTTTATTATCGTCACGCTAGGATTAGTTGCCTTATTTTGGTTCTTGAACCAGCTTTTTTATGGCTTGAGTTTTGATGTTTTTACATCCATGTTGATTTTTGCAATCTTTTCTGGCATTTTAAATTACTTGTTAATTTTCGCTGTAGACACATTCTCTATCCAAATGATGATCAACATGCTTATTATGGTTTCTGTCGGTGGACTTGTGGCAAGTATGGCCGCCAACAATAACCAATACTGGTGGCAAAAGAACTTTAGCCTTTTAGGAACGAGTGAATCCAATACAAGCTTACAGTTTAATATGACTTTGGTTGTTTCGGCTGCCTTGATGATTGCTTTATTTGATTATATATTTGTATCGATTCGTGAAAAATTAGGACATCGTATACGATTTATGATTTTGCAAATCTTATTAACTTTATGTGCCATTTCTATTGCTTTAGTTGGCCTGATTCCTAATAATGGCGACGGTTTAGCGCACATTATGCACGATGTGGCAGCTCAGCTCATTGTCTTGTTTATGAGTTTATCAATCTTAGGCATTCGTTGGTTTTTACCTGACTTAGATAAAAACATGTACCGGATTTCTTATGGCTTGGCAGGTCTGATTGTTTTTGGTTATTTTTTATGGCATCCGTTCTATTATCTGAACTTAACTGCATTTGAAATTCTTTCCTTTAGCCTATCCTTTGCATGGATTATGCTCTTGATTAATACATTAGTAAGGATATTGTTTAATCCACGTGTTGTTTATCAAGTTGACATCGTAAAAGACGTAGAAAAAATCACAGAAAAATAAACTGTGGTTTTTTTAATATCTTAAAAGCAGAGCAGCTTTTTTTTACCTTAAGGAAAAGCTATGGTAAAATAAAGACGATAAGGGAGGTCAAAATGAAAGAAGTAAAAGTATTTTATAATGAAAAATCAGGAAAAAATGACGAAAACGAAGTATTAAATACAATTAAAAAAATTTTTGGAAAAGAAGAAAACAAAGCCTCTCATGTGGAATATATCAATCCAGATAGCCCAGAAGATGCCGTACGTTTAGCTAAAAAAGCAAGTCAAGAAAACACAGATCTTGTAGTGGCCCTTGGGGGAGATGGAACGATTAATAAAGTGTGTGGTGGTGTATTTGAGGGAGGCAGTAAATCTATCTTAGGTATCGTTCCCAATGGTACGGTCAATAACTTGTCAAAATCACTCCATATTCCTCAGGATATAGAGGCTGCCTTACAAAATCTCAATGAGGGCAAGTTACAAAAATTTGATATTGCTAAAGTCAACGATGATTATATGATTTCCAGTTTAACATTAGGGATCTTGGCAGATATTGCTCAAAACGTGAGCAGCTCGGAGAAGAAAAAATTTGGACCCTTTGCTTACTTGAAGGATGCTTATAAAGTTATCCGCCATAATAAAAGTTATCGTATTGAGCTCAAATATAATGGCAAAACGAAAGCCTTAAAAACGAAATTATTATTAATTACGATGACCGATACGATTGGCGGAAGACAGGCCTTGTCCCTTGATGCTAAGGTAGACGATGGTCTTATCCGAGTATATTCATTGAAAGAAATTAATTTACTTAAAATTTTATTCCATCTTAATAAGTTACGCAAGGGCCAACTCGAAGATTTTATGGAAATTACTTATTTTGACACAGAACACTTAGAAATAAGTGCCCAATCTAATAAAAAACAAGACATTCCCTATTCAAGAATCGATGGAGATAAAAGCTCGCCGCTTCCGTTAGACATAACAGTATACCGTAAAGGTTTAACTACGGTAGTGCCTAAGTAAGAGGATTTGTTTAAGGAAGGTTTACCTTATATTCTTTGTAACGAAGCGACTGATGAATACTGACTTAATTTTTATTGATAAATAGAAGCAAAAAAGCTTGCATCCCACTTGAATTGAAGAATATTTTCTGTTATACTTATATAGTTGTCTTTGTGGTCTCCCATAAAGTACAACCGCACGAGGTACCGTTTAAGTAGCATAAGCTCACGGTCCAAGGCGAGTCTTACAGCCGTTTTACGGCACAAAATCTAACAAGGAGGAATCACAATGTCAAACTACGCAATCATCAAAACTGGTGGTAAACAAGTCAAAGTTGAAGAAGGACAAGTTATCTACGTTGAAAAACTTAACGTTGAAGCTGGTCAAACTGTAACTTTTGATGAAGTTGTTCTTGTCGGCGGTGCTACTACTAAAGTTGGTGCTCCACTCGTTTCAGGTGCAACAGTTGTCGGTGAAGTTGAAAAACATGGTAAACAAAAGAAAGTTGTTACTTTCCAATATAAACCTAAAAAACACTCACACCGTAAACAAGGTCACCGTCAACCTTACACTAAGGTTGTTATCAAATCAATCAACGCTTAAGGCATGATTGAAGCGGTTATCAGGACAAAGCGAGATAAAATAGTTTCCTATGAAATCTCTGGGCATGCTGAATCAGGTGAATATGGCCACGATGTGGTCTGTGCAGCTGTGAGTGTGTTGTCAATTACAACAGCAAACAATCTTTATGAAATGGCAAAGATTAAACCTATTGCCAACATGGAAGATGGTTATCTTTATGTTGAAATACCTTTGAGTACTCCTGAAAGACAAGGCGAATTGGCTCAAACACTTCTCCAAGCTTTTGAAAATGCTATGCGAGAAGTAACAAATAATTACAGCCAATACATTACACTTAAAATTGAAAATGGAGGGCAATATAATGCTTGAACTTAATCTGCAACTCTTCGCCCACAAAAAAGGTGGGGGTTCTACTTCCAATGGTCGTGACTCACAAGCTAAACGTCTTGGTGCTAAAGCATCTGACGGTGAACTTGTAAGCGGCGGTTCAATCCTTTTCCGTCAACGTGGTACACATATCCATCCAGGTGCTAACGTTGGTCGTGGTGGCGATGACACTCTCTTCGCTAAAATCGAAGGACACGTTAAATTTGAAATGAAACGTGGTAAAAAACACGTTTCAGTTTACCCAGCAGTAGCTAAATAATGGTAAACGAGTCTCTCTTCGGAGGGGCTTTTTTTTTGCAAATATAAAAGAAAATACACTGGGAAAGTCGCTCTTAATGGACAGATTACAGTAAGGAAAGAAGTATTCTGTTTTTATTATTACTTAAACATTTTTTAGTGTAAACATCTCTTTTCAACAACTTTTTTTGTCTTTTACTTTTTTAGACGTAAATACATTTTACTTTTCACCAAAAATATACTTTGTAGAATAGAAAACAACATTGTCTTATTATTCTGAAAAGAGAGTGTTATTTTCCCTTTCTGTAAGTTAAGCGCTTTATTTATGGTATATTTATTCTATAATTTTGAGTTGAAATGAAGGAGAAAACAATGAAAATTGCTGTAGTAAAAGACTTGAAACAAGGGGAAGCACGTGTCGGAATGACACCGGAAAATGTAAAAATTTTGGTAGAGGCTGGGCATACGCTCTATGTCGAAAATAATGCAGGTTTTGGTGCTGGCTTTCCCAATGAGCAGTATATCGCAGCGGGTGCCGAGATTGTTGAACGTGAAAAAGCTTGGGAAGCAGAACTGATGGTTCGCGTAAAAGAGCCCTTAGAGGAAGAATATCAATACCTTAAAGAGGGGCAAATCATCTGGGGATTTTTACATTTGCCTGCGAATAAAGCGTGTGTTGAAAAAATGATAGAAATGAATGTGACGGCTTTTTCGGCTGAAAATATTGCTGCAGATGGAATTTTTCCATTACTCAAACCTTTGAGTGCCATCGCAGGACGACGTGCCGTGAATATTGGACAATATTATTTGGAAAAACAACATGGGGGACAAGGAATTCTACTCCCAGGCATTCCCGAAAGTGGTGTAGAAGCAGGACATATCGTCATATTTGGTGGGGGGACTGCAGCGGAAAATGCAGCAGATATTGCTTTGAGTATTGGTTGTTCTGTTCTTATTTTAGAGCTTAGTGATACACGTATTCAAGAACTGGAAACACGTTACCTTGGTAAAAAACTGCAGGTCGTAAAGTCAACACCCGAAGCACTTGAAGAGCACATGAAAAAAGCAGATGTTTTTATTTCGACAATTCTGATTCCAGGTGCTAAACCACCTAAGCTTGTGAAGGAGTATATGGTACAGTCAATGAAACCAGGCGCTGTAATCGTTGATATTGCTATTGATCAAGGGGGAACAGTTGAAACTATTGATCATGCAACGAATCATGCAGATCCTGTGTTTACAAGACATGGCATCGTTCATTATGCGGTGCCAAATATGCCAGGGGCCACACCTCGGACTTCAACTTTGGTCATGTCGAAAGGGAATATAGAATACTTGAAAGGGATTGCCGACCATGGTTTAGAAGAAGCACTTAATCTTAGTGAGCCGTTGCGCTCTGGCATGAGTGTTTATAAAGGGAAAATAGTTTCGTCTGCGCTGGCTGATTCGATTGGCCTTCCTTATACAAAAATTAAGTAAAAAGCATTAGGGTCTCCCAATGCTTTTTTATTGCATGAAAGGTATGGAAGCGTATAAACCTTGAAATATGGTATAATGAGACAAAGATTATAAATAAAAGAACAGGAAGGTATTTGTTTGGCTAGACATTCCGTAGAATTTAAGTTGGAAAATCCAGAAGATGCAGTTTTACTTTTTGGTTCACAGGATAAAAATGCACAGTTGATTGAATCTCAACTTGCTGTTGATATAAACTATCGTGGGGAGCGGGTACAGATTTTTGCTGATAACGAAGTAGCACCTGAGCAAGCACGTAAAGTTTTACAGGCTCTTTTAGTTTTGATTTCTCGTGGGTTACCTGTCCATAGCTCTGATGCGATGATTGCAGTTAAAATGGTGCTTGAAGATAATATCGAAAATTTCATTACACTTTATGAAATTGAGCTCACTAAAGATGCGGTTGGGACACCAATTCGGTTAAAAAATGTGGGGCAAAAGCTCTATGTAGACAGTGTGAAACAGCATGATGTCGTCTTTGGCATTGGCCCTGCTGGGACTGGGAAAACTTTTTTGGCTGTCGTTATGGCCGTCCAAGCATTGCGTAACGGTCAGGTGAAACGGATTATTTTGACACGTCCGGCCGTTGAGGCGGGTGAAAATCTGGGATTCTTACCGGGAGATTTGCAAGAAAAAGTAGATCCTTATCTTCGCCCTGTTTATGATGCACTGTTCCAAATTTTGGGAAAAAATGCAACGGAACGTATGATGGAGCGTGGGATTATTGAAATTGCACCTTTAGCATACATGCGTGGACGTACTTTAGATGATGCCTTTGTTATCTTGGATGAAGCGCAAAACACCACAACGATGCAAATGAAAATGTTCTTGACCCGTTTAGGTTTCAACTCAAAAATGATTGTCAATGGTGATATTTCACAGATTGATTTGCCGGCTAAAGCCAAGTCTGGTTTGATTGACGCAAAAGAAAAGCTTTCTGGTTTAAATAGTATTGATTTTGTCTACTTTACAGCTAAGGACGTCGTTCGTCATCCTGTTGTAGCTCAAATTATTAATGCTTACGAGAAAAAAGGGGAGTAAGATGTCTGAAGGTTATGTTCTCGACTTACGTAAAGTTTTGGGCCCACGTCCACTTGTAGTTGCATGTGCCAGCATAATTATCTATAATGAAGAAGGCATCTTGCTGCAGAAACGTAAGGATACAGGGTGTTGGTCTTATCATGGCGGTTCAATCGAACCTGGAGAAACAGCAGAGGAAGCTGCCAGTAGAGAACTTTTTGAAGAAATAGGTTTGACTGTAGAGAACATGGAGTTATTTACGGTGTGTTCTGGAGAAGAACAGCATTTCTGTTATCCAAATGGTGATGAAGTTCATGTCGTGGATACTGTTTATGTCAGCCAGGATTTTTCAGGTCAAATGGTTTTTGAAGAAAGTGAAGTTTTGGATGCGCAATGGTTTGCCTTTGACCAGTTGCCAGAAAACATTATGCCTTCGACAAGAACACCGCTCTTAGAATTTGCGAAAAAAATGAGAGAGAACACCGAAAACATATAAGGGAAAAGAATGTATATAGAATTAGTTGATGAAACAGAAAAAGTTTCAAAAGAAATTATTGAGCAAACTGAAAAGTTATTAAGCTTTGCTGCAGATTATATAAATCTCGCCGACTCAAAAGAAATGTCTGTCACTTTCGTGGATAATGCGCGCTCACAAGAAATTAATCTGGAATATAGAGAGAAAGACGTACCTACGGATGTTATCTCGCTTGAATATAAACCTGATGAAGATGAGTTTTTCTTTGATGAAGATATGGATATTCCAGAAGAGTTGATGGATGAGCTTGATCCTTTTATTGGTGAACTCTTTATCTCAATCGATAAAGCTGCCGAGCAAGCAGCAGATTATGGACATTCCCTTGAACGTGAATATGGCTGGTTAGCTGTTCATGGCTTCTTACACATTAATGGTTACGATCATTATTCTCCAGAAGAAGAAGCAGAAATGTTCGGACTTCAAGAGGAGATTTTGACTGCTTATGGACTTAAGAGATAAAGAAAAAGATGTAAAAATTTTCAATAAGGAAGACTTTGCGGATGGCGAAGTCCCAGAGAATACGCAACGCAAACGTTGGAAAAATACAAATGTTATTTCCAGTATGGAGTTTGCAATAACAGGGATCTGGACAGCCTTTAAAGAAGAAAGAAATATGCGCAAGCATACGCTTTCTGGTGTGCTGGCTTTGATCTTGGGCGTTGCTTTACAAATTCAAGAATTTGAGTGGCTTTTCCTTTTCCTTGCCATCTTTTTAGTCTTTATGGCAGAGCTCTTCAATTCGGCTATTGAGAATGTGGTTGATTTGGCTGCAGATTATCAGTTCCATTTGCGCGCCAAAAGAGCCAAAGATATGGCTGCAGGAGCTGTTTTAGTCATTTCTGGTTTTGCCGTGATTGTTGCTGCGTTTATCTTCTTGCCTAAAATCTGGCACCTTTTCTTTTAAACTCAACGACATAAGGAAAAGGTTTTTATTTCCTGAGCTCCACCTTGTTTTAAGACAGATATCGCATGCTGGAGCGTTCGTCCGGTAGTATAAACGTCATCCACCAGTAAAATTTTATCTGGTACTTTTACCTTTGCTTTTAAAGTAAAGGTATTTTTGTTGTTAAGACGTTCAACTCTGGTAAGTGTATTTTGCGCAGGACCGTCTTCTTTTTCCAGAAGAGAATTAAAGGGAAGGGGCTGCAGGAGTGCCATGACCTGATTAAACCCCCTCTCCTGAAAACGTTGTTTACTCACGGGGATTGGAACAATTGTATAGCCTTTTTCTGCTTTGAAATATTGATGAAAAACATGATGTAGGCGATAATCTCCCATAAATTTATAACGACTAAAGAAGTCTTCCATAGCTGTATTATAGGTAAAGACGGCTTGATGATTGACTATAATTCCTTCCTTTTCCCAAATCTTGCAGTCAGAGCAGACATCCTTTATGCCTGTCTTATAACATCGGCTGCAATAAGGGGGAGTAATCAATTGAAACTGCTCGTGACAGCTTGTGCAAAGTCCAGGAGAAGGGTGTTTTAAGAGAAAAAGCTGATGGAAGGTGGGTTCAAGCGTGTACTTAGCATGGCAAAGTAAACAAATCATAGGAACCCTCCTGCTTTATTCATATTTCTGATATTCTTATAGGCTTCCAACATCGCTGTTGTTTTTCCTAGATGAAAGAAAAATACCTTACCCTCAGGTCTTTCGGTACTTCGACCTACTCGTCCGGCAATTTGGATGAGGCTTGATCTTGTGAAATTATAGTGGTGACTTTGAAACACAAAAACGTCAACCTTAGGGAAAGTTACACCACGTTCTAAAATGGTCGTTGAGACAAGGATAGAAATATTACCCTGACGAAAGCGTTCCACAGCCTCTAAGCGTTCAAGACTTGTTGACGCTACAAAAGCAATTTCTTCATGAGGAAAATTACTCTGTAAATCTTGGCAGAGTTTTTCTCCCTGTCTTATTTCAGGAACAAAGATAAGTAAGGGAAAACCAGATTCGCGTTGTTTTTTGACCATTTTGTAAAACTTGCTTTGCCAAAAAAATTGCGGGAGTACCAGAGGAAAACCATGAAAACGTCGTGGAAGCTGTAGCTTCTCGATTTGTCCTAATTTGACTTGTTTTTCCAAATTATCGGTGGTGGTTGCAGTAAGATAAATCAAGCTTGAAGAAGGTTTACGGGCTTGAGTCAGCGCAAAATAAAGCATTTCATTGTCTGGAAAGGGAAAGGCATCAACCTCATCAAGAATGAGTAAGTCAAAGGCATGGCGAAAACGCATAAGCTGATGTGTCGTTGCAATTACGAGTGGTGAGCGGCTGTATTTTTCACTCTTTCCGTGCAAAAGCGAGATGGGACAAGAAAAATCTCTCTTTAAGCGATGATAGAGCTCTAGACAGACATCAATACGCGGGCTAGTTAAACCAACAGCTTTTCCTTTTTTAAGAGTGTTATCAATGCTCTGATAAATCATTTCGGTTTTTCCTGCACCAGTAACCGCCTGTACCAGTACTGTTTTTTGTTGCTGATGCAATTTGACTAGGCTATCGGATACATGTTGCTGAGATGCTGTGAGTTTTCCCTGCCAGTTGAGAAAAGAAGCTGCTGAAAAATTCTCCTGTGGAAGGTGGTAAAGTTTTTCATCCGAGCGAACACGTCCCATTTGAATACAATGAGGACAATAATAAGCACCAACAGGGAGAAGGACCTCTTTTTTCTTGATCTTTTTGCCACAGCGGTTGCACATCATCACTGTTTTGGAAACATCTTGCATCCCATCAAAAAGTGTTGCTTTATCTGGAAGTTTCGTCAATTCTTTTTGTAAAAGGAGTCTACCATATAATTCATCCATACATTTAAGACGAAAAAAGTCGCATGTTTTCACTATTTTTGATAAAATTTATTTATGACAATTACCATAAAAAAGGACTTCATTGCAGAAGAAGAAATCAAAAAATCGCGCTTCATTTGCCATTTGAAGCGCGTTTATACTGAGGAAGAAGCCCGTGCCTTTATTTCTGAAATAAAAAAAGAGCATCATAAGGCAAATCATAATTGCTCAGCCTTTACTTTAGGAGAGCGTCAGGAAATCCAGCGTTCAAGTGATGATGGAGAACCTTCGGGAACGGCTGGTGTACCCATGCTGGAAATTCTTAAGAAAAGAGAAATTACCAACGTTTGTGCAGTTGTGACGCGATATTTTGGGGGAATCAAACTTGGAGCTGGTGGTTTAATTCGTGCCTATGCCGGAAGTGTAGGCCATGCTCTAGATCAGGTCGGTCTGGTCAAATTTGTCCCACAGGAGCAATTAATCTTGACTCTTGATTACGGAAATTATGACGGCCTACAGCGCTTTTTGAGTGCTCAAGGTTTAGTCATCTCAGAGAGTGAATTTCTCTCCGATGTTACGGTCAAGCTTTTTGTTGACTTGGATAAGGCGGAGCAACTTTTAGCTGATTTGATTGAACAATTCAGTGGAAAAATTTCCGGAGCAAAAGGGGAAAAGCAACTTGTAGAAGTTGATATTTAGAAAAAAGGGATTTATGAAAATTTTTAGAAGCTCGTTTATTGTTAGTATTATTGCATTGATTATCGCTTACCTCTATGCTGGATGGGATGGTTTAATGATTACCGCTATCCTTGCAGTGTTGGAAATTTCACTTTCCATGGATAATGCCATTGTTAATGCACGTATTTTGGAGCGTATGAGCCATGCTTGGCGTAAAATATTTTTGACGGTAGGGATTTTAATTGCTGTTGTGGGTATGCGCCTGGTCTTTCCGCTTTTGATTGTTGGTGTCTCCGCAAAACTGGATCCGATAAGTGCCATGCGCTTAGCTTTAGAAAAAGGTGATCCTAGTGTGCCAGGGACCTACGGTTATATTTTGCACCATGCGCATCCCTCTATCGCTGCATTTGGTGGCATGTTTCTTTTGATGCTTGCACTTGGCTTTTTCTTTGATCAAAGGGCACATACGTGGCTAAAATTGCCTGAGAAAGTCTTACAACAAATCGGCCATTTTCCTGCGGCAAATGCGATAATTTCAATGATTATTCTTTTATTAACTGCTGAATTTATCGCAGCTGATGCACATACTGTTCTATTCTCAGGTATTTTGGGGATTGTAACTTATATGTTGGTAAATGGCTTTGGCGATATGATGACTGAACATATGCCTACCGAAACAGCAGGTCAGGCCACTTACGCTGTGGGAAGAGCTGCTTTCTCGCTCTTTCTTTATCTCGAGGTTATTGACGCTTCCTTTAGTTTTGATGGTGTTATTGGTGCCTTCGCCATTACTTCAGATCCTATTATTATCCTGCTTGGGCTAGGTGTTATCGGGGCAATGTTTGTCCGTTCATTGACCCTTTACTTGGTAGAAAAAGGGACACTGAATGAACTTGTTTATTTAGAGCACGGTGCGCATTGGGCGATTCTTACCTTAGCCATTCTGATTTTGGCAAGTATCCATTGGGAAATCGGCGAAGCAGTGACAGGTTTACTTGGTGGGATTATTATCGTATTGTCCTTTATCTCAAGCATTATTTACAATCGCACACATTAAAAAAAGATGCACAAGAGGTGCAGCTTTTTTTAATGTTGTAGAGTATGTTCTTGAATGAATCGGAGTGTTTGCTGATAGCAGAGCTGTGCTTCTTTTGTACGATAATCAAATTGATACTCATGTCCAATTTTTTTACTGGAATCACTAAAGAAAAGCTGAGACACAGGAACCTTTAAGGCTTTTAAACGCTCTGCCAATGCTTCACCTTCTGAAGCGAAACTGAGGGTATTTCCATCCGTAATATAAGTGGGCGGATAGTTTTCGGTTACGGCTGGAA
Organism: Lactococcus garvieae subsp. garvieae; assembly: GCF_029024465.1. Lineage (NCBI taxonomy): Bacteria > Bacillati > Bacillota > Bacilli > Lactobacillales > Streptococcaceae > Lactococcus > Lactococcus garvieae. The sequence continues at coordinate 839,345 of NZ_CP118950.1, forward strand.
CGACACTTGCTTGTTGCAAATGCGGATTTGTTTTCCAATCCGTTGTACCTAAGAGTGACCAAGCCACGGTTTTGGTGAACGCTTTAAGTAATAAATTGTTTGACTTATCATGTGCCTTTTCCTGCAAGTTTACAGGGCCGCAATAAGAGATGACACCTTTTAAATTTTCCTTAGTGAGAAGAGGGGTGAAGTGTAATGCATTTGCGTAAGCTTTATTGGTTTGAATGGCCGCATATTGGGTAGCAATCTGGGCACCAGCGCTATCCCCTCCAAGAATAATTTGATTGAAATCAAGTGAAGGATAATCTGCTTGATGGCTGAATAAATCCTGTACCAGCTCGTTTATTTGCTGAATTTGGCTGGGATATTGTGCATCAGGTGCAAGTGCATAATTAGGACAGATGACAGCAACTTGAGCATCGTGTGCAATCCGAGTGGCAAATTCTTTAACATCGGTTTTATTTCCTCCAACATAAGCACCACCGTGAACCCAGAGGATTACAGGAACGGGCCCTTGGGAATTTTGAGGCATGTAAATGTCAAAGCTGTTTCTTTTTTTGTCTGAAGTATAGCTGAGATCACTTTTCAAAAGGACCTTTTTCTTCGTGGCCTCATAGGTCTTTTGATCTGTTATCTTTCCGCCACTTTTGGCAAAAAGGCGATTGATCACAAAAGCTCCGGGACGTGGGGACAGATTAAACACAAGAACTAGTCCTAAAATAAATGCCACAAGAAAGCCTAATAATAAACTTATAACCTTTAAAAATTTTTTCATGATGGACTTATTATATCAAATTATTGTAAGATACAAATAATTTTTGAGAAAGGGTTCAGCAAGCTGAAGCTCTCTTATTGCACTTCAAATCGCAAATGGTAAAAACTTTAAGTCTGGCCTTGACATTTTCAGCAAAAAGGACTACAATTTTAAGGTAAAGCAAGCGACTCGGGACAGTGAAAGCCGGGATTTAAAATGGCCCAAAATCATCGCAATACGAATGAAGTAAAAAATAAAGGTGGAACCGTGCATAGCACCCTTTGTCTTAGGACAGGTGTATTGCGCGGTTTTTATATTATTTTAAGGAGTAGAACATATATGATGAATCCAGCAGAAATATTGGCTGCAACTATTCACCATGGACAAGAAAAGGTCAAACGACCAATGTTAGAAAAAGCCGTCCTTGGCTTTATTGGAGGCGCGTTAATCTCTCTAGGTTATCTGCTTTATATCCGCGTCATATCGAGTGTAGTCGATGATTTTGGAAGTTTGGCAAGTTTCATCGGAGCAGCAGTGTTTCCGATTGGTTTGATTGTCATTTTAATGGGTGGTGGCGAGCTCATCACGTCTAATATGACGGCTGTTTCTGTATCCTTCTTTGCAAAGAAAGTAAAGTTTTCAGATTTGCTCAAAAACTGGATTGTCATCACTATTTTTAATCTTTTAGGCGCCTTCTTTGTGGCTTTCTTTTTTGCACACATTGTTGGTTTGACAAGTACAGGTGTGTATCGTGAGGAATTAATCACTGTTGCACACTCGAAAATAAATGCAACTTGGCTTCAGACTTTGGTTTCTGGAGTAGGGTGTAATTGGTTTGTTGGACTTGCGATGTGGCTTTCTTACGGAGCCAAAGATGCAGCAGGAAAAGTAATGGTCATCTGGTTCCCAACAATGGCTTTTGTTGCAATTGGTTTCCAGCACAGCGTGGCAAATGCTTTTGCCATCCCAGCGGCAATCTTTGAAGGTGGCGCAACATGGATGGAATTTATCCGCAATTTCAGCCTTGTCTATGCTGGAAATATCATTGGTGGCGTTATTTTCGTTGCTGGTTTCTACTTCCTTGGATATAAACGCCAAATGAATGAACTTAATAAATAATAAGGAGAATTAAATGTCAAATAATAAATTATCATTTCAAGATATGATTCTGACTTTGCAGGCTTTTTGGGCTAAGCAAGGTGCAAACTTAATGCAAGCTTACGATAACGAAGTTGGTGCAGGAACAATGAGTCCTTATACTTTCTTGCGTTCAAATGGTCCTGAACCTTGGTCAGCAGCTTATGTACAACCTTCACGTCGTCCTGCAGATGGACGTTATGGTGAGAATCCTAACCGCCTTTTCCAACACCACCAATTTCAAGTGGTCATGAAACCTTCACCAAAAAATATCCAAGAACTTTACTTGGAAAGTTTAGCTGCCCTAGGGATTGATGCTTTGGAGCATGATATTCGCTTTGTAGAAGACAACTGGGAAAATCCATCAATGGGTTGTGCTGGTATTGGTTGGGAAGTTTGGATCGATGGGCAAGAGTGTACACAGTTTACTTATTTCCAACAAGTCGGTGGTATTGAAGTGGATTCTGTAACTTCTGAAATTACTTATGGTTTAGAACGTTTGGCAACAGCTATCCAAGAAGTGGACAGTGTCTACGATCTGGAATGGGGGAATGGCGTGCTCTACGGTGACATTTTCAAAGAGCCAGAATATGAGCATTCAAAATTTGCGTTTGAAGAGTCCGATCAAGATATGCTTTTGGACTTGTTTAACAAGTATGAAGCAGAAGCACTTAAATTGCTGGACTTAGGTTTGGTTCACCCTGCTTATGACTTTATCTTGAAGAGCTCTCACACTTTTAACCTTTTGGATGCACGTGGCGCAGTTTCTGTAACTGAACGTGCAGGTTATCTGCACCGCGTACGTACAATGGCACGTAAAGTTGCCAAAACCTTTATTGAAGAACGTGCTAAACTTGGCTTCCCACTTTTGAAAGATGAAGACTTACGTGAGAAATATCTGGGAGAAAAAGGGAAATATACAAAAGTTCTGGCACAGTTGGCAGAAGAACAGGAGGCAAAATAATGGCAAACTATTTACTTGAAATTGGCTTGGAAGAAATGCCAGCCCACTTGGTAATACCTGCAATCAATCAATTGGCAGAACGTCTTTCGGACTTTTTGAATGAAAACCGTTTAGAATTTGATGCTATCCGTAAATTTTCAACACCACGTCGTTTGGCTGTTTTGGTGGAAGGACTTGCTGAAAATTCTGAAGCAATGGATGAAGAAGTCAAAGGACCATCTGCTAAAATTGCCAAAGATGCTGAAGGAAATTGGTCAAAAGCTATTCAAGGTTTCTCTCGTGGACAAGGTGTGACACCTGACGATTTAGTCCTCAAGGGGGATTACTATTTCGCAAATAAACATATTGCGGGCGTAGCTGCACAAGAAATTTTGACAAAGGTTGGCGATGAAGTCATCTCTAAAATGCAGTTCAAAACTTACATGAAATGGGGAAATAACAGCTTCCTCTTCGTACGTCCCATCCAATGGATGATTTCTTTACTGGATGCTGAAGTGGTTCCTTTTAAAATTCTTGATGTGACGGCAGGAAATACAACACGTGGTCACCGCTTCCTTTCAAACCAAGAATTTACGCTTGGACATGCGACAGATTATGCGAAAGTTTTGACTGACAATTTTGTTATGGTTGATGCTGGAGCACGTAAAGCTGAAATTAGCCAGCAAATCAAAAAAATCGCAACTGACCATGGCTGGAAAGTTGAACTCTCAGACGAAAAACACGTTGAACTTCTTGAAGAAGTCAATAATTTGGTAGAGTACCCAACTGCATTCGTTGGGAGCTTTGATGAAAAGTATTTGTCAGTTCCTGAAGAAGTTCTGGTTACTTCAATGCGTGATAATCAACGCTATTTTGAAGTTTATACTGCAGAAGGCAAGCTTGCACCGCACTTTATCTCCGTGCGTAATGGTAATGCTGAAGGCATGAAGAATGTTATCTTAGGTAATGAAAAAGTCTTGGTTGCTCGTTTGGAAGATGCCGAGTTTTTCTGGAAAGAAGATCAAAAATTAAAAATTGCAGATCTTGTGAAGAAACTTGAAAATGTAACTTTCCATGCAAAAATCGGTTCAATAACAGAGCATATGGCGCGTACAAAAGCAATTGCAGCACATTTAGCGGATATTGCCAAGCTGACAGAATCTGAAAAGACCGATGTGGCGCGTGCAGCAGATATTTACAAATTTGACCTTTTGACAGGTATGGTTGGTGAATTTGATGAACTTCAAGGTGTTATGGGTGAAAAATATGCTCTCCTTGCAGGCGAGAATGGCAACGTAGCAGCAGCAGTTCGTGAGCATTATATGCCAGTATCTGCTGAAGGGGTCTTGCCTGAAACTGCTGTCGGAAGTGTTTTGGCTGCTGCAGATAAAATTGACAGCATTCTTTCATTCTTTAGCGCAGGCTTGATCCCATCAGGCTCGAATGACCCTTACGCTTTGCGTCGTGCAGCGCAAGGTTTGACACGTATTATTGAGAAATTCAACTGGCACTTTGACTTTTCTGAGTTTATCGCCACACTTGATTATGAAAATAAAGAACAAGTGATTGATTTCCTCAAGGGGCGTGTGCAAAAACTTTTACTTGATAAGAAAATCCGTCACGATATTGTCGAAGCAACAATTGCGGCAAATACAATGGACATTGCTAATATGATGGAAATTGCGCCAATGCTTAACAGTCATAAGGACGAAGCAACTTTTAAACCAGCGATTGAAAACATTTCACGTGTGATTAACCTGGCGAAAAAAGCGGAGCAAGTCGGAACGGTTTCCCCTGAACTCTTTGAGAACGAAGCTGAAGGCATCCTTCACGAGGCTACAGAAGAACTTAAAGCAGGTTGGGCAAACTTGTCTGCTTCTGAAAAATATGATATTCTGGTCAACAAAGGTGTTCCAGCCATTAACAATTTCTTTGAAAATGTAATGGTTATGGCAGAAGATGAAAAAGTACGCCACAATCGTTTGGCCTTGCTTACAGAGCTATCAGCACTTACAGGAACAATGGCTGATTTTAGTTTAATCAATACAAAATAAGGAGGATATTGGTCTTATGGCAATCACAAATGAACAAGTTGAACGTATCAATGAACTTGCACGTAAACACAAAGCTGAAGGTCTAACAGAAGCTGAAACTGCAGAACGTGCTGAATTGCGCCGTATCTATCTTGATAGCGTACGTGAAAATCTCCGCGGTCAAGTTGAAGCAGTAAAATTGGTGGATGAAGATGGAAAAGACATTACACCAGAAAAACTTAAAGATATTCAACGCGCCAAAGGTATGCGTGATTAAAAGTGGTCGAGCTTAGTGCTCGGCCTGTTTTTAATACACTTCCAGCGCTGCTCCTGAGGGAGCTTATGTTAGACGACAATTCCCAGCGGAATTGCCTGAACATTTTATGAGGCAGGGTCAAATTTTTTTGATTTCTGCATCACTGCTATTATTATACAGGTAAGGGGAATTACTTTTCATGAAAAATATAAAAATTGGAATATCAAGATGGGCTGTCCTTTATGCTGTCTTAGCTCTAGTGATTGGGGTAATTATTGGGGCGGTGGATGCTTTATTTGGACGCGGCTTGATTTTTATTACTGAGACACGGGATGCACACCCCTTGTATTTTCTTCCTTTTTTGGCTTTGGCTGGTCTTTTGATCGTTTATGTCTATCAGCGTTTTGGTAAAGACAGCCAAAAAGGAATGGGGCTGATTTTTGAAGCGGGAAATAAGGGACGAGAAGATATTCCTAAGCGTTTGGTGCCCTTGATTATCTTTTCAACTTGGCTGTCGCACCTTTTTGGTGCCAGTGTTGGTCGAGAAGGTGTAGCTGTTCAGATTGGTGCCACGATTGGCCATACTGTTGGTGGGAAATTATCTTCCAAAGAAGCACAAAAAGTACTCTTGATTACGGGGATGGCAGCCGGCTTTGCCGGACTCTTCCAAACACCGATCGCTGCAACTTTCTTTGCTATTGAAATTTTGATGGTAGGTAAGATTGAGTACATAGCACTTTTCCCCGCTCTGGTCGGTTCTTATGCGGCCAGCGCGACATCCCATGCTCTAGGTTTAGAAAAATTTTCTTTTGCTGTCAATACCGACTTAAATATTGATCCCTTGGTGCTTCTGAAGCTTCTTGTTGTGGCAATTTGCTTTGGCTTGGTGGGGCGCATCTTTGCACAAGGCTTGGCCTTTATGAAGACTTATATGGCAAGTAAGCTCACTAATCCCTATCGTCGAATATTGCTCATGGGATTGATTTTGAGCTTGGGACTCATCTTTATCCATCTTGATCGTTATGCAGGTCTAGGAACAAATCTGATTTCGATGAGTTTTAACGGTGAACATATCAATGCCTACGATTGGCTCCTGAAGTTGCTCTTTACCGTCTTAAGTATTTCAGCAGGTTTCCAAGGTGGGGAAGTAACACCACTCTTTGCGATTGGTGCAAGTTTGGGTGCGACTTTAGCTTTACTTTTGGGCTTGCCTGTCGGCTTGGTTGCTGCTGCCGGCTACGTTTCCGTCTTTTCATCAGCAACAAACTCTTATTTTGCTTCAATCTTCATCGCCGCAGAAGTTTTTGGCTTTGGTACGGTACAATATATCCTGCCAATCGTGACTATTGCTTATATTCTTAATGGTAATGCTTCGATCTATGCGCAAGGAAAACTAAATTTAGAAGTTTAATAGAAGAATAAGACTTTTGGTCTTATTCTTTTTATTGTCCATTTTCTTGTGTAGAGAGTGAGCAATTTTTAATCACAAAATATGGTGAAGTGATAAAATAGAAAGAGAATATGAAAACGCCTACGAAACACGTGGGCTTAGAAAAGAAGAGGAGCAGCTGTGAATATTGAAGCTTTACTTGAAAAGAAAGAGCAAATACAGGTTAAGATTCTACGTCAGTTGGTCCTCAAACGGGATAAAGTAACAGCGCAAGAATTATGTGATGGGGTAAAGCTCTCTCGTCCTTCGGTGGAAAGTTACTTAGAGGATATTTCTTATCTGGGACAGATGATGGGAAAACCGATGGAAGTGCTGCGCCAGGACAATAAACTTGCCCTAAACTTGGCAGAATCTCAAAGCTTAGACGAGGTCATCAGCTTTTTAATCCAAGACAGCATTAAATACCGTTTGCTTCTCTTGCTTTTAGAACAAAAAAATTACATGATTTTTGAACTCGCAGAAGCCTTGCTGGTCAGTGAATCAACCTTGTTCCGCAAAATCAAAGAGCTTAACAAACTTTTAGCCGAGTTTGAGCTTCAAATCAAAAATAATAAGCTGGTGGGTGAAGAAAGTCAGATACGCTATTTTTACTACTTGCTGTTTGATTCGCTTCATCCTAAATTTCGTCCAGAGTTGCTTCAAGTCACGAAGTTCCAAGTTGACTTTATCCTGCAACTTGAAGAAACTTTAAAAGTAAATTATTCGGAAAGTAGCCAAGATAAACTTTACCGTTGGTTAGCTATTACAGAAAAAAGACGCAAACTTACAGATATCCAAGTCACTCAATCTTTGGAAATGAAGAAAATTTACCAAGACGATCATCTTTATCAATTATTAGATTCTCTTTTTTATCAATACATTTATGACAAACAGAGCAAGAATAACTGTGAGACAATCTTTTTCTACAGTTTCCTCCTGTCTTTTTTCATCTTAGATAAGGAAAGTTATTACCGTTTTGATATTTTCCGCAGTAAAAAAATACCCACAGTCCTCTTGAATATTTCTTTAAGAGAGCGTATGCTGAACCACTATCGTCCCCATCGTTTAGGGTTTGAAGAGGAAAAAGCCATCAGTTATCAGCTGGCTCAAGTCAATAATAAATTTGCCTTTTTCCAAGGCAGCCTCTTTACCAAGAGCCAAGAAGCTTTGCTCAGTCATAAGCAAAACTGGGTGGACAAGAGTTTTCAAGATTTACTGGATAATCTCAAAGAGATTGCCTTAAGTTATTTTCCCAAAACGCAGGATTTGCCTGAACTCATCTTTGGCTATCGCAATGCTTTGATGTTGCTGGAACTTTTATCTGCTCAACAACTGACGGTGGCTTATGACTTATCCGATACGCCAGCCTATCAAATCCCCATGGAACATTATCTGAAAAATCGTCTCAGAGCAGTGGAAAAGATAAAGTTGGAACATTATCATGAAGGTCAGAGCTATGATCTGCTTATCTCAAGTAAAAGAAATGATAGTCGAAAGTTTGTTTATATCCTTTCCGAGTTTTCCAGTGATTATGACTTTGAAAAGCTTTTGTCACGTATCGAAAGTTTAAAAAAAGAAAAATTTCAAAAGAAAGCAATTCTCACTTGAAAAGACACGTCGGCACAGAAAAAATTTTACGAAAAGAGAGAACGGCTTTCTCTTTTTTCTTTTCCTCACTTCAAGACTATTTGAAATAACACACCCAAAAGAGAACAAGGAAAAGCAGGGGACTTAAATCCCGCAGCACAGCAAAATTAAATTTGGAACTCACTACAAGTTTGTGTATTTTTTTAGCTTACACTTAACGCCCCTAATTGGGGGCGTTTTTGTGTGAGGCAAATAAGTAGAAGAAGAAAATAAGATTTTTGAGTAAAACAGGAGTGTTGGTCGAGCAGACCTTGTCGCTAGTAGTTGCCATAGCACAATGGCGTCAATTGAGGAAAGTGAACTAGACGCCATATAAATAAGAATTTATAACATAAATTTATGAATGACTTTCATTTTTTTATGGAATTTCTTAAAAAATGAAAGTATTTAATTCTCCTTAAATGCTATAATATGAAATATAGAAAGCGTTTACAAAGGAGAAAGAACATGACAGAAACTTCTTACATTATGGCAATTGACCAAGGTACGACAAGCTCAAGAGCTATTATATTTGATAAACAGGGCAAACACATTGGCAGTTCCCAAAAAGAATTTACACAATACTTCCCTAAAGAAGGTTGGGTTGAACATGATGCCAACGAGATTTGGAACTCTGTTCAGTCTGTTATCGCAGGGGCTTTTATCGAGTCGGGAATTAAGCCTGTACAGGTTGCGGGTATCGGTATCACTAACCAACGTGAAACTACCATTATATGGGACAAGAAAACAGGAAAACCAATCTATCATGCTATTGTTTGGCAATCTCGTCAATCAGCCGATATTGCTAATGGTCTTAAAGAAGCAGGACATGAGGAACTCTTCCATAAAAAGACAGGACTTATTGTAGATTCATATTTTTCAGCCACAAAAATTCGTTGGATCCTTGACCATGTCGAAGGAGCACAAGAGCGTGCAGAACGCGGAGAGCTCCTCTTTGGAACCATCGATACATGGCTCTTGTGGAAGTTGACAGATGGTGATGCACACTATACTGACTATTCTAATGCCAGCCGTACCATGCTCTACAACATTCATGAGTTGAAATGGGACGAAGAAATCCTGAAAATTCTTAATATCCCAGTTTCAATGCTTCCAGAAGTCAAGTCCAACTCAGAAGTTTACGGCGTGACTAAAGGTTTCCATTTCTTTGGCTCTGAAGTGCCAATCTCAGGTATGGCAGGGGACCAGCAAGCTGCATTATTTGGTCAAATGGCCTTTGAACCTGGAATGATTAAAAATACCTATGGTACAGGTTCGTTTATCGTCATGAACACAGGTGAGAAACCACATATTTCGAAAAATAATATGCTTACAACGATTGGTTATGGCATTAATGGGAAAGTTTATTACGCCTTAGAAGGAAGCATCTTTGTTGCAGGGTCCTCTATCCAATGGTTACGTGATGGTTTGAAAATGTTGGAACGTGCCAGTGATTCCGAAGAAGTAGCACTCCAGTCTAGGAGTCAAGATGAAGTTTATGTGGTGCCAGCTTTTGTCGGCCTTGGAGCTCCGTATTGGGACCAAGAGGCGCGTGGTGCGATGTTTGGCTTGACACGTGGAACAACAAAAGAAGATATTGTGAAAGCAACCTTACAAGGGATAGCTTATCAAGTTCGTGATGTAGTCAGCACCATGAAAGAAGATACAGGAATTGATATGTCTGTGCTCAAGGTAGACGGTGGCGCTGCAAACAATGAATATTTGATGCAGTTCCAAGCTGATATCTTGAATATCCCAATCCAACGTGCGGGAGATTTGGAAACGACAGCACTTGGTGCAGCCTTCCTTGCAGGACTTGCCGTTGGTTTCTGGAAAGACTTAGAAGAGCTTAAAGAATCCTATGAACCGGGCAAAATTTTCCAAACTCAGATGCAAGAAGAACGTAGAGAAGAACTCTATGCCGGTTGGAAAAAAGCCGTGAATGCGACACGCGCTTTCAAATAAAAATCAATCAGACAGTAATCTAAAAGTCTAGTGGTATTAAGTCAAATGATAAGTTGCTAGATTCTGAGTAAAAATCTTGAAAAAAGACAGCACGAAAGAATCTAGTAAAATTTGGCAAATTTTACTAGGCTAGACAAGGAATTGTGCAGATAAAACTAATTATCTTCCATAAACCTCCTTGGTGGCGTATAGAGTTGGTGGTTGCGTAGTAGCACATCCACCAGACGCACAAGTTTTCTTGCGGTTAAAACGACGGCTCTTTTGTGTTTATGTTTGGGGACTTCATCTTTCTTTTTCTTGTAAAACTCTGCGTATTCCACGTTATGTCTTCGTACAGAGTTGGCGGCTTCAACTAAGTAATAGCGAAGATAACGATTGCCTCGTTTTGCAAGAGAAGTATTTTGAGATGAGGTATTGCCAGATTGTGTTTCTTTCCAATTCAAGCCAGCATATTTAGCGACTTGAGGATGGTCTTTAAAGCGTTCAATCTGTCCTATTTCAGCGATAATTCCTGCAGCGAATACCTTTCCAATACCAGGTACACTGGTCAAACATTGGTATTCAGGGATAATTTCTACCATGTCTTCAATGGCTCGATCAATTTCTTTAATCATCTTCTCTAAACTCCGTATTTCGCGAGCAAGGAGACTGAGTACAATATTGACAGAATCTTGTTGGACGAGTGATAAGCGGTAACTTCCTTTTATGGCAGCTTTTATTGCTTTTGCAAGTTTCTCAGGAGCTTTGAAGCGACCTCGCCCGAGTTTCTGGATGAGTTCCGTGAAATCTTCAAGAGGAGTATTTGCGAGTTCATCTAGCGTGTAATCTTCGGTCATGAGTGTCATAATTGTGGCAGACCAAACAGAGGTACTCAATTCTTCATTCTTTAATTCCGCAGAGAGCGTATTGCACTTGTAGTAGATGTTTTCAATGAAGTGTTGTTTTGTACGTACTAATTGTTCCACGAGCTGAAGTCGAGTTCTTGTGAGATGTTGTAGTGCCAGATACTTTTCTTCTTTAAGATAAGATCTTGTAAAGCGTTCAATGCGGAAGTAATCCGCGATGTAGAAAGCATCAAGGGTATCATTCTTGTTTTCTTCGAATGCCTCACGATATTTCTTTATTTTGGCTGGTTGTTCCACCATGACCTCGACTCCGAGCTGCTTTAACTCCGAGTCTTCGTGGAAGAACATTGCAGGATGAAAACTGTAGAGGGATGTGGCTTCCATGCCAATGACGACTCTATTAAATTCATACTTTTCGTTAAGTGAGAGTACTTGTTCTTTGATTTCAGAAGCACCAATCATATCATTGGTAAGTGAAGCAGCGTACAAGACTCCAAGTTCCGTGTCATTTGACATGATGCACACATCGAGTTTGGTAGAGCTGACGTCTAAACCGACAAAACATTTCATTTGGAAGGACCTCCTTTCATTTGATTAGGAAACTATACTTGACTACTGAGAGATTCCCCAGAACTCTGTATCCCTTCATCCTCGCTTATTAGAATACCCATCACAGCGATTACTTACCGCCTGCTCGCTACTAAGAGCAGAGTAATCACGGTGGAAACAGCTAGTGAGTTGGAAGATTTGATACAGCTCGGGTCGCAGACTTATGAAGAAGACGAAGCAACAAGGAGAGTTAGCATATTCCTTTTGAGTCCATTCCTAAGAATAATTATTCTGGGAAACGTCACAATAGTCAAGTAAAACGATAACAATTGTTAGAAAATTGGGGTGAAAAATACCCATAAAATATATTATACGAGGAGAATAGAAATGGCTTTTTCTAAAAAAACAAGACAAGAAGCAATCACAAAAATTCAAAATGAAGAGATGGATTTACTCGTTATCGGAGGAGGGATCACTGGTGCTGGTTTGACATTACAAGCGGCGGCGGCTGGCATGAAAGTTGCTGTACTTGAAATGCAGGATTTCTCAGAAGGAACATCCTCACGCTCAACAAAACTCGTGCATGGTGGCATCCGTTACCTCAAAAACTTCGATGTCGAAGTCGTTTCCGATACAGTTTCAGAACGCGCTGTTGTTCAAGGCATTGCGCCACATATTCCTAAGCCAGATCCGATGTTACTTCCTATCTACGATGATGAAGGCAAGACAACGTTTGATATGTTTTCTGTGAAAATTGCGATGGATTTGTATGACCGTTTGGCCGGTGTGGATGAAGATTCGCCATATGCCAACTACACTATCTCACCAGAAGAAGTCCTGCGCCGCGAGCCACTCATCAAGAAAAAAGGTTTGCAAGGGGCTGGAGTCTATCTTGACTACCGTAACAACGATGCCCGCTTGGTGATTGATAACATCAAAAAAGCTGTGGAAGACGGTGCCCAAGCCATCAGCAAGATGAAAGTAATTGATTTTATCTATACAGATGGACAAATTTCTGGTGTTCGTGCGCGTGATTTGTTGACAGATCAAGTCATTGAAGTCAAAGCTAAACTTGTGATTAACACAAGTGGACCTTGGGTAGATAAGATCCGTTACCTGAACTTCACACGTCCAATCGTGCCCAAAATGCGTCCAACAAAAGGTGTCCATCTTGTAGTAGATGCGGCCAAATTGCCTGTACCACAGCCAACTTATTTTGATACAGGCAAACACGATAAACGCATGGTCTTTGCCATTCCACGTGAAAATAAAACTTATTTTGGTACGACAGATACGGATTATCATGGCGACTTTACCGATCCAAAAGTAACTCAAGAAGATGTAGATTACCTCTTGGATGTTATTAATTTCCGTTACCCAGAAGCAAATATTACGATTAATGACATCGAAGCTTCATGGGCTGGATTGCGTCCATTGTTAGGCGGAAATTCTGGATCAGACTATAACGGCGGTGATAATGGTGCGGTCTCTGAAACCAGCTTTAACGCTGTCGTTGAGGCGGTGCTCCGCTATAAAAATAAAACAGCAACAAAAGCCGAAGTGGAGCATTTGTTGAACAATATGGAATCAAGCCTTTCCGAAAAAGGAGATGCACCATCTTCCGTTTCTCGTGGCAGCTCACTTGAACGCGAGAGCGATGGTTTAATTACTTTAGCGGGTGGTAAAATCACGGACTACCGTAAAATGGCGGCAGGTGCGATGGAGCTTATTTGCCAATTGCTTGAGGAGGACTTTGGTTTGAAATACGAACCTATTGACTCTAAAAAATACCAAATCTCTGGTGGCGAATTTGACCCAACTAAAGTTGAAGAAGTTGTTGCTGAAAACATGAAAGTTGGTGTCGCTGCAGGTCTTACAGAAGAAGAAGCAAAATACATTGCTGACTTTTATGGTATGAATGCACTCCAAGTCTTTGCCTATGCTTCTGAAATGGAAGCTTACGAAGGCTTATCTCTAGCCGAATCCGCACGTCTTCGCTATGCGCTTGAGGATGAAATGATCTTAACACCAGTGGACTACTTGCTTCGTCGTACCAACCATATTTTGTTTATGCGTGAAGGAGTAGATGCTATCAAGGTACATGTTGTCAATGCCATGGCGGACTACCTTGGCTGGTCTGCAGAAGAAAAAGCAGAACAAGAAAAAGCTTTGGAAGAAGCACTTCGTGAATCGGACTTGTCGGACTTGAAGAAGTAAAAAAATGCAAAAATGATTGAAACAAATAAAAAATAGAAAAAAGGAGTCAATATGCACTCAGAAATGGTACAGTTACTTGGTGAATTTTTAGGTACATTTATCTTAATCCTTCTTGGTAACGGTGTGGTTTCAGGCGTTGTCCTGAACAAGACGAAAGCTACAGGAGCGGGGTGGGTTGCCATCACACTCGGTTGGGGCTTTGCAGTAATGATGGGGGTTTATGTTTCCGGATTTATGTCGCCTGCCCACTTGAATCCAGCAGTAACAATAGCAATGGCAATGATTGGCAGCTTTAGCTGGAGTCTGGTCTTCCCTTATATTATCGCACAAATGCTCGGGGCAATGGTCGCCAGTATTATCCTCTATCTGATGTTTTACCCTCACTATGCGGAAACTAAAAATCCAGCAGATATCTTGGGTACATTTTCTACAGGTCCTGCCATTCGCCAGACCAGTTCAAACTTAATCAGTGAGATTGTTGGAACAGCAGTTTTAACGACAGGTATTCTGGCCTTTGGTCAATACGCAATTACGCAAACTTCAGGTGTTTCACCTCTTTTAGTGGGTGCTATCATCACAGCCATTGGTTTATCACTTGGTGCGACAACAGGATACTCTTTAAATCCCGCACGTGACTTAGGTCCCCGTATCATGCACGCTATCTTGCCTATCAAAGGCAAAGGGGATTCAGACTGGTCTTACGCATGGATTCCTGTCGTAGGTCCAATCATTGGCGGTAGCTTAGGTGCCCTTCTCTTTAACATGGTTATTCAATTTGCAAGTAAATAAATGAAGAAAACATTGTTGAATTTTTGACAATGTTTTTTGAATATTTCAGAGATGATTTGACAAAAAAACCAGCGCTCTATATACTTAAAAGAAAAGGCTTTATAGAGGTAAAGAATATGGCAAGCACTGAGCGTGTAAAACAGATGAAATTTGAAACCGTTTATCCGCTTTACTTGGCGAAAGTAGAGAAAAAGGACGGACAAAGGAAGAATTAGATGAGGTCTTGACTTGGTTGACAGGATACACGAACCCTAGCCAGCTCACAGGCAGTTTGGGGCAACTGATTGAAAATCAACCCTTTAATGACAATGCCCCTCTTATCACGGGGGTGATTTGTGGCGTTCGTGTAGAAGAAATTGAAGACAATTTCATGAAAAAGCTACGTTATATGGATAAAGTAGTGGATGAACTCGCTAAAGGCAAAAGTGTAGAAAAGATTAAAAGAAGCCCCTTATAAATCTTGGACACAATGAAACTTTCTGTGGTATGTCTAAGTCCAATTCTTGCATTTGCTAAGGGAATTTGTTATTATTAGAGAACAATATTGAATATGAATTCCCAAAGGGGAGTAGCGTCGGTGCAAACCGAAACAAAGTCGTCATTCCGTGAGCATTTATCTCACCGGCTTTGTTGACATGGATATGACATGTTTAGCAAGACCTTTGCCATTTTTTTGGCAGGGGTCTTTTTAATACGCTACATACAGGACATTGAAAGATGTTCATGCTCGAGGGAAAGTCATACTACCTATCGATTACCACAGCGTCTTATTCGTTTCGATTCAAAAAATATTGCTTTTGATATCAAGCGTCATATTTAACTATTGGAGAAGGAGCTAAAATGGAATTCTACAACAAAGAAACAGAGCTTGTCCTTGAAGAATTGCAGGCAACCGTTGAAGGTCTAACGGAGCAAGAAGTCAAAGAAAGACAAGAACGAGACGGCTTTAATGAGCTGAAAAGTAAAGACAAAGTTCCCACTTGGAAAATTTTATTGGACACCTTTAAAGACCCGATGGTCATTGTCCTGCTGATTGTTACCATTGTTCAGCTGGCCTTAAGCGAAGTGGTTGAAGCCTGCATCATCCTGGGTGTAGTATTGATCAGCTCAATCGTCACTGTGATTCAAACCAAAAAAGCAGAAAGTTCATTGGATGCTTTGAAACAAATTTCGGCGCCCCATGCAAAAGTGTTACGTAATGGTGAAAAAATCACCATTCCAGCGCGAGAACTTGTTGTGGGTGACCTTGTCTTACTTGAAGCAGGGGACTTTGTTCCTGCTGATGGACGTGTACTGACCTGTAAGAGCTTGCGTGTAGAAGAAGGCATGTTAACAGGTGAGTCTGAAGCAGTTGAAAAGACAGATGTAGCGCTTGAAGGAGAGCTTCCTTTAGGTGACCGTAAAAATATGCTTTACAGCGGAGCGCTCACTGTTTATGGCCGTGGAGAATTTATCGTTACCGGTACAGGAAGTCAAACAGAGATTGGTAAGATCGCCACGCTCCTTGAAACAGCTGAAGATAAACAAACACCCTTGCAACAAAAACTGGAGAAATTCAGTAAACAATTGGGAATTGCTATCCTGATCCTCTCTGTTGCTATCTTTGCGATTCAAGCGGCACGTATCTTCTTTGCTGGAGACGGTGCAAATATTGAAGTGAAGATGTTAGATGCCTTCATGTTTGCCGTTGCTGTCGCTGTTGCCGCTATTCCAGAGGCTCTTTCTTCGATTGTAACCATTGTTCTTTCAGTAGGGACAAACAAAATGGCAAAACAACATGCCATCATTCGTAAGTTGCCTGCAGTTGAAACTTTAGGTTCAACAAGTGTTATCTGTACGGATAAAACAGGGACATTGACTCAAAACAAAATGACGGTTGTCGATTACTTTTTACCTACAACCAAAAAAGAAAGTTTCCCTGATCAGCCAGAAACTTGGACGACGGACGAAGCACTGCTGATTGAAGCAGCTGTCCTGTGTAATGACTCAAGTATCAATGAAGAAGGACAAGAGCTCGGCGATCCAACAGAAGTTGCACTTATTGCCTTTAGCAACAAGGTGGGTAAACCTTATCAAGAACTGCGTGACGCTTATCCTCGTTTAGCAGAACTTCCTTTTGATTCTGACCGTAAGTTGATGTCGACCATTAACCTTATTGATGATGAAAAACTCATGTTGACTAAGGGTGGACCAGATGTCATGTTTGCACGTTGTACGAAAGTTCTTATCAACGGTGAAGTCCAAGATTTCACCGAAGAATTAAAAGCAGAATTCCAAAAACAAAATGAAGCATTCAGTAATAAAGCACTTCGTGTTTTGGCTTATGCTTACAAACCTTTGGCGCAAGACAAAGAAGTTCTGGATTTGGAAGATGAAAATAACCTGATCTTGATTGGTTTAACAGCCATGATTGACCCACCACGTGAAGCTGTTTATGACTCGATTGCGGAAGCTAAAAAAGCAGGTATTCGCACAGTGATGATTACAGGTGACCATAAAACAACGGCGCGTGCGATTGGACAAGATATCGGGCTCTTTGGCGAAAACGACATTGCTGTGACTGGGCAAGAATTAGATGCCATGTCAGAGCAAGAGTTGGACGACAACTTGGCGAAAATCTCTGTTTATGCGCGTGTATCCCCAGAAAACAAGATACGTATTGTCCGCGCATGGCAGAAGAAAGCAAATGTTACCGCAATGACTGGTGACGGCGTCAATGACGCCCCAGCCTTGAAACAAGCCAATATCGGTATTGCTATGGGTTCAGGGACTGATGTTGCAAAAGATGCATCATCAATGATTTTGACCGATGATAACTTCGTATCTATTGTCAATGCTGTAGCCGTTGGACGTACAGTCTATGATAATATTAAAAAGTCAATTGGTTACCTCTTCTCAGGTAACTTAGGGGCGATTATCACGATTGTTTTTGCCTTAGTCATGAACTGGGCAAGTCCATTTACAGCCTTGCAATTGCTCTTCATTAATTTGGTAAATGACTCTGTACCAGCGATTGCCTTGGGTATGGAAAAAGCAGAACCCAATGTCATGAAGAAAAAACCGCGCCCTTCTGATGAAGGTATCTTCGAAGGCGGTTTGATGGCAAATGTTGCAGTACGTGGAGTATTGATTGGTGTTGCTGCGATTATTTCTCAATATATCGGGATGCAAGTTTCAGATGAGTTGGGTGTGGCTATGGCTTTCACAACGCTCATCTTGGCACGTAGCTTACAAACTTTCACAGCACGTTCCAATTCACAAACCATCCTTTCATTGGGCCTCTTCTCTAACAAATATGTTTTAGGTGCGGTGGTATTCTGTCTTGGACTTTACAGCTTGACAACTTTACCTTTCACACGTGAATTCTTCAGCATTCCGGCAAACTTTAGCATGCACTATTGGTTGCTTGCTGCTGGTCTTGCTTTAGGTGCTGTATTGATGATGGAAATCATCAAAGCACTTCGTGTTCTTGTTAGTCAGAAAAAAGCAAAAGCCAAAGTCAATAAAGTAGGGTAATCATCCTTTAAGAAAAAAGAAAAAGCGCTCCTCATCTTGTGGAGCGTTTTTTTAGTTAAAGATAAGAGCAATAAACAGAGTCAAAGCCAAGCTGCCATTGTAAAGAATTAGATTTTTAATTTGATAATGAAAGGTTTCGCTTTTGACTTGCTTGTGGAGGAATCTCTTCATGTTAGGAATCAACTCGAAGAGGATGAGCAGCATCAAGACAGACCATATAGGCAAGATACCTAAGATTATCGCTAGAGCAACACAAAAAGCAGGGATGATGTACATGACTTTATAAAGCACTAAACTCGCAGGAACTTTAAGATAATAAGGTAAGGTGAAGCGTTGATTGCGGATGTCTTGTTCCAAATCACAAATGTTATCGGAAAGCATGACATTGAAATTCTGACAAAAACACAGAATACCTATGAGAACAATGGGAAGAAGTTGAGAAAAATCCCACGTCCAGTTCATTTTCCAGCCGTCAAATTGAATGAAAAAGTACTGTAAATCATAAGAATTAATATAAACAGCAAGAAAGAAACCGAAAAATCCTTCACAAAGGCCAGCTAAAATTTCACCTAAAGGGAAACGACTGAAAGCAAAGGGACCATAGGTATAAAAGATTGCCACCAGAAAGCAAAGTCCGCCAACGGGTAAAATAGCAAGATTAGTGATAATCGTAACTGCAAGCCCTACCACGATATCGATGAAAAGAAAAAGCAGACAAATTTTTAGTGCTAACTTAGGGTTGATATTACGATTGCTGATGATATTTTGCTGGGTTTTATATTCTGGATCCAGCGCTTTATGGTAATCCATCAAATTATTCCATGCGGAAACAAAAAGATTGATGGCAGCAAGTCCGATCAGAAAAAGGAGGGTGGGGAAAAGATGGAAAGAGTGAAAATACCATAGTGAAAACATAATTCCCGCAAGTGGCGAAAGCAACGCCACCGGCAAGGTTTGGATTCTTGTAAAATTAAGAAAAGTTTTGACGTTCATAATGAGAATTATATCACAAAAAAAGGAGCCTTTCTTAGTTGGAGAGAAAGACAGCGCTCCAAACTAAGTACTTAACTCCCCCTCAGTGAAAAGTAAAATTACAATTCTTTTTGCATATTAATATCAGTAATTTCGAAACCCATTTTTTTATAGACATGTAAAGCCCTAGAGTTGCTTCCGAAGACATGTAAAGCTAGGGAGGAAAAGCCAAGTTGCTTTGCTTGAAAACTGATTAATTCAAGAGATCTAGAGCCGAAACCTTGATTTTGAAATTCTTCATAAATTTCGAAATCGTAAATAAAAGCAGAATGAGCATTGTCTGTACTTTGAGCAATCCAAATATAACCAATGAACTCCTCTTTCTCAAGGATGGAATAAAAATAGTTATTGGGTGTTTGGAGCCCTTCAGGTAAGAGTAAATTATATTGTGCCTGAGCCTTTGAAAGAGCATCTTCTTCAGTCCAAGTACCATTTAGGACCTTTTCTTTAGCAAAAGTTTCTACGGCAGAGAGCATGTAGTGTTGAAATCTTTCTTCTGTCATTTCCGTAAGTTTTACCATAAATCTCCTTAAGATTAAAAATATCTGGCGCGGATGAGCTTTGTTTTTCCTCAATTATACCATAGGGCGAGGATAAGGAAGGGATGAATAAGTCTTGTCCACATGGAGAAATTTCCCCTTTATTTTGTCTTTCACTTTTATGAGGTATAATAGAGGAAGCGAAAAAGTAGAAAAGGGCTGAAATTAGTGAAATTTTTACATACATCAGATTGGCATATTGGTAGAACCTTGAACGGTTGGAGTCTTTTAGAAGAACAAAGACATGCGTTTAAAATTATGCTTGCCGCAGCCAAGCAAGAAAAAGTTGACGGTATCATCATTGCAGGGGATCTTTATGACCGGACAGTTCCAAGCGCGGCAGCTGTGACGGCCTTTAACGAAATGTTACGAGAAATGAATATTCAGGAAAATTTTCCTATTTATGCAATTTCGGGAAATCATGACGGTGCACGTCGCCTAAATTATGGACGTGAGTGGATGGAATTTAACCATTTGCATTTGAACACTTTATTAGAAGAAGCTTTTGTACCTGTCGAAACAGCGGAGGTCCAAATGTTCTTACTGCCTTATTTTGATCCTGCTGATGCCCGTGTTTACTTTTTGCAAGCGGGGATGCCGGAAGAGGAAGTGAAAGAAATCAAAACTCTTTCTCAAGCA
The DNA here is from genome assembly GCF_029024465.1 of Lactococcus garvieae subsp. garvieae. Taxonomy (NCBI): domain Bacteria; kingdom Bacillati; phylum Bacillota; class Bacilli; order Lactobacillales; family Streptococcaceae; genus Lactococcus; species Lactococcus garvieae. The sequence goes on from NZ_CP118950.1 coordinate 859,614, forward strand.
TTGGAACTGGTGCTTGAAAAAATGCGAGAAAACTTTCTTCCTGAGAAAAAACAAATTTTAGTGACTCACTTTGCTGTGAGTCCTTCTGCAGATCAGGAGATTGAGCTGACAAGTGAAACCAAGTCCAAAGCTGGGGGATTGGCTACTGTCACCGCTCAACAATTTGCGAATTTTGATTATGTTGCCTTGGGGCATATTCATACACATCAGGCCTCACCCAGCGCTACAGTACGTTATTCAGGAAGTCCTGTCAAGTTTAATATCAAAGAAGCGAAAACCAAAAAAGGTTATTATATCGTCGATGTGACCGATAAGGTCGAGACAGAGTTTTTTGAAATTCAACCGCAGACAGATTTGATTGCTCTTGCTGAAGAGTGGGAAGTACTTATTGATCCAGAGTTTTATCAGCAACAACCTTTGGCGTCTGCTTGGTTTGCTATATGTATCAAAAACTTTGACCGCTTTGCTCATGCTGGGCAAAATTTACGTGCCCAACTTCAGAAAATCTATGGCACAATTGTCGAACTGGATTATGAAGATAAAGCGCATACTATAGAGCAAGGAACTCATCAAAATGTGGAAATGATGAGTGAGGAAGAAATCGTACAAAACTTCTACCAACAAGTAGCAGGAGAGGCCCTTAGTCCATTTCAGCAAGCTTTTATCGAAGAAACATTTATTGACTTGAGAGGGGAGAAGTAGACATGAAACCAATTTACTTAGAAATGAATTATTTCGGGCCTCATGCACACTCTGAGATTGATTTTAGGTCCTTAGATGAGGCACCATTATTTTTGATCAGCGGGGATACAGGTGCTGGAAAATCTACGATTTTTGATGCAATGACTTATGCTCTTTTTGACAAGACGACAGGGGATCGTGAAGCGCGGGAGATGCGCAGCCAATTTGCGCAACCCGACCAACGTACAGAAGTCACTTTCTATTTTGAGCAGGGAAACTTTCTTTATAAAGTACAGCGTTGTCCCGAGCAAGAAGTCTTTAAGAAAAGAGGAACAGGGACTAAGACGGAAAAAAGTCAAGCCCGCTTAGCCATTGTAGATAAAGTATTTGGTACAGAGCAAGCCAGCTTGGCCACAAAACCGGTCGATGTTGCCAGTGAAATCTATGGCCTTTTAAATCTCAGCGCCGAGCAGTTCAAGAAAATCATTTTACTGCCACAAAATGACTTCTCACGCTTTTTAAAATCCGCCACCAATGAAAAAGAAGAAATCCTGAAGAAAATTTTTGGTACAGCAATTTTTACGGTCTTTTCCGAGGAAGTGCGTAATCAATATACAAAAAATAATCAAGAAAACGCAGCTCTTGATTCAATCTTACAAATCCAGTATAGCTCTTCTGTCTGGACAGAGGAAGAAGCCAAGACTTTGGATGAATGTCCAGAGAATGAAAAGTTTAAAAAAGCGACAGAATTTCTGGAGCAAAAGCAGCTGCAAGAAAGCAATGCTCGTGACTTAGCAAGAATAGCGCAGCAACAAGTAGAAGCCGCTGATAAAGCCTATGAAGAAGCCTTGCTTCTGGAGCAGGAGTTCCTTGAAGCAGAAAAGGCTCAAAAAGAATACCAGGAAAAAATTGTAGAACAAGCAACGCTTTATGAGCAACAGAAAAAAGCCTACGCAGCACGCAGCTGGGCGCAACAATTTAAGGATGTTTTGCGTGACTTGGAAGAAGTTGAAAAAGAACGAGAAGCCAACGAAGTGTGTGAAGCTGAGTATCGCTTAAAGGCCGAGAAAGAGCAGAAAACACTTGGAGAAGTGAAAAAACATGAGCAAGACTTAGGTCAGAAAGCTTCAGTATTTGAAGAAAAAGATAAGGCGATTGAAGAGCTGACTCGGACGATTACGCAAGCCGAGCAGGCAGAAAAACTTATCCGTCAGAAACAGGACTTTGAGAAAAAGGTTGTTCACTTGCAGCTTCAGCAAAGGGAGACAGATGCGCCCCTTAAGGAAGCACAAACCAAACTTGAGCACTTGCAAAAAGAACTCCTTGAGGAGGGTGTCTTGCAGGCGGAAAAAGATGCCTTGAGCCGTCTAAAATTGGACTTTCACCAGCAACTTTCTCCCTTAGCAGAATATTTGGAGCGCTTAAAACAAGAAAATCAAGGAGCCCAAGAAGATTTAAATGTTGCGGAGGAAAACATTACAAAACTGGAGCAAGAGTTCATGCTCAAACAGGAAAGCTATCAAGAAAAGCGAAAATTACGCCAAAGTCTCATGATTGCTCAACTACAAAAGGAACTTGAAGATGGCTTGCCCTGTAAAGTTTGTGGTGCTATAGAGCATCCTTTAGCACAAGCTAAGCTTGATGTTTCTGACAGCGACTTAAAAGAAGCCATGCAACAAGTGGATAAAGCTCAAGAAGCCTTTGCTGCAGCAGAAGAAAGACAAGAAAAGGCTCAAAGCGAACTTGAAAGGGCTCAAAAAAAGGCTGCAGAAAAAGCTGAAGCATTGCAAGAAACGCAGCAGAAGTTTGACCAAGCTTACCGTCAGTTTTGCCAGACACATGAAGGCCGTTTTCCTGAAGTTTTTAATCGCCAAGAGCTCAGTAACATTTTTCAAGCAAGAGAAGACAGTTATAAGCAAAAAAGCATTGCACAAGAAGAATGTTCTCTGGAGAAAGACAAGCTTTGTGTTTTAGTAGAAAAAATAGAAGCCGAACGTCAAGCACTTGTACAGGAAAGCGATAAAGTCAAGGCACAGCTCGAAACAGTAGTTCAAAGTTTGGCTGAGTTTGGGCAACTGCAACCCAGCCAAACTCTAAAAGAGCAGAAGGTAGCATTGCGCCAAGAAGTTGACAACTATTACACGGAGTGCCAAGAGGTACGCGAGAAGATAGTGGTCCTTGAAAAGCGTTATGCAGAGCAAAAAGCGAAACATGATGAACGTTTGACGCGTATTGAAGAGCAAAAGCTGAAGATTCAAGAAGGACAGGGCATGATTCAAAAAGCATTGGCAGCACCAAATGCTTGGACCAATGATTTGGCCACACTGAAAAAATGGCTTTCAGAGGATAAACTGCCTGAAATTTCCAAGTTTATTAATACTTATGAGCTTGAGGAAAAACGCTTGAATCGTGCATTAGCTGAGTATGAGGAAAAATTAAATGATAAGCAAAGACCTCATCTTACGAAGTTGAGAGAGGAAAAGCAAGCCTTAAACGCACGCCATAGTCAGACACAAAAGACAGTTATTGAGCTCTCAAATACACGCCAGCAACTCGAAACAACTGTTGCTAAGATTAAACAAGTACTTGAAACACAGGGTAAGGCAGCAGATAAGGCGCGTGAAATAACCAAGCTCTACAATGCGGTAGCAGGAAAATCAGGAGATAAGCTCAAGCTTGAAACCTTTGTTGTCCAACATTATCTAGAAAAAGTTTTGATTTATGCTAACCAGCATTTCATCAATCAACTTTCAAATAACCGTTACCGCTTTGAGTTAGCCAAAGAATCCGCCAATAAAAGACGTGATCATGGCTTAGATATCAGCATCTATGATAATGAAACAGGCGCCTCACGCTCATCCAATACTTTATCCGGTGGAGAAACCTTTATTGCCGCTCTGTCAATAGCATTGGCACTAAGTGAAGTGGTGCAGAACTCTGCGCAAGGGGTTCAAATAGAAGCACTTTTCGTCGATGAAGGGTTTGGCTCACTTGATCAAGAAACGCTCCAAAAAGCCATGACGGCATTAGAACAAATAGGAGAAAACCGTCTTGTTGGCCTCATCAGTCATGTAGAAGAAATGAAAGATTCTATTGCACAACAACTGCGTGTCGAAAAAGTAGGAGACGGACGAAGTCAGGTAAAACTCTTTTCGAAATAAAATATTTTAGTCTGAAAGCAAGACAAAAAGTTCCTATTGCTTTCCAAAGTACTCTTTTGAGAAAAACAGCGAAATATGGTAAAATAGTAGAGTTCAAAACTCTACTCACAAAGGAGTGTGGAGTGAGATGTATGGGAAAAAGCTTTTCCAGCAAACAGCAGTAAAAAATGATCAAGTTTAGTCCTGCTGGAAAATCGAACTCGAACCAAATAGAAGAGCGTATGCTTTTAGGAAGAAATAGGAAAAATAAAAATGAGCTTGTTTTTAGATACAGCTAGAATTGAAGTAAGAGCTGGTAAAGGTGGAGACGGAGCAGTTGCTTTCCGTCGTGAAAAATATGTACCAGACGGTGGACCTGCTGGTGGCGATGGCGGACGTGGTGGCGATATCATCTTCCGTGTAGATGAGGGTCTTTCCACTCTGATGGACTTTAAATACAATCGTATTTTCCGTGCGAAACCAGGTGAAAAAGGTATGAACAAAGGGATGCACGGACGCGGAGCAGAAGATTTGATTGTTAAAGTACCGCAAGGAACTACAGTCAAAGACAACGAAACAGGTCAAGTAATTGTGGACTTGATTGACAAGGGTCAAGAGTTTGTTGTTGCTAAAGGCGGTCGCGGAGGACGTGGAAATATTCGCTTTGCAACACCGCGTAACCCAGCACCAGAGGTTGCTGAAAATGGCGAACCTGGGGAGCAAAAATGGCTCATGCTTGAATTGCGTGTCCTTGCTGATGTTGGTTTAGTTGGTTTCCCTTCTGTGGGTAAATCAACGCTCTTGAGTGTTGTCTCTAATGCACGACCAAAGATTGGCGCTTATCATTTCACTACCATCACTCCAAACATTGGTATGGTCCAAATCGGCTACGGTGATAGCTTCGTTATGGCGGACATGCCTGGACTGATTGAAGGGGCACATTCGGGTGCTGGATTAGGGATTCAGTTCTTACGTCACATTGAGCGTACACGGGTTCTCTTGCATGTTTTGGATATGTCAGGGATCGAAGAACGTGACCCTTATGAAGATTATGTAACCATCAATAAGGAATTGGAAAGTTATAATCTTCGCTTGCTTGAACGCCCACAATTGATTGTGGCCAATAAAATGGATATGCCAGATGCGCCAGAGATTCTTGCAGATTTCAAGAAAAAGTTAGCTGAAAATCTACCAGAAGGGCAAGAAATGCCTCAAATCTTTGAAGTTTCTGGTCTGACAAAAACAGGCTTGCAAGGTCTTTTGGCACGTACAAGTGAACTCTTGGCTGAAACTCCAGAATTCTTGTTGTATGAAGACGAGGACTTCATCGATGAAGAAGCATATTATGGCTTTGAAGAAGAAGAAAAACCATTCAGCATTTCACGTGATGATGATGCCGCTTGGCGCTTGTCTGGTACTAAGCTTGAGAAACTCTTCAAGATGACTAACTTTGACCGTGACGAATCTGTCATGAAATTTGCGCGTCAACTCCGTTCAATGGGTGTTGATGAACAACTTCGTGCGGCAGGTGCACGTGATGGTGACTTGGTACGTATCGAGAAATTTGAGTTTGAATTTGTAGATTAATAGTGTAGGAGGATTGAGATGGGCTTTAAGATTATTTCTGACCGTGATGAAAACGGTGAATTTATTGCCTCAGCAGATTTTTGGACAGACGAACGGATTGATGCTTTGATTAAGAAATATAATCCCTCCGGTAAACTCCGCCTCTCTAAAGCTGCACAAGAAACCAATCAAAAAGAAGATGAATAAAAAGAAGACCATGTTTTTCATGGTTTTTATTTTTATAACATGATAGAAAACAAGAACAAGTAGCTTGAATTTATGATTTAGTCTTGCTAATCTAAATGAAGCAACTTAAGAAAGGAAAAGGAGAGAACATGGCAGTAAAACTTTTTATCGCCCAAACATTAGACGGATATATCGCTGATAAGCAGGATAGTCTGGACTGGCTGATGGCTGTTGAAGGAGAAGGGGATAATGGCATTTCGAGATTTCTCTCATCTGTGGATATTGTCATCATGGGCAGCAGAACTTATCAATGGCTTTTAGATCAAAAGCTAGAAACATGGCCCTATGAAGATAAAATGACTTATGTTTTTTCAAGACAAAGTTGGGAAGACAAAGCAAATATTAAGTTTGTGCATCCAAGTAATCTCACATCATTTGTCAAAGAACTTCAAGGAGAAATCTGGTTAGTTGGGGGTGGTCAGCTGATTAAAGACTTCATGGAAGCTGATCTTATCGACGAGTATCAAGTAACAATTGCTCCAGTTATCTTAGGAGAAGGTATTCCGCTCTTTCCACAAGGGAAATATGCGGCAGACTTAGAGTTACAAGGGACCACAAGATACGGACAATTTGTTGAGCTGGCTTATAAGCGCAAAACGAAAGCAAAATAAGGAAAAAAGTATCTAGCATCTCTTAGCACCTCATAAAGAGGTGCTTTTCTGATATTATTTTGAAAAACATAAGAAAAACATTACAATAATATTATATAAATGTTATTTATGTTGCTTAGTGATAACAAAAGACTTGACGAGGGAAATGCTATGACTTATAATCAGACAGCACAGCACAGCACAGCACAGCACAGCACAGCACAGCACAGCACAGCACAGCACAGCACAGCACAGCACAGCACAGCACAGCACAGCACAGCACAGCACAGCACAGCACAGCACAGCACAGCACAGCACAGCACAGCACAGCACAGCACAGCACGCGGTAGATAACCGCCTCTTTTTGCTTGCCCCAAAACGCTCTGGACCACTGGAGCGTTTTTTCCGTCCCCTGACCCTTAGAGCTGAGGGTCAGGTTAAAAGAAGTAAAGATAAAAAAAGAATCATAAAGAAAGACAAAGAAAGGGAAAAGGTATTATTATGACACCAGAAAAGAAACGTAAACTACGGAACATCGCCATTCTCTCCTTGCTTGGCTTAATCGGAGGGACCATGGCCTTCCAGGCCTTCAACCAACAAGCCATCAATGACCGAGAAAACACTGTACAGGTCAATGTCGGTGGCCGTGTCCACGACTACTACAACAGAGACACCGAAAACAAGGATGTCTTTGTGGAAAACTATGGCGAACGGCCCATCATGGCCTGTATCCGCCTGTCCGAGTTCTTGGAGTACCAAAGAGGAGAAGAGGACTTTACACCCCTCGTCCCTGGCAGTGAACGGGACAACTTAGCGACTTGGATTACTTGGATTCCAAGCGCAAACAATATCAATCAGCGTGCCGATACGGGAAACTCCAGCGCTTTTAACCGCTACGCTCAGCTGACCTTTGGCTGGAGCCGTGAAGGAGAGACAGCCCCATGGTACATGCCAACCTTCAACCATGATAACTTAGACCTAAGGACAGCAGCTGCCGGTCATGCCCGGGACTATATCGCAGGCGCAGGGGCGACCGATGGGACAACCGATGGCACCACCCACCCTGGGGATGGCACAGATGCCTACTGGTCAAGTGGGGATACCTTTGATAACAGTGCAGGGATTTGGCCGGGGGAATCGGTGACTTCTGGGTCGTGGACCACACCACAGGTTGGGCCTATTGGGCCTCGCTCTTGGAGCCCGGAAACGCCAGCTCTTACCTTCTGGATGCTGCAGAACTGACGGAGGCTATCGAAGATACAGTCTTTAACGGCAGTTATTATTATGGTATCCATGTCGATAGTCAGCTGATCAGTCCCGATAACAGTGAGGAGTTTCTCCCAGGTGGCGACAGCCGCTTAGAAGCTTTCCTTACAGGAATTAAGAACAACTCGATGAATGAAACGGGAACAAGCAACCCACGTTATGAGGTTGACTCTCCACCGTCAGATTTTAACTTTGACACTATGCTTCCTGGCCGGGTCTTCACCATGGCAGGGGAAGAGTACCTCTATCTTGAGCAACAAGGTGCTGACCATCTCATCATCCGACATGAAGCTATCCGCAATACAAGTTTCAACGACCAGCCTCAAGTCCTGAGCAACTGGTTCAGTGGACTTGATGCTGAGGTTAGGGCCATGGTTCAACCTGTGTCTATACCAGCAGTAGTACCAGGAATTTTAGCTAGCATAGGTTCTCCTGGGGTTTATGGAGTTTGGCTACCTCCAGGGTGGGTAACAAATCCTGTATTTGACGCTGTCAGAGCAGATAGAACAGCTGTGAGTAGCTCTGGCACGCCCCAAGCCTTTGCGCTTTCACTGGCAGATGTTATCCACCTGTCAACCGAAGCAGGTCCTTTCCCGAACACTGCACAGCGTGTGGCTGCACGTAACAGCTGGTGGTGGCTGCGCACCCCTGCTGCTCCCGATGCTTCTTCATGGCTGATACACAGGACTCCACATGTAAATGGTTTGATAGGCACTATTTTCTTGGATGGGGGAAGTGAGGCCCACCGTCTCCTTGGTGGCGTACGCCCAGCCCTCATCATCCACCAATAACCCAAAGCTTCCCAATTTACGGGAAGTTTTTTCTACAAAAAGCGACAGTTGACTTAAAATGCCCCATATGGAATAATAAACCTATGAAAAAAATAGCGATTATTGGTGGCGGCATCATCGGGATGACCTTGGCCAATTACTTAGATACAGAAAAATTTGACATTACAATTTTTGATTCTGGCAAACATCAGGCAACAGGTGCCAGTGCAGGGATTATTTCTCCTTGGCTGTCCAAACGAAGAAACAAACAATGGTATGCTTTAGCTAGGGACGGTGCTGCTTTTTTTGAGGAGCTGGTTAAAGATTTTAGCTTGGACGAAAACATTTATGAAAAGTGTGGCACGCTCTTTGTCAGAAGTCCACAAGCACTGCAAGAACTTGAACAGCTTGCTTTAGAGCGACGTGCAGAGGCACCTGAGATTGGAGAGATACGCCAGCTTACTGCAGAAGAAACGACAGAAATGTTGCCCTTACTGAAACCTGTCGAGAGTTTGTACATCTCTGGTGGCGCACGGCTTGATGGAAAAGCTTACTTACAACACCTTCGAGAACGCGCCCAAACACGTGGGGTGCATGTAATAAGTGAAGAGGCCCAAGTCAAGAAGAAGAAGGCAAAATGGTGGGTGACTTCAGCGCAAGCAAGAGTGGAAGTAGACGAACTCGTTTTGACTCCCGGGCCTGCACTGAAAACTTTATTGGATCAACTGGGTTATACAGCCAATGTTTCTCCTCAGAAAGGGCAACTTTTGTCTTTTGAAACCAAATTTGAGACGGAAAAATGGCCGGTGGCTTTCTTAGAAGGTGAAGCTGACCTGATTCCCTTTCAAAATGGCCGTCTCCTCTTGGGGGCGACGCATGAAAATGAAGCAGCGTGGGACTTAGAGCCGACACAAGAAGCTTTCGACCAACTGACTAAGGGCGTACAAAGCTTCTTAAAAGAGGATTATTTTTCAGGCACAGCTTATAGCTACCGTGTCGGGACACGCGCATATACCTCTGATTTTGCGCCCTTCTTTGGCCCTATAGAGCAAGAGGAAGGCTTGAGTGTTGCCAGTGGTTTAGGTTCATCAGGCCTAACTACAGGTCCTTACATTGCCCATCTTCTGGCTCAACATTTAAATACAGATAATCCAGTATGGGAGATGAGCCGTTACACAAAAGAAATGAATCTCTATATCAATAAAAAAGAAGAATGAGCATAAAAAACATTTCAAAACAAAAGACGTCTTGTAGGGTGTGTTATAATAGAAAAGATAGATTTAAAAAACAGAAAGATAATAATGGCAAAAATATCAGATTTAATTATTAATACACCAGAAAAAAACGAAGTTGAAGGCGTTTTTCATAAGCATCCGAAGGGATTTGGCTTTGTGAACCCACTCGATGCGATAGACAAGAGCAATGACATCTTCATCTCACCAAAATTTACCAAATCAGCAATGGATGGAGATACGGTTCTTGTTCGTGTGCTGCATCAAAAAAATGCCAAACGTGGTGCAGATGGACAAATCATCAAAATCACAAAACGTTCAGTGACGGAAACTGTAGGGAGCTATCAAAGCTTATCCAGTCGTCAAAGCAAACTTACAGGCTATAAAGGCACGATTCAACTCTACAATGATAAAATCACAGATCCTTTGTACATCAAGCAACCTCTGCCGGAAGTACAAGAAGGTGATGTTGTCAGCGTCAAAGTAACGCAACATCCTGATGAAAATAAAGCATTTGAAGGACAAATGTTAGAAATTATCGGACACAAGGATGATGTGGGTATCGACATTTTGGAAGTGCTTTGCGCTATGAAAATTCCACAAGAATTTACAGCAGAAACAATGGCTCAAACCGAAGCAATACCAGAAGAATTGACGGAAGAGGACTTTGCGGGGCGTGACGACTACCGCTCAGAAATCACTTATACGATTGATGGCGAAGATTCGAAAGACTTGGATGATGCCATTCATGTGAAGAAGTTAGAAAACGGGAATTATGAACTGGGTGTTCATATCGCTGACGTTTCTCACTATGTCACTGACGGGTCACCTTTGGATGACGAGGCTTTTGCACGTGCTACCTCTGTCTACGTTACAGACCGTGTCGTCCCAATGTTACCCGTGAAGCTGTCCAATAATCTCTGTTCGCTAAACGAAGCGCAAGAACGTTTGACAATGTCCTGTGTGATGGAAATCAATAATGCCGGTAAAATTATCAATTACAAGATTGGTCCGTCCGTGATTAAGACAACTTACCGTATGACTTATTCAACAGTAAACAAAATGCTCAATAAAGGGCAAGAAGGACATCGTGAAAGTTTAGAGCAATTCCCTAAAATTGTTGATTCTGTCGCTATTGCTGGGGAGCTTCACGCGCTGCTTGAAGAAATGCGTCATCAACGTGGCATGATCGAATTTGACGAAAGTGAAGCAAAAGTTATTTTGGATGAAAAAGGTCATGCGATTGATGTTGTGAAACGTGAACGTGGTACAGCAGAACGTATGATTGAATCCTTCATGTTGGCAGCCAACGAAACTGTTGCCCTTGATTTCCAAAAGAAAAAATTGCCTTCACTTTATCGTGTGCATGACAAACCGAAAGAAAAAGCATTTGCCAAATTAATGGAAAAAGCTGCTGAAGCGGGCTTTAGCTTGAGTTCAAATTCTCACGAAGCTGTAAATTACTTTGCGGAAGAGATTAAAGGAACAGCTTTTGAAAAAACGCTGACGTATCAATTGCGCCACACGATGTCGACAGCTCTTTATTCAGAAAAAAATACGCAGCATTATGGATTAGCTGCGACAGACTACACACACTTTACCAGTCCGATTCGTCGTTATCCTGACTTGATTGTGCACCGTTTACTTCATCTTTATCCCAAAGATCACTCAAACCGTACAAAAGAAGAATGGAAAGAACGTTTACCTGAAATCGCTAAACAATCTTCTGACATGGAACATCGTGCAGTTGTGACGGAACGCATCGTGGATGCCATGAAAAAAGCGGAATACATGCAAGACCATATCGGTGAAGTTTATACAGCTACCGTAACCGGTGTTCAAAAATTTGGCCTTTTCATGGAGCTCGAAAATACTGTTCAAGGTTTGATTCGTACGGTTAATCTTCATACAGGTGTTGAAGAAGCTATCGAATTCGATGAAGAAGAAGATATTTTCAAAGGAAAAAAATCAGAAAAAACTTACCGCATGGGTGATGTCCTAAAAATTCGTGTCATTTCTGCTAATAAACGTAAGGGAACCGTTGATTTTGAAGAAATTATCGAAGAATAATAAAAAAAGTTCTATCCTTCAAGATAGAGCTTATTTTTTTTAATATAATCAATAACAGGTCGAGGCATGAGGTAAGCAGGTTCGATTCCGTCTTTAAACATCTGACGTAAAGAAGTACTGGAGGCAAAAGAAAGGGGCAGGTCTACCCATTGGACCGGGTAGGGACTTTCAATAGCCGTGGTTGAACGTTGAACAGCAACAAACTGAACCAAGTCTAGTAAAGCTTCAATCTTGTACCATTTTGGAAGATATTCCACCATATCACTTCCAATGATAAAATAAAAATCAGTATCCGGATAAGCTTGGGTGAGGTGCTTCATCGTGTCATAGGTATAAGATTTCCCACCGCGTGCAACTTCTCCCAACTCCAGTGATAAGCGTGGACTATCTGCAATCGCCAGCTCTAGCATTTTCACACGATGCTCAGCTGATATTGTTTTTTTCTCGTCAACATGTGGAGGAAGAGCTTCCGGCATGAGCCATACCTTATCTAATTCAAGGCGTTGCGCGACCTGATCTGCCATCATCAGATGGGTGAAGTGGACCGGGTTAAAGTTACCGCCGAGAATTCCGATTTTATTTCTTTTTACTTGTTCCATCAGTGGGTATACAGCTCCTTTTTAATTCTTTTCATATTATACCAGAAAAGCCCATTTTCATCAGGTATATGAGCATTTTCAAATAAGAAAATAATAATTTATTGAATTTAAACTCATGAAGAATTTAAGAAGGATTGAGACAACTTCAACATGAAGATAAAAATGTCCCTGAATATTTATAAATACAGGTGATGACAATACAATTTACTGTCAAATTTTGTTAAAATAGAGTAAGAATATAATTTGTCCCTCATAAAAGGAGTCACCATGTCACTATATCCAGACGATAGTTTAACTTTACATACAGATCTTTACCAAATAAATATGATGCAAACCTATTGGGAGCTTGGACGTCATAATCGCAATTCTGTTTTTGAAGTCTTTTTCCGTTCAATGCCTTTTGAAAACGGCTATGCTATTTTTGCCGGTCTGGAACGCATGGTGAATTACTTAAACAATCTAAGATTTACCGAAACAGATATTTCTTATCTCCGTGAATTAGATTATCCTGAGGATTTTTTGGACTACTTGGCCCAGCTTCGCTTTACAGGTACAGTCCGTTCTGTCCAAGAAGGAGAACTCGTTTTTGCCAATGAACCTTTGGTTCAGATAGAAGGACCATTGGCTGAATGTCAGCTTATCGAAACGGCTGTCCTCAATATTATTAATTTCCAAACACTGATTGCAACCAAGGCTTCACGCATCAAGTCTGTGATTGGTGATGATCCTTTGCTTGAGTTTGGTACACGTCGTGCCCAAGAAGTGGACGCTGCTATTTGGGGGACGCGTGCGGCCTATATCGGTGGTGCAGATGCCACAAGTAATGTACGTGCGGCTAAGATTTTTGGGATTAAACCAAGTGGAACACATGCTCATGCTCTAGTTCAGAGCTATGGCAACGATTATGAAGCCTTTAAAGCCTACGCGCAGACACACAAAGATTGTGTCTTCCTTGTGGATACTTATGATACTTTGAACATTGGTGTTCCGGCAGCTATTCGTGTGGCACGTGAATTTGGCGACAAAATCAATTTCCAAGGGGTCCGTATTGACTCTGGAGATATGGCATATATCTCGAAAAAAGTACGTCAGCAGCTGGATGAAGCTGGCTTTACCGATGCCAAAATCTATGCTTCAAATGATTTGGACGAGTCAACAATTTTGAACTTGAAAATGCAGAGAGCAAAGATTGATGTTTGGGGTGTAGGGACCAAGCTCATCACGGCTTATGATCAGCCTGCACTTGGTGCTGTCTACAAACTCGTCTCTATGGAAGACGATCAGGGTGAAATGCAAGATACCATCAAACTGTCCAGCAATGCAGAGAAAGTTTCCACGCCTGGCAAAAAACAAATCTGGCGTATCACAAGAGAAAGTGATGGTAAATCTGAGGGAGATTATATTACTTTTGACGGTGAGAGACCAGACCAGAGTGAGGAAATCTACATGTTCCATCCCGTGCACACCTTTATCAATAAAAATGTACGCGACTTTGCTGCTAAACCCTTACTTAAAGAAATTTTTGTCAAAGGCCAGCAAGTTTACCCTTTGCCTACCTTAGAAGAAATCAAAACTTTTGCTGAAGCCAACTTGACCGAACTTTGGGATGAATATAAGCGCAACCTCAATCCCCAACCTTATCCCGTTGACTTATCACAAGAATTATGGAGCCATAAGATGCGTCTGATCAGTCAAGTACGCACCAAGGTTTCTGGAATGAAATTGGATTGATACTATGAGAATAAAAAATATTGAATTAGGACATGCTGAAGCATTTGGTCAGCTCCAAATGGAAATTTTTCAAGAAAATAATTTTATGCTGGTTGAACCTGACGAACATAAAACCAAACTTCATGAATTAGCCAATCAGATTGCCTCAACGGACTTTTTGATGGGCGCCGACAATGATCAAGGCGAATTAGTCGCCTTCTTGGCTGCCTATCGTGGCACTTACCGTCGAAATAAACATTGTGCTAAAATTGTCATTGCTGTGCTTAAGGATTATCGTCGTCAAGGGATTGCGAGTCGGCTTTTTACAGCCCTAGAAGAATGGGCACGTAAAGAAGAGATTTCGCGTTTAGAGCTTACAGTAGCAATGAACAACAGCGCAGCTATTTCATGTTATAAAACAAACGGTTTTGTGATTGAAGGAGTACGTAGCCAATCTCTTAAAATCAATGATGAATACCTTGATGAATTTTATATGGCTAAAATTTTGGAGTGAATATGTCTTTACAAGAAAAAATTATTAAAGAACTAGGTGTTAAACCAACGATTGATGCACAAGAAGAAATCCGTAAATCAGTGGACTTCCTCAAAGATTATTTAAAGAAATATCCTTTTATTAAAACCTATGTTTTAGGGATTTCAGGAGGGCAAGACTCGACCTTGGCTGGCCGTTTGGCACAGATTGCCATGGAAGAAATGCGTGCAGAAACGGGGAACGAAGCTTACACATTTGTAGCTATTCGTCTGCCTTATGGTACCCAAGCAGATGAAGACGATGCGCAAAGAGCTCTGGACTTTATTAAACCAGATAAAAGTTTAGTTGTGAATATCAAAGAAGCTGTTGATGCTCAAGTTGCGGCTTTAGAAGCGACTGGTGTGGAGATTTCGGACTTTAACAAGGGAAATATCAAAGCCCGTCAACGCATGATTAGTCAATACGGGATTGCTGGTGGGATGCAAGGGGCTGTTTTGGGAACGGACCATGCAGCGGAAAATATCACAGGCTTTTATACAAAATTTGGTGACGGTGGCGCAGATCTCTTGCCGCTCTTCCGCCTCAATAAACGCCAAGGTAAGATGTTACTCGCTGCTTTGGGCGCAGAACCTTCTCTTTATGAGAAAGTTCCGACAGCAGACTTGGAAGATGGTAAGCCCGGATTGGCAGATGAAGTTGCCTTGGGAGTGACTTACGAGGATATTGACAACTATACAGAAGGACGCTCAATTAGCCCTGAAGCACAGGAAAAAATTGAAAATTGGTATCTTAAAACGGAACACAAGCGTCACTTACCCATTACCATTTTTGATGATTTTTGGAAATAATAATAGAAGAAGACGTGAGCTTTTAGGCTGGCGTTTTTTTATACTTAAATCAATAAAATGAGGGTTGAGAGTATGGTATAATAGAGTAATATAAACGCTTACAGGAGGAATTTTATGTCCTATATTGAAATAAAAGATGAATCAAAAATCTATCAATCTGGTGGAGAAAAAATCTATGCGAATGATCACGTAAACTTTGCGATTGAAAAAGGGGAACTTGCGGTTATCCTAGGAACTTCAGGCGCGGGTAAATCCACGATTTTAAATATTTTAGGCGGCATGGACTCTAGTGATGAAGGGCAAGTGATAATTGATGGTGTAAATATTGCGGAGCTATCCGCGAAAGAACTGATTACTTACCGCAGACGTGATGTTGGTTTTGTTTTTCAATTTTATAACTTGATTAACAATTTAACGACCAAGGAAAATGTTGAACTGGCTTCAGAGATTGTTGAAAATGCGCTTGATCCTGTAGAAGTTCTTCAAAATGTCGGCTTGGGTCATCGCTTGGACAATTTTCCCTCACAACTTTCGGGAGGAGAACAACAACGTGTGGCTATTGCACGTGCTATTGCTAAGAATCCCAAAATCCTTCTTTGTGATGAACCAACCGGTGCATTAGACTATCAAACAGGAAAGCACGTACTGAAAATACTGCAAGACATGTCGCGCGTACACGGCGCAACAGTGATTATTGTGACTCATAATGCCGCCATTAGTCAAATCGCGGATCGAATCATTCATGTCCATGATGGCCGTGTCAAGGAAATTACGGTCAACGACAGTCCGGCAGATATCGAAACGATTGAGTGGTGATTCTATGAAAACAAAAACCCTCAATAAAAATATAAGGCGGTCGATTACGGGATCCTTTGGACGTTTCATATCTATTTTTTCTCTCATGGCTTTAGGGGTCTTTGCCTTTGTCGGTTTAAAAATGTCTGGCCCAAATATGAGGGCAACGGCCGAGGAATTCTATGCGCGTCATCACTTGGCGGATTTGAGCATTACTTCAACGATGGGGTTAAATACATCTGACCAAAAGCTTATTCGTCAGGCAGATGGACTCAAAACGGTTGATTTTGGTTATTTTCGTGATGTTTTGCTGCCCGATAAGAAAACTTCCTTACGTGTCTTCTCGCAAGCAGACAACCTTTCGACTTATGCGCTCATTGCGGGAAGAATGCCCCAAAAAAGCAATGAAATTGCCCTTGATTTTCTCTACCAAGACAAATACAAGCTTGGCGATACAATCCGTGTAAGTGAAGAAAAAAATGAGGGCTCTTACCTTCTAAAAAACCATGAGTTCAAGTTGGTCGGCTTTGTCAAATCAAGTGAATTTGTTGATAAAAGCCTGTATGGACCAACCAATATAGGAACAGGCCAGCTTAACGGCTATGCCGTTGTTCCGCCTGAGGCTTTTCAGTCGGATGTGTATATGATTGCACGCTTGAGCTTCAAAAGCACACAAGGCCTCAGTCCCTACGATCCGAAATTTACGGAACGCTCAGACTATTACCAAAAAAAGCTCAAAAAACTCTTGGAAGGACAACCTGAAAAGCGTTTAGCTGAGATAAAAAAAGAGCCACAAGCCCAGTTAAATCAAGCCCAAGATAAACTGAAAGCAGAAGAAGCAAAACTGCAAGAATCGCAGAAGATGCTCAATCAGCAAAAAGCTTTAGCCGGTGAAAATCCTCAACTCCAAGCCCTACAAGAAAGTTTAAATACAGGTAAAGCAAAGCTTGCAGAAAGTAAAACTCAGCTGCAAGAACAGCAAGATCAACTGGCAGCGCTGGAAGCTCCAGCATATACCGTGAATAATCGTAAAGAAGGAAATCCCGGTTATCAAACCTTCGTTGATAATTCCACTCGTATCGATGCCCTTTCTAATATTTTCCCTGTCGTGCTCTTTGCGATTGCCGTTCTCGTCAGTTTAACTACGATGACACGTTTCGTGGAAGAAGAGCGGGGCAATATGGGCTTACTTAAAGCTTTGGGTTACACCAATGCTCAAATTCGGAAAAAATTTATCGTTTATGGCGCTGTTTCAGCCTGTGCAGGTGCAACTGTAGGTGCTCTCTTAGGTCATGTTGTGCTCCCTCATGTGGTATTTAACGCTTATTCGGCTTCCTCTACATTTTCAGGTTTGATTTTGACTTTCTCACCTATGTGGACGATTGTTTCCTTTGTTATTGCACTTGCCTGTACCGTTTTGCCAGCTTATTTAGTGGCTCAAGCTGAGTTGCGTGGCGCACCTGCAGCACTTTTCTTAGCCAAACCACCCAAAGCAGGTTCCCGTATTTTCTTGGAGAGAATCAAGCCGATTTGGAAGCGTATGAGCTTTACTTATAAAGTGACAGCGCGTAACCTTTTCCGTTATAAACAGCGTATGTTGATGACTATCGTTGGTGTTGCAGGATGTACAGCACTTCTTGTCATGGGTTTTGGTATACGTGATTCTATCTCAGGGCTTAGTCAACGACAGTTTGGTGAAATTTTACACTACAATATGCTTGCGGTTTCTCAAGATAACTTGAATAAACAGGAGCAAGATGAACTTGACCAGTTTTTACATTCAGACAATATCAAGTCTTATGCGCCAGTTCATTTCGAACAATTGCATCAAACGATTAACGATAACCGCCAGGATATTAGTTTAATGGTTCCGGAGAAAGAAGAGAACTTTAAGCAGTTTGTAACGCTACGCAATCGTGTAAGTAAAGAGAAGCTGTCATTACCAAAAGAAGGAGCAGTAGTAAGTGAAAAGCTGGCAGAACTGCTTGGAGTAAAAGTTGGCCAAACCATTTTGCTAAAAACAGAACAGGATAAAACAGTAAAAATAAAAGTTGCAGGCATTACAGAGATGTATATGGGGCACTATATTTTTATGAATCAAAACCAGTATACATCGTTGTTTGACGCACCCATAAAGGCAAATGCGCATCTCTTGAAACTTCGAGATGCATCAAAGGCCAAAAGTCAAGCAGCTTCGGCTGACTTTATGAAAAATGCTGGGGCACTCACCGTGTCGCAAAATAGCGATTTACAAAATACAATTGATGCCTTTTTGCACGGTATCAATAGTGTCATGTTTGTGCTGATTGGCTGTGCCATTTTATTGGCTATCGTTGTTATTTATAATCTTACCAATATCAACGTTTCTGAGCGAATTCGAGAGTTGTCCACCATTAAAGTACTTGGCTTTTATGATCGTGAAGTTACACTCTACATTTATCGTGAGACGATTTTACTGAGCTTTATGGGAATAATAGCCGGCTTTGGCTTAGGGGCTTACTTCCATCATGTGATTATCACCATGTTGCCGACGGATATGATTATGTTTAACCCTAATCTGTTATGGAGTAACCTGTTGCTTTCCACACTCATTACATTAGCCACAACTTTGGGCTTAAGTGTTGTTGTCCATCTTAAACTCAAAAATGTCGATATGCTGGGAGCATTAAAGTCTGTGGATTAAAATAAAAAACTGTAGATTCGATTCTACAGTTTTTTATTTTAATGTTCGTAATGTTCAACTTTACGTTTGGCATCCATGATTTGTTGTCCCTTTTCTTCATGGGCGAGAATTTCCTCGAAGGCTGGAAGTTCCAAGTCTTGTCCGTATTTTTGGTACAAGGCAGTTGTGACGAGGCGATAGGCCAAGCGTGCATTGCGGGAAAGGATAGGACCGTGGAAGTAAGTGCCAAAAGTGTTTTTATAGTGGAGACCTTCTGTGTCATCGTCGGGATTATTCCCGCCACCATAAACCACTTTACCTAAAGCTTTTTCACCTTCACCAAGATAGGTAATACCGGAATGATTTTCAAAACCATAATAAGTTTCACCAAACTCTTCATTATGAATTTGAATATCGCCAATAAAACGGTCATTGCCAAGATTTTTGGTGTAGTGTGGCAAGATACCGGTACAGTCAATCTTGGTACCAGCAGCATTGATATAGTACTGACCTAACATTTGATAGCCACCACAGATGGCAAGCATAGGCTTTTCAGCCTCAATATAGGATTTGAGCGGTGCGGTGATATTTTTGAAGCTGTCCGCGATAATTTCTTGTTCATAATCTTGACCACCGCCCCAGAAGACAAGGTCATAAAAGTCTTGATCAAAGCTATCTTCAAGGGAAACGATATCAAAAGTCATTTCAGCGCCTAATTTTTCGCCGACATACTTAAGCATGAGTATGTTACCATTATCGCCATAAGTATTCATCAAGTCCCCATAAAGATGGGCAACATGAAGGTTATATTTTGGATTTTCCAAATTTGATGTTAAAGAAGTATAAACCATTAATGCATCTCCTTTCCAATCATCTTATTTTGTGCAAGCAACTCACGCATTTCTAACATTGCAGTGTAGGTTGCTAGGATATAGATGTGCTGATCCGCTTCATTTTTGAGGGCATCAAGGATCTTTGGTAGCGACTCAAACTCATGAATTTTGCTTTCGTCAAATCCAGAAACACGATAACGTCGTGCCATTTCGCTATGACGTACACCACCAACAAAGATTTGGTCAATATCCATGTCATGAACCAGCTCAAAATTAGCATCCCAAATCCAGCTTGTATCAATACCGTCGGCATAGTTGGCATTGAGCAAGCTAACCAGGGTAAATGGATAATCAGCAAGTTTCATCATTTCCAGCGCCTGATTTGCTCCGACAGGATTTTTAATCAAGACAATAGTAGCGGATTTATCTCCAATAGTAAAGGTTTCTTGACGGCCAAAGACGGCTTTAGATTGTTCGAAACCTGCCTTGATAGTTTCCGCAGGCACACCGTAAAATTCAGCAACAGAAACCGCAGCAAGGGCATTGTAGATATTGTAGAGTCCACCCACATTGATTTTATAAGAATGATTATCAATGACAAACTGAGAAGAAGTGTTGGTAATTTCTGTGAGTTCAGAGACACGATAATCCAGCTCAGGGCGTTTGAAACCGCAGTTTTGGCAGATATAATCGCCAAGGTTGGCATAAGTATTGAGCTTATAATCTAAGATGTGGTGGCATTCTGGACAAACAACCCCTTCAGTATTGTAATGCGCACGTTCAGGCGCATGACTTTCATGGTCAAAACCATAATACTTGACGGGATTCACCAAAGTCCGTGAATGGAAGAGCGGGCTATCACCATTAAGGAGAACCGTGGCTTCAGGTGCATTCGCTGCACCTTTGACGATAAAGTCATAGGTTGTATAAATCTCGCCGTAACGGTCCATTTGGTCGCGGAAAATATTTGTGAAAACAAACAGTGAAGGCTTGATGTATTCGGTGATTTTTGGCAGTGATGCTTCATCAATCTCCAGAACAGCAAAACCTTTCTTTCCTTTTTTAACCTTAGGTGCTGTCAAGAAAGTCGCGGTAATTCCGGTAATCATATTGGCACCAGAAGTATTTGTGACAACTTTTCCAAAAGCTTTTTCGAGTATACCGACAGTGAGAGCTGTGGTCAAGGTTTTACCATTGGTCCCTGTCACAACGATAATTTCATAATCTTTTGTTAATGTAGCTAAAATTTCAGGATCAAATTTTAAAGCAATCTTACCAGGCAGCGTACTTCCACGCTTAAAGATTTTTTCTAAAACCAAGCGTGAACTCTTTCCTGCTAAAGTTGCGAATGAAGTTTTCATAGTCATAAGAGATATTATACCATAGATTGCAGTGTGGAGGAGGATAAACTTCTCGTTGGAAAAGATATTTTTGGGCTGCTAAATAAGGGAATAAGAAGTTGTGATGGCTCTTCAAACCTCCGTAGAGTTTTCGTTTTTGTGAGGCCAGCTCACGGCAAAATTCCTATAGGCATCTCCTCCCAAAGCTACCGTCTATAAACTTCTACCTTGTTATGATATTAGTTATCTTTTTAACCACCTTACAGTATAATTATGACACAAAAAAAGCTCCTGGACATTGCCAAGAGCGGGGTGTAGGAGTTTTGAGAGTTCCTATTCATAGTATAATATAAAAAGCCCAAAATTGAAAGGCCGAAGTTTTGTGAACGTGAAATGAAAAGCAAGGAAGCTTCAAAATATGCTAAAATAAAGACATGAAAAATGCGACTGAAATCCTAGAAAAGATGAATCCTAATCAAAAGGTGAATTATGACCGGGTTTATCAAAAAATGCGCGAAAGCTGGGAGGCTGAGGGGATTCGCCCAAAAATTCTGCTTCATTCCTGTTGTGCGCCATGTTCTACCTATAGTTTAGAATATCTCTGTCAAAATGCTGATGTGACAATTTATTTTTCGAATTCGAATATTCATCCTCGTGCCGAGTACGAAAGGCGTGAGAAAGTACAGGCTGATTTTGTTCGAGACTTTAATGAAAAAACAGGAAATAAGGTAAAATTTATTGCGGCACCTTATGAACCGAATAAATTTATGCAAATGGTCAAATTGCATCATCTCGCAGAAGAACCTGAAGGTGGCTCGCGTTGCACAGCTTGTTTCCAAATGCGTTTAGACATTGTCGCAGAAAAAGCTCAAGAGTTAGGTTATGATTATTTTGGTTCAGCACTAACACTCAGCCCCAAAAAGAACGGTCAACTTATAAATGAAATAGGCTTAGACATGCAAAAAATCTATGCTATCCAATACCTCCCGAGTGACTTTAAGAAGAATAACGGCTGGAAACGTTCCGTGGAGATGTGTAAAGAATACGACATTTACCGCCAGTGCTATTGTGGATGTGTTTTTGCAGCACGTCAACAAGGAATTGACCTTAAAGAAATTAATAGAAGTGCTGTAAAATTTATAAATAAAGTAGGCGACAAAAAATAAAGAACATGCTATAATTGTTGCATGGTTAAAAGTTTTATAAATAAAATGAGTGCAATATTTCAGCATGGTTCTTTTAACACCCTGTATGGTGGTTTTTATGAAGGAACCATAACTGCTGGAGAAGCTTTAAAATATGGACAAATTGGTATTGGTACCTTAGATGGTGCTGATGGGGAAGTTATTATTCTTGATGGCACTGCTTATCATGGAAATTCTGAAAATCAGGTACGCGTGGTTAAGCCAAATGAGACTCTACCTTATGTTGCGGTGATTGATCACCAACCTTTTGCGACTTATAAGGTTAATGGTCTAACGATGCAAACCTTGCATGATTTGACAGAGAAATTTCCAACACGAAACACAGCTTACAGTTTAAAAATGACTGGACACTTTGATTCGGTGGAAATTAGTTCTAAACCTGCAAAGAATACGAAAAATTATTTGGAAATACTGGCTGAACAGCCTCATTTTACCGAAAAAAATATTTCGGGAACGATTGTTGGCATCTGGTCGCCTAAGTTTTTAGAAGATTTGTATGGTGACGGTGCTCATTTACACTTTTTAAGTGATGACAAGACTTTTGGCGGTCACTTGACTGAATTCTTATCTGGACAAATTACCATTGAAGTTGGTCAAGTGGGGGAAATGAAACAGGAATTTCCTCAAGAAAATGAAAATTTCAAAGCTATGCGCTTTGAGTAATAATAGATAAAAACTACCTCATGGGGTAGTTTTTTTGTCCTTAAAATTCCTATGTGAAATAAATCTTAAAGTTTATCTTGAGCTGAGGAAAATTCCCACAAATAAATATAATTATGTTGCAAGATAAATTATAAAATAAGGGAGTGAGTTTATTCAAGGTGGATTCACATAATCATATAAAAATTTATAGAGGAGATGTTTATTATGAAAAAAGCATTTTTAGCAACAATGGGTATGGGAATCTTGGCTAGCATGACGATGGCTTCAGCTACTACAGGGTTCGCGGATGAAGCAGAAGCCAAAGATTCTACTGCTAACTTCACGATTACTGCTAAAGATCCAGGAAATCCAACGGATCCAGATAATGGCACATTGACATTGAAAGAAGTACCAAGCTTTAACTATGGTGTTCTTGAAGCCAGCTCAATTTATTCAGGTTTCACTGGAAAAGCTGCTCAAGCTGAAGGAAAAGTTTTAGTGAGTGATACACGTTTGGGCACATCAGACTGGACATTGACAGCTAACATGGATAAATTTACAAATTCTAAAACTTCATTGGAAGGTGCAGCTTTAGATCTTTCAGCGATCGGTACTTTAGGTGAAGATTTTACAGGTGTTATTAAAGATGATAAGAGTCCTGTAGAACTTGCAAAAGGTAATGGTTCGCATGGTAAAGATGAATTCCTTATTTCTGCAGAAAATGCTAAATTAACTTTGGGCGCAAATCCAAAAGCCAACTTGGCAGCTGATGATGCTTTTGAAACAACAATCAACTGGAACTTGAGTTCTTCACAACCCGTCGCTCCAACTGCATAATCTTTGTTGTCGGATAAATGAAAATGTATAAGCAAGTACGGGCAAAACTTAAGATTTGTCGGTTCTTGCTTTTATTTTTTAGTGGAGGTTGAAAAGCATGAAATTTATAAAAGGATTGGGCTGCTTCGCCATACTGCTATTCACCTTATTTCTACCTGTGAATGCACATGCGGAAGAGGGCGCGGGTTTTACCGTCACTCCGGTACTTGGAAAGGGTCAAACGGATCCAGCTGCAGGCTATTTCTCAATTAAGGGTGAAAAAAATACAAGTTATCCAGTAACGGTAGCTGTTCAGAATTTGACAGAAAATGAAACTCAAGATTTTGATGTTCAGCTTGTTCAAGCAACGACAAGTAACAATGGCCATATTGATTACACTCCCAGCTCCAAAAAAATGGTGGCTGGGGGGCTTTCCCTCAAAGATTTAGTTGAGGATAAAAAGGCCACTCAAAAAGTAACAGTTGCCGCAGGGCAGACAAAGAATATTACCTTTAACCTTAAGCTACCGCAAGATAATATAAAAGGCACTGTTTTGGGCAGCGTCTATGTGCGCAAAGTCCCGCAAGAAACAGCAAAGTCAAAAGGTGTAGGTGTTCGTAATGCCTTTGCAATGACAATTCCTGTCATACTATCGGAAGACTTTAATAAAAGAATTACGCCCAAACTAGAGTTAACCAACGCACAGATGAAGTCGGATACGGGAGTGCCTAAAGTCGTAGGTGAAGTGAGTAACCAAGCTCCAAGCATGTTTGGGCAAATAAAAGTAGATGCTTGGGTGACGGAAAAAGGAAAAACGGACAAGGTTTATCAGTCTCAATCAGAAAAATATGAGATGGCTCCCTATTCTTCCTTTGAATATACAATAGATACCAATAACCATCTTTTGAAACCGGGAAAATATACCTATCATATGCTGATGAAGTCTGGTGATAAAAGTTTTGATATGGCACGTGACTTTACAGTGGATAGTAAAAATAGAGAAACTGTTAACAGCAAGCTGCTTGAGGGAGAAAAATCAAATACAAATCTTTGGTGGCTCATAGCTGCAGGAGTTGGTATCAGCATTATTATTTTCCTCGTGGCTTTCGGGCTAGGAAAAAGAAAGGGCACTACAGATGAGAATGAAGATGAATAATGGCAAACTAAAGGTTAGTTTAGCACTCTTAGGTTTCTCTGGTCTGTTGAATCTTTTCCTTACGCAACCAGTGCGCGCTAATATGATGCAAAGTAAAATTGGTTTTACAGTTCATCAAGATGTGAGAGATGCAGGCGTATTACCACCTGAAATCCCTCAAAATGGACAGTTGGTGCATTATGATCTCTTGCCGTCTACAGGAAGTGCTCAAGAATATTCTCTCATCTTGTTGGGCTGTATGCTGTTATTATTTGTTGTTGTATTTTTCTTAACTCGTATCTATGTAGAGAAAGGAAAACTTCAATGAAAAAAATAAACATAGGGTTTGTATTGCTCCTTCTCTTGCTAAATACTGCAAGTCCTGCAGTTTATGCTTTGGATAGCGAGACAGAAATACAGGCTTCATCTAGTGCAACAAGTGATAAAGACAATTGATATTGTGAGCTGTTCGTCACAGCAAATGTCTAAACGTTATGGTTTTATCTATGTTGATATTGATGATGAAGGTAATGGAACACGTAAACGTTTGAAAAAAGAGAGTTTTGACTGGTATCAAAAGGTCATTGCAACAAACGGTGCAGAAATTTAAGGAGTTTTTAAACTCCTTTTTGGTGTAGCTCCTTATTTTTGATGGAGCTTATTTTCCAAAATAAATGAGATAGGAGTAAGCAATGAAGAAAAAAGAAGTTCTTTTAGAATACTTAAAAAAGAATAGAAAACAAAACTTCATTTCCAGTACAGAGTTATCAAAAATTTTGGGAGTGACAGATCGGAGTATTCGCTATTATGTAAAACAGATTAATGAGGAGGTTCCAAAACTTATTGAGGCAAGTCGTGAGGGCTATAGGTATAGTGGCCAACAAGAAATAGGAGACAACACTAATAATGCAATAAATAGCCGTCGATTTTCCATATTGCAGTTACTGTTAAAAAACAATGAAAAAGGAGTTGGTTTATTTGATTTAGCAGAAAAACTATGGGTTTCTGAAGCAACGATACGACAAGACATTGGGATATTACAAAAAATGATAAGTAGTAAAGGATTACACATTTCTCAACATGCTTTTAACTACTATTTAAAAGGAAGTTACGATGAAAAACGCCAGCTTATCATGAGTTTAATTCGTCAACAAGGGAACAGTATTCAAAGCTTAGAAGAAGAGATGCAGAGATTTTTAGGAGAAATTTCCTTATCAGAAATGACAGAAGTTTGTAGATCTATTTTTAAAAGTCATCGATTTTATGTTAATAATTATTTTTTTCAAAATTTTATTTTGCATTTAATTTTTTCTATACACCAGCAATCAGTAGTAGAACACCAGAATTTTGCGAGTCCCTCTTTTGAAATGATTGAGGAGATTTCACAGTGGCTTTTTAAACACTATAACATTGTTATTTCAACAGAGGATAAACTTGAGCTTGCTTTACTATGTGACGGAGAGAAAGGGCATCCAGAATCACAAATAGATGCATATGTAGCTCAAGAAGTATCCGAAAGTCTTCATCATGCCTTAAAAGAAATCAGCGATGTTTTTTTAATAGATTTTACAGATGAGAAATTTCTCACACGCTTACTTCTTCATACTCAAAATCTTTATAATCGCATAAAAGATAGAAAAGTAAAAAGAAATTTAAGTGCTATTGAAATAAAAATGCGTTACCCTATTTTATTTGATATAGCAGTCTATCTTTCTTCACTTATTGTGCGTGATTTAAAAATTGAGATTGCAGAAGATGAAATAGCCTTCTTAGCCCTTCATCTTGGTTCTTTCTTGGATGAGCAAGAAGAAAATGAATATAAAATACGAACCCAACTTAAAATGTCTGGTTATCTTGAGCGAGAAAATCGAGTACTTGGATGTTTAGAAAAGCGGTTTAGTGATGAACTTCTGTTTGTGAAAAACGGTTTTAATGATGAAAAAAATGTTGAGCTTATTCTTTCATCTGATAAAATAGTAGAAAACAATCCGCAGTACGAAACTGTACAGATTCATGAGTTCTTAATGGAGAAAGATTTTATACTTATCAGAGAAGCAATGGATAGAGTGAAGAATAAACGCTATCAATATTTTTTGAGAAGCTTTTTACCAGAAATAATTCAAAAAAATGCTTTCTTGCATCTGAAAGGTAAAGTATCAAAGTCAGTAGCTTTTGAGAAAATTGGGCATTGGTTTTTTACGAATGGCTTCGCTGAGAAAGATTTTTCTGAAAAATTATTTGAACGGGAAGGCTTATCTTCAACTTCTTTTAGTAGTGGTATTGCTCTGCCACATTCAATAAGATATGAAGGAAGAAAGACTGGTATGCTTATATTTAAACCTGAAGAGCCTCTCCATTGGGATAACCAAGTTGTGCAGCTCATTTTGAGTTTCACTATCAATCCAGATGATTCTAAAGATTTTAACAAGCTTTTCCCTCATCTCATAGAAATATTGACGGAAGAATATCATGTTGAGTATCTGAGGAGAAGCGAAAATAGAGAAGAATTTCTGGAAAGAATGATTGAATTACTTTCGGTATAGTTTGATTGATGATTTCTCTTGTGAATTAATCCTTTTTATATATTTCTTTATTTTGAGAAAGTAACTTTATGTTATAATAGAGCTAATAGACTTTTTATTAAGGAAATAATGATGAATATACAAGAAATGAACGCGCGCAAGGAGAAAATCCGTAACTTTTCGATCATCGCGCATATTGACCACGGAAAATCAACGCTGGCTGACCGTATCCTTGAACTGACAGAAACGGTCTCAAAACGTGAAATGCAAGCACAGCTTTTGGACAGCATGGATTTGGAGCGCGAACGTGGTATTACGATCAAGCTCAATGCTATTGAGTTAGAATACACGGCTAAAGATGGAGAAACCTACATTTTCCATTTGATTGACACGCCTGGGCACGTCGATTTTACCTATGAAGTTTCCCGTTCTTTAGCTGCCTGTGAAGGTGCAATTCTTGTTGTCGATGCAGCTCAAGGGATTGAAGCCCAAACTTTGGCCAACGTTTACTTGGCTTTAGATAATGACTTGGAAATTTTACCTGTTATTAATAAAATTGACTTGCCTGCGGCAGATCCAGAACGTGTGCGTACTGAAGTTGAAGATGTTATCGGATTAGATGCTTCAGAAGCTGTTTTAGCCTCTGCGAAGGCAGGTATTGGTATTGAAGAAATTCTGGAGCAAGTCGTTGAGAAGGTTCCAGCACCTCAAGGAGACGTTGAAGCCCCACTGAAGGCGCTGATTTTTGATTCGGTTTATGATGCTTATCGTGGTGTTATCTTGCAAATCCGTGTAGTTGACGGTTCTGTGAAGGTCGGCGATACTATTCAATTGATGTCAAACGGTAAGGAATTTGTCGTGACGGAAGTTGGGATTTTCACCCCTAAAGCAGTAGCGCGTGACTTCCTCATGGCGGGGGATGTAGGTTACTTGGCAGCCGCAATTAAGACAGTTGCGGATACACGCGTCGGTGATACAATCACTTTAGCAAATCGCCCTGCTGATGAAGCACTTGCGGGTTATAAAAAGATGAATCCAATGGTTTTCTGTGGACTTTACCCGATCGATTCTAACCGTTATAATGACCTTCGTGAAGCGCTAGAACGTCTCCAACTGAATGACGCCAGCTTGCAGTTTGAGCCAGAAACATCACAAGCACTTGGATTTGGTTTCCGTTGTGGTTTCTTAGGCCTTTTGCACATGGATGTTATCCAAGAGCGTTTGGAACGCGAATTTAACTTAGACTTAATTATGACTGCACCATCTGTAATTTACCATGTCAACACGACAGATGGTGAAACAATGGAAGTCGCAAATCCGAGTGAATTCCCTGATCCAACTCGTATTGATAGTATTGAAGAACCATTTGTCAAAGCACAAATCATGGTTCCTAATGAGTTTGTGGGGGCCGTTATGGAGCTGGCTCAACGCAAACGTGGGGAATTTGTAACGATGGATTATCTTGATGCTAACCGTGTCAATGTTATTTATCATATCCCATTGAGTGAGATTGTCTTTGATTTCTTTGATAAACTCAAATCTTCAACACGTGGCTATGCAAGTTTCGACTATGAAATCTCAGATTACCGTCCATCACGCCTCGTGAAGATGGATATTCTCTTGAATTCGGAAAAAGTTGATGCCCTTAGCTTTATCGTGCACAAAGATTTTGCTTACGAACGTGGTAAAGTTATCGTTGAAAAACTTAAAAAACTTATCCCTCGTCAACAATTTGAAGTGCCTATCCAAGCTACTATTGGTCAAAAAATCGTGGCACGTAGCGACATCAAAGCCTTGCGTAAAAATGTCTTGGCGAAATGTTACGGTGGTGACGTTTCTCGGAAACGTAAACTTTTGGAAAAACAAAAGGCGGGTAAGAAACGAATGAAATCAATTGGTTCAGTAGAAGTACCCCAAGAAGCTTTCCTTTCTGTTTTGTCTATGGATGAAGAATAAGGCGAAGTAAGGCATTTTATATCACAAGTAAATAGTATAAATAAGAGACAGTCTTTTGGACGGTCTCTTATTTGTTGGGAAGAAAATGCAAGCAATCTGAGAAGAATTTACACGGTGTCTGCTCTTTTAACATTCAAATTTGACAGCCAAGCAAGGGGATATTTTTGTGGGCTGGACAGATCAAAAAAGTTAAAATGGTATAAGAAAAAAGACAAGCTCTATGCCTAGTCTTTTTTTTTGTATGTCTCCTGTTAAAACGTCTCTAATTTGGTAAATTTTTTATTTTTGAGTTGATATACAACATCGGAGTTTTGGGCCACCTCTGTTTCATGAGTGACGATAATTACAAGTTTATGGTCTTCATGAGCAATTTTTTTGAAGAGCTCGACAATTTGTCGCGTCGTATTTTCATCAAGATTTCCTGTTGGTTCGTCCGCAATGATGATATCATGATTTAAAACGAGGGCGCGTGCGATAGCCACCCGTTGCTGCTGTCCTCCTGAAAGTTTACTTACAGGCTTGTAGATTAAGTCTTCAGTCAACCCCACTTTTTCCAAACTGTCAATAATGGCCTGCTTCTCATCATCAAAGGAGACTTTTGAAATTCTGAGCGCTGTTTTTACATTTTCAAAAGCTGACATATAGGTCAATAAATTATAAGATTGAAAAATGGTCGAAACGATGTTCTTCCGATAATGCGTAAGCTGACTTGATTTTATCTCCTCTCCATTAAGTTTAATCTGTCCGGACTTGGGCATATCTAAGCCTGCCAGAAGAGATAATAATGTTGTTTTTCCACTCCCAGACTGGCCGAGAATACTGTACATAATGCCTGCTTCAAAAGTTTCTGTGACATCTTGAAAGAGGTAATCTTCTGGATGATTATAGTAGTAAGTCAAATTTTCGATGTTCAATACGGTCATAGTGTCCTCCTTCTTTAATTGGTCAGTACCTGTTTAGGGTTTAAGCGTAAAATGCCAATTGCTGCTAAACCAACGGCCACAAGCGTAATCAAGAGTGCAAGAGCTGCTAACATTGCGATTTGTTGTGGACTTGTTTTAATTTCGAGCTCATTTATGGCTTTGAGCTGTTCACTATTTTGTCCCATCCCAATCGCCGTACGCATCCCACCAGGTTGAGCGCCAGGTCCTCCTTTTTGTGTCTGAGGTTCGTTTTCTTGTCTTTGAGTACCATTTATTTGTGTAGGTTTATTGGTTTGACTGGTTTGAGTTTCTTGGTTAAGTAATTGTTGGCCAACGGCATTGCCCACAAAGTTACCAGTAGCTGAGGCTATAGCAGTAGAAACGAGCATTATCATAAACAGTTCAGTAAAGAATTGCGCAACAATTTTTCCTTTTGACTCACCTAAACTCATCAAGACACCAATTTCAAAGCGGCGTTCACGGACCATGAGCATAACGATGAGTGCCAGGATGATCGCACCTGCAAGTGTAACAAGGATAACAATATTCTTAGAAAAACTGCTGATATTGTTCAGAGGTTGAAGCATTTGTTGGTAAAGAGCATCATTAGACTGTACTTCAAATTTATCTGTATCGATAAGCTTAGTGGCTTCTTTGACAAATTTCTCTGAATCTTCTGGGTTTTCCAGATTGAAGATTGCACTTCCCAGCGTCCCTGTTTTACCATCGATTTGGTTTGGTACACTCAAAGCAGTATATATCTGATTGGCAGGATTCATAAAGCTAAAGTCTGCCGCCAAATCATTTTCTGTCGAACCTGATTTGTAAAGTCCTACAACAGTCATTTTGTAAGTTTTATCATTACTGTCTTTGAGGGTAAATGTTGAGTTTAGTTTGAGATTGTTCTGTTTAGCCAAGCTCTCTTCAATGACAACATTATTCGTTCCTTCATCAGAAGACTGAATGGCACGTCCAGAGGTTATTTTATTTGTGCCACCTGAAAACTCTGAAGAGGCGAGCAAGTCGTTTGTACCGACGATTTTAAAATCACCGGGAGTACTTCCGCCCATTTCCGGCCCTGCCATAAAGACAGCTCCTTGTTTATCATTATTCTCTGTGGTGTCAGATTGACTGACTGCTTCGATATTGCTTTTAGCATTTGCGGTAGCTTGTTTCGTATATGAGAAAGATTTGACACCAGAAAGTTTCGCTATTTTATCCGCATCTGCTTGAGTAATGGTAGGCATATCGGACTTGTTTGTTTCCGCCGTTGAATCACTCTTAGAAAAATTTTCCATCATTGCGGAACGATTAATAGAAAGTGTAACGGTGGCTCCGGCACTCTTCTTTGCATTTTCGATGGAACGGTTAGAAGCGGTATGAATCACTAAACCAGAAAGCACAAAAATAAGTATAGTTGAAAAGGCCACAATAAGTAGAAGGGTTCGTGATAATTTGGCTTTAGTAAAAAGCCAGGCACGTCTTATAAAATCCAAATGAGATTCTCCTTTGTCTAAATTAATAAAACAAATTGTATGCTTATTTACTTAAAAATTAGTTAAACGATACATAATCGAAACTTAAGAGACATTTTATTGTAAAAAAGAGGTGGAGGAGTAACATTGAAGAGGAAGTTTAAATCAATATTCTTGAAATTAATTACAAAAAGGAGTATTATTGACCAATCAATAGTTGATTAATCAATTATCGTA
This sequence comes from Lactococcus garvieae subsp. garvieae, assembly GCF_029024465.1. NCBI lineage: Bacteria > Bacillati > Bacillota > Bacilli > Lactobacillales > Streptococcaceae > Lactococcus > Lactococcus garvieae. Next base: position 891,366 of record NZ_CP118950.1, read on the forward strand.
AAAAAGAATAAAAGCCACAGAAAGAGGATGAACACTTGATTATTGTTAATGCTAAATTTTTTATTAAAGATGAAAAAAGAGAAGAATTTTTAAAAGATGCGGCGGAACTCATCGCCGCTTCCAAACAAGAAGAAGGGTGTTTAGCCTATGATTTATACGAAGCAGTGCTTTCAGAAAATGCGTTTGTGATGATTGAAAACTGGGCTTCCTTAGAAGCAATCGAAAAACACAACACGAATCCTTTGCTGTTAGCTTTTGCGCAAAATGTCAGCAATTATAGTCTTAAAAAACCGGAATTACACATTGTAGAGAAGGGAGAAAAATAAGCTTATGTCAGTCATAACAACTCTTTTAGGAGTATTGGTAGCATTAGAGTTCTTTTATATTACCTATTTAGAAATAGTAAAAACGACTTCTGATGCAACAGCTAGGGTGTTTAAAATGTCCAGAGAGGATTTGCAAAATAAAAATATCCAAGTCCTGTTTAAAAATCAAGGAGTATACAATGGCTTGATTGGTATTGGGATACTTTATGCGCTGTTTGTTTCTTCTGTGCGTATAGAATTATTGAGTGTCTTCTTAGTATATATTATTTTAGTAGCACTGTATGGGAGCCTCACGAGTGACCGCTTCATTATTTTTAAACAAGGTGGGTTAGCAATCTTAACTTTACTTAGTATTATTTTTTTATAAATAAATGAAATAATTCAACAGTGAACAATATCTCCTGTATAAGCGACCTTAAGCTTTATAAGGAGGTATAAGTGAGCTTAACTGGAAAGGAAAGACAAAAAATGACGAAAAAAATATTGATCATAGAAACAAACACGCCTAAATATGATGAGACAGACAGAGCTACAGGGCTGTGGTTGGGCGAGACCACTCATTTTTATGAGGAAATAATCTCTGCAGGATATGAAGTTGATTTTGCAAGTCCCCAAGGGGGTTATGTTCCCATTGATCCTGAAAGTTTTAAATATGCGAACGCCATCGATTGGAAATGGTATACAAACAGAAATTTTAGAGAAGTTGCCCTTTCCAACACAAAAAAAATATCAGATTTAAATGCTGAGGACTACGGTGCTATATATTTTACAGGCGGTCATGGCGTACTGTGGGATTATCCAGAAGATAAAGCGTTAATGAAAGTCGCTGAAGAAATTTATGATGCAGGTGGATTTATAACGTCTGTTTGTCATGGTTCTGCTGGACTTTTGAACTTGAAAGACGAAGTAGGTGAATACCTTATAAAAGATAAAATCGTTACCGGGTTTACTAACGAGGAAGAAGAACTTAATGGAACAACAGCCGCTGTCCCTTTCTTAACCGAAACCGAGCTCAATCAACGTGGTGCGCGATATAAAAAAGACTCAGCTTTTAAAGCTTTTGCTGTAAGAGATGGACGGATAATAACGGGACAAAATCCCCAATCTCCCCAAAAAGTCGCTGAATTACTTGTAGCGGAGTTACGTAAATAAAACCAATAAAAAAGAAGGATTCACCTTCTTTTTTTTGTTTTAGAAGCAAGAATGTTACGGCTCTCGTTTCATGTTTTTCATGATGTTATTGAGTTGAGAGAGTTGCGTAATCAAACTATGATAGTTAATTTCATCTGATTGTTCAGCAAGTTCTTGGCTAACTTGTATGGAAATAGCAGGAAGCTTTTTTTTGAGTTTCTTTCCATCTTCACTTAAAAATAATTTAACACTGCGTTCATCTGAACGCGAGCGTTTTCGAACAAGATAACCTTTTTGTTCCAGTTTCTTTAATAAAGGACTCAAAGTACCAGAATCTAAGTATAATTCTTCCCCCAGCGCATTGACGGTCATGTCATCTTCTAGTGCCAGCAAAGCAATAAAGCTTGTATATGTCAAATCATATTTTTTTAAATACGGCTTGTACTGTTTAATAATTTCTTTAGAAGCAATGTACAGTTGAAAGCAAAGTTCCTTGTTTAAAATCGAATTACTCATGATGTCCTCCCAAATATTTTTATTATAACGGATTTCATATATTTGTCAAATGCAACTATATTTAGTAAAATTAAATTGTGCACAATCAAAAATGAAAAGAGGTAAGGTCATGCAAAAAATATTTTCAACAAAAATGATAAATACAGGTGGGCGTAATGGTGAGGTACACTCTCCAGATAATAGCTTTAAGTTAGATATTGCAGCACCAGGAAGTAAAGCTGTGGATGCGACAAATCCAGAACAGCTGTTCGCAGCAGGTTATAGCGCTTGTTTTAACAGTGCTTTAGACTATGTTAAAAAATCAAGAAATATTGATGGGGAATCAACGATAGAAGTAACTGTATCCCTCTACAACTTAAGTCAAGGAGCAGTGCCCGATGTTGTTTTAGGTGTTGACATCGTCGGACACATAGACGGTGTAAGCTTTGAAGAGGCAAAAGAATTGTTAGAAATGGCCCATGAAACTTGTCCTTATTCCCGTGCGACAAAAGGGAATATTGAAGTTACAATTGATATCTTTTAAAACTGAGAAATAAGAAAAGAATAGGTCTCAGTGAATAATATAAAATAAGCGAATACATTCGTCGAAGTACCACAGCCTTTCTCATGAATGGTCAAACTGAAGAAGTTTACTACTACCACTATAATCCCAATGCACATCTAAATGCCAATGACCAGTTGGTTCCTGTTGACTCAGGAGACTGGTTAGAATATATGTTGCAGACGGTTGAATAAAAACAAGAAGTCCAATGACTTCTTGTTTTTTTGTTGAAAGAACCCTTACTCAAAAGCGAGTGAGCGATAATCTGGAGTACAAAAACTCTTATTCATAAAAGTGTAAGAAAATGGAAATAATCTAATACATGTGCTATACTACCTATGAAAACGTATACTTTTTTTGTTTTATTGCAAAATAAAATTCAGAAGTAGCTTTTGCAGAAGATATACCCTCAGTTTGCTAAAAGAAATAGACAGAGAAGTCTGCTTTATCTTTATCCTCAAAAAATCAAACATATAATATAAAACCCTGACACAATAAAAAGTGCCAAGGTTTTTTTATGAAACATAATCGAAAGCGTTTACAATTTAGATATACAATATTAATTATCTTATAAGGAGTTGTAATGAAAGAAAAAACAAGTCTTAAGGTGCGTGTTCAGAAACTTGGAACTGCACTCTCAAATATGGTCATGCCTAACATTCCGATTTTAATTGCTTGGGGTGTTCTCACGATGTTCTTTATTCCAGATGGGTTCACACCTAACAGTACTTTTGCTGCTATGGTTGGCCCAATGCTTGTCTTCCTTATTCCCGTCATGATTGGTTATACAGGGGGTAAGAATATCTATGATCACCGCGGAGGTGTTGTTGGTGCTATTGCTACCTTTGGTTCGATCGTGGCCACAGCAACAACTGCGATGGGCGGGCTTAATGAAACCGGCAATGTTCCCATGATTTTAGGAGCTATGATTTTAGGTCCTCTTGGAGCTTGGGTGATTAAGAAATTTGACCAAGTCGTCCAACCTCGTATCAAAGCAGGACTTGAGATGTTGATTAACAACTTTTCTGCCGGTCTTGTCGGTTTTGGTATTTCATTATTTGCCGTAAAAGTAGTTGGTCCATTGGTTGCAGCATTAACAGATATTATGGGGCAAGGTGTTGATTTCCTCGTCTCAAATCATCTCATCCCTTTAGCAAATGTCTTTATTGAACTTGCTAAAATTCTATTTTTAAACAATGCGATCAATCAAGGAATTTTAACACCTTTAGGTATCCAACAAGCCAGTGAACAAGGAAAATCGCTGTTGTTCTTACTTGAAGCAAACCCTGGACCAGGTCTTGGTATTTTGATTGCCTTTTGGCTCTTTGGTAAAGGTTCAGCGAAAGCCACAGCACCAGGTGCGATGATTATCCAATTTATTGGTGGGATTCACGAAATTTATTTCCCATACGTGATGATGAAACCTGCCCTGTTCTTCGCAGTAATTGCTGGTGGGGTATCAGGTACTTTGACAAATAACTTTTTAGGTGCGGGTCTACAAGCTCCAGCGTCTCCAGGTTCCATTATTGCCATCACAGGGATGGCCTCTGGTAAAGCCGCAGGAGGAGTGGGAAATATTCTGAGTGTCTGGGCTGGTATTCTTGTCGCTGCAGGTGTTTCTTTCCTTGTTGCATCCTTCATTTTGAAACGTGATAAGTCAATGGTGGATGATTCAGCACTTGAAGAAGCACAAGCCAATGTTTCGGAAGCGAAGGCTGTTGCCAAAGGACAAGCGCCATCTCATGAAACGGTTGATTTTTCAGCGGTTAAACATGTCATTTTTGCTTGTGATGCGGGTATGGGCTCGTCTGCGATGGGCGCATCTATCTTAAGAAACAAAGTAAATAAAGCTGGTTTGCCACAAGATGTTACCAATATTGCTATTGCAAATCTGAAAGCAGGACCAGATACTATCGTCGTTACACAAGAAGAATTAGCCGCACGTGCGGCAACAATGTCACCAGATGCTATTCGATATTCTGTTTCAAACTTTTTAAATTCACCAAAATACGATGAGATAATTTCACAATTGTCTCAAACACAAGCTTCAGAATCCGCTAAGAGCGAGCGTGTTACTTTAACGAACAATTCAATAGTAGAAGAAGAGATAGACCTGAATCAAATCGATGAAGTTGTCTTTGCTCATGATGGTGAGCATATCGGGTCTGCAACAATGGGTAAAGAAACATTAGGTGCCATCTTTAAGATGAATGGCATCCAACTTCCGATTTCTGATGTAGAGTTTTTAGGTTTAGCGGCCTTCAATGCAGCGAACATTATGATTGTAACTACAGAAGCATTTACCCATCGAGCAAAAAGAGTAGCACCGAATGCTCAATATTTGGAAGTTGAAAGTCTGATTACGACTCCAAAATATGACCAACTTGTCGCACGTTTGAACAAGTTATAAACCAAAAGTAAAGGGGGAAACCTCGTGTTAGTAACACAACGTGAACAACAAATTATTCAAGAATTTTTAGTGAAGAAAACCTTGACCGTTGCGGATATGATGGAAGCCACTGGAGCCAGTAGAAGAACCATTTATCGAGATCTGGATAAATTTCAATTGACCTTGCCTCATATGGATGTTTATTTACGCACTTCACCAGAAGGCTATTATCTGGAAGGAAATCTAGCGAGATTAGAGCAACTTCAAGAGCTTAAAGAGTTTTCACCCCAAGAAAGACAGAAAGCTGAGCTTGTTCTTTTAGTCACCCAGCATTTTTCTCTTGAAGGATTAGCAGAACGTTTTGCGGTAAGTTTGCCCACTGTTATTTCGGATTTGAAACAAATAGAAAAGATTTGTGAAGAAAATGAACTCCTTTTACATCAAGGAGACGACATTTGGATTACTGGAAAAGAAGAAACAATTCGTTCGGTCTTGGTTTCGATATTAAATGACGCAATGAGTATCAGTGAAGCATTGAATGGCGATTTTGCAGAAGGAAAAATATCTTCGTTTTTGGAAACACAGTTTTTGGAGAAAGCAAAAACGGTCTTTGAAAAAAATGTCGAGATAAAAGCTGTCGATAAAAGTAAGGTTTTGATGCAATTTTTCCTTGGCATAACACTTCTAAGGATCAACCAAGGTAAAACAGTTTCAACTGGACTGTCACGTAAGCCAAGTAAAGAAGCCATTGCCTTTGTAAGGGAAATTATCCAAGAGTTAGGAGGAACAGCCTTTAATCTTGCAGAGATTGTATATCTCGCCAGTATTTATGATGTACTTTACTTTGGCTTTGGCCGTGAAGTCCTTTTTATGGAAAAATTCGACAGCCAATTTTCTTATAAAGTGCGTCAACTCATCAGTGAAGTTTCACAAAAAATGGATATTGCTTTTATCAAGGACGATAAACTCTATGGCCTTCTTTATGCTCACTTAAAAGAAACAGAAATTTTACCGGATCTTTCCTCCGAAAAAGAAAATAAGTTTATCAAAAAGATTGAAGCAGACAACAAAAAAGTTTTCAAAGTTGTGCAGGAAGTTCTGCCAAAAGTGTTTGCACGGAAATTCTCCAGTACAGATATTGCCTTTGTAACTTTACATTTCGTAGCCACTCTCGAACGAAGTGATCTGGTCCTTCCCTTAACAGCAGCAATTGTGACCAGTCGGGGACGAATTTCTTGTGAATTTCTGATTAGTCACTTAAAGAAAAATTTCCCCTTTTTGAAGCGTATCGATATCATCCAAATGTCTGAAATTCCGGATTTGGCGCACTATGATGTAGTATTCACAACAGAAAAAGAGCTGGATTATATCTATGTGAGCCGTATATTGGATCAGAAAAATACAGATGATATTCGTCACCAATTGCGGGTGATTCAACAAGAGGCAAGGAAAGAAAACAGAGAAGATGAGCCCCGACATACGGTCGATTTAAGTAGATTATTCACTATAAGTAATACTTTATTGGAGCAATTTTCTCTGGAAACTTTAGAAAATCCAGCAGATTTGCAAGCTGTTATTGAACGGATAGTACAGCGCCTGGGTTTTTCAGAAAAAGAAGGGTTGGCCAGGCTCTTGTTAGAACGTTTTGAGGCGACTCACTTAGCCATTCCGGACACGAATATCGCACTGCTTCATGGTCTTTATGAAACAGTACCGTATCCGCTTTTCAAAATATATGATTTAGAGGAGCGCATAGAAGTAATAGCCATGAACCAAGAAAAGATAAGCGTTAATCGTGTCCTTTTACTATTAGCACCTCCAGAAGTTGATCACTATGCGACATATCTCTTGGGAAGAATATCGAGCTCGATCATCGAAAATAAACTGTATACGAAAATTTATGATTCTGGAAACCAAGAAGTTGTAGAAGAACTTGTAAAAACGATTATGACTGAATCAATCCAAAAATATGGAGAATAAAATGAGAATTCAAAGAAATCTGATAAAACTAAATAAACATTTTGAAACAAAAGAAGAAGCCATTGAATATTGTGGCTCACTGCTTCATGATGCAGGCTGTGTGACAGCAGCGTATATCCCAGCTATGGTTCAACGTAATGAGGAACTCTCTGTATATATGGGAAATTTTATCGCTATCCCTCATGGCACGGATGAGGCAAAAAAAGAGGTTAAAAAAACGGGCATATGTATTGTGCAAGTGCCTCGGGGCATAAACTTTGGCGATGCTGAAGAACGAAAAGTAGCGACTGTTTTATTTGGAATAGCAGGTGTAGGAGATGAACATTTGGAGCTCATCCAAAAAATCTCGCTTTTCTGTGCGGATGTTGATAATGTTGTTAAAATCGCAGATGCACAAAACGTTGACGAAATCGCAGCATACTTTGAAAACTAGATAATCTCAAAAATCTTGGCACAGTAAAAAGTGCCAAGATTTTTATTTAGTAGAAGAAAGAAAACGATTACAATGAAGGAGTAAAAAGAAGAAATGAAGGTAAATACAAATGAAAAAAGCAGTACATTTTGGCGCAGGAAATATCGGACGTGGTTTCATCGGAGAAATCTTATATAAGAACGGTTTTGAAATTACCTTTGTAGATGTCAATGAAAAAATCATCAACGCTTTAAATGAAGAAAAAAAATATACCATAGAGCTGGCAGAAGAAGCGCATGAAAAAATTCAAGTCCATAGCGTTTCCGGCATTAACAATGCGCAGAATCCTGAAGCAGTTGTTGAGGCTATCGCGCAGGCAGATATCGTTACTACAGCCATTGGGCCCAACATACTTCCTTTTATCGCGGAACTGATTGCTAAAGGCATTCAAAAGCGTAAAGGCCAAGGAAATGAAAAACCATTAGACATTCTTGCTTGTGAAAACATGATTGGGGGTTCTGAATTTCTTTTTGAGAAGGTCAAAGAATACTTAACACCAGTTGATGTAGAATTTGTAGATTCGAAGATCGGCTTTCCCAATGCAGCAGTCGACCGTATCGTGCCCAATCAATCCCATGAAGATCCGCTCTACGTTGTTGTTGAGCCCTTCCGTGAATGGGTGGTGGACGAAAGTCAACTGAAAAATAGTGAAGTAAAGCTTGAGGGTGTTCATTATGCCAAAGATTTGGAGCCTTTTATTGAACGTAAGCTCTTCTCTGTCAACAGCGGTCATGCCACAGTGGCTTATACAGGTGCATACTATGGTTACCAAACGATTTTAGAAGCCTTGCAAAACAATGAAGTATTAGCCTCACTTAAAGATGTTCAAGCTGAAACACGTCAGTTGCTCTTAGCCAAATGGGACTTTACTGAAGAAGAGCTAAAAGCTTATCATGAAACGATTATTGAGCGCTTCTCAAACACAGAGATTGTGGATGAGATAAGCCGGGTAGCACGAACACCTATGCGTAAGCTAGGATACGACGAACGCTTTATTCGCCCAATCCGTGAACTTTCTGAACGAGGTTTATCTTATCAAAGTCATCTGGAAGTTGTGGGTAAAATATTTGCCTACAAAGACGACAATGATAAAGAAGCTATGACTTTGCAAGAAGCCTTAGAAGAAAAAGGCCTTAATGCTGTTATTCGTGAAGTCACTCGTCTTACAGATGAGACCTTGATTGCGGAGATTGAGGCTAGTGCGAAAAAATATATGAAGTGAACTTACTTGAAAAAGTTGTGTTTTGATGATGCCCTTGTCTTACTTACAAGGCTAAAATGGTGAAAGAAGGGACTTTTCTGATATAATAAAACCATGAAGAAAAAAGTAATCGCTATCATCATCGTCCTTTTAGCTGGTGCAGTTGGGCTCTTCCTTTGGCAAACGAAGGTCTCTGCTCCAAACACACCAAAAGAAGAAGTAAAACAAGAGAAAGAAACTGGACCCGTTCGCTCTGAATTAACGGGGCTGGAAACAACTGTCGATAAGGCAAAACGGCCGATAACAGCTGTAATGGTGGAGAATTCACCAGAAGCACGTCCACAATCCGGTCTTAAAGATGCGGGAGTGGTTTTTGAAGCTGTCGCCGAAGGAGGCATTACACGCTTTGTGGCCCTTTATCAGGAAGCACAGCCTGATTTGATTGGCCCTGTTCGTTCTATTCGTCCATACTTTGTAGAGTGGGCAGCAGGTTTTGATGCTGGCTTAGCTCATGTAGGCGGCTCAGAGTTAGCCTTGAACATGGTCAAGTCCGGGGATTATGTCGCAGACTTGGATCAATTTAAAGCACCTGAGGGTATCTTCTGGCGTTCTGAGGACCGCGTGGCACCACATAATATGTATACGAAAATGAGCGGTTTGGACAAATATATGGCCAAACTAGATAAGAAAAAATCTGATTTCCAAAGCTGGGACAGACAAGCGCTCAAGTCCGATAAAACAGAAAGTGACCTGCCAGCTGCTCAAGCCATCAGACTTCCAGTCTCTACCGGTATTTTTGAAGTCAGCTATCATTACAATACAGCCAGCAAGACCTATCAACGTTTCCAAGGCGGTGAAGCACATCAAGACCGAGAAAAAGGTCAAATTTCACCCGATGTAGTTATTGCCATCATGGTCAATCAAAAATTATCCGGAGATGGTAACCACATGGATATCAAAACGACGGGTACAGGTAAGGTCTATATTTTCCAAAACGGCAAAGTCCAGGAAGGCAATTGGGCAAAACCAAATGCACAAACAAATATCAGCTTCACCGACGAACAAGGGAATAAAATTCCGCTCAAGTCTGGTCAGACTTGGATAACAGCGGTTGATAATAGTCGGGAAGTTGTTTGGGAGTAATACACACCGCTCCCAGTATTTATAAACTATGAAAAAAGATATAAAAGAGTGTCTACAAACGTAACACTCTTTTATGCTATAATAAAACACTATGCAAAACCCAAAAACAAAAACACCTCCAAGAACCAGTAAAAAAACCAAAAATAAAACGAAGCGCGTCCTCTTATCTATCCTAAGCTTATTTATATTGCTCATCATTGCTCTGCCTTTCTATGCTTGGAAAGTTGAGCCCTTCCTTGTGCATGTCAATCATGTTGAGCTGGGGAAGAAAAATGACCGAACACCACTAAATGTTGTACAAATCTCTGATTTGCAGGTTTCCGAGTATTATGAAACGAATCGTTTAGATAAGGTGATTGAGAAGGTCAATGCTCAAAAGCCAGATATTCTCTTGTTTACAGGGGATTTGTTCGATAATTACTCCAAGTATCCAGAACAAAGGGCACCAATGATTGAAAAATTAAATGCCTTTAAGGCCAATATCGGAAAGTATGCCGTTTGGGGCAATCATGATTATGGTGGTGGCGCAGTCCGCGTCTATGAAGATGTCATGTCAGCGGGTGGATTTACCGTGCTAAGAAACCAGGGAGAAACACTAACATTGAGCGACGGTCGTCAAATTTTCTTAGGTGGACTGGATGACTCTCTTTTAGGAAATCCTTCGGTATCCGATACGCTTGCTTACCGTCAAAACTATGATTATGCCATTACCATGACACATGAACCTGATGTTGCGGATGCTTTTATCGGTACAGATACACAGCTGGTTTTAGCAGGACATAGTCACGGTGGTCAGGTCTGGATTCCCTTCTACCCGATAAAAAATGTTCTTGCAGAGAAGTATACACGTGGTTTATACCAGCTTGATGCAATTACACAACTTTATGTCAATACAGGGATAGGGACCACATCAATTCACGCACGTTTTGGCGTTATTCCTGAAGTAACACAGTTCACTATTTATATTTAAAAGGAAAGAGGCTCTGTTCTCTTTTTTTTTTTTTTTGCTACAAAAAGATGTTTGTCATTTCCTGTAAAGTGACTATTTTGTAGCTTTAAATGTTATAAAATAGAAGAGTTGTCTATACATGAAACGGAAAGAACTGTAGGTGAAGCCTTGATTAAAGTATATTACCGCAAACCTTGTACCGCCAGTCAGAAAGCAAATTCCTGGTTTCAGAACTATGGGATAGAAGCAAAATATGTCCGAATTGAAAAAATATCAGAAACAGATTTATTGGAAATTTTATCTCTATCTGAAGGTGGCTTTTCAGAAATCACCAAAAAATCACGCACATCTTCAAAGAAAACGTTGAAAGCTTTAATGAGACTCAATCAATTAACTTTTAAAGAAGCTCTTTCTTTCGTCACTGAACATCCAGAATGTTTGATTACCCCCATTATCATTAGTAAAAATAAGATGTTGGTAGGCTATAACGAAGTCGAAATGAGAAAGTTCATTCCACGTTATCTGCGTGATTAAAACTGTAATGTTTACCATTTTAGAGTTATAATAAGGAGATAGGGCATTCAAAAAAGTAAGGGATATTTATAATGAAAATAACAGCAATAGAAGACAGTGTGAGTCTAGAGCTCAAACTCTTAGAACTTATGAAAGAGAAGGGCGACTGGATTGATGCCGAAGAAATGGCAAAAACCTTGGGTATCAGCACCAAACGTACAACCAGCTTGATCAATAGCTTGCTCCATGAGATAAGGTCTTTCGACTCGGACAATCTCAATCTCAAAATATTAAAAGGGCGTGGCAATCTTTTAGAAATTAAGGATGCGCGTGATTATCGTAAATTTCGCCAAAAACTTATCGAAAACATCATTATTTATAAAATTCTCTTTTCGATTGCTTTAAACAAAGATGCAAATCTGGAACGCTTAGCTATGGAGAATTTTGTCAGCGAATCTTTGATTAAAAAGCGCATCGCAAGTGCCAACCAAATGATGGCCAAGCTGGGTGTGAAGGTTGTAACCAGAAAAAAACAGTATCTCTTTCAAGGAGATGAACAACAAGTAAGAGGGATGTTGAATATTCTCTTTTGGCGCCTTTACCGAGGGGATGAGTGGCCCTTTTCAGGGGTTAATAAAGAAAAAATCATTCACTTAATTTCGCAGATAAGCCATGAGATAGATCTGCAGATGAATCAGTTTACAGCCTACCAGATCGCCTATATGTTCGCCATAAATTTCAGCAGATATCAACGGGGTTTTTCAGTGAACCTGGAAGAAGGTTGGGAGAAATACCGTTCGATTTGTGAATGGATTGATGAAAAGACGGACATTTATGCTTTATTTTATAAAAATTATGGTTTTCCTAAACACGAAGTGGATTTTTTGCTGATTGAAGCCATGACCAAGAGCAAAATTTACAATAGTCTTGAACATAAGACGCCCGATTTTTGGAGTATTCTTGAAGGGACACCTGCCTTTGAAGCTACAGAACGTTTGGTTCAAAAAATGGAATTGCACACGGGTAAGCTCTCTGAAGAGAAAAGAAGATTGTTCTTACGGTATATTTATCCTTGTCATTTGCATGCAGACCTATTTTCAAATATCATTTTCTCAGAGTCTGGATATCATGCAATTAACGTTTCGTCTTACTTTTTCCCAGTCATGCGTCAATCTTTGAAAAAACTCCTCGCTGAGCTATATCAAGAAAGTGGCCTCACCCTCTTTTTAAATGAAGAGTATTTGATTGGTGAGTATATACTGGCCTTATCCTTCTTTATGCCCGTCCAGTTTCAGGAAAAAGAAATTACCCTCTTCATTGATACCGATTTGTCCGAGATGTTGGAAAAATTATTAATCCGACAAATTTTTAATCAATTTGGCCACCTTTATAATTTAAAAATAATCACAAGTTTATCAGAACCAGAACAAAATGTAGACATCGTTATCTCGACAAGCGCTATGGGAGAGCACAGCAATTTGAAAAAACCAGCGCAGCTATTCCTTGTGCATCCTTTCCTTACGCGAAGGGAAATCGGGGACATTGAGGACTATCTACATATCCTAATCACCAAAAATGACGAGTAAACTTCGTCTTTTTTTGTGGCTTCCCATCTGCCGTTTTTTACCCCAATATCTTTTCTTATAGTGCTAAGCTAGAAGTATTAAAAAAGACGATAAGAGGTGTTAAAATGACTTTAGATGCTATAAAAATATTACAAGATGTGGTCCAAATCAACTCAGTCAATGGCAACGAAGAAGAAGTGGCGAACTATTTGCGTGAATTGCTTCAAGAGCATGATATTGAATCCAAGATAATCCCTTACATCGAAGGCCGCGCCAGTCTTGTTGCCGAGATTGGCAACGGCAGGGGACCGGTGATCGGTTTTGATGGGCATGAAGATACTGTTTCTTTAGGGGATGTGAGCAAGTGGACTCATCACCCTTTGAGTGCGACTGTGACCGAAGATGGAAAAATGTATGGGCGTGGCACTACAGATATGAAGTCTGGCCTTGTCGCAGCCGTTGTGGCCATGATTAATCTTAAAGAAAGTGGCCTTCCTCTGAATGGTACAGTACGCTTACTCGCTACGGTTGGCGAAGAAAAGGGTGAACTTGGAGCAGGTCAGCTTGCAGAACTTGGCTATGCCGATGATATGGAAGCCTTAGTTGTATGCGAGCCAACAGGTGGCGACTTTACCACATTGCAACAAATGAAAGGTACTTTTCCGCTCGATATTCCGGAGTTCGACGGGGAGATGCGTCTCATTTTTATTGGACACAAGGGTTCGGTCAACTATAAGGTGCATGCCAAAGGTAAAGCTGCGCACAGCTCAATGCCAGAGCTGGGGAAAAATGCCATCGAAGGATTACTTAAGTTTTATGATAAACAAAAAGTATATTTTGATAAACTGACAGAAGAAGATGATCTTTTAGGTCCAACTATTCCTGTCGTGACTTTGATTAATGGTGGCGAACAGATCAATACTGTTCCGGCCAATGCAAGTATGGGTGTAAAAATCCGTACCATTCCCGCGCTGCCTAATGAAAAATTGATTTCCGATATACAAGCACTGATTGATGAATGTAATCGTGAGCAAGATGTAGAGTTATCTTTAGAGGTCACTGAAAATGTTGCACCTGTCAAAAGTAGTCCAGACTCAAAAATAGTAAAAGTGACTTCCGAAGTTTTGGAAGAACATCTGCAGCAAAAAGCACCACAAGTTGGTGTATCTGGTGGAACAGATGCTTCACAGTTTGTAAGGGCTAATCCTAACCTTGATATTGTGGTTTGTGGACCCGGAAATGCTACAGCGCACGCTGTTGACGAATATGTCCTTATAGATAGCTTTTTAGACTTTATCAAAATATACGAAGACATGATTCAAAAATATTTTGCAAGTTGAAAATTACAGGAGGAAATAGCACTAGGGGTCAGGTAACCTTTCTTGACTCCTAGTGTTATTTTTTTGTGGACTCTTACTCCACTTTCTTCCTTTATGAACTTCTATTATCTTTTATTGGCTCTATATAGTATAATAGAGAGTATGAAAAAAATAATCTCCCTTGGCTTAATACTTCTTGGTATACTTGCAGATCAGCTGTTGAAAGCTTGGACTGTTTCTAATATTCCATTGGGAGGAGAAAAGGAATTTATTCCTGGTATCCTCAGCCTAACCTATCTTCGAAATGAAGGCGCAGCTTGGTCGATGTTGGAAGGAAAACAATGGTTTTTCCTTATCTTGACACCGATTGTGATCATCGGAGCGCTTTACTTTCTTAATAAAAAAATAAATCAAAACTGGTACTTTGCCGCACTGACCTTGATTATTTCAGGAGCGCTAGGGAACTTTATTGACCGGGTACGCCAATCTTTTGTGGTGGACATGTTCCAGACGGATTTCATCAATTTTCCAATATTTAATATCGCTGATATACTGCTTTCAATAGGTTTTGTAGTACTCTTTATCGCGATTATTTTAGACAAAGAGGTAGAATAAATGACAGTAGTAATTATTGACGAGCCAAATGCAGGGCTTCGTTTAGACAAGGCTTTAGCTAACTTGAGTGATGCTTCACGTTCAGTATTGACAGAGCTGATTCGTGAGGGGAAAGTCACGGTAGATGGGCAAGTCAAAAAAGCAAAGTATAAAGTAAAAGTAGGGGAAGCAATCGCCTACGAACTGCCAGAAGTTGAAGTGCTTGATATCCAAGCTGAAGATATTCCTTTAGATATTGTTTATGAAGATTCTGATGTGGCAGTGATTAATAAGCCCCAAGGAATGGTTGTTCATCCAAGTGCGGGACATGCTTCAGGTACTTTAGTTAATGCCATTATGTACCACATCAAAGATCTTTCTTCTATTAATGGTGTGATTCGTCCCGGTATTGTCCACCGTATCGATAAAGATACTTCCGGTTTACTGATGATTGCAAAAAATGATGCAGCTCATGAGTCTTTAGCTGCACAGCTTAAGGCAAAAACGAATAAACGCCGCTATATTGCACTCGTACATGGCGAATTACCTAATGAAAAAGGCACGATTGAAGCACCGATTGGTCGTAATCCTAAGGAGCGTAAGAAACAAGCCGTAATTTCCGGTGGTAAACCAGCAAAAACTCATTTTACCGTCATGGAACGTTTTCCTGGATATACTCTTGTCGCTCTTGAGCTTGAAACAGGGCGTACGCATCAGATACGCGTACACATGGCTTATATTGGTTTCCCAATTGCTGGGGATCCTCTCTATGGTCCAAGTAAAACTTTAACGCCAAACAAGGGGCAATTTCTCCATGCCGAAACTTTAGGTTTTGAACATCCCGCAACAGGCGAACAGCTTGAGTTTCAGGTTGATATTCCTGAAATATTTGCTCAACAACTTGATAATTTAAGAGGCTTGTCGTAAGACAGGTTTTTTGTTGTCCTTTACTTCCTTGGTCATTGTAGGATGTCAAAGCGCCTAAGTCTGTTGCAAATTCTGAGTTGTTGTTAAACAAAAACCATCCAGCTGTTTTATAAATTTTTACCGTCCTAGAATGAATTTGTGGTAAAATAGTTCTATGCTAAAAAAATCTGATTTCGAAAAATTTCCTGATTTGCTTGTCAAATACGATGAGCCATTGTCAAATTATACCTACACCAAAGTTGGCGGACCAGCAGATTTTCTTGCTTTTCCCGCTTCAAGTGAAGAGTTAAGCGCGCTTCTCGACTTCGCACGAGCAGCAGAAACACCAATTACTGTGTTGGGTAATGCGTCCAACTTAATCGTTCGTGATGGTGGCATTCGTGGCTTAGTGATTTTACTTGAAAAAATGAATCACGTAAAAGTAGACGAAAATGTAATCACTGCCGAAGCCGGAGCAAAATTGATTGATACCACACATGTTGCGCTTGATTATGCCTTGACGGGCTTCGAGTTTGCATGCGGTATTCCTGGTTCTGTTGGTGGCGCAGTCTTTATGAATGCTGGTGCCTATAATGGCGAAATTGCCCATGTTTTGCTTAATTGTACTGTTATTGACCAAGAAGGTCACCTTCGTGTATTAGAGGCGGACGAAATGAAATTTGGCTACCGCCACTCTGTTATTCGTGATGAGGATTTGATTGTTGTCTCAGCTCAGTTTAAACTGGAGGCTGGTGATGCTGCTGTTATCAAAGCAGAAATGGACCGTTTAACTGGCTTACGTGAAAGTAAGCAACCGCTGGAATACCCGAGCTGTGGTTCAGTATTCAAACGTCCTGCTGGACATTTTGCCGGACAGCTTATCCAAGAGGCGGGGATGCAAGGTCACCGTATCGGTGGTGTAGAAGTATCTAAAAAACATGCAGGCTTTATGGTTAATGTTGATCAAGGCACAGCTACAGATTACGAAAATTTGATCGCTTATGTCATTGAGCATGTGAGGGAAAACTCTGGATTAACACTTGAAGCAGAAGTCCGTATTATCGGTGAGAAATTAGAAAGATAAAAACAAAGAAAAATGATTAATGCAATAGTTTTTGACGTTGACGATACAATTTACGACCAGCAAGCACCCTTCAGACGTGCCATTTCGAAAGTCTTCCCTGACTTTGACATGACAGACATGAACAAAGCTTACATTCGCTACCGTCACTATTCAGACCTTGGTTTCCCCAAAGTAATTGCGGGCGAGTGGGACATTGAATATTTCCGTTTTTATCGTACAAATGAAACACTTAAAGATCTGGGCTATCCTGAAATTTCACGTGCTACCGGAGATTATTTCCAAGAAATTTATGAATATGAATTGGAAAACATCACCATGCTTGATGAAATGCGTTTGACACTTGATTTTTTAAAGAAACGTAATATTCCAGTAGGTGTAATTACGAATGGTCCAACAGAACATCAGCTGAAAAAAGTACGCAAACTTGGTTTGTATGATTATGTTGAGCCAAGTCATGTGATTGTTTCGCAAGCAACCGGCTTCCAAAAACCAGAAAAAGAAATATTTAACCTGGCTGCGCAACAATTTGGCATGACGCCTGAAACAACCTTGTATGTAGGGGACTCTTACGACAATGATGTTATGGGCGGTCACAATGGCGGTTGGAAAACCATGTGGTTCAATCACCGCGGACGCAGTATTTCACAAGGTGAAAAAGTACACGATGTCGAAATTGATTCTTTTGAGCAACTCTTTGGTGCTGTAAAAGTCCTTTTTGATCTTCCAGATAACAAATACATCATGGATTCCAATGACAAGACTAACCCTGTCCTTGAGTTGGGTATTAAGTCTGGTGTAAATCTCGCAGCAGAGCGTCTTTTGTCTACAGGGAAATTTGATTTAGAAACTGTAGCTGACATGCTAGAATTAAGCAAAAAACAGATTGAATTCTTGACTTTAAAAGGATACAAATAAAAAAATGAAATCAGAGAAGGCTCTGATTTTTTAATTGGCCATTAGGCATTTGTTGCGAAAGCCACTAGGTGCTAGCCGGGAAGCTCTATGGAGCCTTGTCTCATCA
This sequence comes from Lactococcus garvieae subsp. garvieae, assembly GCF_029024465.1. Lineage (NCBI taxonomy): Bacteria > Bacillati > Bacillota > Bacilli > Lactobacillales > Streptococcaceae > Lactococcus > Lactococcus garvieae. Next base: position 909,016 of record NZ_CP118950.1, read on the forward strand.
CCGGATTAGAAAAAATCGAAAACATATTGTTTGTGATTTTTTTCGTCATAACCTCCATGGAAAGAGAAAATTCACTCTTGCATTGACATAAAATTTACGTTATAATTATAAAAGTTTCTGCTAAGCAGAAAATAGGACTCATTTTTGCGATAAACAAGCGAAAACTAAGGCCATACGGACAGCCAGAGTCACAGCCGATTGGCAATTTTATTGCCTTATTGATTAAGCAAATTACTTTGCTTATGGAGTTTCGTACTCCACCCAAGAAACACGCTTGCGCGCATCAATAAGAGTACTAAAAGTTGACTACTCGGTCTCTCCGCAGTAAGACTGCTTTTTATATGTAATCAAAGATTGAATGTGAATCCAAGTGTGTGTACACTTGGATTTTTTGATATGCTACCATCATTGCGCCTGAAGGCGCTAATGATGGACGGAAAGCCCTATAGGGTCTTTCCTGAGCATCTCATTAGTTGAAAAACAAAAAAACATCGTTTTTATTTTTCAACGTCATATGTTATCCTCATTGTACCTAAAGGTACTCATGAGGAACGTAAAGGCACTGAGAGTCAAGGCGACTTTCTGCAAACAACAGGAGCATATTTCTTTCAACCGGTTTTGAGATTCCGGTGTTGGCTATCAACAATAAAACTCTAAATCCAAGACGAAGGATAAAAACTATGACCAAAAACATCATTGAATTTAAAAACGTAACGAAAACCTATGAAGACACTGGTACGACAGTGCTCAAAGATATTACTTTTGAGATTGAAGAGGGGAAGTTCTATACCTTGCTGGGGGCTTCTGGTTCAGGTAAATCAACGATTTTAAATATTATTGCTGGACTTTTAGATGCCACATCTGGAGATATTTTGTTGGACGGTCAGCGTATCAATGATGTTCCAACAAACAAGCGTGATGTGCATACGATTTTTCAATCTTACGCCTTGTTCCCGAATATGACGGTCTTTGACAATGTGGCTTTTGCTTTGAAAATCAAGGGAGTTCACAAATCAGAAATCGCAAAACGTGTTTCGGAGTCGCTTAAGCTTGTGCAACTGGAAGGCTTCGAGAAACGTGCCATCAGCAAACTCTCTGGGGGGCAAAAACAACGGGTCGCTATTGCACGCGCCATCATCGACCGTCCTAAAGTTCTTCTGCTGGATGAATCCCTATCAGCTTTGGATATGAAGCTTCGTAAAGATATGCAATATGAACTCCGTGAGTTGCAGCAAAGTCTAGGTATCACTTTTATTTTTGTAACCCATGATCAGGAAGAAGCTTTGGCCATGTCTGACTGGATTTTCATTATGAATGAAGGAGAAATCGTTCAGTCAGGCACACCCACTGATATTTATGACGAGCCAATTAACCATTTCGTGGCAGAGTTTATTGGCGAATCAAATATTATCAATGGTCGCATGATTGAGGACTATCTTGTCGAGTTCAACGGTCAACAATTTGAAGCTGTTGACGGTGGGATGCGCTCTAATGAGCCGATTGAGGTGGTCATTCGTCCTGAAGATATTGAGTTCACCCTGCCTGATGAAGGAAAATTCAATGTGAAAGTCGATACACAACTCTTCCGTGGGGTGCATTATGAAATTGTGGCTTATGATGATTTTGATAACGAATGGCTGATTCACTCTACCCATAAGGCTTTGGTTGGAGAAACGGTCGGCTTAAATTTTGAGCCTGAAGCTATACACATTATGCGTCTTGACGAAACCGAAGAAGAATTTGATGCGCGTATCGAAGAGTATGTTGAGGAAGAAGAGCAAACGATCGGTATTGCAAACGCGGTCGAAGAAGAAGCTGCGGAAGAAGAGGCCGCCATCATGGACGCTGTTCAGGAAGCCTTGGAAAACACAATGGACTTGACGGAGTTAGCGCAAGCCGTAAACGATATTTTGCATAAGCAAGAAAACGGAGAAAGTGAGGAAGAAGAATGACCAAAAGACTCTTCTCTGTCCCCTACTTCCTGTGGGTTGGACTGTTCGTTGTAGCACCCCTTATCCTCTTGCTTTGGCAATCTTTCTTTAACATTCAAGGACAGTTTACCTTTTCGAACTATAGCCAGTATTTTACAAGCTCAACTTACCTGATGATGACTTGGAACTCAATCCTCTATGCCCTAATCATTACAGTTGTTACACTCTTGATTAGCTTTCCCGTGTCCTATGTATTAACGAAACACAAGCACAAACAGCTTCTCTTGATGCTAATTATCTTGCCCACTTGGGTGAATTTGCTGCTGAAAGCTTATGCCTTCATTGGTATTTTTGGCAAGTATGGCTCTGTGAACAGTTTCCTACAATTTATCGGGCTTGGTCGTCCGCAGATATTGTTTACAGACTTTAGCTTTATCTTTGTAGCCACTTATATTTCGATTCCTTTCATGGTGCTGCCCATTTTTAATGCCCTTGAGGATTTGGATGGAAACCTCGTCTTAGCCAGTTATGATTTAGGCGCAACGCGTTGGCAAACCTTTATTCATGTGGTTTGGCCTTTATCGCTCAATGGTGTACGCTCAGGTGTCCAAGCAGTTTTCATTCCGAGCTTGTCACTTTTCATGCTGACACGCTTGATTGGCGGAAATAAAGTGATAACGCTAGGTACTGCAGTTGAAGAACATTTTCTCACCACTCAAAACTGGGGGATGGGTTCAACCATTGCCATCATTTTAGTCTTTGCTATGATGATTATTATGTTAGTGACAAGAGAAAGAAAGGTGGGAAGCTAATGCGTAGTAAAAACCGTATCGGAAAAATCTATCTGGGCTTTGTGCTCTTTATTCTTTATGCTCCAATCTTTTTCTTGATTTTTTACGCCTTTAACGAAGGCGGGGATATGAATCAATTTACAGGCTTTACCTTAGACAATTTTAAAGAGCTTTTTCAAGACAGTCGTTTAATTTTGATTGTCGTACAAACCTTTTTCTTGGCTTTCTTGAGTGCTCTGATTGCCACAATCATTGGAACTTTTGGCGCCATGTTTATCGAAAACCTTAAAACCAAAGGTAAGACGACTTTCTTAGGCTTAAACAATGTCTTGATTGTATCGCCTGACGTTGTTATTGGTGCAAGCTTCTTGATTCTCTTTACCTTAGTAGGAATGAAACTTGGCTTTGCTTCCGTTTTGTTGAGCCACATCGCCTTTTCTATTCCGATTGTTGTCTTGATGGTGTTGCCACTTTATCAAGAGATGGACAAATCTTTAGTGGAGGCCGCCTATGATTTGGGGGCAACGCAGACTCAAGCACTGAGAGAAGTGATTCTGCCCTATTTGACGCCTGGTGTCATTGCTGGTTTCTTTATGGCCTTCACTTATTCCTTAGATGACTTTGCAGTTACCTTCTTTGTCACAGGAAATGACTTTACGACAATATCTGTTGAGATTTATTCACGCGCGCGTGCAGGCATCTCCCTTGAGATCAATGCGCTATCTGCAATTGTATTTCTCTTCTCAATTTTACTGGTTATAGGGTATTATATAATCATGAGAGAATCAGATACTGCCGGAAAAACACCAAATATTACTTAAGAAAGGACAGTTATCTTGAAAAAATTAATCTATTTTTTGACAGGGATTTTAGCAATTACTGCCCTTCTTGGCGTTACAGCATGGCGAATGTCCGCCGCAACAGGTGTTTCAACATCTACCAATAGTTTGACGATTTTTAACTGGGGCGAATATATCGATCCACAGCTCCTCAAGAAGTTTGAAAAAGAGACCGGTTATAAGGTAAATTACGTGACATTTGACTCCAATGAAGCCATGTATTCTAAAGTTAAACAAGGCGGGATGGCTTACGATATTGTCGTGCCCAGCGAATACATGGTGCAAAAAATGGCCAAAGAAAATCTTTTGCTTCCTTTAGACCACACCAAGATTAAAAATCTTGAGTATGATAATCCGAAGCTCTTGGATGCGGCATTTGACCCTAAAAATACTTATTCCGTACCTTATTTCTGGGGGACTTTAGGGATTGTATATAATGATAAATACATCACCTATCCACCCACAAAATGGGAAGACCTTTGGTCTAAAGATTACAAAAATTCGATCCTCCTCACAGATAGTAGTCGAGATGTGATGGGGATGGGCTTAATCGCTACAGGAAGCTCTGTGAATACGACCAACCAGTCAGAGATTGATCGTGCTTATGACAAGCTCCTACAGCTTACACCCAATGTTAAAGCCATTCTCGGTGACGAAATCATGAGTTACATGATTAATAACGAAACTCCGCTGTCTGTCGTTTATAGTGGACAAGCTTCAGAAATGACTTCAAGCAATGAACATTTGCACTATGTGGTCCCTGCCCGAACAAACATTTGGTATGATAACTTGGCTATCCCAAAAACCAGTAAAAATACCAAAGCGGCCTATGCCTTTATCAACTTCATGCAAGAACCAGAAAATGCAGCGGCGAATGCTGAATACGTAGGCTATTCAACACCTAACGTGAAAGCTGAAGCGCTCTTGCCTGCAGAAGTTCGTGAAGATAAATCTTACTATCCTGATGAAGCATTAATCAAAGAAGATGAAGCCTATGTTAACCTGAGCCCATATTGGACGGGGGTATATAATGATCTCTATCTTCAGTTTAAGATGAATAAATAAAAGTGTAAATTAAAAAGTGGAATCCTATTATATCGCCATTTACAAGCATTTGGAGGACAGAAAAAATTGGGAAATGAATAAAGTTCCCAGCCAAAACCCAGCCAAAATATGGTTAGGGTTATTTTTTTATTTTCACGTCCAAGACAAATGGGAAGGTTACAACATTGGACGGACATGAATAAGTGAAAATTGTTCAATGAAGGCTTGCTACGAATCACTAAAACCAGTTCAAATAATGATGAACATAAAATCCAAAGTGTCAATAATAATTGCAATGCGTGAACGAAAAATTGGGAAACTTAAGAAATTCCCTGTCAAAAAAACTGGCGTGTCTTTTGATTGACATTCTTGATATGACTAGTGTTGAACGTAGTCAAAACAGGATAAAAATGGTAAAATTAAGCTAGCAAATATTTGACGAGGAAACGCAGTATGACTATAATCAGCACAGCACAGCACAGCACAGCACAGCACAGCACAGCACAGCACAGCACAGCACAGCACAGCACAGCACAAGGTAGTTTCTACCTTTTTTCAACATGTTCAAAAAACGTCGTCAAATCTGACGGCGTTTTTGTGTGCAAAGGAGGTTATGTAAAATGACCTTCGACAAACTCATTCAAGAAATCAATGATAATAATACCCAACAACGTGACCGAGGAACGGCTTTTGAATATCTTGTTCAAGCTTATTTGAAAAATGAGCCGACATACAAGAATCTTTATTCAGATGTATGGATGCTTTCAGAAGTGCCTGAAGAATACGGTATTCCTAAAAATGATATTGGCGTAGATTTAGTCGCACAAAAACTGACAGGCGAACTTGTGGCTGTTCAAGCAAAATTTTATGACCACAAGATTCAGAAATCTGATATTGATTCCTTCTTAGGGGAACTCGGAAAGGACTATTACTCTGAGGGCATCATTGTTTCTACTATGGATGAATGGGGAAAGAACGCAGAAGAAGCCATTAATAATCGTTCGGATGTGGTGCGCATCGGCTTGTCAGATCTTCGCCATTCTCAAATTAACTGGGAACAATGGTCTTTTGCAGAACCTGATAAGGTTCAAGTGAAATCCATCAAAGACCCACACAATTATCAAAAGGAAGTCATTGCGAAATCTCTTGAATATTTCAAAGAAAATGACCGTGGACAGCTTATCATGGCTCCAGGTACAGGTAAGACGTTCACGAGTTTGAAAGTGGCGGAAGCACTGGCTAAGGCATCAGACAAAGAAAATTATAAAGTCCTTTACCTTGTGCCGTCTATCCAACTTTTAACTCAAACTCTCCGAGCATGGAACAATGATACTCAGATGTCTATGTCAAGCATGGCGGTAACCTCAGATAGAAATGCAAGCCGTGGCACGGTCAAACAAGACGAGTCAAATCTCTTTGTCAAAGCATCAGATATAGGTTTTCCTGCGACAACTTCCACAGAAAAAGTCCTAGAAAATTACAAAGAACTTGAAAATTCCGCACCAACGGAGCTTTTGGTCGTTTATTCAACTTATCAATCTATTGATGTTTTAGGCAATGCTCAAAAAGCAGGCTTTCCAGATTTTGATTTAATCATTGCGGATGAAGCGCACCGTACAACAGGGACAACAGCACTGGGAGAAGAAGATTCTGCTTTTGTCAAAGTGCATGACAATAACCATATCAAAGGCTCAAAACGTCTCTATCAAACAGCAACACCAAAAATCTATGGTGCAGAAGCCAAATCCAAAGGCTCTGAGATGTCTGTTGCCCTTTCTTCTATGGATGACGAAGAATTATACGGTCAAGTCATTTATCGTCTCGGTTTTGGAGATGCTATTACTCGTGCTGTACTGACGGACTACAAGCTCATGGTCTTGGCAGTCGATGAAAAGACCATCCAAAAAGATATGCAAAAATCTTTGTCTGACCCTGAAAATGGACTGAATCTTGATGATGTCGGACGTATAATCGGCGTGTGGAACGGAATGCTTAAGCGTGAAACTTTCTCAAATAATGTCTCAGGTAGTCCGATGAAGCGAGCTATTGCCTTTTCACGTACCATAAAAGACAGTAAAGCACTGACAGAACAGTTTGAGTCAGTGGTCAATGACTATCTCGAAAATACAGATGACACGCACTTTACAGCTAAAGTCCATCATGCGGACGGTACAATGAGTGCCTTAGAGAAAAACAGAGAGCTTGATTGGTTGGCAGATAAAGACTTGCCTGAAAATGAAGCCCGCATTCTTTCAAACGTTCGATTTTTGACTGAGGGAATTGATGTCCCTAATTTGGATGCCATTATTTTCCTTTCTCCTCGTAAATCACAAGTGGATATTGTGCAAGCAGTCGGACGCATTATCCGTAAATCTGAGGGTAAAGATTATGGCTATATTATCTTACCTATCGTCATTCCTGCAGGAGAAACGCCTGAGTCTATTCTTGATAATAACAAATCCTATGCCGTAGTCTGGCAAGTCCTCAATGCTCTGCGTTCCGTAGATGAGCGTTTTGAAGCGACAGTCAATAAACTTCAACTCAATAAAAAGAAACCTGAAAATATCCAAGTCATTGGAGTTGGCGGAGCGCCTGATGATGAAGACGGCAACTGGAAAGATGGAGGTGTCAATGAACCTTCAATAGAATATCAGACAGAATTTCAATTTGACTGGGAAGAAATAGAAGGCGCAATCTATGGCAAGATTGTCCAAAAAGTCGGAGACCGTCGATATTTAGAAGATTGGTCACAAGATGTCTCGAAAATTGCACAACGTCATATTTCTTATATCAATACTTTGCTTGTAGATAATGCGGATATTAAAACAGAATTTGACAAATTCCTGTTGTCGCTTAAACATAATATCAATGACTCCATATCCGACACGCAAGCCATTGAGATGTTGGCACAGCATTTGATTACCAAACCTATCTTTGATGCGCTCTTCAATGAATACAGCGTGGTCAGAAATAATCCTGTCAATGATGCTATGGAAGCGATCATCACAGAGTTTTCAAAATACGGTTTCCTAAAGGAACAAAAAGAACTGGAAGCTTTTTATGAATCTGTTCGCCTGAGAGCTGAGGGCATTGACAATGCAGAAGCCAAGCAAAAAATCATTGTTACGCTCTATGATAAGTTTTTCCGTACAGGTTTTAAATCAACCACAGAGCGCTTGGGGATTGTCTTTACACCCGTAGAAGTGGTAGATTTTATTGTTCATTCTGTCGATGATGTATTGAGAAAACACTTTGGCAAGACGATTGCCAGTAAAGGTGTCCATATCCTTGACCCGTTCACGGGTACAGGAACATTCATCACGCGCACGCTCCAATATTTGAAAGGCTTGATGGATAAGGGCGAAATCAAGCTTGAAGATATTCTTGAAAAATATGTCAATGAACTGCACGCCAATGAGATTATTCTTTTGAGCTACTATATCGCAGCTATCAATATTGAAGCGGTCTTTGATGAAATCAATGGCGAGGAGTTAGATTATGAACCTTTTGAGGGGATTGTCCTGACTGACACTTTCCAATCGACTGAGACCGAAGATACCTTGGATGATGATTTCTTTGGTGGCAATGATGAACGCTTGAAACGTCAGCAAGAAGTGCCGATTACTGTTATTATGGGGAATCCGCCTTATTCAGTAGGACAGAATAATGCAAATGATGATGGACAAAATATCAAATATCCTAAGTTAGATGCTAGACTTGCTAAAACTTATGTAGCAAGTACTAATGCAATAAACAAAGGTTCACTTTATGATTCTTATATTAAGGCACTTCGTTGGGCATCAGATAGGTTATCTAACAAAGGAGTGATAGGGTTTGTGTCAAATGGAGCGTTTATAGATAATGTTGCTATGGATGGTCTCCGCTACTCTCTTTACAATGAATTCAACCATCTCTACATTTTCAACTTGCGAGGAGATGCACGAACATCTGGTGAACAACGTAGAAAAGAGGCAGGAAATGTATTTGATTCAGGAAGTCGCACACCGATAGCAATTTCTATTTTAGTCAAAGACGGCAGTGATAAACATGAAGTGCATTATCATGATATAGGCGACTACCTCAATCGGGAACAAAAACTGTCAATTTTGACAGAAGCTCGTTCTATTGAAAATATTGAATGGTCTGAGATTGTACCTGATAAGAATAACGACTGGATAAATCAGCGTGATGAGAATTATGAAAGTTACACTTCAATGGATGATATATTTTTTGACAGACATGTCGGCATAGATACAAGTCGTGATGCTTGGGTTTATGGATTTTCTAAAATTAAAATTTCTAAAAATATGGAAAGAATGATTTCAAATTACAATGCTGAATTGGGGAAATCACAGCAGGAATTAAATTTAAGCGATAATTATGTTAAATGGTCAAGAGCTTTGTTGAATCGACAGAAAAGAAATCAGGCGATTGAGTTTAGTGATGGAAAAATAACTTTAAGCATGTATAGACCTTTTACTAAAAAATATCTATATTTAGATAAATCTGTCAATGAGAATACAGGAAGAAATGAATTATCGTTCAAAAATAGTAATTTCGGCATATTTACTCAAGGACCGGGTGTGAAAACGAAATTCTCTGCTTTACCAATAAATATAGTGCCAAATAAACACTTTATAAATACAGGTAAAGGATATTATGTAAATGCGGATGATTCTGATGGTTTATTCCATGAAAACGAAATCAATATTCAAAGTAATTTCTTAAATCACTTTGAAAGTGGCGAATCTGCAATTTACTATTTATATTCATTGTTCCATAGTGCTTTTGTATCAAAATACGAAAATGATCTTAGAAAAGATGTGCCCCGCATCCCATTACTCAAAAACAAAGAAAAATTTGTTGAAATTGGACGACAGCTTGCAAATTTGCATTTAAACTATGAACATCAGCCAAGTTGGGAAGGTGTGACAGTTTCAGGCATTGAGTCCAAGAATTTCAAAGTGAAGAAGATGAAACACCCGAAAAGAGGACAGCTTGATACGATTGTTTTCAATGAATCTATCACGATTTCAAATATTCCTGAGCAGGCTTATGAGTATGTGGTCAACGGTCGTCCTGCGATTGAGTGGATTATTGACCAATATCAGATTAAGACAGATAAAAAATCAGGTATTGTAGATGACCCTAATGACTTTGCGCCTGAAAATCCACGCTATATTTTGGATTTGCTTTTGAGCGTGATTACTGTTTCGATGACGACGGTGGAATTAGTTGGGCAGTTGCCTAAGATGGAGGTTGAGGAATGAGTAAAAAATATTGTTTTAAATCATCAAATCTAAACTTATCTCAAAGTAAAGAGGGTGAACAAGAAAAATACATCTATTATAAAAATGATGAAGAACTGAAGGTGGAAGATTCAGATGAAGAATATACAGAACAAAAATTTGATAAAGAAATTAAAGTAGCAGTATCTAATTGGGTAGATAATCGCTTTGATAACATTGTATGTCTTATTGGTGCGGGAGCTTCTGTTGTTTCAGGAAAAGGTGGATTACCAGATGAAAAATATGGTAAAACGGTCGCTATGATTGGTACCGCTGTACTTTCTGCATTAAAAGATGGAAAATATGTTTTTGAAGAGCAAGAGCGTGATGTTTTTACTTTGAAAGAGTTGATTAAAAAAACAAAATATAAAGAAACTATAAAAAAAGAAATTCAAGAGGAAGAAACACAGGAGGTTATTGAGGAATTTATCGTAAAAGAGGAATTGATTAAAGAATTTAATTTTGAAAATTTTCTTTCTGTACTTTTGTCTTATGAAAAATTTGTTCCTGAAAATCAGCAGACTAAGCTTGAGAATTCTATAAAAGCAATCCGCCAAGAAATAATCAAGGCAACTAGCTATGATTCTTATGACGATAAGTTTAAGCATGGTAAATTTTTGAATATCCTTTCTAAGTTAATAACTGACAAGAAACAAAAATTAAATATTGCTACAACGAATTATGATACCTTGATAGAAGATTCTGCAAATCAGGAAGGTTTTACTGTCTTAGATGGGTTCAAATTTGCTCAAATACCATTCTTTGATGCTTCAATGTTTGACTGGCATCTTATAAAAGATATTCCAAATGTTAAAACACAAGAAGTTGAATATATGTCAAAAGTTATTAACCTTTTGAAAATTCACGGTTCGCTAACATGGGAGCTAAATCAAACTGAAAAGAGGATTCTTCGTAAAGATAAAAATGTAAAGAATCCAATAATGGTATTTCCAAGTTCAGACAAGTATGCTCAATCTTATCAAGAACCTTATTTTGAACTGTTCACAAAATTTCAGGAGCTTTTGAAAAGAAGTAATACTTTGCTGATTACTTCGGGTTTCTCTTTTGCAGATAATCATATATCAAGAATGATTCTGCAAGCTATCAAATCAAATAGTAGTTTACATGTCCTTGTGACTGATTATGATATTGAACCAGAAAATCCTAATGAAAATTGGACTGCGTTAGTAAAAATGCAAGAAAAGGACTATCAAATTGCATTTTTGAAAGCAGCAATGAATGGTAAGTTGACAGATTACTTTGGAGGGTATTGATGAATATAGATAGTTATTACCCCGAAATAGATAAGAATAATTTCTATTTAGGTATGATAAGTCAAGTTTATAGAAGCAATGTGGTACTTCAAGTTGATAATCTTTCTCTTTTCAACAACCGAAAAATAAAAGATGAAATTTTAATACCAAATACCATTAATTTTTTTGTAGTAATTGATTCTGCTCATGGATTGTTTTTAGGGGAAATCTTCCAATCGAAAGTTTCTGGGACAGACAGTCTTCATAAATCAAAAAGTGATGATAAAAAAGAAAAAGTTTTTCCTGAAATAAGTATTGATATTATAGGTGTGCTTGGTAAAGAAGAAAAATTTTCTTTACCTGGGTTCAAAACTGTCGGGATTACAGATAAAGTCTATTTAGCGAATAGAGAATTAATTCAAAAATATTTGAATTCAATTGAAGTGCACACTTATTTCAAAGATAAGGCAGGTCGCATTGCTCAGGAAAAGTTAAATAATCTAGCGAAGATTGGAAATTTTGAATCAGAATATTTATCATTGCAACCTAATACTTTATTTGATAGACATTTGATGGCGATTGGTACAACAAATTCAGGGAAATCAACTTCTGCTCTCGCTATATTAGATAAATTAATTAATGCTAAAAAGAAAATCTTACTTATAGATCCTACAGGGGAATATAAAGATAGCTTTACTGATTCAGAAATTACAAAGCTAACTCTTGGAAAAGATACAACATTGTCAGCTGGAGATATTCTAATGAGTCAATGGGAAAGAATTTTTGAGACAAATGAAAACACACAAGGTGCAACTTTAGGTAAAGCAATTCGTTCACTTCGCTATCAGAAGAAGACAGGAAGCTCAGGAGCACTTTTAAAAGATAATCAAAATATAAATGACATTAAATCGAAACTATCAACTTTAACTCCACAAGATACTGATTTTAACTTGATAGATTTACCAAGTCAAATTCAAAAAGAAGCGGTAGAAGTGAACAAAAAAGGAGATAAATACACAACTGCTTCGTTTTATGTGAATACGAATAATTGGTTATTTGAAAAGGTTCAACATGTTCTTGATAATTCAACATTAACTGACTTTTTTACTGAAAATTCAGATACAAATTTACTAAGAAAAATTGATTCTTTTTTACTTGAGGAAACCTCTATTTATATAGATGCTTCTGAAATTGGAACTTCTGATGGCATTGGTGCAATGCTTATTGACTTGATTAGTAATTATGTAATAAACAAAAAAAGAAATAAAATTCCACCTTTTATAATGTTTATTGATGAGGTACATCGCTATTTAAGCATAAGAAATGAATATCAATCAGGAATGATTACTTGTGCTCGTGAAGGTAGGAAAAAAGGAATCTTTTTATTTTTAACCACTCAAAATCCAAAGGATGTTCCAGATGTATTACTAGGTCAAGTGGGGACTTTGATTATTCACAGAGTTACGCATTCGGAAGAACTTAAAGCAATTCAAAATCATGTTCACTATAATACTATTTCTCAGATTCAAAAATTAAATCAAGGAGAAGCAATACTTACAAGCATCAATCTTTTACAAGATATTCATGTTAGGTTTGAAAAATGTGGACGTGTTCACGAAAATGATACACCGATTTTATAAAAATAACGGAGATGCCAGATGAAAATTAATATTTTAAAATTTTAGGTATGAAGAAAAAAGAAAGTAAATTTGGATAAAGTTTTAGTCTTTCACAATAATTTTGATGACAAAGGTAATGTTATGATTGATTTACAGAGTTTCTTAGTTGATAAAATATCACATAGATTTAGAGAACTTCGAGAAAATATTCCTCCAGATTTAATTTCTTATGGTCAGAAATCAGCTATTTACAATATTGAGAAAGGAAAAGTTCCTAAAAGTGAAAATTTTATTTCAGACTCCTTATTAGAAGATTATGTAGACTATTTCAAAATATCACGAGAAGAATTAATTTTTGGTAATTCAGAGGATGTTGAACAAGTCATAGATTATATACTAATGGAGCTTTTATTTCCTGTAATAGCTGAATTTATTGACTATCAGGATTTATCTTATTCAACATATAAATATGGAAATTATCCTAGCTTAAAAACTCAAAAAGCAGTAGTAGAACTATTGCATATTTTTGCAGATTTTTCTAGATGGTATGGATTAAGAAAAGGAAATCCAGAATATGATAAAGATGAATTTGTTGATTATCTTACGATGATGGATATTGTACGAATTCTTTGTAAAAATAATTTCGGGCGTATTTTTAAAGAAAAAATTATTCAAGATATATTTAATGGTTCAGATGAAAAATTTCATTTCAATAGAATCAATAAAAAACTTGATTTATGGCTATCTACAGAGTTTCTTGACGTTTTTGTACCAGAAACTATTGAAAAATTAAGAAATAATAGTATTTTTAAGCTAGGTTTCATTGTAAAAACGCTCGTTTCTGACTTTTTGGTGGATTTACCAGAATCATATTTAGAGGAAATTCCTATTGAATATAATATTCCGCCATTAAGGATTTGGGAAATCCCGCGTACTCTAGAAGCTGAAAGATTGGTGAAGCAGAAACAAGAAGAGTATTTTGAGAATAAAGTTCCTTATGAAGAACTTTATAAAGGCATAGAAGGAGCAGTATTGAAGAATGAGCCAGAAAAGGTAGGGCTTGAAAAAAGAAAACTTGATGATTTTATTGATAGTTTGACAAATATGCCTAGTGAGTTTTCAGAAATTCACGCCCTTGATCATGGTCGTTGGAAAATTCCTGGAATTTTAACTAGTAATAGTCAAGCATCGAATGAATTTCAAAAATTTATGAATAATGCAACTTTGGATATGATAAATCACTTAATTGCCGTTCAAAATCATTTTATCAATTGTATAAAGCGAGAGGAGCTTGCAAATTTTTTATAGAATCAGAAATGAGTGAAAGATTGTTTTTTCCGTTTTCAAAAAGTAGATTTGAATTTAGTAAAGATGGTGACAATATTGAAGAAGAAACTAGAGAGTTTGCAGATAGGATTGTAGAACTTCAAATAAGAATGGCTCAACGTACTTGGGGAACCGTTGAAGATTAAGAGCAAACATTTTTTGCTCTTTTTTTGCTGTTCAATTTTAAGTTTTAGAAACGTCCATAGAAATAAACGGAATGATGAACAAAATTATGGATTCAGCTAATCATAATTTGGGTAAAATGAAATTATCAAGTGAAAAGCAAATCATTTGATGGTCGTTTTCTCAGAAGTGGTCATGAACATTTTTTGAGTTCCAAACCCAATCCTTGCTAGATTGAGTTCACAAAATGAAAGTCAATTAATATGAAATCAAACAACATCAAGCGCACAGGTGGCTATACATCTGACCTCGCAAACAACATCTTAGATACTTCTAAATCTGTTCATTCTTTAAGCAATGAGCTTGAACCTCAATTTGTTTTTGAAAACAAGAAACGTACAGATGAAGTGCAAGCCTACAAGGCCTGGTTCTCACAATCAGGTTTGCCTCCTTTTGAAGTCAAATTTGAAAATCAAGTGAAATTACCTGCTTACTTATCCGTGGTTACTTTTGATGACTTGCAAGCCTGTGAAGTGGGCTATAATATCTATTTCAAAGCTGAGAACATCAAGGAGGTCAAATAAATGACTCCAAGACAACTCGAACAATATCTTTTACAGTCATTAAACATGGCTCTAGGGGCTCAAATTCAAGGCGAAACAAGCTATACAAATAGTTTTGATGTCACCGTACAGGAAGAGGGCTTCTTATTCATCCCTCGTTTACCTGCAGGCTATGTTATTGATGATGAGCTTTATCAAAAAATTTTCTTGATTGCCAATGCTTCGTTGTACCCTCGTTACACGTTACTCAAGCAAAATTCTGCTTATTTTATACCTTTGGAAACAGAAGATATTCATGTTCAAAGAGGTTTGTTCTTCCCGTGGAAGAAAGGAATTTCAGAACGTTTGATAATTTCTGATTTAGAGCAATTTGTCAATAAACAGTCTGAAACTGTAATTCCCATCATGCAAAACCTTTCCATAGATTATGACAAGGTTACTTCTATGGCTATCGCTGGAAATTCAGGTTCTGGGAAATCGTATGCCCTCACTTACTTTTTGAGCTTGCTCAAATCCATTTCAGAACTCATCATTATTGACCCTAAATTTGATATCCCATCAAGATGGGCGAGAGAAAATGATGTTCACGTTATCCACCCTGAGCGAAATAGAAGTAAATCCGACTTTGTCAGTGAAATCAATGAAAATTTGAGTCTCTGCTTGTCACTTATTCATGAGCGTCAAGGCATCCTCTATGATAACCCAGAACACAAATTTCCCCATGTGACGATTGTCATTGATGAAGTTTTAGCATTGTCTGAGGGAACGAATAAGGCGATTAAAGATTCTTTCTTCTCCCTACTTTCTCAAATCGCCCTACTTGGACGGACTACAAAAGTTCACTTGCTTTTGGTCAGCCAGCGCTTTGACTTCAATTCTATCCCTGTTTCCGTCCGTGAACAGTTGAATGTATTGATTCAGATTGGCAACATCAATAAAAAGACCGTTCAATTTCTTTTCCCTGATCTAGACCCTGAGGGAATCGTTATTCCAATAGGAAAAGGTACTGGATTGATTCAGGTCATTGATAATGAACATCCCTATCAAGTCTTGCCTTTACTCTGTCCGACTTACTACACTAAGAAAGGCATTCTCTAAATGACACAGAAAAAGCCCTATTTCATGAGGATTTTCAATCTCAATATTTATCTCACAGCATTTTCGATTTTATTTCTCATAAGCAGTACTGCGCTACACTTTTTAGCTCTATGGATACAGAAAAACAGCCTTGATGTTTTACAAAAGATAGCTCCATTTTTATCTCAAGCATCACAGGTTCTGAGTTCGCTTTATTCTTGTTTACTGGTGTGGCTTGTTATTCTGATAGTGATTGAAATCGCTTTACGACTTGGTAAGGACTCTGTTTTCAATAGTTTCAAATCTGTTTGGCACACGTTTGGATTCAGACACTTTCTGGCTCAAACTGAAAAGAGCGAGAAAACGGCAGAGTTACAAGAAGTCAAGAAATTCAATCCGATTCACAGCACTTTCAATAAAGCCGTGCGTAAATGTGTGATTGATATACGGACTGAGAAAATCATGGTTTGTCTGAAAGTCCCTCACACACAACAGGCGCAGAAAATTCTCAAAGATATGGAAGCCCATATCAAAGAAGAACTCTCTAGTCGTAATCCGAATTATTATTTCTCAGCTCCTGAGCGTATTCGCCATAATCTATGGTTCATAGGCACAAAGAGAAAATAATCCTCTGGCGCTGTGCTTCACAAAGTGAAAAGCACAAGCGCCATTTTTCATCTCAATGTATTAACCATGTATTGGGGCTACTACGACCCCCAATACATCAATAATCAGTAATCAAGGAAAACACAAATGAAACGTTCAAATAAATGGGCATTCTTGCTTTACAAAGAGTCTGCCTCACCCGACTATTTAGAGATACTGGAAGAACTCCACATTCCCTATATTCTCAGTCCATGGCATGACATGGATGTCAATAAGCAAACAGGCGAATTTAAAAAGCCACATCGTCATGGCGCATTATTCTTTGACTCACTCAAGAGTTACAATCAAGTCTCTGAACTGCTCACAGAGAAATTAAACACGCCTGCACACGTTGAAGCGGTCATGAGCCCAAAAGGTATGTATGATTATTTCACACACGCAGAGAACCCTGATAAGACACTCTACAATGTCAACGATATTGAATCGGGATGTGGCTTTGAAATTGAGAATTTTTTGATGGAACAAGATCTTGAAAATTTTATGAGTGAAGTGATTGATATTATCGAAGAGAATCACTTTGTAGAGTTTGAAGACTTGGTTAGATTTGCCAGAAAAGAAAATGCCCTTTTACTCAATCTAATCATCAACAAAACTTATTTCTTTGCTAAATACTTGGATTCAAGAAGGTATAACCAGGTAAAAATTATTAAGAAGAAGGGAAAATAAAATGCAGAAAACAGTAAATTATGTAGATTTGATGAAAATCGGATTTCCAGAACATACTTCAAGGACTATCATACAACAAGCCAAAAAGTTGGCTGTGATTGAATATGAGAATGAAATTAAGAGGTCTGGTAAAAATAAAGAGAAAATGGTAAAATATCCTTGTTCTCCATTTGCAAATCGGCGCTTGGGAGTAGCTCCTCGAAAAATTATAGAAGAGTTGCTGGGATTCTCACTTTTAGATGAAAGTGAGGAAATAAAATGACAAAAAAATATCCAGGTTGTAATTATGACAACAAAGGAAGAGCTTATTATCAAGTGGAATTCCCACCTGATGAAAATGGATTTCGTAAAACGAAAAAAAGTCGTAAAAATCAATTCGGTCAACCTTTAAAAAATCTTCAAGAGGCTTGGGAGGAAGCAGTTCGCCTAAGAAATGAATTTCATCAATCAAATGGAATTTTGGTGGATGAGAAATTGACTTACTCGGATTATTTGGACAATATATATTTGCCTTATTATACTGCCAAAAATAATGAAACGACTGTGGAAACAGCCAAAGCTCCTTTTAAGAAAATCAGAGGAAAAGTTGGAAGAAAAAGTATTGCTTTACTTAATATTCGAGAATGTGAATCCTTTCGCGTATTTTTATTGAATAGCGAATCAGAAGGTTATGCTCGAAAAATTTGGGGAAATTTCAAGGCTTCAATGGAATATGCTTATAAATTAGGATATATCAAGGAAAATCCAATCCGCCGTTTGGATTCAATGCCTATGACGAACACTATTTCAGATTATTGGAAACCTTCGGATTTCAAGAAAGTGATTCAGACATTCGATTTGACTGATTATGTTGAACGTTGGCAGTGTTTATTGCTTTGGAGCTATTTCATGACAGGATTACGTGTAAATGAAATGCTTTGTTTAACGTGGGATGATATTTCTTTTTCTTCAAAGAAGCTCTTTGTCAGAAAAACTTTTGCTTATACAAAGGAAAAGAAATGGCATATCCAAGAATTTCTCAAAACTGATGCAGGATATCGAACACTAGAACTTGATGAAGTTACACTTCAATACATGAGGGAGTGGAAAGAAATTCAAGCTAAAGTCAATGATAAAGGCTATATTTTCTCTTCTATGGGAGAGCCAACTTATATTTGGAAAGTAACTTCAATCTTGAAGAAGCATTCTAAATTAGCTGGCGTAAAGAAAATATCTGGAAAAGGTCTTCGACATTCAACGGCAAGTTATTTGATTAATGTATTGAATAGAGATGTTTTGTTTGTTGCACAATACTTAGGGCATTCTAGCCCCAATGTAACCTTAAGGACTTATGCGCACTGGTTTAATGGATCAAATGAAGAAATTTCAACTATGTTGACTGATAGTCTCAAAAAATCAGGACTTGCAAATGTTTTTGATTAGTTTCCAGCCAAATTCCAGCCAAAGTAAAAAGCAAACTACCGAATAGCTGTAAACGTTGAGGTTAACTCTAAGATGTATTAGTTTAAGATGAACAAATAAAAGCAGTTCAAACCCTTGGGGTTGAGCTGTTTTTATTTTGTATGGTCCAAATTGGTGTCCTTAATTTTTGTAAGGTTTAGTATGCCAAACTCTCTTGATTATTATTTTTATTTTCAGGAGACCATGCTAAAATTGATAATGTCTTAATTATATGCAAACCCTAGTATAATTTTGATTTTTCATAATAAATATCCAACCCATGGATATAACCTTGATGTCCTCCTTTCCCATAGGAGGATTTTTGCTTTTCTGGTGCGTGTATATCAAGTTGCAAGTTGTTTTGGTAACGCTTACTTTAGTGTTATAATAAAGATAAGGTAAATACTGAATCCTTTATTTCAGTACACACCTTTATTTGATCGCTCCATATCTGTGCATTGGTTCTTTGCCCGCAGATGTGGAGTTTTTCTATATAAGCAATGATTTGTAAACATAATGTTATATAAGGTAATGAGAGGAGAAAAGCGTTCCTATTTCTTAGTGAAAACAAAATTTTGAAAATAAGAAGGTCAACTGCATAAAAACAAGGAAAAATATTGTGATGAAGAGAGCAAGTGTCATTATGAGAAAAAGGCGCACAATAATTTGTTCAAGATTAAAATAAATACCGTTATTGGTATTTTAAGAAAATCATTCAAACCTATGGACAAGAAAAAAATTATTTCTATTAACTGTCTCTCACAATACAAAAAGAAGAGCTCAAAAGAAGTTTCCTCAAATGCCAATAATAATGAGCGATAAGAGTATTTTAACTCCAATATATAGTAGAAAAAAATAGGAAAATAGAAGAATGAAAACAGGAGCAATTTCTCCTTAATTTTTATTAAGAAAGACGTTTAAAATTTGCTTGTCTTAACTGAAACTAAAAATATCGGAAAAATTACTTAATTTATTTAGCAAAAAATTTTAATGTATTTAAATACAAAAAAAGACTCATTTATTTTTTGTGAAATGAGAAGTGCATTAAATAGGCGTTTTCATTATACATTTTTTTCTTTTTGTAGAATAAATTTTCTGAATATTTTGTTTACAAATGTTTTCGCTTTCTTTTTTTAATTCGTTTATTTTAAGTTATGTTTAAGGTAGAGGTCATATAATGAGTCCCTCATGAAGGAAATGAATTTGACTTTTAAAATTTATTTTTTCTTGAGTGAACTTATACATTTTAAACTGTGAGCTTTCAAAGATTTGTAATTTCGCAAGTCGCAGAGATTTGAAGCTTGCTTATAACAAACGTCCATAGCGTGCAATGACGTTAAACTGCTGACGGTAATCCTACACAAGCGTTCAAGACTTTATGATGTGTATGGGAAGTAACCATGATGATAGATTATATACGGAGGTTCGTAATTGAGCATTAACTCTATGGAATACTCTTAGTGGCGAAATTGAAAGGTCTAAATGAAATTCAGTAAAGTTGCTATTTCAACTGGTGTTCTTGCTTCATTCATGTTTATCGGTACTGGTATGGCCCACGCGGACACACCAAAACAAACTACACATGATGTTGCAATTGAAGTTATTAACGGTAACTACGGTACAGGTCAAGAGCGTGTCACAATGTTGACAAACAAAGGTTTTGACTTTGAAGACGTACAAACAGAAGTTAACAACATTTTGTTAGGAAAAGCTTCAGCAACTCCTACAACTGCCAAAAAAGTTGAAACACAACCTGCTAAATCTAAAGTAGCACAAACTATATCAGGGCTTGACTTAGGTCAAACTTCTGGTCAAGTAAATATTGAAGCCCTTGCCAACTACATGGTTTCTAATACTGCCAACGCAGCAGGATATTCTGCAAGCGAATGGGCATATATTATTGAACATGAGTCTAATGGACGTGCAGATGTTGCAAATGCAAGTTCAGGGGCATACGGTGCGTTCCAATTGTTAGGCCACGGTGAATATGCTGGCATGACTCTTGCTGAACAAATCGAAATGGCAAGTAAACTCCCTGCAGGAAGCTGGGTTGTTTATAACTAATAGGAAGTGAAGTGCTATTCGTTTCCTGGAGTGCTTAACTAAGATTAAACATTCAAGGCTATCACAAACAGTGAAGGCCTTTTTGTTTTGCCCTTAACCCTTTTTAAAAATAAAAAATCAAAAAAACTCTTAAAAAAATTAAAATTATATGTTATAATAAAGAAGTAGATTTAGTAAAGCTTACTAAATTCATAACAATTAAAGAGACAATATAGGTTGGGCGCAAGCTTCAAGAGATTTCCTCCGAGGGTAAGGAGGAGATTTTTTGATAGCTTGCGCCCTTTTTGTTTACATTCTTTTTTCTTTAGGCTGCGATGCTCTAGGAAAAAACGAAGCGTAACCCTAACTGTCGAAAACACAAGGAGGAAGCTTTTGGAATTTTATAAAAAAGCAAAAGAAGAAGTTATTGCGGAGTTTTTGGTGGATCCCAAAACTGGCTTAACAGACGAACAAGTCCTGAAGCAAAGAGAGCTTTATGGCGAAAATAAACTACCTGAAGAAGAGGAAGATTCTCATCTTAAATTATTCCTTAAGAGTTTTAAGGAACCTATTGTTATTGTGTTGCTTGGTGCTGTTGTACTCTCCTTTATGAGTTCTTATCATGCCTTTCATTTTCAAAATGACAGCAAGCATGGGATGGAAGCAATGTATGAAGCTATCGCTATCTTGATCTTGATTCTTATCAATGCTTTTCTCGGTTTTTATCAAGAAATGAGTGCACGTAAAAGCTTAAATGCACTCAAAGAGATGAATAACCGTTACGTGACTGTGTTGCGCAACGGGCAGTTTGAAAAAATCTTCTCAACAGAGCTTGTTGCGGGGGACATCGTTAAAGCTTCTTTAGGAGATTTTGTCGAAGCAGACCTACGTTGGATTGAAACCAATGAACTCCAAGTTATCGAGTCGCATTTAACTGGAGAAGCCGATGCAATTAGCAAGCATACAGAAGTCATCCACGAGACGACAGAGCTAGGTGATCGTCATAATATGGGCTTCTCAGGTTCAAGCGTTTCTGGCGGGCAAGGTTTGGGGATTGTTGTGGCTGTTGGAGAACATACCGAACTTGGTAAAATTGCCAAGTTGATTCAAGCCGTTGAAAACCGGACATCACCGCTGCAAAATACAGTTCATAAGTTAACAAAAACATTGATGCAAGTTTCAGCCGGTATCGTCGTCTTTACCCTGGTAGTAGGGATCATCCAAGCTGGCGAATTAAGCATTGCATCAATTACATCTGTTTTATCGACCTCTATCGCTTTAGCTGTAGCCTCTATACCGGACGCCTTACCAGCTGTGCTCTCGATTGTCTTAACGATTGGTGCTGCCAAAATGGCGAAGAATAAAGGGCTGATCAAGTCGCTTAATAGTGTAGAAACACTGGGAAGTACTTCATACATCTGTTCGGATAAAACAGGAACACTTACCAAAAATGAAATGACCGTCACACATTTCTATACAAACGGCCAATATTATGAGGTATCTGGTCTAGGCTATACTCCAGAAGGGGAAATTCGTAGTCTTTCCGAAGGCGAGCAAGAGTCTTCATATTCGGCCTTTATTGCAGGTGCCCTTTTGTGTAACGAGTCGGCGCTCAAAGAAGTCGAAGGAAAATTCGTGCCTTTTGGTAATCCAACTGAAATTGCCTTGACTGTTTTAGGGCAAAAAGCCGGGCGCACCAAAACTCAACTTTTAGAATCGCATGAGCTCATTCGGACACTGCCTTTCACCAGTGACCGTAAAACAATGAGTGTCATTGTCAAAAAAGGCGACAACTATCTTCTTTATATCAAGGGAGCGCCGGATGTTTTAGTTGAGAAGAGCCGTGCCCTTTTAATTGATGGTGAATTAAATACTGAAGAAAGTGAAAAGCAAAAATTCATCACGACTGTAAATGACTATGCAAATGAAGCTTTGCGTACCTTGGCAGTAGGTTACCGTATCCTGAGCAAGGAAGAAGCCGAGCATGGCCAGCTGGAAGATTTAGAAAAAGATATTATCTTGACGGGGGTTGCAGGAATTATCGACCCTGCGCGTGAAGAAGTCAAAGCTTCTGTTAAAACATTGCAAGATGCTAGTGTTGAAGTCGTTATGATCACAGGCGACCACGAAAATACGGCGCGGGCGATTGCCTATAATCTAGGGATTGTAAAATCCAAAGAAGCTAAAGTCATTAAAGGTATCGAAATTGAAGAAATGACAGATGAGGAACTCTATGCTGTTGTTAAAACAACGAACGTTTATGCGCGTGTTTCTCCGGAACATAAGCAAAGAATAGTGAAACAACTGCAACAACACGGAGAAGTTGTGGGCATGACAGGAGATGGTGTTAATGATGCACCAGCTCTGAGAGCAGCTGATATTGGAATTGCCATGGGAATCGCCGGAACTGAAGTAACTAAGGATTCGGCTGATTTGATATTGCTTGATGATAAGTTTACCACGATTGAAAAAACAGTCGAAAACGGCAGAACCATTTATGCCAATATTAAGAACTTTATCCGTCATGAATTAACGACGAACGTCGCCGAAGTCCTTTCCCTCATCTTAGGGTTACTCTTCTTTACTGTAAGTATCGGGAATGTGGACTATACTACACCAACTTTAACAGCCTTAATGGTACTTTGGGTTAATATGGTCAGTGACGCCGTGCCTTCATTCGCTCTGGGATACGATGTCGCTGAGTCAGACATCATGAATGAAAAACCACGTGATCCTAAAGAATCTGTTCTTGCCAACTACACATGGTCAAGGGTCTTGATTCGAGGCACAATCATGGGCTTGATGGTCTTTGTAGCCTTTGTCTGGGCAGCAAAACAAGGCATGTCAAGTAATGAAGCACAAACAGTGGCTTTCTTAACACTTGTTTATGGCCAATTGTGGCATGTTTTTGATGCAAGAAGTTCACAAACCCTCTTCAGAAGAAATCCATTCGGCAATCCACGTTTAGTCCTCGCTGTTGCCTTTGCAGGTATTTCTTCCTTCTTAGTAACGATAATCCCCTTCTTCAACGTTGTCATGGGAACTGCACCGTTGAGCTGGTCTGTTTATCTTCTTGTACTTTTTGTGCCAGCTTTACCCACTTTTATCCTATCAGGCATTAAAGAAATCTTTAAAGTGAAAATTTGGTAAAGAGAACTTTTGAGATGTGTAGCTATAATATGCTAAAATAGCAGTATAGTAATCCTGGAAAGGAAGTGTACACATGGAAAAAGTAAAAAGCTTTTTTACAGCAAAAAGAATTTTAGTTCTCTTGATTCTTTTGCTTATCGTAATTTTTGCAGTTCTTAATTTCTCACCTGTTCGCGTTAATATGCTCTTCTTTAACATTGACATTCCGATGTTCTACGGTATTATAGCTGTAGGGTTGATTGGCTTTGTGTGTGGGTATGTGATACGTGGGAGAAAATAGCCTACAAAAAGCAAGACTGAAGTGTGCTACGCTTCAGTCTTTTTTATATTGTTAGGTTTTACTTCACAAAAATATTAGAATTTAGAAAGGAGATTAAAAAGAAATGAGTACATGGTATGGAAGAATTAATCCGTTTCTACATCAAAAAGAAGGAGTTTGAAAAACTTCAAGTTATTCTTAATGATTTACAAAAACATGAGTTAAAAGAGATATTTGAGCATCTTAAACAAGATGAACAGCTTGTGTTGTTTGAAGTTCTTCCAGAGGAAAAAGCGGTTGAGTTGTTTAAAATACTGGGGCTTCATCATCAAAAAAATAGTGTAGAAGTACTCCAAGCACCGATGGTGCAAACCTTTCTGAATCATTTGTCCTCCAACGATCGTATCCGTCTTTTTGATCGACTGCCCGAAAAGCGCGTGCAGAGTTTTCTTGGCCTGTTAACCAAAGATAATAAAGCGATCACACTTCAGCTTCAAGCCCACCTTCCCGAAACAGCCGGTCGGATTATGACAACGGAATTCGTCACCTTGACCCACGACATGAGCCAAGAAGAGGCCTTGGCGAAAGTCACAGAGGAAGCCATGCGTAAGGAAAACATCTATATTTTGTTTGTTATTGACGAGAAGCGAGAGCTCACTGGTTTTATAACCTTACATCGGCTTTTGATGATGGCACCCACAGCAGTAATTAATGAACATATGTCACGTCAACCGATTTCTGTTAAAACTTCTGTTGATCAAGAAAAGGTGGCACAAAAAGTCAAAGAACTGGATGTGATGGCTTTAGCTGTGGTGGACGATGCCAATAGATTAGTAGGGATAGTGACCTTTGATGATGCCATGGAAATTCTGGAAGAAGAAGCAACAGAAGACATTTTGAACCAAGCGGGTTTATCGGACTTGAAAGATACAGAGGAGGACCGCAGTAAACTGCTTATTAATGGCAAGTTAAACAAGATTTTGGCAGTACGTTTGCCCTTTCTTTTAGCCACCTTGTTGTTAAGTATGCTTTCTGGTTTAGTCATTGAAAATTTTGAACAAACTTTAGAATCCATCGCAATGGTGGCAATTTTTATTCCTTTGATTATGGGCATGGGTGGAAATATCGGAACACAATCTTCCACGGTCTTTACACGAGGCTTGGTTTTGGGGCACATTGAGATTGAGAACTTCCTCGAGCATTTCTTCAAGGAATTACGTGTAGGTTTGACCATTGGGGCATTGATGGGAATTATGGCGGGGTTAATGGCGAGCTTATGGCTAGGCTTTCCGATGTTAGGTTTGGCAGTTGGTTTAGCTCTTTTTGCGACGATGACCGTTGCTTCCTTGCTGGGTTTTTTAGTCCCTTTTATCTTAATCAAATTAAACATAGACCAAGCTGCCGGTTCAGCACCAATTATTACAACGATTAAAGATTTAGTGGCTTTACTGATTTACTTCACCTGTATCTCGCTTTTTCTGGGTCATCTTATTACATGAGTTTGATAAGATAGAAAAACTCAAATTCTGTTAAAATAGACAAATATGAGACTAGATCATTACCTGTTCCTCAATGGATGGAAGGACAAGAAAGAACGCAAACGTTTGATACAGACCAGAAAGATTACAATTGATGGAGAAGTAGAGTATAACTTAAGTCGCAATGTCGATCCCCAGATGCATGAAATTTTTGTCCATCAGCAACAGCTCACAGCATTCGGGCATTGTTATTTTATGATGAATAAGCCAGCTGGCGTACTTTCTGCCAATAAAGATGAACAATTGCCCACATACCGATCCCTTTTGAAAGAAAACAATGGTGCGCTCTATCCTGTGGGACGGCTTGACTTTTTAACGACGGGATTATTATTCATCACGGATAATGGACCACTTGGCATCGATATGCTTAAGCCACAGCAGCATGTTTCTAAGACCTATTTCGTAGAGACATGGGAACCACTTGAAGAGCGTGATAAAGCTGCCTTTGCGGCAGGAATTGAGTTTATCGGTGGTGTTCATACGCAGCCCGCTCAACTCGAAATTTTAGATGCGCATCATGCTAGAGTTACCATTCAAGAAGGCAAATACCATCAGGTCAAGAAGATGTTCTTAGCTTTAGGCAAAAAGGTTGAACAATTACAACGGTTAAGTTTTGGGCCGCTGGTCTTGGATGAGCACTTACAACCAGGCGCTTATCGCCCTCTTACGCAGCAAGAAATTTTGAGTCTGAAGCCTTATATGAGAAAGTAAGATTCTTTGACAGTCTGATAGGGCAAGTGTTATAATCATTATCACTTAAAGCCGATGGAGAAAGGAAGTGTCATTATGTCTATTTATGATTTTACAGTGAAGGGAAAACAAGGAGATGATATCTCTTTAGCCGACTATAAAGGAAAAGTTCTACTTGTGGTGAATACTGCGACAAAATGTGGTTTCACACCACAGTATGATGGGCTACAAAAACTTTATGACACATACAAAGAAGAAGGATTTGAAATTCTCGATTTTCCTTGTAATCAATTTAAAGAACAAGCGCCAGGCACAGCTGATGAAATTGATCAGTTTTGTACATTGAACTATGGTACAACTTTTCCACGCTTTCAAAAAATTGATGTCAATGGTGCGGATGAGAGTCCACTCTACACTTGGTTAAAAGAAGAAAAAGGAAGCCCGCTGGGGAAAAAAATCAAGTGGAATTTCACGAAGTTCTTGATCAATGCTCAAGGAGAAGTTGTCGCACGTTATGCACCGGCAACAGAGCCTGAAAAAATTGCGAAAGATATTAAAAAAGAGCTTGAAAAAGTAGAAAAATAGGAGCATGTGCCTCCTGTTTTTTCTTTTGGAATCATTATAAAGAAGCTCATATTTAGAGCTGGTTTATGCTATAATTGAGTCATGAATATTCTGCTCGAAATCCAAACGAAATTAAGAGAACTTTCCCCTAACGAGTCAAAAGTTGGCAAGTATGTTCTCGCTTTTCCTGAGGCTGTTATCAACCTAAGCACCCAAGACATTGCTAAAAACAGTCAAGTGTCCCCTGCTACAGTTATTCGTTTTGTCAAATCTATCGGACTTGAAGGTGTTCCCCAACTTAAACAGCAGCTTTCCGTCTGGAAGGCGAGCGCCCAATCGGAGACAGATTTTCAAGAATTACGTCCTAATGAAGAGATTGATTCGATAAAATCAAAATTAAAAGCGCGTATTAACCATATGACGGAACTCGTTAATGGTCATTTAAACAATGAGAGGCTTGCCCAAACGGTTGATTTGATTGATGATGCGGAGCTCATCTTTATTTTCGGGATTGGGGCTTCTTTTCTCGTGGCACAAGACTTGGCTCAAAAACTGAACCGTATTGGAAAAATCAGTATTTGTGCAGATAATACGCATACGATGGCTGTGAATTTAACCAATAATAACCAAAAGAAACTCTTTATCGCCGTGAGTGACCGAGGGGAATCGCGTGAGGTTCTGGCCATGCTTGATTTGGCTCAAGCTGAAAAGATTGAGACCATTGCGATTACCGGTATCGAAAGCTCAAGCCTTGCTAAACGTGCTGAATATCCTCTTATATCTTTGTCAGGAGAGAATTTTGAGTTTAGGCATGCGGCTACAGTTTCAATGCTGGCACAATTGTATCTTATCGATTTGCTCTTTTACGCCTATGTCAGCAAAAACTTTGATGATGCGCGTGAATCAGTGATTCGTTCCTTAGATATCGTCCGGAAATTGGAAAAAAATTATTGATGTGAAGTTAAACATAAAAAAAACAGTAAAAATCTTGGCGTCTTCATTGGCAAACGGGATTTTTACTGTTTTCTTTACCTTAAACTTTTTTATGTTAAAATAGAAGAATGATTTTACTACAAGGGAATGGGATAGCACGCACTTTTGGTGGCGATGTTTTATTCGAAAATATAAACTTTAATCTTCAGGACCACTCACGCATGGCTTTAGTTGGAAGGAATGGTGCGGGGAAATCAACTTTATTGAAGATTATTGCAGGTGTTGAAGAACCTTCAGCCGGCGCGATTTCTAAAGTCAAGGACCTGCATTTAAATTATTTGGCTCAAGATACAGGACTTTCTTCAGAATTAACCATTTTTGAAGAAATGTTGACGGTCTTTGAAAAGCTGCGTCAAACAGAGCAACTCTTGCGTCAGATGGAATTACAGATGTCGGAGGTTACGGGTACTGACTTAGAAAGTTTGATGCACCGTTATGACGCTTTATCTGAAGAATTCCGTCAAGCGAATGGTTTTACCTATGAAGCAGAGATAAAGTCGGTACTTAACGGATTTCGTTTTGATGAGAAGATGTGGGACCGAGATATTTCTTCCTTATCTGGTGGACAAAAAACACGATTGGCTCTGGCAAAAATGCTTTTAGAAAAGCCAGATTTGTTGATTTTGGATGAACCAACCAACCATTTGGATATTGAAACGCTGGCGTGGTTAGAAACTTACCTGAAAAACTATTCAGGAAGTCTTTTGATTGTCAGTCACGACCGTTATTTCCTGGATAAGGTTGTCACAGAGACCTTGGAGATTTCACGCGGCAAGCTGACACGCTTTGCAGGAAATTACAGTAAATATATCGAACTCAAAGCAGAGATGCTCGCCAGTGAGCAAAAGAACTATGACAAGCAACAAAAAGAAATTGAAAAACTAGAAGACTTTGTTGCTCGAAATATGGTTCGTGCCTCCACTACAAAACGTGCACAGTCACGTCAGAAAAAGTTGGAAAAGATGGAACGTATCGAAGCTACAGCTGGAAGTGAAGCTGCTGCACATATGACCTTTTCTCCAGCTAAAAAGTCAGGCAATATCGTTCTTACAGTAGAAGATGCGGCAGTGGGATACGATAAAGTCCTCGCAGAACCCATCAATATCGATACCCGCAAGCATGATGCCATTGCTATTGTAGGACCCAACGGTATCGGGAAAACAACATTGATCAAGTCGATTATTGGTCAAATTCCCCTTCTCAAGGGCCAGGTGAAGCTTGGTGCGAATGTCGACTTAGGATACTATGACCAAGAACAAGGGCGTCTCACGCCTTCTAATAGTGTTCTTGATGAGATTTGGAATGAGCACCGTCTCTTACCAGAAGTAGAAATACGTAATCTTTTAGGGGCTTTCCTTTTCAGCGGTGAAGATGTGAAAAAGACAGTTTCAATGTTATCGGGGGGAGAAAAAGCACGTCTTCTTTTGGCGAAACTGGCCATGCAACATGACAATTTTCTTGTCTTGGATGAACCTACCAACCACTTGGATATTGATAGCCGTGAAGTTTTGGAGAATAGCTTGATTGACTTTGACGGTACCTTACTTTTTGTCAGTCATGACCGTTACTTTATCAATCGGGTTGCGACCAAAGTTCTTGAAATATCACCTCAAGGAAGTAAACTTTATCTGGGTGATTATGATTACTATTTAGAGAAAAAACATCAAGAAGAAGAGGCGAAACAAGAAGTTGTTTTGGAAGAAAAGCCAGAAAGTTCAGGTCAGATGGACTACGCCCAACAGAAGGAAGCGCAGAAAATCCGCCGCAAACTCGAACGTGAAGTCAATGCTGCGGAAGAAAAACTTGCTGATTTGGAACAGCAAAGCGAAGAGATTTCCCAAGCCATGCTAGATGTAACGGATGACTTTGTGAAACTAGGCGAACTCCAAGCCGCGCTTGACCAACTCGCTGAACAAAAAGAAGAAACAGAGCTGAATTTACTGGAAGCAATGGAAAACTTAGAAAGTTTATGATTGCAAACTTGCAGTAAATCTGTTAGACTATATAACAAGAAACCTTTAAATTAGCACGAGAGGCTAGCAAGGAAACCGTATAATTGTCTATTTGTATAGTATTTAGGTGCATCCTAAGTATTATTGGCATATTTTTTTACGCACTTGCAGCTTTCTGCAAGTGTTTTTTTGTATAAAACAGCGTGCTATTGAGAACAACTCAAAGGATAAGAAAGAGGAAAACATGTCATTATCACAAACAATTGCTGCTGATTTACTCGAAATAAAAGCTGTAAGCTTATCGCCAAGCGCGCCATTTACATGGGCAAGTGGGATCCAATCTCCTATTTATACAGACAACCGTGTGACCTTGGCTTATCCAGAAGTACGTACACGTATTGAGCAGGCTTTTGCGGACGTGGTCAAGGCAGAATTTCCGGAGGTCGAAGTCATTGCAGGTACAGCAACAGCAGGTATTCCTCATGGCGCAATTATTGCCGACTATCTTCAATTGCCTTTTGCCTATATCCGTAGTAAACCCAAAGATCATGGTGCAGGAAATCAAATCGAAGGTCGTGTCTCTAAAGGGCAAAAAATGGTATTGGTTGAGGATCTTATCTCAACGGGAGGCTCAGTATTAGAAGCAGTTGCTGCTGCACAGCGCGAAGGCATCGAAGTTCTCGGTGTGATTGCTATTTTTACTTACCAGCTCGAAAAAGCAGCAACAAAATTTGAAGAAGCGCAAGTACCACTGCACACATTAACAAATTATTCTGAACTCATCCAAATCGCTCAAGAAACAGGTTATGTCACAGAAGATGAACTTGAAATGCTTAAAAAATTCAAGGATAATCAAGAAACATGGAATAAATAACATAATAAATATTATGTAAAGTGCAAGAAGGGGAACAGATGATACTCATAAAAAACGGCCGTGTAATCGATCCTAAGTCCGGTTTTGATCAAGTTGCAGATGTGTTAGTTAAAGATAAGAAGATTATTCGTATTGCTAAAAATTTGGAAGAAGAAGATGCGGAAATTATTGATGCCAGCAATATGATTGTTGCGCCTGGACTCATCGATATTCATGTGCATTTTCGTGAACCAGGTCAAACGCATAAAGAGACAATACACACGGGGGCTTTATCTGCAGCCCGTGGCGGTTTTACGACAGTTGTCATGATGGCCAATACTCAACCGATTTTATCGAGTCCTGAAGTGCTTGCGGAGACACTGAGACTTGCAGATGAAGAGAAGATTCATATTAAGTCGATTGCTTCTATTACCAAAGATTTTGACGGACAACATTTGACGGATTTTGATGCTTTACGGGCGGCAGGTGCAGTTGGCTTTTCAGATGACGGTATTCCACTGAGTGATTCTGGGGTCTTGCATGAAGCTTTGAAGAAAGCCAAGAAAACCGATAGCCTGCTCTCTATTCACGAGGAAGATCCCAACTTAGTGGATACGCTTGGAATCAATGAAGGCGAAGTGGCACACCAATGTGGTCTAACAGGAGCGACAAAGGTGGCGGAGTACAGTATGATTGCACGTGATGCAATGTTGGCTTTGGATACTCAAGCGCGTTTACATATTCAACATTTGTCGGCTGGAGAAAGTGTAGATGTTGTTCGTTTTGCGCAAAAGATGGGCGCAAAAATTAGTGCTGAAGTTACGCCACAACATTTCTCATTAACAGAACAAGCAGTGCTGGAGATTGGTACCAATGCCAAGCTCAATCCTCCACTTCGTCAAACCAAAGATATTACTAAAATTTTGGAAGGATTGAAAGATAACACTATCAGTGTGATTGCAACCGATCATGCACCACATACCCATGAAGAAAAAAATGTTGCTTTGGCTGAGGCACCGAGTGGTATGATTGGTTTGGAAACTTCTTTGCAACTGGGGCTTACACATTTGGTTACTCCTGGGCATCTTGAATTGGTTCAACTCTTGGAAAAAATGACTGTTAATCCAGCTAAACTCTACGGTTTTGATGCAGGTTATTTAGCCGAAGGTGGGCCGGCTGACATTACCATTTTTGATGCGCATCATACTTATAAAGTGGAAGAAAACTTTGATTCTAAGGCAAGTAACTCACCATTTATCAACCAAGAACTTGTGGGGCAAGTCAAATATACACTTTGTGCGGGAGAAATTGTTTACCGCCCATAAAAATCTTGCAAGAGCTTACATAAATTGTTAAAATGATTTTAATGTTTAATAAATTTTATTCTAAGCAATAGGAGAAATCTCATATGAAAATCAGTAAAACAATTAACGCTCCTGTCGAGTTTGTCTACAACCAGATTCTGGATTCATCACTTTATGATATCGAAAAAAACACTGGGCGCAGACCTGACCTCAAGTCTCTTAATGGCTTTGAATACTCAAAAACATTTGGCAAAAACCAACATGGCACCATTACAATTGATGAAGTTGTGAAAGCCAATAAGTATGCTTTTACCACGAAAACTATTCGCAACACATTCAATACACGTTGGAGCTTTCAACCTGTCAATGATAAGCAGACAGAGATAACGATTGAGGAAAGCCGTACTTCAAGTGGAATGATTCAAAAATTAAATGATATGTTTGTCGGAACGCTTTTAGGCTACTGGAAAAAACGTCAAATGGTCGCTATTTTGAATCATATTGAACAAGCTTACAGTGGTGGGAAGTGAAGCGATGGAAAAGAAACAACACGAACTTTTAGACCTTGCAACTTACGCTTTTAATAAGCCCAGAAGTAAGGAACGAGAAGAGGCATTTGACAAACTCTTGAGTTTTTCAAAACCTTACAGCTACTGGGAAGATAATGAGTTATCCTCTATGATTATCGATACTTCTTTTCGGGTCTACTGGAAGGATGCAAAGCTAAAGATGTCAGGGATTGGTTATGTGGCCTCTTATCCAGAGTTTAGAGGAAACGGCAGTATTCGTAAACTCATGACCGATATTTTAGAAGACAACTATGAAGCTGGTACGGCCTTAAGTTATCTGGCTCCCTTCTCTTATCAGTTTTACGGTCAATTTGGTTATCAATACGCTTTCGACCAAAAAGCCTATACAATTCCTGCACTAGAGTTTCCTAAAGGTAAAAAAACAGCGGGTCAAGTGCAGCGCCGCGCTGTAAGTGAAGAGCTTTTTGAAGACATGGCCGAGGTCCATGATCAAGTCTATAACCAAGGATCACTGGTCCGCCCACAGCAGGTTTGGGAATACTATTTTAAGCATAAATCACAGCCCTTCTTTGCGACTTATGAAGAAAATGGCAGAGTTCTCGGTTACTTAATTTATGAATTTGCTGGTACGGCTTTTGTAATCCGTGAATGTATTACCCTGACTCAAGAAGCCCAAGACGCACTTTATCGTTTTGTCTCTAGCCACGCTGCAAGTTTTGAAGTCATCAAGTGGACAGCACCGTCAAATGTCTTCCTCGAATATGATTTGGCTGAACCTTCACGCATACAGCTACAGTTGCAACCTTATATGCAAGCGCGTATCGTTAATCTGTCAGCCTTTTTGAAAGTGAACGGCCAGCCTGAATTTTCTGCCCGTATTGTTGATGATATTTTGCCACAAAATAATATCTGTGTTGGTCCTGAAACAGATCAACCCGAAGAAATGCCCATTGGAGCATTTACTGCCCGTGTCCTACGAGAGAATAAAGCCATTCTTCGTGAATATTTTTAAAGAAGTCAATTCAAACACCGAATCTTAGCATTTTTCATAAGATTTGGTGTTTTTATTAATTAAAACTAAAAAATTAGCACGTTTTTGTTTCTAAATTTGTAACATGTTTCAGAAATCAGCTACAAAATTAAAGCTTTTAATAGTTCGAAGGAAATGAAAGCGCTAAAAATAAGGGTTTTATTAAAAATTATTTGTTTTTTTGCTGAATATGATTGAGATAAATTTTATTTGAAATCGCTTTCTGAAACCGCTATACTATTGGTATAGATAAAAAGAAGGAGAACATTGAAATGGCAGATAAAGTTATTGCATTAGCCTGTGCAGCGGGTATGTCAACATCATTACTGGTGACAAAAATGCAACAAGCTGCACAAGAAGCAGGAAAAAATTATGAGATCTACGCAAAGTCTGTAGCTGAAATTGACAACATGTTGTCTGGCTCTGAGAAACCAGATGTATTGCTTCTCGGTCCGCAAGTGGCTTACATGAAAAATGAAGTCATTAAAAAAGCAGCAGCAGTTGGTGTTCCTTGTGATGTGATTAAAATGCAAGATTACGGCATGATGAACGGAAAAAATGTTATAGCAGCCGCTGATGCATTAATGAATGGATAATGAGAAATTCTAGAATTTCTAGACAAAGAAAGGAGTATTATGGGAAAACTAGGTATCTCTATTTATCCGGAACGTTCCAACTTTGAAGCTGACAAAGCCTATTTAGACTTAGCTCACCAATATGGATACACACGTGTCTTTACCTCACTTTTAGAAATTAAGGGAGATAAGGAAGCTGTTCTTGAGGGTTTTACGAAAGTGATTGCTTATGCTAATAGTCTTGGTATGGAAGTCATGGTAGACATTAATCCTGCTTTGTTTGAACAGCTTAACATCAGTTATGATGATTTAAGTTTCTTTGATGAAATGGGTGCTGATGGAATTCGTTTAGACCTTGGATTTACAGGAGCTGAGGAAGCACGTATGACCCGTAACCCTTATAATCTTAAGATTGAGATTAATATGAGTCAGGGAACAAGTTACGTGGACAGTATCATGGATTACTCACCCAACATTGAAAACTTACTTGGCAGTCATAACTTTTACCCTCACCGTTATACAGGACTAGCGTTTGATCATTACGTGAAATGCACCGAGAAATTCAAAAAGTATAACTTAAATACCATGGTGTTTGTTAATTCTCATGAAGCAACTTTTGGCCCGTGGCCAACACAAGATGGCTTGTGTACCCTAGAAGTGCATCGAGATTTAAGCTTAAAGACACAAGTGAAGCATTACAAGCTTTTAGATGGTATTGATGATATTACCATTGCAAATGCCTATGCGAGTGAAGCAGAGCTTAAGGCAATGGCAGAAGCCTTCCATGCGCAAATGCCAGAACTAAAAGTTGTGCCAAGAGCTACGATGACGGAAAATGAACGAAAATGTGTCTTTGAGGCTACGCACAGTTACCGTGGCGACCGCTCAGAATACATGCTACGTTCAACCATGACGCGTGTGATCTACAAAGACTTGGATTTCCCGCCACATGATACAGATACAATAAAACCAGGCGATGTGATTATTGACAATGATGGATATGGTCAATATAAGGGAGAAACACAAATCGCTCTGAAGGAAATGAAAAATGATGGCCGTGTCAATGTTGTTGGACATATCTCGGAAGACGAAATGTTCTTACTTGACTTTATTAAGCCTTGGAGTTCGTTTAAATTTATTGAAAGTGATGAGCTATAATTTATAACCTTATACGCAAATAAATTAAAATTTTAGGAGGAATTCTATGAACGGAATTACGATGTGGATGGAGAAATATCTCGTCCCAGTAGCAGCAAAAATCGGGTCGCAAAAGCACCTGGTTGCCTTGCGTGACTCATTCATTGGTATCTTGCCAGCAACACTGACAGGTGCCCTTGCAGCGATGGTATCAGCCATCGTCACAACTTTCCCACAGTCCATTCAACAAATGGTTTTGGGTCCAACCAAGTTTGCCCAACTCGCGCCAGAAGATGTTTGGACTCTTGCGAATACACCAATCATTGGTGATTTGAATAATATTTCAACACTCGTTAACCAAGGGACTTTGACAGTTATTGGTCTTATCTTTGCTTTCTCTTGGGGTTATAATTTGGCGCGTGCTTATGGTGTCAATGACCTTGCCGGTGGTGTTGTAGCAGTTGCTACGCTCTTTGCTGGTTTGCCAAACCAAATGCCTAAATTCTTGGATGCTTTGGGTGTCAGCGATGCCGGTGTAGCCGCAACAGATAAAATCAATGGTGTATTGACTGGTCAAGGTCTTGCAGCATGGAAGCCACTCTTTGCTGCCGCACATATGGACGCTGGTGCTTACTTTACGATTATCATTATGGGTGCCCTCGCTGTAATTATTTATGCTAAACTTATGTTAGCGGATATTACCATCAAGATGCCTGAATCAGTCCCACCAGCAGTAGCAAAAGCCTTCCTTGCGATTATTCCAACGATTGCTGCAATCTACGCTGTGAGCTTGATTTATTATGTTATTGATAAATTGACACATGATTCTGTTATTAATTTGATTACACATTATATTGCAGAACCTTTCCAAATTCTCTCACAAAATATTTTCTCAGTTCTTATTGTCACACTCTTTGTTTCAATCTTCTGGTTCTTCGGACTTCACGGACCAAACGTCTTGGCACCTGCTCTTGACGGTATCTGGCTTCCACTTGGTCTTAATAACCAAGCCCTTTACTTCCAAGTTCACTCAGACGGTATTCGTGACTTAGTAGCGCGTGGCGCGATTGATAAAGCACATGCTATTAACGGTGACTATGTCAGTCTTTGGGTTCGTGGTTCATGGGATGCCTTCGTCTGGTTTGGTGGATCTGGTGGTACAATTACCTTAATCCTTGCCATCCTTATCTTCTCTAAACGTAAAGATTATAAGACAGTGGGACGTCTTGGTTTAGCGCCAGGTATCTTCAACATCAATGAGCCCGTACTCTTCGGTATGCCAATCGTACTGAACGCCATCTTCTTTATCCCATTTGCAATTGCGCCATTGGTAGCGGTTATTATCGCCTATGTTGCAACAATGCTTCATTGGGTGGATCCAGTTGTTAGTGCGGTGCCATGGGTTACACCACCAATTATGAATGCCTTCCTTGCTACAGGATTTGACTGGCGTGCGATTATCTTAGCAATCGTCAACTTACTTGTAACCTTTGCTATTTGGACACCATTCGTTATTGCAGCAAACAAGATGGAAGAACCTGAATTATAAAAAACAGAAAGGAACCCGATGATTATTGTTAATGTAGCTATGATGCAAGAAAAAGTAATTCAACTTCTAGAAGAAAATGGATTTACTTATAAGGAAAAAAAGGGATTGAAACTCTATTTTCAAGGTCCGAATAGCAACTTAGCCTCGGATGCTCAAACTGCAAAACGCTTAATTAAACAAAGTTCATTTGGTTCAGCATTATTCTTTAACGTCGAGGAGGTTTAAATATGGCTTGGATATATGCATTACTCAGTTTGTCACTTTTACTTCTAGCTTATCAAAATTGGAGTTTCGGAGGCACACTCTTTATTCTATCTGTGGTCATGCTTATACTTGCACGACAAAAGAAGAAAAAAGAAGAATGATGAAAAGACTTGCTACGGCAGGTCTTTTATTATGTTTGACTTTAAAGCAGAAGCGTTATAAGATGAAAGAAGTGAACATAAGCTTTACGGTTTGGGGTAAATCTCATCCTTTGACTAAATACCCCTAAGGGTATATAATAGGTATATCAAAAATTTGAGGAGAGAGAAGTATGCGTTCAATCCAAATGAAGCAATTAAAAGAGAAACTCGGTCAGGTCGCACTGATTGATGTGCGAGAAGAAGATGAATATCTTGAAGGACATGTGCCAACAGCAATAAATATACCCCTGAGTGTTTTAGACCAAAGATACTCAGAAATAGAAGGAGAAAGCTACATTATTTGTCAAAGCGGTATGCGATCTATGCGTGCATGTCAATTTCTCCAAGTGCAAGGAGTAGAAGTTACGAATGTCACAGGTGGTACTCTTGCATGGGATGAAGAATTAGAAAAATAAGAGGGAAAAATGATGAAAAAATATCTTATCGTTGGAGGAGTTGCCGGAGGAATGAGTGCAGCCACTCGATTACGTCGTTTAAAAGAAGATGCGGAAATTATTGTTTTTGATAAAGGACCGTATGTTTCCTTTGCGAACTGTGGACTCCCTTACTACCTCTCAGGAGAAATCGAATCAAGAAATAAGCTTATCCTACAAACACCAGAAAGTTTGGCGGAGCGCTTTAATCTAGATGTTCGTCCTGATTCTGAAGTGGTTTCTATTGAGCCGGATAAAAAAGAGGTCACAGTAGTATCCAATGGGACAAGCTACACGGAAGATTATGATGCCTTGATTTTGTCTCCTGGTGCAAGTCCTTTTATTCCGCCAATAAAAGGTCTAGCGGAAGCGGATAATGTCTTCAGCTTACGTAACATTCCAGATTTAGATAAAATCACAAACTATATGGAAATGGAGCACCGCAAGCAAGCTTTGATTATTGGTGCGGGTTTTATCGGTTTAGAGATGGCTGAAAATTTACGAAAACTAGGTTTAGAGGTGACAGTCGTCGAAAAAGCCGATCATGTTTTACCCACTCTAGATCAAGAAATGGCCATTCATATAGAAGAAGAGTTGGCACATAACGGCCTGAAAGTACTCACGGGCGTGTCTGTTGTGGAGTTCCAAGACCAAGGAAAAACGGTTATCTTGGAAAATGGTGAAAGTCTCAGTACGGATGTGGTTATCCTTTCTGTGGGGATTCAAGTGGAGTCAAAACTTGCTGCTGATGCGGGGATTAAGCTTGGGATGAGGGGTGCAATTCTTGTCGATGAGCATTATCAAACCTCACTGCCTGATATTTATGCTGTAGGAGATGCTATTCTTGTTAAAAATCAGATTACGGGCAATGATGCGCTTATCTCCTTAGCAAGCCCAGCCAATCGGCAAGGACGTCAAGTTGCGGATATCCTAGCAGGCTTACCTGTTACAAATAAAGGGAGCATCGGAACAGCTATCGTTCGCACTTTCAGTTTGACAGCTGCCTCTACTGGACTTTCAGAAAAGCAAGCGCAAGATTCGAACTTAACCTATAAGGCTGTACATATCACAGCCAATGATCATGCAGGATATTATCCTGGTGCAAGCTCTATTCTTCTCAAACTGATCTTCAATCCAGAAAGTGGTCAGATCTATGGAGCGTCAGCAGTTGGGCAAAAAGGTGTAGATAAGCGTATTGATGTTCTGGCAACAGCAATCAAAGCTGGGATGACGGTTTATGATTTACCAGAACTTGAGTTGAGCTATGCTCCTCCGTTTGGCTCCGCTAAGGATCCCGTGAACATGATTGGTTATGCGGCTATGAATATCGCCATGGGCTTGTCAGACAACATTCAATGGCATCAGCTTGAAGCAGAACTCGCACAAGGGAAAGTACTCTTAGATGTGCGCCAAGAAAATGAAGTAGCGCGTGGCGGTTTTAAAGATGCGTTAAATATTCCATTAAACGATTTACGCCAAAACCTGGACAAGTTAGATAAAAATAAGGCATACATTGTCAGCTGTCAGTCAGGGCTTCGCTCTTATACAGCTGAACGTATCTTGAAACAAGAAGGCTTTAAAGTAGAAAATCTTGATGGAGCTTATGGCTTGTACAGTAAGGTGAAGGGCATTTAATTAAAACTGAACGAAAGGATTATTTTAGGATAGTCCTTTTTTCTAGCTGAAATTTTAAATGAATTTGTAGGCTGCTTATGGTATAATATTAAAAAATATTTGTTAGATTTGGGGAAGTCATGAGACTTGAACTATATGAAGAAAAACCAGAAGCAGCGAGTGCAGCCCTTGCTCAGGTTTTTGAGGCTTTTAGTAAAGAAACGGAAGAGGCCGAGTTACAAACCGTACGCTATAATTTAGTTGAACATGCGGATGTCTTTGCGCAACATCCTATTGTCAACCAAGCAATGCAAAAAATGGAGGCGCCCTTACCCTTGATGTTGGTAGACGGTGAAATCATGACGCTTGGCGCTTACCCTGATATGGAAGATTTGACGGAAATTACGGGTCTAAGTTTTCAAGATATTCGAACACGAGAATGTCAGTGTGACAATTGTAACTGCAGAAAGGGATAAAATGATCGAAAATTTTCAACGGCCAAGTAAGGAAGAATATTTTAAAGAAATTGTCGAAGTTGTGGCTAAGCGCTCTACTTGTACGCACGCTCAAGTTGGGGCTCTCCTCGTGACTGCGGATGGGCAAATCCTTTCGACAGGATATAATGGCTCCGTAGCTCTTATGCCGCATTGTACAGATGTAGGATGTTTGGAAGATAAAGACGGACATTGCATTGCGACTGTTCACGCGGAACAAAATGCAATTGCACAAGCAGCAAAGCATGGCGTTTCACCTGAAGGCGCAATTCTTTACACTACGTTGTTCCCTTGCATTGCTTGCCTGAAACTTGTCTTGGCATCAGGCGTAAAACATATCAAATATATCAATGAATACCATGCTAAAAACCCTTATGAGGAAGAACTGATTGAAACTTTGGGTATTCAAGTGGAAAAAATATAAAAAGCCAGAAAACTTACTGGTTTTTTATTTTAACGCAAAAAACGCTTCCCTAAGTTTATCTGTAAAATTTATTCTTACTTGAGCTTTTTATGTCTGTTTTTGCTAAAATAAATGAATGGGAATAAAATACAGTCAAACACATAAAGTCGCTTTTTATGAGAGCGACACACGAGGCAAGATGAAAATATCAGATATTCTTGCCGTAGCACTTCAAATTTCGGGAGAGCAGTCTTATACGTTAGACCGTAGCGACACATGGATTTGTGATAACTTCAATCTATTTTGGGCTGTTATCGAGCATGAAGTTCAGATTCATCGCTTACCCGATTTTAATGATCAGATTACAATCGAAACAGAAGCCACGTCTTACAATAAATTCTTTTGTTATCGTGACTTTATTTTCAAAAATACAGCTGGCGAAATCTTAGTAAAAATAAGCTCGACTTGGGTTTTGATGAACAAAGATACACGTAAGGTAGAACGTGTCATTGATGAAATTGTGGCGCCCTATGAGGCACCAAAAGTCAGCAAAATTGTTCGTCCTCACAAGTATCTTACCTTGTCCGAGCACGCACAATGTAACCTGGCCTTTCCGATTCGTTTCTCTGATCTCGATATGAATGGACATGTGAACAATGCCAAATATTTCGACTGGGCTGTTGATCAGTTGGACTACGATTTCCGTATGACATATGAACCGAAAAAAATATATATTCGCTATAATCACGAACTCCTTTATGGCAATCATGAATTTATTCATCCTGTTTTTGAATTCCAAGGAGATACCACTTGCCATATCATTAGGAAAGATGGCGTAGATAATGCTAATATTGAAATTGAGTGGTCAAAAATAAGCGAGGAGAATGAACAAAAATGAGAAAAGCTTACAAAAAGTATAAAGGGTATCTGATTGATTTAGACGGCACGATTTATATGGGCAATCATCGTATTCCTGCAGGGGAAGACTTTGTTCATCGTTTGCAAGAAGCGAAGGTCCCTTATCTGTTTTTAACAAATAATACGACAAAAACACCGCGTGTGGTCCAAAAACGTTTGGCTACACAGTTTAATATTGATACACCTTTAGAAACCATCTATACAGCAAGTGCAGCTACCGTCGATTATATGGATGATTTGGGCTTGGAGAAGACCGTTTATATTATTGGTGAAGATGGCTTAAAAGAAGCAATCTACGAAGCAGGCTATAAAAAGGACCGAGAAAATCCAGCTTATGTTGTCGTTGCTTTGGATTCTGACCTTACGTACGAAATGCTTGCTTTGGCGACTCTTGCTATTCATAAAGGTGCAAAATTCATCGGCACAAATCCTGATTTAAACCTTCCAAGCGAACGTGGCCTTTTGCCAGGGGCGGGCTCTTTGGTTAAAATGATTGAAGCAGCCACACGTGTTAAACCTACCTTTATTGGAAAACCTGAGGCGATTATTGCAGAAAAAGCAGTGGAAAAAATGGGTATTCCTAAAGAAGATCTATTAATGGTGGGTGATAACTATTTAACAGATATTCGTACAGGAATTGATAATGGTATTGATAGTTTGCTTGTCACAACAGGTTTTACTAAAGCTGAAGAAGTTCCTGGACTTCCAATACCACCAACACATGTTGTTTCAAGTTTAGAACATTGGGAAGTTTGAGATGCGCGATCGCCTGATTTTTACGAGTCTTATTTTATGGGGGATTGCTGCAGCAGTAAGTTTAACCTTACTTTTGGCTGTCCCGCTCTTTTATATAGATATACATTTGGAAAATTTGACCCAGATATCAGGACTTTCAGCAGAAACGTTAAGGCATAACTTTAATGTTCTGATGGCTTATCTGGTTAATCCATTTGAAGCTGTGTTACAGCTGCCTGACTTTCCTTCATCTCCCGGTGCTTTGCAGCATTTTAAAGATGTGAAGAAGCTCTTTATGCTTGCCTTAGGACTCACATTTATCTTGAGCCCCGCACTCCTCTTATTTTTGAAGGAACACTTAGCCATCCTCTATCACAATGGCTTGCGGTTTGTGATGGGGACTCCTTTGTTTATCGGCTTGGTTGCTGCCTTGATTGGATTTGATAACTTTTTTATCTATTTCCATGAAATATTTTTCCGAGACGATACCTGGCTTTTTAATCCCGATACAGATCCGATTATTAATGTCTTGACAGAGAATTATTTTATGTTCACTTTTATTCTATTTGTCGTCCTTTTTGAATTCATCTTTTTCCTCCTTTACTGGTCAGGAAATAAAAGACTGCAAAAGAAAATTTTCGGAAAAACCGAACAATAAGATGTAAAACTGATATAAAATCAGTTTTTTTTCTTTTGTTTTTATCAATATGGGTTAAAATAAATAAGGAAGGTTTGGTTTGCAGAGATTTTTATCGCCAAACTAGCGAGGTTGTCCATAGTGGAGACTCGGTCGGTATTCTGTAATAACAAATGAATAAAGAGGCATTCTTATGAACACAATGGTTCCAGTTTTTGATTACGAAGATATCCAACTTATCCCGAATAAGTGTATCATTAACAGTCGTAGTGAAGCAGACACGTCAGTTAAGTTAGGGGATCACACTTTCAAACTTCCCGTTGTTCCAGCAAATATGCAAACAATTATTGATGAAAATATTGCTGAAATGTTAGCTAAGCAAGGTTATTTCTATATCATGCATCGTTTTGAAGAAAGTACACGTAAAGACTTCATTGAAAAGATGCATGCTCAAGGTTTGATTGCATCAATTTCTGTAGGTGTTAAAGACAATGAACGTCAGTTTGTACGTGAGTTGGCAGAAACAGCGACTATCCCAGATTATATTACGATTGACATCGCGCATGGTCATGCCAATTCTGTTATTGAAATGGTTCAGCTCATCAAGCGTTTGATGCCCCAAGTTTTTGTTATTGCAGGGAACGTGGGAACACCAGAAGCTGTCCGTGAGTTAGAAAATGCAGGTGCTGACGCAACGAAAGTCGGGATTGGTCCTGGTAAAGTTTGTATCACTAAGGTAAAAACAGGATTTGGTACAGGAGGGTGGCAACTTGCAGCTTTGCGCTGGTGTGCAAAAGCAGCAAGTAAACCAATTATCGCTGATGGTGGTATCCGTACCCATGGGGATATTGCTAAGTCAGTTCGT
This sequence comes from Lactococcus garvieae subsp. garvieae, assembly GCF_029024465.1. Classification (NCBI taxonomy): domain Bacteria; kingdom Bacillati; phylum Bacillota; class Bacilli; order Lactobacillales; family Streptococcaceae; genus Lactococcus; species Lactococcus garvieae. The sequence continues at coordinate 952,313 of NZ_CP118950.1, forward strand.
TTTGGTGCAACAATGGTAATGGTGGGCTCACTCTTTGCAGCTCACGAAGAGTCACCAGGTAAAACAATCGAACAAGATGGCAAACTTTACAAAGAATATTTTGGCTCAGCGAGTGAATACCAAAAAGGTGAACACAAAAACGTTGAAGGAAAGAAAATTCTCTTGCCCCACAAAGGTGCATTGAAAGATACACTTCAAGAAATGCAAGAAGATCTCCAAAGCTCTATTTCTTATGCCGGTGGACGTGATCTTAATGCACTTCGTAAAGTTGATTATGTTATCGTGAAAAATTCTATTTGGAACGGTGATTCATTATAGAAGATAAAAAACTGTCTAGTGACAGTTTTTTTTTATATTATTTATAGTAGAAAGTTGATTATTTTTGAATCCGAGCAGAAGATGATGTAGAATGTGAGTAAAGATAGAAAAAAGAAAGTAGGAAGAGACATGAAAGTACTTGTCGTTGGTGCCAACGGAAAAGTGGCTAAACATTTAGCAAAAAATCTAAAAAATTATCCTAAACTTCAAGAAAAAGCTGTTATCCGTAAAGAAGAACAACAGGAATTTTTTAAGCCATTAGAGATTGAAACCATTATCTTGGATATTGTCAATAATTCGATTGAAGAATTTGCCGCAGCAATGTCTGACGTTGATGCTGTTGTTTTTAGTGCTGGAGCAGGTGGTTCTGGGTTGGATAAAACAATTATGATTGACTTAGATGGAGCGGTTAAAATTATGACGGCAGCTGAAAAGGCAAATGTCAAACGCTTTGTTATGGTCAGCACTTTCCGAGTGGGAAGAGAAGAAATTACGCGTCAAATTCAAGAAGATTCTTCACTTAAGATTTACACCATTGCAAAGAACTATGCGGATGAATGGCTCAAAACACGAACAGATTTGGATTGGACAATTATTCATCCTGGAATGCTTACAGACAAAGAAAGTACGGGCAAGGTGGCACTAGCAGGCCGTGTAGAAGCAGGAGAAATTCCACGAGAAGATGTGGCTAAAGTTATACTGGAAACATTGGGAAATGACGCGACCATCGGCAAAGAATTTGAAGTTGTCAGTGGAGCTACTCTTATTGATGAAGCCATCAAAAATTTAAAGGGTTAAAAAAAGTGAACGTTGTGTCCTGACTCACACGTTCACTTTTTTACATGAAAATCATATTGCTGCTGATAATAACGGGCGATTTCTTGACTGCCAATTTGATGAAATATCTCTAAGGCTTGTAGCATCATTGTATTTCCAGTCTTTTCGTCTTTGAAACGATAGGTCCAGAAACCTTTAGAGAGGTTAAGGAGATTGCGTAAAAACATCGATTGTACGAGTTCGAGTGATTCAACGCGATGGAGGATATGTGCACTGTATTCTTGATAGCCTTTGCTTGTTAAGAAGGCAATAGCACGACAACATGCACAAGCAAAAATTTCCAGATGTTTTACGGAGTTAAATATCTTGTGTTTTTTTTCTAGGAGAAATAAATCAAGAATATATAAAATATCGCGTATATTTAATTTATTCATTGTAAAGTAAAATACATAAAGCTCAGTCTGGCCCCAAACTTTAATATCATAGAGGTAATCTGTGATTGTATCGATATTTTCTGAACTTAGTTCAGTATATGAAGCTTTTGCTGCTAAGGAGATATAAGGATAACCTGCTTCAAGAGCGATTTTATAGAGATTGATCAGCGTTTTTTTATCTTGTTTAAGAAAGGCTGTCTCGATTTCCTTTAAAAGGGCTTCTGATTCAATGGGGGCATAGTCGTTTAAAAGATATTCGTATTCTTCGAGCCCAATCCCCATCAGCTGTAAAGCTTGTACGACTTTTTCAAAATTCATCATGGTTTCTGCGCGTTCAAAACGAGAAAGGGTGGCTTTTGAAATTCCTATAGAAGAAAAGTCCGATAAGGGGATATGTTTTTGCTCCCGTATCTGCCGAAAAACATATCCAAATTTTTTATATACCATAAAATCTCCAGTCATTCTTAGTGGTAGTTATAGTTATACTATCAGAAAATGCAACAAAAAATTAAACTGTTATCAAATACGTTACGATAAAGAATATTGTTTCATTTATGCAACGATATGAAAAGATAAAGTTATTTATTATATTATAATATAATATATTGTAAGGAGTAGGAGAAGAAAAGTCACTTTTCTTTTTCATCAAAAGGAGAGGTGAAGATGATGGATCTTATCAAAGAAATACTAGGGCCTTATTTTTTTGCAAAATTATTTTTGATTCCGGCCATCTTAGGGGGAATATTTCTCACCAAAAACATCATCCATCGCAGTAAATATGCTGAAAATCCTTACTCTGCCTTTTGGCTCTATTCGAGTAACTTCACATTATGGATTTTATTTTTAAAATTATTATTTATTGAAATAGTTCAAAGTGGAGCTTATGGTTACTTACTGAGCGATATTTCGCTCATCTTTATTGCCATTGCAGTCGATTATTGTATTGTTACATATTATGAAAAAATAGAATATGCAATGCTCCCACTGTTTACGATTTTCTATCTGGTTTATATTTACAGTTATGGTTTTCACTGGAAGTCGATTTTATTGGTTACCTTATCTCTGGGTCTTTTTTTGCTGACGCTCTATTTTATTGCCAAAAATCAAAGGGCTGTGATGCAAAGTTACGGTAAAATGATGCTGATAGGCTTAAGTCTTTCTGTTTCTGTCCAGCTCTTATTCCTTTCAGAATTTGCTTTTAGCTGGGTACACGCGGTAGAAATTTTCGGGAAAACATTCATACTCCTTGTGATTGCCAAGTTTATTTTATTGGACATTTCTTCTATTGTAGGAGAGTATGCAAAGTACAAGCGATATACTTATATTGATGCACTGACCAATGTATATAATAGGAGAAAATTTGAAGAAATGATGGACGAAATTCTTGCCAGTGATCAGATTTCCAAATTTTCATTAGTCTTTTTTGATATTGATAATTTTAAACATATTAACGATCATTATGGGCACAGCTCCGGTGATTATGTGCTAAAGGAAATTTGTGTGCTCATCAAAAAGTATTTGAGAGAGACAGGAGAAAACGGGCAACTTTTCCGCTATGGTGGCGATGAATTCTTTCTTCTTTTTCGCAATCGCAAAGGAGAAGTCGTGCGTGATATTATGGAGCAGGTAGCCAAGGAAATCTCCGAATATGTCTTTCACACCAGTTCTAACGCTATTAAAACATCGATTTCTGTCGGAGCGGTTGAAATTACGGATAAAGTAACACGAGACCAAGCCATCTATCGTGTAGATAAACATTAGCCTGAAGCAACTTGCGGATCCACGTTACGAATACTTTATTCGTTGGGTCAAAGGAGAGTGTTATCCGATGGAATTACGGATTGAAATCAATGTGGAGATGACAGACAAGATTGGCTGGCTTATGAAATCACGAATCAAGAAGAATTTGAAATTAAGCCAAGACATCGGTGTTCATGTGATCCTTGAAAAAGTCGAGCCAAGTAAAAAATACTTTCACAAGATCAAGTGGCTATTGAATGATATCTACGGTGTGAAAATTCCGCTCTCTAAATTTCAAAAGAAAAGTGATTCCGAGTGGTTTGATCTCAATATGGGCGATTGGGTCCGTTTGATTAGAGAAAAAAACAAAAATATTGACATTACGGAAGTAGAAGATAGGGAAGGTATTGATTTAGCCGATAAATTAAAAATTGACAATCGACAAGGTTATTTTATAGACAAGCCTCATTATGAGAAATAGCTTGTTCTATTTTTTTTTGCTTAAATTAGTGCTTGAAAGTTGCATTATTTAGGAAAAAGAGTAGAATAGGTTTGAGCAAAACGATTTTAAAAAAAAGTGGCGCATCTCAGACAATAATTAATGAAAAAAGGACGAGTACGGAAATGACTGAAATGACTTTTGAAGAACGCTTAAAACAGCTTCGAAAGACTTATCTTGAAGGTGATAGTGAAGATAAGGAAGCTCAAGAGATGAATGCTTTCATGAGTTTATCAAAAGAAGATAAAATCAAAAAAATTCAAGCCCACTTAACAGAAATTGAAAATAAAAAAGAAGCTTTGGAAAGTACTCTCTCCAATCAAACGGATGCCCTCTCTCGCGAGAATATTGAGCATCATCTGGAAGCATTGGCTGAGAAAAAAGAACTCATGCTTCAAAAATTAGAATACGTTAAAAAAGATGAATTCAGTGCTGCAAAACGTGAACGCATCAAACGTCAGTTGGCAGAACTGGAATTTAAACGCTGTCGTCTACGCATGAATAATAAGGACTGTTCAAAGTTGGACAAGAAAATTCAAGAGAAACAAAGACGATTTAGAAATGATATTTAAGGAGTTATATGCTTCAGTCTATCCTTCATGTGATCATTTTCTTGCTCGCATTAGTTTTTTCAAATGTTATCAATAAAATTTTCCCTAAGTTAGCCCTGCCTTTAGTGCAAGTTCTCATAGGGATTCTTTTTGGTTTTGGGGGAATTTCAGAATTTCTTCATGTTGAACCGGAATTCTTCCTCGGCTTCATCATTGCGCCGCTCTTGTTTCGAGAGAGTACAGAAGCAGAAGTGAAACGGATTGTTAAACACCGACATTTGATTTTTGTGCTCATATTTCCGCTTGTTTTTGTTACTGCTCTGGGATTAGGCGGCATATTACATCTGTTCTACATGAGCATTCCTTTAGCCGCTTGTCTGGCTTTAGGAGCTGCGCTAGCCCCAACAGATGCAATTGCTGTGGGTACATTATCGACCCGTTTTGTGTTTCCTCAAAGAATCATGAATATCTTACAGGGCGAAGGACTCTTTAACGATGCATCCGGTATCGTATCCTTCCAAATTGCTGTACTTGCACTTGTGACAGGGACTTTTTCTTTACCGCAAGCGACACTTAATTTGGTACTGTCCATTATAGGGGGGCTTTGCGATTGGTATTGGGCTTTCGATTTTAAAAAATAAAATCTTAGAAATTCTTGATGATGTTGATGCGCGTGATGTCAGTGGCTATCTGATGTTGGAGTTCGTTATGCCGCTTGCGGCATTTGCTTTGGCCGAAGTTTTGCATGTTTCGGGAATCATCGCCGTTGTTGTTGCTGGTATCTTCCAGTCCAATGGTTTTAGGCCGACTACTGTGTTTGATGCACAAGTCACGCGGGTCAAAAATAGTGTATGGGAAACGATTGTGTTCATGTTGAATTCCAGTGTCTTTATCTTCCTTGGAATTGAGTTACATAGTCTTGTTTTCCCTTTCCTTTTTGATCGGACATATTCTGTTTTTTGGCTGGTTTTTGTCGTACTGCTCTTGACTTTCGCCCTATTTTTCCTAAGGTTTTTAATCTTATTGACTTATTATTTGGTAACCGTCAAAGATAAGGGAGAAATCTTTCACTCCTATTGGAGCGAACTGTTATTGTTGACCTTTTCTGGCACCAAAGGTACGGTTTCCATTGCGACCATACTCCTTTTACCTCAGCTTGCTGATAATACGAACAATTTATTAATCTTTTTTTGCGCCTCAGTTACTGGACTAAGCTTTCTTGTGAGCTTGCTGGCCTTGCCTTACTTTGCGGTTGAGAAAAAACGCACGGTCAATAATTTGACCGTCATCGCAATTTTAGGTGATGTTGTGCAAGAATTACGGGAAAGAGTTACCGAAAAAGCACAAAATGGCTACCATCTTGTGATTGCCGATTATCAAAATCGGATTCAGAAGCTTATTGTAGAGCAGGAAAGTGCTGGAATTACAGAAAATTTTAACACTTTGCAATTATTAATTATCCGTGTAGAAATTGAAGGGCTGGAAGATGCGTTGGAAAAAGAGAAAATCTCAATGCGCACCTATCGTACCTACCACCGCTATATCCATACTTTGGAGCAAGATTTGGCACATGACTTGGTTTCGAGTATTCAGTTTGCCCAAGTGGTTACTTTGCGCGCTTTAAAGGTTCTAAAAACGCGTATTTCCCGGTTCGACTTTCAATTTTCCCGTCCAAAAGTCGAAGACATGGAAGAAACGCGTCAAGAGATTAGTAACCTTTACTTAGACAATACAGAACTTGTTCTTGAACTTTTGGAAAATTTAGGATCAATTTATAATGCACAGCTTGTTGACTTTCTCCAAGCAGAGCGCTTCCGTCAAGCGGAACATATTGCACAAGGAAATTGGAACTATGTCAATGGATTTCGTGTAGCTACGGAATTGACGAATATAGAAGAATTGATGGAAGCCTATTATTTAGAGCGTAAGGTGATTTTTGAATATGAGCATACAGGACGAATTGCCCTTAATGAAGCTAAAAAATTGCGTCAAACAGTTAATCTTTTGGAGGAATATGCCTTAGCAAGCGACCATCGCTCTTTCCTTTACGATTTATTTGAGTTTCGTAAAAAAAGAAAAAGAAAATAAAAAGCGTGTGAGCGCTCTTTTTTTTGACCAAAAATAATTTTTTGTGATATAATAAACTTATCTTCAGGGCACCGTGAAATTCGGGACCGGCGGTTAAAGTCCGCGAAGCTGAAAAGCTTGATGTGGTGGAATTCCACAACCGACAGTAAAGTCTGGATGGGAGAAGAATAAGAAATAAGACCAGCTCTTTTTGGGTTGTGTCCGTTTTCGCCAATATTCAAAAACTCCCTTCAAAATGAAGAAATATTATTTTCTATTTTGGAGGTTTTTCGTGTCAAATTCAAAAACACGTCGACTCACACTTATCGCAATGCTCAGTGCAATTTCTTTTGTACTGTCCTACCCAATGTTCCAATTTCCTTTGGTGCCAAGTGCAAGCTTTTTAAAGATTGACTTTACAATCTTGCCTATTCTGATTGGATTATTTATGCTTGGCTTGAGCAGTGCCTTTGCCATTCTTATCATTCGTTCGCTTTTGTGGTTACTTTTAAATAGTGACGGAGTGAATACTTATATTGGTTTACCAATGAACATCATAGCAGTCAGTGTCTTTGTACTGGTGCTTTGGTTCTTTCTCCGCCATAGATTTAGCTTACGTAACTATATTATGGCAACCATTTTGGGGACGTTATCTTTGACCGTGGTACAGGTGGTTCTTAACTATGTGTACGCTATACCACTCTACTCAATGTTCGCTCACTTTGATATTGCAACAATGTTCCCTGGTGGTATTTCAGCTTATATTGGTGTCGTTGTTGTCTTTAATATTTTACAAGGTCTCATATTTGCAGGAAGCTTTGCTTTGCTGTACTGGGCTCTTCGTGGATCAAAAGCCATCAAATTTATTAACGCTTAAACAGAAAATAGAGCCTATCACTAAGGCCAAAACCAAAGACAAAATGATCATGACTTCGTCAGTGGTCATTTTTTTGATTTTTCTTTCACTTGCCTCTTGCATTTAAAAAAAACATCTGTTATAATAATGGAAGTTCTGAAAAGGACTGACCGAAGACAGTTGGGGACATAAGTCATAAGCATCCAACCGAGGACAAACATTTTAAACAATGATTGAACTCTCTATGTCTTTTGGTCGTGGGGATTTTTATTTGTAAAAATTCTTACGAACAAAATAAAATGGAGGTAAACAAATGAGCGATTACAAAGTAAACGAAGCAACTATTGCTAAGAAAGCTGAGTTGGTTGACGTATTTGCAGAAAAATTCGAAGCTGCGACATCTATCGTTGTTGCAAGCTCACGTGGTTTAACTGTAGAACAAGACACTCAACTTCGTAAAGAGTTGCGTGAAGCCGGTGTGGAATTCAAAGTTGTTAAAAACTCAATCTTGCGTCGTGCAGCTGAAAAAGCTGGACTCGAAGGTTTGAACGACAGCTTCGTAGGCCCATCAGTAGTAGCTATCTCAAACGAAGATGCTATTGCCCCTGCTAAAATTTTGAGCGAGTTTGCTAAAACAGCAGACAAACTTGAAATCAAAGCTGGTGTTATCGAAGGAAAAGTTACAAGCAAAGAAGAAGTTGCAGCTATTGCATCTCTTCCAAGCCGCGACGGTCTTCTTTCTATGCTTCTTTCAGTGCTTCAAGCACCTGTCCGCAACGTGGCTCTCGCAGTCAAAGCTGTTGCAGAAAAAGAAGAATCAGCTGCTTAATTCCATATGGAAGAACAGTAAGCAAATTTTATATCGGCGGATTTACGCAACAAACTAAAATTTACTAGGAGAATCAAAATGGCATTGAACATTGAAAACATCGTTGCTGAACTTGAAACAGCAACAATCCTCGAACTCTCTGAGCTCGTTAAAGCAATCGAAGAAAAATTTGACGTAACTGCAGCTGCTCCTGTAGCAGTAGCAGCTGCTGGCGGCGAAGCTGCAGCAGAAAAAGATTCATTTGACGTTGAATTGACAGCAGCAGGCGACAAAAAAGTTGCTACAATCAAAGCTGTTCGTGAAATCACTGGTCTTGGCTTGAAAGAAGCTAAAGAACTCGTTGATGGCGCACCAACAATGATCAAAGAAGGCGTTGCAACTGCAGAAGCTGAAGAAATCAAAGCTAAATTGGAAGAAGCTGGTGCTTCAATCACACTTAAATAATCATTTAAGTTCAATTTAGATGCAAAAATCCAAGTTTTTGGATAAGATTGCAATAAAAAACAGCCATTATTGGCTGTTTTTTTTTTCTATATTTATGGTGGATATGGACGACATAGTCCAAATATTCCCTTGTATTTCTGCGTAAGAAATTATATTTTTGTTATACTAGATTTATAATAGAAACTGGCTCAAATATAAGAAGGAGTGAATATGATTGATAAATATGACCTGCCCAAAGAAGAGTTACTTACTTTACTTGTGGAGGAATCCAAGTTAGCACCACAACACCAACTGCCAGGTGAAGAGATTGAGGGGGTGAATGTTACCATGCAGTTTTTGCGTGATGAAACTGGTCAAGTGCGTTATCTTCCGCGCCGTAAAGTGATGGGTTATGATCTTGATGGCGTTATTTTTTCTATGAAGAAAGCCATTGAATGTACCAATCAAAAGTTAGGGACCAACTTAAATATTGAAACGATGGAAGCTATTGATTATGAATTAATCTACTATGCAACAATGGATGAAGATATTCAGCGAAAAATTATAAGAGAAAGTACCCCAAACCGTAAGATGGTAGAAGATTTAGCAGAAGAACATTTGAATGGAGCAGAAATAGTACTGATTACAGCGCGTCATGTTTCTTATGCTAAAGAGACGATTGAATCGCTTAATCGATTCGGTATTTACTATGACAAAATTTATTTTACTGAAGAGAAACTGCCGTTAATTATCGGCTTGGACATTGACTGGTTCTATGATGACAAACCGGAAACAATCGCCGCCATTAAAAATCATAAGGTACGCACCAAAGCTGTCCTTGTCTCAGCACCCTATAATCGTGGGGCCACAGATTATGACTATCGCTATAAAGTAGGACTTGAGTAGCAGAGTAAAAATCAACACAACAAAAAGCTACGCAACCTTGAAAAATGGAGCAGGTTTTATGTGTTCAAATTTTCGCCTCTGTTACAGACCAGATATATCCTGAAGGGTCTTCGATATTAATGACACGTTGCCCATGAGCGATGAAGGAAGGATTTTCAGGCGTGCCTGGAGCAACGACATGTCCGCCATTGTCTAATGCTAGCATTGAAGTTTTGTCAATGTTTCTCACATAGATTTGAAGAATGTATCGCTTGAAATCCCCAAGAAGAAAATTACTGTCTTTACTGGTGTTTCAGGCTCTGGGAAATACAGCCTTGTTTTGATACACTTGCCGATGAATCACAACGCCTCTTAAATGAAACCTTGCCTGCACCTGTCTGACATTAGCCGTCTGATGAAGATTATGAATCATTTTGTTGAGCAAGGCAATACCTTGATCGTGATTGAACATCAGTTAGATATCATTCGTCAGGCGGACTGGACTGGATTATTGATAGAGGTCCAGAGGGTGAATCAGCAGGTGGCGAAGTGATTTACGCAGGACCGTCCGCTGGATTACGAAATTGTTCAGCTTCACTTACTGCCCAATATATCTAATAGGAGACATAAAGATGTTACAAGTTATTCTGCATATTGATGAAAACCACAAATGGAACACACTCCTCTCTAATGTAAAGAATCTCAAAGAGTGGCTCACTCAGAATAAAGAACCAGGAAAGATTGAGATTTTAGTGAATAGAGAAGCAGTAGAAATGGCACTCAAGACCTCATCAGTGGATCTTGCGGAAGTCCTCAAAAGAGACGTCAAAGTTGCCGTTTGCCAAAATTCTTTAAACATGAGAGGCTACAAAGAAGAAGAGTTACAAGAAGGCTGCACAGTTGTACCTGCTGGTATTGTAGAACTCGTTCAAAAACAGAACTCGGGTTTTGCTTATGTTAAACCATGATGCATTTTAGTTTCAATATAGAACATAAAATCATCCCCGATTATTGGGATGATTTTATTTTTTATGAAGCTATGGAGTATATTTTAATTAAAAAAAAGACCTCCTATGAGATCTTTCATTTTTTAATTATTCAGCAGTTTTCACAGCAACTTCGCCTGAAACTTTAAATTGGTTAGCAGCATCCAATGCTTTATATGCGTCCAATTGTTCTTGAGTTGCGAAGTAAAGATTACCATTGATTTCAGATGGGATTGTTTTGCCATCTGTACCTTTCATATCGCGAGCTTTGATAGATGCATTTTCTGCAACGTATACATCACCTTTAATATTACCGCCCTCGAGGTCAAAGCCAGGAGATTTAATGATCAAACGTTTTGTAGTCAAAGTAAATGAATCTGTTACTTGGTGTTTGTCATTTTGTGCGATCAATGCCAATGTACGTTGAATTTGACCGTTCTCATTCATGAAGATACCATCTACAGTAATATCTTTATCAGCCGCATCAATGTCTGATTTACCAGATACTAACCAAGCACCTTTAGCGCTCAATCCTGAAGCCAAAACATCAGCCGCATCTGTACCTGTTGTTGCACCAGTTTGAGTATCAGGTCCGTTGCCTTCAAATTCGTGAGTAACTTCACCGTGTTCACCAATAGTGATTGCACCCATAGGGAATTCAAGTACTTTACCTTCTACAACTTTAGTTTCACCTGTTACTTTTGGTTTTTGCTCTTCAGGAAGTTTATTATAAGCATCCATGAGATCTTGGCTAGCAAAAGTCAAGTTACCGTCGATAGTTGCTTTTCCATCAACACCTTTACCATTTTGGGCACCAAATCCAGGTGCGAATACTGCCACATCACCTTTAATTGTACCGTTAGAAAGCTTGAAACCTGGGGATTTTACTTCAACTTTATCAACAGTTAAAGTGTAACGGTCAGTCACAACATGGTTATCATCTTGCGCGTAAGCTGCCAGTTTACGAGTGATTTGGTTTTTGCTAGCGTAAACACCCTCAACAGTTAAAGTTTTACCTGAAGCATCCATGTCTTTTGTGATCGCTGCTAACCATGAACCGTTTTTAGACAATCCTTTTTGTAAATCTTCAAAACTGTTTGCTCCAGCAGTTGCTCCTGTGAAGGCATCAGCTGATTTACTGCTGTCAGATTGTTCAGTTTTCGCATCGTTATTGCCTTTTGCTGAGTCATTGTTGTTGCCACATGCTGCAAGCAAGAAGATTGAAGCTGCTGACAAAGTTACGATTGAAGCCAATTTAGTGGTTTTCATTTAGTTTCTCCTAAATAGTAAATTTGTATGGGTCTGTTTTTGAAATCGTTCGCAAACCCTGATAACTTAATTTTACCATAAAAAATTAAAGATGCAAGAAATTGCCGGATTTTTCACAAAAAAAAATTTCCGGATTTAAATTTTTAAAAGAGTTGTTGGATAGTGATAAAATATTCTCTTAGTGATTTTAAGTGAAAGAGATGTGTTTGTTTATACATGGACGTGTTCTCAAATTTCTTTTTCCATTTTGTTATAAAAACAAAGAAACAGATGTTATACTTCACTTCACTCCTTAAATTTAGGGCTGTTAGTGGAGCAGTATTTGCCTCACAGACTACTTTATCTGGATCAACACAGGAAATGCGCACAATACACAAGAAGAAATAAATGCAGCAGAGATATAAGGAGGATTTAGAAATCGTTCAGTACGACTTGACGGCGGGTAAACATTATTTAATGGAAAGTGACCCTTTCTTTCAATTATCAAAATAGAAGCGAGAGGCGATGGAAACAGAAAAATTAAAAGCCAGAATTGAAAAGTTAGAGAAGAAACATAGACATATGACCATTGGATTATTTATCCATGATGTCATCCTGATTGCTTTGTCTGTGGCGGTGAGTTACTTGTTTTTATCTTAAGAAGAAAAGATGAAAAAATCCAGAACGATTAGCGTTCTGGATTTTTATGTTTCTAAGTTAGGTATTTTTTATTTTTGAAAAAAGATCCCGCCATTGCCACGGCTGATTGAATTTTAAAAATAAAGGATAAGTAAGACTGATAACAGCAGTTACCCATAAAAGACTGCCCACTGTGTCCGAAGGATAGTGTACACCCAGCAAGAGACGTGAAAGCATTGTTAAAAGAATCAATACAAAGGCACTTAAAGCGAGAAATACTTTGAGAAAAGCAGAATTTATTTTGGGTAGTAGGATAAGGAACAGGCAGGCCACGAGCGCAGCAATGAAAGTGACGTGTCCGCTCGGAAAACTCATCCCTTGTTCCCTTAAAAATTCAGGCACTCGATAGGCTTCTGGTCGAACGCGTCCGACAATTACTTTAAAGACATTCGCTCCTGTTGAACAAAGCGTGAGGACAAGCCCCAACCATACCGGCGCCATTTTTTCTCTCGTAAAAAAAAGAAACATAAGTCCAGCAAGTAGGGAGACTAGAGAGAGAGGGACTAAGGAGTGGTCAATAAGTGTAGAAAGTTTTAACAAAAAGTCATTGCTTTGTAGATGTCCGGCAAAGGTTTGTAGCTTAGGGTCTACAAAAGGAAGAGGACTTTCTAAAGCTTGTCTTTTGATGATCAAGGCAAGTACAGCAAACAGAAAAAGACTTGTTATACCGCATAGATACCATCGTTTATTGTTCATGTTTTCTCCAATACGCGTAAATTTATTTTATTGTTTAAAAAACTTCTTGCTTTGAAAGCAAGAAGCAGAGATTTGAAAATAGGCTACAGGCAGTAACAAGCTAAATTTTATAGTTTTGTTCTGTAACCTTTTTTCAACCTAGTAGATTATATCATATAAAATTCATTTAAAACAGGTAAATGACGTTAATTTACAATCTATTTACATTGAGAGGAGGAAAAAGATTTTTATGATAATGGTTGTCTATCAATAATCGAATTGTGAACTTGGTCATTAATTGAATTGTAATTTTGACTCATTCATACTGAATGGGTATTCAAGTAAATATTATTCTGTTGACGAGACATATAGGTTTGGACGAATTCTTAAAAGAAGGATTAGAGAGATGATGGCTGAGCCCATGATGCTGTACATATTTTATTTAAACAGGTGATCTGACTTAGCTGGATTTACAGTTGATATGAAATAAAATTTATTTAAAGAAGCAAATAAGTGCATGACAACGGCCTATATCATAACTGAGAAAGTATCCTCAACCAAAGCTGCCTTTTTCTCGATTTTGGCTGAATTATAAAAGGATTTATTCAGAAGCTTCTTTACGATTTCTTAAGAACACTTGGGAAATACTCTCAAGTGTTTTTATTATACATTCTTCTCAACATTTATTCTTGACATATCAAAAAGATAGGTTTACAATTGTAAACACAGGAGGCGGCATATGGAACTACATCATATATCTCTACTTACAGCTGACTTTGAGCGGAATTTTGATTTTTATGTTAATATTTTGGGCTTGCGTTTGGTTAAAAACTCTATTAATCAAGGCAATATCTATATGCGCCATGTGTATTATGGGGATTTTATGGGGACGCCTGGAACTGTAGTGACTTTTTTTCCAGATCAACGCTTTGATGTAGAACGGCAAGAGGGGACGAACTATTTGTCAGGTATTCAATTCAAAATTCCTAAAGATTCTACAGAATATTGGTCGCAACGTTTTAAAAAGTTTGGTCTAGAATACCAACACATAGACAATACTTTGCAGGTTCTTGATTTTGACAATATTTTACTTGAGTTTATCGAAGTAGAAGAAAAAAACCAAGATGCTCACATCAATGTACTGTCAGATGTACCGGCAGCTTTCCAAATTACAAGGCTTGGGGGCAGTCGTCTCTACAGCTCAAAGCTTGAGGAGACACGGCTCTTTTTCCAAGAGATGATAGGGAGCGAGGAAGGCATTACGCTTCTGCCCGCAAAAACTTCAGAAGGCCACCGAGTGTGGGGGAGAGGCTCTATTGACCATATCGCTTTGCAGTTCCTAACAGCAAAGCACTTGATATGATTTGGGAAAGAGCGCTAAGCTTAGGTTATGAGAGAGAGTTATACGCGGATCGTGGTTACTTTCGATCGGTATATCTTAAAGAGCCAGGCGGTGTAAGAATTGAGTTTGCGACTCCAACTCCAGGCTTTACTCTGGATGAATCAATTCAAGATTTGGGAAGCAACTTAGCTTTACCGCCACGATATGAAGCAAAACGTCAAGAACTCTTGCGCTATTATCAAAAGCAAGGTGTTCATTTTAAAAAAGAGAAAGAAGAAAAACATGAAAATTAAAGTCCAACACCTTAACGGTCGTCAAGAAAGTAAAGCATTCGCTAACGTAGAAGAATTTGTTCTCCTCCAAAATCGCGAAATCCCTGCTTTAGAAGATTCAGCTAAAGTATTAGAACTAGAAATTGATGGTCAAAGCCGTGAATTTGAAGGAAATATTGCTGCACTCTATTTTGAATTGAGCAAATAATAAAAAAACGCCTGCTTGGCGATAATCATACATGGAGAAACACAATGACAAGTGGACGTTTATCTGCATTTACAGACGGCATTGTTGCCATCTTAATTACTGTAATGGTTTTAAATCTGCGCATTCCTAAAGGGCCGAACTGGACGGACTTATTTGATATGGGATTTATTTTCTTAACCTATCTTGCAAGTTTTTACCTTTTGGCTATCTATTGGAATAACCATCATCATCTTTTCCATTTGGCTGAACGTGTTTCAGGCAGAATTCTGTGGTGGAATGTCGTGCTTTTATTTTTTATGAGTTTCATACCTTTTACCACAAACTGGCTGTCTGAATTTTCAGGTTCAAAAACGCCTGAAATTGTTTATGCTGTAAATAACTTATTTATTGATATTATTTTCAATATCTTAAGCTATGAAATTTTTAAATCAAGAAATTATAAGCTAAAGGACATGCACTGGGTGTGGAAAGGCGGTTTCTCTATCCTCATTTTAATGGTGGGTATTGTGCTGACGGTTTTACTGCCTGTGGCTCAGATTTCATTAGTGGCAACAATCTTGAGTATGATACCGTGGGTAATTCCCGATAAGCAGATTGAAAATTATGTCAATAAAAATTAAACCATCTATTGCCGAAATAAAAGTGACCAAACACAGCGTTGAGCCACTTTTATTTTGTTGAAAGAAAAATATATTATGTTAAGATGAAGAAAAGGGAGAAAAAGCATGATCAGAAAAATGAAGCCTGAAGATCTGCAGAAAGTTGTAGAACTTTGGCTGAGAGTTAATATTGCTCATCATCGCTTCATCAAGCGTGAATATTGGCTTCATCAAGCTGCAGCTGTTGAAGAAGCCATGAAAGATGCGGAGATATATGTTTATGAAGAAAACCAAAAAATTATTGCTTTTGTCGGTTTGATTGACCAATACATTGCAGGTATTTTTGTGAGCAACAGTATGCAATCTAAAGGTATTGGCAAAGCACTTTTAGGGCATATCAAAGCTTCAAATCAAACGCTCTCTTTAAAAGTTTACCAGAAAAATGAGGCTGCTCTTCGTTTCTATCAAAGGGAAGGCTTTAAAATAGTGTCTGAAGGCTTAGATGAAGATAATAATGAAAAAGAGTATTTAATGACTTGGAAATAAAAAAGAACCATATTTTGGTTCTTTTTTATTTGACTTCCAATCCCTTGCTATAAAACTCTGGTAAGATGAACTGGTCGTTATTTTCAAACTGTAAAGCCAGACTTAGCATCAATATTTCCGAGTTTTTCTTCCCCCAGAGTTGGATACCTTGGGGCAGATGTGTTTCTTCCTCCAAGTAAATGGGAAGTGACAAGGCAGGTTGCCCTGTGAGATTACTGATGAAGTTGTAAGGAGTGAAAGCCAAGGAGTTTTCAAATGCTTGCTCTATAGTGCCAATCTGTTCAGAAAAGTTGTATAACTCCATGTGTTTCAATTTTTCCGTAATATTAGGATGGATGAGTGCTTCATCTATTTTGGGTGCTGTTTTTGCTGTTGTTGGCGTTAAGAAGAGATTAAAATTTTTAAAAATTTCTTCATCAAATGTGGCACAAGCGCTATCCCACTGATTTAAAGCTTGAATATAAGAAGCAGCATCTGCATTGCGGCCAGCTTCTAACAAGGCATAGGTCAGTGGTTCTACATCACTGTTAATTATCTTGCGGTCATTAGCAATCTCCCAAGGCTTCAGCATAGCATATGTTTCAGCAGCATTCATTTGATAATAGGTTTGAATCAAAGGTCGGGCATCGAAAGGAAAAGCAACTTCGGTCAATTGATGACCTTGAGCTTTTAGAAAATCCACGGCTTTTTGAAGAGCGGCCTTAGAAGTGTCCGAAAGAGTTATTCCAGATACCGGTGATTCAAAGGAATAAGCAATGTTTAAAGCTTTATCTGGTTCGGTGAGATGGTGCAGTTTTTCTTTGTCCAATAACGCCGTTTGATAAGGATCGGCTTCTTGTTTACACTGCATTTCCGCTACAAAACTTGCTGTATCACGTACGGAAACAGTTAGAGCACCAGTAGTTGCAGCGCCCTGCCAGCCTCGATAATTTCCTGGTCCTTGAGGCATAAGACCTCGTGTCATTTTCAGACCAATAAGACCAGAAAAAGAGGCAGGAATACGTATAGAGCCACCGCCATCAGATGCACCGGCCATGGGGAAAATACCAGAAGCTACAGCGGAAGCAGCACCACCTGAAGAGCCACCAGAGTAATAAGCTGTATTCCAAACATTACGTGTGTCGCCATAAAGAGCGGAGTCCGTAATATTTTTAAAACCAAATTCGGGAGAATTTGTTTGTCCAAAAGGGGTTAGGCCAGCCTCAAGAGCAGCTTTAACAAAGTTATCGTCTGAAAGGGCTATACTGTCTTCAAAAAGTTTTGAACTTGAAGTTGACGGAAGTCCTGCATGATCTTGTCCTAGCATTTTTAGGGGAAAGGGAAGGCCGGCGAAATAGCCGTCTTCTGTTTTTGAAAGATCGACTTTAGTCTGATTCAAGTCATAAGCAACGATAGCATTGTATTTTGGATTGATTTCTTCCAGTTTTTTTTGAGTACTTTGGAGTAACTCAGCAGGACTGATATGACCAGCACGGATTTTTTCTGCCCAATATGTAGCGTCTTTAATCTTTCTCATCCTTCATTTCTTCCTCTCTAGGAGTAAAATCGCCACCGAGATATTTTTCAGAAAGTTTTTTCATCGTTCCATTTTCTTGAAGTTTTACCAAGGCTTTATTGACTTTCTGTTGTAGATCTTTGTCTTCTTTTTCCTTACCAAAAATGAAATAGCTAAATCCTGTATGTTTATCTGTCTCGCCTAAATCAATTGGTTGGACTTTTAAATCATAAGCATGTTGTTGAATGATTTGTGTGAGTGAAATTTGATCGTAAATCACAAAGTCACTTTTTCCTGAATCGACATCAGCAACATAAGAAGTTAATGGATAGCTGGCATCCATATATTTTAAGTTCATTGCCTTGTCAGGATTTTCCTTGTTCCAGTTTTCAAGCATTGTTGCCACTTGAACACCAGATAAGACTTCGGTTGTTTTTCCGGCTAAGTCATTCAAGGATTTGACTTGTAAGTCTGGTTTAACTGCTACCGAAGTTGCTGACTTGGAGAGAGGTAATGAGTAATTGTATTTTTCTGCGCGCTCAGGTGTCCAAGAAAGCGCATTTGCAGCCATTTGAAAACGTCCATTATCAATTCCCGAAAGTACGGAATTAAAATCAATCACTTGGAATTTTAATTTGTACTCAGGAAGTTCTTTGAAAACAGCGCGTGCAAGTTCAACATCGTAACCTGTTAATTTATCGTCTTCCATATAAGTATTAGGCTTTGAGTTGGCATTTGTAGCCACGATAATTTCCTTTGGTTCAGGCTTAACGTTTTCTTTTTTGCTGCAGGCGGTCAAAACCCCAAAAGAAGTGAGAGAAAATAAGGCTAGACCTAAAACTAATTTTTTGTTCATTTATATATAACGGGTTTTTGCAAACCCTTCCTTTCTGTATATTTTTATTTTAGCAAATTTTAAAAATTCAGAAGCTTTTTATGTTTACAAATTTTTGGTATGATCAAAAAGAACAAAAAATAGGATAGAGGAGATAAAAATGGCAAAACATATCTTTACATCGCAAATTAACTGGCCTGGTGGACGCAATGCTGTAGGTAATCTGGAAACAGCTGCATTAAATGAGGCGATTTCGATTCCGTCTGTGATGGATGGTCCAGGTGTGGGGACGAATCCGGATGAAATGCTCTTGGGTGCCGCAAGTACTTGCTATACGATTACACTGGCAGCTTTACTTGAACGCAATGAGATTGCAGTTCTTGATTTCAAGGTCGAATCTGAAGCAACGGTTAATGTCGAAAAAGGCGTTTTTACTTATGAAAAAATTGTACATAACCTTTATTTGAAAATTGATGAAAAGGCAGATTACGACAAGACTTATCGTCTTGCACAATATGCTGAAAGTTCTTGCATGATTTCGAGAGCCTTGCAAGGCAATGTTGCAATCGAAGCTAACATCCAGTTAGAGAAGAAAAAAGCAAGTTAAACCAGAGCCTCCATTTTTATTTTAGGGAAGGGTAAGTATTAACATGATATAATAGCAGTAAAAGTTTCAAAAGATCAATTCGAGAAAAAATAGAAATCTGGGAATAAAAATGAAGATTGCTTATCCTAAAATACTCTCAAGCTCACAAGTAAAACCCTATATTTTTCAAGCGCGGTTTGGCTTAGAAAGAGAAGGACACCGCGTGGATTCAGCGGGAAATTTAAGCCGCTTAAACCATCCAGCAGCACTTGGTCCTCGGAGATTCCACCCTTATCTTCAAACAGACTTTTCAGAAACCCAAATGGAAGCTATTACTCCAGTTTTTGATAATCCAAAGCAAGCCTTGCAATTTATGGAGGCTCTTCATGACGTGATGATCCGCTCTCTTGAACAAGAAGAACTTCTCTGGGCACAATCCATGCCTCCAGCCTTGCCGGAAAATGAATCAGAGATCCGTCTTGCAAATCTAGAAAAAACAGAAGATGTCCTTTATCGTGAAGGATTAGCGGAAAAATATGGCAAAAGAAAGCAAATGGTTTCGGGCATTCATTACAACTTTGAGTTCGGTGAGGATTTGCTAGAAGCGATGTGGCAGCAACAAGAAACGACAGATTTTAAAGCCTTCAAATCTGAAATTTATATGAAGCTCTCACGACAATATTTGCGCTATATGTGGCTTATTACTTATTGTTTAGGAGCGTCGCCACGTGCCAATACTGGATTTTTTACGGATCAAAATGAAAAAATACAAGAACCTGTACGTTCGATTAGAAATTCTAAATTTGGCTATCGGAACAGGCCTGAGATTTTCGTAAGCTATGAAAGTCTCCAACAATATTATGAGGACTTGCAAACTTACGTTAAAACGGGCGCCCTCTCTGAGATGAAGGAGTTTTATTCTGCTGTACGTTTACGTGGTGGAAAGCGGGCGGAAGAGTTGCTGGATGTGGGTATTCAGTATGTCGAGTTCCGAAACTTTGACTTGAATCCTTTTGTGCGGGTAGGGATGGATGAAGATACGGCTCGATTTATCCACCTTTTTACCCTTTATCTGATATATAAAGAGGAAGAAGAGACACCAGATGCTGCTCAAAGATTAGGGTATGAAATAAATGATGCTGTTGCCTTAGAAGATACTTTAGAAAAAACAGCTTATTATCATGAAGGGAAGCTTTTTTTCGATCAAATGCGCATTTTCGCCCAGAACTTAGACTTTGCCCAAGCTGATTTGGCGCTGATCGATAAGTTTGCTCAAATGTTGGAAAAACCTGAAACAACAATTGCTGGACAGATGGAGTTGGCTTACCGTCAAAATAAAGCTTTTGCTTTGGACTTGTCTCGCAAATACCGTCAACAATCCTATAAACGTCCTTTTCAGTTGGCAGGTTTCACGCATCTCGAACTTTCGACGCAAAACTTGCTTTTTGATGCCATTCAAAAAGGCTTAAAAGTTGAAGTTTTAGATGCACAAGATCAGATGGTTGCTTTAAGTTTTAAGTCTCATACAGAAATTATCGAAAAAGGAAACATGACTTCAAAAGATTCGATGGTGGCTTATGCGATCATGGAAAATAAAGTCATCACGAAAAAGCTGCTCGATCGGGCGCATTTAAAAACGCCACAGGGGCAAGAATTTAGCGATTTAGCAACTGCACAGGCTGCCTTTCCGCTTTTTAAATCCGCCGCAATTGTTGTCAAACCTAAATCAACGAACTATGGCTTAGGAATCTCTATATTTAAAAAACCAGCGACTCAAGAACAGTTTCATAAAGCTTTAGAAATTGCTTTCCAAGAAGATAAAGAAGTGCTTGTTGAACGTTTTGTTTCTGGTACAGAATACCGTTTCTTTGTGTTGGATGGCAAGACAAAAGCTGTTCTCCGACGTGATGCCGCACATGTTATTGGTGATGGAGTATCCACGATCAAGCAACTGGTCGCCCAGAAAAATGAGAACCCTCTACGTGGCCATGATCATCGTTTTCCTTTGGAAAAAATCCAGATCACTGCTACCGAAAAACTCATGCTGGAGGTCCAAGGTTATACGGAACAGAGTATACCTGCTAAAGACATAAAGGTAAATCTGCGAGAAAATTCTAATGTGTCGACAGGGGGAGACTCTATCGATGTCACGGACGAAATGCCCGAGGTCTATAAGGACATTGCTGAAAAAGCTGCTGAAGCTCTGCAAGTCAAGATTACAGGAGTGGATATATTGATTGAAGATCTCAATGATAGCTTGGGTGAAAAGTACAGTATTATTGAAGCTAACTTTAACCCTGCGATGCTTTTCCATCTCTATCCGCTGAAGGGTAAAGGGCGTCGGGTAACGATGGATGTCCTGCATTTCCTCTTCCCAGAAATCTTTGCCTAATAAATAAAGATCCTCTTATGAGTAGAGGATTTTTTTTGATTGTCCGGTATTTATGAACATTTAATATGAAAAAGTTGATAATAAATTTATACTTTTTTATTTTTGTGCAGAATATGATAGAATAGACTTAACAAATAGAATAGGATAAAAAGGCGGTTTCAAATTTTTGAATCTGTCTTTTTATCGGGTATTGGGGGAGAGTTATGAAAAACAAACAATGGATGATTAACCTAGCAATTTCAAACTTATTGCTTGTGTTCTTAGGTGTAGGTCTCGTTATTCCTGTTTTGCCACAACTGAAAGAGCAAATGCATTTTTCAGGAACAACAATGGGAATGATGATTTCGATTTTTGCTATTGCCCAATTGATTGCCTCTCCGATTGCTGGGCATTTATCGGATAAGGTTGGACGAAAAAAGCTCATTGCTTTGGGTATGATTATTTTCGCCTTTTCTGAACTTTTATTTGGTTTAGCACAAGTAAAAGCTCTTTTTTACGTGTCACGCGCTTTGGGAGGCATTGCAGCTGCTTTATTGATGCCTTCTGTTACAGCATATGTGGCAGATTTGACAACGTTAGGCGAACGTGCCAAAGCCATGGGTAAAGTTTCAGCAGCAATCAGTGGGGGCTTTATCATCGGGCCTGGTGTCGGAGGATTTTTAGCGACTTTTGGTATAAGGGTTCCTTTTTTTGTGGCTGCACTTTTAGCCTTTATCGGATTTATTTTGAGCATGACTGTGCTAAAAGAGCCAGAAAAAACAATGGATATTAATCCAGATACTCCAAAAGCATCTTTCTTGGATATTCTCAAAAATCCAATGTTCACATCTCTTTTTGTCGTTATTTTGATTTCTTCGTTTGGCCTGCAAGCCTTTGAATCAATTTATAGCATCATGGCGACAATCAATTTTGGCTTTACTACAAGTGAAATTGCTTTAGTAATTACAGTAAGTGGTATTATTGCCCTTTTCTTCCAACTTTTCCTTTTCGACTGGATTGTTGGAAAGATTGGTGAAATGCATTTGATTCATTTGACCTTCTTTGCAAGTGCGCTCTTTATTGCTATTATTGCCTTCACAGGTAATCGCATTACTGTTGCTATTTCGACATTTGTTGTTTTCCTCGCCTTTGATTTGTTTAGACCAGCGGTAACCACTTACTTATCAAAACACGCAGGAGATCAACAAGGAGCGATCAATGGCTTAAATTCGACCTTTACAAGTTTTGGTAATATTTTAGGCCCATTGGCTGCGGGAGTAATGTTTGATATCAATCATTTCTTCCCTTACTATATTTCTGCGGTTATCTTGTTTGGTACCGGTGTATTGTCAATGCTTATGAACCGTAAATCGAAAAAAATGAAAATTTAAAAAAGAGTTCTTTAAGAAGAACTCTTTTTTATTTGTCACTTAACAAAGCTTACCAAGTAAAGTAACGAATCAGTTTGAAGATACCTAGAATCAGGACAACGACACCGAGAAGTGTCCAAAGTGCCATTGCACCCCATAAAGGTGTGAGCAAGAGCATGAAGCCTGCTACGACACTGAGAAGTCCTGAAAGAATTGTCCAAGGCTTAGAGGGAGAATATGGAACAAAGCCAAAGGAAACAAAGCCTTCAGTAATCCATGTGAAACCAACTAAAATACCAATGATGATAAACAAAGTAGCTGTTGCAGCTGCTAAGTTAATCAAGGAGAAAATTCCCGCAACCAAGTAAACCGTACCTAAAAGAAGATGCCCAAAGCGTGACCATGGATTTTCATTCATTAAGGCAAAGATAGAAACAAGATAAGAAACCCCA
This sequence comes from Lactococcus garvieae subsp. garvieae, assembly GCF_029024465.1. Lineage (NCBI taxonomy): Bacteria > Bacillati > Bacillota > Bacilli > Lactobacillales > Streptococcaceae > Lactococcus > Lactococcus garvieae. The sequence continues at coordinate 975,376 of NZ_CP118950.1, forward strand.
ATTAAAATGAAGGAAATACCTATCAAAACTGTTCCAACTTGTGCTGTACGTCCAGGCCAAAACAAAATGAGTAAGCCAATAAGTGTGGAAATAAGACCATTAATTCCGACGTTGTTACGTAATTTTTTCGAAAAGTTTTCAGAAAACATATTTAATACCCCTTTCTTTTCTGATAATTTAATTATAACTTATTTTGGAGAGAAGTGCCCGTAATTCATTTGGCTAGTTATTATAATTGACATTCTGAAAAAGGACATTTATACTTAAGGTAAAATGAGAATCGAAGGAGAAAAAAATGCAAATATCAAGTCGCTTTACGATTGCACTTCATATTTTTGCCTGTATCCATACCTTTGAAGGAGAACACAAGATTACGAGTGATTTTTTAGCCACAAGTATTAATGTAAACCCCGTAATTATTCGAAGAGTATTACAGCAATTGAAAGCTAATGAATTGGTGCATGTTGTGCGCGGAAGCGGTGGAGCTGCAATCGCCAAACCAGTTGAAGACATTAGTTTATTTGATATTTATAATGCGGTTGAGGTCATTAATAAAAAAGGCTTGTTCCATTTTCACGAACATCCTAGTCCAGACTGTTCTGTCGGCAAAAATATCCATCAGGTGCTTGATGGTAAGCTTGATTTAATTCAAAAAGCGATGGAAGACCAAATGAAGGCGATGAGTTTACAAGAAGTCATTACCGATATTGATCATTATGTGGCAATAAATCCTTAAGAAACCAAATCGTTGACATTTATTAAAAGCTTATGTAGAATTAGTTGTAACAAAAATTATTACAACGAAAAAGACATGGAGGTCTAATATGAAATTAGCAGTAGTAGCAGCAAATGGTAAAGCCGGTCGTCTTATTGTACAAGAAGCAGTAGATAGAGGGTTGGATGTAACAGCGATTGTACGAAGCGAAAACAAAACAGTAGCTCCGTCTTCTATTCAGAAAGATTTATTTGATTTAACCAAAGAAGACATCAAGGATTTTGATGTTCTTATCGATGTTTTTGGAACATGGGCAGAAGATAGCTTGGAGCAACATACCACTTCCATCCAACATCTTGCTGATCTTGTTGAAGGTACAGATAAACGCTTGTTGATTGTTGGTGGTGCTGGAAGTCTTTATCTTAATCCAGAACATGATTTAGCACTTTATCAATCAGAAGGCTTCCCAGATGCTTTCAAACCATTGGCAACAGCTATGTCTGATTCATTAGCTGCATTGAGAAAACGTCATGATGTTAAATGGACTTATGTAAGCCCTGCAGCTGATTTCCAAGCAGAGGGTGAAAAAACAGGTGACTATGTGGTTGCGGGCGAAGAATTTACGGTTAATGACAAAGGGGAAAGTGTGATTAGCTATGCAGACTATGCGAAAGCGATGATTAATATTGCGTTGGAAGGAAATTATGTCGGACAACGTATCAGTGTTTTCCAAAAATGATAAAAATAAGAGGGATTTTCTTGAAAAATTCCTCTTATTTTTATATGAAAATTTATGAGCAAATAGTTTGACCTTTACTGACCAAAAGAGTATAATTAAGAGGTAGTAAGAAAAATGAGAAAAATACTACATTACTATGAAATGAATCGAGGTGCATTATGGACATCGAAAAAATGACAACAAGTATGCAAAAATCGCTTTATGAAGCGCAACAAATTGCGCAGACTCGCCATCATCAAGCGATTGAAATTCCACATTTATGGCGAATATTTGTACAACCGAACAGTTTTGCCTTTAATTTTTACAAAGATTCAGAAATTAACATTGAAGAATTTACGAAAGTTATTGAAAAAGAAATAGACAAAATTTCTTCTGTTGAGGGAAGTAATATTACCTATGGTCAAAATATTAGTGCAGATCTTTTTAATCTGTTCAATGCAGCAGATAAGATTGCCAAAGATCGGGGTGATGAATATCTCTCCACTGAAATTGTACTCTTGGCCCTTTTTGAGTTAAAGAAAAATCCTTTAACAGAATATCTGGTGAGCCAGGGAATGAATAAAGAAAAAACAAAATTAGCAATTGAAAACCTACGAGGAGGTGATAAAGTGACAAATCAAAATGCTGAAGATACATATAAAGCACTTGAAAAATACGGTGTTGACCTTGTAGCTCAAGTGAAATCAGGAAAACAAGATCCGGTAATCGGCCGTGATGAAGAAATTCGTGACATCATTCGTGTCTTATCACGTAAAACAAAAAATAACCCCGTTCTGATTGGTGAACCTGGTGTGGGTAAAACAGCCATTGTTGAAGGACTTGCGCAACGTATCGTCCGTAAAGATGTGCCTGAAAATCTAAAAGATAAAACGGTATTCTCTTTAGACATGGGTGCACTTATTGCAGGGGCTAAATACCGCGGGGAGTTTGAAGAACGTCTGAAAGCTGTACTCAATGAAGTTAAAAAGTCTGACGGACAAATCATTCTCTTTATTGATGAGTTACACACGATCGTCGGTGCGGGTAAGACGGAAGGTTCAATGGATGCTGGTAATCTTTTGAAACCGATGCTTGCACGTGGTGAATTGCATTTAATCGGTGCAACAACTCTGGACGAGTACCGTAAATATATGGAAACAGACAAAGCTTTGGAACGTCGTTTCCAAAAAGTTCTAGTAACTGAACCAACAGTTGAAGATACTATTTCCATTTTGCGTGGTTTGAAAGAACGTTTTGAAATTCACCATGGTGTAACAATCCACGATAACGCATTGGTGGCAGCAGCAACACTTTCTGATCGTTACATTACAGATCGTTTCTTGCCGGATAAAGCGATTGATTTGGTTGATGAGGCCAGCGCCACAATTCGTGTTGAAATGAATTCCTTGCCAACGGAACTCGACCAAGCAAACCGTCGCTTGATGCAGTTGGAAATCGAAGAAGCAGCCCTCAAAAAAGAACGTGATGATGCTTCTAAGAAACGTTTAAATATCATTCGTGAAGAAATTGCAGAACTTCGTGAAGAAAACAATCAACTTAAAGCCCAATGGGAAGCTGAAAAGAAAGAAGTGGGCAATATTTCTGATAAAAGGAATGAATTGGAACGTGCACGCCATGAATTAGAAGAAGCCCAAAATGAAGGTGACTTTGAAAAAGCTGCAGCCTTACGTTATGGTAAAATTCCAGAAATTGAACAAGCGCTGAAAGAACTCGAAAGTAAAGCAAAATCAGATGATCTCAGCCTTGTTCAAGAATCAGTCACTGAGGAACAAATTGCCGAAGTTGTTGGTCGTATGACAGGTATTCCTGTAACAAAACTGGTAGAAGGTGAGCGTGAAAAACTCCTTCATTTACCAGAAACACTTCATCAACGTGTAGTAGGGCAAGATGAAGCGGTCGAAGCTGTGTCTGATGCTATTATTCGTGCTCGTGCAGGTATCCAAGACCCCAACCGTCCTTTAGGTTCCTTCCTTTTCTTAGGTCCTACAGGTGTTGGTAAGACAGAGTTAGCTAAAGCATTGGCTGAAAATCTATTTGACTCCGAAGAACATATGGTTCGTATTGACATGAGTGAATACATGGAAAAACATAGTGTATCCCGTCTTGTCGGAGCTCCTCCAGGATATGTTGGTTATGATGAGGGAGGTCAACTGACTGAAGCTGTACGTCGTAACCCATATACGATTATTTTGTTGGATGAAATTGAAAAAGCCCACCCAGATGTCTTCAATATCTTGTTGCAAGTTTTGGATGATGGTCGTTTAACCGATTCGAAAGGTGTTTTAGTCGACTTCAAGAATACTGTTTTGATTATGACTTCAAATGTTGGTTCACAATATTTGCTGGATAATGTCGATGATCAAGGTGAAATATCTGAAGAAACAACTGAGGAAGTGATGAAACAATTGCGGATGCATTTCAAACCAGAATTCCTCAACCGTATTGATGATACTATTCTCTTCAAACCATTGTCATTGAATAATATTAAAAACATTATTGTGAAGATGACGGGGCAATTGACACAACGTCTTGAAGAAATGTCTGTAGAACTAGAACTCAGTGAAGAAGTCAAAGCATGGATTGCAGAAAATGCTTATGAACCAGCTTATGGTGCACGTCCATTAAAACGTTATTTGACAAAAGTTATTGAAAATCCACTTGCTAAATTGATTATTGCAGGAAAGATTCCACCAAAAACTAAAGTTCTTGTCAAACTCGTCGACAATAAAATTGACTTTGATATCTTACCCATTGAAGAATAATTGAAAAAATAGAAAAGCCCGTATTCTTTCGGGCTTTTTGTATATAAAAATAGTCTTTTGTCGAAATTTACAGATAATTCTTGACAACTTATAGCTTTTAGATGTAAAATATAAACACGATATATAGGAGGAGTCAATCATGGAAAAAACTTTCTTTATTATTAAACCTGACGGCGTTCAACGTGGTCTTGTAGGTGAAATATTGAAACGAATCGAGCAGCGTGGTTTTCAGCTAGAGAAACTAGAACGACGTTCTGCTCCAAATGGAGACTTGATTGACAAGCACTACGAAGCATTAGTGGATAAAGATTTTTATCCTAACATTCGTAGTTATATGACTTCTGGACCAGTAGTTATTGGTGTAATATCTGGTGTAGAAGCTATTTCTTGCTGGCGCACAATGATGGGGACAACTAATCCTAGTCAAGCTCAACCAGGGACTATTCGTGGAGATTTTGCTCAATCGCCTGAAAAAGGTAAAGCTATTAAAAATATTGTCCATGGATCAGACTCACCAGAATCTGCAGAGCGAGAAATAGCGCTTTGGTTTACATAAACAGAACGAACATTAAGGACAAAGGCTTTCCCACGAGGTTTGAGCAACAGAGCTCCCAACCACTCAAGGAAAGTCTTTTTTTGTTTGCTATTTTTATTAAAGGAGGAGAATATGAAAGAATTTTGGGGGCTTCATCCAACCATTAAAATTAGGTTGGTGATGAACTTTTTAGGAGCGCTTTGCTTTAGTACAGTGGGTGGCTCCATGACGATTTACTATAATAAGTATATGGGTGCGGGTGTCACAGGCCTCTTGCTTATCGTGAGTTCTATTATGGTATTTTTGGTTGGTCTTTATGCGGGACATTTGACAGATTTAAAAGGCCGTCGGCCTGTCATGCTCTTTTCAACCGCAGTTACGGCAGTTGGAGCAGCACTAGCCACCTTTTCTAACTCAGAGTTTTATTTTAACCCTTGGACAACCTTTTTCGGATTTTTAATCGTGAATTTTGGTTTTGGCTTTTTTAATACAGCCAGTCAAGCAATGATTGTTGATTTAACAACAAGTGAAAACCGGAGAACAGTCTACAGTATTCAATACTGGATTATCAATTTTGCTATTATGATTGGTTCAGGACTTTCAGGCTGGTTTTTCCGTGATTATTTGGTCTGGCTTTTGCTGGTCATCACTCTTGAAGAAATTCTGAGCTTTGTCGTTGTTTTATTTTGGATTGACGAATCTTTTGACCCACATCAAGAGCATCAAAAGAAAGCCCCAAATATTATAAAAGCTTATTTCTTTGTGGCTAAAGACAGCATCTTTATGTCTTATCTGTTTGCTTCGGTTTTTATTGCGATGATTTTTAATCAAATCGACTATTACTTGCCGGTGCATCTAAGCGACAGTTTCTCAACGACCCGAATTTTAGGTTTGGAAGTTTATGGGCAACGGATGTTAACACTTTTCCTATTGATCAATACTTTGATTATTGTACTCTTTATGAGTAAAATGAATCAACTGACTAAAAACTGGTCGCGGAGTACAGGTATTACTTTAGGAATTTTTCTCCAAGGTTTAGGCTTTATTATTGCCTTTTTAGGCCACAATTTAAGCTGGGAAGTTACAGCAGCTGTAGTTGCTACTTTGGGCGAAATGATTCTTGTGCCCTTCTCTCAAGCTTTGAGAGCCGATCTGATGGAAGGAGAACATGTGGGGACTTATACGGGCGCCTTTTCAGTTACTCAGCCAGTCGCTTCTGTACTCTCAGGTGTTTTGGTTTCAATGTCAGCAATTTATGGGAATATTGGCATGGCTATATTTATGGGAATAATTATCTTTTTAAGTATCCTCCCCTCACTGCGAGCTATTCGAATGCATGAAGCCTTATAGATTTTTAAAATTGTCCATGTTATAATAGAAATAAAGGAGTAAAAATAATGTCAAAAGGAATTATTGCTCAAAAAATTGTTTCAACCCATGTAAACTAATAAAATATAATTTACATGGGAGAATAACAAGTGAAAGAAAACAAATATAATAATCAAGAATTTTTTTCCAAATACGCTCAAATGGAGCGTTCAAAATCAGGGTTAGAAGCTGCTGGAGAATGGTCAGAGCTACGAAAGATTTTACCTGACTTTCAGAACAAGAAAGTTTTGGACCTTGGCTGTGGATACGGTTGGCACTGCAAATATGCTGTTGACAATGGAGCGTCTTATGTCCTCGGCACAGATATTTCGAGTAAAATGTTAGAACACGCGGCAAGTAAAAACTCAGATGAGAAAATAAGTTATCAATGTATAGCTATGGAGGACTTACACCTTGAACCGGCTTCCTTTGATGTGGTTCTGAGCTCATTGGCATTACATTACATTGAAGATTTAACTCCGCTTTTTTCTAACATATATACGTGCTTAACTACCGGTGGTCAATTTGTGTTTTCGGTAGAACATCCCCTTTTTACTGCATCGGGTCTGCAAGATTGGATTTATGATGCAAAAGGAGAAATAGAGCACTTTCCTGTAGACAATTATTTCTATGAGGGAAAACGTAAAGTGTCCTTCTTAGGAGAAGAAGTAACTAAATATCATCGGACTTTAACTACATATCTCACTACATTGCTACAACTTGGCTTTGAACTTCAGCATGTGATTGAACCACAGCCACCTAAACAAATGTTGGTATTTAAGGAAATGCGCGATGAGCTGAGACGGCCGATGATGCTGATCGTTTCTGCAAGGAAAAAATAAAGAAAAGCTAGGAAGAATTCTTCCTGGTTTTTTGATTTTCACACAGGAGTATTGGCTGTATGATTGAGTATATGGTATACTAAAGAAATAGAAAAAATTAGAAAAAGGTGTTTTATGTCAGCCGTTAGTTTCATAGCTGTAATGTTGATTGGGGTCATTGCGGCAAATGTAATCAAAGAATTTTTCCCCAAAATATCTGAAACCTTTATTTTGATTGGTGTAGGGATTCTTCTAAGTTTCTTACCCGAGTTTAGACACTTTGAATTAGAACCAGAGTTTTTCATGATGTTAATTATTGCGCCATTAATGTTTAATGAAGGCAGTAAAACATCTTTGAAAGAAGTGAGAAAAAATTTCAGAGGGATATTCTTTCTCTCTATTACTTTAGCCGTTGTAACTGTACTCTTTGTGGCCGCGTTGACCACAAAGATTATGGGCAGCTGGATTTTCCCCTTGGCAATATGTTTTGCTGCTATTGTTACGCCAACGGACTCTGTTGCTGTCAAATCCATTATTGCGGGTAAAAAAATGCCGCAAGGCGTGAATGAAGCTGTCGAGTTTGAATCTCTTTTCAATGATGCATCAGGCTTAGTTCTCTTGAGTTTGGGCCTTTCAGTGTTAGAAAGTGGGCATTTTAGTATTTGGAATGGACTTGGCCAGTTTGCTTTTGTTTCCATCGGGGGAATCCTTATTGGATTGATTGTTGGGGCTTTCTTAGTCCGTATTCGCATTGCGATTAACCTTCGTGCGACAAATCCAGAAGCAACGATTATTCCTATTTCTATTTTAACGCCCTTTGCTCTTTATTTACTCGCTGAGCATTTTGGAACCTCTGGAGTACTTGCAGTTGTCGCTGCAGGCTTAATCCATAACTTTGAAGGCGACATGCTTAAACTTACGTCAACCAATGTCCAACTCACCAATAATACCATCTGGGAAATATTGAGTGGTATTCTCAACAATTTTGTCTTTATTTTATTAGGAGTAAGTCTCTTTGGTATTTGGGATATCTTTAAATCATTGGGCTTAGTGGAAGCTGTAATACTGTTCTTCATTAGTGCTTTGGTTTACGTACTGATGTTATTTATACGGAAATTCTGGACCAATCAAAGAGGGAACCGTTCTATCGAACATTTCTTCTCAAATGATAAGAAGGAGCGCAGCAAAGATTCTACTATTTTTGCTCTATCAGGAGCACACGGAACAATGACATTGGCAATGGCTTTCTCTTTACCTCTGAATACTGCTATTTTGAGCACTGAAAATAGAGAAATTATTATTAGTATGGCAACGATTGTCATTTTGCTCAGTCTTATTGTACCGACCTTTATCTTGCCTAAGCTCTTGTCCCCAATGAAAGCTGCAAGTTCAGATAACATTGATAGTGTCCGAAATGACATGGTTGACTATGCTATTTTACATATGATGCAAGTGATAGAGGATAGTAAGGTTCGCAGTAGCTTAACAAAGCAATTGCAATCACAAAAAGGTTTGCAAATTCCCGATCATAATAGAAGTAGTCGGCTTTTAGAAAATATTGTGACTTGGCAAGAAACATTGCTGGATAGTTCCGATATTCAAGAAAACTTTTCACCAAAAGCGATTGAGTACTTCAGAATTTACTTGGAGAATAGCAGCAAGCGCGCGATGAGTAAAAAAATAAGAAGAATGTTTTCGAGAAGAAGACAATTACGCGGAGCTGATCAAAGTGAAATGCAAGAATTTATGGCCGTAAGGAATGATTTGGGACGTTTAGAGGAAGTTCTGTATGAAGCGACAATGGAAAAATTAAATCGTCTTGAAAAAGAACGCTTTGAGAAGAAGATTACTCATTTTAGTGACATTGAAGAAGTGAAGCGCGTCTTTGAAAACAGACATTACCGCATCCGTAATGAAATTCAAGAAGAAACAATCGTGCCTAATGAATTGCTTATTGAAGCTTTTCAACTCGAATATCAGTATGTACTGGACCAAGTTAAATCGGAAGCTATCTCGAAAGAAACAAGCAACAAACTCTTTAAAGAAATTAATAACGCACAAGTTTTACAACTGCAAAATCAATAAAAAAGCCGTAAGGCTTTTTTATAATAACTTTCGCTTAAGAAAACTACTGTAAAATGAAAGGTAAGACTTAAATATTAAATGGCTTGGTGGCAGACGGTCATGTATAAATTGCTCACAAATAAGGGGAGATTATGGTTTCAAGAAGCTCAAGAAGAAATAAAAAAGGAATTTTGAGAAAATTAATTGGTTTTCTTGTAGGACTTATTATTGTAGTCGCGCTTTTTGTTGGTGGGCTTGTTTTGCTCGGCCGTTATGCTATTAATAATAATACAGATAATCTTCTGTCGAAAGTTATTCCTTATTCAGAAAGTTTGACCGATGCTTCAGGAAATATTGCTCCGGCAAGTCCAGAAGCAATTGTCTCAACATTGAATCAAAATGCCAGCACTATTGTGAGTCGTTCGCAAGGCTTTATTGATTCGGCCCAAGCCACAACAGATGGACAGACGGTAAAATATACCCTAAGTTCTTCTAAAATGAATGGCTTTCTATCTCACAGTATCTTAGCAACCAATGGTGATCAGATAGAAAAAGTTGCCGATAAAGTGTTGGAGTCTATGAAAGCCTCTGGAGTAAATCAACCTCAACTTGTTGTGAATCTTACAGATGACCAAGGGAAAACAATTCAAACTATTGATTACAGATAAATAGAGGATAAAGTTTCTTGACCTGAGCAAGAGGCTTTTTTCTCTCTTAAATTTTATGTTATAATGAGAAAAAATGAGAAAGTAGGCCCCAATTTATGGAATATCAATTGAGCTCGACGTCAGCTTTTCCCCTTGTACATGTGACCTTGCAAGACAAGGAAGAAATTCAGATTGAGTCGGGAGCTATGGTTTATCACAATTCTTCAGTCACACTCGAAGGAAAGATGAACAGCAATGGAAGAGGTGGTATTGGTGGCGCCTTGAAAGCCCTTGGGCGTTCAATAACGAGTGGTGAAAGCTTCTTTATCACGAAGGTCAAATCAAGCCGTGCTAATGGTCAAATCACTTTGGCTCCAGCGACTCCTGGTGCTGTAAAAGAACTTACTATTGGTCAAGAACAATGGCGTTTGAATACTGGAGCTTTCCTTGCAAGTGATGGCGATGTGCACTATACAATGGAACGACAAAAACTAAGTGGCGCTCTTCTTGGTGGAACAGGGGGTCTCTATGTTATGGAGACACAAGGGAGTGGCCGCATGTTAGTTAATGGTTATGGTGATATTGTTGAAATTGAATTAGACGGCACAGAAGAATACATCGTGGATAACCATCATGTCCTTGCATGGAGTAAAACGCTTGATTATTCAATCGAAGTCGCTTCTGGAACTTTCGGCTTTAAAACTGGTGAAGGACTTGTCAACAAATTTAAAGGCCGTGGAAAAATCATGATTCAAAGCCGTAATATGGAGGCTTTTGCTGAATCAATCATTCCTTTTTTACCAAGTAACGGCTAAATAAAAAAAGCTATCGATGATAGCTTTTTTGTGTTTATGAATCAGATAGTTTTTGATTAAGCAGGGAAAGTTTTCTGTTGCCGCGGTAGAGTTCAAATATAGTCCAAATGAGTAACGCAAGAACTAAAACAATAAGAAGAAATGCTGTTCCATCTGCAAGGTAGGCAAGATTCTTAGGGAATAGACTTTCAATTTGGTCTGGTAGGCCAATAAGGTTAAGATAAGTCAAGGCAATGACAGAGAACCACCCAAAGAGTTGAACAATCCAATTGTTTTTAAATTTCCCCATTTCATTTTTACTATTTGTAAGCATGAGCAGAGGGATAATGGAGAAAGGCAGCGCAAAAGCAAGAAAGACTTGCGAATTATTCATGAGGTTGTTAATGGCTTCATGCTGTGCTTTTAGACTGTATCCCCGCGTCATCGTAACACAAATCAAGACAGGAACAACAGAGAGCAAGCGCGTGATGAGACGACGCGCCCACATTGGCATGCGCATATGGATAAACCCTTCCATGATGATTTGTCCTGTTAAAGTCCCCGTGATAGTCGAATTTTGCCCGGAAGCCAGTAAAGCTACGGCAAATAAGGTAGATAAAGCGCCTGTTTTAGCAACATCCGCAAGTACACCATTGCTTAATAAATCTGGTGTCGAAAGGGCATCGTAAAGACCGAAAAATGAGGGGTCGTCAATGACGCCGGTCTTAAATACCGCAACACCCATAATGAGCAAAAGCGAATTTACAACAAAAGCTAAACTTAATTGGATATTGGAATCCCAAGTTGAAAAACGAACAGCTCGCGCAATATCTTTATCGTCACTGTGGTCAATTTTACGGCTTTGTGAAATTGAAGAATGAAGATAAAGATTGTGTGGCATTACAGTTGCCCCAATGATACCAAGAGCACCAGTTAAAGGTGTCATTCCTGCAATAGAAGGAGAAGTAGCAAAGGTTCGTGTATTTGGAATAAAACCTTCCACAATTCCTTTCCAGTCGGGATTAGACAAGGCAACTTGATAGCTGAAAATAAATAAAATCACTAATATGAGACAGACAACAAGTGCTTCAATCTTCCTAAAGCCTACTTTTGTGAGGAGTAAGAGTAAAAAGACATCAAAAACCGTGATAAAGACCGCTAGAATAAGCGGAATATCGAAAAGCAGGTAAAGAGCAATTGCTGCACCAATAACCTCCGCAATGTCTGTCGCCATAATCGCAAGCTCTGTAAGCACCCATAGGATGATGCCCAAAGTTTTGCTGGTTCGTGCCCGGATAGCTTGGGCAAGGTCCATCTGGCTAACAATCCCAAGTTTTGCTGACATGTACTGAAGGAGCATGGCAATTAAGCTCGACATCAAAATGACAGAGATTAATAAATATTGAAAATTTTGTCCACCTGTGATTGAGGTAGACCAGTTTCCTGGATCCATGTAACCCACAGCAACTAAAGCTCCAGGTCCTGAATACGCAAGAAGTGTTCTAAAAAATTTACCGTCTTTTGGAACTTTTACTGTTCCATTAATCTCTTGAAGAGACTTTCCGTTTGTATGATAAATCAACTTATGAGGTTGATTTTTAAGATCATTCATTTTTACCTTCTCTAAGTTGAACCATGTTCAACATTGTTTTTTAATGCTACCGTTAATATAAGAGAAAATGTTTAAGGATTTTCGTTTTCTAAAGCAGAAGCAACGGTTCCAGTTCTTTGCATAAGTAAGATCTTTTCTTGTAAAAATTGAGGAATAACAGAAACCTGGCCATTATCCTCTTTCAGAATAATTGACCCATCCTGAAGCCGCTCAATAATCCGAATAAAATGCGGTGTATTAATATTTAACTTTTCAAAGAAGTCCTGTGCTTCCTCATTTAAAGTTGTGATATAGTAACTTTTACTTTCCTCCGCTTGATTTAGTGGAATTTCTACTTTATTTTTTTTCCAAAAAACTTCCGAAGGAATGGTTGAACCATGCGGATCAACAGCAGGATAATCTAATAAAGCGTAAAGGTATTCAACAAGTTTCGGCGAAGAGGCATGTTCCAAATTTTCAGCTTCTTCATGAACTTCCTCTGTAGAATAGCCAAGTTTGTCTACTAAAAAACTTTCCCACACCCGATGACTTTTAATAATAAAGCGTGCTTGAACATTACCTTGCTCTGATAAATTTACACCACGATAGGGAGCATAGTCCACAAGTTGTTTTTTTGCTAATCTTTTAATCATTTCAGTGGCGCTAGGCGCAGCGACAGATAATTTTTTTGCAATAAGTTGTATACTGACAGCTGAATCATCTCCCGCACGCTCCAAGGTATAAATAGCCTTAAGATAATCCTGCTCATTTTTTGTTAGTTTTAACACCTGAGTTTCTCCTTATATTATAACAAGAACATTATAGCACGTCCTTATTTATTTTTCAATAATATAAGGGCAGCCTAATGAAAAGGGTGTTTGCAAAAATAGATTAAAAGCCACAAAGATTTTTAAATTTGTGGCTTTTTTATAGATTTAATTCTTTTTGAGATGAATATCAAGGGCAAATTTCGTTTGGTTACTAATAAAGTAGGATTTAGAAAATTCAAAAGCGTGTCCTTTTTGGTCATAAGCTGTTTGCTCAATAACCAGTACAGGCGAATGACACTCAATTTCCAGGTTTTTGCTTACTTCCTCATCGGCCTGATCAGCGTAAATGACACGTTTAGCATCCACGAGTTGTAGCTTTGCTTCCTGTCCTAGATAGTCATAGACAGAGCCTTCTAAGATTTCTTCTGTGATAGGAGCGATGTAGCTTGGCATGACAACATGTTCAAAACTATAGGCTTTGCCATTCAAAATACGAAGACGTTTAAATTCGTAAACCGGATCTGTTTTATTCAGCAGAAGATGCTTTTGCTCTTCTGTCGATGGTAAACGTGCATCAAAAAAAAGTATTTTACTTTTAATCTCTTGATCACGATGCGAATAAGTTACACCAATCGGTAAATCTAAAGGCAGAAGCTCTGTGGTTTCTTCCACTCTTGGACGAATGTAAGTTCCGGAGCCTTGTTTACTAAAAATTAATCCTTCATTTTCGAGTAAGGTGAGGGATTTTTTTAAAGTAATGCGCGAGACCTTATACTTTTCAGCAAAAAACTCTTGTGTAGGGAGAAGCGTCCCCGCACGATAATGGTTGGTCAGGATGTCGCGTTTGATGTCAGCGTAAATTTCACGGTATTTGTACAATTTGTATACCTCGATTTTTATGATTTGTATATATATTATATAACATTTTATATAATTTGTCTACATTAATTTTATATTCATCTTTACAAATTTTAAAAAAATGTATATAATAAAAAACGGAAGCGGTTTCTTTTTGGTGGAAGTGGCTTCTAAAAAAAGAAAAAGGAAGTGCGTATTATGAAAATTGATGTGCAGAAGTTTCAAGAACCATTACTAAAAGTATCTGCTTGGGTGGAGCGGAATACGATTTTACAGGCCATTAAAAATGCTTTTGTAAGGACCATACCGTTCACGGTTGTAGGATCCTTTTCTAACCTTATCAAAATGCAGCTTGATGCCCTTATTAAAAACCAAGATATTCATAACGCTTTATTGACGAATATCAGTAATTTGTTTGGTTACATCGGAAATGCGACCTTAGGCATTGTAGCACTTATTGTGGTCTTTTCTTCAGCCTATTCATATGCTTTCGAGCTGAAAAGAAATGAAAAAAACAGCCAGCTTAATCCAATCATTGCAACTTTGCTTGCCTTTGCAGCCTATTTTGTGATGGTTCCCAATAACGTTAATTATCTGGATCCTAAAGCAGATATTGTGGAAGGTTTCTCAACATCATTTTTCAGCTATGAAGGGATGTTTACTGCCCTCATCGTTGGCTTAATTGCTGTGGCTTTGTTTGCACGATTTACGCGAAGTAAATTTACAATCAAAATGCCGGGTAACGTGCCCCAAAATGTATTTGATTCTTTCTTCTCGTTAATCCCGATTAGTGGTGTACTTTTAATTTTTGGAGCTATACGGATTGCGCTACAATCATTGGGCTATGTGTCATTATTGCAAATGATTTCTGAGGTGCTCATTAAGCCTTTGTTAACAGTTGGTACAGGATTACCTGCAATTCTCATCGTTATTTTACTCCAACAAATCTTATGGTTCCTCGGTCTTCACGGTTTCAATATCGTTTGGGGTGTCGTATCAGCTTTCTGGCTCCCTATTTTCCTAGAAAATGTAGCAAAATTTGCGGAAACACAAAGTTTTGCTGACATTTCTATTGCACCAAATACAATGACCAACGTATATGCCATGATTGGTGGTTCAGGTGCTACCTTTGGTTTAATTATCGCAATGCTTATCTTTACGAAGAAAGGCGAAAAAGAACGTGAAGTGGCAAAACTCGCTTTAATTCCAGGATGTTTTGGGATAAATGAACCGGTTATCTTCGGGCTTCCTATCGTTCTTAATCCGTTAATGTTTATCCCTTGGGTCCTTGTCCCAATGATTAATGCTGTTATTGCTTACATTGTAACATCTATTGGTTGGGTTGTTCCTCTGGTCGTCTTGAACTCAGGAAATGAACCTATCTTTATCAGTACATGGGTTTTAGGCGCCTTCCATATTAGTCCGGTGATATTGACCCTTGTTTTGGTTGTATTAGACATTGTTTTATATGCACCGTTTGTAATCCTTAACCAAAAACAAGAACGTGCTGAACAAGCCACAATGCTCAGTGCAGAATAGAATTTAAAGAAGAAATAGAGGAAAGTCCCCATGAAAAAAGTATATACTGTTGCACATACCCACTGGGATTTTGAATGGTATTTTACAAGACAAGAAGCACGTGTGCAATTTATTTTTCACATGGATGAAGTTCTAGACGCTTTGGAAAGCAATCAGTTGGATTTTTATACTTTAGATGGTCAAATGTCAATTGTTGAAGATTATCTCAGTCTCTTTCCGGAAAAAGAAAAGCAGCTGAAAAAATTTGTCCAGGCAGGCAGACTGTTTGTAGGACCTTGGTTCACACAAATTGATGAAATGACAACTTCTGGTGAATCAATAGTGAGAAATCTGCGTACGGGTATCCGTGAAGCAGAAGAACTGGGAAGTGCGATGAGAATTGGCTATTTGCCAGACTCTTTCGGACAAAGTCAAGACATGCCAAAAATTTATCAAGGCTTTGATATTCAGCACGCCCTTTTTTGGCGCGGAATGCCGAATGAAGCGAACACGCGCTACTTTTATTGGTCAAGCAACGATGGTTCAAAAGTTCTGACAGCCAACATTAAAAATGGTTACTATGCGGGAGTGGATTTAGTAGAAAAGAACGATTTTTCAGACCTTGTCGAAAGAATTTCCACGCATACAAAGAGTAACGCGCATCTCTTACCGGTAGGAGGAGATCAGCGTGCTGTTGATTTTAATTTAAAAACAAGGATTGATAAGGCAAATCAGGAAATTGAAGATTCAACAGTGTTTATTGAAAGTAATTATCCGCAATTTTTCAAGGCACTCGAAAAAGAAGCCCAAGCATTTCTAGATATCAAGGGCGAGTTTATTGAGCCAACAGATTCAAAAATTCACCGTGGTATTTATGCGTCACGTTATGACTTAAAGCAAGTCTATGATCAACTTGAACGTCTCTTAACTTATCAGTTAGAACCAATGTCTGTTTTAGCGTCACCTTATGGCATTGCTGTTAAACAAGGTCTAATAGATAGCCTGTGGAAGATAGTAAGCCGTGGTCAAGCACACGATAGTGCTGGCGGCTGTAATAGTGATAAAACCAACCGCGATATCTATATGCGTGGCATAAATGGCCTACAGGAAGCCCAGTCTTGTATGGACTATCTGCTCAGAAAATTAAGTGTTTCACTCAATAGGGATCAGGAAGATAGTCTGTTTATGTGGAATCCTCTCCCCTTTGAGCTTAAAGTGATAAAGAAAGTCAAACTTTCTACACAAAATAAACATTTTTCACTCACGGACAAGAATGGCGAGAAAGTAGCTTTTGAACTTATTGAGCAAAAAACAGAAAACGCAGCATTACTTCGTAGAAACCCTGAGGAGATGCTTGATGAACGTTACTATGTAAGTACCATTGCTTTAGAATGCACCTTGCCAGCTATGGGCTATGTACATTATCACGTCAGTGATGAGGAAGACAAAGCCAAAACACTGAAAAAGTCAGCAAGGATTGAAAATGATTTTTATCAGATTGAATTTACTGAGGGGAATTTCAACCTTTACCTTAAGAAGAATGGTAAAAAATATTTAGATTTTCTCTCTTTTGAAGATGGAGGAGATGAAGGAGATACCTACGATTATTCACCAGCCTTTGCGGATTGGATTTTAAATCTGAACTTTAAAAACAGTCAAACTTCTCATGTGGAACAAGGAGAATTACTAAGTCGAATAATTGTAGAAGGGGAATGGGAGCTTCCTTACAATCTGGAATCACGTAAAGAACAAATACTTGATGGACAGGTTACATATGCATTAACTTTAGAGCTTAATAAACAGGATAATCGGATTCAGCTTCGCCTACATGTCAATAATAAAGTTCTCGATCATCGCTTACGCTTAGTACTTAAAACAGATGTTCAATCTGCGTTTTCGACCAGCGACACACCTTTTGGTATTATCGATCGACCAATTGAAGAAAAGCATTTGCAAGATTGGCGTGCAAGAGGATATAAAGAAGAACCTACAAGTATGCGCCCCTTGATTCACTTCGCCAATCTTCATGATGCGAAGACAAGTTGGAGTTTCCTAAGTAAGGGAACAAAAGATTTCCAAGTTCTTGCTAAGGCGCAACAAGAGCTTGCCATTACGATATTTAGAGGCGTGGGTTACCTAGGAAGACCAGATACGAAAAGACGTCCAGGAGATGCCTCTGGTTTGCAAACTAGAGAAGTTGAAACACCTGATAGCCAACTTTTAGGAGATGTTTTCTTTGAAGGGAGTATCGTGATAGACACTAATTTTGATGCTGCAGCTCTCCAAAATCAGTACTTACTCACCACACAAGAAAATATATATTACCAAACACAGACAATCAATCGCTTCAGCACACCAATAGAATATTTCCCCATAAACAAGAAAAAACTAGAATTCAAAGAGCAACAGGTGGTAGTTTTAGAAAATATTGAAGTTGCCTTCAGCAGCATGGAAAGCAGTATCGATCAAACAGGTATACAATTACGGCTATATAATCCCTGTGATACGGCTCAAGGCATGCCGGGAGTTATTAAACTTCAAGAGCCAGCAGCAATTAAACTCTTAAACTTGGAAGGTAAAATTATTGGCAGTCTTGAAAATTCTACAAAAGAGCTCAAAATGGCAGAATTTAGACCGGGAGAAATAAGAACTTATGGTATCTTTTTCAACAAACAGTAGGAGGACAAAGGAGTTGATAAAACAAGAAGAGTTAATCTCCAAGATTAAAAAACATGCAGAATCCATTCGACTGTGGGATGACCGAGCAACATCACTTTTTCAACATGCCATAGTGGATACTATTTCAAACACCGTTTCAGTGCGTGAAAACGGGGAGATATTTGTTGCCACTGGAGATATACCAGCAATGTGGCTGAGAGATTCTACCTTTCAAATACTTCCATATTTGGAAATGGCAGATTCTATTCCGGAAATAACATCTCTGGTTCACGGGGTATTGAAGCAACAAATGCGCTATATTAATCATGATCCTTATGCAAATGCTTTTAATAAAGAACCAACGGACAGTCATTATAGTCAAGATGTCTCCAATGTTCCCATATCGCCTTTAGTCTGGGAAAGAAAATTTGAGATTGACTCCTTGTGTGCCCCATTATTCCTGGCTTATCAACTCTACAAGCATACAGGCTATAGCGCGCACCTTAAGGAGGATTATTGGGAAACTGTTGAACGGGTTCTCGATACCTTTATTAAGGAGCAGCATCATGAAAGCTCAGACTATATTTTTAAAAGAACAAATTGCCCGCCATCCGATACACTTTCCCATGAAGGACGAGGAGAACCAATTGGTTATACAGGTATGGTCTGGAGTGCATTTAGGCCAAGTGATGATGCGTGTAAGTACGGTTATTTTATTCCAGGAAATTGCTTTATTTTAGTGGTTTTGGACCAACTTTTGGAGCTTCTTCCGGAGCACCTCTCTCCGAGGTTAGAAAGCAAAATAAAGAAACTTCAAGAAGAAATAACAGAAGGTATTCAAACATATGGTTTAGTTTCGTCTGAAAAAAATCCGTATTATGCCTATGAGGTTGATGGTTTAGGTCAACAACTCTTTATGGATGATGCAAATGTACCAAGTCTACTTTCCTTGCCTTTCCTCGGCTATTGTAGAGCTGAAGATCCTCTTTATATAAAAACGAGAGAAAAATGCTTGAGTGAAGAAAATCCCTATTATTATGTTGGACAATATTTGCAGGGTATCGGTAGCCCGCACACTCCGCCACGTTATGTGTGGTCAATAGCTTTAGCTATGGAAGGATTGACGACAGAAAATATAGACAAAATGAAAAAGCAGATAGAGACAATCGTTGCCACAGATGGTGGAACTGGTCAGTGCCATGAAGGAATTGATGTGGACAATCCAAATAATTACACCCGCGAATGGTTCTCTTGGTCAAACATGACCTATTGTCAATTGGTTTTTCGATACTTAAAGTTGAGTCAAAACAAATAAAATTTTTAAAAATGTTTTCTTAAGGAGGAGGCAAGATGAAAAAAATTAAACGCTATATTTTGGGTTTGCTTACCGTTGGACTTGGTATACTTATTTTTGGCCCAATTTCTGCTCAGGCACAAGAAGAAAGCCAGCAAGCGAAGACCATGGTTTACTACCGAGCATGGCGTGATAAGGAAATGAAAGGTGTCAATACCAGCCTTACAGACGAAAATTGGTTAAGTATGGATGATATTCCTTATGGAATTGATATTGTCAATGTTTTTAGCTATGTTCCTCAAGGCCAAGAAAATGCTGCCGCACCCTTCTTTAAAAAGCTCAAACAATCCTATGTTCCTAACTTACATGCCCGAGGTGTAAAGTTAACTAAGGCAATTGATTATTCGGAGCTTTTAAAAATTCCTTATGCAGGAAACTTTCCGACCGCAGAAGAATTTGATGCTTATGCTAATAAATTGTTAGATGAGCATGTACGCCAGTATGGACTTGATGGTTTAGATATTGACATGGAAACTTATCCAAGCGCTACAGATATTGCTCTTTCAAATGGTGTTATTCGTGCATTATCAAAATATATCGGGCCTCTTGCAAAGAACGGAACAGTGTTTGTTTATGATACAAATGGTTCCAATCTTAATCCCTTAAAAGATGTTGCAGACAGTTTTACATACCTTGGTTACCAACAATATGGGTCAGATGACACACGTACAGCCAGAGCAATAAAAGATTATACTGGTGTGATTCCAAAAGAACAATTTATGCCTGGTTTAGCTTTTCCGGAAGAGCAAGACAGCAACAGATGGTACGATGCTAATGAACCTTACGAAGAAAGTAACATTTACAAAGTAGCAAAATATACAGCAGAAAATAAACTGTATGGTATGTTTCTCTATGCTTTGGACCGTGACGGAAGAACATATAACAATTTTGATTTAAACCATATTGTACCTTCAAACTTCCTTTGGACGAAAACAGCCATTTTACAGGCCAAAGGCTTTAGTCTGCAGGAGGCCAAAAATATAGCACTCCATCATTGGGAGCGCGTGGGACAAGGCACAGAGAATTATCAGGCCGCTTTAAATAAGATTAATCAAGCCCAGTCGATTTATGAAGTGAATAAAGTCTTACTTGGCTCAAGCGATGATTTTGCCAATGATGGTGTAAGTCTTCAATATGATCCAATGTACGAATTACAACTCATGAAGTGAGTTTTGAGTATTTGAATAAAAAGACAGATGAGATTCTAGGGAATTTTAATTTTCCTAGGGTCTATTTTTGAAAAAGTTTAAATCCTTCTATTGCAGAAGAAGGAAAATAGAGGGAGTAAAACATGAAAATAGAATTTCCAAAAGATTTTTGGTGGGGCGCAGCGACAAGTGGTCCACAAACTGAAGGACGTTTCAAGAAAAAACACGATAATGTTTTCGATTATGACTTTGATCATTATAGTGAACGATTTTGGGGCTCCATTGGCCCAGATACGACCAGTAATTTCTATAATGATTTCGAAGAAGATATCCGTTTGATGCAGAAAGCTGGACTCAATAGTATTAGAACAAGTATTCAGTGGTCTAGACTTATTGAAGATTTTGAGACGGGAAAGACTGATCCTCAAGCGGTGGCTTTTTATAACCGCGTGATTGATACTTTTTTAGCCGCTGGCATTCGGCCCATGATGAACTTACATCATTTTGATCTACCTGTGGAGCTTCTCCATAAATATGGCGGCTGGGAAAGTAAAAAAGTGGCCCAACTCTTTGCTCAGTTTGCAGAGCAATGTTTCCGCTTATTTGGCGACCGAGTAACGGAGTGGTTTACACATAATGAACCCATAGTAGTTGTCGAATGTGGCTATCTTTTAGGTTTCCATTATCCTGACCTTAAAGATGGTAAAAAAGCAGTTCAAGTTGCCTATAATCTACAATTGGCTTCCAGTTTAGCTATTGAAAGATTTAGAAAAATAAATAAAAACGCCCAAGCTAAGATTGGTATTATTCTCAATTTAACACCTAATTATGCCAAGGACGAAGAAATACAGAATCTCAAAGCAGCTCACTTTGCTGATTTGTGGCAAAATCAACTGTTTTTGGATGCCTCAGTAAAAGGATATTTCCCACAAGAACTCGTAAATATATTAGAGCAAGATGGAGTTTTGTGGGAAAGTACGACCGAAGAGCTTGAAATTATAAAGGACAATACAGTGGATTTTCTAGGAGTAAATTATTACCACCCAAGTCGTGTTCAAGAGCCAGAGTTTTCGAGTGACAGTTTAGCTCAGGATTGGCTGCCTGAAAAATATTATGCCTCCTTTAACAAAAGAGGCGTACGTATGAATGCAGACAGAGGCTGGGAGATTCACCCACAGACGATTTATAACATAGCGAAAACGATACAAAATGACTATAATAATATCCCATGGTTCATCTCCGAAAATGGTATGGGTGTCGAAAACGAAGCACGTTTTGAGGATAAAGAGGGGATTATCCAAGATGATTATCGTATTCAATTTATGACGGAGCACCTTTACTATTTACACCAAGCAATATCCGAAGGTTCAGCCTGCTTAGGTTATCACACATGGACACCAATAGATTGTTGGAGCTGGCGTAATTCGTATAAAAACCGCTATGGATTAATTTCCTTGGATGTTCACAAACAAATCAAGAAACTAAAAAAATCAGCACATTGGTATCGCAAAGTTTCAGAAAGTTCTAGTATTGATATCGAAGAAACACTGTTGCAAAAACTGAAAGAGGATGAAAAATGGCATTGATAACGATTGATGTTGGGGGAAGCAGCATTAAATATAGTCTTTTCTCTGAAGGAAAATTAGGAGAAGTCAAGTCGAAACAAACACCTGATAACCTTGAAGATTATTACAGCTGTCTGAAGGACATTGTGCGTGAAATGAGACAAGAGAGTAAAAATATAACTGGTGTTGCGATGAGTTCTCCTGGAGCAGTTAATCAGGCAACAGGATATATTGAAGGATTCAGCGCCTTACCTTATATTCACGGGTTTAATATCCATCACGCCTTAGAAGAAAAGCTTGGCTTGCCTTTGGCTATAGAAAATGATGCCAATTGTGCTGCTCTTGCTGAAGTTGCTTTTGGCGCAGCAAAGCATCTACAAAATGTACTTTTTCTAGTGCTTGGTACAGGAGTAGGTGGAGCTGTTGTTATCAACGGAAAAATTCATCATGGAAAACATCTTTTTGGCGGTGAATTTGGTTTTATGTTGATGGATGAAAAACATACTTTTTCGGATCTGGGCACAGCGGTAAACATGGCGAAACGTTACAATCAAAGGTGCAGTACAAATCTGACAGGTCAAGAGGTCTTTAGACGAGCGAGACAGGAAAAGGATAGCCTTGCGCAAGAAGAGATGGAATGTTTTACATTTAATGTTGCAAAAGGTATTTATAATCTCCAGTATGCCTTTGATCCTGAACTTATTGTCATCGGTGGAGCAATTTCACAAGCGGAGTGGCTGGTCCCAGAACTGAACAAACAGATGAACAAGATAATCAGGACTTTAGAAATACCACCCTTTTTGCCTGAGATTAAGGTTTGTCACTATCGCAATTCAGCAAATCTCATAGGGGCAGCCGTAAATTTTCACCAAAATAAAAGTTAAGAAAAAAGACATGGGAAGCTATGTCTTTTTAATTTAAGCATTAAGCTTGATTATATACCCTATAGGGTATATAATGATCTTATAAACAAAATAAAGGAAAAAGTAAATGCGAACAATTACAATGCAAGAATTAGTAGAAGTAATGAAGGACGAGGCAGATATTATTGACGTCCGAGAAGCTTTTGAATATGAAGCTGGACATGTACCAACAGCACGTAATATACCCATGAGCGAGATAGAAAGCCGTATTGCCGAAGTTAATGTAGGGAGCTATATTATCTGTCAATCCGGTGCTCGCTCAGCACAGGTCACCCAATGGCTTGCTGCCAATGATATTGATGTCATTAATGTTTTAGGCGGTACAAATGCTTGGGACGGTTGCTTGGCCAGTAAGGAGAAATGATGTTTGGATTATTTACTAAAATTAAAAGTATAACGACAACAGAGCTTGCTACACATCTGAGAAATAATCAGATAAAAGAAGAAATTATTGATGTGCGAGAACCTTACGAATATAAAAAAGGCCATATTAGGGGGGCTAGAAACATTCCTTTAGGCCAAGTTTCTGCTGCAGCATTAGCACCCGATAAAAAGTATTTTGTGATTTGTCAATCAGGGATGAGGTCGAAAAAAGCTTCTAAAATACTTTCAAAAATGAATTACGATGTAACAAACGTGACCGGCGGTATGATGTCGTGGCATGGTAAAGTGACAAGAAAAGTTTAAAAAACTTAAAAGCAGAAAAATTCAGAGGGATTAACAAGTCCCTCTGAATTTTTGATATAATACATTTATGACTTATCAAGTAAAAATAATTTACCCTAAAGAAGAAGCTCTTGAGAGCAATAAATTAACAGAACGTACATTCAATGAATACATGGATGACTTGGAAGCAGAAGAAGTCATTAAACAGTACGAGCAACTTTTGACTGAAGGTTATTCTATTTCAGTTAACTTTTTCCCGCCACAAGTAGACAAAGAAGGAAGCGAACAAGATCCATTTAAAATTGCGGAGAGTTTTGAACTGGCTGGTATAACTTATAAAGCAACCCTGAAACTCAAAGCCTCAGGAACTTACGAAGACATGGTGAAAATTGCTAAAATGATCGAGCAACAAGGTTATGATTACAGCATCACTGTCAAACTTCAGGTCAATGAAAATTCGCCCGTCGATTTTGAGAAAGAAAGTTCATGGTTTGATTCCGAATATGCAAAATACACAGTCTTGCCTAAGGCAAGTAGCCAAGACATTGCGGATCTTCGCTCACTTTATGATATCTTAGCGGAAGAACACTATAAGGTAAGCATTAACCTCAAAGCTAAGGTTAAAAAAGACGATGATGATAGTTTTGCAAGTCAATTAGCAGCCTATCCTGCAGAAACTCTAGTGACCTTTAAATTATCGGATGCAAATGTGTAAAACAAGGAATAATTACATAAATAAAAATATGTAAAACAAAAGCAAAAAGAAACTGGACCTACTCTTTGATAGCGAATGAGAGGGGTTTTTAAATAGTTTTACATAAAAAAAGAGCATGAGAATGCTCTTTTAATTTTTCTTATTTTTCAATGCAGAATAACTTGCAATCAGTCCCAGGATGACTAATACGAAGAAGATGACCAGAATGACTGAAGTTCCAAATTGGGTACCTTCTTTAAACCCTTGAGCATGTTGAAAGACAGAAAGAATGTTGGCTACCAAGGCAGTTGCAATGGCTCCGATAAATTGCTGTGATGTATTGACTAATGCATTTCCGTCTGAGAGTTCTTCAGGTGAAAGTGTACTTAAACTGCTGGTCATTAAGTTGCTGTAGGATACACCTAATCCAAGCATCATAACGATGTGAGCAATCAATAACAACACAAGTGACTGCGTTGGGAGGAAAACAAAAAGTAAAATGATTCCCAAGCTTGCAGTCAATAAACCAAAGGTGATTGGCTTCTTCGCACCAACCTGATCCAAAATTTTTCCAGAAATTGGAGCGAGGATTGCACCAACAAGAGCGCCTGGAAACATAAAGAGTCCAGCTACAGCAGAACTATAGCCTGCAGAAACTTGGATAAAGTTCGGTAAAATAAAGGATAAACCTAAAAGAAGACCTTGATACACCAGAAGGGTAAAGAGTAGGGCGACAAATTTACGATGACGTAATATAGCTAATTCGATCAGTGTTTCTTTACGATTATAATAAACAAAGAGTAGGGCACTTATAATACCAACAATAAAGAGAATGACAAAGGTCAAAATTTGTTCGGCACTCAAGGCTGAAATGAAGACGAAAAACATGACAGAAAGTGCCAAGACTGGTTGTAGCGCCAGTCTTTTTGTTGTGTGTTTCTTCTCTTCAGGAAGTGAAGAAAGACCAATAATTAGGGATACAACGATTAAGGGAAGTAAAAAGATATAAATATAGCGCCAATCCAATGCGTTTGAGATGATACCACCATAAGTTGGCCCAATGGCAGGCGCAATTGATGTTGTGACTGTTCCCAATCCCATCATCATGCCACGTTTTTCCAGAGGCGCCTTAGTTAAGATAAGGTGGAACATTAAAGGTAAAGCAATACCAGTTCCGACCCCTTGTAAAAGGCGTCCTGCCAACAAAAGTGTAAAGTTAGGTGAAAAGCAATTAATCAGGACACCGAGGAAGAAAAGAAGATTCCCAGATATGAAGAGCTTACGAGACGAGAAGCGCTGATTAAAGTATGAAGACAAAGGAATAATAATCGCAATTGCTAATAGGTAGATAGTGGTGACCCATTGTATCTTGGAAGTGCTTAGTCCAAACTCAGTAATCAATTGAGGGAAGGTCACGTTCATCGCTGTTTCGATTAATACCCCTGAAAAAGACAAGAGTCCGGTAGCAATGACAGCACCTAAGAGATGAAATTTTTTGTTTTTATTCATGCAGTTAAATGTCCTCCTAATTTAAACAAAAAGAGGCGAAATTATTATCCTAAAATAATAATTTCGCCTCTGTATAATATCAACATAAATCTATGTTATCTGTACGAAAGTTATAACTTTTCCATTATAACTTCTATGATAAAAAAATGCAACTGTGAATGTGAAAGTAAAAACCAGGAAATGCAACTGAAATATTTATGTCATTTAAACATCAAAAATTTAACCTGTATTTATTACTAAATTATTGATATTTTGCACAAAAGGAGTTATTATATAGTTGTGTTTACAAACGTAAACAAATCGAGCAAGTGAATTTCACTTCCTACACTCAATAGAAATAAAATGGAGAAGAAAAGATGATTAAATTTTACTATACTCCCTCATGTACCAGCTGTCGGAAAGCAAAAGTTTGGTTAGAAAACCATAATCTGGAATATACGGAGCACAACTTATTTGCTGATCCTTTGACAGAAGAGGAGATTGGTGAATTGTTAGCTAAAACAGAAAACGGCACTGAAGATCTTATTTCAACACGTTCACAAGCATTTAAAAATTTAAACGTCAATGTAGAAGAAATGACTGTTAAAGAGTGGACAAAATTCATCTCCGAGCATCCAGAACTTCTTCGCCGACCACTTTTAGTGAAAGGGCCACAACTCCAAGCTGGATTTAATGAAGATCAATTGCGCAGTTTCTTTTCGAGAGAATATCGCCAAATTGAATTACAAACAACAAAGAGTGCAGTAGCTTAAAGCACTAACTTGAAAAAATACTACAAAAGAAAGAGGAAATAACCATGACATATGTTACTAGTAATGATGAACAAAAAGTAGAAATCGTAAATATTGCTTCACTTGAGGGACGTGTAAAAGATCGTATGGAAGCTCAAGGGAATAAAGGTGCGTTTGGTTATATTCGTGGCGGCGCAGAGGATGAATGGACAATGCGGGAAAATACGGCTTCCTTTAATACGAAATCAATCTCTCCGCGTGTGTTACGGGGGATTGATTCTGCAGACTTGAGAACCAGCATTTTTGGGATCGATCTTAAAACACCGATTATACAAGCTCCGGTTGCTGCACAAGGTTTGGCTCATATGGAAGGAGAGGTTGACACAGCTAAAGCTATGGAAGAAGTGGGCTCACTTTTCTCTATTTCAACTTATGGTTCAACATCTGTGGAAGATGCAGCAGCAGCTGTTAATGGCGCACCACAATTTTTTCAACTTTATATGAGTAAAGATGACCAATTTAATCAATTTTTGCTTGAAAAAGCAGTGAAATCTGGAGTAAAAGCGATTATCTTAACTGCTGACTCTACACTTGGGGGTTATCGTGAAGAAGATGTGATTAATCATTTCCAATTTCCATTGCCAATGCCAAATTTGGCAGCATTTTCTGAATCAGATGGCGTTGGAAAAGGTATTTTTGAAATTTATGCGGAAGCAAAACAAGGGCTTGTCCTCTCTGACATTCAAAAAATTAAAAACTGGACAAATCTTCCTGTTATCGTGAAAGGTATTCAAGATCCAGTGGATGCGATGGAGGCTATTGCAGCAGGTGCTGATGGTATTTGGGTATCTAATCACGGAGGACGTCAACTGGATGGAGGACCAGCTTCCTTTACGGTCCTTCCAAGAATTGCACAAGTGGTCAATAAACGTGTCCCAATTATTTTTGATAGTGGTGTACGTCGTGGTGAGCATGTCTTCAAAGCTTTAGCTAGTGGTGCAGACCTAGTTGCCATTGGTCGTCCTGTACTTTACGGCTTAAACTTAGGTGGTAAAGAAGGTGTTAAATCAGTGTTTGAACATCTTAATAAAGAATTATCAATCACTATGCAGTTGGCTGGTGCTAAAGATATCGAAGCAATCAAAAATACAAACTTACTTTAAATTTGAGTCAGATAATTTCAGAAGTGTATCGAAAATCCTCTCTCTCAAAAAGTTATTCTTCAGGTATCTTTGCCTTTTTAGCCTCTTTCGTAGTATAATTAGTATGTAAGGAAATGAAAAGGCTTTCGCCAGAGAGCAGTGCCTCAGCGTCTAATTTTCGATCACTCATGTTTTATGTTTTTAGAAATGAGAGGAAATAGTAATGGTAGAAACAATAAAAGCTGGTGTTGCAGCAGTTAAAGTTCTTGAAAATTGGGGAGTAAAAGATATTTATGGTCTGCCAGGTGGCTCCATCAATTCCTTAATGGATGCCCTCTTAGAAGAAAAAGAGCGTATTCGTTTTGTTCAGGTCCGTCATGAAGAAGTGGGTGCGATGGCTGCAAGTATGCATGCTAAATTTACAGGCCATATTGGTGTAGCCTTTGGTTCTGCAGGACCTGGTGGAACGCACTTAATGAATGGTTTATATGATGCAAAAGAAGATCATGTCCCTTTGTTAGCAATTATTGGCCAATTTGGCACTACTGGAATGAATATGGATACTTTCCAAGAAATGAATGAAGATCCTATTTATGCGGATGTTTCCGTCTATCATCGTGTGGTTATGACTGCACAATCGCTTCCTCATATTATTGACGAAGCGATTCGTCAAGCTTACAGCAAAAAAGGTGTGGCTGTAGTTCAACTTCCAGTTGATTTAGGCTGGCAAGAAATTGAAAAAGATTCATGGTTTGATGCAAGTCAAGCTTATATCCAACCCGAATTTGCGGAACCCAAGCAAGAAGCTCTTGATCATGCAATGCAAATTTTACAAAAAGCTGAACGTCCAGTTATTTTCTCTGGTATTGGGATGCGTGGGGCAGGGAGTGAGCTTATGGCGCTTTCAAGAAAAATTAAAGCTCCTATAATGGTCTCTGCACTGGCTATTGATATTGTGGACGATGACTTTGAAGCTTTTCTTGGATCACCTACTCGAGTTTCAAGAAAACCAGCTAATGATGCTATTGCAAATGCGGATACCGTGTTAATGCTGGGAACCAACCAACCTTTTATCGATGTTACGAATATGTTTGAACATGTGAAACATGTGATTCAAGTAGATATTGATCCTGCAAAATTAGGCAAACGTCAACGGACAGAACTTAGCATTTTAGCGGATGCTAAAAAAGTTGTGAAAGCTCTCTCTCAACAAATGAAGGAAAAAGAAGAGACACCTTGGTGGCGTGCCAATGTAAAAAACATTGTGAACTGGAAAAATTATACGCAGGCGCTTGAAGAAGATAAAGAAAATCCGTTGAATCTTTATCAGGTCTATCATGCCATTAATAAAGTCGCGAAAAATGATGCCCTCTTTTCAACTGATGTTGGGGATGTTACGATGACCTCTGTTCGTCATTTGCATATGGGCAAAGGTCAACTTTGGCGTACATCTGGCTTGTTTGCGACAATGGGAGTTGGGCTTCCGGGTGCGATTTCGGCCAAACTAGACTTTCCTGAGCGTCAAGTATGGTCGCTCTCAGGTGATGGTGCTTTTTCAATGGTTATGCAAGATTTAGCCACTCAAGCTCAAGAAAAGTTACCAATTATTAATGTCGTTTTCTCTAACCAACAATTTGGGTTTATCAAAGATGAGCAAGAAACTACTAATAAAGGTTATCTTGGGGTAGAATTTACTGGAATTGATTTTGCAAAAGTTTCCGAGGCAATGGGGGTGCATGGTTTTACAGTAAGCAAAGTCGAAGAGTTGGACGATGTTTTTGCCCAAGCGATGAAATTAGTTGAATCAGGTTTACCTGTGCTTATTGATGCTAAAATTACGGGCGAAAGTCCTATTCCAGTGGAACGTTTACAACTCGATCCTAAACAATATTCACAAGAAACTATTGATGCTTTCAAAGAACGTTTCCATGCTGAAAAATTACAACCTTTTGCTGTTTATATGGAAGAAGAAGGTTTAACTGAGGCAGGAAAGGCGACAGACTTGGGAGGCTTCTAGCTCCAATAAGAGGTGAAAATGGACAATTCAAAAATTAATAATCAAGCTGCAACTGATGAAAACTTGGAGCAAGCAGGTTACCGACGTTATCGTGGCAAGGAAATGGATATCTATTATAATGCTCAAATCTGTGAACATGCAGGAGAATGTGTACGTGGTAATCCAGCTGTCTGGGAAGTAGGACGTCGACCATGGATTCTCCCTGACAATGGAGAAAAAATTGATAACCAAGCGATTATCAATCGTTGTCCATCTGGTGCACTGAAATTTATCAAGTAAATAGCAAAGGGGAAGACTATGAAAACTGTTGAAGAAGACAACAACATTATCTTGTACAATGACAATAATGAGCGCATTGGCGAGATGACATTTATGACAATGGGCAACAATATTGTGATAACGCATACAGGTGTTGCTATCGAATATCGAGGCCAAGGTCTTGCTCAATTGCTTTTAAAAGCAGGAATTGAAAAAGCACGCAAAGAAGACCTCAAACTTCAAGCAACTTGCCCTTATGCGGCAAAGTATTTTAGAGCACATAAAGAAGAATTACAAGACGTTTTAAAATAGGAAAAGCGAGTCAAAACAGTAGCGTTTTGGCTTTTTTCCTATTATGATGGATTTAAGAGAAAGTTGGAGGACCGGATATGGAAAAATATGACTATATTATTGTCGGCGCAGGACCTGGAGGAAATGCACTAGCTTATGCACTCAAAGCGCAAGGAGCATCTGTCCTTATTGCGGAAAAGGATAAATGGGGCGGCACATGTCCGAACTATGGCTGCGATCCCACCAAGATCATGATGACACTTGTCGAGGCAAAGTACAGAGCAGAAAATTTAGCTTCTGCTGGTCTACACGGCAGTCTTAGAATTGATTGGCAAGAGATGTTGGCTCGGAAAAAAGCATACAGTGATGCCATCCCTTCAGGAACTGAACAAGGATTGAAAAATGCAGGCATAGAGACTGTTTATGGCTCGGCAAGTTTTCAGACCGATGGACATCTAGCTGTTGAGGGTAAGGTATACGTTGCGGATAACTATATCCTAGCAACTGGTGCACGACCAAGAGTTTTGGATATTCCAGGCAGTGAGTATTTGCTGACTTCCAATGACTTCTTAGAGTTAGAGGAACTTCCCAAACGTCTTGTTTTCTTAGGTTCAGGTTATGTCTCACTCGAATTAGCCCAAATCGCTCATGCAGCGGGAGCTGAGGTTTCTGTACTCACTCACGGGGCACTAAAAATTCGAGGTTTTGCGGACGATTTTGCTGTTTCTTATATTAAGCAATTACAAAAGGAAGGTATTTCCTTTGTTGATAATTTTTCTCCTGAAAGACTGGAACAAACTGATTCGGGAATCGAAATTATTAGTGAAGACAAGCGCAAAGTCACTGCGGATGGTGTTATCTCAGCAGTTGGACGTATTCCTAATATTGAAGACCTAAATCTAGACGCTGTCGGCGTAAAAACAACGGCTAAAGGTATCGAGGTCAATGAATTTTTGCAAACTCAGCATCCAAATATATATGCTATCGGAGATGTTTTAGATAAAAAACAGCCCAAACTAACACCTGTTTCAGGTTTTGAGGCCAGATACCTTGCACGTTATTTTGCACAGAAGGGTCAAATTGAAGCTATCCAATATCCGGCCATTCCTACTGTTATTTTTGGATCCAGCAAGCTCGCTCAAATTGGTCAAACTCAAATTCTTGATAAAGAAAATGAGCGAAGCTTAGATATGACGGATTGGTATACCTATAAACGCATCGCTGATCCCCTTTCAAAAATCAATGTTATTGTAAATGATAAAAATGAAATTCTTGGAGCAACACTTCTCTCGACCGTGGCAGAAGAACTTGTAAATATCTTGAATTTCTGTATTAACCAAACTATTAATTTGGACAAATTTCAAAATATGATCATGGCCTATCCCACAATTGCCAGTGATTTATTCTATCTTTATGACTAAAAAGCAGAAAGAGCCAAGGTTGAGGCTCTTTTTTTTACATTTTTAATTAATCTAATCATTTTTAGTTTTTGCTTGACATATTCCCAGCAAGCGATTACAATAGTTAAGTAATATGTGAGAACGTTTCCACATTATGTCACAAGGAGGTCTATTGGCTACAATTAAACAGGTTGCCTCGAAAGCTGGCGTGTCCGTGTCTACTGTTTCAAGATATATCACACATAAAGGATATGTTAGCGCAGAAGCAGAGGTAAAGATTAAAAAAGCGATTCAAGACTTGAATTACTCACCTAATATCTCAGCTCAGTCTCTTAAAAGTAAAAAAAGTAACTTGGTCGGTCTTTTATTGCCGGATATCTCTAACCCTTTCTTTCCGATGTTGGCGAAAGGTGTGGAAGAATTTCTGAGAGAAAAAGGCTATCAACTGATCTTAGGGAATGTTAATGAAGATCGTGAAATCATCAAGTCTTATCTTCAGTTTTTAGTTCAAAGCAATGCTGCTGGCGTGATCACAACAGTTGACTTTAAGGAAGAATTTCCTGAATTTGATTTACCAGCAGTCACTGTGGATCGTGTAGGTAAGAAAAGTGAATTTGGTGTCTTTTCGGACAACAGTCAAGGTGGCTTACTTGCTGCAAAAGCTGCAGTAGAAGCAGGAGCACAGCAGATTGCAGTTGTTCGAGGACCTTTGACCACCGATAATACGAATGAACGCTTTAGTTCTAGTATTGCCTACTTGAATCAAGCAGCAGTGAGCTATCAAGTTTTTCAAAGTAGGAGTTATGATTTTTCGGAAATTCAAGCAGAAGCAGAAAAACTTCTCCGCAAACAGAAAACTCTTGATACGATTATTCTGCCTTCGGACGTCCATGCGGTTGCATATATGCAGGAGATCCATCGAATGAATAAACGTATTCCTGAAGATATCCAGCTGATTGGTTATGATGATATTTTGATGAGCAAATACGTTTATCCCGCGCTTTCAACGATTCATCAACCCGCTTATGAAATGGGACATGAAGCAGCCCAATTAATTTATAAACTGGCCAACCATCAGCCGATTGACCAAAAACAGATTAAACTTAAAGTTTCTTATGTTGAACGTGACAGTACAAGAAAAAATAAAGGAGAACTAAAATGAATAAGATCACAATTATTGGCAGTATCAATCTAGATACAACTTTGAGAGTAAGCAATATGCCGAAACCAGGTGAGACTTTACATGCAAAAGAACATTTTACTGCCGGTGGCGGTAAAGGTGCGAACCAAGCGGTAGCAGCAAAGCGTTCTGGTGCTGATACTTTCTTTATTGGCGCTATTGGTAAAGACGGTGCTGGGCAAATGATGCGTGAGCTTTTAGAGTATGAAGATATTGACACATCAGCTGTCCAACTCTTAGAAAGTCAATCGACTGGTCAAGCCTTTATTACCGTGGATGATTCTGGTGAAAACAGCATTATGATTTTCTCAGGGGCAAATAATGCATTTACCCCCGAACACGTTGAAAACTCCAAACATATTATTGAAAATAGTGATTTTTTGATTGCACAATTTGAAAGCGCGCTTGACAGTACAGTCGCAGCCTTTAAGTGTGCGAAAGAAAATAAGGTGCGGACTATTCTCAATCCCGCACCTGCGAGAACGGATATTCCTCAAGAACTTTTGGCTACAACGGATATCATTGTGCCTAATGAAACAGAAGCTGAACTCATAACTGGAATAAAAGTGGAAGATGAGCACAGTCTGAAAGCTGCGGCAGATTATTTCCACAATCTTGGTATTGAAGCAGTGATTATTACCTTAGGAAGCAAGGGGGCTTATTATGACATCAAAGATGGCAAGTCTGGTATCATCCCCGCTTTCAAGGTAGCGGCTGTCGATACAACAGCTGCAGGTGATACTTTCATTGGCGCTTTAAGCACTGTTTTGAAAGCAGACTTCAGTAATATTGAGGATGCTATTCTTTATGGCAGTAAAGCCTCATCACTGACTGTACAAAGATACGGCGCACAACCCTCTATTCCCTACAAAAATGAACTGGATTAGGAGTATTTCAAATGAAAAAAACAAAAGTTATAAATTCTGATATTTCACGTGTTATTGCCCAAATGGGCCACTTTGACAAGCTCAGCATTGGTGATGCTGGGATGCCAGTTCCAAAAGGAACAGAAAAAATTGACTTGGCTGTAGATAAGGGTATTCCAAGCTTCATGGACGTTTTAAATAATGTTTTGGAAGAACTTGAAGTTCAAAAAGTTTATCTTGCTGAAGAAATTAAAGAAAACAATCCCCAAATTTTAGCCCAAATCACTGATCGTTTACCGGATACACCTGTAGAATTTATCCCACATAGCGATATGAAGGCAGAGCTAAATAACTGTCATGCCTTTATCCGTACAGGAGAAATGACACCATACGCAAACATCTTACTAGAAAGCAATGTCGTATTTTAAAGACAAATAGGAGAAAAACAAAAACATGAACACAACAGCACTATTAATTGGTCTTGGCCCGCTACTTGGTTGGGGGCTTTACCCAACAATCGTTTCAAAAATTGGTGGGAAACCCGTCAACCAAATCCTCGGTTCAACTTTAGGTACTCTCATTTTCGCCCTAGTTTTTTCAGTGTCACAAGGCATTCATTTAGCTTCAGGGATGGATTTATTCCTCGGTATTTTATCTGGTATTGGTTGGGCTGCAGGACAAATCGTCACTTTTTACTGCTTTAGTTTGATTGGTTCTTCTAAAGTAATGCCAATTACGACAGCTTTCCAACTCTTAGCTGCATCACTTTGGGGTGTGGTTGCTTTGGGAAACTGGCCTGGAGTAAGTGCTAAAATTTTGGGAGCTTTCTCTCTTATCCTTATTATTTTTGGTGCGAGCTTAACGGTTTGGTCTGAAGAAAAAACACCCGCAAGTACAGGTCTTTTGAGAAAAGTAGTTATTTTCTTAGCTCTTGGAGCGATTGGTTATTGGGCCTACTCTGCTGCCCCTCAAGCAAGTAACTTATCAGGTCAAGAGGCCTTCCTCCCACAAGCCATTGGTATGTTATTGACTGCCCTTATTTATAGTATTGTCATCTCTTTCAAAGAGAAGACAAAAATGGCAATCTTCGAAAGTGTATCCTACAAGCATATTATTTCTGGTTTCTTCTTTGCATTTGCGGCCTTAACTTATCTTATCTCAGCTCAGCCTGATATGAATGGTTTGGCAACTGGATTTATCCTCTCTCAAACATCTGTTGTATTAGCAACATTGACAGGAATCTGGTTCTTAAATCAAAGAAAAACAAAAAAAGAAATGCTCTTAACAATTATTGGTCTGGTCTTAATTATTATTGCAGCCTCAATAACGGTTACTATTTAAAGATAAATGCAGCTGCAAAGGCTGTATTTTTTTATATTAAGATATGCTATACTTGAAGTAAAAGAAAGGAGCAATTATGCACGTCAATAAGGAAATTGTAAGACATGGGGAGGCACTCGCTCACGTCTGAACCATGTTGTCTCCCAATAAGTCACTAAAACTTTTTGGAGGAACAAAAATTGAACACAAACTACACATTAAATACATTAGGCTTTACAGAAAAGTTTAAACAAGAAGCTCTAAAATATCCAGCTTTTTATCCCGGACGAGTAATTGAACAGAACCGTAACCAATACACCGTCGCAACTCAATCAGGTGAAGTCAAAGCAGAAGTATCGGGGAAATACCGTTTTGAAACATCAGCATCACTTGACTTTCCAGTAGTCGGAGATTTTGTTCTCTTAGATCGAGAAACAGATTCTACCGGACGCGCCCAAATTCAACGCTGTTTACTGCGCCATTCAGCCCTTATTCGTAAAGCAGCAGGAGAGGCGCATGAACGCCAACTTATGGCGGCTAATATAGATAAAGTTCTGATTTGTATGTCGCTGAACGAAGACTTTAATTTGCGACGCGCAGAGCGTTATCTTACTCTAGTATGGGTATCAGGTGCTCTTCCTGTCTTTGTGTTAACTAAAACAGATGTAGCGGAAGATATGGAACAAAAACAAGCAGCGCTTCAAGAAATTAGTTTCGGTGTTGATATTATTATGACATCCTCACAAACTGAAAATGGATATGTTCCTTTACAGTCCTACATCACAACCGGTGAAACCTATGTTTTGATTGGTTCATCTGGTGTGGGTAAATCAACATTGGTGAACACATTACTAGGACAAAAAACGTTAAAAACAAATGACCTACGTAATGATGGTAAAGGAAAACATACCACGACACAACGTAGACTATTTCAACTGCCTTCAGGAGCTATGATTATTGATACACCCGGGATACGTGAAGTTGGCTTAGATCAAGCTAGTTTTAACGAAAGCTTCTCAGATATTGCAGCTTTAGAGTCACAGTGTAAGTTTTCTGATTGTGCGCACGGCACTGAACCAGAATGCGCTGTTCAAGCTGCTCTTATACAAGGGGAACTTTCCTACGAACGTTTTGTAAACTATCAAAAATTACAAAAAGAAATGGCTTACACAGGTTTGCATGCTAAAGAAGTTGAAAGAAAAAAACTCGACATGATGTTTAAAGAAGTTGGTGGGATGAAAAAAGCCCGTAAAACTCTCAAACAAAAAAATAAGCGGCATTACTAAAAGGAAAAGCACTGACCCTCACAATCAGTGCTTTTCCTTTTTCGTGATAAAGGTACAAGTATAGAGCAATCAAAATCAAAGAACGGCTACTGTTTTAAAACTGCTAGAGGGATTAGCTGTCATTTTACGTTCAATAAGAACAACTAATCCTTAAAAATTCGATGCATTATTTTAGACAAACTAGTGCTTATCATAAAAAAATACTTTTTTTATTACTTATAGTAAACACAAAAACATGAATGTTCAAATTGCTCTTAAAAATGAACTTATGTTTTAGTATACTATAAGTAAATAAGACTATTGGAGAAAATATGAAAAGATTTATTGGATTAACTGTTATATCAATTATTTTTTGTGGAGGCTATTTTGCTTTAAAACATATTTTAAACACGACCGACTATTACGCGAAGGTCACTTTGGAGAATAAGACAAGTTCCGCAGACAGACATACTCGTGGCTCAGAAAGTGAATATGTCTATCTCTTCAAATCGTCTAATAGTAAAGGAGAAGTCAAAGATCTAAGTTTATGTGCAGAGTCATTACACGAAGGTGTATACATCATGGCTCACGTAAATTACGATAAGGTTGTACGTTGGAATATTGTAGAAGAAAGAAGTGTTCCGCCAAAAGCGCTAGAAAAGATAAAGTTATAGAATAACAAATAATAATGCGTACTGCATTATTTTTTGTTTTCTTTAATATTAATAAACATTGAAGCAATTAATTCGCTTTTATTCTGACAATTCTGTACAATTCTGTACAATTAAAATATAAAGCGCTATCAAAACGAAAGATTGGAGAAGGATATGAATAATACAAGGAAAAGAAAGTTTACCTTAGCTTCTGTGGTGTTACTCGCTGCAGTTTCAAACATGATTGTTTCTCAATCAGCTGTTGAGGCTGTAACGACTACTATTAAAAACCAGGTTTCTAATGGTGAGGTTATCATTTATGCACAGCAGGCTGGACCTTCCAGTGCTGCCGCTACGGGAAACGCTATCGGTAATAATGATGGTACACAACAAGCTGCAGGAGAATCTTCAACATCTACGGCGACAAATAACTTAACAATGTCGAATGTTCAGTTTTCTGCAACTAAAATTACACCAACTGGTGCTGCTTCAGCAATGGTCAACAGTAAAGGGGAGGTAGTATCTTCAGCCTTCACGGCCGATGCTTCCACAAGAAAAATTCAGAAAACAGATACCAATGGTATGACTGACTTTACGGGACTTACTGACGGTTATTGGCTTTTTCACCAAATGACCTTGGTTGGCGGTGTACAGACCGTGAAGGATTTTATTGTGACGGTTAATACTTCTGATACAACCAATAAAGGGCCACTGAATGTCTATCCGAAGCAGGATATGACGAAATATAAAAATTTATTTGATATCGCTGCTACAAACGCTGATGATAACTACAACGGAAAAACGCCGAATGAACTTGCATCACCCAATGCAGATACGACAACTTTGATTGATACAAATGAGAGTGATGCTGGCAACACAACGACAGCAGCAGCTGGAAATATGGTCGGTTGGAACGTCAATGCAAGCTTTGATAAATCACAATGGGCAAATACTTCTGATACAGTAACAGCGCCGGATATCGCAGATAATGTGAAAGCAAAATTTACGCTGGAAGATACGATTCCAGCAGGCTTCACAATCGGTACTCCAACGCTCAAGGCGGGTACAACAGCTTTAACGCCTGTAGTAGATTATACAATGACGACCACCAATCAAGTGGTTTCAGTTTCTTTAACAAGTGACGGTATGAAAAAAGTAGCAGGTTTGCTTGATGCTGCAACAGGTAGAATCAATATGAACCTCTACATTCCTACGACGGTATCAGGTAGTGTTACTGCGGGGGCATATAAAGATAACGCTAAAACAACAATCATCAATGCTTATGGTGTTGACCTCAGTTCAACGCCTAAAAATTCAACTGTGAATATTGGCGGTGTCCAACTGACGAAAACAGATGGGACTTCAGCAATTACTTCGTCTCCAGCTACATTTGTGTTGGTAAGAGCAAAAAATGCGACAGCGGCTGAGGCCTTGGTTAAAAAACATGCTGCAAGCTTTAATGGTTCTTCCTCGGATCTTTCCAGTTTACCAACAGCCTACTCTTCAACTGACAATGCCTCTTTCGTGACACAGGCTGATGGAACAATTGCGGTCAAAACAACTGGGGCTTCAGGAGTGGCAACTTTTTCCGGTCTTAACCTTGTTGATACCAACACAGACACAGAAAACACAAGCAACTATTTTGCCGTCGAAGTGATTGCTCCTGATGGTTTCCAATTACCGACAGCAACCACAGCTGCCAATGTAACGAAGGTGAATGCTTCAACAACACCTGCTGCTCATAATAATGACATTGTGAATAATAAACCATTTCCACTTCCATTTACTGGTGGAGCAGGAATTGTCACAGTGGTGTTAATAGCAGGAGTAGCGGGCTTTGCAGCAATGGTCATTCGTAAAAAGAAACAAGATGCTGAGGTAGATTCAAAATAGTAAAATAACCTTGCCGTGCAGGAGGAGCACATGCGTGATAAAATTCCAGATAAAAAAAGAGAGCGTCGATTCTCACTGCGCAATATCATTTCCACCCTTCTATTGATTTTTGCTTTGGGCCTCTTGTTTTATCCTATCTTTGTGAACTATATGGTCGCGCAGCAAAATAAAACGACAATCCAAAAATATACCAGAAATGTTGAAACGCTAAAGCCAGCGCAAGCAAAACACCTTAAAGAAGAAGCTGCTCTTTATAATCAGTATATTTATACCAAAAGTCAATACCAAAGCTGGAATAAAGCAGTACCTGAGTATAAGAAACAGTTGATTACTGATAAGGATAAAGTTATTGCTTATCTCTCTATTCCTCAAATTAAGATTACGAATATTCCTGTTTATAGTGGCGATAGTGAAGAAACATTAGCAGCTGGTGTAGGCCACATCCCGCAGACGAGTTTGCCAATTGGTGGGGAAAATACACACGCTGTATTATCAGCGCATTCTGGACATATTAATAACACCTTGTTTTCTGATTTGGAAGACTTGAAAATGAAGGATGTTTTCTACATTCATGTCTTAGACCAAACATTAAAATACGAGATTTTTGAGCGAAAAATTGTGAATCCTGAAGATACGGACGCTATTAATGTTATTCCAGGAAAGGATTTGGTCACACTGGTTACATGCTGGCCGACAGGCATCAATAATAAGCGCTTACTTGTTACAGGAAGACGTGTTACTACAACTACGATGACCCCACAAGAACACATCCAACGTAATAAATACGGCTATAATTTCTGGGTGATGCTTCTTGCAAGTTTGTTAGCGTTGTGTGCATTAAGGCTTGTTTTACGGAATATCTTAGGTGCTAAAAACTATAATATGCGCATCGATAGAGCGCAGTTTGATGCAATTCAAAAAGGCAAACAAGAGCTTATTATTGCGCCACTTCCTCAGGGAAGTAAAAAGTACCGTTTAAAAGATAAGGTTACACTTATTGCGGCAGAGGCTCTTGAGTCTAATAAACGGCAATATTTTGAAAAATCAGAGGGTCAAGAGTGGCAGAGCGTTAATAAGAGTAAGGAAGCTGAAAAACAAAAAGTAAAAATCACTCAAATCATAGATGCAGATAAATTTAATAAACCAGATAGACACTTAGAAAATACAACATATTCTAATTTTAAAAAGGCAGCGGAGCAACTGCTACAAGAGCGGTTAAATACAAAGCGGCTTCCTGAAAACTGTATTTTAATTAAGGTGAAGGTAAAAGAATAAATTTTAGAGAGGATCCCAATGAAAAAAAGACGACTATTGGTGCTTATATTCTTTTTTTCAATTGTCTTATTGAGAGGGAATAATACGCCAATTCAAGCGGCCGAAAGACATTCTCAAAATATAATAATTGTAAAATATGGGCTCACATCGGCGTCTCAAGGATTTTCTTCTGAACAAAGCTTTAATACCGGTTTAAAAATTAACAATATCATTATTGATAATTCTGGTAAGGAACTTCAGCCTATAGCTGATATAAGCTATACGGTGCAGCAAATTATGGAGAAGGATGCTCTAGCAGTAGCAGCGATGGACCCGTCAAGTTACATAAAAGTGGGAAACCCAATAAAACTTCTGACAAATAAAGAAGGGATCGCAAGCATACGCTTAGGGGACGGCAAATATATCTTAACCGAGCAAGTTAATAGAGCTGCAGGACTTATTGATCCGCAAGCTCCTGTCTTGCTTGATCTCCCAACAGCCGATAGCCTAGAAGAGATTTATATTTATCCCAAATCTAGTCTTATTAAGACTGAGAAGAAACTTAGACAAAATCATCTTAAGCCAACACACATCCAGTACAGACATGATTTACCCCATACGGGCGAAAAAGTCTCATGGTTTATCGCACTTGGTGGAGCATTTCTTTTGATTATTATTGCTTTTGTTCTTAATCGTAAAGAAAAAAGCACCCAAACGAAGTAAATTTAGGGGAAGGAGGTGAATTTATTTGAAGGAAATGAGCAAATATTATAAGAAAAGAAGTGGAAAGGATAAAAACGGGAAGAGTAGAGCATTACATCACTATTTTAAACTGGTTTTATATGCTTTTAGCTTCTTTATTCTTAGTCCACTGTCACCTGTTTTTAACGGGATTCCTTCTTTTGGGACTCTTTCTGCTGAAGCTTCTATTACTCAACAAACGGATGGGTCGGGTATAACTTGGAATCTTATCACAGCTGGTAATGATATTAATACGTTAGCTACAACAGCGCTTCCCGGCGCTACACTTTATATAAAGGCGGCAAATGACTTGACCTTAGGCGTCACTGCAGTATTGCCTCTAAACTTAACTTTAGTTTTTGATATGGGCGGCCATGCTCTATACAATCCGGTATGTCATCGATTACGATGAATTATGGTGCTAATTCTAGTACAACGATAACTGCACCTGGATTCTTTGATTATAATGCCACTGGTGGCGCTTTTAAAACAACGATTGGGCAGGGGGCCAGTTTTGACTACAGTACAGGAAATACTTCAAACGCTTTCTTAGGGACATTGGCTGCTACGGACAGTTTTACGCTTAATTCTGCAAAACATGTTCGGTTGAATACAAACAAAACATCTGGAAGTAGTATCCTTGGAACGGACGCAAGTGCAATGCCATTTGTACTCAATGCAAGCTCGCCTTCAGCTTACGCCATTAATGGCTACAATAGTGCCGGAGTTTCTAGTCTGCTGGCAAGTCCTACAAGTGGGGCATTTGGAGTAACTGGAACCTTTCATAGTAACTTAGCAGACTTAAGCAAACTTACAGGTCAAAAAATCCCAACTGCATCGGAAATTACTACTTATCAAAATTCTGCACAGCTTGAATTTAACCTTGTATCTCCTGCGCAAGCCAATTTTAGTTATGCGTGGGCGGCGGATGTTCCTGGACAAAACGGGGGAGCAGGTACTTTAATTGGTCAGCTACCGGCGCGTGTCTCAGAGCAAGGCACAGTTGGAGGTGCTTTAACAGCACCAACATTATCAGCAGCACCCAAGGGCTATTATATCTCCGGCTATAAAGCACCAAACGGAACAATCTATACTACGCTGGCTGCAGCTTTAGCAACGGTTAATAATGTATTTGGTACGACTTCGAACACAACGACACCTGATATTTATATGCCTTCAACAAATGATTTTCAAGTCATTTTGAGTGCCCAAGAGCAAACATTTTATATAAATTATGGCTATGCGTTTACGAACTTTGGGAATGTGCCCCCTTTCCCAGCCAATGCTTATACTCAAAAAGGCTTGACTGGCGCACCGCTCACGATAAGTGGCTTAGGAGCCGCTCCAACTGGATATCATTATTCTGCAGTGCTGAATAACACGGCTTCGGCTTGGATTGATCAGACAAATCCGGAAACGGGAGGGGCTAATACACCTACACCTTATTATGCATCGATGAGTTTGGCACTCACCGCAGCGATAACTCAGCAAAATGGTGGAATGTATTTTGGAATATCATCTTTAAGTACACCTCCCACAATCAATAATCAAGGCGCATTTGATAATAACGTAATGATTATGCTAACAGCAAATGCGGAAATCGCAAACTATACTTATGGTTGGGCAAATATTACGCCAGGTTATAATGGAAATGCCGGACAAATTTATGGGAATCTTCCGAGCCAAGCAACATCTAAAGGTGGCTTCGGTGACACAATTGCGCGAGACACATCGGGTATAAATTCTCCGGGGAACACTTACCAGACATTTGTCGCCCCTCCAACTGATAAGGCGCTTAGTGGTTATTCTGTGGCCGTGCGTGCGCCAAATGGAATAACATACACCTCGGATCCTAATGCTGTTGCGAGCTCTACAGTAGTGAAAACAACTACACCATTAACAACTGCGACTCAAGCAAATACCTTTAAAGAAGGGGCCGCAGCCAATAATTTTGTAATTACTTATACGCCCCTAGCAAATAAGCTAAGTTGGCACTACACATATGATTCGAGCATATCTAATCCGCCTAGCGCCCCTGCTGATATTGTCCAAACAGGTGTGCTAACAGGTACACCACTTACAGATCCCAAAGCGACAGCACCAAATGGGTACTTTATCGAAGGCTATCAGTATCCTGGAGATACGAAGATTTATCGTACCATTGCGGAGCTACAGACGGCGCATTTCTCTGGGACGGGTGATATAACGATTAATATCCTTTTAGCTAAGAATTTTGTTTTACCTTATACAGGAGGTTCAGGCCAGTTTGGAATAATCTTAGCATCAGCGACACTAGCCTTTCTTGCTTTAGCCTTTTACATCTTTAAAAAGAAAGATTAAGCTGTTTCTTTTTAACCACAGGGTATTGATCGTGTGGTTTTTCTAATTTTTTGTAATAATTGAGGTATATAAGTGTATTTGTGCTCAGATATTGGTATAATTAAGCATTATGACAAGAAAAAATATACTAAAAGCACAACGAATCGTAGTTAAGATTGGCACAAGCTCGTTGATTTTACCGAATGGGAAGATAAATTTATCAAATATAGATGAACTGGCTTTTGTATTGTCCGATATAAATAATAAGGGGTATGAAGTTATCTTAGTAACTTCAGGTGCTATTGGAGCAGGGCTGAATGTCCTTGGAATGAATGAACGTCCAAAAGATATTGCACAGCAACAAGCCTTAGCAAGTATTGGTCAAGTAGAGTTGATGAGTCTTTATACGCAAATGTTTCGTCGTTATTCACAAAAAGTGTCCCAGCTTTTATTAACACGTGATGTTACAGATTTTCCACTGAGTTCAAACAATGCAGAAAATGCCTTAAATGCGTTGC
Organism: Lactococcus garvieae subsp. garvieae; assembly: GCF_029024465.1. Taxonomy (NCBI): domain Bacteria; kingdom Bacillati; phylum Bacillota; class Bacilli; order Lactobacillales; family Streptococcaceae; genus Lactococcus; species Lactococcus garvieae. Next base: position 1,018,923 of record NZ_CP118950.1, read on the forward strand.
TCTCTCTGGGGATTATCCCTATTATCAATGAAAATGATGCTATAGCTGTCGATGAAATGGATCATCAAACGAAATTTGGCGATAATGACAAACTGGGAGCAATTGTTTCAAAGCTCGTTGGCGCTGATTTACTCATCATGTTTTCTGATATTGATGGTCTTTATAATAAAAACCCCAATATTTATGATGATGCTAAAATATTTAAAGAAATCCATGAGATTACGGATGAATTACGACAAATGGCAGGCGGAGCCGGGAGTCGTTTTGGTACAGGTGGGATGACCTCTAAGCTCGCCGCTGCAGAAATTTTATTTGACAACAAGCAAGAGATGGTTCTGACCAATGGTCAACGGATCCGTGAAATAAAGGATATTATTGCTGGACAGGAAATTGGGACTTATTTTTACCCAAAAAATTGAGAAAGAAGAAACAAGATGATTGAAGATTTAGGAGTAAAGGTCAAAGCAGCAAGCAAAGAAGCTGCAAAACTATCTGCAGCAAGAAAAAATAACTTTCTGCTTTTCCTAGCAGACGCTCTCACTCAAAATACAAGTCGGATAATTTCTGAGAATGAGAGAGACTTACTTAAAGCAAAAGAGCACGGCATTTCGGATATTATGCTGGACCGTTTAAGGTTGACGCCAGAAAGAATTTCAGACATGGCGCTTGGATTACGACAAGTGGCTGACTTACCTGATCCTATCGGCCAAGTTTTACAGGGCTTCACCAATCTTGATGGGCTAAAAATTGTCCAAAAACGTGTGCCACTCGGTACGGTGGGGATGATTTTTGAGAGTCGTCCAAATGTGACGATTGATGCCTTTTCACTTTGTTTTAAAACAGGGAACAGTGTTCTCTTACGTGGGGGTTCAGACGCCATTCACTCCAATACAGTCTTGGTTGAAATTATTAAAGAAAGCTTACGTAAGCAAGGAATCAATGCCAGTACCGTAGAGCTTCTCACTGATACTAGCCATGCAGAAGCTGAAAAAATGATGCAGGCTGATAAATTTTTAGATGTACTTATTCCTCGTGGCTCTGCTCGACTGATTAATCGTGTAAAAGAAAAAGCAACCGTTCCTGTTATTGAAACTGGCGTTGGAAACTGTACCATTTATGTTGATGAAACTGCAGATTTAGATATGGCTACAAAAATAGTTGTCAATGCAAAAACACAACGCCCAAGTGTTTGTAATGCCGCTGAGAGTCTGGTTGTACATGCAAAAATCGCTGCTGAATTTTTACCTCAATTGCAGGAAGCTTTGAAAAAAACACATGAGGTTGAGTTTAGAGCGGACGAACACTCTTTGAAAATTCTCCAAGCTTGTGATGGAAACTTAGCAGTTGCTGTTCAGGAAGAAGACTTTGGTACGGAGTACTTAGACTATATTATGTCGGTGAAAACAGTTGATAATTTAGATGAAGCAATTGAACATATTAATCATTATTCGACACGCCATTCAGAAAGTATCGTCACTAAAGATTACTTTAATGCCCAAAAATTTCAAGAGGAGATTGATGCAGCAGCAGTCTATGTAAATGCATCGACACGATTTACAGATGGTTTTGTTTTCGGACTTGGCGCAGAAATTGGAATATCTACTCAAAAACTCCATGCACGCGGGCCAATGGGACTTGAAGCCTTGACTTCAAGTAAATATCTCATTGACGGCAATGGTCAAATTCGCTAATATTTTAAACAAAAGAACGGTCCTCTAGGGCCGTTCTTTTATTACAAAAATGTAAGGAATCAGTTCAGTAAAAAAAGATAAAATAGAAAGAAAAAATGAGCGCAAGAGTTTGGAAATGTCTTAGCTCAAGAGATTGAAGCTTACTTAAATATAAGGAGTACAGATGAAAAAAAGAGCGCAGAAGAGCAAGAAAGGAATTGATATGTTAGGTGTGACATTTTTTGTTTTTATTGTTGCAGTAATTGGAGTTTTAGGTGTGGCTTTCTATTACCAACAGACCAAGGCAAGCCCTGGCGAGCCAAGTACGCGCGTGATTAAGAAAAATACAGAGCAGCTCAAGTCAGAGCTAACCATTTACCCAACGCTGTATGTGACGGGCTCAAGTGGCACTCCTAAAAACAATATCAGTCATTTAGTTCAAGCAGTAACCAATAAAAATAATGCCGCAAAGCCAGGTCTCACTGTCATTGCGGAAACAGGAAATAAATATAAATTAAGAATCTCTGGGAAAATTGATGCAGGTAACAAATATCCAGCTATTGCTGTTGGGACAGATCACGGAACAAATAATCACGAAATTTATCAGTATGCGATAAAAGCTACAATAGAATATCTAGCGGCACATTATAACGTCCCTTGGTACAACATTTTGGGGTATTCTTCGGGCGCAGGTGGAGCCATGCGGTTTTTGATCAATTATTCGCAAGATAAAAATTTACCTCCCGCTAAAAAATTTGTTGCTTTAGATGGTGAATTTAATCGCAAAGAAAAATTAAGAGCCAACGAGAGTATGGAAAGACTGTATCAAAATGGCCCCGAAAACAAAAGTGCTGATTATAACTATTTTGAAAAAAATTACTCAAAAATGGACAAGGGCATTCACGTTTACCTCATGGCTTTAGATACACCTGTCGGCTCAGATTTTGATGGTGTTCTTCCTTGGTCGGATCTCTTTTCTGTTTACAACCTCTTTGAAAAAAATGGCAATGTAACAGAAAAATTTACCTATACAAATAGACCAGGAGAGCGATATTCTCATGGTTCAATTTGTAAAATGCCCGCAGCACAGGACTACATCGAAAAGGTTTTTTACTCTTCCACTTAACTTACTAAAATGTAAGTTTACAGACAATTTAATTATGGTACAATCATATATTATGAATAGAAAATATAAAAAATTATTCATCTTTTTTGGAAAGACACTGTTTTACTTTGCAGTGATTTTAATCCTACTTTACCTTTACTCCTATAGTAAAACGGGAGGCGCACACTTTATCTACAACGAATTTTAGAAAGGAGATGTCATGAACATTTTTCAAGAAATTTTATCCGGAGCAACAAAATACCCGGAACGTTTATCGATAGTCGAACACGATCAAGATTATACTTATCGGCAATTGCTTGATGCTGCATCACAGGTAGCTGAAAAAATATCTGAAATGCCCATCTCCCAACGGCCAATTATTGTGTTTGGTAAAAATGGATTTTTATCATTAGCTACACTGCTCGGCGTTTCACTTACAGGCAGAGCCTATATTCCTGTTGACGCGCATACACCTTTTGAGAGAACACAGCTGATCATGCAAGCCGCAAATCCATCTTTAGTCATACATACAGTAGAACTTGAAGAAAATTTTTCCCAGCTTTTTACATCAAGAATATCTTATACAGAATACCAAGAAAATACTGATTTTGATTTTTCACAAATTGATAGTCGTCAAGCTGTTGCCGGAGATGATATCAACTACATTATCTATACTTCGGGCACAACGGGGCTTCCAAAAGGTGTAGCAGTAACACACAATAACTTACTTAGCTTCACTGAATGGATGAATAAGGATTTTTCGATAATCGAAAACAATCACTTTCTCTCCCAGGCATTATATAGTTTTGATTTATCCATTTTCAGCTTGTATCCTAGCTTGACAACGGGTGGAACCTTGATTTCACTTAGTCAAGAGGAGACAACGAATTTCAAAAAACTTTTTGAACGATTGAATTCAAGTACAATCAATACTTGGGTTTCTACACCATCGTTTATCGAAATATGTTTGCTTGATCCATCATTTGTTGAGGAAAATCATCAAGAGTTACAACAATTCATTTTTTGTGGCGAGGAATTACCGCACAAAACGGCATCCAAGCTGCTCGACAAGTTCCCCCATGCAAAAGTTTGGAATACTTATGGCCCAACCGAAGCTACGGGTGCTATTACAAGTATTCAAATTGATGAAAGAATTCTTCAAGACTATAAGCGCTTGCCTATTGGCACTGCCAAGCCAGGAGTGGAAATCCAAATTATTGATGATGAAATTATTATTATTGGGGATTCCGTCGCTCAAGGATATTTTGAAAATGCGGAGAAGACAGCAGAAGTCTTCTATGAGCTAGAAGGAAAGAAGGCTTATCATACAGGAGATTCAGGTTATTTTGATGAAAAGTCAGTCCTGAACTATAATGGTCGAATCGATTTTCAAGTAAAGTTCAATGGTTTTAGGATCGAGCTGCAAGATATCGAAGCTCATTTATATGAAATTGCGGAGATTGAAAAAGCATTAGTGGTCCCTCAAGAAAATGATGCCCATAAAGTAACGGGATTGATAGCAGTCCTTCATTGTTCTTTGGATTTTGCAAATAAGGCTGAAGAACGCGCATTTAATAAAAAAATCAAGGCACAACTTTCAAATACGATTATGGAATATATGATGCCGACTAAATTCATTTATCTTGATGATTTTCCGCTTACTCCTAATGGAAAAATTGACCGTAAAGCTTTAACCAAGCAAGTCCTTGGAGGTAAGAACTAGTGGAACCATATGCAACACCTTTTTACTTTGTGATTTTAGGGTTAGCGCTGCTTCCACTTATCATGGCACACGCCTACGGAAAAAAATGGATGGGCTATCAAGTCATCTTAACCATTGCCTTTCTCTGGCTCAGTTTCGGTGGTAAAGTCAGTCTTTGGTCCCTTCTGGGCTTCGGGGTTTTTGAAACCACTTTGATTAGGCTCTACGCGCACTATCGAAAACTTCAAAACAAAACTTGGGTGTTCGTTTTAGCAGTCCTTGCATCGTTGTTACCGTTAATAATCGTAAAGGTGACGCCACTATTGGATCCGATGCATCCACAATCTATCCTTGGTTTTTTAGGGATATCATATGTGACCTTTAAAACCGTAAGTGTAATCCTTGAGTTACGTGATGGCCTGATTAAAGAAGTTCCCTTAAAGGAGTATCTCTATTTTCTTTATTTCTTCCCCACCATTTCGTCAGGGCCAATTGATCGTTTCCGACGTTTCCAAAAAGAGCTAGAAGCGCCACTTACGGATAAGTATGCAGAGTACTTGGGAAAAGGAATTTTCTATATTTTCCAAGGTTTCCTGTATAATTTCATCATTTCCTATCTGATCTCACATTATTTTCTGCATGGTTTAGCAATAAAAGCGACATTGCATCCCAATATGTGGAATATGATGGGCAGCATGTATGCTTACGGTTTCTATCTCTTTTTCAACTTTGCAGGTTATTCTCTTTTTGCGATGGGCGTTTCCTTGATTATGGGATATAAAATTCCTATTAACTTTAATAAACCCTTTCTTGCGAAAAATATTAATGACTTTTGGCAACGTTGGCATATCTCTTTATCGTTCTGGTTCAGAGATTTTGTCTTTATGCGCTTAGTAAAGTGGATTATGGTTAAAAAATGGTCCAAAAATATGGTGACCATATCAAACGTGGGTTACTTAGTGAACATGTTTATTATGGGCTGCTGGCACGGTTTGACGTGGTACTATATCTTATATGGTGTTTATCATGCCTGTCTGATGATCATTTATGATGCTTGGAAGCGAATGAAGAAGAAGCATAAATGGAATATTCCTGATAACATGTGGACACGTGGAGCTGCAATATTTATCACTTTTAATGCGGTTATGGTCAGCTTCCTCATCTTTTCAGGAATCCCTAATTATGCCATAATGCACGCAATCAATGGACTTGGTAGTCCATTACCTAATTTTTAAACAACAAAAGAAAGAAGAATAAATATGAAAAATGAAGTCTTAAATATCATTGAAGAAGTTTCTGGCACAGATGAGTTTCGTGAAGATTTAGATATGGATCTTTTTGAAGAAGGCATCCTTGACTCGATGAGAGCAATTATGCTTATTGTTGAACTTGAAAATGCCTTTAGTTTGAGTTTACCACCTTCTGAAATGGATCGTGACGACTGGAACACAGCAAATAAGATTGCCGATCGTATCAAGGAAAAGATGGATGAAGAAAGATAAGGTACTTCAAGAAATCGCCCCTTTAGTTGCGGCTCTCACTTTATTGGGAATACTCATCTTTTCTCCTCTCACTGTTTTTCCTAAGTTTAGTAAGCATGAACTGGATGAGTTTGCGACTGATCCTAAGAATCGGACAGGCTTTGTAAGCTATGCGATTAAATCACAAGCTTTCTCTAATCCGCATTATCTGCCTATTTTAGGCTCTTCTGAACTCGAACATATTGATCCTTTTCATCCAAGTAGCTTCTTTATGAAAAATAATAAAGGTTTTACGCCATTTCTAGCAGGGCAACCGGGTACCCAATCCTTAACGCACTTTTTCTATATGAATTCTGTTGAAAAGCAATTGCATAACCGTAAGATTGTCTTTATCATCAGTCCACAGTGGTTTACACGTAAAGGGATCGGTACCCCTGAATTGAGTCAATTTGTCTCTAAAGGGGAAATATATGCGTGGTTACAATCTGCTTCACCAAAAGATGTCGCGACCCAAAAACTTGCGCAACGACTCTTGAATTTTAAAGATTTTCCCGAGGATATTGTCGTTACCCAGGCACTAAAAGCTCTAGCAAATGGTAAAAAAATTGACAGCATCGACCAGATTTCCATTCAACTTGCAAATCAGTTCTGGACCAAACAAGATTTTCTTTTTACAGGCTTATCAAAGCTTGGCGGTAAGCAAGAAAATTCATACGAAAAGCTAGGGCAAATCAGTAAACAATTACCAAATACAAAAGATTTTGAACAACTGGATCAAGCAGCATACGAACGAGGAGCGGCAACTTCAGCAAATAATCAATTTCAAATTGTTGACCATGTGTGGTCAAGAAATCTTCAAAAGGTCTTTAAAGAACGTAAAGGTGTTATGAAAGAAGTGAGCTATCTAAGAAGTCCGGAATATCTTGATTTCCAGCAGCTTTTAAATCAATTTGCAAAAAATAACAATGATGTTCAGTTCGTCATTCCACCGGTAAATGGAGCCTGGTATCAGTATACGGGACTCTCTTATGAGATGTTACAGGAGTTTAGCGCTAAGATTAAATATCAACTGAACAGCCAAGGTTTCCATCACATCTATGACATGACCGATAAATTCAATGAAAAGTACTATATTGGGGACACCATCCATCTGAATAATCGTGGTTGGGTTGCTTTAGATAAAAAAATCGAGGAATTTATGAGTCATCCGACTAAAACAGCATATAAGCTCGACAATGCTCAATTTCTTAGTACAGAATGGGCTAATGGGGACAAAGAAGTCTCTCTTAATAGTAATAAATAAAAAGAATAAATAAATTAAAAACGACAATGACTAATTGTCGTTTTTTTTGTCCCTTATCTTGAATATGTTCTCATTATTAAAAGCTTCAAAATGATATATTTTATAATAAAATAATACAGAGAATATTATTTTATTATGTTTTAAATAGTTTGCATGATAAACTAGTAATAGGTACTCTTAAAAAAGATAAGTATTTTAATAAAACTAAAAGAATTATGGGGGAATTATAATGAATTGGTTTCAATTATCAAAGATAGATATATTAAAGAAGCTCCAAGTCGAAGAAGATGTTGGATTAGCAGAAGGGGAGCGAAAAAAAAGATTAACAGAAAATGGTTTTAACTTATTATCTGGCGAAAAGACTGAAGGAAACTTAAAAAAGTTTTTCAAACACTTCAATGATTTATTGATTTATGTATTGCTCGTGGCTGCGCTACTTAAAGGAATTAGTCAAAACTATATCGATATGTTTATCATTTTAATCGTTGTGGTTATAAATGCATTAATTGGTTATATCCAAGAGTCAAAAGCAAGCAATTCCTTAGATGGCCTGACGAGTTTAATGGGAACAGAGGCGACAATTGTAATTAACGGTGAGAAAAAAGTTGTGTCGACCGATTCTTTAGTAAAAGGTGATATCGTTTTGCTTAACTCAGGAGATATTATTCCTGCTGACGTAAGAATTTTGGAAGCCTATAATTTGGTCGTAGATGAAGCAATGCTAACGGGTGAGTCAACTCCTGTACAAAAAAACGCTGCTTCCATTTCTACTGAAGCAGACTTGGCGGACCATGTCAATATGGGGTATTCAGGTTCATTAGTAAACAGCGGGAGTGGTAAGGCAGTTGTTGTTGAAACAGGGGACAACACAGAGATAGGAAAAATCAGTGTCCACTTGAAAGAGGTTGGTGTTACTGAAACACCTTTAATTAAAAAAATGAAATATTTGAATAAACAAATTTTCTTTATTCTCTTGATACTCATCGTTTCATTAGTTGTTTTCAGTTTCTTTCATCGGGAATTCACGTTTGAAGAAGCCACTTCATGGATCATCTCCTTGGCAGTCTCCTCTGTTCCTGAAGGATTGCCAGCAGTCCTTTCAATTATTTTGTCTCTTGGTGTCACGCGCATGTCTGCAAAGAAAGCCATCATAAAAAAATGCCAGCAGTTGAGACCTTGGGAAGTATGGAAGTTATCTGTTCCGATAAAACGGGAACACTGACAAAAAACGAAATGTCGGTTTTGACCGTTTTGACTAAGAAAAAGACATTTGAAAAAAATCAAACCGAACAATGGAAAGATGACCTTAATATCTTTAATGAAGATTACCAACTCAAGAAGTTGGTTGAAACCGCTCTTTACTGTAATGACACAAAAATCGATTACCATAATGGGCAGAGGACAATAATTGGTAATCCGACAGAAGCAGCATTACTCGAGTGGGCGTCTCATATGGAAACTACCCAAGATGAGAAGGTACTGTATAAAATTCCGTTTGATTCCTCATATCTATGGGAAAAAATGATATCGCATCAGGCAAAAAAAGGGCAACGTATGCTTGCTACAGCTATGAAGGAAGTCTCTTCGGACCAAAAAACAATTACACATGAAGATTTGAAAGAGGATATGGTTCTTGTCGGAATGTACGGTATCATTGATCCACCAAAGCCATCTGCAATAGAAGCGATTAAAAAGAGCCACCGCGCTGGTATCTCCGTGAAGATGATTACTGGAGACCATAAAGATACAGCTGTCGCAATAGCGAAAGAAATTGGTTTAAAAAATACGGACAGTGCCATTACGGGTAAAGATATTGAAACGATGACCGATCAAGAGTTATCTGAGGTTGTGCTTGAAAATGATGTTTTTGCGAGAACGACACCAGAACATAAATTGCGACTGGTCAGCGCTATCAAAGCGCATGGTAAAATTGTCGGTATGACAGGAGATGGTGTGAATGATGCTCCAGCACTTAAAAAAGCAGATATTGGTATCGCAATGGGGCAAAAAGGAACAGAAGTTACAAAAGATGCTGCAGATATGGTTTTGGCAGATGATAATTTTGCTACCATTTCAGATGCAGTACGTGAAGGAAGACGTGTCTATGACAACTTAAAAAACACAATTTACTTTTCTTTACCAACAGCATTTGCTCAAGGTTTGTTGGTTGTTGTATCTATATTAATTGATCGCCCCTTACCATTGACTTCAATCCAAATCTTGTGGTTAAATATGGTCACAACAATTACACTTTCTTTTGCATTAGGTTTTGAAAAAGAAGCTCCTGATGTCATGGACAGACCTCCTCGCGATCCAAATGAAAATATTTTAAGTCGTTATGCTATCTTTAGAATGTTCTATGTTTCTATGCTCTTAGCTGCTTTGGGCTTTTTAGTCAACAATATTGTTATATCGATGGGAGCATCAACACCTGTTGCTCAAACTACACTTTTAATGACCCTCGTTTTCGGACAAGTGTTCTACATGATAAATTGTCGAAGTATATCCAAGTTCTCTATCGACCAAAACATGTTTAAAAATCGTGTGTTGTGGTTATCATTGTTTATTTTATTGGTGCTGCAACTGGCTATTGTCTATATCCCAACAATTAGTAACGCTTTAGGTACAACAAGTATTGGGATTCATAATCTTCTTTACGCTTCCTTGGCTGGGCTGACAGTTTTCGTCGTAGTAGAATTAGAAAAAATTATTTCACATCGTCTCTTTAGAGATTTAGCATAGAAACACATTGATCTCTTTTGAGGAATGTCAAAATAAAAAAAGCTACTGAGTGCCTTCATTCAGTAGCTTTTTTAGATTAGCCTCGCTTCATGTATAACAGTGGATAGGGTTTTCCTTGCTCATCGTATTCCGTTCTCTTATAAACCTCAAAGCCCATATATTCATAAAAACCCTTTGCGCGTGGATTTTGTTCATTTACAGCAAGAGTATTAATGGAGTATTTAGTGATTCCATAGTCGAGAAGTTTTCGGCCAAAGCCCTTGCCGCTTTCCTCGGGTGCAATAAAAAGCATCTCTAGATGATGATCAACAATACCCATAAAACCAACTGGAATATTTCTATCATTTTTTAAGAGAATCAAACGAGGGATTTCCATCAGTGCTTGGGGCACATACTTTTTAATATCCCTTATTTCATTATCTAAAAGGAAGAGGTGCGTTGCTTTTACAGAACTTTCCCAAACCACCAATAATTTTTCTACTAAATCTTCAGATCTATCTTTCAAATCAACATCTATAATATGCAATTAATTATGCTCCTTAATACTGTCCTAAGCTAATCCTAGCACATGAAGCTCCGTATTTCAATTTCTGGAGGTAATTAAAGCCATTCTTAAGAAGATAGCTTTTTGTATAGCTTGCTCCACTTGCCCTGTAATGTCAATAACATATTTATACTAATTTATATATTATGGTATAATATTCAATAAAATTAAAAGTATTTAGGAGTTCTTAAAATTATGGAAAAAACCTTTATCCCCGAAGACTATAAATCAATACTGGACATTTATGATACTCAAACAGCTATTGGATTTATCAAGCGTTGTTTTGAAGAAGCACTCACAGGAAGTTTAAAACTAAAAAGAGTATCTGCTCCACTTTTTGTTGACGATCGTTCGGGCTTAAACGATAATCTAAGCGGAAGTGAACGACCTGTAAAATTTGATGTGCCAGTTTTAAATTATAATGGAGAAATTGTACATTCCTTAGCGAAATGGAAAAGAGCCGCTTTAAAGCAATATGATTTTCATGTGGGTAACGGCCTTTACGCAGATATGAATGCCATTAGACGTGACGAAGAATTAGACAATCTTCATTCAATTTATGTAGACCAATGGGACTGGGAGCGAGTGATTTCAAGAGAACAACGAAGCCTGGATTACCTAAAAGAAACCGTACAAAATTTAGTGAATGCTATCGCAGAAACATCAAGTCGTTTGCATACAAAATATCCAAAAGTAAAAACGGTGATAGATACAAATATTGCTTTTATTACAAGTCAAGAATTAGTAGATCTTTATCCCAACTTAACAGCAAAAGAAAGAGAAAATGCTTATGTTAAAGAACATCCCACTACGTTTATCTTACAAATTGGTGATGTCTTAAGTCATGGTGAACCCCATGATCAACGTGCACCAGACTATGACGATTGGTCTTTAAACGGGGACTTACTTTTCTGGCATGAACCTTTAGGATGCGCCATGGAATTATCTAGTATGGGCATTCGTGTGGATGATAAAGCTTTACTTACACAATTAGAAAAGGCCAATGCCAACGATCGTTCAGCCTATCCTTTTCATCAGCAAATACTCAATAATGAATTACCACTTACCATTGGTGGCGGTATTGGACAAAGCCGTATGTGCATGTTATTGCTGAGTAAAGTACATATCGGTGAAGTACAAGTTTCTTTATGGGATGAAGAAACACTCAATGCTTGTAAAGATAAGGTCTTTTTACTATGAAAACGAGGGACGAAGGGAAGTAATTAGAGTAAAAAAATAGAAAAGTGTTTGGTTAGATTACCATTCTCCAAGGCATAAATGATAAAATAAAATTTATAAAACCCATAGAGACTACTCTTCTCTATGGGTTTTATCTTAACTTAAGAATGTGAATTTATATAGCTGTCCTTTATTTCTTTAGGTAAATCCTCAGGAATTTTTCTTTTTACAGCTTGTTCATCGCCAGTACTCAAAGCTTCATCGTAATACCAACATTTGAACTTTAACATGTCAAGCGTCTTATTCAGATGATTAATTTCTTCCTCAATCTGTTTTTTTTTGATTATGAAAGAGTTTTTTTCTTTCTTCGAGAGTTTCGTTACCAAGCTCAGTCCAGTCAATGAATTTTTTAATGTCTCTAATTTTTAGGCCAGATTTTTTCAGGCATTCAAAAAACCGTAGAGCTTCAATTTCTTCTTCAGAAAATTGACGAATCCCCGATTTTCGCTCAATCTTTGGAAATAATCCTTCTTTATCATAATACCGTAACGTGGATATAGGAATATCAAACATTTTTGAAACTTCACCAATTGTATACATGTTTTCTACCTCTTTTAGCGGGAAAGTGTTTTGTACAATAATATCGTACATTAACCTTCTTTGCATACTAAATTATATCATAACAATTTTTAATTATTTTTATAAAAGAAGCTTGAAATAAAATAATTTTACTTATTATTTGACCTAAAGTGTACTCTAGGGTATATAATGAATTTACAATAAGAGAGGAGAAAGAATAATGACAGATTTTAATCCATTATTTGGTAAAGGTGACTTAAATATTGACTATGCAAAATTTTTTATTGGAGATTCTCATTTAAAATTTTTAGCAAGTCAAGGCGATATTTCAGTTAATAATGTTACGTTTGAGCCAGGAACTAGAAATGATTGGCATACGCATGACAATGGTTTCCAAATCCTTCTTGTCACAGATGGAGAGGGCTGGTACCAAGAAGCTGGAAAGCCTGCTCGAAAGCTTGCTAAAGGAGATGTCGTAAGCATTTCAGACGGGGTCAAACACTGGCATGGTGCAACAAAAACCTCTTGGTTTAGTCATATTGCAATTGGTAAGGGAACTACTACTTGGTTAGAAAAAGTAACAGATGAGTATGAAAATTTGTAAGGAGAATAGATAATGAAAACAACAATTTTTGAAAAAGCAGGTTTGGTAACAGTTCAAGAAGTGGAAAAACCAAAATTACAAGCAGAAGATGATGTTATCATCAAAGTTGTCTGTGCCTGTGTTTGTGGATCAGATTTATGGTCGTATGGCCATGGAGACAACAAGGAAGCCCACTCTGAAAATACAGGGCACGAGGCCATTGGTATTGTACAAGAAATCGGATCTGCTATTACAACAGTGAAACCTGGTGACTTTGTAATTGCTCCCTTTACACATGGATGTGGTGAATGTGATGCATGTCGTTCAGGATTCGATGGGACATGTGATCGACACCTTGGAGGTTCAAACTGGTCAAATGGTTTTCAATCAGAATATATTCGTTTCCACTATGCAAATTGGGCATTAATAAAAATCCCAGGACAACCCTCCGATTATACTGAAGGTATGTTAAAGTCCTTACTTACTCTGGCAGATGTTATGCCTACAGGTTACCATGCTGCAAGATGCGCCAATGTACAAAGAGGAGATAAAGTCGTAGTTATTGGGGATGGTGCTGTCGGTCAGTGTGCGGTAATAGCCGCTAAAATGCGAGGCGCTTCTCAAATTATTTTGATGAGTCGTCATGCAGATCGTCAAAAATTAGCCTTGGAGTTAGGTGCAACAGATGTTATTGCTGAACGTGGAGAAGAAGGAATTGAAAAAGTTCGTGAAATTTTAGGTGGCGGTGCGGATGCTGCTCTCGAGTGTGTTGGCACTGAATCAGCCATAGATCAAGCACTCCGAGTGCTTCATAATGGGGGGCGCGTTGGTTTTGTTGGTGTTCCTCACTATAATAACCGTCCGCTTGGTTCTACATTTGCACAAAATATTTCAATTGCTGGGGGCTCAGCATCTGTAACGACATATGATAAACAATTCTTGCTAAAAGAAGTCCTAGACGGAAATATTAATCCTGGACGCGTATTTACTCAAACTTATGATTTAGAGAATATTAATCAAGCTTATCAAGATATGCAAGACCGTAAAACAATCAAATCTATGATTGTTATGTCCAAAAGTTTTTAAATTACAAATAAACAGAAAAAATAATTTTGTAGCTCTTTAAAATAATCATACTTTGACTGTAGAATCAAAAATATCAATAAGAATTAGCGAGAAGCAGTTATTAAACAAAAAAATTATAAGTTAGTTTGTTTTTAGCTTCTAGTATCTGCATTAAAACTAATGATGAGGACTTTGTTCCAATAGCAAAGTTTGCCCTACCTTATTGTAAAGTACTTGTGAGTCAACAACTTGGCCCCTTTATTAACACTGTTTTAAAAGATGGTTTGAACGTTTTATAGTTCGATACAACAAATAAATAAAACTTATAACGCAAGTTTTTCGGAAAGATGTCCAATAAAAGTATATAATATAATCTATCGCAATAACACCACGATGGATAGATAAAGTGAAGATAATCTGAGCCGTACATGTCAACGGTACAGATAAAACAAAATAAGTCAATAAAAAACTCCGTATTACGGAGTTTTTATATTTGGATATATTTTAACCTGTTATTGATATTTGTTTATATATTTTATCTTTTAATGTAGCCTAGTAAACTTCAATAGAAAATTACTTTAAATGGCTCAACAGTCAAGTTCAAACCTATTTATTTTTAGAAGTTATGGTATAATTATATTCGAAAAAAATAAATTATAGGAAGAATTTATTAAACTTGCTGAGTATATAGTTTAAAGAGATCGTGGGATATCCTATGACATCTTTCCGAAAAACTATAATATTCTTGAAAGTTTTGTAAATTTATGGTATACTTAAAAAACTATGAAACGTGAACTTCTACTCGCAAATATTGATCGCATAAAAAAACGTATGCCCAACTTCGTTTTAGAATATTATCAATCAAAGCTTAGTATTCCTTATAGCTTGACTACGCTTTATCAATATCTTTTAGAATACGAGAGATTTTTTAATTGGCTTATTGATAGCGATGTCAGCAAAGCAAAAAATATTGCTGGTATCGATTTAGATACATTAGAAAATCTTGCACGTTCTGACATTGAGGGTTATATCCTCTACTTACGTGAAAAACCACGTCAAAATAATAAGTCTGGGCTAACACAAAATTCTGTAAAACGTACTTTAGCTGCGCTTTCTAGCCTTTTTAAATACCTTACGGAGCAAGCTGAAGGAATAAATGGTGAGCCTTACTTTTATCGTAATGTTATGAAAAAAGTTCAAATTCAAAAAAATAGAGAAACCTTGGCTTCAAGGGCAGAGAATATTAAAGGCAAACTGTTTTTAGGTGATGAAACACAAGGGTTTCTAGATTTTATTGATAATGAATACGAAAAAAGCTTGTCTAATCGAGCGCTCTCTTCTTTTAATAAAAATAAGGAACGTGATTTAGCAATTATTGCGTTGATGTTGGCTTCTGGAGTACGTCTTTCTGAAGCTGTTAATATCAACATATCTGATTTGAACATGAAGACATTGGTTGTTGAAGTTACACGTAAAGGGGGCAAACGTGATGCCGTAAATATTGCAAAGTTTGCTGAGCTTTATCTACTCAACTACTTAGAAATTCGGGAACAGCGCTATAAACCAGAAAAAAATAACAAAGCCTTCTTCTTGTCTATTTACCGGGGGCAAGCTTCTCGGATTGATGGATCAAGCATTGAAAAGTTGGTCTCTAAATACTCGCAAGCCTTTAAAGTAAGGATTACACCGCACAAACTTCGTCACACTTTAGCAACTCGTCTGTATGCACAAACCAATTCTCAAGTTCTTGTAAGTCATCAGCTTGGACACTCTTCAACGCAAGTTACAGACCTCTATACACATATTATTAGTCAAGAACAGAAAAATGCACTTGACGAACTATAAGTAAGATTGGTAGAATTAAGTGGACTATTAATTTAACTTAAGACAAAAAATTATAAGTAGAAAGAATAGAATGAATAATACTACTCTAAAAATGTCACAGCAAGAAATTATGTACGAAATGAAATATGCTTGGAGCAGACAAAAACCCATTCGTATACGCTTTTTGGAAAATTCACAAGAAACGACTTCTCAGGGTAAAATTTTTGGTATTGACTATGATTTGCTTTATATTAAAGAAGGAAATGTGGTGCGGAGAATCGCTTTAGATGACATTTTAAGCATAAGCATGTAATTTTTACATAAATATATTTATGTAAAAATTACATAATAATAAAAACCTCCATTAATTTAGAGGTTTTTATTATTACATTTTTTCAATGATTTGGCTTAAGTCTTCTAATGCTCGCTCAGCAACCTTAGTATAACGTTCTTTTTTATCACGAATACGTGGACCGTCAAGTTCTTTGACAATACCAAAGGTCACATTCATTGGTTGGAAATGTTTACTGTCCGTATGTGTAATGTAATAGGGGAGGGCACCAATAGCTGTTGTTTGTGGGAATATAATCTCTTCTTCACCATTGAAAAGGCGAGCAGCGTTTATTCCAGCAACCAAACCACTTGCTGCTGATTCAACGTAACCTTCTACGCCAGTCATTTGACCTGCAAAGAAAAGATTTTCTTGTTTTCTTGATTGAAAAGTTTGCTTGAGCAGGTTAGGAGAATCCATGTATGAATTGCGATGCATTACCCCATAACGTACAAACTCAGCATTTTCTAGCCCAGGAATCATTTGGAACACACGCTTTTGCTCACCCCATTTAAGATGAGTTTGGAAGCCCACAATATTATACAAAGATGCTGAAGCATTATCTTGACGCAGCTGTACAACAGCATAAGGCGTTTTAAAATCACCATCCCGTGGCCCTGTATATGAATCAGGATATTCTAACCCAACAGGTTTCATTGGTCCAAACAACATTGTTTTATAACCACGTTTAGCCATTTCCTCGATTGGCATACAGCCTTCGAAAACCTTTAAATCCTCAAATGAGTTGAGTGGTGCTTCTTCAGCAGTAATTAAGGCTTGTTGGAAGTTATTGAACTCTTCCTTTGTCATTGGACAATTGATATAGTCTGCTTCTCCTTTATCGTAACGAGATTTTTTATAAACCTTGTCGTAATCTATTGTATTTGCATCAATAATTGGAGCTGCAGCATCATAGAAATAAAAACCATCTCCGCCATTAAACGCATGAATTTTTGCAGCTAAAGCGTCACTTGTTAAAGGTCCAGTTGCAATAATCGTAATCTCTTCATCTAAGTTAGGTAAATCTGTAATCTCACCACGGATCACCTCAATCAAAGGGTTTTCCGAAACAGCTTGGGTAATAAAAGCTGAAAACTCTTCACGGTCAACGGCTAAAGCCCCACCAGCTGGAACTTGTGTTTTTTCTGCAGCTTGCATCATAACAGAATCTAAACGACGCATTTCCTCTTTCAGTAGTCCCACAGCATTTGTAATTGCTGCTCCGCGGAAAGAATTCGAACAAACCAGCTCTGCGAATTTGTCGGTTTTATGCTGAGGAGTTGCTTTAACGCCACGCATTTCGTAAAGTTTGACAGGAATACCGCGTTTTGCAATTTGATAAGCAGCTTCAGAACCCGCAAGACCTGCGCCAATAACGTTTATATGTGTTTTATTCATTATAACTTTCTATATTAAACATAAAATTAATTATGTAAAGTGCTTTTATTTTTGTTTTTCTTCTTTGTAGTCACAAGTTTCATTGCTACATACAACTTGTTTGCCACCGCCACGTACTTTCTTTTCTACCAAATAGTGCTCACATTTTGGACAAGAACGCCCAACAGGTTTATCCCAGCTTGTAAACTCACATTCTGGATATCTGTCACAACCATAGAAAAGACGGTTTTTCTTTGTCTTACGCTCAATGATTTGCCCTTTGTGGCAACTTGGACAAGTTACGCCAATTTCTTTCACAATGGCTTTAGTATTGTGACATTCTGGGAAATTACTGCATGCATAGAATTTACCATATCGTCCCAACTTAATCACCATTGGATGCCCACAAACATCACAATCAAAACCAGCCGGTTCGTCTTTAATGACGATTTTTTCCATTTCAACTTCGGCTTTTTCAAGTTCAACGGCGAAAGGTTTATAAAATTGATCAACAACATCAACCCAACGGCGCTGTCCTTCTTCTACTTTATCCAGATCTTTTTCCATTTCAGCTGTAAATTCCGTATTTACAATGTTTGGGAAAAATTCAACCACAAGTTTATTTACAATTTCACCTAGTTCAGTCGGTTCAAAACGTTTGGCCACTAAACGGGCATAATAACGTTTTTGGATTGTTTCAAGCGTTGGTGCATATGTTGATGGGCGGCCAACTCCATTTTCTTCCAACACTTTAATCAAGGTTGCTTCACTGTAACGTGCAGGCGGTTGAGTAAAGTGTTGTTCAGGTTTAAGATTTGCTTTCTTAACAACATCTCCAGCGGCCATATCAGGAAGCATGTTGTTTTTCTCAGAGTCATTATAGATTGCTAAATACCCATCAAATTTAACTTGTGAGCCATTGGCAATGAAAATCACACCATTTTGCGAAAGGTTAACTTTCATTGTGTCAAAAATAGCAGCAGTCATTTGACTTGCAACAAAGCGATTCCAAATTAAAGTGTAAAGCTTTAACTGATCTTTGTCTAGATATTTCGCAATTGCTTCGGGTGTATTAAGGACATTGGTGGGACGAATTGCCTCATGGGCATCTTGAGCACCAGCTTTATTAGAAACTTTTGAAGAATGTTTGCTATACTTAGCGCCAAAACGATCTGTAATGAAATCTGCAGCCACGCCTTGCGCCACTGGAGAGATACGCGTTGAATCGGTACGCATATAGGTAATCAGCCCTTGATGACCTTGTACCCCCAATGTGAGCCCCTCATAAAGCTGTTGGGCAACCATCATGGTTTTCCGTGTACGGAAATTAATTTTATTCGCTGCATCTTGTTGCATGGAGCTTGTTGTGTATGGCAGCGGCGAATTTCTCCGACGTTCCTTTTTCTCTACTTTATCAACATCGAAATCTGGACCAGACAACCGTGACATCACTTCCATAACATCATCGTTGTTATTTAGTGCTCGCTTCTTGCCGTCAACACCCCAGAAAGCAGCTTTAAACTTTTTAGCTCCTTTTTTAAATTCACCATCAATTGACCAATATTCTTGGGGGATGAAAGCATTGATTTCGTTTTCTCGATCCACAATCAATTTAAGGGCGATAGACTGGACACGGCCAGCCGATAATCCTTTTTTAACTTTTTTCCAAAGGATTGGACTGATTGAATACCCCACTAAACGATCTAAAATACGACGAGCTTGTTGTGCATCGACCAAATCAACATCAATACTGCGGGGTTCTTTAAATGCATTTTTAACGGCATCTTTAGTGATTTCGTTAAAAACAACCCGATTTTTATCTTCCAAAGGAAGACCTAAAATATGTGCCAAGTGCCAAGCAATGGCTTCTCCTTCTCGGTCCGGGTCACTTGCCAGATAAACAGCTTTTGCGGCTTTGGCCTCTTTTTTAAGAGAATTGATCAGTGGCGCTTTTCCACGGATATTAATATATTGTGGCTCATAATCATTGTCGATGTCTACGGACATTGTTGATTTTTTCAAATCACGTATATGACCAACAGATGCCACAACTTTATAGTTTCGTCCTAAATATTTTTCAATTGTTTTTGCTTTAGCAGGTGACTCAACAATTACGAGATTTTTGCCTTTAACAATTTTTGTTTTCTTTTTACTCGCAGTTTTTTTACTGCTCGTTTTCTTTTTTGTAGTTGTTTGTTTTTCACTTGCTTTCGCCATATATTTACCTATTTTTTCAATTTTCAATAGTCTAATAATATAGGCTTTTAGGTCAGATGTCAAGTAATAAAATAAAAAGTGTTTTTCTTATAGGAGAATTAAACATTTATTAAAAGATAAAAAGTGCTTTTAATCGTTGTTTTTACTCATTTTATATGGATTTATAAATTTTCAATTTTTATAAAAAATTAAGGAAGGAAATTACCCTCATATAAATAAAATTCATCCAAAATATCTTGACCATGAGTGATAAGCTTGGCTGCACCTTGCTTGATTAATTGATTACAGCCAGAGGCATTTCTGTTCAAAATATCTCCAGGTACAGCAAAGACTTCTCTATTTCCCTCTAAGGCATAACGACTTGTGATGAGGCTACCGCTACGTTGCTTTGCTTCAACAACGACAATTCCACGAGAAAGACCCGCAATGATTCTATTTCTCTCTGGAAAATGAAACTTAAGGGGCGGCTCTCCTACAAGGTATTCTGATAAAACCAATTCATGAGTTGCTAAATACTCTTGTAATTTACGATTTTCTTTTGGATAACTAATATCTAAGCCGTTACCAATGACAGCAATGGTTGGTGTTTATTGCTTTATAGCAGCTACATGACTAGAAGTGTCAACACCGCGTGCTAACCCGCTCACTATAACAAAGCTTTGTTTTAATTCCTCAATAAGTTTGTATGTAATTTTAGGTGCTTCTTTAGACATCTCACGGCTCCCGACAAATCCGAGTTTAGGGAAATTAAGCAACTTAAGATTTCCTTGATAAAAAAGGAGAGTCGGGGGATTATACATTTCTTTCAGCCATTCAGGATAAATGTCGTCTAAGATGGAAAAGGAGGGGAAGGTCTTATATTGCTCTCGAAGTCGTTTCACATCCTGACTCTTGTAACTCTCAATAAAATTAGGAACAGCTTTGACTTCTGCAATCCTCGCTAACTGTCGTAAAGTAAGTTTTGCTTCATGCCTCTCTTGATAGTCAATCAGTTTCAAAATCCCTAGATTCGACATTCCTGCTTTTTTCAAACGCAATATTTCAAAATTTCTAATCATGAAGCCTCCATTTTTGGTGTTATTCATTAATTAATACGCAAAAAATGGAAACTTTTCACATAAAAAAACTGCATTTCTGCAGTTTTTTTATTCCGCTTGCTCAATATCTTTTTTGAGTTGTTCAAGATTAAATTTGGCTTGGAGGAAATTTTGTGATTTTGTTGGGAAGTTTTGCTCCAAGGCGTCCACCTGGCCTATTTCTATTTTTCCGGAAAAGCCCGTAAATCCTAAAATATGGCCACCAAAATTGCAGGAATCAGCAAGAAAATGCAAATGGTAACCAGCAACACTTACACCATGAAACATTTCGGGTGTCCAAAAGCCTACAATAGTTCCCACGACTTGATGTTCCTTATATTCAGGTTGATTTTCTGCTACTTTAGCAAAGGGTTCTCCTTCCGCTGCGCCTGGGGCCATGCGCACATGCATCATATCAAAATCACCAGTCATTTTAATCGTATAAAAGGTATTTTCACTATTAAACTCATTTTCAATTTTTTCAAAGAGTTCTTCGCTGCCAATTTTTTCTTCTTGTTGGAAAGAAAGTGTTGCATCATGATGCGCTACGGCAGCATAAGGGACAGTTTCATTATCTTCTACTTGTCGTACTTTTTTGTCGCCTGTTGCAATATAAGCTTTGCCGTCCAAGACAATCAACTCGCCATTGATACCTGACAAGGTCCCGATACCAAAGTCACCTTTTTTCAATAGCTCTCCAATCGTTAAAGTCCCTTCATAAAGTCCTGACATCAAAGCTGCAAGGGTGTTGTGTTGAAATAATTTCATTTTTCTTTCCTTTCAAATTTTGGAATTTTCAATACTCTAATTTTACCATATTATCACTGTCACGATAAAAATACGGATTATTTTTTAGGACATCTTCTAAAAAAGACTAAGCATATTGCTTAGTCTTTAATGAACTATGTATTAGTCTTCAAACCATTTATCAACTTGTTCTTTATGAGATTTAATCCATGTTGCTGCTGCTTGTTCTGGTGTTTTACCATTTTGAACATCAAGCATTACAGATTCCATATCTTTTTGAGACCAGTTAAACTTGTCTAATACTTTATAAGCTTCAGGATTATCTTCTTTAAGTCCTTTACGTACAATGGTGTTGATGTCTTCAGCTTTACCCATTGAGTTTTTAGGATCTTCTAAATATTTCAAATCATATTTATTAAACATCCAGTGTGGTGACCAACCTGTGATTACGATATCTTTATGTTGTTTGATAGCTTCACCAAGGGCAACAGTCATCGCACCTGAAGACGATGGTACCAAGTTCCAATCTTTCAAGTTATCATAATCTTTCAGGGCTTTTTCTGTTGCGGCCATAACACCAGCACCAGGTTCAATACCGATAATAGATTTATCCGCTTGATCTTTAAGGTCTTCAATAGAGTTTGCTTTCATGTAGCTTGGAACAACAAGACCAACTTTAGCTCCCTTGAGGTTAGGGCCAAGCAATTCAACAGATTTGCTGAATTTCTTCCATTGTGTTTCATGGGTGTTTGGCAGCCAAGCAGAAACCATACCGTCAGCTTGACCGTTCGCCACAGTTTGCCAAGCAACTGTATTATCTAAAGCTGTCTTCTTAACATCAAACCCATGTTGCTCCATAGCTTGACTCAACACGTTAATAGATGCAACTTCTGAATCCCAATTCATATAGACAAGCTCAACATTTTTATCTGCTGCTGTTTTTTTAAGTGTAACACCAGAAATTCCACCAATGATCAGAACGATAAGAGCTACCAGCGCTCCTCTTTTCTTCCATTTTTTAAGCTGTGGATTGCCTTGTTTTTCAGTTGGGGCAACGTTAAGTTTTTGAGTGAAACGGTCAATGATAATAGCTAAAATAACCAAAGCAATACCGTTTACAAAACCTTTACCGATATCCGCAGATTGAACAGCCGCTAAGACGCCGCGTCCAAGTCCAGGTGCACCGATCATTGAAGCAATAACAACCATTGAGAGTGCCAACATAATTGTTTGGTTAACACCTGCTAAAATTGTTCCTTT
Organism: Lactococcus garvieae subsp. garvieae; assembly: GCF_029024465.1. NCBI lineage: Bacteria > Bacillati > Bacillota > Bacilli > Lactobacillales > Streptococcaceae > Lactococcus > Lactococcus garvieae. Next base: position 1,041,708 of record NZ_CP118950.1, read on the forward strand.
TGCCAAAGGAAACTCTAACTTAAAGAGTTTTTGTCTTGGTGTTGAACCAAAAGAATCTGCTGCTTCGACCAATTCAGTTGAAACTTGACGAATACCCAAGTTTGTCATACGAACTGTTGGAGGCAAAGCAAAGATAACAGAGGCAAATACACCAGGAACCACACCGATACCAAAGAAAGCAACGGCCGGAATCAAGTAAACGAAACCGGGCATGGTTTGCATGAAGTCCAATATTGGTTGCACAATCTTAGCAACAAGTTCGGACTTAGCCATCCATATACCTAAAGGAATACCGATAATAATAGAAACTAAACTAGAGAGCAAGACCAATGTTACTGTATTCATCAAGTCTGTCCATAAACCTTGATTGGCAATAAGAACTAAACCTAAGAATGTAAAGATAGGGAAGGCAATTTTACGTCCTGAAACTAAAACTGCCAAGAATGTAACCACAATAATCATTAACCAAAAGGGTACAGCTGTAAGTCCTGCAGTTACTGTATCCATAATTGCTGTACCGGATTTTTGAATAATATCAAAACCAGCACTTAAATTACTTGTAATCCAATCTGTTGCAGTCGAAACCCAATCTGCTAAGGGTATCTTACCTATTGCTAACTCAATCATTATTTACCTCCTCATCGTCTACGTCTGCTAAAGCTTCAAGTACTCGTCCGCGGATGAGAATACCTTTGAGGAATCCTTCATCATCTACCACGGCAACAGGTGTTGGAGAGTCGTATATGATAGGTAAGATATCACTTACTAATGTTTCTTTACCAACTTGTCCAACATCTGTCATGAGAACTTCGCGAAGAGATTTATTTGCTTGTTTTGCTTGAACTGCTGCTTCACTGGTAATAACCCCATAAAATTGACGCTTTTTATCGACAGCCATTAGAGAACTTACTTCTTCTGTTTTCATCTTTTTAAGCGCAACACTTGGACCGTCGATGTCAATATTCGTTGTTAAGGCAGGAATCATAATATTCTCTGCTGTAATAACTTTTGCACGATCAACGTCTTCCACGAAGGTTTTAACGTAATCATTAGCAGGATTAGTAAGAATTTCTTCACCTGTACCAATCTGCATGATTTTACCATCTTTCATGATGGCAATACGATCACCGATACGTAACGCTTCATTAAGGTCATGCGAAATGAAAATAATTGTTTTTTGGAATTTCGCTTGAAGTTCCAAAAGTTCATCTTGCATTTCACGACGAATCAACGGGTCCAAAGCTGAGAAAGCTTCGTCCATCAGAAGGATTTCTGGGTCATTAGCTAAAGCGCGCGCTAAGCCGACACGTTGTTGCATCCCTCCTGAAAGTTGGTTCGGATATTGATTCTTAAAATCAAGCAGGTTGGCATTGTCTAAAGCTTTTTCAGCACGCTTGCGACGTTCTTCTTTTGGTACATTTTGTACTTCTAAACCATATTCTGTATTTTCAAGAATAGTTCTATGAGGGAAGAGACCAAAATTTTGGAAGACCATACTCATCGTTTTACGACGCACTTTCAGCAAATCTTCTTTATTTAACGTCGCAACATCTTCACCATCAATGAAAATCTTGCCACTTGTTGGCTCAATCAAACGATTAAGCAAACGTAATAGTGTGGACTTCCCTGAACCAGAAAGTCCCATAATAACGAAAATTTCGCCTTCATTTACTTCAAAGTTGGCATCGTAAACACCGACGCTCGCACCTGTTTTTCTTAAAATTTCATTTTTCGAATCACCCTGCTCGACCATTGCCAAAGCAGTTTTTACACGTTTACCAAATATTTTGGTTAAGTGCTCAATTTTAATTTTTACTGGCAAAATATTCTCCTTTACTCTTAATAATTAAATACGTTTCATTATTTAATATTCATCAAAGTGACCATTCCATAATAACAAGGTATTGTCACTTTGTCAAATAAGTAAACTTACAAATATCTTAAATCGTCCAAATATGAAAAAAATCCCTCTATAGCACCAGACCTTATTGTAGGTCTCTATAGAAAGATATATTTCAATGTCAAAACTAACTTTTATAAAAGAAATTTTGAATAATTTGTAAAGAATCTGCTCCACCAACAAAATACAAAGTATCGTATTGATTCAATGTTGCATAAGGTCCTGGCGAAATAATTAACTCGTCATTCTGTAAGATGGCAATAACAGTTGCGCCTGTATTTTGCCACAAATTCATTTCTCCGATAGTTTTACCTAAGTTTTCGGAGGGTTCATTGAGCTCAAGTTCAATCGGAGTCATGGGGTTGGATTTTTGAAAATGCGCTGTTTGTCCAACGAGTTTGTCTAAAGTAGATGAGAAGTTGGCAAGTTCCTTTTGCTGACGTGCAACACTTTTCAAAATATCAGCTTGTAAGTCCTGAATTGACTTAACTTCTTGATGTTGGGTCAAAAACTCTTGCGCTTTTTGACGTGAAGCAATAACAACCCCACTTCCATGGATTGAATCCACAATCCCTAAATCACTAAGAATACTCACTGCTTTTCGTGCGGTTTCGGGAGAAACACCAAAAGTTGTTGCTAAGGTGGATCTTGCATAAATTTTTTGACCAATTTTTAATTCGTTGCGTACAATATTTTCCGCAATTAATATGGCAATTTGCTGATATTTCGGTTGTCTAACCTCTTTCACTTCTTCCTCCTTTTTTATTTATCCGTATACTATCATCATATAAAAATGCATTATGCCTTCTATTTTAATGTAAAAATACAAAAAAAGATAGTAAAATTATTTTTAAAGTGTAAAATTTCGAATATATCCTAGTTTGTGTTTTGTCGACTTGTATGATAAATATGTTTCGTGTAAGTAATCTATGATATAATAGTCGGAAAAGTTTAAAAATAGAAAGTGATAATATGAACTGGATTTTTCGATTGATTAAAGGAATGATTATTGCTCTTGGCTTCATTCTTCCTGGTGTTTCTGGCGGGGTTCTTGCAGCCATTTTAGGGATTTATGAACGTATGCTTCATTTCTTGGCTCATATTCGTCAGGATTTCAAGAAGAATTTTCTTTTCTTCCTTCCTGTTGGTATTGGTGGAATTTTAGGCTTAGTTCTCCTTAGTCGACCTCTTGAGTGGGTTTTGGCTCATTATCAGATAATTGTGTTGTGGGGCTTTGCTGGTGCAATTTTAGGGACTCTTCCTTCTCTCTTTAAAGAAAGCACACGTCAAAAAGCTCGTGATAAAAGTGATACTTTTACTTTAATCCTCACATTTATTTTGTCAACACTTATTTTATATATGTTACCTGCCAACGCAGGAACGGTTCCGGCAAACTTCTTTGGCTTCTTCCTTGCAGGTGTTTTAATTGCCTTGGGTGTTTTAGTACCTGGACTTAGTCCATCAAACCTTCTTTTGATTCTTGGACTTTTCTCTCCGATGCTCGAAGGTTTTAAAAACCGTGACATTTTCGGTGTGTTTCTTCCTATTGCCATTGGTGGATTATTTGCTCTGGTAAGTTTTTCAAAATTAATGGAGAAACTTCTGATTAATTTCCACTCCAAAGTTTACAACTTTATCATCGGTTTAGTGCTCTCGAGCACATTACTGATTGTAGTACCTACACAAAGTGCTGAAGCTATCAATTATGCTGGAGCAACAGTTTCAACCTTCTTTATGAGTGCCCTACTCTTTGTAATTGGTCTTGTCTTAGGTCTATGGATGAGTAAGTTGGAAGAAAAATATAAATAAAGATTAATTTCAAAATAAAAAAGACTGGTTATCAACCAGTCTTTTTGTATTAGTCTGTTTCAATTAATCCAATATTCTTATCGGCACGTCGATAAACGACACTTGTACGATTCGTATAGGCGTCCAAGAATACATAAAAATCATGGCCAAGCATATCCATCTGAAGTACTGCCTCTTCCGCATCCATCGGTTTAAGATCAACATGTTTCGTCCGGACGATTTTTACAGTATCTTCATCAATCTCATCTGTGGCGTCTAATGGAGCAAATTCGTCACCAAAGGCTAATCCAGTAGGGACATTCATTTTTGATTTGCGGTTTACACGCGTTTTATACTTACGAATTTGTCGTTCTAACTTTTCTTCTACTAAATCAATAGCTGCAAGTACATCTAAAGTAGTGTTTTCAGCTCTTAAAGTTACATTTTTAGCTGGCACAGTTACTTCAACCTTATTACGCTTATCGGAATAAGATTTAATATTCACGTAGGCCGTAACCTCATGTCCATCATTAAAGTATTTATTTAATTTACCAATTTTATCTTCGATATATGAACGAATTGCATCTGTAATTTCCACATTTTCAGCACGAATACTAAATTTAATCATAAGGTTGTTCCCATGGCATTTCAAAGAAATGCTCTTTCTTTTATTTATTTCTTATTTAATTTTAATATAAAAATAAATATGGGTCAACTAATATCCGAGATTTTCTAGAATTAAAACTCTTGTGCTGCTTTTTCTACTTTACCAAGGAATTCAGCCAAGAATTCTTCCGCTTTTTCAGGTTGGTAAGCATGCCCTTCAACACTAAGTGAAGAGAAGTCTGTACCAATGAATTCAAAGATTGTCTTCATGTACTGGCTACCTGTATCTTGACCATTGTACATCCCACCGCTTGCTTGCAAATGCATAACTTTCTTATCGGTTGCCAAACCTTTTGGTCCTTCTGCTGTGTAACGGAAAGTTTTACCAGCAACATTGACTGTATCAATCCATTTTTTAAGGCTAGCAGGAATCATAAGGTTCCACAATGGACTTGCAATGACTACCTTGTCTGCTGAGAGAAATTGTTCTGTAAAGGCACCAAAACGTGCAACTTTATCTTGTTGTGATTCAGACAAGGCAGTAAAGTCTACACCATTTTGCATCGCAATAAAGGCAGAGGCCATGTCTTGATCAATTTCAGGAATGTTGGCAGAGAAAACATCGAGCACTTCTACTTCATCATCTGCATTTGCAGTCTTATAGGCTGATACGAAAGTATCCAAGCCTTTGATTGAGAAGCTGTCCTCAGCTGTCAAGGGATGTCCTTTTACAACAAGTAATTTAGTCATTAATAAATCCTCCAAGATTTTATTTAATTTACATTTGTAAACAATTTTTACTTTAATATTATAGCAAAAACATTTTGTGAATGCTACAATTTTAGTACGTGAAACTTAGCACAAACTCAAGAGATAATAAAACCATCTTGAGACATTACAAGATGGTTTTAGTTTTAGTGACGAATGATATAGTCAAAGGCACCTAGCGAAGCTGTTGCACCACTTCCCATAGCAATTACAATTTGTTTATAAGCTGAATCTGTACAATCCCCTGCAGCAAATACACCAGGTACATTAGTAGCCCCTTGCTTATCGACAATGATTTCGCCTCGTGAGTTACGCTCTACTACTCCCTCAAGCCACTCTGTATTAGGGACAAGACCGATAAGAATAAAGACACCTGATAATTCGAGGTTTACTTCTTTTTGAGTATCACGCTCGACATAATCTAGACTTTCAACTTTATCTGTCCCATGAATAGCTTTTGTTTCTACATTAGTTAGAACGGTAACATTATCCAAGGAATAGAGTTTTTCTTGTAAAACTTTATCCGCTTTAAGCTCTGGTAAAAATTCTAAAACAGTCACATGTTCAACTACACCAGCTAAATCAATGGCTGCTTCAATCCCAGAGTTTCCTCCCCCAACTACGGCAACTTTTTGACCTGCAAAGATCGGGCCATCACAATGCGGACAATAAGCAATTCCTTTGTTTTTGAATTCCTCCTCGCCCGGGATACCGAGTGAACGCCAACGGGCTCCCGTTGATAATACAACTGTCTTTGATTGAAGGACTGCACCGTTTTCCAGTGTCACTTCAAGCAGATCTTTTTTCTCTAATTTGACTGCCTTTTGCGTTTTCATAATGTCGGCTGGATAGGCTTTCACATGCTCTTCCAGTTGGGCAGCCAACTTAGGACCTTCAGTATAAGTTGTACCGATAAAGTTTTCAATACCTAGAGTTTCTAATGGCTGACCACCGAATTTTTCTGCTAAAATCCCTGTATGTATCCCCTTACGGGCTGCATAAATTGCCGCACTTGCACCTGCAGGACCCCCACCAACAACAAGAACATCATAAGGATCTTTGTCGTCAAATTCTTCACTTCCAGCTTGACCCACGAGTTTATTTAATATTTCTTCAAGACTCATGCGTCCACTTGAAAATTCCTCACCATTAACAAAAACTGTTGGTACAGCCATTACACCACGGGATTTGACTTCGTCTTGGAACATGCCCCCTTCAATCATCGTGTGGGTAATATTTTCGTTAAGAACACTCATGATATTCAAGGCTTGGACAACATCTGGACAGTTGTGACACGTCAAACTGACGTAAGTTTCAAAATGATAAGGCTTATCGATAGCTTGAATACGTTTTTTGAGGTCTTCTTCAATCTTTGGTGCACGACCACTTACTTGTAAAAGTGCCAACACAAGCGAGTTAAATTCATGACCTAAAGGAATACCAGCAAAAGCAATGCCTCTCATTTCTCCCTTGCGGACGACAGAAAAGCCAGGTGCTTTGACTAATTTAGCTTCTTCAACACTTATGCGTGGGGACATTTCAGCAATTTCATTAACAAAATCCCGTACTTTTTTACCATTGGCATCTTCAGGATCTGCTTTGACGCGTAATGCAATATCATTTTCTAAAAGCTCTAAATATTGCTTGAGTTGTGCTTTAAGATTTTCTTCTAACATTTTATCTTTCCATTCTTTTTAGCTTAATAAGGCGAGTAATCTACTTCGCCTTATTAAATTAAATTTTACCAACTAAGTCTAAACCAGGTGTTAGAGTTTCCGCATCTTCTTTCCATTTAGCCGGGCAAACCTCACCTGGGTTTTTGCGAATATATTGTGCAGCACGCACTTTATCTACTAATTGACTTGCATCACGACCGATACCATCTGCAGTAATTTCTACAGCTTGGACAACGCCATCTGGGTCAATGATAAATGAACCACGTTGTGATAAACCAGATTCTTCATCCAATACATCAAAAATACGAGAAATCTTTTGTGAGGGGTCAGCTAGCATTGGATAATCTACTTTCCCAATAGCTTCACTGTGCTCATGCCAAGCAGCATGGACGAAATGTGTATCAGTAGAACATGAATAAACCTCTACACCTAAGTCTTTAAGAATACCGTATTGCTCTTGTAAATCTTCCAATTCTGTTGGACAAACAAAAGAGAAATCCGCAGGATAAAAGACAATGACGTTCCATTTTCCTTTAAGATCATCTGAATTTACTGTCAAGAACTTGCCGTTTTGATAAGCTTCAGTGACGAAATGTTCAACTTCTTTTCCGATTAATGACATGATTTTCATCTCCAATTTTTCTATTAATTTTTATTGCTTCTTTAATAATTATCACAAAATGAATAATGTTAGTCAAAAGATATGTTCAAATTTTCAGAGAAAATAAAGCGCTTAACACTTCTAAATCGTTACACTTTTGGTTTAGGATGCTCAGTACTCCTGTTCAGCCTCATAGAAGATTCTTTCACAGGTTCAAAATATTCCTCCAATAATATATCCAATAATATATAATTAATTTTTAATTGAAAAAATTCTCAACTCTTTCTATTTAAAAATAAAAAAAGCCTGATTGGGCTTTTTATTTTGCAGTCAAAGCTAACGTTTTATCCAGCATAAAGGGACGTAGATAAGCTGTTGCACTACTTGTTGGAAGAATTTCATCACAGAGTGTAATCCCTAATTCCTTTTGAATATAAGCGCGTCTGTTTTGCACGCGCGCCCAAATGTCAGGATATGCTTCCTGTATTTCTTTTCTTAACGATTCATCTGCCATGAAAATTCCACTCTCACAGCTTACACCACCATAACCAGGAACAGATGGAATGATATCAATCTGGAATAGCATACCGCTCTCGATACGTTCTGTTGACTGTGGGTAAACGGGTGAGCTCATCCATTCCTCATCAGCGGAAAGATGACCAGGGTTTAGCGTCCATCCGTATTTTTCTTGTGGTAAAACTTCTTCTATTTTGTTATACAGCTCTTGGCCTTGCATCCCTATTTTTATCGTTTCCAGCCACGTTTTTACAGCATTAAAGTAAGGTTGTGCGACAGCCGAGAGATAATCTTTCTCTTCCTCTGGTAACTCCGAAGCTTGGCTCACAGCATAGCCTCCTCGACTTTGAAGTCCTCCTTTATACCCTGTCGTTAGGGAAAGTTTGTCTCCCCTTTTAATAACTTTATTGCTTGGGTAGATATTGGCCTTTACAAAACGTTCCCCTGTCGCCATTATTGTAACGACATTATGTGCTTGTCCGAGATCAGATAATGCTCTTGCGACTTCCATTTCGGTTTTTCCAAGCGCTATCTGATTCATGGCTTGTAACATGCAGCGGCCTGCTAAGGCGGCACCAAATTCATAATGGGCAAATTCGTTTGCATTATTTGTTGTGCGAACGCCTTTTTCCCCAATAAAGAGCCGTGTCGCATTTTCTAGCTTGGCTTTAGGACATAAGCTTTGGATAGCATGAACTAAGAAATGAGGTAAATCAAAAAGCTGATCATTGTTCTCTTTTGTGCTGGTAAAATTTTTCCAACCCACCAGACCAATCTTTTGCGCGCGCTCTAGGTCACATTGACTTAAGATTTCTTCAACAGTTTCTTGTCGATGCATAGGCTGATTAGGTAGAGAAAAATGTGGCATATGTACAGCTTCTGCCTTTATTCTTGCCTTATCTGCTTTATTTAGGTTTTCATTACCTAAAACAAGATAGGCTTTCCCATCTTTATGAAGTACAAGCAAGGCTTCTTCAAAACGCGGGAGAAACCCTGTAAGGTACTCAAAGTTACTGCCATGTTCCAGGTCCGCATAGATAATTAAGCGCTCAAAATTCTCCTGATTCATTTTATCAAGTAGATTTTGCTTTCTTTGTCTCATTGTTTCGTCTGTCAGCACAACTGGTCTTAAGTTTTCTTCAAGCGTTGGGGGCTTAATTTTTGTGAGTTGAATCATCTTTGGCTCCTTTTGTCAAAATAAGAACTGCCGCTTTAGCAATTCTTATTTCTTACTTTATATTCTATTAATTTTTTAACTCTTGGACAACGGCTTTTAAGCGTGAAAACTGAGAAGGTTCAGATAAAGAAACGGTCATTTCCCAGGCCTTGCTTCCCTCCTCAACCGCTAAAGTCAGGAAAAAACGCTGAAAATAGGATAAGCGATCTGACTGTTGCAGATATTCAATATCATCTTGTGTCAAATAGATTTGATCACGCTGGATAGCTTTATTCAAATAGCGGAGCCAGAGCCTCGCATTTCCTCTTGATTTTTGAGCCGCAGCTTCAAAATATTCTTTCCAATTCATTTATAATAGCCTCAAAAGTTCGGGATTTTCTTTTAAATAATTTTTTAATGCTTCTTCGCCATAAGCGAGACCGTAAGCTTCTAAAACAACTGCAGGATCAGAAGTCCCTTCGGAATAGCTGTTGAGCAAATCAAGGAGTGTATCTGGACGCTCAATGTTTAGCTTCTTCATAATCTGAGCAATATCAGGAATATCTTTGGCTCTTCCGACTTGAATTTTGTCAATCAATACGGACTGCAAGGAAGACAAATAGACGTCGAGATGACTTGCCTCAAAGATTAAAACTTTATCCTCATCAGAAAGTGACATGATATGCCCGATAGAATGACTTAGCCAAGGTTCATTAGCAGTTCCGACATGAAATTCTTGCCCAATCTCAGCAATAATTTCCTCAACTTTCGCAGTGGAGTCATAAAAGGCATCAATATCTTCTGTAGCTTTTAGTCCATGATACTCCAAGACAAAACCACCCACACACTGTAAGCTTAAATGGATATCATTTTCTGCTAATTTTTCATTCAAACGTATAAACAACTTATTGTAATTCATAAATTATATACTTTCTTTTGAAATCTCTCTTCTTGATTATAGCATACCGTGTCTTATAAAAAAAGAGTTTTTCCTCTCTTTTACATAATAAAAAAACACCTCATGGTGTTTTAAGAGTTCATTTTCTCAAAAGCCTTACTCAAGTCTTCCAATAAATCATGGATATCTTCGATACCTGCAGATAGGCGAATCAGTCCATCCTTAATGCCCGCTGCTTCACGAATGTCTTTCGGTATTGAAGCATGCGTCATCACTGCAGGTACTTCAATCAGACTTTCTACACCACCGAGGGATTCAGCTAAAGTAAAGTATTCTAAAGCTTCGACAAAGTCTTTGACTTTACGTTCATCCTTAAGCTCGAAAGAAAGCATTCCTCCAAAACCAGACATTTGTTGGGAAGCAATCTCATATCCTGGATCTTGCGGGAGACCTGGATAATAGACTTTGCTCACTTCCTCTGATGCTTCAAGATATTCTGCAATTTTTTGAGCATTTTTAGCATGAGCCTCCATACGAAGTGCCAAAGTTTTGATTCCTCTTTGAACCAACCAGCTATCTTGAGGACCTAAAACACCACCAATTGAATTTTGCATGAAGGCGATACGTTCAGCCAAATCTTCTTTATCTGTTGTGACAAGCCCTGAAACAACATCGGAATGTCCACCAAGGTACTTCGTGCCGGAATGCAAGACAATATCCGCACCTAAACTTAAGGGACGTTGGAAGTAAGGTGTGGCAAAAGTATTGTCAACGATTGTCAGTAGATTATTTTCCTTAGCAATATCTGCAAGTTTTTGGATATCTAAAACAGTCATCAGAGGATTGGAAGGCGTTTCAAAATATATGGCCTTGGTTGAGGCTTTAATCTTATCTTTTAAAGCAGCAATGTCTGTCAAATCCACCAAATCATATTCTAAACCAAAATTAGACATGACTTTATCCATTAAGCGGAAAGTTCCCCCATAAACATCATTACCTAAAATCAAGTGGTCCCCCGATTTAAAAATAGAAAGAACGGCATGAATACCAGCTAAACCTGAGCCGAAAGCAAAGCCCTGCACCCCCCCCTTCTAAGTCGGCAATAAGTTTCTCTAAAGCATGACGCGTAGGGTTCCCAGATCTTGAATATTCATAGGCTTTGGGCTGACCTAGACCATCTTGCTTATATGTCGACACTTGATAGATAGGAACAGAAACCGCTCCGGTTGTAGCATCTTCACTGATGCCACCGTGAATCATCTTTGTTTTTAATTTCATCTCACGCATATTTCACCTCTTTTTAATTGTTTATTTATTATAATGCAGATTATCTTTCACTGACTTTATGTAATTTTATATCGGACTTTTAATTTTTTTATATCAAGCGGAGATGTAGAATTTATAAGAGAAAAGCCCTTTAAATAAGGGCTTTTAACTTATAGTTTCACTTCATTTGCTGGAGCAAAAAGATCATTTAAAGCTTCACTCATAGTGGGATGTGTGTAAATATGATCTCTTAACATGGTGTAAGGTAATTTTGCTTTTATCGCAAGAGACAAAATATTTATTACTTCATGTGATTCTTCAGCATAAAGAGTTGCACCTAATATTTCTTGTGTTTCTGGGTCTACGAGTGCTTTAAGTAGTTCTTTACTTTGTCCCAGCACAGCAGACTTTGGAATCGCTGTAGCTTCTAAACGGAACAAACGGTACCTGGTACCCTGAGCTTGGGCTATTGTTTCGGTTAATCCTATATTAGACAAGGTTGGTGTGATGAAAACACTGCTTGCCAGTTCACCTCGATTACTTAATGTTCGAGATTTATCGCCATAAAGTTGACTTTCAATGATGCGAAAATCATCCAATGAAGTATAGGTAAATTGTGGTCCACCATGTACATCCCCCAAAGCCCAAATATTTGGAACTGAAGTTTCAAGCTTTTCATTCACTAAGATATGTCCAGCCTCGCCTACCTTGATCGAAGTATTTTCTAACCCTAATCCAGAAGTATTAGGCTTACGACCTGTAGCAAGTAGAATTTTATCTCCATGTATTTCTTCTGCTTGACCCTCTCTTGTAATGTTGAGGATGCTTTCTTCATTACGATCAAAAACACCATTTATCTCATAGCCGAGTTTGAAGACTGCACCGGCATCTTCTAAATCTTGTTTTATGCGCTGCGCAACATCTCTATCTTGTTGTGGTAAAAACATACTGTGGGAGTCAATGATCGTTACTTTTGACCCATAAGACAAAAACATGGATGCGAATTCAAGTCCAATATAACCAGACCCCACAATAAGAAGACGTTCAGGCTTTTCTTGTAAGTCCATCAGCCCTGTCGATGTCACAAGATTTTTACTCTCCGACATACCAAGAATCGAAGGCAGTATAGCACGCGCGCCCGTATTAATAAAAATACGTTCAGCTTGAACCAGCATTACCGGCTTTCCTTCTTCTGAAACCTCCACCTCATGATCAGAAAGAAATCGTGCTTTACCATCAATTACAGTTGCATTGGGCTCATCCGCAATCATATGGTAATTCTTTTTATTCAGCTTTTCAACAAGGCTGAATTTTTGAAGGACTGCCTCAGTGAAAGCTTCACCTTTTTGGCCATTTACAATTAGAGATTTAGACGGAATACAGCCGATATTAATACAAGTCCCCCCGTACATCCGCGTAGATTGCTCGACAATTGCTACGGATTCCCCTTTATTGGCCAATGATTTAGCAAGGGTTTTCCCTGCTTTTCCAAAACCAATAATCAGATTCTTAAATGTCCTTTTCTCCATATTAAAGCTTTCCTCTATAGTCTACGATGAGAAGATTGTGGCTCAAATATTCTCCGTCTGTTTTCAAAGCAATAAGGTTGTAGCTGCCTTCTACTTTAGCATGTAAATCTTGGGCACTCCAGAACATTTCTCCCCATTTTTTGAAGTAAACAGGGCCAAATTCTGAATCCATATGTGCATCAAAAGCCTCTGGCAACTTGCCTTTGTCTATAGCAAGGATACGGTAACGTGAGATGCCGCCCGCACATGCGTCAATAGCTTCATTCTTTTCACTTAACTCGTGGTCGAAATCCAATACAAAATCTGCATTTTCAAATTTTTCTAATTTTTCGCTTACTGTTTTGTCAAATATAATTTTCATGCTTGTTTCCTCCTATGGTTTAAGCAAGTGCCTTAATTTCTTTTCCTAATTGATCCAAGCCGTTTTCAAAAACTGACCAGTCTTGTGTAAGTTTCAGTAGCAAGAGACTCCCCTGTATCGTTGAGATGATATGCTGAGCTTGCGTTTTAGAACGCGCTTGAGTCCAACCTGTGATTTCCATAATCCTCGCTTGAATCAATGCTGTCCACGTCTCCATGAGCTGTCCCAACAACTCACGAAAATCTTTATCCTCACTCGCGCCAAGTTCAACGACGAGGTTTCCTACAGCACAACCATAATGTTGTGTTTCATCCTCATGCACCTGAATTTCCCAGTTTAGCATTGCAAGCAAAGCTTGTTTGGGGTCCTCCATCTGGCGCAATAGAGGATCAAAACATTGTGTTTCCCAGTCGTTACTGTGAGAACGAATCACTTCTAAGCAGATTTCTTTTTTTGATAAAAAATAATGATAAAGTTGTCCTTTTCCAGTACCCGAGTCCTCGAGAATATCTCGGATAGAAGTTGAGGCATATCCTCTTTGACAAAAAAGTTTTTTACTGCTCTCAATGATTTTTTCTTTTGCTTCTGACACTTTACACGCTCCAATCATTTTACCTACCGCTTGGTACAATATTAATATACCAAATTATGGTGCCTTGACCAAATAATTGAACTGGAAATTTTTGTTTCTTAGGATTTATTTTTACTCAATTAAAAATAGTTATAATAGATGAGGATATTAAAAATGTTTATAATTTGTTATACTAAGTATATATTGGATATTAAAACTATATTGGAGGTTTTATGAAAAAAACATTACTTTTCTCTACTGCATTAATAAGTATTTTTGCACTAAGTGGGTGTTCTGACACAACAAAAAAGCACACTCAAATTGAAAATAATCAAGACTCGAGTGTCACAAAAACTTCAAAAAACTCAGCAGAATCTCGTTCGTCAAGCACTAGCGAAAGTACTGTTTCTTCCACAGATACACCTTCAAAAGAAACGGCACAAACTACATCTCCTTCTTTTGAAGGTTATACTGCCGAACAAATTGAATATGCGCGCGTCACAGAGGCAATAATTCATTATTATAAAGGTGATTATCAACCTGTGTCTATTGATGTTACTAAAAATGGACAAAATCACCAGGTTTTCCCTTTTAAAGGCTCTGTAATTATTCCTCAAGAAACTGTCACTTTATCCTTTAGCAAAGATAATACAATGGCTGGGACAACAATTATTACTTATAGCTCTAATCATGATGGTTCAATAAATTTTTATAAAGATCCTAACCATTATCAAGATGAAAGATACCTTAAAGATCCTTCATGGGTTGAGAAGGAATCTCAAAAATTACTAGACAGCAGGCAGGAACTAGACATCCCTGTTTCATATGATCAGGAAGCTGCTCAAATTATTTCCAAAATACAAATAAAATAAAAATGGAAATTTTTGTTTCTATCTCAGCTTTAAAAAATCCCAAAACAAAAACCTACTCTGTTTAAGGCCATATACCTTAAGCGGAGTAGGTTTTTCTGATATGTGTTTTAAATTACCCCAACAAGGATGAAGAGGATAACGATAATCCCAAGTGCAATACGGTACCAACCAAATATTTGGAAGTCACGGCGTTTGATGTAATTCATCAAGAATTTAATAACGAAGATAGATACAACATAAGCAACAACCATTCCAACGATAAGGGCAATCACTTCTGAGAGACTAAAGTGAAGGCCGAATTTCAAGAGTTTGAAGGCTGAGGCACCAAGCATAGTTGGTACTGCAAGGAAAAAAGTAAACTCAGCAGCAACGACACGTGAGACACCGATGAGCAAAGCACCAATAATTGTTGCGCCTGAACGAGATGTACCTGGAATCATTGAGAGAACTTGGAACATCCCGATGATCAGTGCAGTTTGATAGGTGATTTCTTTCATTGTATTGATTTTTGGTACACGTGTTTTATTCCAACGTTCAATCACGATAAAGGCGATACCATAGACAATCAGCATAATGGCAATTGTCAATGGTGTCCCGAAATTTTCTTCTAAGAAATCATTCAAGAATAAGCCAAATACAGCAGACGGAAGGAAGGCAACGACAACCTTAACCCACATGTTAAAGACAGAGCGTTTGATGCGCACACCTTTACCTTCAACATTAACAAAAGGATTCATCTGTGACCAGAATTCCACAATAACCGCAATAATTGCGCCTAATTGAATGACGACAAAGAACATATCTTTGAAAGATTGTGTCATGTCGGTATGAATGAAGGCATCCACTAAAAGCATATGCCCTGTACTTGATACAGGTAACCACTCTGTAATTCCCTCGACGATGCCGAGAAAAATAATTTTCAAAAGTTCAATAAAATTTAAATCCATTTTTCCTTATATCCTATTCATTAATGAGGTAGAAACTGCCATCTGTAACTTCAACCGTCAAAGCTTTCTCTTGATTTCCTGTCTGATAAGGAAACTCTTTTTTGACATGATTTACATAAAGTTCTTCTGCCTCTGCATTTAAGCCTGGCCATTGACTGTTTATCATTTTCAATTGACCATCTTTTTTAACAATTTTGCTGCGCTCTTTCAGACGAAGATTTTCAAAAATAGTTGCACCATCATTTGAAGCAAAATCCATACTTTGTGCTGTTACACGTTTTAAAACAGACGCACCGTCATTAGAAGTTACTTTCAAATGCCCCGACAAAGTCACATCTCGCAACTGCCACGCAGCATCACTAATATTCATGGTGAGCTGGTTTCCTTTAACTTTTTCTAAGGCAAGACCTCCATCTCGAAGATTGATTTTGAGGCTTTCAACTTTCAAGTCACGTAAAGTTTTTTGTCCCGACGTACCGTCAATAATAATTTTTTGGAAATCCATATCTTCTGGTACAGTTACAATTATTTTTTCCTGACCCATTTTACCAAAATTAAGACCTAAATTGAAGTCAAAGGCGCTTTTTTCTAAATACCTATGATCCCACTCTATAAATTAGTTGTTCTATTTTACAGAGGTAGATTGTTTTAATTTATTAAGATAATCAATAGCAAGATTAATTTCATCAAATCTTTTTCTAAAACGTTTCCCTTTAATTGTCTTTTCAACCGTAAACTTAATTTTCCCGCCTTTCCTCTCCCTATATAAATTTGGAATTTCTTCTATGGGGGTATTTCTTCCAGTATCATATGGAATAGTTGAGTAAACTATTTCATTCTTTTTTTGATTTGTCATCTTCTCTTCTTTTAGATTATACACGAGATTAAAATAATCTCCTCGTTGCATGATCTTGTTAACTTTTCTTCTTCTATTCTCAGGAAATGATTCAAATAATTCGTTCAAACCATTGTAAGTTGTTATTTTATTTTCAACAACCGAGACATCCAAAGTTTTTTTCAAGCTCCTTACTTCTTCATTTATTTCCTGTAATATCTCTTTATAGTATTTTTTCAAATGATCACTTGAATCATTTTCTTTCAACATTTTCTCAAAATAATAAATTTCTTTTTCAAGATTCTCAAGTTTTCTTAAATCATTCAACTTATTAAATCGCCTTCCCATAAAAAAGTTTTTTTATTTATTCAATCAATTATATCATTTTAGATTTAGGACTTTGGTTAATTCAGAAAAAATTATCCCAATATAATATCGGAAGAATTTTTTCTGAATTAACCAAAATAAAAGAACTTATTCATATTATTTTTGGCCATATCTAAGAGTGAGATCGCAATTTTTGGTGCAACCGCAAAAGAAATAAGCATTATAATCCCACCGAATAAAGGTTTAGTTTCTTTCTCATGGTCAATTTTACCCTTAACCGGCTTGCCTAACTGATTCAATAATTCTCATTTCAACATTTCATACCCTCTCGTATATCTAATACACTTTTATCATAATTTACCAATAACAAAAGGATGTTTCTGCATCCAAATTGCTTATTATTTCTCAGAAATACGCTCATTTGTATCCTTATTAAAGAAATGAGCTTTATTTAAATTCATCGTAACCACAATTTTATTCCCAGGTTCACGGAAATCACTTGCTTTTGCACGTGAGACAAATTCAATATCATTCTTCCTCAGAAACATCATTGTCTCAGGGTCTAATAATTCCGAAACAACGACTTTAGTTTCAACTTGAGAATAGGGATACGCATCTTCTTGCAAAGTCCCAGCTGAAATATCTTCTGGCCAAACACCTAACCAGACTTTTTTTCCATCATATTCTTGGCTTTTCAATATTTTTTCTTGACCTTCAGGCAATGCAAATTCAAACCCTGATAAACTAGAAACTTTATTACCATTAGCTGATAATAGCAATACGATCCACAAAAGTCATTGCCTCTATCTGATCATGAGTGACATAAATTGTTGTTGCCCCGATTCGACGATGGATTTTCGCAATTTCCGTACGCATAGAGACACGTAGTTTTGCATCTAAGTTCGACAATGGCTCGTCCATGAGGAAAAACCTTAGCATCACGGACAATAGCACATCCCAGTGCAAACTTCTGATTCAACACGTTGCTTTTTGGATTATTAAGATTTACATTCATACTCAAAATACTAAAGTGATTTTTCAAGTTTGAGAAGCACATAATTTATCTAATTATTTATAGCTCATATTTTTTTGCTATTTCCATTACCATAATTTAAATGCTCGCTTAAACCAACCAACACTATTAATCTTTTTAAGTTCTTCCTTTACGGTATTAAGTTTATCCGCTGTCTTTCCCAAGTTTTGTGTCAAAGTCTTATTGTCAGATTCAAGCTTTACATAATACTTTATTTCTTGCTTGTAATTCTCAAGTTTGCTTTCTTCTTCCGTAACCAAATCTTGTATATTTTGAACGTTGCTCTCTGTTGTTTTAAGTAATTTAAGCTCTTCTGACTTTTGAATTTCAAGGTCTTTAATTTGTTTTTTGAGTGGAGCTATACTATAAAAGTAGACACAAATATGTGTGTTATAATCTGTCTAAGAAGACACAAAAATGAAAGGACTTTTATGTCAGGCTTTAAACGTTACGACGAGGAATTCAAACAATCTCTCGTCAACCTCTATCAAACAGGTAAAACTCAATCCGAACTCTGTAGAGACTATGGCGTCTCCGTCTCTGCTCTTGCAAAATGGATTAAGCAGTACTCTCAAGTTCGTCTTGAAGATAATACGGTGTTGACTGCCAAACAGATTCAAGAATTACAAAAAAGGAATGCACAACTTGAGGAAGAAAATCTGATCTTAAAAAAAGCGAGTGCCATATTCATGCAAAACTCCAAGTGAGATTAAAAGCAGTCTATAGACTCCGATTTGAACACACGACAGTTATGCTCTGTCGTGTTTTACATGTCAATCGTTCCACCTACTATAACTTCATTAACAAGAAGCCTTCGAAGCGTGAAATAGAAAATCAACGCTTGAGAAAATTACTCCTTGAGATTTATATGAAAGCTAAGAAAAGAATTGGAACGAGAGCTTTTAAAATCATTCTTCTGCGTGATTATGGCGTTAATATTTCTGAAGGCCGTATCTTACGACTTCTCAAGTCTATGACACTCCCTAAAATGTCGACCATTAAACCTCGGGTTAAATCAAAACACTCTCCTGCATTTTCTTCTGATAATCTCCTTAAACAAGAATTTAATCCGAAGTCCCCGAATCAAGTTTGGACAACTGATTTCACTTATATTTCTATAGGACCTAAGCGTCACGTTTATCTCTGCGCCATTCTTGACCTCTACTCTAGAAAATGCATCGCTTGGAAAGTAAGTGATAAGATTGATGCTAAACTTGCTTGTGACACCCTAGAGATGGCTATAAATAAGAGAAAACCTAAGGAACCAATTATTTTTCATTCAGATCAAGGGAGTCAATTTAAATCAGCTTCCTTTAGAAAAATATTAGATGAGCATCAGTTACTTGCTTCTTACTCTAAACCTGGGTATCCTTATGATAATGCCGTAACTGAGGTCTTTTTCAAGTACCTTAAACAAAGAGAAATTAATCGAAGAACTTATCACACCATTCAAGAGGTTCAACTCTCTTGCTTTGAATACATCGAACAATTCTACAACAACTATAATCCTCATTCTGCCAACAATGGTTTAACTCCAAATCAGAAGGAAGAAAAATATTTTAAGAAAATATAGCTCATTTTATGTCCAATTATTTGACATTAGTCCAATTTTTGTACTTCCCAAGATAATGGACTGCGAATGAACTGTTCCTTCGTTCCCCTTTTCCAAGCAAAAGTAATATGATCCAGTAAAGCCAAATATAAATAATCATTTGCTTTTTGACCTAAGTTTTTTTCCCCGTATTCAACTAAGCTATTAACAAGGCAAATCATTCGTTCCTCAGAATGACTCATTAGATAACTAAAATGTTCTAACCGATCTTTAGAATCAAGTACATATACTTTTTCAATCTCAGAATCTATAATTGGTTGGCCAACCTTTTTTTTAAAAGAAATTCCAGATGAGTATATGATTGATTCATGACCACCCTTATCAATAATTGCAACATTATTATTTAATATCTTTTTAACCTTCAACATTTACTCCTTTCCAGAAAAAAACTCAGACCGTATAGTAAAGCAACCGTGTTAACGGATTTCATTTACTATATGATCTGAGTCCTGCCTGCTTATCAGTTACATTACCCAAAGAGTAACTACATGGTTACCCTTAGTTTTTCTCTTACTTACACATAGAGTCTATCACATACAACATTATTTGTCAACGGTTACATAAACACTTGTAAGAAAATACTGAATATTGTCCTTGTTATAACAAACGGAGTCAAAAGAGGTGCAGACATTAGATGTTTCTTGACAGTAAGATTGGCCAAATAAGCTCTAACACCGAGAAAAGAGGTCTCAATATCATGTTCAAGATATTATATATTGTACAATATGATAATATATGCCATATAAAATATTTGCTGACAAGTGTGAGGCAATAATTTCAAAAGATATGATAAAATAAGTTAAAAATAGAGCGAAGGGAAAGGATCACATGCAAATTATAAAGCTCCGCGACCATGAGGAAAAGCTTGAACAAGCTGCAAACTGGTTTCACCATAAATGGGAGATTCCTCTTTCTGCCTATCAAGAAAGCATGGAGGCTTGCCTTCATGGCTCAGAAACCATTCCTCAATGGTATGTGATGATACATGAGTCAGAAATTATTGCCGGCCTTGGAATTATTGAAAATGATTTCCATAATCGTAAGGATTTATCCCCTAATATTTGTGCTTTGTATGTGGAAAAAGACTTCCGAAGACAAGGGATTGCGGAAAAGTTACTGCAAGAAGCTTGTGATGATATGAAGACGCAAGGAATTCACAAGCTCTATCTTGTCACTAACCATACTCATCTTTATGAACGCTACGATTGGGAATTTATTGGCTTTGTTCAAGCTGAAGATGAGGACGAGAGATTACGTATGTATTCTTACCAAACCTAAAAAAAAACTCCTAATTAGGAGTTTTTTTATTTTTCTTGTGGTCTTTCATATTTTAGTCCCATCGCATTGATTGAGACAACCACAGTTGAGATGCTCATCAATACTGCAGCTGCCAGTGGATCAATAGAGATACCAAAGGTTGGGTAAAGAATTCCTGCCGCAACAGGAATGGCAATGATATTATATCCTGCCCCAAACCAAAGATTTTGTTTCATTTTGCGATTAGAGCGTTTTGCAATCTCAATCAGTGCTAAAACATCACTCGGATGTGAATTGACCAAGACAACATCTGCTGTATTGATGGCGACAGATGTTCCACCTCCGATCGCAATGCCGAGATCACTTGTAGCAAGCGCAGGCGAGTCATTGACACCATCACCGATAAAGAGAACACCGCCTTTTTCTTGATAATTTTGAACAATATTTGCTTTATCTTCTGGCTTTAATTCCGCACGGTATTCAGCAATACCAAGATTTTTTGCAATTTTTGCTGCGGTGGCTTCATTATCTCCGGTCAGCATTACAGGTGTGATATCACGTTTTTTCAACTCTTCAATAAAGAATTTCGCATCTTCTTTTGGTGAATCACCTAAAGCAACAAAGCCGTAAAGTGTTTTATCCGAAACGAGGAAGGAAACCGTTAAGCCTTGATCAAAAACCTTTTGGACTTCTGCTTCATCAATCGTGATGTCATTTTCTTTGAGGTAAGCGTAAGAAACGATACTGTAATTTTTCCCTTGGACTGTCCCTTTCAAGCCCACACCAGGAAGGTTTTCCAGATTTTCTGCTTGTAACTTCAAATCGTCAACAGCATTGACAATGGAGAGGGCAATAGGGTGTGTTGAGCCACTTTCTAATGCGGCCATAACTTGTAGTATATCTACCTTATCATCCTTAGCCAAATCAACAACTTGACGTACACTAAATTTTCCGTCTGTTAATGTACCGGTTTTATCCATCAGCGCATATTTTATTTTACTAATAGATTCAAGGGAGGTACGATTTTGAATCAATAAACCATTTTTAGCCGAAAGGTTGGTTAAGCGTGCCACGACTAAAGGTACAGCCAAACCTAAAGCATGAGGACAAGCAATGACAAAGACGGATACCGCAGTCATGAGCGCAAAGCTCAATGAAGAAGTCATCGTCCAAATGATAAAGGAAGCAAGACCCACGCTCAATGCTGCCCAGAAAAGCCAACCTGCCACACGATCTGCTAAGTTTTCACTGGCAGATTTTTGCTTTTGCGCCTTCTCTACCAATTGCGCAATTTGCGCCAGAAGAGAATCTTTTCCTAGTGAAGTCACTTTCATTTCAAAAGGGAGGTTCTGGTTTAGAGAACCACCGTAAACTGTATCTCCTGCTTCTTTTGCGACCAAACGCGATTCACCTGTGATCATCGATTCATCAATAGACAAATGAGTCGTTTCTGATGTCACAATACCATCAGCTGGAATACGTTCGTTTTCTTTTACGAGAAGAATATCGTCCACTTGAAGCTCAGAGATGGCTACATCTTTTCCCTCTTTCAGATGTGCTTTTTTAGGAATGAGGGATGCGAGGTCCTTAAGAGCATCGCCTGCACGACTCACTGCCCGCATCTCTATAATATGACCTGCCAGCATGATAACAATCAGGGTCGAGAGCTCAAACCAAAAGTCCATTGCCTCCCCACCTGTCCATAATAAGACCGTAGCATAAACAGAGTAAGCATAAGCCACGACAATCCCCATCGTAATGAGCATCATCATCGCCGGTTTCCGGGATTGGAATTCGCCACGTGCGCCGCTAAAGAAAGGAGTGCCACCATAGAAGAAAATGATAGATCCTAAAATAAGTCTGACAATCGAATCGCCTTGAAAGCTAATCAGCTGAAATCCGGCAATACTTGAAATAGCAAGCAAAGGCACCATGAGCGCAATACTGACCTTTAGCTTCTTGCCCATATTACCCATGTGCATCATATGCCCTCCATGGTTCATCATATCGTGTCCGTCATGTTGATCCATTTCTGCCATATCATGCATCTCGTGATGCATATGCTCTTTATGTACATCTTTCATCTCAACCTCCTTAAATTTTTCTGTTCTTTTAATAACTCTACACCTATAGTTTACATATGTAAACTTATAAAGTCAAGTAAAAACTGAAAAATTTCGAAAGAGGAAGCTCCCTCCTTCTGTTTTGCGTAAAATAAAAAGTGGAAATAATTCCACTTCTCTCTTTATTTACTTGTCACTTGACCAATCACCAGGTTGGCAATGACATTCCCCGTTTTTGTAAGGTTGATATTTTCTAAGCGCTCCGCATTTGTAAAAGCAACAATAATTTCTGTTCCTTTACCTGCAGCTTTAATTTTTTGCAGATCCATATCCGCAATCTTATCTCCTTTTTTAAGCACTTGTCCTTCAGAAACAGCCAACTTAAATGGTTCGCCCTTGAGTTCAACCGTATCTAAGCCCATATGTAAAAGAACTTCTAAGCCTGATTCTGTTTGAATCCCCATCGCATGTTTAGTTGGGAAGATATTTGTTATTTTACCTGAGAGTGGTGCAAATACTTCTTCTTTTGTTGGTAATATCGCAAAGCCATCTCCCATCATTTGGGCTGAGAAAACTTGATCCGGTACTTCCGTGATTGGCATAATTTTACCTGTTGCCACAGCAAATATTTCTTGCGTAATTGCTTTAGTTTCTGACTGAACAACCTCTTTTGCTGTTTCTACAATAGGATCCGGAACTTCTCCTGTTTGTTGAATTTTTTTCAATTCATCTGCTACAAATTGGACTTCTGTCCCTACGATGACTTAGACATTCTTCTTATCTAAAACCCGCACTCCAGGTACACCAGTTGCTTTGATTGCAGCTTGATTCACTAAGTCAGAATTTTCGACAGTCAAACGTAATCGTGTCGTACAATTGTCCACAGTTTTAAGATTATCTTTGCCAAGACCTTGATAAATACGGCCGGCAAGGTAAGCAAATTTTTCATCTGCAGAAGATAAATCTGGATCTTCTTCCCCTTCACCGCCTTCTTCACGACCTGGTGTCATCATGTTAAATTTCTTAATGACAAAGTCAAAAGTAAAGTAATAAACGACTGCCATAACCAAACCGAGCACGAGAAGCATATAAGGTTGATTCGCAATAGGCACGCGTAAGCTCAAGATGAAGTCGATGAGACCTGCTGAAAAGTTAAAGCCAGCAGTCCAATGGAAAAGCGCGGCAATAAACATCGAAATCCCTGTTAATACTGCATGCACAACATAAAGTGGCCAAGCCACAAACATGAAAGAGAATTCCAATGGTTCAGTTACACCAGTGAAAAATGAAGCAAATCCGGCAGCAAGCATAAGTGAAGCCGTCGCTTTTTTCTTTTCGGGACGTGCATTACGATAAATAGCATATGCCCCTGCAGGCAAACCAAACATCATGATAGGGAAGAAACCTGCTTGATAACGACCCGTAATCCCTTGAGTTCCTACGTTTTTCCAGAAATTACCAATGTCATTAATACCCGCAGCATCAAACCAGAAAACATTATTGAGCGCGTGGTGCATACCTGTGGGAATTAACAAGCGGTTCGAGAAACCGTAAATCCCAGCTCCTAAAGGACCAAGGTTAACAATAGCTTTACCAAAAGTGGTTAAGCCTCCGAAAACAGCTGGCCAAAGGAAAAGTAAAACAGCTGAAAGTGCAGCCATGATAACCGCAGTAAGTATGGGCACTAAACGACGTCCACTAAAGAAAGACAAGGCCATCGGCAATTTCGTATTGCTGAACTTATTATAGACTGCCGCTGCGATGAGACCCGCTAAAATCCCTATAAAAACGTTCCCGTTATTAATCTTTGTGAATGCAGTATTCACTTTTTCGACATCGATTCTTTGCAAAAGCGCCACAGAATCAGGATTGAGTAAGGTCATAGGCACAAGGAAAGACACTACCCCAGCCAGAGCTGCGGAACCGTCTTTGTCCTTGGACATTCCAAAGGCCAGTCCAACAGCAAAGAGTAAGCCTAAGTTATTCAGAATCGTTTGTCCGGCTTGAATCATAAAGGCTGCCAATACATTATTGGCGCCCCAGCCTGTAGGATCGATCCAATCCCCAATCCCCGTAAATAAAGCTGCAACAGGTAAAGTCGCAACCGGAAGCATGAGCGATCGGCCCATCTTCTGCATGTATTCTTTCATAAATCCTCCAAGAATAGAAAATTAAATAATTTACCAAAATGGCACGTACCAAAATCTCTACTTTTAAGTCTTCGTATCACTACTTCTTATTTCACTAAAGGTAAGAGTTAACTTTGGTTGACATATAAAAAGGCTATTGCCAATGCTTACACAATCGCCTTGTTTTCGTTACGTCTTCAACCTGTTAAAATTTAGGATATTTTCACTTAATAGAAGTAAATTTATTTGTACAGTATTATTTTAACATCTTCTTGGTGATTTTGGGGACTATATATGTGGAGGGGTTTATGACCTGTTAATATAGGACTTGATTTTTGCCTTTAGACTTTGCATCATAAAGTTTCTCATCAACAGTCTTCTTCAATGCTCTCTAATTCAAAATAGCAACAGCCAAACTCAAATAAGTCGCAAAGAGTATCCAGACAAAGTAGGGCAAGAGTAGGATTCCTGACCATTGATTAATTTTGAAAAATTTCTTAATACAGAGATAGACCACAATATCAAGAACAAAAATAACGAGCACGCCAAACCAGAAATAACCTTTGAAAAAGATGATACTCCAGATAAAGTTGAGGAATAGCTGGATAACATAAAGCATGAGGGCAGGCTGAGCTTCACTCTTTCTTAATTTTAAATTTTGAAAAACTATAAAACCTGCTACAGCAATCAAGGCATAGAGAATTGGCCAAACAATACCAAACAGATAATCTGGTGGCGCCAATGGGGGAAGTTGTAAATTGTTATAAATTGATTTGATATCACCAGCTAAAATACCTGATAAACTCCCAATTGCTTCTACCACAATGATAAACAACCCAGCAAGTAATATAGGTTTTAGTTTATTAGAATGTTTCATAATGCTCCTCCTCTTTTTCTAAGTTAACCGTTTTCTTTAGTATTTTCTTAATTTTAACACATCCCCTCTTTTAAAGGCAGTTATTCGTTTGCAAATTTTGCCTATGTTGGGTTGCCTAGAAAGCTTTATTTATACTCTTTACTCTGTATCTTCCTTTGGCATTACCTTATTTTTATTTTTTAAATTTCCTTTTTAATTGAATCGAAAATTAAAAATTGTTATAATAATTATAGCGCTTACATGATTAGTCCGGACATAGTCTTACCACCAACAGGAGGAACTATGATCAAAAATGGAAACACACGTTACTTAAAGATAGCCATAGCGACATTTGCCTTGGCTACACTTGGTTTTACTGGTGCGCATGCTCAAGCAGATGCCGCCGATGAAATGGTCAATCCCACCGATAAGGTTTTAGTCGGTTATTGGCACAATTGGAAATCAACAGGTAAAGATGGTTATAAATACGGAACCTCTGTTGATTTTGACCTTTCACAGACACAAGACGGATACAATGTTATTAACGTATCTTTCATGAAAACTCCTCAAGGAAGTACACTTCCAACATTTAAACCTTATAATAAGACCGATGCTGAATTCAGAGCTGAGGTTGCAAAACTCAATGCAGAAGGTAAATCTGTATTAATTGCACTAGGAGGTGCGGACGCTCACATTGAACTTACTAAAGCGCAAGAGGATGACTTTGTGAATGAGATTATCCGCCTTGTTGATACTTATGGCTTTGACGGTTTGGATATTGATTTAGAGCAATCTGCTATTGATGCAGCTGACAATAATACCGTCATCCCGTCAGCTTTACGGAAAGTTAAAGCACATTATCGTCAACAAGGTAAGAACTTTATGATTACGATGGCACCAGAATTTCCTTATCTTACGACTACAGGGAAGTATGCGCCTTATATCAATGGTTTAGAAGGTGATTACGATTATATTAATCCTCAATACTACAACCAAGGCGGCGATGGATTTTGGGATTCTGACTTAAACATGTGGATTTCCCAATCCAACGACGAGCAAAAAGAAGCCTTCCTCTATGGCTTAACACACCGTCTCGTCACTGGAACCGATAATTTCATCAAAATTCCAGCAAACAAGTTTGTGATTGGCTTGCCTGCAAATGAGGACGCGGCAGCAACAGGTTACGTCAAAAATCCTAAAGCGGTCGAAAATGCCTTAAAACGCCTAAAAGCTTCTGGTAATGAAATCAAAGGCTTGATGACCTGGTCCGTCAATTGGGATGCAGGTAAGAACGCAACTGGTGTAAATTATAACAATTCCTTCGTCAACACCTATGCTCCAATGCTTTTTGGGGACACTGGGGGCGGAAATGAAGCAAAACCAACACTTCCAATAATCACAGTTTCTGATCTTACAGAAACCAGTGCTACAATTCATGCAAAATCAACAGACACATCTGGGATAGCCAACTACGAGATTAAAGTTGGGGGAAAAACTTATACAAGTAAAGATGGATTGCAAGCTATCTCAGGCCTTAAAGCTGCAACGACTTATACCGTTGAAGTCGTCGCAATCAATAATGCTGGCATTCGTTCTGATAGTGCAAGCACGACTTTTAGCACGGCAGGTGACACAGTAACTCCTGAAAATACATGGCTCAAGGATAAAGAATATTGGACGGGTGACCGCGTCTACTACAATGGAAAAGAATACGAAGCAAAATGGTGGACCAAGGGTGATCAGCCTGACTTGTCAGGTGCTTACGGTCCTTGGAAAGAAATATGATGTGCTTTAACAAGCAGAAAGGAGCAAAGTTATGAAAAAAATGTTTATTGGGTTTTTAATCACTTTAGGAGTATTGGGCGCTTCATTGGCTTTCAATACTAAAACGGTCTTGGCTCACGGTTACGTTGAGAGCCCTCCTGCACGTGGTTATCAAGGAAAGCTTGATTATGAAAAATATGGCTGGACAACAGCTTATAATCTCTATGGAAATGTCATCACAAATCCTCAATCACTTGAAGCCCCTAAAGGTTTCCCTGAAAGCGGACCTGTAGATGGACGCATCGCCTCAGCGAATGGCGGTCTAGGACAAATCGCTGACTTTGTCCTAGATAATCAAACCAGCGACCGTTGGAAAAAAACAACAATAAACACTGGTGTCAATCAGTTCACGTGGAAATATACAGCACCACATAAAACAACCAAATGGCACTATTACATGACCAAAACAGGTTGGGATCAAAATGCGCCACTCAAACGTTCGGAGTTAGAGCTCATTGGTACTGTCAATCATGATGGCTCTACTGCTTCTAACAACTTGACACACTCTATCACTGTCCCAAGCAATCGTTCAGGCTACCATATCATCCTTGCTGTTTGGGATGTTGCTGATACACCAAATGCTTTCTACAATGTTATTGACGTCAATGTCCAAAATAATAATATGCTCTTTGGACCATTTGCTGCAGTTGAATAAACAGAAAGAAAAAGAACACTTCTCAAAGCGTTCTTTTTTACTTTTCGGATGTTTGGAGCCACTTGATGAGTTCTGCGGCGATTTCTTCTTGTTGTTTCTCATTTGAGATGTCCGCTTGATTATCACCTTTTTGAGCACCATAGCTGCCAAACCCGGCATGATTACCGCCATCCAGTGTTACATTCACCGTTTGTTGTGGCAGATAGGTTTTTGCCTTTTCATATGAAGACTGGTTGAGCACACCATCTTTTGAACCTACGAGGGATAAGACTTTTCCCTTGTAATCTTTCAAGCTTCCTTTTTGATCAGGATAACTTGCCAGGAAAAAGACACCTTCTAAGGCTGAATTATCTTGATGGCCTGCTGCAAAGCGACTGGCCATAACTCCACCTAGAGAATGACCGCCAACGATATATTGGGAGAGATGTTCATCCTTGATTACTTTCTCAGCCAGATCAGGATTAAAAATGGCAAGATTCAGAGGCTCTTTGAGAAGGTAAACAGAATATCCAGCTTCTGCTACTTTACTGGCCCAAATACTATAGCTTGCATTGTCCACCAAAGCGCCTTGATAAAAGATGATACTGGGTTTATCTGGATTGCCTTTAAAGACCAAAGCATTATCCAACTTCTCGGCTTGACTTGCACTCTTTGCCGCTTGAGGAGTAGGATGATAGGTACTGGACTTTATGTAGATAAATCCTGCAGCCAGAAGGACCAGCAAAATACTTACAACCCAGAGGCCTATTTTTTTGAATTTTTTCATTGGATTTTCCTTTTTAAAATGTTTTTCTTTTTATTTTAGTGAATTATAGTGCTTTGTTCAACTATTTTAATCAAACTAAAAGCCCTCAAAGAAAGGACTTCTAAACATTATTTAAAATTGCATTGAGGAAAAAATAAATTAAAATATATAGTTTATCGAAAGCCTTTATTGCAAGTGAGGACAGAAGCCTCATGCCTCTCGATTTCTGTTTATTTATTTTGTCATCAATTCCATCCTTATTTTATCATTCTTATGAGGAGAATGCTTTAATTCTGCTTATAAATATTCACAATTATATTATAGAAGAAAATATAAGATACAAATTTAATTTTTATCTCTGTAATTACTGGTTCAACTTTTCTTTAACGCTTTTAATGAATTTAGTTTTATCCGCCTTTGCTTGCTCCCATAATTTTAGAACTTCTTGGTCAGATAGACGAGAAGAATCGATACCCTCTTGAAACAATGTAATTCTTGCTTGTCCTAATTCCGACTTGCTACCTTCTGATGTTCGGATGGATTGATTAGAAGACTCAGATGTTTTTTCTTCTCCATCTTTTGTATCACTTTTTGAGCTTTCAGATGGTGAACTCTTTTGTTCATTTTCTTTTGTTTCTGAAAGAGTTGAAGTAGATTGGTTTTCTTTAGGTTTTTCAGTAGTTTTTTGATTTGTACAAGCTACAGTCCCAATTAATGAAAGGCCAGTTACAAGAAATAATAGGTATTTTTTCATTTGTTATCTCCTCGTATAATATATTTTATGGGTATTTTTCACCCCAATTTTCTAACAATTGTTATCGTTTTACTTGACTATTGTGACGTTTCCCAGAATAATTATTCTTAGGAATGGACTCAAAAGGAATATGCTAACTCTCCTTGTTGCTTCGTCTTCTTCATAAGTCTGCGACCCGAGCTGTATCAAATCTTCCAACTCACTAGCTGTTTCCACCGTGATTACTCTGCTCTTAGTAGCGAGCAGGCGGTAAGTAATCGCTGTGATGGGTATTCTAATAAGCGAGGATGAAGGGATACAGAGTTCTGGGGAATCTCTCAGTAGTCAAGTATAGTTTCCTAATCAAATGAAAGGAGGTCCTTCCAAATGAAATGTTTTGTCGGTTTAGACGTCAGCTCTACCAAACTCGATGTGTGCATCATGTCAAATGACACGGAACTT
This sequence comes from Lactococcus garvieae subsp. garvieae, assembly GCF_029024465.1. Classification (NCBI taxonomy): domain Bacteria; kingdom Bacillati; phylum Bacillota; class Bacilli; order Lactobacillales; family Streptococcaceae; genus Lactococcus; species Lactococcus garvieae. The sequence goes on from NZ_CP118950.1 coordinate 1,071,694, forward strand.
GGAGTCTTGTACGCTGCTTCACTTACCAATGATATGATTGGTGCTTCTGAAATCAAAGAACAAGTACTCTCACTTAACGAAAAGTATGAATTTAATAGAGTCGTCATTGGCATGGAAGCCACATCCCTCTACAGTTTTCATCCTGCAATGTTCTTCCACGAAGACTCGGAGTTAAAGCAGCTCGGAGTCGAGGTCATGGTGGAACAACCAGCCAAAATAAAGAAATATCGTGAGGCATTCGAAGAAAACAAGAATGATACCCTTGATGCTTTCTACATCGCGGATTACTTCCGCATTGAACGCTTTACAAGATCTTATCTTAAAGAAGAAAAGTATCTGGCACTACAACATCTCACAAGAACTCGACTTCAGCTCGTGGAACAATTAGTACGTACAAAACAACACTTCATTGAAAACATCTACTACAAGTGCAATACGCTCTCTGCGGAATTAAAGAATGAAGAATTGAGTACCTCTGTTTGGTCTGCCACAATTATGACACTCATGACCGAAGATTACACGCTAGATGAACTCGCAAATACTCCTCTTGAAGATTTCACGGAACTCATCCAGAAACTCGGGCGAGGTCGCTTCAAAGCTCCTGAGAAACTTGCAAAAGCAATAAAAGCTGCCATAAAAGGAAGTTACCGCTTATCACTCGTCCAACAAGATTCTGTCAATATTGTACTCAGTCTCCTTGCTCGCGAAATACGGAGTTTAGAGAAGATGATTAAAGAAATTGATCGAGCCATTGAAGACATGGTAGAAATTATCCCTGAATACCAATGTTTGACCAGTGTACCTGGTATTGGAAAGGTATTCGCTGCAGGAATTATCGCTGAAATAGGACAGATTGAACGCTTTAAAGACCATCCTCAAGTCGCTAAATATGCTGGCTTGAATTGGAAAGAAACACAATCTGGCAATACCTCATCTCAAAATACTTCTCTTGCAAAACGAGGCAATCGTTATCTTCGCTATTACTTAGTTGAAGCCGCCAACTCTGTACGAAGACATAACGTGGAATACGCAGAGTTTTACAAGAAAAAGAAAGATGAAGTCCCCAAACATAAACACAAAAGAGCCGTCGTTTTAACCGCAAGAAAACTTGTGCGTCTGGTGGATGTGCTACTACGCAACCACCAACTCTATACGCCACCAAGGAGGTTTATGGAAGATAATTAGTTTTATCTGCACAATTCCTTGTCTAGCCTAGTAAAATTTGCCAAATTTTACTAGATTCTTTCGTGCTGTCTTTTTTCAAGATTTTTACTCAGAATCTAGCAACTTATCATTTGACTTAATACCACTAGACTTATTTCACTGCAAATACTGGACGTCCAGCATCCCAATCCATAGGATCGGCTGATGGTTTATTCCAGATAGAAGTCAAGCTTGCTCGACCACTCGGATAAAATTGTCGATTGTAGGGATCAAATACATTCACCGTCCCATTATTATAACCGTAAACAACTACTGCATGCCCTATACCAACATTAATATAAAAAACCAGTGGATAACCCGATTTGAGCAGTGTAATCGCACGATTTTGGCTACTAATTTGTTCTACTGAACGACCATAAGCCTTCACTGTATTTAACAGGTCTTTTCCCGATAAGCCAAAACTTTGGTGACTAATACCATTTGCACGAATTGCAACTGTACCTGGATCAACATTCATTCCATAACTCCCCTTGAATATCATAGCCAAGCTTGTTGGTACGCATCCCGATACACCTACTGTTGAATTATTTAATGGCACACGTGACCAACGTGAATTTAACTGTGAAAAATAAACAGGAGATTTGGCGTGTGGTTTAGGAGGGACTGGGGTTTTAGGTGGTGTATAATCTACAACTAATGGTGTATTACTGCTTTTCCAGGCAATTCCTTCGTATTTCCAACCTTTTGACGTAAGAACTTTCTTTTCATAAGCATCACGAGTTACAAAATGTGCGCCAATACCTGCTTGAGCATTAAAAAGACGATAAACGGATATACCACTATTATCGGAAAAGAATTTTCGTCCTTCATTTTTCCATCCATGTTTCGAACTTAGAACCTTAGCTTCATAGCTATCTTTGGTGTATAGGTGTTCTCCAGATTTTGGATTATAAACTCTATAGACAGACGCTCCTGCAGTTTTAGGAGACATCCAAGCTCCCCCTTCATATTTCCAATCACTATTCATGATTTTGAGAAGTGTGGTCATCTCATTTTTGTCCGTTGTATAAAGATGTTCCATGTTTCGCTTATTATAAAGTCGATATACAGTAATGTATTCTTTCTTTTCTGATGTCGCTTTCTGCTGAGCAGTTGTGGTATCTTTGCTCGATGAATCTGAAATTTTTGATGCTTCATCTACTGAAGGAACAGTGTTTATTTCTTCTTCAGAACTCGCTTCCTCGCTCGTACTTTCTGAAGGAAGTTGGCTTTGGTTAGAGCTAATTGTCTCGCTACTTGATGGGGATGTTGCATCACTACTATGTGATATTTCAGAACTACTCGTACTGTTATCAGTAATATTTACATTTACGGTGTCCTCATCCAGACCTTCCATGGTTTCAGCGCTCAGATGACTGTGAGCCCCCAATAAAAAACTTACCATCACCACAGAGCATGATAAAATAATTTTCTTTTTCATAAATCTCCTTTTAGATACAGAAATACTCCCTTTAAATAATTTTACAATATTATTCTTATATTTTCTATCTCTACCTCTCTTTAACAGATCTATTTAACTATATTTGCCAGAAATGTACAATTTCATCGAGAAGTTATGAAAAGAACCTTTAAAATAGCCGTCTTACTTACTCCAAGAAATTTCCGTAATAGAATCCTCTTTTAAATCCTTATTTTCTGCACTAAGAGTTGCCTGACCAGAGATTTTAACTCTTTCACCCTCAATTTCACAAGCAATCAAGCCACCACGATTAGAGAGTTGTTTGGCGATGAGTTTTGTTTTCTCTAGCTTTTCTCCCCATAATGGTGCCAAGCGTGTATGTGACGAACCCGACACGGGGTCCTCATCTACACCACCATGAGGTGCAAAATACCTGGATACAAAATCAACCTCTGCTCCTTTTGCTGTGATGGTGACTGCATGAGGAGCTAATAATTTAATGATAGCTATCTGTGGTTTTGCATTATTTACTGCTATTTCTGAATCTAGTACAAGCACAAGGTGATCTTTTTCTTGAGTAGTATAAGCTTCTTGAATGATTGCTCCTGGGAAAGATGCTTTCATTTTTTCAGTGATCGGCTTTGGAAAAAGCTGTTGACTTGGAAAGTTTAAGATAAATTGATCATTGTGCATGGCGACAGTCAATTTTCCAGATTTAGATTTAAAGTTAAAAATTTTACGCTCTTTTTCTAACTTCTGTTTGATGAAAAAAGCCGCCGCAATCAGACCATGCCCACATAGTAAAACTTCTCTTTTAGGACTGAACCACTGGATTTCCCATTCATTTTCTAAATTTTTATAGATAAAAGAGGTTTCAGGCAAAGCAATCTTTTGAAGCTGCTCTTTTGGGAGTTGTTGGGTTAAGATATAGACTGCTGCGGGATTTCCTAAACTCTCCTTGCCGGTGAAGGCGTTGATAATGTCGTAGGGCATGAATTACTCCTCATAGTACTGGTTTTAAGTGTACCTTTATTATATACTATAAATTACAATAGGGAGCCATATGAATTAAAAAAACTTGATAATGTCGACATTATCAAGTTTTTACTTATTTTATTCTTTATCTGAAGTTATCAATAAAATTCTTCAGGTAATATTAATTAGTTTTGGAATGCCGTTAAATCAATGTTTTCTGGCACTATTTGGAGAGTTATTTTAATATGAGCATGAAAAGAGCATAGTTTTTCGGCAAGTATGGGCAAGCTGCTTTGAAGTTTTACATTCGCCATACTCTCATTCATTCTAGCAAAATTTATAAGAATTTTCTGAAATAGACAGAGTTCTCTTTTACTTCAAAGTTTTTCTCATTTTGTTAATATTGAAAACTATTTTTATTTACTTTATCAATGTTATCAATTGTAGTGTTGATAATGTCGTTCTTTAAATTTTCATACAACTTTTTGTCACCAATAATATAAAATTCCTCTTTTGCTCTGGTTGCTGCTACATTCATCAGGTTAGGATTAGAAAACACCCATCTAGCAGCTCCCTTGGATGATTCATCTGCACCTAAGACAAAATATACAATCTTAGCCTCTTTTCCTTGGAAAGTGTGAACAGTCCCCACATTAGTTGGCTTATGGGTTTCGTTGTCTCTTTTTGTAAAGCCAATTTTATCTAAGTCCTTTGCTAAATTATAAGCAACATTAGAAAATGGCGTTATAATATATATTTTATCAATCAATTCAGGACTTTCTTCCAATCTCCGTTTGATTTCTAGCTCTAGCCATTTTGATTGTTCTCGAACAAATTTATCGTTAGCATTTCCTGAACAGTCTATCCATTTAGCTTTTCCTATATTATTTTCATCATTTCCCTGAACCATCAAATTATTATATGATATTTCATTGGAAATCGAGAACATAGGATCTTTACATCGCCGATGAACCCACAAAGGTATTCCAATCCATTCAGACTCATTTGTTTGATAGCCATACTGGCTAGTTCTATCAATCAAACTTTGTGTCGAAGCATCAAGAGAAACAAAATTTTCATCAACTTTATGGTGTCTGGCAATCAAAGCAAGCATTGTCGAATCAAGGTTAAGCACAGGTTTGATTTGAGAAGGGTCTCCAACAACCATTATTTTCCTACTTTTGAGTATCGCACCGACACTAGCTTGAGGTAACGCTTGCCCCGCCTCATCAATGAACAAATTACTTATTGAATCTTTCTCTAAAAATCTAAACATCTTACCAAAACTAGCAAAAGTTGTACTTATAACGGGGATAGAAAAATTTATCCATTGCCACGCTTCTCTCAACAACATTTGCCCATGTTCCTTAGCAATATTTTCTTCTTGCATATTCCATGCAAGAATTGCTGAATTTAAATGTTTTGAATTTTCATATAAAAATTGTTCTCGAACTTTAAGTGCTAGTATAAATAATTCCGATTGTTTTATTCTCAAATCATCAGAGAACCAAGGATTTGATTTTTGAAATTCTTCATAGCTTAATTTAGGATTAATACTCTCAATTTGACAATTTTCTATTTCCTTTTTTAAGATTTCAATTTTTGATTTTGCAGTGCTTAATTCCTTTTTACTTGAATCTAGCCACTTTTCGTAATCTTTGACTTTTTTAGTTAAAAAATTTGATTTTCTTTTATAATTATCTGCTAAAATTCCCACTTTTTTGTCCAGTTCCATCTTTAAAGTCTGAACTTCTAGCAATTTATTTGTTAAGTCTCCCGATTTGACAATTGATTCAGATAACTCATTCTGATAATTTTTTACTATCGTTGAATTAAATAATTTTCTAATATTGAAAAACGTGGGCCTTCTTGAAAGCAACAGATTGTATTCTTTTTGATATTGACTATTATTCAAATTTAATGAATCTAGTTCATGAATAATATTTGAATTTTCAAAACTTAACTGAGCTTGTTCTTCTAAATTTAGCTGCAACTCATTTTCAACAATTTCTTTTTGATGAAAAATTTCAGCAGAATTTTGCTCATTCTCAGATTCAAACTTTTCCAACTTATCTTTAAATACAGCTCTTGCTTTTTTCAATTCTTTTAGTGAATCAGCATATTTTTGAATATCACTTATTTCAGCTTTTAAATCGTTATATTTTTGGATAAATTTAGAATAAACATTACTATCAGATTCATATTCAGTAGATAGATATCCTTTTATTTTCTTAATTTGTGCTAGCAGCTTATTGACATTAGACGATTTACCGCCTTCAAGAGAAAATAATCCCCAATATTTTTCATTATCTTTTGATAATTTATCATCTTTGGGTAATTCATATAAATCTTTGAAATAACTAACATATTGAAATTGCCTATCAATATCCTTCAAACGTGGTAATTCTTTTACAATATTTTGAACAGCACTATTATTTGAACTTGCTACTACAATATTCTTATTTGAAATTTCTCTTGGTAAAATTGCTAGGGTTGATTCTTTATAAGCCTTTATACTTCCCTTCAAATTCTTATTTTTGAGTTTAGAAATTTCATAGGCTTGTTGAACAACTAAGTCAGCAAAAATATCTTTTAATAAAGTAGTCTTACCTGTACCAGGAGGGCCATTTACACTTCTAATATCATTTGAATCGTGTAATGCTAGATTAACCGCTACTTGTTGCATAAATGACAATTTATGCTTAGGATTTGTTGGAAATCTCCCAAGAGGATAGAATTTAGGTTGTAAAATTTCTTCAAAAATTCTTTCTGAAAATCCTATACTAGTATTTTGACTATCTAAGTTTTGTCTATTTCCAGAAAAACCTTCAAAATATCTTTCCAAATTTTCACTTGAGACATTTTTTGCTTTTCGAAGATCATTGATAAAAAATGAATGCAGGTTTATAGCATCGCTCTCTAAATTTTTTATAAAACTATATCTACATTTTCCTAAATGAACATTATACACTTTTAAAAGCCAAGAAATAGTTTTATCAAAACTTCCATTTTCAAACTGCTCACTTATTCTATCCCTTGCAGCTATTTCAATTTTATAGAAATCCTCTGGTATCTCTTTTTTATATCTAATATAGCCACTAATAGAACGAAAGAATTTATCCGCTTGAAAATTAAGTTGATAATCGAAATATAAAGCAAAAGTAAATTTATTTGATTGCTTTATTTCCTCGTAAGAAGTAGGGGGAGAAATATGAAACATGTCTCTTATAATATCAATAATTTCTTTAAAATCAAAAATATCAAAGTAAAACACAATTCCAGATTTTTTAAGAGCTCTCTCCGACAAATTCGCCCCCTCTTTTTCAATCACTTTAGCAAAAAGCTGTTGAAAACTTCTTTCACCCTCACTAATTGTTCTTAACCTTTTGTCTTTTAATTTGATGTCTCCTTCAGAAAGTTGTTCTATCAAAATCCATGCATCTAAGATATTATTTTTTTGATTCATCATTTCACGCCACTTTGTGGATTCATTTGTAAGATATTCATAAAAAATTTTCCTTCAATTTCGTAAGTTAACTAATTATATCATGTTAAGCGGATATACTATTTAAAATTTCCTACAAAGAGCTTTTTGTTAAAAGAAATAAAAATCGAAAAACGCTTCCTGAGAGGCATCTCGAATCGATTTTAGAGCAACATTGTAAGGAACCACCTCTCATACCTAAATTCAACCTTCGTATAATAAATTTTGTACGTGTATTGTCTGCACATCAACAGAATAATTTTTATTTTGAAACTTATGGATTATTCCATTGCTGAAATCATGGAAGAAAATGCTTATATGAAATGTTAATATATCCAATAAGGCTCTAACAATTAGAATGGTCTTCTAGTTGTTAGAACCTTATTTTTAACAGCAAAAGTAATTTCCCCACCTATTTCTATCTCACGAATAATAGAATTACACTTGAAAATAATATTTGGTCTATACCCATCCTCTTTCATTATTTCTGTTCATACTCTCACAAGAGCATTTGGCGATTTTCAAAAATGCTCTTAGGCATAAAAAAGAGCATGAAAAATGTTAATCATAGGCAATTTTGGGCAAATAAAAGTATTTTCTAAAGAAATCCAGTTCAATATTTTTCACAAAAAAAAAGACCATGAAACGCAATGATTTCAAGGTCTTCAATAACTATATATCATTCTTTCACAAGTTATCTGTCATTATCAATAAAATTCTTCCGGCAAAAGCGTATCCGCCAATTTGATATTGTCAGAATAATCGATAGGAACGTCAATAACTACTGGTCCTGTGCTCTCAGGGATTGATTCCAAGAGTTCTTTGAGTTCTTCTGCGCTGTGAACACGATAGCCTTTGGCACCCATAGCTTCCGCATATTTCACGTAGTCAACGCTACCGAAGTTTACACCTGCTGCACGGCCGTATTTTTTCTCTTCTTGGAATTTAACCATGTCATAGTGACCATCATTCCAGATGATGTGGATCAATGGCAAGTTAAGGCGAACGGCAACTTCAAGTTCTTGTCCGGTGAAGAGGAAACCACCATCACCAGAGTGAGAATAAACTTTGTGTCCTGGGCGGAGCAAGCCGGCTGTAATACCCCAAGGCAAGGCCACACCTAGTGTTTGCATACCATTTGAGAAGAGCAAGTGACGGGGTTCATAAGAACGGAAGTAACGTGCCATCCAGATATAGAGTGAACCAACGTCAACAGTCACCGTTTCATCATCTTTAACAACTTCTTGGAAAGTGCTTACCAGGTCAAGTGGGTGCAAACGTCCTTCTTCAGCTGCTTCAACGTCAAATTCGTGTTGGTTAATGACGTCACGCAAACCTTTAAGGTATTCAACTGAACCTTCTGGCAAGTTGTAGCCACGAACTGCTGGCAAAAGGTTTTCCAATGTTTGAGCAATATCACCAATCAATTCACGTTCGGGTTGGTAATAGGTATCAATCTCAGCAATGGCGTTGTCAATAACAACAATACGGCTATCAATTTCAGCATTCCAGTTGCGTGCTTCATACTCGATAGGGTCATAACCAACGGCGATGACTAAGTCTGAACGTTTGAGCAACATATCTCCTGGTTGGTTACGGAAAAGACCGATACGACCAAAGAAGGTATGTTCAAGGTCACGCGAAATCACACCTGCACCTTGGAAAGTTTCAACGACCGGAATAGACACGTGTGAAAGCAAGTTACGCAAAGCTTTGGCCACTTTTTCATCTGAACCACCAGCACCAACAAGGATAACAGGTAATACAGCATTTTTAATCGCTTGCGCTAAATAGTTGATGTCATCGATTGAGGCATTACCCATCTTAGGATCTGACAAAGGTTTGATGGCATTCACAGAAACTTCTGAATCTGTCACGTCTTGTGGGATAGATAAGAAGCTTGAACCTGCACGACCACCTTTAGCGATACGGTAAGCATTGGCTACTGTTTCAGAAATTGTTGATGGATCCAAGATTTCTTGTGAATATTTTGAAGCAGGCGCCATCATTTGAGCGTTATCCATAGATTGGTGCGCACGTTTCAAACGGTCAGCACGTTTTACTTGACCACCAATAGCAAGGATCGCATCCCCTTCAGATGTTGCTGTCAAAAGTGGCGTTGCCAAGTTTGATACACCAGGTCCAGAAGTAACCAAAACAACACCAGGTTCCCCCGTGATACGTCCCACAGCTTGGGCCATAAAAGCAGCACCTTGCTCATGGTGAGTAATGATTAATTCTGGCGCTTTTGGATCATGCTCCAAGCGGTCGAATACGCGGTCAATTTTGGCACCAGGGATACCAAAAACATATTTTACATTATGGTTAATTAAACTATCTACAACTAAGTCTGAGCCGAATTTTTTATCAGTCATTTCTTCTCCATTTCAATTAAGATTCACAATCTTCACAATCAATTTTAGCAGAAAACATTTTAATTTACAAAAATCGGGCTTGAAGAATGTATATGTAGTCTGCTTTCACAAGATATTCACACCTAAAACGCTTACATCTCCTCCTATGGAATATTACAGACTTTGTCATCTTACTTCAATAAAAAAACCATTGCTCGATTACTCGAACAACAGTCCTCTCATTTCTTCATCTTCTGGCACGAGCTCCAAATATTGTTTAATATAGGTTTGTGCCTTCTCATTTTGTCCGATTTGCAAAAGGAAATCAACATAATCCTTCAAGAAATCTGAATTATCAGTCAAGGCAGTCGACAAGAGCTCTGTATAGAGGGCTTCTGCTTGTGCATCATTTTCCAGCTCTTTATGAGCTTGTGCAAACAACCACTGCGCCAAGATATGTTCTTCTTCTAACAAATCTTCCAAGCGAATCACAGCTTCAAAGTCTGACTCGTTGAAATAAAGGTTTGCAAGGAGGAACACTGTTTCGTCATGGAGCTCCGCAACATTCAGCGCATCCATCAAGTAACGTTCTGCAGCTGCTTGGTCCTTTTGACTGTAAGCCAGCTTCGAGAGAAAATGCAACAATAAAGCCGAATTCGGGTTTTTCAGTAACCCTTCTTGCGCCACACGAGCAGCTTCATCAAACTGACGGTCTGCTTCCAGTGTTTGGGCATAGGCTAACTCGTAATTGAGCAAATCTGTATTATAGTCTTCAAGCTGTTTGAAATAGCTAATCGCACGGGCTTGATTGTCCAACTCGCTATAAAGTAGCGCAATTTTATAAATCGTATCGGCAGTTTTATCAAACTCCAAAGACTTTTCTAAAAAGGAAATCGCATTTTCAAAATTCCCTAGATGTGCATAGGATTCACCAATACGCTGATAAGTAGAGATTTTGGTTTGCTGTAAAATTTCACGTACAGAAAGCTTGGCGTAGTTTTGGATAGCTTCCTGATAAGCGCCCTGCTCGTAATAACTTTCCGCAAGCGCAAAAGTAATCAATGGCGAATCGGAAAGTTCACGTGCTTCTTCAAGCTTGCTAATGGCCGTCTCAAAGTCGCCTTCAAACTGATACAAATCCGCAATTTGAATCAAAGCAGCCACATAGTTTTCATCTCCAGCAGGAATTTGGTAGAGATAGTTTAAAGCATCATCAATCTGTCCATCATCCTCTGCAATCTCCGCCAGATTAATCAAATAGTCGGTACTTTCAGGATTATCACCCAGAATCTTATCATACACTTGATGGCTCTCATCGATAAACCCCATCATTTGTAAGTATTCTGCTAAATCCGCAAGCATTTCTTCATTATCATGCTTGAGCGCATTGCTCAAAGCATTATGCATCCCAATCAAATCACCTTTATGTAGAAAATCAATGGTATCTTCTGAATAAGACATTAGTTCTCCTCTATTTTTTCAAGTTCACTTGTATTGCCCAAATCAACAGGTTGATAAAGTTCTGAAATTTCACGGTACCAATCATAGATATGTGTGATAATTACTTTGGCTGCTGCATAGAAAGGAATTCCCAGTAGAACGCCCCATAAGCCAAAGACTTTGCCGGCCGTTAAGAGTACAAAGAGAACTGTGATTGGGTGAATGCTCAATTGTTTACCTAAAACTAAAGGCGAAACGAAACGTCCTTCAAGTGTTTGTTCAATGATATAGACAATCAAGACTTTAAGCAACATGATTGGTCCACCTGTTGCTAAACCGATAATCATAGCCGGAATGATGGCCAAGTAGAATCCAAGGAATGGAATCAAGTTAAAGAGTCCAGACAAGATAGCAAGTGTGATCCCGTAACGCAAACCAATGATTGGTAAACCAATCGCAAGCATCAAAGCAACTGCAATCGCAACAATAACTTGACCACGTACGTAGTTTGCAAGTTGTGAGTTCATCTCCGTCAAGATTTTTGAAGTATCTTTGCGCCAGTTTACAGGTAAAAGATGTGTGATATAGCCGTTCAAATTTTTCCCGTCTCGTAAAAGATAAAAGAGGACAAACGGGAAGATAACCAGTGAGATAAAGACACTTGCTGTACGTGTAATCACATCAGTGATTGAGCTAAAAGCAGCAGTTGAAAAGTTTTTCGACCAGTCCACGATATTATTCCCCAGGGAATCCATGAAATTATCCATTTGTGGGCGGAATTGCTCAAAATGACGATTGGTCAAGAGTTTATTTACTTCTTCTTGCATTTGTTCGACATAGTTTGGCACATGCTTAGAGAAACTTGCCACACTGTTTGAGATAGAAGGAATGGCATAAGCCAGACCCCAAACTAACAAACCAGCAATGAGTATAAAAAGTACAATAATACTGGCGATACGTGGCACGCGTTTCTTTTCAAGATAATCAACAATCGGATTAAGCAAGTAATAAAACACGGCTGCTAAAACGACAGGTAATGAAACAATGGTCAGAAAATCGGCAATTGGTGCAAAGATAAAGTTAACTTTGCTGAGTAATAGAATATTAAGTAATAAAAGTAAGACCACCAAGAGCGCCGTCACGACTTTATTATTTACAAACCATTTGAAAAAAACAGAGGCTCTGAAATTTTGTTTTTCCATAGGATTTTTTCCCCTTCTAATGTGTAAAATACTGTTTAAATTATAACATAATCCCAATAATATTGACATAGAAGGCTCTTCGTTTACATAATTTCATTTATGTAAAAAAGCTGTGTTCACAGCTTTTTTAGTTCATAATATTGAATTTGAAGAAAAATTTTGCGCTTTACAATTTTCCAGCCCTTTGCTTGAAAGAGGCTTACCAGCTCTTTAGGGTGATAAACTTTGACATCACCTTCAGTTGAAAAGCGGTTCAGTCGCCAATTATAAAGCTTCGTCACTACGGGGATATGAATTTCCGCGATGACCAATCTACCGTCTTTTTTTAACAAACGGCTGGCTTCATCCAAAAAGCGATCGGGATGAGGGAAATGATGAAAACTGGCTGAACAAGTGATAATATCGAAATCATGCTTCGGAAATGGAACAGCTTCCGCACTACCTTGCTTAAATTCAAACTGAGGATGACGTTGGCTGGCAACCTTAACCATTTCAGAAGAAATGTCTAAACCTGCCCCCGAAATATTTGTCTGCTTACTGAGCATGGACAGAAGGGTACCATTGGCACAGCCAATATCAAGAATACTGGCATCTTTGGGCACTTCCAAATGTTTGACAATAAACTTTTTGAAAAATGAAGCAAGGAAACCATCAAAGGAGTGGTCAAAATGCTGGGCGATATTATCATAGAATTTTTCTGATTCTTTTTCGTAATTGTGATTTTTGTATGGCATTTTGGAGTCCTTTTTGGAATTGAGTCTTATTTTTTCACCAACAATCCCACACACTCCACATGCTTCGTCTGTGGGAAAAGATCAACAGGTTGTACTTTTTCCAAAAGATAGCCTTCTTCTTCAAAGCGGACGACATCACGCGCAAATGTTGCTGGATTGCATGAGATATAGACCACGGCACGTGCTTGGGTTGCTGTGGCGGCTTTGATAAAGCTTTCGTCTAGACCCTTGCGTGGTGGATCAACGAAGATAACATCAGGTTGGATACCGTCTTGTAACCATTGTGGCATTACTTCTTCTGCCGGTCCTACTTCGTACTGCGCATTTGTAATACCATTCAGCGCTGCATTTGTCTTCGCGTTTTCAACTGCTTCTGGTATGATTTCCATACCGTAAACTTGTGCAACCTTATCTGCCATTCCAAGGCCGATTGTACCGATACCGGAATAAGCATCAATCACAACATCTTCGGCTTTCAAATCTGCAAAATCATAAGCCAACTGATAGAGTTTTTCTGCCTGTGCTGTGTTGACTTGATAGAAAGCACGGGCCGAGATTTGGAAGTCTTTACCTAACATGCTGTCCGTAATATAATCTTCACCTGAGAGCAGTTTGAACTTAGAGCCAAAGATCGCATTCCCTGTTGAGGTATTAATACTGAGCTGGAAAGAGTCCACTTTATTGCTGTATTCAGCCACAAGTTCTGAAAGCCCCGCGAATTTCTCTTTAGTCACAACCAAAATCAGCATCATTTGGCCGCTGTGATGACCACGACGAATCACGATATTGCGTACAATGCCTCGTTTTGTTTGCTCATCATAAGGCGGAATATTGAGCTTGATTAAACTCTCCCGCACCTGATTAACCAACTCATCAATTTCTGGATTTTGGATATAAAAATCACGGATTGGCACTAAATCGTGTGAGTTTTTTCGGAAAAAACCCGTCTCTATTTTACCATTGACGCTACGGACAGGGACCTGTGCTTTATTGCGGTATTGGCTTTCTTGCTCCGCACCTAAAGTGTCAAGAACCGGAAAGTCTGGCTTGTGTGCGTTTTTACGCAGTACATCAACAACTTGTTTGTGTTTAAAGTGAAGCTGGGCTGGATAGGTCATGTGCCCAAAGTCAGCTATCCCTGTACGAAGATAGGTCATATTGACATCTTGTACACGATCTGGTGATTGGCTGAGCCATTCTTCAACCTTACCGAAGCCGAAATTCTTTCCGACTTTTAGGACTTTCATTTTTATCTCTTCACCGGGTAAGGCATTTTCAACAAAAAAAGGGAAGTTATCTGCTTTGATAACTCCTTGCCCTTCATGTGTTAAGTCAAGGACTGTTCCTTGAATCACTTCATTTTTCTGGAATTTTTTCATGCTTTTATGATAGCATACCCGCTTGATAAAGTCCAATGTCTTTCATCCTCTACTGTCAAGAATCAACTTATCCAAAAAAGCAGCAATTTTTTCACTCTCTGCAGGTAGATGCTCGTGGCTCACCTGAAGGACTTCTGTGTTATCACCTACAGAAATTGCAAGCTTGGCATGTTGGAGTAGTTTTACATCATTTTTATCATTACCAAAGCCGATATAGTTAGTCTGTCCCATGACTTCCGACAATACCTGATATTTATTGATGTTTCTAGCCGTGATCACCAATTCCTGCACATCAGAATGGTATAAAACAGCCAGTTCTTCATCTGTATTAAATTCCTGATAGAACTTTGGTGTAACACCAAATATGATGATTTTAATCACATCTTCATAACCCAAGTCGACGTTTTGAGCTTTGTGAGCGGTATCCAATTTATTAAGTATGTTTGTTTGAGCAGAAACTTTTGCACTGTAATTCCAATCATAATCTATGACATACTCTAGCCCTCGCAACTGTATAAAAGTTACAATTTTTTCTACACTATTGGGTGTGATGGTTTGTGTGGGGAAAATGTCCTGCTTCATACGTACAATACTGCCATTTCCGCCAATTAAATCATTGTCTGGGAAGTCTTCTAAAAGCGGCAGCATATCGCGTACAGGACGAGCTGAAGCAAAAATTATTTTGACCTTTTCATTCAGTTGACGTAATTTTTCAAGGATATTTGCTTCAATTTCGTAACCATTAAAAACAATTGTCCCGTCCAAATCAAATACGAGTGCATCATAACTTTCTTTCTTAAAATTCATTCTGTTTCTCCATCATTGTCTCTCTCAACTTATTTTAACAGACTTGAGCTTTATTGAGAGCTATGCGAAACCAGATGCAACTTTTATTTGGAAAATGGTTCGGTATTTGTGTTTATAAAATCAAAAAACTTCATGACATGTAAAGTATCATAAAGTTTTGAATTTAAATATCAAAGAAGGGATTGGTATTTTCTTTGCTTTCAATGATTTCAACATCTGTAGCAAAGCTGGCTAGTTTTTCAGCAACTTTAGGGATAAAGAGATGTTCCAAGTAATGACCAGGATCCAGTCCAATAAGCCCCTGCGAAAGCTGGTCATGACCAACGTGATAATATATATCACCCGTAATATAGAGATCTGCTCCTTTGGCTTGAGCTTCTGGCCAGAATTTTCCACCGCTGCCCCCACAGATAGCCACACGTTGAATAGTCTGGCTCAAAGAGCGATCATAAGTCACCAAACGCAGATGATCTAAAGCAAAAGTTTGTTTCATTTTTTCTGAAAAGTCTGCCAAGCTCATCGGTGTGATATTTCCGACACGACCTAAACCTTCCGCTGATAAGATTTCCGTATCTTTAATGTCTAAAAGATCACAGAACCAATCGTTAAGGCCACCATCCACAACATCAATATTGGTATGACTTGTATAAACTGCAATGCCTGCTTTTATCAAATCAAGGACGATTTTTTCCTGACTGTCCGCATCTGTCAAGTTGGCTAGAGGTCGAAAAATAACCGGATGTTTTGCTAAAATCAAATCCACATCCTTTTCAATGGCCTCTAAAACCGTTTGTTCACGAATATCTAGTGTCACCAAGACCTTTTTTACTGGAGCATCGAGCGAGCCTATCTGTAAGCCAACAGGGTCACCTTCAACCGCTAAATCTTTGGGACAAAATTCTTCATACAAGGCCATGAACTCTCTGATTTTCATTGGAGGACTCCTTCTATTTTTTCTTTTTCTGCTTGAACTGTTGCGCGTTTTTCATGATTTTCAGGAAGTCGCTCAAGTATTTTATTTAAAGTATTGAGCTCTTTATGCCACTTTTGACGGAAGACTTCTGATTTTTCTTGTGACAAATACGGTCCAAATTCAAGTTCTGTTTCATTCAGCTCGGCTGTACCGTGTTCTGCCACAATAATTTCGTAGATTTTTCCTGCTTCAAGAAGTATCTTTTCAGAAGTAATTACAAAATTATGTGCCATAAGCCAAGAGCGAAGGCTCTCTTCATGATTATTGGGTTGTAAAACGAGTTGCTCCACTTGGCTCAATTTATCTTTTCCAGCTTCGAGGATTTCGGAGATTAAAATCCCCCCCATACCGGCAATCACGATACTTGTAATAGCATCACTTTCTTCAAAGGCAGCCAGACCATTGGCTAATCTGACTTCAATCTTCTCTTGCAAGTTCTGCTCAGCCACGTGATTTTGAGCGATTTGATAAGGGCCTTTAACCACTTCGCCTGCGATTGCAAAGTCAATCTTTTCTTGCTGAACCAAATAGGCAGGCAAATAAGCATGGTCGCTGCCCACGTCCAGCAGACGGCTATTGGGCTTCACGAGATCTGCAACAGCTTGTAGGCGTTTCGAGAGTTTTATTTCATTCATTTAAGTTTTTCTTTCCAAATTTACAGTATTCAAGCACAGGACATTCCTCACACTTTGGAGCACGTGCTGTACAATGATAACGGCCAAAAAAGATGAGATGGTGATGACTCTCCACCCAACGTTCTTCAGGAATCAGCTTCATCAACTTCTCTTCCACCTCCAAGACGGAGGCTTTTTGTGGCACAATATCCAAGCGTTTTGAAATACGTTCAACATGCGTATCAACGGCTATTCCAGGAATACCATAGGTTTCTCCCAGAACAACATTGGCCGTTTTCCGTCCTACACCCGGCAAGGTTTGTAATAACTTTTTATCTCTGGGCAGTTCACTGTTAAAATTTTCTACCAACATTTGCGAAGTTTTGACAATATTTTTCGCTTTTGTTTTGTAAAGTCCAATCGTTCGGATACATTGTTCGACATCTGCGATATCTGCCTGTGCCAAGCTTTCTGGATCAGGGTATTTAGCAAAAAGTCCTGGTGTCGCCTTGTTAACGCCCTTATCTGTAGCTTGTGCAGATAAAATGGTGGCAATTAAAAGTTGAAAAGGCGTTTCCCATTCTAGTTCACCATGCGCTTCGGGAAACATAGCAACAATGATATCTAAAGCTTCTAAAAATCGTTTCTTACTCAGCATATTATTTTCCGTTCCAGGGCCCATCCATCGGGATATAAAAATCAGTATTTTTATGGTTTTGCGTGGCTTCAGTACGCTCTTCCTTGCGCTGTTCCACAGCTTGGGTACTCATCAAGCCATCATTGCGCCAATTGCGTAAAATGGCTTTGATGTAGTTGAGCGAAACCTTGCGGTTCACCACTGCTTCACGTAGGGCAAGTTTAATGAGCTCAAAATCGTACTTATCTTCAAACAAGAGAATACGAAGCTCTTCGCTTTGCATCGGAGTAATCATGCCCATTTCTGCTTCGAAAATATGGACCAATTCTTGCAGCTGGCTCTTACTTTGTTGTGTTGGTGCAGTTGTTTCTGCATGCTCTTCTTTAGTTAAACCATCTAATTGGTCTAATTTTTTTAAAGCTGGTGTGACATCAAAGATGGTTTCCATATCTCCAGCAATTCCGAGTAAAGTAACCTTTAAAGAGCCGAACTCTTGAAGATTGTCAATACTGCGGTTCACATCGGCAAGTTTTTTTCCTATTTTAGTTGCAATTTCACTTGGCGCTATATCACGATTTTCATATAAATAAAGCCAAACCAAAAAATCCTCTGCTGAAGGAAACACTTGAGCAAAATGCTCCAGCATAGCATGAGGAAGTACAATGTGTCCAGTCATGTAATTTTCATAGTAGGTCATAGTTCTATTTTATCATAAATGCTTCAATCAACCACAGATACATCATCATTGAGATACATATTTAATTTTTAAATTTTTTGACATAGACAAGACGCTCAACAAATGCAAAAATAATAACGATAATTACTGCAAGTGTACCATGAGAATCAACGATTCCTAATATTTTTAGAAGTGCAATAACCACAATTTCAAGTGCAATTAATACAGCGATAGCTCCTAGGTTTTTCATAAATCCCTCTTATAATTCTTTATTTTTAATAATGATTCATGTTATTTTAGCATAAGTGATGCTATAGGATCCTACATCTTGAGACCGATTTATTGATGTTTAGTCCATTTACAAAATATGATATGGAATAAAAAGGAAACTCTCATTACTAAGAGTTTCCTTTTTTATTGGTTGCCAATTTTAATCAAATTCTTCATATTCATTCGGATCTTGACCATCAATACGTCCGTCTGGTTTTTCCAGAGTATTAATCTGCGCTACCTCATCTTCAGTTAATTCAAAATCAAAAATTGCTAGATTTTTTCGTTGATGGATCAGATTTCTAGATTTTGGAATAGGAACAATGCCACGATCTACATGCCAACGTAGCACAATTTGACCAGCTGTCTTCCCATACTTTTCAGCAAGACTTGTGATAATAGGCTCTTCAAGGGCATCGTTTCTTCGCCCTAATGGACTCCATGCTTCCGTAATGATGCCGCGCTCAGCATTTGCTTTTACCATACGCTCTTGCACCCAATAAGGGTGAATTTCAATTTGATTGACGGCTGGAGTAACGCCTGTTTCAGTAATAATTTTGTCTAAATGCTCGGGTTCGAAGTTGGAAACACCAATGGAGCGTATTAAGCCCATTTTTTGAGCTTGAATTAAAGCCTTCCAAGCTTCCACATATAGTCCACGTTTTGGCAGGGGCCAGTGAATCAGATATAAATCAAAATACTCCAAGCCCATACGATAGAGCGATTCTTGAATCATGCCCAAAGCATCTTCATAATGATGATATTTTCCCGGTAACTTCGTCGTCACGAAAAATTCTGAACGCGGAAGACCTGAGCGACGAATGGCTTCACCGACTATCCCCTCACTGTCATAGTTGGTTGATGTATCCAAAAGACGGTAACCACTCTGGATAGCGGTCAAAACCTGATCCAGACCTTCTCCGCCACGGATCTGATAGGTTCCTAGACCCACACTTGGTATCAAATGGCCATCATTCATCGTTATTAAAGGTGTTTTCATTCGTAAATCCTCCTTATAGTTGAATTTCCACAGAAAATAAACACATATTCTCTATATTTTCATTCTAACATAGGACAGAGTTGAAGAAAAAATACCTGTTTATTAATTTTGGGCGATAAACTTTTTAGGTTTTCTTTCCCAAATTATCCTTTGCCAAACAAGGCTTTGTATTCGCCGTAGCCCTCTTCTTCTAATTTTTCAACCGGAATAAATCTTAAAGCCGCAGCATTTATACAATAACGC
The DNA here is from genome assembly GCF_029024465.1 of Lactococcus garvieae subsp. garvieae. Taxonomy (NCBI): domain Bacteria; kingdom Bacillati; phylum Bacillota; class Bacilli; order Lactobacillales; family Streptococcaceae; genus Lactococcus; species Lactococcus garvieae. The sequence continues at coordinate 1,091,105 of NZ_CP118950.1, forward strand.
AATCCTCCTTGATCTTGTGGTCCATCATTGAACACATGTCCTAAGTGAGAATCAGCCTCCTTACTTCTTACTTCCACACGATGCATGCCTAATGAGAAATCAGCTTTTTCTTTGACACCACGTTTTTCTATGGGGTGAGTAAATGACGGCCAACCACATCCAGCATCATATTTATCCGTTGAGCTAAAGAGCGGTTCCCCGCTGACAATATCAACGTAAATTCCCTCTTGATAGAAATCATCGTATTTTCCTGAAAAAGGACGTTCCGTTGCATTTTCTTGCGTCACTGCATATTCTATGTCAGACAATCTTTGCTTGAGTTCTTCTTTTGAAGGTTTTTCCATGATAAACACCACCTTATCTGTTTTTCTCCCTTTATTATAGCACTCTCCCCATAAAAAGTAGTTGGTTCTGTCTGTAATTTCTCCTTAAGCTTTCTTGTTATATTAGCATAAGGAATACCACTTATCTAAGTGGTGTTTCTTCATTTTTGAACCCTACTTTTTAGCAATGTAATGCGTCTCACAATGACATTTTTTAATTTTATCGCGCCCACATTATCCATCACTTCGAGGCAAGCTGTTATAATTTTTTCGCCATTACTTCGACTTTCGAAAGCGTATATATAACATCCTTTTAAAACACGAGCAATCGCCTTACTTGTCAAATCCGATTCCACAGTGAGACTATTCAACCGTGATAAAACAATCCCAGCTTTTGTATCACACTCTGCTTCAATAAATACTAATTCAGCCTTGATCAAAATATTAATCAGCAATGCACGGTATTCATGAAGTGCCTTTAAGTATTTAAAAAAATTTTTATTTTTAAAAAATGTCTCGATAATATTCCAGATCAAATTTAGATTGAGCTGTTCCAACGTGTGGATGAGGATATATAACTCATACTGCCCCCAAAGTGGTCCTACTGATAAAAGAGATTCCACTTCTTGGATTTCTTTTTCCGACAGCTGAGTGTACGTTGCTTTAGCACTTAAAGCAATCATATAGGTAGATTCATTCTCATATTCTAGGTTTTTTTCATACAGATGTTGGAGCTCTGCCTCATCTTGATTATAATATGCATTTTCAATATTTTGAAACTGTGTAATAAAATATTCAGGTAAGCCGTTATTTACAAGCAAGGAATAATCTAAAATAGTAAGATTCATACTTTCTAGAAGCGCTTCAAGTTTGTCAAAAGATACTAAAGATTTACCGTTTTCAAACTGTGAAATCGTTGCTTTAGAAACACCACTTAGTGTATTCAACTCTGATAGACTCATATTTTTTTGTAACCTTAGGTTGCGGAATATTTTTCCATACTTACTATAAATCATTTTACACTAAACCCACTTTCGAGCATCCAAAGACAGATAAGTTTTATCATTATCTACTTCACAAGCTCTCACTTTCCAAGATAAAATTATATCTTTTTTGTTCTTAGGAGTATATACCAAACAGGATATGTTTAGAATTCTAAACATATCCTGTTTGGTATAGATTTTTTCTTGTCACTGGAGGCGTCTTTTTGTTATGATTGAAAGTTATTCGAAAAGAATTTTGTTTTCTACTATTATAATAGTAACCCTTTCTCTTTAAATGCAATAAAAAAACGAAGTTTTGCTAAACCTCGTTTTAGTTCATTATTATTTTGTTATTATATTACTTTATTACTTTGATTGGAGGATCAATTAGTAAAAGAAGCGAATGAGTATACCACCCATGATGAGGACAATGGCACCACACAAACGGTTGGCCATTTGTGCAAAGGCAATCATTTCCATACGATCAGAGGCAGAGAGAACGGCAATATTACCTGTTCCACCCATAGAGTTATTAATCATACCAGCACCGATAGCTGTTTCGACAGGGTACATACCTAAGGCAAGTCCCAAGAACCAGCTTGTCAAGCCCATCGCGATAACACTTGTCAGACAGAGCACAATAAATTGCCATGTCAAAGCAGAGCCTAGTGTGGTCAAATCAATCAATGCCAAACCAATACCTGCCAATACCGCATGTGTAAGATTGGTCATGATGATTTGGTTAAACATCACAACCGATTCTTCCAACTCTTTTGGTACAGCATCAAAGGCTTTGAGAACAAAGACGATGATAATCATAAAGGCGTATTCATGGATATTTGGGAAGAATTTATTCAAGATCACACCCACCATGAGTAGGGTAAAGGCATACAGCATACCGACACCAATTTTAGTGGCATCAAATTCAATTTTAGGTTTTGCAAGTTCTTCTTTTGTCGCAGAAACTAAGGTGCCGTGACCATTGTATTTTGATTTTGCAAAGATTTTAGAAATGGAGAGCGCCCCAATGATGGCAATAATATTCCCAAAAGTTACTGCGGGAGCAAGTTGAGAGAAAATTGCAGTTTGGTTACCATTGGCTAAACCATCAGCATAGATTTGTGATAAAGGTGTAATTCCGGCTCCCATACCACCAGACATCATTGGCATTGAAACATACATGACAGAGTCTGCAAAACCATTGCCAAGCAAGACACCCATACCACCAACAGCGAAGAACCCAACGACCATTGTGACCAAAGCAACAGGGATAAATTTAGCAGAAGCTTTGACAAGCAAACTTCTGTTCATTCCCAAGATTGATCCACAAATCAAGGCTGCAATATAGAAATCAAGAAAACCAAACTGACCGCCCATAAATTTGCCTACTGCATCAATCACATTTGCAGGAATGATATGGAAAAAGGATAAGAGAGTTGCACCTAACAAAGTGAAAACTGATCCACCACCCAAATATGAATTCATAATGGGTAATTTTTCACCAATAAAGTAAAGCAAGTGCCCCAACAGTACTAATAGGAGAGTAATACCCACCATGTTAAGTGGTAATTTTCCTAAACCTATTGTCACTGCCAACACAATCATAAAAAAGGCATAGAGAGGAAGACTTATTCCTGAAATTTTTATTTCTTTTAATTTTTTCATTTTAATCCATTAACCTCTTAGTATTTTGGATACCATTTCATCTCGCGAACGGCTTTCACCATATCTTTTTCTTGAGCTTGTGCCAAACCTTGTTCTTGAGCTTTTTTAGCTACTGCTTCTGCAACTTTGATTGAAACATCAGCAACATATTCAAATGGAGGAAGCACAGGAGCACCAGCAGCGCCTGGATCAACAAGACCACTCAATGAGTGCGCAGCGGCACCAATCATTTCATCAGTAAGAAGTGATGCTTCTGAAGCCAACATACCAAGTCCCAAACCAGGATAGATCAAAGCGTTATTTGCTTGACCGATTTGGTAGTCGACACCTTTATAAGAGACAGTTCCTGAAGGAATACCTGTTGCAACAAAGGCTTTACCATCAGACCATGTAATCACTTGTTCAGCAGTTGCTTCCAATTTTTTAGTTGGATTTGAGATTGGGAAAATAACTGGGCGTTCAGTGTTGGCACACATTGCTTCAACAACTTCTTTTGTAAATGCACCTGCATCAGTTGAAGTACCTACCAAGATAGTAGCTTTAACTGTTTTGATAACATTGGCTAAGTCTGTCATATCGCCAGCATTTGCAAAATCTGCACGTTTTTTAGCAAATGGTTTTTGTGCTGGAGTCAAATCTTCCATATCATCAAAGAGCAACCCTTGTTTATCCATCATAAAGAAATGGTTGTAGGCTTCTTCTTCTGAAAGTCCTTCACTTACCATCTCCGCATGAACACGGTCAGCAATCCCTGCACCAGCAGAGCCACCACCGTAGCAGAGGTAAACTTGGTCTGTTAATTTTTCACCTGTGATATCAAGTGAACCGAAGATACCACCTAAAACAACAATACCAGTTCCTTGGATATCATCGTTGAAAGTTGGAATTTCTTTTTTGTATTTGTTCAAGATATTTGCAGCATTTGAACGTCCGAAGTCTTCCCAGTGCAAGTAAAGTTTAGGGAACATTGCTTCAGCAGTTTCCACAAACTGGTCAACAAAGTCGTAATATTGGTCCCCATAAACACGGGCGTGACGATTTCCAAGATACATTGAATCTTCCAAGAGTTCTTTACGGTTAGTCCCTGCATCAATAACGATAGGAAGAACTGAAGCTGGATCGATACCGGCTGCTGCAGTGTAAACCATTAATTTACCAACGGAAATATCAACACCTTGTGTTCCCCAGTCACCGATACCGAGAATTCCTTCAGCATCTGTCACAACAATCAAACGGATATTGCGATCGCCCGCTGCATTTTTCAATGTTTCTTGAATATTTTCTGGATGGTTAATATCAAGATATGCAGCATATTGTGGATCTACAAATAGACGGCTGTAGTTTTCAATTGTTTCAGCAATAACTGGATCATATACGATAGGGTTAAACTCTACGATATGTTGGTTAAACAAATAGTAGAACAAAGTACGGTTTGTATTGAATATTTCCATCAAGAAATGGCGTTTCTCTAAATCAGATGGTTTTTCCAAGTAATGTTGGTAAGTTTGTTCTGCTTGTTCTTCAAGTGTTTGAACATAAGGTGGCAAAAGACCAATTAAGCCAAGTTCCTTACGTTCTTCCATAGTAAATGCTGTTCCTTTATTTAAAAAAGGATTGTTTAAAATTTCATGTGCACGCATTCGTACGTCCTCCAAATTTATTATTCCTATAAGAAATTCTTACAAGATGTATTTTAATACTTATAAAAAATTATAGTCAAACCTTTGGGTTATAATAAATATTATTTATAACAAATCGATAAACTTGTGATAGAATATAAGGGTCAAAGGAGCGTTTAAACTAATGAATTTGCATGATTTCGAGTATTTTAATGCCTTAGGGGACTTGTTGTCTTTTACTGCTGTTTCTAATCATTTTGGGGTAAGTCAGCCGACAATTACCTACGCCGTAAAGAGATTGGAACAATATTATAACTGTAATTTAATATACAAAGATCCTTCTCACCGAACAGTTGTCCTAACAGATGAAGGGAAAATATTGAAAATTCATATCGAAAGTATTTTGGAAGAGTTGGCACTCACGCAAAGAGCCATCGAGCATTCTAAAAATCATCAAAATCATATTGGTTTCCCCCCTATTATTCGAGCAAAAATTCTGGCTCAACTCTTAAACGATAAAGAGGCGATTAGCTTTTTATCTAAGTTTGATTTAGTATCGGGTGGCTCGGAGGAACTTCTGGCCAAACTTATCTCCGGCTCAATTGATTTTAGCCTTATAGGCAGCATTGCTCCCCTGATGCACCCCAACCTTTTTGTGAAATTGCTTTACCAACGCGAATTTTATATCTTTGTCTCTAAAGATAATCCACTTGCCTCACGTCAAGAAATTTCGTTTAAAGAAGCTTTGGATTATCCTTTTATCCTGCTTGATGAAAGTTTTGTGCATATGGAAGCTTTCCAAAATTTGAATGAAAAATACAAGAAAAAAGCAAAAGTTCTCTTTAATTTTTCGGATATCCATACTATTGGCCAACTGGTCAACTCAAATGTTGGCATAACCTTGATGACCGATTTTCTTCCCTTTGCCGATATGGATAGTCTTATAAAGATACCACTAATACCTGAAGATAAGCAAATTTTTCATGTTCAATATGCTTATTTAAGAAGTACACTTCTCAATGCGGACTTGAAAGAATTGATTCGCTTACTGGATGAGCTAAATGAAAAAATAGATTGAAGTGAAAAGAGATTCTTTCTCTTTTTTCTTTGTTAAATTTTCTCCGTTTTTTTCACAAACTTTCGCCAACCGCATAATTCCGGAAAGAATTGTTTGACAAGCCCCCCTCAAAAAAGGTAAAATATTCACAAAGACTATGTAAAGGAGATAACATGGCTGGCTCCCAAGTTAATAAACAACTACCCAAGGCAACGGCAAAACGTTTGCCTCAATATTATCGCTTGTTCAAACTTTTAGTTGATGAACAAGTAACACGCACAAACTCACAACTTATTTCGGAAAAAATTGGTGTGGATGCAGCGACGATTCGTCGCGATTTTTCACTCTTTGGTGAGCTGGGACGTCGAGGCTATGGTTATGAAACACGCGCTTTACGTGATTTCTTTGGAGAATTACTCGGACAAGATCAAGAAACGCATATCGCACTCGTAGGAGTCGGTAACCTTGGACGCGCCCTTATTAATTATGAATTCCAAAACCGCAATAAAATGCGCGTTACCCAAGCTTATGATGTTCCAGAAAATCCACTCGTTGGTACAACAACTTCTACAGGTGTTCCTATCTACGACATCGCTGACTTCTCTAAAAATATTAAAGATTCAAAAATCAAAACAGCAATTATTTCTGTCAATAAAGAGAACGCTCAAGAAGTCGCAGATATCCTAGTTAAATCAGGTATCAAAGGTATTCTTAACTTTTCACCCTTGCGCTTGCAAGTTCCTGAAGATGTTGTCGTTCAGTCAATTGACTTAACGAAAGAACTTCAAACCCTCTTATTCTTTATGTCAAATAAGGACATCAAATAAGTTGAGAGCTTAAAAATAAAAAAGTACATAGGAAGGTTGACTTCCTATGTACTTTTTATTCGCCCAATAAACCTTCTTCTCTAAAGCTCAAATAAGAAGCCTGGCCTGTAATGATATGATCTAAAAGTTGAATACCTAAAGCATCACATGCTTGCTTAATCTTCTGCGTGAACAGCTTATCTTGTTGGCTTGGTTGGGTAAGCCCGGAGGGATGATTATGTGCAATGATGATCCCTACAGCTAAATTTCTTACTGCATGATGTAAAATTTCCCGGGGATTGGCAATGGAATGGTTCACAGCACCAATAAAAATCGTTTTTTTCTGAATAATGCGATGCTGTGCGTCTAGGTAGATTGCGACTAAATTTTCCTGTTCAAAATCAGACATCTCATCTGCTAAACTCAACCCAAATTGGCGAGATCCTATCACTTGTCCGTATCTTTTTCTTTGGGTCGTATGGATTCGTTTACCCAGTTCAATCATCGCCCGAATTTCCAAGGCTTTGATAGGCCCAATACCGGGAATTGCTTTCAGCTCTGTTAGAGAAGCCCGACGAAACTCTTCTAAACTGCTAAAGGTTGTCAAAACCCGTGCAGCAAGTTCCATAACATTTTCTTTTTTACTGCCTGTTCGGAGTAAAATGGCTAAAAGTTCTTGTTCACTCAGCTTTTCTGATCCAAAAATGTTCAATCTTTCTCGGGGTCTCATCGGATATTGTTCTTCTTTAATGTGATACACGACTTTCTCCTTAATCATTTATACGAAAAAAGAGTGTAGGTATCACTCTTTTTTAGAACATAAAAAAAGTGGATTTTTATAACCCACTTTTTTATTTCGTTTTTATTCCACTGTTACAGCTTTGGCAAGGTTACGTGGTTTATCAACATCCAATCCTCGTTGGACAGTTGCGTAGTAAGCGATAAGCTGTGTGGGTACCACCATTGATATCGCTGAAAGATAAGGATGAACGTTATTGATAACGATATCATCATCTTCACGCGCTACAGCTTCTTCGACAATCGTAATTGCTGAAGCCCCACGTGCCACTGTTTCCATAACGTTTCCACGGGTGTGTGCCGCAACTTCTTCATTATTTGAAATAAGGGCAATAACAGGTGTACCATTTTCAATCAAGGAAATTGTTCCGTGTTTGAGTTCACCAGCAGCAAAGCCTTCACATTGGATATATGAAATTTCTTTTAATTTTAGACTGGCTTCCATAGAGACAAAATAATCTTGTTTGCGTCCGATATAGAAGGCATTTCGTGCTTCTGGTAAAAGCTTGGCTACAACATCGGAAATCAATTCCTTCTCTGACAATGTAGATTCGATAGATTGTGCCACGAGTGAAATTTCCTTAACCAAGTCAAAAGCAAGTGACTTAGGATTTTGGTCTGCATCGCCTACAGCTTTTGCTAAGAAGGCGAGCGTTGCAATTTGTCCAGTGTAAGCTTTTGTAGAGGCCACCGAAATTTCAGGCCCTGCACCAATCAGCATTGTGTGTGTTGCTTCACGTGACAATGTAGAGCCAGGAACATTTGTGACCGTTAAACTTGGATGACCAAGCGCATTTACTTTTACCAATACCTGACGGCTATCTGCTGTTTCACCGGACTGTGAAAGGAAGATAAACAAAGGATTTTTGCTTAATAGTGGCATACCATAGCCCCACTCAGAAGCCACGCCAAGTTCAACTGGTGTATTCGTCAGCTCTTCAAGAATTTGTTTTGAAGCATAACCTGCATGAAGCGATGTTCCTGCCGCAATAATATAAATACGATCTGCTGCTTGAACAGCTTTAACGATATCCGTATCAACAGTTAATTGCCCGTCTTGATCGGTATAAGTTGAGACCAATTTACGCATTACTGTTGGTTGTTCATCAATTTCTTTGAGCATGTAGTAAGGATATGTTCCTTTACCAATGTCAGAAAGGTCAAGTTCTGCTGTGTAGCTCTGGCGCTCAACCTTATTTCCTTCATAATCCATGACTTCTGCCTTATCTTTAGTTAAGATAACCAGTTCTTTATCATGAATTTCCATAAATTCAGATGTTTCACGAATCATTGCCATGGCATCAGAACATACCATGTTGTAGCCATCACCCAAGCCAATAAGTAAAGGCGATTTGTTTTTCGCAACATAGATCACGTCAGCATCTTCAGCATCCATAAGAGCAAAAGCATAAGAACCTTCAATAATAGAGAGGGCCTTTTTGAAGGCTTCAAGTACAGAGAGTCCTTCTTCTTCTGCAAACTTAGCGATGAGATGAACAGCCACCTCTGTATCTGTTTGACCTTTAAATGTATCCTTAGCAAGATATTCTTCTCTGATTTCTGAGAAGTTTTCAATTACACCATTGTGTACTAAAACGAAACGTCCTGAAGTAGAAGTATGAGGATGCGCGTTATCTTCGGTTGGTTTCCCATGGGTCGCCCAACGTGTATGACCAATCCCTGTTGATCCTGTAACGTTATCACCTGTTTTTGCCTCTAAATCTGCAATGCGTCCTACAGATTTCACAAGATTCACTTGACCTGCGCCATCAGCAACGAAGATTCCTGCTGAATCATAACCACGGTATTCAAGTTTTTCAAGACCTTGCATTAGAATGTCTGTTGCATTACGATTTCCGACAACTCCTACGATACCACACATATTAATTTCTCCATAAGCTAATTGGTATAGTTAGCTTTTTCTTTATTTTTCGTCAATAAGAACATGATAATACAATGTTTTGTATTTGTCAAGAATAATAATTCTTTAATTGGTATAGTTTGTCAACGAGTAAAAAAAATAAATCTTCCGATTTACTTTAATTGTAATTTTAATAATGCTTTATCTATTTCTGTAAGTACCTTTTCGAGGTCTTCTGTATTATTTACGAAGTCAAGTGCATCTCCATTAATCCGAATTTTAGGGGACACATCATAGTTTTCATACCAAGCTGGGTATTCTTCATGGACTTGATGGTAATATGCTTTTAATTCAGGTTGATCATCAATCTGTTCGAAACTACGCCCACGTTGTGCAATCCGGGAAAGCATTGTTTCAAAACTCACATCAATATAGACCAGTAAGTCAGGACGCTTTTTAGGCATTCCTTCCATTTCTTCGAGCATATTACTGAGCAAGTTCTGATAGATTTCTAATTCTGTTTTAGTGACATTGCCATTTTTATAGTTTAGAGTTAAGAAAAGTTCGTCTTCAAAAATTGAGCGATCAAGGACATTATTCTCTTGAGTATAAGCCATTTTGATTGATTCAAAACGCTTGTTCAAAAAATAGATTTGCAATAAGAACGCATACTTTGTCGGATCTTGATAATACAAGTCAAGAACCGGATTATTATCTACGGCTTCGTAATACACCTCTGTTCCAAGATGCTCCCCTAAAGCCTTTGCCAAGCTTGATTTTCCAGCTCCTATTGTTCCTGCTAAAACAATCACAGTTTTCATCCTCCTCAAGTCCATCAAGGACCTTATTTTTTTATTATTGCTCTGACGCTAAGATGTATGCTCTAATTTGAGACATGAAATACAAAGAGCCTGTCATTAAAAGTACATCGTCTTCATGTAAATTTTCTTTTAATGATGCATATGTGCTCTTCCAATCTTCTGCCAGCGTCACATTTTCTTTTTCTAAATACGCAAAATCTTCTAATTTTAAAGCTTTCGGATAATCAAAAGTTGTTAAAATTAGCTTCGAATTATCAACGGTTTGCAACATTTTAATCATCTCTGTAATATCTTTTGTGACCAGTGCTGAAAAGAGAATCGTAATTTTCCGCCCTGAAAATTCATTTTTAAAGTTTTCCAAGAGTCGTTGCATAGCATGTACATTATGAGCACCATCAAGTAGTGTTAAAGGTGCTTGACTGACTTCTTCCATGCGCGCCGGCCAAAAAGTTCTTCTTAAACCCTCTCGGATTGCTTCTTCTGAAAGTGATAATCCTACTTTATGTGCGTAAACCATGGTAAGTTTAACCGCAAGTGCTGCGTTGTCTATTTGATGTAGACCAAGTAAAGATTTTTCTAAGTTGAGCAAGTGAATTTCATCATCCTTGTAATTAAATCGCTCATTTTCAAGGATTTCTACCTGATAATCAATACCGTATTGATAATGTTTCGCTTGATTTGTTTGAGCTGTTTCCGCAATAACAGCTAGGGCTTCGTCCGCTATTTTCCCTGTCACCAAGGGTGTGTCTGGCTTAATAATTCCAGCCTTTTGGGCAGCTATCTTCTCTAGTGTATCCCCTAAGATATCCATATGATCCATGCCGATAGTTGTAATTGCAGTTGCTACAGGTTGAATGACATTAGTACTGTCTAAAAGTCCCCCTAAACCTACTTCAATCAAAGCTACATCAACATGTTCATCTGCAAAATAGCGAAACGCCAGAGCGGTAATAATTTCAAATTCTGTGATCCCCGCCAGTCTTTCGTCTTTGTCCATTTCCTCTACTAATGGTTTAAGTTGCTCGACATACTTGATAAGTTTTTCATCAGGAATAGGATGGCCATTAATCGCCATCCGTTCGCCAAAAGTCTCAATAAATGGACTGGTAAATGTAGCTACAGTCAAGCCCAACTGCTCCAAAATACCTCGGGTAAAAGCAACAGTTGAGCCTTTGCCATTTGTACCAGCAATGTGAAGCATCGACAACTCTTTTTCAGGGTTCCCGAGCAATTTAAGCAAGGCTTCAATTCGTGTCAATCCTGGGCGGATATTAAATTTAAGACGAGAATGTATCCATTCTAGTGCTGTTTCGATAGTCATATTAGGCTTGTTTCCCTTCTAGAAAATACTTTTTAAATTCCTCGGGTGCCTCTGTTTTTGAAAGCAAAAAAACAGGTAGCTCTGCCCGTTCAGACGGCTCATCCCGCAATTTAAGAAGATAACGAAAATCAATATGCTGATGTGCTTTTTCTTCCTTAACTACATTATAGGGAATATTAATAAGATTCACATCTATAAGACATGGTGCACCAGCTGTCAAACCTGTTTCTTCATGGAATTCACGTTCTGCCGTCTTATGGGGTTTTTCCCCTTCTTCGACATGTCCAGCAGGAAGTAAGAGTTCTTTTTGATAGGGATGCTCGATAAAATACATCTTCTCCCCTTTAAAAACGACAGCAGACGCCGACAGTTGCAAATCCGGATTCTGTTTTCCCTTAAGTCCTTTTTTGCTGCGTAAAAGAGCAATTACCTGTTCTTGTTTTTTAGAACTTTCTAAAGCTGAAAGTTCACGTATCAAATCATTATACATTAGTATTTTTGGTATATTTTAAAATTTTCAATTAAACGGCGTGTTGCTGCAACATCATGTACACGTAGCACACGCCCACCATCCATCATCATTTGATTTTCAAGAATCAATGTTGACAAAAGGCGCTCGTCTACTTCCATATTCAGAAGATTGGTCATGAAAGATTTACGGGAGATTGCAATCATCACAGGCAAACCTAGGTTCGTCAATAGTTCGGTCGTTTTTACGCGCTGTAAAGAGTCAATCCCTGTTGCTCCACCTGAAAAACCAACGCCTGGGTCTACACATATTTGTGCATTAGCAATATCAAGTTGGTTTAATTCTTTTTGTTTTTCTGTAAAATAGGCCGGCAGTTCTTGATAAACGTTATCTGCGTAATTCATGCCCGCTCGCCCATTATTCATGGCAACCAAAGCCGGTTGGTATTCTTGCATCAGCTGTAATTTTTCAGATGTATCAAAACCATCAATATCATTAATAATATCTGCACCTGCATCCAGCACACGCTGCATAACATAGGCTTCATCAGTGTCTATAGCAATAACAGCCTCGGGAAATGCTTGACGAATATTCTGCAAGGGCTGAGCGAGACGGTGCCATTCTTCTTCTGGCGAAATGTCTGCATAACCTGGGCGAGAAGACTTACCTCCAAGTTCGATGACCTGTGCCCCCTCTTGCAAATCCTGTTCCACTCGCTGTAGGATAAAATCCAAATTCAGATTTTCTTCTGCACCATCGTAAAATGAATCAGGTGTGACATTGACAATAGAATAAACAATCGGATCCAATGTCAAATCAAAAGAAAAATTCTGTCCTGACCAAATAATCTGATGGCGTTTAAAAATACGCTCCAAAGCCAATTTTTCCTGAGAAGCAGGCCAAACCTTAATCAAATCTGCCAATTCATAAATCGTCAAAAAAGCCAGCAGATCATGCTTGTCTACGAGCGTTTTTGCTCTTACACGATACAGAAGATTGTCCAATTTGGCTTGTTCTTGACTGCTCATTTCGGTGAAACAGATAGAGATATGCTTCAGAGAAAAGCACTCTGTATTTTTTTCAATGATTTTCATTTCAATTCAAGCTTTCTAAAAATTCAAGACGTGTTTCTCTGTTTTCTTCAAATTCTCCCATAAAGAAAGAGGTTTTTGTTTGAGAATTTCCTTTTTTAACACCGCGCATTTCCACACACATATGACGTGCTTCGACAACAACCGCAACACCTTTGGGCTCTAAGATGTCATTTAAAATTTCCGCTATGTCTCGCGTAATGTTTTCTTGCACTGAAAGTTTATGCGAAACATAGTTGACCAAGCGTGGAATCTTGCTCAAGCCTATAATATTACCGTCTTTAGGGATATAGGCTACGTTGGCCTTACCAAAGAAAGGCAACATGTGATGTTCGCACATCGAGTAAAAGGGAATATCCTTGATTAAGATAGTTTGATCCTGGTCTGTTTTTTCAATCTTAAAGAGTTTATACTCCTCAAATTGCGTTAATTTTTGTGAAGAGAGTATCTCTTCATACATTTTGGCTACACGCTCTGGTGTTTCTAATAGACCTTCCCGGTCAGGATCTTCACCTACAGCAGAGAGAATTTCTCGTACAGCAAACTCAATACGTTTTCTAGCGGGCTTTTCCGTCGGTAGCTCTACTATTTCTTGTTCTGTATTTTTGAGTTTTTCAATGGCTTGTTTCACTTCATGTTCGTGTGAGAAACCCGGCTCTAAAATTTCCAAAAGGGGGACAAGAACAAAAAGACGATTAAAAACTTCTTTATGTGGAACAATCAAATCTTCCTCTGAGATCTGATCGTTGCCGTAAAATAAGATATCAATGTCTATCGTACGTGGGCCCCAATGAATCTTGCGTACACGCTTTAATTTGGCTTCAATTTCGTGAATTAACGCCAATAACTGCTTCGCTTCAAGTGTCGTTGAAATCTTCACTGCCATATTGACAAAGTTATCTTGTTCCACACCCCCAACAGGTGAAGTTTGATAAAACTTTGACTTTTTATCTATTAAAATAGCCGAATTCTGGCCCAATAAACTTACTGCATCTTGTAAATAAGCTTGCTTGTCTCCGATATTACTCCCTAAACTCAAATAAACCGTTTGCATCACTTTCTTGTTTCCCCCTTAGAAAGCCGTAAATATTCTCTAAAAGTTAAATATTTTAACCGACCATTTCAATTTCGACATTGTCAAAGATTCCTGCAATAGGTACAGCCAATTTTCGGACATGTACTTCTACTGTTTCCACTTTGTTGTTTTCTTTAATGGCTTGAATGATATCGAAAGCCAATTTTTCAATCAAATCTGCACGTGAGACTTCAATTATTTCCGCAATTTTTTCATAAAAAGCAACATAGCTCAAAGTTTCATCAAGTTCATCTAAACCCGAATAGGAAAAATTCGTGGTAACAATCAAGTCAATTTCTAAATTTTGTCCCAAAATCTTTTCTTCCGGTAAAACTCCGATATGCGAAAAGAATTTCATATTATTAATCTTAATCTTATACATATTGTTCAATGGCTTTCCAAGCCTCATCAATTCCTGTTTTATCAAAGCTTGAAAAGATCACAAAATCATCTGTGCTGTCAAATTGCAATGCTTTTTTGATCACTGAAACGTGCTTGTTCCACTTGCCACGGGGAATTTTATCAGCCTTCGTTGCAACTAAAATTACAGGAATATCATAGAACTTCAAAAAAGTATACATCAGTTTGTCATCTTCAGAGGGTTCGTGACGCAAATCAACGAGAGCGACAACAGCTTTAAGATTAGGTGCTGTTGTGAGATACTCTTCAATCATCTTGCCGAACTTTTCACGCTCTTTTTTCGAAACACGAGCATAGCCGTATCCTGGAACGTCTACCAAATGAACCGTATCGTCTACATTGTAAAAATTAAGGAGCTGTGTTTTACCTGGCGAACTTGAGGTACGGGCAAAGTTCTTACGGTTTAATAAAGTATTGATAAAGCTCGATTTTCCAACGTTGGAGCGACCAGCAAGAGCAATTTCCGGCATATCTGTCTCTGGATACTGCTTGGCAGAGGCTGCTGAAATCGTCAGTTGTAAATTATTAGGGTTTATTTTCATTATTTCTCTCTTTCCTTGTGTGTCAACCTATCTTTAGATAGCTGCGCAAGGTTTATTTAAAGTCTTTTTTTGGGGAAGAAGTAGCATAAATCGCTTCACTCCCTGCCTATTATCCTTCTCATTTGCTAAGGCAAAATCAAGGATAATAACAAGAAAACCATGAGCACTCATGATTTTCTGTTTTTTATTTTTGAATATAAATGATTTCTGCTTCTGCTTTATCACGCACAGCTGCTTCCGTAATAATCACTTTTTCAATATTATCATGACTTGGTATTTCAAACATGATATCCATCATCACTTCTTCGATGATTGAACGTAAGCCACGTGCACCTGTTTTACGTTCAATAGCTTTTTCAGCAATGGCATGCAAAGCTGCATCCTCAAATTCCAGTTCCACATTGTCATAGCTTAACAACTGCTTGTATTGTTTGATGAGAGCATTTTTAGGCTCAGTCAAGATACTGATAAGATCAGCTTCTGTCAAACGTTCAAGTGCAGCAACTACAGGTAAACGCCCAATAAATTCAGGAATCAATCCGAAAGTTTGAATATCTTCAGCAATGATTTCCTGCATATATGATTCATTGTCAGCCAAGGCTTTATTATTTGTTCCAAAGCCAATAATTTTCTCACCTAAGCGTTGTTTGACAATTTCTTCAATACCGTCAAAGGCTCCGCCCACAATAAAGAGAATGTTTTTGGTATCAATTTGAATCATCTCCTGGTTAGGATGTTTACGCCCACCTTGTGGAGGGACACTCGCAACTGTACCTTCGATAATTTTCAAGAGGGCTTGTTGAACACCTTCACCGGAAACGTCACGAGTGATAGAAACATTTTCGGATTTTTTAGCAATTTTATCAATCTCGTCAATGTAGATGATACCGCGCTCCGCACGCTCAATATTGAAATCGCTGGCTTGAAGCAGCTTGAGCAAGATGTTTTCGACATCTTCACCGACATAACCCGCTTCCGTCAAACTTGTTGCATCAGCAATGGCAAAAGGAACGTTAAGCGATTTAGCTAAAGTTTGTGCCAAAAAGGTTTTCCCTGAACCTGTAGGACCAATCAATAAGATATTAGACTTTTGGAGTTCAACTTCTTCGTCATCTTTACCTGTAAAATTGATACGTTTATAATGATTATAAACAGCAACAGCAAGCGCACGTTTTGCACGCTCTTGTCCGATAACGTAACCATTAAGATGATCCAACATTTCTCTTGGGGTCATTACAGGAGTAGTTTCAAATTCTTGAGCCATTTCCTCTCGCATTTCTTCTTCAATCAAATGGCTCGATAGTTCCACACATTCGTCACAAATATAAACACCAACACCGGCGATAAGTTTCTTTACTTCTGGTTGGCTCTTGCCACAGAATGAACAATATATATTTTCGTTTTCTTTTGTATCGTTAGACATTTATTTCTCTTTTTCTAGATTTTAAACATTTTTAGGAAAATAAAGTTCCAAAAAAAGCATGAATGGAATTTACAATATTCGTAAAGGCATTAAGAAGAAAAATAGTTCCTAAGCCCCAGCGCTTTTTGCGGAAGCATTGCAGTGCAAGGATTACACAGATTGCGCATAAAACAGCTGTAAATAAGCCAAAAATAGATTTTGTCACGGCTTTTGTTTCTCCTTCCGCTCATATTTTTCAACGGTAAAGTCATAAGGATTTTGCGCGTCTTTTTTGTGATAATCCGCTGACACTTTCACATACTTCGAAAAATCAAACGTATCAGGGAAATAAGTATCCCCTGCAAATTCTCCATGAACAACCGTTTTATAGAGCGCTGATAGCTCATTTTCGAAAAGAAGGAACATCTCTGATCCGCCAATGATATATAAATCACGCTCTTGATTATTATACCATTCTACAACTTCGGATACACTATGCATGATTAGGACACGGTCGTTATCTTCTTTGGGATAAGTTTCATCTCTTGTAAGAACGATAGTGATACGTCCAGGAAGCACACGCTTATTCATGCCTTCAAAGGTTTTGCGGCCCATCAAAATTGCTTGATGATACGTTGTCTTTTTAAAATGTTCGAGTTCAGCAGGTAAGCGCCAAGGTAAATGACCATCGATGCCAATTACTTTTTTCTCGTCCTCTGCCCAGATTGCGTAAATCATTTTATTTCACCTACGTTGCTTTTCTTCAATTGCTTGGAAAAGCCAGTCATCCTCTTAAACAAAGATGTTCCTTTCTTTTGGGATTTTAAGGCCAACTCTTTGATATTCTTTAATACACAAATAGCTGACAAAATTCATAAAGAATTCTTCAAAACCTTATTTATTAACCGTTTGAACAGTTAAGTTCTCGCTGTTCTCTCAGAAGCTTTTTCTCTGCTTTGAGGGATAGAATTACCTTTCCTATTATACCAAAAAACACCTTTTTTTACTTTAATTTTTCTTATTCGGAAAAAAATGTAAAAAATTTCCATTATTTCCTTTACTTTTCCTTAAAGATGTGTTAAGATTACTCTATCAATTAATTTGTTTCAATCAACCCTGTTATGATTAAAGCAAATTAGTCCCCCAACTAGGCTGCTCGCTGAGACCATACTCCGAGCTACCTAGTTTTTATTTTTGTAAAAATGTAAAACCCTTACAAAAACGGAATGGAGAAAATTATGAATCATATTGCACTTTTTGAACCACGTATCCATTTTAACACTGGAAATATTGCGCGGACTTGCGCAGCTACTAATACTACCTTACATTTGATTGAGCCTTTTGGCTTTGAAATTACCGACAAAAATCTCAAAAGAGCTGGATTGGACTATTGGGATCAGGTCAACATTGTCTACCATAAAAATCTGGAAGATTTTATCAACCATGTGGATGGAAAACTCTTCTTAGTGAGCAAATTTGCAGATCAAGTATATTCAGATGTTGATTATACGGAAACTTCAGAAGACTATTACTTCCTCTTTGGACGAGAAGATACTGGTTTACCAGAAGACTTTATGCGGGAAAATGCTGAAAAATGTATTCGCATCCCAATGAACGATGAACATGTACGTAGTCTCAACCTTTCTAATACTGCGTGTATGATTGTCTATGAAGCGCTTCGTCAACAAGAATTTGCTGGTTTGGAACTTAAGCATACTTATGAAAATGACAAACTTAAATAAATTTACTTTTTCTTCTCTAAAAGAGAAAAGAAATATACATCAAAACGGAAGTTACATTATGTAACTTCCGTTTTTTATTATTTCTTGATTTTCTTAATACGAAGTGTAAGTCCAAACAGGGCTAAGGCCAAGAAAGTAAGTCCTAAAATAAAACTAATGAGAGTCATGCCTTCATTTTCGCCTGCCTTAGGCAAAAATTTTTGCTTTGCTGAAGCGCTTGGATCTTTTTCTTCACCTTGAGGAGTTGCAGTTACTTGAGAAATCGACTTATTTTTTGTATAGACATAAGTGACCGTCTGTACTTGGTTTGTATAACAACCTGCAACATTACCACGCACTTCTTTGAAAGTGTAGCCCTTAATATCTTTCTTTTCAGTGCTATAACCTTCTCCAATAGCTCCTGATTTTACAATATCTTCCGAAAGTGAATGGCCATTCGTATCTATATATTTGACAAGGACTGTTCCACTCACATGGGGGAGTTCATTTTTCGTATAAACATAAGTTACAGTTTGAGCTTGAGCAGTGAACTTACCTGATGCATTACCTTGAACCTCTTTAAATGTATAACCCGGAATATCTTTTTGCTCTGTTGTATACGCTTCACCAATATTTCCTACTTTTACCACATCATTAGAAATTTCAAGACCCTCTGTGTCCACGTATTTGGCAGTAATATCCCCACCTTTTACCGGTTGAGCTTCTTTTACAGTAACTGTAGCAACAGCAGAATATGTCCCTTGATTTTCAGAGTTTGAAAATAAATTAGGTACAAATCTTGTATACGTGACTTTGTAAGTTCCTGCTTTTGCCGTATCGACTTGCCCTTCAACACTTATATCTGAAAAAGGAACCGTATTGCCATAATAATCTGTGGCACTGTCAAAGTTATCTTCTGGTTGCCATGCCTCACCAACTGTTAACTCTGAATCGTGTACAATAACTGTTGATTGGTCTTTAGTCTCTTCATAAACATACGTCACTGTTTGAGGTTGATCTGTAAATTTACCGGATGGATCACCTTGAACTTCCTTAAAAGTATAGCCTGGAATATCTTTTTGTTCTGTTGTATAAGCTTCACCAATATTTCCTGATTTTATGACATCATCTGCAATAGGCGTGCCTTTTGTATCGACGTACTTCACAGTCACATCGCCTGCGGATATCGTGTAAGGCTGCCATACATAGGTATCGTTCTTCGCATTCGCATTGAAGCTTTGAGTGAGTTGCTTACTTGTCCAAACATCAGCTCCTTGCGGATGCGTAAGCGAACCTGTACCAACATTTTGCCACTTCCCTGTATATTGATTGTTTGCTGAAATTTCTGGAAGCTCCACGTTCACACTATCCGTAACCCAAAAACGGAATTTATCGCTAAGTTTTAGCACCTTTAAAGAAGTTGTATTTTGGAAGAAACGCGACATCTCATAACCTGTTATCCATGAATTTTCGAGTTGTGTCATATCAAAACCCGAAAGATCAAGAGCTTCTAGAGAAGAATCTCCCATAAAGACACCTTGGGCAGAATATAAAGGGGTTAATCGCCATTGAGACAAGTCGAGTTCCTTTAATTTGGGCATTTCCGAAAAAGCATAAGTAATTGCAATCATATTCGAAACATTCCAATTAGAAACGTTTAACGATTCCATATTTGTCGCACCATTAAGAAAAGAAAAAATTGTTGTAACATTCGATACATCCCAAGAAGTCAAATCAAGACTCGTCAAGCTCGCACAACCGCCAAACACCCGTTGCATCTCAGTGGTATGAGAAGTATTAAGCTTTTCAATACCTTCAATATGAGTGACATTTGCTAAATAATCAAATAGATTACTGAGTATATTTCCAGCAATAACATCACCTTCAAAACGGATACTTGTTATCTGTTTGCTCCATTGATACCAAGGACTCAGTCTTGCTCCGTTTTGGTTAACTGGGGTGTCAGAAAATGTTCCAGCTCCAATATGTAACACACCAGATGAATCAATTCTCCATGGTGCTGTCCCAAAAGTTCCTGATGCAATGTCATTAGAGTCCGCTTGGACTTCAACATTTTCTGATGAAAGCTCTGTGGTTACTGCTGGTGATTCTGCGATTTTCGGAGTTTCAGCAATAACTTGTAATGTTGGTGAGAGAGCTCCCAATACTATCGTGCTTAAAGCAATGGCCTGAGTCATTTTTTTCATTATTCATCCAATTTCCCTTGATATTTCGTTTGCGCGAAAAAGTACGGTTTGTTGGAAACAAAAAACCTCGATACTCCTGGTAATCCTGCTTTTCTAACCGGTCGTTTCTCATAGAAAATCATTTATGGGCTATTGCACAGACAAGAAAATAAAGGTATAATGAAGATGTATCGCTTATGTGAAAAGAGATGTGTTAGAAAAACCGTACTTTTATTGAAATATGCTTTTTGAACCTCAGAACATAAGAAAAACAGCTCGTTATAACGGGCTGTTTTTCTTATGTTCTTTATTTTACTGTGTGAATTCTGTTGAAGTTAAGTTGACTTTTGATTTACGCTCTGAATTTAAAACGAGATTAAGCAAGATAGCTGAAACAGTACTTACAACAATTCCATTAGAAAGGAAGATTTGTGCCCAACTTGGTAGACTTACAAAAAGGTTGCTTGAGTTAAAACCAACGCCCATTCCAACTGAAACAGCAACGATAAGCAGGTTTTGATTATCTTTGTAATCTACTGTTCCAAGCATATTCACACCTTGCATGGCAACCATTCCAAACATGATGAGCATGGCTCCACCAAGTACGGGAACTGGAATAAGTTGAGCAATTGCCGCAAACTTAGGAATCAAGCCTAAAACAATCAAGAAGCCAGCAGTGAAATAAATAGGCTTACGTGATTTAATACCTGACAATTGTACTAAGCCAACATTTTGTGAGAAACCTGTGTAGGGGAAAGTATTGAAGATTCCGCCAAGCAAAACAGCGAGACCTTCTGAGCGATAGCCATTACGCAAACGTTTTTCAGATAGTTCCTCACCCGTCAAGTCAGACAAAGCCAAGTAAACACCTGTTGATTCAACCATTGAAACAATGGCGATAATAATCATCATCAAACAGTCCACCAGATAAAAACGGGGCATTGCCATGCGGAAAGGAATCGGCAAGTGGGCCCAAGGTGCTTGATTGATCGCAGAGAAGTCCACCATATGTAAGCTGGCTGCTAAAATTGTTCCTGCAACTAGACCAATCAAGATAGCAATAGAACGAATGAAGCCTGTGGCAAAGATATTTACCAAGACAATGACTAAGATGGTAAATCCCGCAAGTAAGAGACTGTTGGCTGTAGGAGATGCTTCGTTATTTCCCATATTTCCTACCGCAACAGGAATTAAAGTTAAACCAATCGTGGTAATTACTGAACCAGTCACAAGTGGTGGGAAGAATTTACGAATTTTAGAGAAAACACCTGCAAAAGCGATAACGAAAATACCTGAGGCAATTAAGGCACCAAACATCGCACCATCACCATGCTTTTGGCCAATAATAATCAATGGCGCAACGGACTGAAAAGCAACACCCAAGACAACTGGAAGACCAATCCCAAAGTTTTTGGTCATCTTTAATTGCAACAAAGTCGCTAAACCACACATAAAAATATCAGCTGAAATTAAGTAGGTTAACTGCAAAGCACTATAATTTAAAGCTGAGGCAATCATGATGGGTACTAAGATTGAGCCCGAGTACATCGCAAGTAAATGCTGCAAACCTAAAACTGCAGCTTGACCGTTGGCTTGTCTTTTTGTATTAAACATTTCTTCCCTTCTCCTTCTTAATCCCAAGCAGCATCATCTGCTGGTGCAAAGACGACTTGACCTGACTCAAACTTTTCAATACGGGCTAGAGAAGTCACTGTTAAGCCTTTCTCCATCAAGAGGTCGCGTCCTGTTTGGAAACTCTTTTCAATGACAATACCGATACCGGCAACTTGTGCACCTGCTTGTTTAATCAGCTCTTCGAGACCAAGCGCAGCTTGACCATTTGCCAAAAAGTCGTCCACAAGCAAAACAGTATCTTCAGAAGAAATAAATTTACGAGAAATTGAAACTGTTGAAGTAATTTGTTTTGTAAATGAAAAGACCTCTGTTGTCAATAATTCTTCGTTCATTGTGATATTTTTGGATTTTTTAGCAAAAACCATGGGTACACCAAGTGCTTCTGCTGCATAAAGCGCCGGTGCAATACCGCTTGCTTCAATCGTTACAACTTTAGTGATATTTTTATCTTTGTAAACTTCAGCAAAGCGTACACCAATCGCTTTCATCAACTCATAATCGACCTGATGTGTAAGGAAGCTGTCCACTTTTAATACTTGGTCTCCCAAAACTTGCCCATCAATTGCGATACGATTTTCCAATAACTTCATAACTTCTCCTATAACATTTATCCTCAAGACTGGCTTTGGTTTTAATACGCACAAAAACTCTACCCGATAAGGTAGAGTATTTCTAGACGACAAAAAGAAGATATTATTTACGACCTTTAAACTTAAACGATGAAAGTTTCTATTTAAAGATAAAACTGCACAAATAGAATCCTCTTATTGTCCTGCCTTTACGGTGCAGGGTAGAAACACTTAGCCATATCCTAAGCATAAATAAGATTTTTAATATTGATACAGTATATCGCATTTTATTATTTTTAGCAAGAAAATATCGAAATAAATAAAATTTTTTCAAATATTCATCAGAATTGTTCGGAAATTACTTATTTTTTAGCTTCATTTACCAATTGTGAAACTTCTTTTTTGGTTAAGCGACGGTAGCGACCAGGGACTAATCCATCTAAACTTAACGGTCCGTATTGAACACGGCTAAGTTTTTGGACAGGTAAACCAACTGCAGCAAACATTTTCTTCACTTGATGATTTTGTCCTTCATGGATGGTCAAGCTAACAAGCGAGCTGTTTTTCGCCTTGTCCTGTTTCATAATCTCATAACGTGCTGGGCTCACCTTTTTACCATCGATGGTCATGCCTAGGGTCAAGGGACGCAAGTTTTCCTTATTGGCTTGCCCTTCAACCTTAGCGATATAAACCTTTTCAACACCGTGGCGCGGATGTGTCATTAAGTTTGTAAATTCTCCATCATTGGTCAGCAACAAAAGACCACTTGTATCCCAGTCTAAACGTCCGACAGGGTAAATGCGTTCCTTTCCTGAAGGGAGTAAATCCATAACGGTTTGACGGCCCTTATCATCGCTTGAGCTAGAGATATAGCCACGCGGCTTGTTCAGCATATAATAAACAGGTTCTTCGTTATAAACAGCTACACCGTTGACCTCAACACTATCTCCTGATTCTACTTGATAGCCCAGATTGGTCATTGTAACGTTGTTGACAGAAACTTTTCCTGATAGAATAAGTTCTTCTGCCTTACGTCGACTGGCAACACCTGCATGTGCCAAAAATTTATTGATTCTCATTTAATTCCTCATTTTCGTTAAATAATACTTGTTTTTCGCCAATAAATTGGCTTTCATCTATTTCTGGTAGCTCTGACAAGTCATTGATACCAATATAATCTAAAAAGAACTCTGTTGTGCCATAAAGTCCTGGACGACCAACGACTTCAAGCGTGCCTGTCTTTTCTACCAAATCATAAGCACGCAGTGTTGAGAGCGTTCCACTAGAGTTGACACCACGTAATTGATCGATTTCCAGGCGCGTAATCGGCTGTTTATAGGCAATAATCGAAAGTACTTCTAAGGCAGAACGTGAAAGACTTTGATTGAGGGGTGTCTTCGCATAGTTTTTAAGGATGTCTGCAAAGCTATCTTTCGTTGCTAATTTATATTTCCCAGCTGTTTCGATAATGGTTAGCGCAGATTCTTCATCGCCTTGATACTTCTCAATAAGGCGCTCAATTTGTTGTTCACAAGCAAACTTACTCATACCCGAAAGCTCTGATAATTGGTTTAACTCCAGCCCTTCTTCACCCGCAACAAAGAGTAACAGTTCCAAAGTGGCTGTCTTATTCAGATTGTTCATCTTTCGTTTGTCCTCTTTCTAATAGAATTTCACCAAAAACTTTTTCTTGTTTAAACGTTACTTGTTGTGTTTTTATGAGCTCTAACAAAGCCATGAAAGTGGTCAGAAGCTCTTCTTTCGATGTCTTCTTCGAAAATAAAGAACTAAACTTGCACGTCTTTTTCTTTAAAAAGTAACGGGACAACTCCACTATTTTATCGGAAATTGAGAATTTCTCTGCCTCTATTGTTGTATTTTCATCTGTAAAGGACTGTTTTTGTAAGGCCAAAACATTGCTGAAGGCCAAAAATAAATCCAGACTGTTATGATCTTGTAAAAGTACCGCATCTTCACCAATAATTTCCGTTTTAGCTTTGGAATAATACTGGCTACGTGCCTCATGCATCTGGGCGATATCTTGGGATAAAGCTTTATATTTTCGATACTCATCGATTTGTGCCAGCAAATCTTGTTCAAGCTGTTCAGTATCTTCGATGAATTCTTCAGCAACTGTAGGTAAAAGACGACGGGATTTTATCAGCATTAACTGACTCGCCATGACCATATATTCACTGGCAATTTCTAACTCCAAGGTTTTCATAGCCTTCAAAAAGTTCAAATATTGCTCAATGATCGGAACCAAAGGTACCTCAAAAATATCAACTTTATATTGCCCAACCAAGTGCAAAAGTAAATCTAAAGGGCCTTCAAAATCATTGATTTTTATCTTTATTTCTTCACTCATTTATAGTATTTCTCTAAAGTAGTTGTTGTAGATAGCCCTAGAGCTTCTGCTAATTCGTATACGGTTTTGCCCAGCCGCACTTGCTGTAAGATATATTGTTCGCGTAATTCTTTTGCTGTCAAATCCGTATATTTTTTTAGTTCTAAATAAAGAAATTGACGTGATTTGGTAAACAATTCATCCGCGTTGTTTATTCTTTGGGTATAGAGTGCAAACTTATCACGTATTGGTAAGACACGCTTTAATCCAGCTTTCTCAACAGTAAGAATTCGGAATTTCCAGTTGAAATTTTCCCACCGTAAGTGCTGTATTTCTGAAAAAGTTAAACCAAACTCAAGGATTAAAAATGCTAAGAAATGACCAGGAGAAGTCACCGGTTTATAAACGGATGACATATTCTTGATTTCTAATTTTTTCTTTACTTCTTTCTTTGGCGCATTTACCTGCTGAATTTTATGATACTCTTTCAGTAAATTTTTATCATAAAGATAGAGTAGAAACTGATTTGCACTTGATATCTTGCGGCGTTGTGCTGCCACAGCCAATTTTTTCAAAGACTGGCGATAAAGCATGAGCGACTCACGAGAAACTGTTCTTTTCTCAAAAAACTCGGCAAAATTTCGTAAATCATAAAGATAATTTGATTTGGTATTTGCTGAGAAATTTTTGCTCTCTAAAAAATTAGGAATTTCGTTCGATAATATCATATTTTTTACTAAATTCATGGGCAAAAGCGTTAATGGCTTTGAGAATTTCTTGACGTGCAATAATCCCCACAAACTCGGTTCTTTTTACCACAGGCAAGAAAGGCTCTTTGACCAATTTATGCAAGATCTCTTCCAAAGGTGCTGAAGGGGATACTGTTTCTATTTCAGTGTCCACAATCTCCGCTATAGGTGTATTCATCGATTTTTCATAAAAGAAATCTTCACCCATCTCAAATTCGACAATATCTGCAAGCCCTAAAACGCCTACAAACTCTTTATCTTTAGTGAGGACAGGTACTCTAGAATATTTATACTGACTGAGCAATAATTTTGCATGAGAAATATTGTGTTCGTCACATAAAATAGCTACGTCATCAGCCTCTTTTATAAATGTTTCGCTTTGTTCTAAGAAATATTTTTCAATAGCTTTATCAATCATTTTCACTCTACCTCTTTTTTCTAAAGCTCAAAAGTAAATTGTAGACCCGGAATTTCCTGATGCTCTAAATCGCGATAAGAAACCTTATAGCCATATTCTAATACTGTGACGACGGCGTACATTTTTATATTGATATTTCCTCTAGGCTGACTTACTGAACCAGGATTAATATACAAAGTGTTTCCTATCATTTGTGCAACAGGCTGATGGATATGGCCAAAAAGTGCAATATCCGCTTCTTTTTCTTCTGCAAAGTAAGAATAACGATCAAGCCCTAAGCCAACATAAAATTGGTGGCCGTGCGCGATAAGGACTTTCTTTCCTTCGACATCCACCATTTTTATCTCAGAATAGCCTTCATCGTAATCGCAATTTCCTGCAACTACATTTATCCCTTGCCATATTTCATCATTACTTGGCAATTCAGAATCACCGCAATGAAACAAAGCTGATGCTGTGCCTTCATATCTTTTTTTGATTTTTTTAATTACGTCACGATCAGTGTGTGAATCACTCATTACAACAAACATTGAAGACTCCTTTTAGCTAACACTCATGCCTCGTTTTATTTTTTAATGTGCTCCAGCCATTCTGGGAGTTCTGTCATTAATTTTTGTAAAGCTTGACCACGATGTGAAGCTGTATTTTTTTCTTCAGCACTAAGCTGAGCAGCAGTTCGGTCTGATGTTCCCACCAAAAAGATAGGATCATAGCCAAACCCATTTTCTCCTTGCGGCGTAAGGCCAATACGACCTTGCCAGTCTGCTTCAACCACCAAACTTTCATGGCCTGGGTAAGCAGCAACTAATGTCGTATGGAAATGCGCCGTCCGGCGTTCCGGCGTGATTGCCGTTGAGGCTAACTCATGGAGAAGTTTGGCAATGTTTTCCTCATCCGTTGGATCAGGTCCAGCAAAACGATGACTCCAGACACCAGGCAAGCCCCCTAAAACATCTACACATAAACCAGAATCATCACCGATAACAACTTCGCCAGTAATTTCAGCAATTTGTTCTGCTTTGAGACGTGCATTTTCTTCAAAAGTCATGCCAGTTTCAGCAATATCTGGTAACTCAGGATAATCTTTAAGATTTTTAATTTTGTAGCCAAATTCTTCAAATAGACGTTTGAATTCCGCGGTTTTCCCATCGTTACGTGTGGCGATGAGCAAGGTTTTTTCAGCAGATAGTTCTGTGTGCTGTGCAATAATTTTCCCAGAACCAAGCCATCTGTCCGCAATAGCTTGGAAATCTTCTGCCTTACCTGTTGTATAAAAACGGTGATGGAGACTTTGACGTTCTTCACCGTTGAGATCAAAATAGTTGAGTAAAACAGTGATATCGCGTACAGTTTCAGAACCACTGTCAATAAGCTGGACATTTGGCCCCATTTCTTTTTGGATGAGTTTGCGCAAAAGAGGATAATGTGTACAGCCCAAAATCAAGGTGTCTACTTTACCAACCATTGGTTTTAAAGCCTTCGCTACTATTTCTTGAGCCTCTTCCGAATCCGCACCGTTGGATTCAACCAATGGTACAAACTCTGGGCAAGCCAAACTACGCACATCAACACTTGATGATTTGAGCTGAATAACTTTACGATATTGATCAGAATTAACCGTTGCTTGTGTCGCAATTACGCCGACTTTCTTGGTGATTGTTTTTTGAATCGCACTTGAAGCACCTGGTAAAATCACACCTATGACAGGAATATCAAGAGCTGCTCTTACTTCTTCAATTGCAACTGCTGTCGCTGTATTGCAAGCGAAAACAATCATTTTTACATTTTTAGAAAGCAAAAAATTGACCATATCCCAAGTGAAAGCAGTAATCTGCTCATTTGAGCGTGGCCCGTAAGGCGCACGTTGCGTATCACCGATATAGACAATTTCTTCGTTTGGTAATTGACGGAGAATCTCGCGAACAACGGTCAAGCCTCCAACTCCTGAATCTAGTAAGCCAATAGGTCTGTTGTCCATAAATACCTCCAAAATTTACTTTTTATCTTATTTTTTCTTAGTGTCTGCTTGTTTAGCTGCACTACGAATTTGACGAAGCACTTGTTGTACTTGTGCTTCAGATGGTTTGCGTCCCATTGAACCCATCATCATACGTACTGCATCTTCATTCAATGGTGGGTTATCCATCAAGAGCTTTTTAGTTTGTTTTTGTGTAAACCAAGCGCCCCCAGCAAAACCAGCAATGGCAAAGACAATCATAAGTAAAATTGCAACAAATAAATTCATTAATACTCTCCTACAAGAAAGCTATAAAATCGCTTTCGTAATTTTTACTCCTTATTATATCAAATTTAGACACATTTGTCAGCTGCAGATTCCTCTCACAATTTTTGAATCTCTTATTTGTTATTCAACGGTATAAATCCAACCTTCTGGAGCTTCCTTATCGCCAAATTGAATACCAACAAGTTCATTGTATAAGCGTTGCGTCACTGGGCCGACTTCTGTTTCTGAATAAAAAACATGGTGTTTATCCTGATCATCAATAGCACCAATCGGTGAAATGACTGCAGCTGTACCACAAGCGCCTGCTTCGACAAAATCATCTAACTGATCCACAAAAACGTCACCTTCAATGGCTTTCATTCCCAAACGCTCTTCAGCCAATTGTAATAAAGAATATTTCGTGATAGAAGGCAAAATTGAAGGGCTTAACGGCGTGATAAACTCATTATTCTTGGTAATCCCAAAGAAGTTTGCTGCACCCACTTCTTCAATCTTAGTGTGCGTGGCAGGGTCAAGATAAATTACATCAGAGTAGCCAGCTTCATGTGCTTTTTGTCCTGGTTCAATCGAAGCGGCATAGTTCCCCCCGACTTTTGCCGCACCTGTACCATGTGGCGCTGCACGGTCATAATCACGGGACACGAGGAAGTTTGTTGGCACAAGACCACCTTTAAAGTAAGAACCTACGGGAACTGCAAAAATTGTAAAGATATATTCATCTGCTGGTTTTACCCCAACAAGGCCGCCCACACCTATTAATAATGGGCGAAGGTAAAGCGTAGCTCCAGTTCCATAAGGAGGGACGAAGTCTTCATTTGCCTTAACGACTTGTTTTACGGCATCGATAAACTTATCTGTTGGCACTTCCGCCATACGTAAGCGACGTGCTGTAGCTTGTAAACGCTCAGCGTTGCGGTCAGGACGAAAAAGATTTATTTTTCCGGATTTTGTACGGTAGGCTTTGAGCCCTTCAAACCCCTGTTGACCATAGTGAAGCGCTGGCGAGCCTTCCGAAAGGTGCAAAGTTGCATCGCCTGTAAGTTTTCCATCATCCCATTTCCCATCTTTAAAATGTGAAATATAGCGATAAGGCAACTCTCTGTATTCAAAACCTAAATTTTCCCAATCTAATTCAACTGTCATTCTTTTTCGTCCCCCATTTTTATCGATATCTTTTTCCATAAAGCCAAACTTCATGGTATTTGTTATAATTAATTATTATAAGCTATTTTGAATGTGATTTCAACATAAATTCAGAAAATTATAGAAATGGAAATAAAATGAATATTCTTAGAATAAACTTTCAAGAACTCGGACAACTCTTGTTGGATAAATTAATCTACGTCTTTTTAGTCAGTCTTTTGTTTTTTATTTTATACCGGATCAGTGTCCGCATCGTAGAAACGCTTTTCAAAAACTACAGCAATCGTTCTTGGGCAGACGCTTCTCGGATAATGACTTTAGCCCGCTTAACAAAAAGTGGTTTAACTTATCTGACAGCTTTTCTCTGGATCTATACTACCCTCTCTATTCTTGGTGTTCCTGTAGGAAGTGTGCTTGCCGGTGCTGGTATTCTCGGTGTTGCTCTTGGTTTTGCGGGGCGTGATCTCGTCGCCGATATCATCAACGGCTTCTTTATTATCGTCGAACATCAGATTAATGTGGGCGATTGGATTCGCTTTGAAAATCTAGGTATCGAAGGGGAAGTCACTGCTGTAGGTATTCGCTCAATCACTTTAATTTCAGATGATGGCGCTACAGCCTTCATCCCTAACCGTAATATTGAATCCTTGAAAAATTTCTCTTACAAAGACCGGACGATGAACTTAGATATCCCAGTTACAGCCGAGAACTTAGAAACGATGAAAGCTCAAATCCTTCGTGTGAACGCTGAATACCCTCAAGTCGTTTACAATGGGATTATCACACAGGACGAGAGCATTTTTATACGGAGTTTGCTCACGGCGAATCTCAGCGAAATAAATGGTTTACGGATGGAAATCATGAACAAATATTATACAAAATAAGCAGATCATCCTGATCTGCTTATTTTTCTACCATTGATTTGATGGGTTCATAAGATTTACGGTGAATCGGTGTAATGCCGAAGTTCTTTAACCCCTCCAAATGCTTGGCCGTGCCATAACCTGCATTATGTTCAAAGTCGTAATGGGGGTATTTGTGGGCATACTCCGCCATCATTCGATCTCGCGTCACCTTTGCAACAATACTTGCTGCCGCGATGCTTGAGGACTTGGCATCACCTTTGATAATACTGACTTGAGGGATATTGATGTCTAACTTCATCGCATCGATGAGGAGGCACTCTGGCTGTATTTCTAATTTTTCTACAGCTTGAAGCATCGCAATTTTAGTCGCCTGATATATGTTCACTTGGTCGATCGTTTCGTTGTCAACTAGACCAATACCTATAGCAAGCGCTTTTTCTTGGACTTCTGTAAAAATGGCTTCATGTTTAGATTTTGGAATTTTCTTACTGTCGTTAAGACCTTTAATCTTACAATTTTTAGGTAAAATAACGGCTGCAGTCACAACTGGACCAGCTAATGGACCACGTCCAACCTCATCTATACCCGCAATTAAGTCCAGCCCTTGCGCATATGCTTGTCGCTCAAAGTTCAGCATCATTTCTAAGCGTTCATCTTCCGCTTGTTCTGCTAAAATCTCTTTTTTCCGACGTTTAATCGCTGCTTGAACGCCGGCACGACTGTCTTCTAGAAAAGCCTCTACTTCGACCAGTGTATTTAAGCCATTCAGTTGCTCTTTTATTTCTTTAATCGTTGACATAGTCACTCACTTTATCCAAGCAATATTCACCCATTCTGCCATCACGCACATCCTTAACAAACATTTGATAAAAACGGTCATAATCATCACGGAAGCCAAAACGTTTGGTCAATTCCATGATAAGATCGGGGATCTCTAACTCTAAGTCTGCTTCTTTCATACGCAAACGTTTCATGGTTGCTGCTTGGTAATTTTCAAGGAAATACTGCAAACCAAAGATTGTCACATCATCCATAGGCAAAAGTTGGTCCTTGATAGCGCCTGTTAAAGCAAGTTTTAGACCAACTTGGTCATCTTCAAATTTTGGCCACAGTATCCCCGGTGTGTCGAGAATTTCCAACTCTTTATTGGTACGCAACCATTGTTGTCCCTTAGTTACACCGGGTTTATTTCCTGTAACAGCTACTTTTTTTCCTGCAAGACGGTTCATCAGTGTTGATTTACCCGCATTAGGTATACCGACAATCATCGTACGTAAAGAACTGTTCTGGATGCCACGCTCAGCATTACGCGCAAGCTTATCAGCCATCAAAGTTTTCGCTGCAACAGTCAAACGTTTGGCAGTATGTGCTTCTTTTGAATTGATGGCTAAAGCAATGATGCCTTGCTTTTCAAAAAACTCCACCCACGATTTCACCGCATTTCTATCAGCTAAATCGGCCTTGTTTAAAGCGATAAGACGTGGTTTATCCCCAATAATTTTATCCAACATTGGGTTACGTGAACTGATCGGCAAACGTGCATCTACCAACTCAATCACAAAATCAACATATTTTAAATTTTCTTGAACTTGACGACGCGCTTTGGACATGTGTCCTGGGAACCATTGAATTGCTACACCCATTTTTAAACCCTGCTATAACTGGTGTTATAGCCTTTCATTTTTATTTTTTAGTGATGAAAATAAATACCAAATACATCTAGAGATGACCTATCTCTATTTTACTTGAATCTGCTCTCTCTGTTTTTTTCTTACATAAAAAAGCCTTGTAGAGCATATCATACTAGGTTATTCTATCATTTTTTGAGCATCTGCGCTAATATGTAGCCGTTTGGCTTTGTGAGTTATCTTCTTGTTCAATCATTCTTTCTCATACAAAAAGACATGAATTCATGCCTCTTGTATCGTTTCTTCTCGCTCGTTTTTATTCTCCTGAAAGGCGGGATTCTCCCAAGTCAACTCATCGTCACCGAATATTTCTTTTTTGCGAATACGAGAAACTTGCGAATTTCCTTTTACGTAAAATCCTAAAGGTTCATCTCGCCATTCATCCTTACATGTTATTCCAGTTCTCTTTCGACAGGCAATCTCTTTTGGTGTTTTGTCTACTTCTAATGTCAAACGTGAGTCAACAAAATACTCTCCGTCTATCTCTTTCGTTATGCCAAAGGATTTCGTGAGCTTTCCCGGACCACTGCCATCATGTTCTGGAGCCTCTGCTTGAACGGCGCGAATTAAAACAGCCTCCGGAACATTTTCGCCTTTAGTGACTAGATTTAACATAAAATGACCATGAATTTGATATACATACCAGTGGCCGGCAGCGAGGTACATGGATTCATTACGCGGGGTTCGTTTTCCCATGAAACTATGGCATGCACTGTCCCGTGTCCCAAGATAAGCTTCAGTTTCTACGATATTCCCAAGTATTTGTGACTCACCGCCTTTTTCCAAGACAAGTTTCATACCGAGAAGATTTTTAGCTGTCTCAATTGTGCTTTTACTTATAATATCTATAAAATTTTTATCTTTCATAAATAGCTTAATCCTCCACATTGATATATTTCTATAGAAAAAGCAAAACAACCGTTCGGCTTTCTTCCTCCATGCTATCAATACCTCATTTAATTTTACTTAAATAATACTCCAAAGACCTAACATTTTCAATAAGTTTAGCCTAGTAATTACAATATTTATTTTTTCTAATATACAGCGGTTTAGTTTAATATTTTCTTTATCGTTTATACCTTTTTTCGGACATTAAAAAGGCATAAAATCTTCCCTTTTTATATTCTCTCCAAAGGATCCGCAATCATATCCTGTTTACTTGAGGCATCTCCAGCTACGTCATTGAGATATGTTTCCATACGTATGGCGTTAATTTGCATCTTGTCTTGACTAAAATCAATATTAGATTTCTTGATTACAAGTTGTTGGGTAATCAGGGTATTGGAGATACCATAGCGGAACTTAATCTCGTTTTGTTTTGCAAAAATATCCATCCAAGTAATTTGAGGAATACGGTTTAAGACTTTTTCTATATCAATATTTTTTACGGGATTGTCTGTAAAAAGTGTACTCAATGGCCCTACACTTAGCATATCATAAGTCTTAATATATGATTGGGTGAAATACAAATGAGCCCTATCTCCGTAGTAGCTCTGTTCCTTGTTGATCGCAGCTACTTACTACAACCATTTATAGTCTAACCCCCAACAGATAATTTTAATTTGGCTTCACTTTAAAAAAGAAAATTCAAACTTTATCATAGTGAAACAAACTATAGTTTTCGATAATTTCCAGAAGTCTTTCAGTATAAGCTGGATCAGTAGCATAGCCAGATAGTTGTACAGCATGAGCTGCCTCTTTATAATCTTTAGCCGCAAGGACAAGAGCATACTGGTTAGGGTTCCACGTTGTTCCTTCAGTGAAAAGATAGGCATGCCCTTCTACAGACTGTTGCCAATTGTCATAAACACGAAAAGGTTCACGCACTGTTATCCATTGATTATTTTCAAACTCCTTGGTTTCCAAAGCAACTTTTGGCACGTTACCGTAAGCTTTTATGCCAAACAGATTATAATATTTAGCTGCAAGTCCACTTCGACCAAAGTCACTTTCTAAGGCTGCCTGACCGAGCGTCAGGGAAGCGAGAATACCGTATTTTTCTTGGGTCTCTTGTGCATAAGGAGCTATCGTTCGGATAAAATCATATTCCTTGGTAGTTTCAACTTGTACCGCAAGTTCATTTGTATTACGATGATCCGCTGGATGAAGGGTGCTAAGTTCCAAAAGATCTACTATTACAAACAGGGTAATCAAAAATTTTACAGTAAAACGAAAGATTTTTCTAGATTTAGTGGAAAGTACTCCGCGCTTTTTATGGTATGTCATAAAACCATTATAACAAAAAGTTACAATATTTTTACGAAAATGATAGTAGCTTTTCATTAGCGAATAAATATACTTTTTGCAACTCATCCAGTTATGCCAGAGTGTAAGTATACTTAAAGCGTTCATCAAGAGCAACATCAACCTTGTAATCACAATGGTCGGTGTCCCACTGCTCAGCAACTGTATCATAAACACTAGAAAACCAAAATCCCTCTTGATAAAAGATTTCATTAAATTGTAAATGAAGTCCTGCTCTTTCATACGAGGTATAAAGCAGCGAAATAATCTTACTTTCTACAACCGATTTTTAGTTTCATTATAGCATTCCCATTTCTGTTTTTACTATTAATTTGAGAATCTCATGTGTTTTTCTATTACATTTTTTATAAAATATCATTTAGATTACATAAAGAATAAATATTGAATTTATAATTATTTTTCTTTGTTTTATTTCTTTTATAGGTATATAATATCGAATAAATCAATATTTATTGAGGGTATAATATGTTTATTGACTATACGTATGAACCACGGCGCGCCATTTTTTTTGAGGATGTGAAATCGAACTATGCCTCAATCGAATGTGTGGAGAGAGGGCTCCATCCTTTAAAGAGTTCACTTTGTGTCATGAGTCGCTCAGATCACTCCTATGG
The DNA here is from genome assembly GCF_029024465.1 of Lactococcus garvieae subsp. garvieae. Taxonomy (NCBI): domain Bacteria; kingdom Bacillati; phylum Bacillota; class Bacilli; order Lactobacillales; family Streptococcaceae; genus Lactococcus; species Lactococcus garvieae. The sequence continues at coordinate 1,125,804 of NZ_CP118950.1, forward strand.
CCTTATCTTAGCTTCAAGTCCGAAATTTAAAGAGGTTTTTGGAAAATCTAACGTCAGTCGTGCGGCAGATTTACCTTTTTTACTAGAAAATAGGAAGTTTAACTACCGGCGTTGGTATGCCAAACATACTGACATTTACGGGCAACGCACAGAACCCTCCATGCAACATGTCGCTTTTATTGAAAGTTGGGCTAAACGCACACATATCGTTCCCCCGCAGATGGCCCTTTATATCGATAAGAATATCGAGATGCAGCAACTTTTGGCTAACTATACTTCTTCTGAAGAAATTCACTTGTATTCTATTGATGAGTCCTTCCTTGATGTTACAGAATCCCTGAATCTTTTCTACTCTGGCATCAAAGATAAATATGAGCAAATGGATTTGTTAGCCCAGGATTTACAGCAGAAAGTCCTTGAGCAAATGGGCCTATTTGTGACCGTTGGAATGGGAGATAATCCCTTGCTGGCTAAGTTGGCGATGGATAATTATGCCAAGCACAGCGCAACTATGCGGGCACTCATTCGTTATGAGGACGTCCCTGATAAAGTTTGGACACTTCCCAAAATGACTGATTTTTGGGGGATTGGAAGACGAACAGAGAAAAGATTCAATAAGTTAGGAATTTACTCTATCAAGGATCTAGCCCATGCAAACCCTGATAGGATTAAACGCAAAATGGGAATCGTTGGTCTTCAACAATTTTTTCATGCTCATGGTATTGATGAAACCAATGTTCGCGACAAACACCACAAAAAATCAGAAAGCTACAGCAACAGTCAGATTTTGCCACGTGACTATGTACAGCAAGATGAAATAGAGCTAGTGATTAAGGAAATGGCTGAGCATCTTGCTATTCGACTTCGAAAAGGGAAAAAGCTTGCGGGCGGTCTCTCGCTCTATGTTAAACCTTCCTACAAAGAGTACTCTTCTTCAATAAAGACAGCCAGTAAAATTGAACCCACTCAAAGTACGACGGCTATTCAAGCCGAGTTTTTGCGCCTCTTTAGAGAAAAATATCATGGTGAAATTGTAAGAGAGATAGGTATCGGCGGTTTTGATTTATCTAGCGAAAATATTAAGCAACTTAATCTTTTTGAAACAATGCTCCCCAATGAATCTCAGGTCATCACCCATCAAAAACAGGAAGCTCTGCAAGATGCCATCGATGAAATACGTGATAAATTTGACTTTACAGCCATTCAAAAAGCCAGCGTTTTGACAGCTGGCTCTAGAGTTTTAGAAAGAAACAAAATGATTGGCGGCCATGCAGCCGCAGGAGGAGAAAAAAATGACCGTTGATCGCTCATATAGCCCTTATGAATCCATCCGTAACTATCATGACAGAGGCATGATGAAATGGGGAGCTTTCGCCACCGGAGAACTGTCTGAAGCACAGCGGAAATTGCGAGAGAAAGAGGAATTAGAAAATGAAACATTCCCAAAGAAAGCAACTTCAAAATTAGATGATTAAGATTTTGCATATCATTCTGGTAACTCAGACTGTGCAAAGGCATAATAATTGCCATCCGGATCTTGGAAGTTAAAGTTCACCATACCTTGGAAATCATTGATTTCACTCACTGTATCTGTTGCTTCAGCAACACGTGAGTGCCACTCTTGTAGGTTATCTACAGTAAAGAGCATTGAGCCTTTCATCTCCGCCACTTCTGGTGAATTTTGACGAATAAAATCCAGATTCCATAATTGAATACGTGCGCTTGGCGCATCCGCATCCACTGCAAAAATCACCGTTTCTTGTGAGTCTGAACCTTGACGGCGAAGTTCTTGCAAACCGACTTTCGTCCAAAATTCTGCGTGCTTTGGGACATCCGAAACATAAAGCATATTACAAAGATTAATCATAGTATTTTCTCTTTTCTATAAAGTAAACAGATGGCGGATTGTTATAAAACGCACCTTCTTCTTATATATTGATTATCCCACAGTCTAAGGCAAAAAACAATTTAGAAACTCTGGAATACCGAGAGGGATAATTTATACATTTAACCAATGTGATAAGAAAATGCATCTTTTTAATAAGACTTTTCTTATTTTCAAATATTCAGTTCATTTTTCCAAGTCTAATTGCTCCTCAAAGCCTATGTTCCTGTGCTATACTAGAATTATAAAATTACGCGACTAATCACGGAGGTTCTCATTTGATTCAATTTAATTTTTTATCGAAAACTTTTAATGTCATCATAAAAGTCTGTTTAAGTTTACTCGGGTTGGTTATTGCCTTCCTTATGTTCAAAGAGATTTGGGTCCTTCTCTCCTCCTTCACTACTGGATTTATTGATTACAGTTTCTATGATATTATTGACCGTATCTTAACTTTTTTCCTCTTTTTGGAATTTTTAGAACTCATCATTCACTATCTTTCGGATAATGATCACCCAACAATCAAGAAATATATCTATATCGCCGTTGCTTCGATCGTTCGACTTTTGATTTCAAATCACGAAACTTCTCAACTCAGCTTGTTCCTCCAATGTTCAGCCATTTTAGTCCTCATCATTGGAACTGTGATGCTCAACCTTTGGGGAGATTTAAAATAATAAAAACCTTCGCTTATTGTCGAAGGTTTTTTTACATCCTCTTACTTAATACTCATCTGTGCAACCGTAAGAAGAACTGCAGGAACGCGATATGGTGAGCATGATACATAATCCAAACCGATGTTTTGAAGAAAAGCAACGGAGTCTGGATCGCCTCCCACTTCACCACACACCCCAAAACTAATATCCTTATGTCGCGGTTTGACAAGCTCTATTGCTGTTTTCATCAAACTGCCCACGCCTTTCTGATCCAAATGTTGAAAAGGATCATCTTCTAAAATCCCTTTCTCAATGTAGTCTGGCAAAAATTTAACCGAATCATCACGAGAAAAGCCATAGGTCAGCTGTGTCAGGTCATTGGTACCAAAACTGAAGAACTGTGCCGAAGTCGCAAGCTGGTCGGCCGTCAAGCAGGCTCTTGGAATTTCAAGCATTGCACCGATCTTATACGTCAGTTTCATCTTGTGTTTTTCAAAGACATGTTGAATTTTGTCTTCCAACATCTTTTTAAGATAAGATAATTCTTTTTCTTCAGCAACTAAAGGAATCATAATCTCTGGTTTGACCTGCTTTCCTGTTTTAGCAAGCTCCAAAGCAGCTTCCATTATGGCTTCAACCTGCATTTCATATATTTCAGGATAAGTTATGGCTAAACGACAACCACGATGCCCCAGCATTGGATTGAACTCTTCGAGATCTTTCCCTCTTTGTATGATAAAGTCAACCGTTTGACCGCATGCTTCAGCCACTTGCTCATATTCTTCCTTCGTTTTAGGCATAAATTCGTGAAGCGGCGGATCCAAAAGGCGGATCGTACACGGCATTCCCTCGGTGAGATTCAAAATTTCAGCAAAATCTTTTTTCTGGAATGCTTTGAGTGTTTCAAGCGATTGCTTACGCTGCAGTTGATCTTCTGAGAGAAACATTTTACGCATTTCCAAAATTCGTTCTTTTCCAAAAAACATATGTTCTGTACGCGCCAAGCCAATACCGCTCGCACCAAACTCTAACGCAGCTCTGATATCTTCAACAGTTTCAGCATTTGCTCTGACCTGCAACTTCCCTATGTGAGAGGCCCATCTGAGCACTTTTACTAAAAGATCGAGATCTTGTGCCTTATCAAGTTTAATTTCACCCCGGTAGATTTTTCCTGTTGTACCATCTACTGAGAGTAAATCACCTTCATTTATGGTATGTGTACCATCGTATGCTTGTTTGAGTTTTTCATTAATCGTTAATTGTTCACATCCAACCACGCAGCACACCCCCATACCTCGTGCTACGACAGCCGCATGAGAGGTCATTCCTCCACGAGATGTGACAATGGCCTCACTCACAACCATACCTTCAATATCTTCTGGTGAAGTTTCTGTTCGAAGAAGGATAACTTTTTGTCCCGCCGCGTGTGCGTTTTGCGCATCTTCTGCATGGAAATAAACTCTCCCAGAAGCTGCACCAGGGCTTGCAGGTAATCCTTTTGCTATAGCTTGACTCTCCGCCAACATTTGTTCATCAAACACAGGATGAAGCAGCTGGGTAATCATGGAAGGCGTTAGGCGTTTCAAGCTCTCCTCCTTACTTATTACGCCATCTTCTGCCATTTGAGTCGCAATTTTAAAAGCGGCCTTTGCTGTTCGTTTCCCGTTACGTGTTTGAAGAATGAAGAGTTTTCCCTCTTCTATGGTGAACTCGATATCTTGCATATCTTGATAATGCGCTTCCAACTGATGGCATATTTTTTCAAATTGCAAGTAAATCGCGGGTTGGTCTTGTTTCAGCTCTTGTATTGGACGCGGCGTCCTAATCCCTGCAACAACATCTTCCCCTTGAGCATTCAGCAAAAATTCGCCAAAAACACCGGCTTCTCCTGTGGCGGGATTACGTGTAAAGGCTACACCTGTCCCACTATTCCCGCCAGTATTTCCAAACACCATTTCTTGGATATTAACAGCTGTTCCAAGTTTATCGGAGATTTCATGGATACGACGGTAAGTTACAGCGCGCGGATTATTCCAAGAAGTAAATACCGCTTCTACTGCCGCATAAAGCTGTTTGGAAGGGTCTTGGGGAAAGTTTTCACCAACTTCGTTCAGATAGATTGTGGTAAATTGTTGGATAATCTCCTTCCAATCTTCCGCTTTCATCTCAATATCTGAGCTGTAACCATGTGCCGCTTTATATTGCGTGAGCGCTTCTTCAAAAATGTTTTTATCCACGCCTTTAACCACATCGCCAAACATTTGGATTAAACGACGGTAACAATCATAAGCAAACACAGGATTCCCAGTCTTGCGGGCAAAAATTTCAACACTCTGATGGTTTAAACCTAAATTCAAAATGGTATCCATCATGCCCGGCATTGAAAATTTTGAGCCACTTCTGACCGACACTAAAAGTGGATTTTCCTCATCTGCAAATTTCTTCCCCGTTTCATTTTCTAGCTTCACAATATGTTCTTCTATTTCCTTAACCAACTCAGGCAATAATTTTTTCGAATCCAGATACTCTAAGCAAGCTTCGGTAGTAATGGTAAATCCTCTGGGTACGGGTAAACCAATCCCAGTCATCTCTGCAAGATTTGCTCCCTTTCCTCCCAAGAGATCCTTTTGTTCTTTTGAACCTTCTGTAAAGTTATAAACCCGTTTTTTTGCTCGTGACATTCGCGTCTCCTTTATATGTGACATACTATTTGGTGAATAAACACATTATATAGTGTGTCACATTTATTGTCAAGTGTTTTATAACCGTATTCTTTTATGGCTTATTTACCTTATATATAGCAGATTTCCTTTTATAAATTGCTTTTAAAAGATAAAACACATATAATATATAGTATGTCTTATTTATTAAGGAGTGGCACTTGAAACTGACAACAAGACAAACTGAAATAATTAATATCGTAAAAGCAGAACAGCCCATAAGTGGTGAAAAAATTGCACAAAATTTAGGTTTAAGTCGTGCAACTTTAAGGAACGACTTGTCTATACTAACCATGACGGGATTACTTGATGCTAAGCCAAAGGTGGGCTATTTCTATACGGGGCAAAAAATGCAGCCTCTTTATATTGAAAGCTGCTACTCAAAAAAAGTAGCAGACGTTATGACTTCGCCCCTAATTGTTGAGCAAAATATGTCTGTTTACGACGCTGCGACAAGTCTTTTTCTCTATGATATTGGCAGTATATATGTCAAAAATGAAAATGGCGATTTAGCTGGCCTTCTTTCTCGGAAAGATCTTCTCCGCTTCGCTATTAGTGGCAACAATCTGGAGAAAACACCCGTTGCTGTCATAATGACACGTATGCCTAATATTCATACTATAACTGCCGACAAGACTTTACTTGAAGCTGGGAATATTCTTTCCCAATACGAGGTTGATAGCTTACCTGTGCTTGAAAAAGTAGACTCGAAAAAAATCATCGGTAAAATATCCATCAAACACATCATGAAAGCTTTCATCCAAACAGGAAACGAAATGCAAGGCGAAGATTAAGGGGACAAAATGCAAAATATAAAAATTTATCTCATTACTGACTCTGTCGGTGAAACAGCCAAAAAAATTATTTCTGCTGTTGTGGCACAATTTCCAACTGTTGATTTATCAGATGTTCAGCTTTATCCTTTTACCAATGATAAAGCTTCCCTATTAGAAATTTTGAATGATGCCAAAAAAGAAAATGCACTGGTTGCTATCACTCTCGTTGATAAGACTTTAGTAGCTTGTGTCAAAAAATTTTCAGATACACATGATTTGGCCTATGTGGATTTTATGTCGCCACTCATGCAACTTATTGAAGAACGCTCAGGGGAGCAACCTACACAAGAGTCTGGCAGTGTTCATCGGTTAAATCAAGCATATTTTAATCGTGTAGCTGCTATCGAATTTGCGGTAAAATATGACGATGGCAAAGATCCTAAAGGATTTTTAAATGCCGATATTGTGCTTCTGGGTGTCTCGCGAACTTCAAAAACACCACTGAGTATGTACTTGGCCAACAAAGGTTACAAGGTAGCAAATCTCCCGATCATTCCAGAGGTCGAAGTGGCTAAAGAACTTTATAAAGTTGATCCGCGTAAGATTATCGGCTTAACCAGTACTTCTGAAAGTTTAAGTAATATACGAAGCTACCGAGAACAAACGCTTGGGCTTAAAACAAAATCCATGTATTCTGATGAAAAGCGTATTCTTGAAGAGTTGGCTTATGCAGATACACTCTTTGAGCAATTGGGCATCGAGACAATTGATGTCAGTAAACGTTCAATTGAAGAAAGCTCAATGCTTATTGAGAATCTTATCCAAAAATAAAAAGCACACAAGTGCTTTTATTTTTTATCTTACAGAAGAGTAAGTTTTTGAATCCTAATTCCCTGATAAAATAAATAAAGAAATAAAAAAACTTTAGAAAAGGACAACACTACATTGACAAAGAAACTTTGGATTATTCCAGCACTCATCTTGTTTATCGCAGGAGGCTACTTTGCCGTTAGTAAAGTTATCTCTTTATTCCACCAGCCTGTTCATGGCATCATTCTTTATAGTTCTGACAAAAAAGAGCTCGAACAAAGCTTAAAAGACAACCAATCTTACATAAAAAACAACATCACTGTGGAAGGAAAATATATCACTGAAACGGATACTTTAGTATTAGATGCTGCTTCTGCTGAGAAATTGATTCAAGCAAAAGCTGTCAACACAGTAAGCAAAAAGGGAGACGAATTTAACTTTAAACATGTTACCTCACTTCCGAAAACTCCTGCTTTATGGACAGCTGATACACAAGTAAACACTATCGAAGATGAAAAAGGGCAACGTTTTACTGCTGCAACAACGGAATATGTTGTCTTAGGTGAATCAAGCATGACGAAAAAAACACTTGTTCTTGACAAAGAAGCCTTCAAAAAGTTCCAAGCTCCTGCCAAATATGTCAGCATGATTGAAGAAAAAAGAGATGCTGCACATGCTTTAACAGAGTACAAAGCCGATAAAGCACAAATTTTTAATTTTAAACAAAAATAAACACAACCAAGGTTGTGTTTTTTATATTGCATCCATATTTAAATAAAAAATAAAATATGAACAAGTTCCTTGTGTTATGCATTAGGTTTAAGTTTTTTCACTAAAAATGTCCCAACACTCCAAAGTAATAATACGATAATAACAAAAAGAATCAATAAGCCAATTGAGCCATTAGCAATCGAGCGGAATAAGGTCAGGCCTCCTGCAGCGTAGACAAAGCCCCAAGTTAAATAGCCTGGAAGGGCTACAAGTGTGTACTTGCTCCATTTCCAATCTAACATGCCAGCCGCAAGCTGTACGACAGTTTGAAAACCAACTGTCAAGAAACTCAAAGGTATAACAGGCCATCCATATTTTTGAAGAGCGAGCATTCCTGCTCGATTTTCTTCGGATTTCTCTGCCTTTTTACCCCATTTTGTCTTCAATATTCCCATATGAATGAGTTTTCCTAGACCAAAGGTCATTTGTGCTCTAAAGAAAACAACAATAAACAAGAACAAGGTGGCTTGCCAGAGGGGCAAACTTGCCACCCAATTCAGCATCTTTTCAACCATCTGTTTCACTCCTCTTATTTTACATAAGCTTAATTATAAAGCTCTCTACTATTGAAACATAATATATTAAAAAGTCAAATTCTTTTGTTTTACATAAAATATAAACTAAAAGACTGCAACTTCTTCTGTAATAAAAAGCAAGTACCTTAGTACTTGCTTTATTTTATTCCTTCCTAAATATTTTCTTATTTATTCTTATGTTGTGGTTTGCTTGCAAAGCTCTTTTCAAGTTGTTTAAGTGTAAAAGTTGTGGGGCTAATTTTAATGTTTGTGAAGTATTGGTAGAGCCAAATAATTTCATGGTCTTCAAAACCGATATTTTTAGTCATTGCTTCCAGATTTTCATGGAAAATATCTGTAAAAATAAATTTTGCCTCTTGTTTATTCTTCTTAAAAATATTGGAACGGTAAGCTTGTGCATACTCTACACCTGAACTGGCCCAACCTATGCCAAGATTGAAATTATAAATGGTCATTTTCTTTTCCCTTTTCTAAAAATAAGTAATTTTGTATCTCCATAAGCAACTGCTTGGTGAAAAAACCTTCCTTCACCAGTGCGCCAACACGTTGCACGTTGGTACTGAGTCGCATATACTCTGCAGAAGACATGTATTTCACATAGTCTATTGCCTCTTCAAGATTACTTGCCACTAAACCAATCTCTTGTTCTTCCACAAAGTTTTGCTTTGCTAAGCCTTGATTAACAATAATTGGTAAGCCTGCAGCAAGATAGGTGCTAAATTTAAAAGAAGCATTCATTTCTGAGTATTCTCTTTCAAATTGATTTTCAATATTTTCGCTCCAGACTAAGCCAAAACCGCCTTTATTAAGTTCACGTAAAAGTTGATCATCATGTTGCCAACCTTTCATCCTTAAAAAACCTTTTGCATTCACCTCACCACTGCTAAAAACTTCCAATGGTAAATCACTGCTCCATTCTTTCACAAAAGGAAAACGCGTAATATTTCCAGCGAATTTCAATTTGCGTTGAAATTTTGGTTGTCTCAAATTTTCAATTCCTACCAAATGATCCCAGATACCTTGTATTTTCACAGGACTTGTCAAACCACGTTCTCGTAGTTTTTTCTCCATTCGTTCGGATGGCAATATTACTAAGTCTGCTAAATTGTAAGCCTCTAGGTATCTCTCAAATAAATAATCATTATTTTGAAACATAAGAGGCACAAAGTCATGGATAAATACCACCAGTTTATCTACCCTTTCACGGAGTATTTTCAAAAAAACTTCATCAAATGCGATGCCATTCCAAGATGGCATTTGAGCAATGGCCAAATCGCCTTGCGTAACAGATGACAGCATACCAAAGATTCTTTTTTCTTTTTCCTCTGCTGTATCTTCGCTCACCGAATAAGCAGAAATACTGATTTCTTTAAAACCTTCATCTTGTGCAAGCTTGGTAATCATATGTTGCGCGGTCATAGCCGTGCTTTGTTCACTTTGTCCATATAAATTTGTTATATACTTTCTCATCTGTCCTCTTATCACTTCTCTAAGGAAAAGTTACTATAAGTTCCCCTTTCTTAATATCTAGCAAACTTAATGCAGCATTTTTTAGAATGAGCAATGAGACTTCACTTTGTCTTTGTTGGTAACTTCTTTGGGCCTCTTTTTCAAATTCAGCAATTGGCTTTTTCTGTGCTGTCGATCGACTTTGCACAACAAAACGAAGTTGATTCATTGCGTCTACTTGATTACTCCAAGCATTATCTATAGCTTTCAACATTGTAATCTGTAAATATTGAAGAAAAGCTCTATCATCACCAATTTTTTCTCTTTTTACTTGAAGATTTTCTTTTAAAATATGCCTTATATACAATTGTTTAAGTTCATTTGTTTTCAGGTATTCTTCATTAACATTTTTAAAATTATAATCAATATGATCTAAAATAAAACGCTGTATACTCCGTGATGTCTGTCTCTCTGAAGTTGAAAAATACTCATTAACGACAATTTCTGCACTCTGATTTACTATTAATAAAGCTTCAGAAACACTTCTAAGTTCCATAATTTCTTGACGCTTCTTATTTACTTGCTCTTTTTGCAGGCGTAAAACTTCATCAAATTGGAGCGCCTTTATTCGCTCATCATAGCCGTTTTGCTCTGAAATTTTTTGAGCTTTCATAAAAGCATGTTTTACCTTATAATTACGAATTGGTCTTGTAACTTCTTTATATTTTTCATAGTAAGCTTGTATGCTTTCTTGAACGAAATTTTTAATCACATCATCTTCTAGGGACTCAAAGGTATAAGTATCTCCAGGTTCCCCCTGCCTGCCTGCTCTCCCCTTGGCTTGTAATTCAATACGCCTATTTAACATCCGCTCAGTGATAACAACTGCAAGCCCTCCTTTTTCACTAGCTTCTTCCGATATCTTAATATCCGTCCCTCGACCAGCCATAGAGGTAGAAACAGTCACCGCTCCGACCTGACCTGCTTCAGAAATAATTTGTGCTTCTTTAGAGCTACTCTTCGCATTAAGAATATTATGAGGAATTCCTCTATTAAGTAAATTCAAAGAATAAAGTTCTGAGGCATCAACAGACCCTGTAATGACGAGAACAGGACGTCCCTCTGCATGTAAGGAAGATATTTTTTCAAGACTTGCTTCTAATTTAGCCGCAAAATTTGTGTAGCTTTTCGGTTTGTGGTCGACTCGGATACTTTTTTTATGCGTTTTTATCATTTTTACTGGGAGATTATAGGTATTGATAAATTCATTTTCTGCAACTTTTGCTGTACCTGACATGCCAGCCAACTGTTGAAACTGACGAAATAAATTTTGGTAAGTTATAGATGAGATTGTCTGTGTTTCATTACTTAATTCAACAAATTCTTTTGCTTCTATAGCTTGGTGTAAACCATTTTGTAGATTCGACCCTTCTAAAATTCGTCCATCTTTTCGGTCAAGCAGTTTAACTTCACCCTCTTCCACAAGATAATCTCGGTCTCGTTTTAATGTATGATGTGCTTTTAATGCCAATATAATATGTTGGTAGAGCGTAAAGAATTGTTGGTCAAGAAGATTTGAAATCGAAAAATATTTCTTTGCTTTTATAATGCCTTTTTCTGTTAACCAAACATTTTTCTGTTCTTCGTCCAACTTAAAATCGATTTCTTTTTTGAGTATCGTAATGAAAGCATTCGTGTTTTCAAAATAATTGGACTGAACTTTTGGCGCACCTGAGATAATCAAAGGCATTTGCGCACTGTCTAGGAGAATTTCATCCACCTCATCTAAAAGGGCATAAGTTAACTTCGATATAAATTTCTCTTCTCTTTTTTCAGCCAAGCCATCAATCAAAAAATCAAAAGCTAAAGTTCCATTTGAAATATATATAATATTTGCAGCATAAACTTCTTGCCTTTTTTTCACATCAAATTCTTCTTCCTCAGGATCACTCGTACCATCTGCGACTTCTAACCCTAACCATTGGTAAACCGCACCTATACGTTCAAAGTCCCTACTGGCCAAGTAGTCATTCGTTGTCACTAGAAAGACTGTGTCCAGATACAGCGCTTTTAAATAAAGAGGTAAAGTAGCCACTAAGCTCTTTCCTTCCCCAGTCTTCATCTCAGCAATCTGCCCCTCATAAAGGGCTAGAGCTCCTAGAACTTGTTCATCTGTAGGATATAAACCCAGCACCCTTCTATCTGCTTCGCGAACTACTGCAAATGCCTCGGCAATAATATCAATTTCTTTCTCATTATTTGAAATACGTTTTTTTAATTCATCAGTTTTATTTTTGAGTTCTTTGTCACTAAATTTCATTACAAGTTCTGATAAATTATTTATTTTTCTTAGTAGCTTCTTATACACTCTCTACGCTTCCTTCTTTAATTATTTATTCACTTGCATTTTTTAGACAAACCTTAATTTTATTGCCAATTAACCTATGTAAATTAAAAAACATACAGAAAAAATGAAATAAAATTCATATTTCTGTATATCTATTCACAATCTTTTTCTCAAATAGTTATAAAAAAATTGTTTTTAAAGAGAAAGTCATAAAACTCAAGAAAAAATGCACTAAAAAACAAAAAAAATTGAAAAAAGCCCCTGAAAACAGGAGCTTCTTTCAATAAAATTAAGGTTTTTTTTACAGATGTCCACAAGAAAATTTTATAGCGAAATATTATTTCACGAAAAACTTCTCATTTATCTCACACTTACATAATATCATATATTTAAAATGAACACAATAAGCAAATCTTTCCAAAAAACAAAAATACGAAAGTCCTTTTCTTATCCAAATAATTTTTGTCCTTTCAGAGCTGCAAAATACAACAAGATTTTCTCTTTCTTCGCTTCCTTTTTTTCCTCCTGAATTATGGTTGTAGGTCAAATAGAAGATAGGTGATTTGAGGCTATGGTTTAAAAATCAAAAAAAGCCCTCGCAATACGAGGACTTGGGAGTTTTATGAAAAATTTTGGAACAAGTAAAGTATAACCTTTCTTTCTTAAATCAAACAAAGAATACTATTTTTTAACCACAATGACATTGCAAGGTGCGTGATTAATAACATAATTTGTGGTTGAGCCTACCAAAAGGCGGTCAAACATATCTGTTCCCGTTGCACCAATGACGATTAAGTCAATATTTTTATCTTCTTCTTCCGCAAAGTTAACAATTCTTAGTTTCGGTTTGCCTGCGATTTCATAAGTTTCATATTCAACTTGTTCGCGGATAATATCTTTGCAGTTTGCTAAAATATCTTGCGCAAGTTGATCCAATCCTGGTGTTTCTACAATACCTTTATGAACAGCACCGTAATATTTATTGATATCTTTTACTGTCAGAACATGTAGTTTTGCATGATTGAGACGAGCAATGCGTATCGCTTCATCTACTGCTTTGTAAGATTGTTCAGATCCGTCCACAGGAACCAAAATATTTTTATAATAGTCAGTCATAATCATTCCTCCTTTTATGTCTTTCTCTACTTCTATTGTACATTTTCTTTCCCTAAAAACGAAATCATTTCCTTAAAAGCAACGCTCAACCGAAAAAGGAGTAAAAGAAATACGCCCACAATAGTGAGCGCATTGAAGTGATAAGATAAACATCTTACTGGAATACTTGTATTATATCGCCTTTGTCTTAAGCAATACTAAAATTAAAGCTTTTAAAGAAGTCAATGACAAGCTACTTTTTGTGTCTATTTAACGACCAAGACATTGCATGGTGCATGATTTACAACAAACTGTGTGGTTGAACCTAACATGAGTTTATTAATCATCCCTGCCCCAGTTGCGCCAATAACAATCAAATCCATCTTCTTGTCTCCGGCAAATTGGACAATCATATGTTTGGGCGCACCAACAATTTCATAACTGTCATAAGGTACTTCATCACCGATAATCTCCGCTGCTTTCTTCAAAATATCTTGTGCCATCATATCAATTTCAGGATTTTCGACGATACCAAAACCGGTCATTCCGTAATGATGTTCCATATCCTTAACAGTCAAAACATGAAGTTTTGCATTGTTTCTCTTTGCCAAAGTAATTGCCTCATGTACGGCATTATAAGATTGATCTGAACCATCTAGTGCAACTAAAATATTGTGATATTGTTTTTCCATTATTAGTACCTCCGCTTCATTCTTTCCTTAAGTCTATTATCGCTCTTTCGCTGCAACATTTCAAATATTTCAGTGAAAAGTTAGAGCAAATGTTCAGGATTACTTTTAAAATTAGCTTTTTTGTACTTTTAAAGAGAATGTGTTACAATAATTATGGAATTTCGTTATGTACGTTATAGTGTCCTTTCGTCGATATCATATAGAGAAAGGAGAATGCATTATGACATTCACTAACAAAAACAAAAATTTCAAGTATACTGTATCTTTGGATACTTCAAAAGATATTTTTAAAGTATTTTTGGCTAATGATCCAGCGGTTTATGGGCTTGGTCGTACCATCGAAGAAGCAATGCACAACTTGGAAGAATTAGCATAAGGAGCTCATAGCAATGGATGAATATTCCTCGTGATGGTATCTACTTCACACGTTTAAGTAGATGCCTTTTTTTGTACTCAAAAAGCTAATTTTCCTCCCCCAAATATATCCTCAAAGATTTACTTCTTCCCTAAATTATGATTTAATGGCATCATAGATATCTGAATAGAAAAGAGATTGTACACATGATTTCAAAAAATATTCAAAGAGCGATGCTCAAAGCAAACCATGTCGGTGCTGAATCTAAGGGCTTCCCCTATCTGGCCGAATGCTTAAGACAGGAAGGAATTGTAAAAAATACATGGCATCTTCCTTCTGGAGACAGTTTTTATTTTTCGGAAACGGGCTCACTCGTAAACCCAGGAAACCCTTTAATCGGGCGTGTTGGGCCTTGCCCAGATTTTGATCAAATTGCTCTGGTCCAAAACATTCGTGCAAACCAAGCTGGTAAAATTTCCTTCTCTGAATTCTTGGCTTCGCTTTGGAAAGCGGGTATCATCCGATATGAGGTGGATTTCACTACACGGCAGATGAGTTATTTTGGAGCATTTGACCAAGTCTATCAAGAAAGCTACCCCAGTGTTGCTATTGATGTTTCATCTACCGAATCTTTTTGATTTACGGAGTGTGCAGCGCATGATGTATTTTATCTCTTCATAAGATAAACTATTATCACAGAAGTTTTGCTTCTCCTTGCCATTTTTGTTAAAATTCATCTATGTTAAAAATTTATTTTAAAGCATTAATTCAAGCATTGCTTATTTTGGCAGTATGCCTCTTTCTTCTGATTTATATAGGCACAAAAATGCTAGCCTTTATTGCTTAAAAAGTTCTAATCTTCTTTTGCTTATCTTCTTTCTTTTTGATAGAATTAAGGAATGGTTAAAATTTTATTTACCTCAATTATTAAAGTAGCAATTGCACTTTTCATCATTATTTCTTTTGGAATGATGATGTTCACTTCACTCTTACCTATCATGTAAGCAATAAAAAAGTACCGGTCATTTACCGGTGCTTTTTTAGTCGGAAAAGGGTTCAACATGTACGTCAACATCAAAAACTTCAAACTTTTCGGACAACTGCCGCTCTATTTCTTCAGTAATCAAGTGACTTTCCGCAACCGAAAGTTGAGCATCCACATAGATGACGATGTCTAGAAAAATATTGGCACCATAAGTTCTTCCTCTAAGAAAAGGGACACCCCTCACCCCAGGAATTTCTAAAATATACTTCTTATACTTTTCCAAATCTTCTTCAGGAAAACCATCCGATAACGTAAAACTACTCTCTCTGAAAATATCAATAGCCGTTTTGATAATAATAATACCAATAATAAAAGCCGCTATCGTATCTAAAATATAAAAGTGAAGATAAGAGGCGGCGATTGCTATAGCCGCACCAATTGATGTATAAGCATCACTTAAATTATCTTTTGCTGCTGCCATCAAGGCTTGCGAATTAACTTTTTTCGCTAATCTGCTGTTATAGATATACACAGCCACCATGATCAAAGCAGAACCGATACCGACTAACGCAGATAAGGGATTTGGTGGTGTAAAAGAATTATTTACAATCTTTTCAAAAGAAGAATATAAAACTTCGAGCCCAACCATAAGCATGATAAAAGACGTAATCATGCTCGCAATATTCTCAAATTTCCAATGCCCATAACGATGATTATCATCCTTTGGTTTTCGGGCAAGTTTCAGGCCTATAAGTACGGATATTGAGGCAATCACATCTGTAAAGTTGTTCAAGCCATCCGCACGCAAGGCTTCCGAATTTGCAAATATTCCCATAAATATCTTTGTAAAGGCTAAAATGATATATGCTGAAATACTAATCCACGCGCCTTTCTCAGCGATTTTCAGTTCTTTGTATCTCTTATTTTCCATATCCTTCTCCTTCTGAAAAAAAGTAACCTTTCTATTGTATCATCGACGATTGTAAAAACAAAATGAAATGTTGTTTTAATTTAATCAAGAGAATTTAGAACATTATTGTTTGGATTGCTCCTCTATTTTTACTTTTCTTCTATTAAATGACTTTCTTACAGTAAAAGAAAGCGTACTCTTTTCATCTATGGTATACTATAATTAGGAGATTAATTTATGAAAAAAATTATATTAGCATTTATTCCACTACTTTTACTTGTTGGTTGCGGAGCGGATAAAAAAGAGAACACTGCCAATTTTGCTCAAGATAAGCAGTCAAGTACTCGCACTTCCTCCTCAACATCTGCCCCTCGTTCTTCTCAAGATAATGTCGCATCAAGTGAACAGCCAAAAAGTTATCCTGTAGCTTTAGAACAGTTTTCCAAAGGAGACTATTCAAACTTTCATGGACTCTATAAAAACAGCAGCAACGATATTCTAATCATCACAAAAGGCCATATTGAATATTATTCTCATACCGGAAAAGATATTGGCTCTGTCATTATCAATGAAAGTACTTTTAAATCTAAGACTGAAAATCAACCCTTTAACCAAATTTATCTTTTTAATCAAGGACAAGTAGAGATCAACTTTAATGCAACAGCAGATAAGATTGAAACAATTCGAATTACAGATAATGCTGGTACTTCTTCTGATTTTACTTTAGCAGCCCAACTTGACAGCAATAATTTTACGAAGGATACTGTACTTAATTATTTTAAAAGCTATCTTTCCAATCCAGAGGATTTTTATTTTGATGCTGTGAACACGCAAGATTCTTTTGTAATCCAAGTTTTTTCAAAAGAAATGCGAGCAAATGGTGGAAGCGGAACCGTTGGTTTATACAAAGTTTTACCTGATGGCACCATTTACCTTGTTACTTATGATGTAGCAACAAATACGTATCCCAAGGCCGAATAACCTCTTGTCGAATTATTCCTATATTATAAATTCAAAAAATCTACGTTATATATACGTAGATTTTTTTTAAGTATATTTCCTAAATTTTATTCAGTGCTTTTTGAGGAACATCTTGCTTCTGGACTTCTTCCCAGCTCGTGACCCCCTTCTTATCGTTATATACGAGTCTTAAATAAGCATCGTGTCTAAGATTATGATCTCCAGTGAATTCCATTTCTTTTGCTTCTCCCTTTTCATCATAGCCGGTCAGCGTATAATAGTACCTCGTAAATTCTTGCCCCGAATCGTCTTTTTCTTTTTTAGCAACACCATCTTCTTGAATATGCACATAGTAACTGTCGCCACCATATGCTGTATGATACCAAGCATAACCTCCACCGACAACAATCAATACAAGTGCCACAATTCCCACTAATACTTTTTTCATATTTCATACCTCATTTATTTTTCTTCTATAAAACTATTTTACTGTTATTTTTACTGTTATAACTTACATTTTCTTAAGAAAGTAATTTTCACTCTTCATTAAATGTGAAAAATCCACTATTCCTCAAGCTTATTTAGTGCTGTTCGAGGGATTTCATACTCTTGCCTTGTTTCCCAGCTGTTTGCATCCTTTTTATTGGCCGCATGAATTTCCAGATAAGTTCCCACATGGATTTGATGATCTGTTTTAAGATGAAGCTCTCGAACATCTCCTCTAGAACTGACTCCCCTTACCGTATAATTATATTGACTGTCTAAAGTCCCATCCGTATTCTTATGTGTTTTCGCATTTACCTTCCCTTGCACATGGGCAAAGTAAATCGTTTGTGTATAGCTAAGACTTTTCCAAAAAAAGCCAATATCTAAAATTAAGAGTATGCCTAAAAAACCAAACAATATTTTTTTCATTTTATTTTTCCATTCAACACACAACATTAAGTTGTTAGCATTATTTTACTCCAAATTTGTCTAAAATATCCTTACATTATTGTAATAATCAAGCTTGAGTCTTCTTGATATCTTTGTGAGAGTGTATTTTTTAATTTATATACTTAAACTAAATTTGCCTCTCAAGATTTAAAGAACGGATAAAAAAGCAAATAAAACTCTAATAGTTCAAAAGGATTATCTGACTTCACTTGCTCTTTATTCAATCACAACTGCATAAATAGATAAACTCCTGCTGCGTGGGAGTGTATCTATTTATGAAGTTTTAACACACAATCTTGCAAAGTTTTTTTGTTAAAATATAAATTACAATAAAAGGAGTTATTCTATGTTTTCATTCACTATCCCTAGTGCTTCTCTTCAAGAAGTAATTTTTCTAAGTATCTGGTATGGCTTTATTTCAGGCATGATTTCCGGAATGGTTAAGATTGGTTGGGAAGCAATTCTACCACCGAGAACTTCTGAAAGAAATGCCACGAATCCACCCCAGCGTATGTTGGAGCAATTTGGAGTACCCTCTTCACTTACGCATGCTTATGTTTTATATTCACGTGATCAAAAAGTATATTGGTTTTCTTTAATCTTACATTTTAGTTTTTCCGTATTCTTTGCTACATTATTTATTTTTATTGCACAATATTGGCCATGCATTGCCCTTTGGCAAGGAGCTGCTTATGGAATCATCATCTGGTTCATCTGGCACATCGTTTTATTGCCTATTATGAAAACCATTCCTGCACCTTGGAAACAGCCGTTTGCTGAACACTTCTCAGAGTTCTTTGGACATATCGTTTGGGCCTGGTCGATTGCTGCCTGTCTTTATTATTTAATATCAAAAGATAGCAGTGGAATTTTAACGAACATTTAAGTAAATTAAATTTGTGTTTTAAGTTTATTGTGCTACAATAAGAATAGAATTTCGTTATATTCGTTATAGTGTCCTTTCGAAGAGAAACAAGAAAGGGGAATGCATATGACATTCACTAATAACACTAAAAACTTCAAATACACAGTATCTCTAGATACTTCAACGAATTTATTTATAGCTTCTCTGGTAGACGCTACTTCTTCATTAAGTAGTCTCGGCAACACCATTGAAGAAGCCGTGTATAATTTAGAAGCGATAGCATAACTAACAGCGCCTATTTGAATGGGCGCTTTTTTGTATGTAAAAAGCCACCATTTACGGCAGCTTAAATTTAATAGTTTTTATCAAGCACTCCCTGTAAGCACTTGTAATAACTAATCAAGGAATCGAACCTTGACCATGAGACCAACTTTAGCTACTTAACTTTATTTATTGTTTTTATGTGATGGATATACTTCACATAATGCTTGGTATTCAGCCGTAGAAATTTCATTTTTAATAGGTTTGATCAAACCGTCATTTTCCATCATTTTTAATTTTTGATAAATAGTATTGTATTTACCAGTACTACCACCTACTACAAATGCCCCATTATAGAGATACCCAGTTGTACCTCCGCCTGCGTTATCTTTTCTTACTGTCAATTTAATCATTTCTTCTTCCTCCTCTGGTTGTGGGTCTGGATCTGGTTTTGGAGTAGAATCTCCTAAACGTAATCCGTATGCAAACGACAAGCCAATATATTCTGACCATGCAAAACTATCTCGTGTTACATATTGTCGTCCATTCATATTTTGTTGAACAAGTGTTGGGCGTGTAGGTTCTTCGACGATTGCAACGTGACCGTAACTTCCATCCGAAAAGACTACTATATCTCCCCGTTGGAGTTCTCCATGGTTTGTAATACGTTGAACTTTTACTCCTGCATTTTGCAAAGCAGCAATATTACTTGCACTCCCAGTATCAATAGCATTACCGCCCATATGAACACCATATGCAGTTTGAACAACATAGACAATCAAGTCCATACATTGACCACCGTACATGCCATCCATATCTACAGTTTGGCCAAGCTTAGCTGATGCTAATGCCAATAAGTCTGCCATTTCCTACCTCCTTTATTTTTTATTCTTTTAAGATAATTAGAGGCCTCTTAGTTATCTTAATTTTATTATACCCTCCGATTTTTAATTGGTTTAGGTAAAAAACGGAAAATGAAATCAGTATAAAGTTTCTCTCCTTCCCCCTCTCTCAGTATCTTTTTAAAAGCATCGTACTATTTTCTGACTGTACTATCTATTATCTTTAAAACCTAATAATTCCACAACTTCTTTTTTTGAAAGTACTAAACTAAAATTACTATCTTCAGATATAAAATCATGTAAACAGTCAAGAATTGTAGCTCTAACTGAATCTCTAATTTTTTTGAATCATTTCTTCGAACATACGATCCTCTCCTTGGAGAATGTGATACCACTGGTTCTCAAGAGAAACGAACAAATAAAGTAGCTATTCTTTTTCTATCAGATATATTCCTAACTGATGGGGGTAATTTTGAGCTTTTTCAAAAGTTCATTGAAATATCTGTATGCCCTTGTAACACTTCTTTTTTTCTTCTTGGTAAAGTTAACAAAAAAGTCATAAATGAGTTAAACAAAGAGGATAACAACCAGAAAGACCTTAGCAAATATCACCTAAGGAATACGTTATCGACTATATTTCATATTTTGATATTGTTGAGTAGATAAACACTTATCAATTTCTTGAAGCATACAATTTACCTTACGAAAATTATGATAAAACAGTCGAAATTTTTAAGAATGTGTTAAAATTGTATTATGCCTTTATATAGAAAAGGACATATATTAAATTTGGAATGAGAAAACCAAGTATCAAAAAAAGCTTAAAAGCTCGTACTACAGGTAAAGAAAAAAGACAAATAAAAAAGCCCTTATTCCCGGATATGGAAAAAAGGTATAAGATTTATTTAAATGAATATTACGTGCGCTAACCACGTTAAAAGGGTAAGGAGAAATTTTATGAAATGGAAAAAAAACCTGTCTTTACTGACCATTGCTGTTACCAGCTTAACAGCTAGTTTAGTATTTGCTACTAATACTAAAGCAGACTCTGTAAATGTGTACCGTCTGTATAATAAAGTATCAATGGAGCACTTATATACAGCTAGCAAAAATGAGTATCAATCATTGCCCAAAATTTCCAGAGATTGGAAGCAGGAAGGTATTAATTTTAGAGCACAAGGTAATCCAGGACAAGGAACAAAAGCGATTTTACGTGTTTACAATCCTCGTTCGGGAGAACATCTTTACACATCTGACAATTATGAAGCTCAGGTACTAACAACTAAAAATGGATGGAGAAACGAGGGTGTCGCTTTCTATTCTCAAACAAAATCTACTAAAGCTGTTTATCGCTTATATAACCCCGCGGCAGGCATCGGAGCACATTTCACTACAATGGACGCCTACGAAAAAAATATTTTGGCTTCTCGTGGATGGAAATATGAAGGAATAGCTTGGTATGCTGCTGATCCATCAACTACAACTGTATATGTAGCCGGTACAGACTCAAAAGTATACTGGTATAGTCGTAAATCACTTCTCGACTATGGTAACAAAGTAGGAAATCCAGTGAATCAATCTCAAATTATTGTTATGACTGAACAAGCTGCGTTAAATCAAAATCTACGTCATTCTTCTAAAGAATAAATAAAAAAATCCGCCCCAAAGCTTTGGACGGCAAGGAGGGATTAAACAATGAATTTAAAAACAGCTCTTTTAGAGCTGTTTTAATATACTCTATTATAGAGTATAGTGAGGTTAAAATCAATTATGGATATAAAATCTTTATAAAAAGAAAAATGGGACTACTTCTTACAAATTTAAAGCGTACATCGAAAAAAAGAATGTTAAGAGACAATATGCCGAAAAAAGTGGTTTCAAAACGAAAGCGGAAGCTCGAACAGCCTTACATTGTATTCAAGAAGAGATTAATAATCCTGTGCCTAAAAGTGAAAGGACATTTAGAGAACTTTAGAATGAATGGCTTCTTGTTTATGAAAAAGAAGTCCAAAATAGCACATAGTATAAAACAACTCGTGCTTTCGATAAACGAATTTTGCCAGTTTTTGAAAAGCTTAAGCATGCTCGTAAGCTTTTTGAAATGGGTTCGTAAAGTATTTAACCATGCTGCCCTTTTAGGCTACATACAAGCTCATCCTGCAGCTCCTGTGACATCACAAAGTATCAAGAAAAAGTTGATGAAAAAAAGATTTTTTATGATACTGATGAGCTAAAAATTCATGAACTTTGTAGAAGAAACAAATGATATTAAAAAATAGCACTTTTCAGATTGTCAGCTTTCACTGGAATAAGGAAAGGTGAACTTCTAGCTCTTGAATGGAATGATTATAGAAAGGGAACGCTCGACATAAACAAAGTCGTTTCTCATTCTCCAATAGGTTATGAAACTTTACCTCCTAAAGCAAATTCAAATAGATTATTAAGTCTAGATATAAAAACTTGCCAGATACTTGATAAGTTGCATAAAGAATTTCCAACCTCTCCTCGTATTTTTGAATCAGAAAAAGGAGGAATGCTTTCTCTTTCGAAACCAAGGAAGTGGTTATTGGAAATTACAAAAAATAAAAAGATTGAACCTATTCGAATACACGCCTTCCGTCATACTCATGCAAGTTTATTATTTGAATCAGGCATGAGTTTAAAGCAAGTTCAATATATATTAGGACATTCTGACTTAAAAACTACTATGAACGTTGATACTCAAATAACTGAATATGCCAAAGATAATATTGGGGATAAATTCTCCGAGTACATTGATTTTTAACTAGCTCTTCTTCAGCTAGTTTTTTTATTTTTTAGTTATCAATTTAGTTATCACTTTTTGTCAAAGTACAAAAATATAAATTAAAATAAAAAACAAAAACCGCTCAACAGAGCGGTTTTCTTAAACTACAATAAAGTAGTTATACATACAATGGAGGCGAGGGGAGTTGAACCCCTGTCCAGACACCTTGCTACATCAACGTCTACAACCATAGGACTTTCTCTAGTTTAACAAATTTCCAAAGCCAGTCTCAAACAGCAGAAATTTGCGGTGCTTTAAAATCTCTTTTTTTATGTAAAGCCACCATAAAAACGTATCCGACTGAGGTTTAGAGCTTCAGGCCGCCATCGGCGAACGATCATCAGCTACGCAAGCTGGTGTTTAGGCAGCGAGTGCGTAAGAAGTGTTATTTTTAGCAGTTATATTTATCTGCGATGGATTTAGGTGACATCACCACCAGTTGCAGTTCATGCGCGACAATGCCTGTCGAATCCGTAACGCCCCCGTTACGGTGGAATAACTTCCAGACATTAATTATAGCACAAGTCACCTAATATTTCACGCGCAATGGTCGTACTAAAATGGCCATAATCGAGAGGACTATAATGCCAACACAAATGCCAACAGTAACAAGATTAACTTGGCCAGGCGCATTTAACACGTTGATTGGAGAGAGCAAACTGAGGGGCAACCATTCGGAAATATCACTCAGTGTCTGAATGATCGAACTCACTACCATCAGTACAATTGTAGAAACAACTGCTAGAAATGCCTTCCGTGTCCAAACAGTAACAGCACTGCCAAATATGACCAAGGTAAGTAGAGCTAGGCTTTGAACCAAACTCGACGAGAGTACCCTGCTCAACTCAATTTCAGGAAAGAAAACCCAGGTTACATATGTGGCACTTGCCACACCTACCAAGTTACTCACTAGAGTGACTAAAAAGGCAAGGAAAAGCTTAGGCGTCCATAGGATAATCGAATTCCGGGCTACGGTTGAATAATAAAGCCCGAGTGAACTCTCCTTTTTCAACTTAAAAGTATCCGCAGTAAAGTAAACCAAAACAAAAAGGCCAATCTGAGAAATATTACTAAAATACGACTCCATCAAAGCTTTCCAATTGGGGTCTGGCATGAGAATAATCGTCCCTTCTGTCCCTCCAAAAGTTGCAAGAAATTCCTTCATATAATAAATCAAAACGGGTGAGGTAATGCCAAAAAAAGCAAATAAAAAGAAAAGAATGAGGAGACGGCTATTGCGCCACCACATTTTCGTTTCCAAAAGAATTAATCTTCTCACTGTTCTCCTCCTGTAATTGCACGCTCAAAAGCCATCTCAAGACTGTTGCTTGTAGCACGATAAGTACTTATTTTTTGCCCAATATCCGGGAAAATTTGTAGTAGTTTCTCTGTGTACTCACTCTTAATCATCAATTTCCCCGTAATTTCAGGATAGAATTCAATATCATTTACCTGAAGAATATCCATGACTTCCTGTTTGACTAGTTCACTTTTAATCTCTAATTCTGCAAACTCGTCCATCTGGCTGCTTTCAATGAACTGATAAAGTGTGCCTTGAAAAATAAGTTCGCCATGATTTAAAACAAGGAGGCGATCGGCAATGTTTTCAATATCTGCGAGAAGATGACTGGAAACAACCACCGTTTTTTCCTGTGATACTTTAGTAATCAGTTGCAAAATCTCAATGCGACCAATAGGATCTAGAGCACTTGTTGGTTCGTCTAGAAATATCAAAACTGGATCAAGTAAGAGCGCAACTGCAATTCCCAAACGTTGCTTCATCCCCCGTGAATAGCCCCCAACTTTCTTATTGGGATACTCTGACAAACCGACTTTTTCGAGGGTTGCCTCAATTTGTTGAGGATCTTCTGCTTTTTCGTTCAAGGCGCAACTTTGTTGCAATACCTCTGTTGCGGTAAGGTAGGCAGGAAATTCAGGTGTGTCCGGACAATAGGCCAAAGCTTGATTGGCAAGCTTAATTTCACCCTGACTCGCTTTATGTTGTCCTAAAATCGCATGAATTAAGGTTGTCTTTCCTGCACCATTAGGGCCAATCAAACCAATGATACCCGGATCTGCACTGATTGAGCACGTCACGTTTTTTAAAGCATCAAAATTGCCGAAAGAAACCGTCAAGTCTTCTATTTCAATGATTTTATTCATATGTGTCCCTTCCTACAATAAAATAAAGAATTCCGCCTAAGGGAATCGAAATGATACAGACAAGGGCCCAAGCCCATTTTGGCAGGTGTTTAACATGCGCACTTTTAAAAATACTGTAAAAGCAAGCCCCTAAATAGAGACAAGCCAGTAGAATCAATGGAACAATGATACGGATATCCATTTTGTACACTCCATTCTTTACCTTTTAAAATTCATCTTCATCAATTTTTTGAATTTCACGCAACTGTGTTGTTAAGTGTTGATCAGACGCGTATTCTGCTAAAAGCTCATCGATCAACTGGTTGCGCACCACATAATTAGAAAAAAGATGCAACTTCTCCTCATAGCCTTCTAATACTTTTTCTGTCCGCTTAATATTATCATATACAGCTTGACGACTAACATTAAATTCCTCAGCAATCTCAGCTAAGCTATAATTATCCGCATAGTAAAGTTCAATATAATTCATCTGTTTATCCGTCAAAAGTGTCGCATAGAACTCAAACAAGGTGTTCATACGATTTGTTTTTTCGATTTCCATAATTTCCTAATATTCTAAGAAAACAACTGATTTTTTAATCTTTGTTTTCATCCTTTTTCATAACTTAATTGTCCGTTATCTTTTATAATTTTATCATAATTATCGTTATAATCATAAGGACATCTTTCCAGATTTTAGGCTTTGTTTTCAGATAAAAGCTTGTTATAATAGAGGAATGAAAAAGATTTTAATTGCGGATGATGATCGTTCGATTTTAACCTTACTTTCTTATAATTTTAGACAGAGCGATTTTGAAGTTACAACTGTCAGTGATGGCAAACAAGCTCTGGATAAGGCTAAGAGAAATCATTACGATTTAATTTTGCTGGATTTAATGATGCCCGAACTCTCTGGTATTGAAGTAACGGAAATTTTGCGAAAAAAGCAAAATTTTACACCTATTTTGATACTCACCGCGCGTGATGACGAAGAAATGAAACTGACTGGTCTTAATTCAGGTTCAGATGAATACTTGGACAAAGCAACACCTATGAAAGAAATTATTGTCCGAGTAAATGCGCTCATTCGACGCCACCAGCACTATAATAAAACGATTGAAAACGAAAAATCCGCGGAAAAATCTGGTATTAAATTTGACCGATTGGAGCTTGATTTCACTAAAAAAGTTTGTATCTTTGATGGACAACCTTTAGAGCTAACTAAACGTGAATTTGAAATTTTAGAACTTTTAATTGAGCGCTCAGGCGATGTGATTTCGCGTGAAGAATTGCTGCAGCACTTTTGGGGGATTTCTTCCGCTGCCGAAACGCGAACTATTGATGTTTTAATCAGTAAAATTCGTAAAAAGTTAGACAATCAATTTATAAAAACAAAACGAGGATTTGGGTACTACTTCTCTGATGAAAAAGATTAAGCTAAAAAATATTGTCCTCTCGACAATCATTTATCTTGTTGCGACTGTGATTCTGCTTGTTTTTCTCAACATTCAGATTCTAAAAACAGATACTAATCGTGTCTTGCACACCATTGATACTACGAAAACGCTCCTCGCAGAAAATCCAAATTCTGCGCTTCCTAACAAGTTTCAGTATCTTCCTGCAGGTACACACAACCAGGAGACCGCAAAGATTGAAGAGGGCGCAGACTATGCACAATCTGTTAGCCGTCACTCTATTGAAATTACAAGCCCTATCCGTGTTGACGGTGTGATAACAGGTTACCTTCACGCTGAAGACAGTCGCACTTCACCTTGGTTTACCAACATGATGGTCGGTGGCTTTGCTTTGATTGTTTACCTTGCCTGTGCTTCTTACGTTTTTGTTCATGCCAGACGTAATTATCTTTTCACTCAAGATATTGTCGCTAAAATCAAAAACATCGAACGTAGCCCTCTCACGCAGAGTTATTTGATGAGCGAAAACGATGATAAAGTAACTCTAGCGCTAAATTCTCTGGGCGAATACATCCAAAATCAAATTTTATCGCACAGTGAAAAGAAAGAGAATATTTACGAATTCATTGAACTGTTCCAATTTCCTATTTTCATTTACAATGCTAAAGGAAAAATTCGTAAAACAAACGCTTCGTTTAAAAATGAATTTGCGGATACACACAACCTTGATATTTTCAGCCCTTATGCTGACTTTTTGAGTTTCTTAGTGGATAAGATGCTTAATCCGACAACACAAGAGAAGAACTTTTACTTTGAGAACATTAATGCTTATTATCAAGTACGTATCTCGCCTTTACCAGACTTGGACAACCGCTTCTTGGTTACTTTACTTGATATAACAGCATTTAAGCGAACACTAAATGCCCATAATGAACTGATTGCTAATGTCAGTCACGAACTGAAGACACCTTTAACTTCAATTAAAGGATTTGCTGAGTTACTGAAAGATGACACACTTTCTGAAGCAGACCGTCATGAGTTTTCCCACATTATCAGTAAAGAAAGCTCACGCTTGATTGCACTCGTTCAAGACACGCTTCTTTTAACCAAACAAAATATTCATATCGACAAGAAGAAAATTAATCTTGCCACACTTGTCGAGGAGATTTTAAACACTTCACAACCCTTGCTTGATGAAAAGCACTTGTCACTTCAGACAGATATTGCTCCCATCTCTCAAGTTACCAACCGTCAGATGGTTCATAGCATTTTTGAAAATTTAATTGAAAATGCGATTAAATACACGGATGATTATGGAAAAATCTACGTTGGCCTCCATCAAAACAAGAAAAAAGTTGTTTTCACCGTCACAGATAACGGTCCTGGTTTAACAGAAATTGAAAAATCACGTATTTTTGAACGTTTCTACCGTGTAGATGAAAGCCGTACCCAAGTCACAGGAACTGGTCTAGGCTTGTCTATCGTGGACAAAAACGTCCGAGAACTTCAAGGACACATCGAGGTAATCAGCGTTCCGGGTAAAGGAACGACATTTACTGTTACTTTATAAACAGAAAAAAGACTTCTATAAAGAGAGTCTTTTTTCTTTTTAACGTTCCAAATAAAACTCAAATCGATCCCCAACATACTGAGACAGGACGTACTCAAATGCGCGACCATCGGCCAAATAAGAAATTTGGGTAAGGCCTAAAATAGCATCGCCTGACTTAATCTTAAGATATTCAGCAACTTCGGTACTGACTTTTTTAGCGGAAATAATCTGCTGACTACGCTCAATTTCATAGCCTGCTTGTGTCAGTGTGTTAAAAAAGTTAGAGGTAATATTTTTCTTTTCAAAAGATTTTACCACATCATAAGGAATACTTGCAACTTCATAACAGATGGGGACTTGATCTGCATAGCGCACACGTTCCATCCGGATAATCGTTTGTTCTTTCGAAATTTCCAGCTTCTCGCACTCGACTTCGTTAGGCAAAGTTTTGAGGTAACTTAAAACTTCAGTTGACGGTGTTTTTCCCTGCGCAGTAATAATTTCTGTAAAGGAGGTTGTGCCCCGCATCTTTTCACGCACCCGACGACTAGCAACATACGTCCCACTCCCCACACGGCGTTCCAAGATTCCTTCCTCGACAAGTGATGTTACTGCTTGCCGCGCAGTCATTCGACTTACGCCAAAGCGCTCAGCTAAATCTCGTTCACTCGGCAGCCGTTCACCAATCTTCCAAACTGCTTTTTCAACTTCTTCTTTGATTGCATCATGAATTCTTATATAATTTGGAACATTGCTTCTTTGCATGGTGTCTCCCTCTGCCTTGTTTTTTTATTATTATATACCAATTTCAAATAAAAAACCAGCTATAATAGCTGATTTATATAATTGGTATAATTATTTTGCAGGGACTGTGATCTCACCATTGATGATTTTTTCTTTAGCAGTTTCAACAGCTTTCCATGCTTCATCGGAAGTATTGTTACGTGCGAGAGCTACACCTGAGTTTTTCAAGTCGTACTTAAGAATTTCACCACCAGGGAATTTGTTGTCTTTAGTTTTGTTTGAAACGTCTTTGACAACATTACCTACTTCTTTAAGTGTAGAAGCTAATACGAAGTTAGAGTCTTTACCATCTTTAGATTTAAAGTCACCTTCAGATTCTTGGTCACGGTCTACACCGATAACCCAAACTTTGTCTGCTTCGTTCTTTGTTTCGTTAAGGACACGTGCTTCTGTGAATACACCAGTACCTACACCACCAGCTGCTTGATAGATAATATCTGCGCCGCCAGAGTACATTGCTGAAGCGATGGTTTTCCCTTTACCTGCATCGCTAAATGAACCTGCATATTGCACATCTACTTTGATGTTTGGATTAACAGATTTAACACCTTCTTGGAAACCAACTTGGAAGGCTGTGATTATATCTGATGCAATCCCTCCGATGAATCCAACATGGTCAGTTTTTGTCGTTTTGGCTGCTGCAACACCGGCAAGATAAGCTGATTCTTGGTCAGCAAATGTTGCTGAAACAACGTTTTCTTGATTTTCAATCACAGAGTCAATAATTGCAAATTTAGTGTCTGGATTATTTTTAGCAGCTTGTGAAGTTGCTTCTTGGAGGCCGAATCCAATACCGAAAACTAAGTCATATCCACCAGATACAGCTGAGTTGAAGTTCGCTGTGTAGTCAGAAGCTGAGTTAGATTGGAAATAGTTGATACCTTTACCTCTTGAAAGGTTGTTTTCTTTACCCCATGCTTGCAAACCTTCCCAAGCTGATTGGTTGAATGAACGGTCATCAACACCACCAGTATCGGTAATCATCGCTACATTGAGATCTGTTTTGGCTTCACCACCTGAAGCTGCGTCACGTCCACGGCATCCTGCCAGAACTGCTACTGATGCAAGTGCAAGAGCACCAACTGCGAAAATACGTTTATTCATGGAAACGTTTTCCTCCAAATTTAAAAATTTTTAAAACTCTCGCAAGTAAGAGTTTTTATGTATAAGTTTATTTTAAGATATTTTGCATATTAATTCAAGCCAAAAACAAAGATGTGGCATTTATCCACATCTTTGTTCGGAAATAGCTTTTTTTCTGTCAATTTTAGAATTTTATTCCAGTTCTTTAAAGGAATAAGGCAACAATTGCCCCACTGATGTCTCTTTAACTTCCCCCATTTTTGAAAGAAGATAAACCGGCATATCAGCCTCACAAAATTCAGAGACGACTTGACGGCATGCCCCACAAGGACTGATTGGAGCAGCCGTTTCTCCATAAATATACAGACTTGAAAATTCCAAATGATCTTCGGACACAGCCTTAAAAATAGCTGTTCTCTCCGCGCAATTGCTCAAGCCAAAGCTCGCATTCTCAATATTACATCCTTGATAAACTTTACCATCCGTAGTGACTAGCGCTGCACCCACAGGAAAATTGGAATAAGGGACATAAGCATGACTGCTTGCTTCGCGTGCTGCTTCAATGAGTTCTTTAGTAGCTGGCATTGGCAGTTTCACCTTCCATGATTGCGACACCTGAAGAACAGCCCAAGCGGTTTGCACCAGCTTCAATCATGGCTTTGGCATCTTCAAGATTACGGATACCGCCTGAAGCTTTGACACCCATATCTGGTCCAACGGTTTCACGCATCAATTTTACATCTTCAACTTTGGCACCAGCTGTTGAAAAGCCTGTTGATGTCTTAACAAAATCAGCGCCCGCACGTTGTGCAGCTTGACAAGCTTTGACTTTTTCTTCATCTGTCAAAAGACTTGTTTCGATAATAACTTTAAGGATACGACCATCCTTAACGGCATTAACTGCTGCAATATCACTTTCCACTAAGTCCCATTTTCCGTCTTTAGCTGCACCAATATTAATCACCATATCTACTTCGTCTGCACCTTTTTTGATAGCATCTGTGGCTTCAAAGGCTTTGACTTCTGAAGTATTTGCTCCGAGAGGGAAACCGATAACTGTACATACTTTTGAAACTTCATCTTTAAGTTGTTCAGCAGCAAAAGCTACCCAAGTTGGATTGATACACACACTAGCAAATTCGTATTTTTTTGCTTCATCAATGATAGCTTGAACTTTTTCTTGTGTGGCATCTGCTTTGAGGATTGTGTGGTCAATGTATTGATTGATTTTCATTTTTAGGTCTTCTCCTAGTTATTATTTATTATGCGAACTTTTAAGTACGCTTTAGTTGTGAACGTTAAAATCTATTTGGGCTTGCGACTTTTAAGGTAAAGCATACCAATAATCGTATAAACCGAGATAAAGATAAGGATAAAAAGTGTAACTTTAAGCAGCGTATTCTGGGCCCAAAGATTCATTCCAATTGCGCCAAGTATAGCGGCTGTTACACTTTGGAGTGCTTTTATTCCGTTAGGAATAGGGGGAAGTTCATTTTTCATCAGCGAATAATTTCCAAAATTTCAGGTGCATGAACTTGCTGGTCAGAAATTTCGATATTGTTCTTAAACTCCGCAATCAAATCGGAAGAAATGGCACGATTGCTATAAAGTGTAGCAATAAGATCACCTTTTTGGACGGGGTCACCCACTTTTTTCGCGAGGTTAATACCTGCTTCAAAATCGATTGTATCTGTCTTGGTCGCTCTTCCAGCTCCTAGCTTCATCGCAACAATACCGACACCCATTGCTTTTTCTTGTGAGATATAACCTTCACGGTCAGCATAGATCTCAACAGTATGTGCCACATTTAATTCTGCAGTCAAATGCTTAAAAGCTGTTGCATCTCCGTGTTGTGCTTCACACATAGCAAGGAATTTAGCATAAGCTTTACCATTATCAAGGTTTTCGATGATTTCTGGAACAGTTTTTTCTACACCTGCTAACGCAAGCATAATTTGAGCCAGTTCCGCGATAAAGTGACGGAATGCCGACGTACCTTTTCCATTTAGCGTATTCACGGCTTCCGTAATTTCATTACGATTACCAATAGCATGTCCTAACGGCTGGTTCATATTGGTCAAAACTGCTACTGTTTCACGTCCAACAGCCTTCCCTAAGTCTACCATCGTGCGGGCTAAGAGGCGCGCATCTTCGATATTTTTCATAAAAGCACCATCGCCGACAGTTACATCAAGCAAAATAGCATTTGAGCCAGAAGCAATTTTCTTAGACATGATAGAACTTGCAATCAATGGAATAATATCAACTGTGGCTGTCACATCCCGAAGTGCATAGAGAAGTTTGTCTGCTTTTACCAACTCATCAGACTGACCAATCACAGCGATTCCTGAATTCTTTACTTGGGCAATAAAGTCTTCTTCTGTTTTTTCAATTTCAAAGCCGGGAATAGACTCTAACTTGTCTAAGGTTCCACCGGTATGTCCCAAACCACGGCCGGACATTTTAGCGACAGGGACATCAAAGCTGGCTACTAAAGGTGCTAAAATAATCGTTACTTTATCACCTACACCCCCTGTAGAATGTTTGTCTACCTTCACACCAGGAATGGCTGACAAATCAAATTCTTTACCTGAGGCAACCATGGCCATGGTCAAGTTGGCTGTTTCTTCTGTCGTCATACCTTTAAAATAAATCGCCATAGCTAGTGCTGCCATTTGGTAATCCGGAACTTCGCCCGTTGCATAACCAGAGATAAGCCAATCGATTTCAGCCTTCTCAAAGTGGCCGCCATCACGTTTTTTTTGAATCAGGTCTACCATTCTGTAGGTCATAGTTTCTCCTTATAACTTCTTAAAATGTAATATCCTTTATCTTTAGCGACAATCTCGCAATTGCCAAAGACATCCTTCATTTTCTTTTGTGCACTCGGTGCTCCCTGTTTTTTCTGAATAACGATCGTTAAATGCCCGTCATCATTTAAATGCTCATAGGCGTCGGATAAAATAGTGTGCACCACTTCTTTCCCCGCACGAATAGGGGGATTAGAAATAATAGCATCAAACTTTCCTTCAACATTATCATATATGTTTGATAAAAAAATATCATTGACTTCTATATTATTTTTATCTGCATTTTTCTTAGCTAAATCAAGGGCACGACTATTTACATCGACAAGTGTGGCTTTCAAACCATATTTTTTTGCTAAAGTTAAAGCCAGTGTACCATAGCCACAACCGACATCAAGCAAAGTTTTTGCTCCTTCTGGTTGAAAATTATCGAGTAAAACACATGAACCATAATCAATAGCGTTTTTAGAAAATACACCTGCATCGGTCAGGAAGTGGAGGGAGAGCCCCAAAAGTTCAACCGATAGTTCCTGCACATCATGTGCTAAATCTCGGTTGTCTTCATAATACATATTTGTTTTTACCATTACAGTTTATTTTATCACAAAATATTTCATTTTTTCTGGGAAAACCTTTACAAATAGAAAGGAACCATTAGAAAACCCTTACATTCTAATCTTGTTTTTTTCCAGAGTGTTAGAGCTTCCTCCTTTAGATACTGCTTACGTTTGGAGTACATTTCTATAATTTTATAAAGTTAATCTTGACCTTAGAACAAGTCTCTAAACACAGCCTACAAGCAAAATGTGCTAAAATATCCTTATGAATAAATTCATCAATTATGATGAAATTTCGCGAGAAACTTGGCAAAATCTCTACCTTTCTTCAATCGTGCCTTTGACAAATAAGGAGCTCGATGCCATTCGTTCACTCAATGATGAAATTTCACTCCAAGACGTTATCGATGTATACTTGCCTTTAATTTATCTGGTCCGCCTCTATAAGAAAAATATTGAGGATTTAAGCTTTTCAAAAGGTTTATTTTTACAAAAAATTGTTAAAACACCACCATTAATTATTGGAATCTCTGGTTCTGTTGCAGTTGGAAAATCAACCGCGGCGCGCCTTGTTCAACTTCTTTTGTCCCGTGAATTTAAAAAATTAAGTGTGGAGCTCGTGACAACCGATGGCTTTCTTTATCCTACAGCCGTCTTAGAAGAGCGCAACATGTTAGAACGCAAAGGATTCCCGGAAAGCTATGACATGGAGCACCTCTTGAACTTTCTTTACCGCGTAAAGAACGGTGAAACATGTGAGATTCCGATTTATTCCCACGAAAATTACGATATCCTCAAAGATCAAACCCAAACGATTGATCAACCTGACATCTTAATTGTTGAAGGGATAAATGTTCTCCAAAATCCACAGAGCGAGCATCTCTATGTCAGTGATTTTTATGATTTTTCTATCTATGTGGATGCAGATGAAGCGGTGATTGAAAGATGGTATCTGGAGCGTTTTGACAGTCTGCTCAAGCTTGCCGAAAATGACCCCCATAATTATTATCACCAATTTACAAAAATGCCTTACGATGAAGTGATGCAGCTGGCTCGTCAGACTTGGGCCAATACCAATCTGCCTAATTTACGTGACTACATTGAGCCCACACGAAATCGCGCGGAAGTCATCTTGCACAAAACAGAGAATCATTACATTGATAAAATTTATTTGAAAAAGTTTTGAAAAAGCATAACATTAATTTACTCTTTAATTAAAAATGCTGTATTTTTGTATCAAACGTTTTTATAATCTGTTCTTTTATGATAAAATATTTTAATATTAATTTTTAGGAGGCCCACTTGTCTGATAAACAACTTGAAAAAATTATCGTTCTTGACTATGGTAGTCAATATAATCAATTGATTGCGCGTCGCATTCGTGAAATCTGTGTTTTCTCAGAGCTGATGAGTCATAAAGTCACAGCTCAAGAAATCCGTGAAATAAACCCTTTGGGGATTGTACTTTCTGGGGGTCCTAACTCTGTTTACGACGAAGGTTCATTTGATATTGATCCTGAAATTTTTGAACTTGGATTGCCTATTTTAGGTATCTGCTATGGTATGCAACTCATCAGTCACAAATTAGGTGGTAAAGTTGAGAGTGCTTCTGAAAGCGAGTATGGTGTTGCACCAATCGAGCTTAAAGCAAAATCTGAACTTTTCGCTCATACTCCTGAAACACAAGATGTTCTCATGAGCCATGGTGACCGCGTTGTTGAAATCCCTGAAGGCTTCCATGTGGTTGCTACTTCTCCAAATAGCCCATTTGCAGCGGTTGAAAATACAGAACGTCACATTTACGGTATTCAATTCCACCCTGAAGTTCGTCACTCTGTATACGGAACAGATATGCTCCGCAACTTTGCTTTAAACATTTGTGGTGCTAAAGGTGATTGGTCAATGGAGAGCTTCATTGACATGCAAATTGAAAAAATCCGCGAACAAGTGGGAGACAAAAAAGTCTTGCTTGGTCTCTCTGGTGGTGTAGACTCATCTGTAGTTGGTGTGCTCTTACAACGTGCTATCGGTGACCAATTGACTTCAATCTTCGTGGACCACGGTTTCCTCCGTAAAGGCGAAGGCGATCAAGTAATGAACATGTTGGGAGACAAATTCGGCTTAAATATCATTCGTGTTAATGCTGAAGAACGTTTCATGAATAAGTTAGCTGGTGTGTCTGATCCAGAG
Source organism: Lactococcus garvieae subsp. garvieae (assembly GCF_029024465.1). Taxonomy (NCBI): domain Bacteria; kingdom Bacillati; phylum Bacillota; class Bacilli; order Lactobacillales; family Streptococcaceae; genus Lactococcus; species Lactococcus garvieae. The sequence continues at coordinate 1,161,011 of NZ_CP118950.1, forward strand.
AAAAAACGTAAAATCATCGGTAACGAATTTGTTTACGTCTTTGATGATGAAGCTTCTAAACTTAAAGATGTTAAATTCCTTGCTCAAGGTACACTTTATACAGATGTCATCGAGTCAGGAACAGATACTGCTCAAACGATCAAATCACACCACAATGTTGGTGGCTTGCCTGAAGACATGCAGTTCGAATTGATCGAACCTTTAAACACCCTTTTCAAAGACGAAGTTCGTGCCCTTGGTACAGAGCTTGGTATGCCTGATGAGATCGTATGGCGCCAACCCTTCCCAGGACCTGGTCTTGCCATTCGTGTTATGGGTGACTTGACACCTGAGAAAATTGCGGTTGTCCGTGATTCAGATGCCATTCTTCGTGAAGAAATCGCTGCTGCTGGCTTAGACCGTGATGTATGGCAATATTTCACTGTTAATACTGGCGTTCGTTCAGTTGGTGTAATGGGCGATATCCGTACTTATGACTATACACTCGCTATCCGTGCGATCACTTCTATCGATGGTATGACAGCTGAGTTTGCTAAACTCCCATGGGATGTTTTACAAAAGATTTCAGTACGTATCGTTAATGAGGTGGACCACATCAACCGCGTCGTCTACGATATTACCTCTAAACCACCTGCAACTGTTGAGTGGGAATAATACCTAGGTAAAATAACTAAAATAAAAACAAAAAATCGCTCTATTGAGCGGTTTTTATTTTGTCTAAATCGTTAAAAAACACTAACTTTGAAAAAATTTGGCACCTTCAAAGTATTACTTTTAAATTTTTCACATAAAATAATCCCCCAGCCTTATTGCTGAGGGATAGAGTTTATTATTTTTTACACTGTTATTATAACATCAAGAAAGCGTTATCGCAAGTGTTAAATAATTTTATTTCATCTAAAGAATTAACGCAAGTTAACTTAAGCTTTTTCAAGCTCAAACAGTGGGTTTTTAGGGATTTCTTGCTTTTTAACTTCTTTCCAGCTCAAAACTCCTTTTTTCTTATTGGTTACGACTTTCAAATAGTCATAGTGCTTTAAACTATATTGCGCCGTAAGCTTTATTTCTTGCGATTTTCCTTTTTCATCAAATCCGATGACGGAATATTTATATTTTGTAACGTGACCATTATCCGATTTTTTCATTTCAATTTTTTCGTCTTCTTGAATTTTAACGAATAAATTCTTGCCACCATGCTCTGAATTATGCCATATAGAATTTCCAATTATTAAAACTATGATTGCAACCAGGCCAAATACAACTCTTTTCATTATAAAATCCTTTTACTTATTTTTCCTGTAAAAACTATTATATAATGCTTCGCCCTTTTTTTTAAGGAAAACGACTCAGAATTCAGAAAAAAATTTTTATAAGAAAAAAAGCTCTCCCAAGAAGAGCTTTTTTCTTACTTATTTGACAACCATAACGTTACAACGCGCATGATCAATAACATATGCTGTTGTAGAACCGACCAATAAACGGTCAAAGGCTCCTTTACCAGTAACACCAATAACGATCAAATCAATATCATTGGATTGCGCAAAATCAACGATTTCTTTTTTGGGTGACCCTTCCACACGATATGCCTTAAACTCTACCTGTTTCTTGATAATCTCAGAAGCTCTTTCAATGATTGCCCGTGATTGCTCTTCTAAATTTTCAAGAATAAGTGGTACACCGTAAGCTGAACCATAAAGTCTCACATCATCTTTGACATTCAAAACAAATAGCGATGTTTCATTACGTGCTGCAATTTTTACAGCTTCACGTACTGCTTTATCAGATTGTTCTGAACCATCAACAGCTACCAGAATGTTTTTGTATTTTTCTCTCATAAAAAGCCTCCCTTTTCTGAAATTATCAATTTAATTCCTCTATAATTATATTTTAAATTAAAAAGAGAGAAAAAGATAATAATATGGTTGGAAAATTAAAGAAAAATTTAGTTTCTACTGTACTTAGCAGCCCTTACTTTGTTGGTCGTGTAATTTCAAACATATGCCCTAGCTCTGTATAGGCTCTCCCTGACAAGCGCGCAACGGGATCAAGTTCTTGCGCTTTAATATAGAGTTTTTCCTCATCAATGACAGAATCATCCATAAGAATATTTTTTACTTCTAAGAGCATGAGTTGACTTATTTTTCCTACCGGAATATGCTGATGGAGTACGACCTCTAAACGGGCTTTAGCATTTTCTATGGCAGGTACTTTCACTTCTTCTGACTCTGTCATTTTAATGCCAAACTTTTCAATTTCACTTTCTGTAGCCGTGAGAGGCGCTGATGTTTGATTCATCGTTTCAACATTATCCATATTGACCAGATGGATAACCCCTTCCTTAGTTTCTAAAAGGTTTCTAACAGAATCTTTCATCTCTGTCATAGCAATGGATACAATGACTGGCTCTTTTGATACAACATTAAAAAAGCTAAACGGTGCTGCGTTAACAAGGCCTGTAGCGTTTTGAGTTGTCAACCACGCAATTGGTCTTGGAATAACCAGTCCTGAAATTAATTTGTAAGCATCAGTACTGCTCATATCTTCTGGTTTAAATGCTTTCATTTTTTCTCCCTATACGACGTTCTTGAATTTTTTTCATACTCCACAGTGGCTCTAATTTCCTATCGCGAAATGCATCTGACGTATCCAAACGACGTAAAGCTGCTGCAGTTCGTGCCTTTTCCGCTTCTGCTCCTGGAAAGAGATGGGGAGGTAAACTCAGTGAAAGGCCTGCCTCATCCGGAGTCTCATCTATCCAAAAACCAGAGGTTACGAGCGCTTCTTCGTAACTATCAACCTTTGCTTGCCCAGACCGCACCATATCTAAAGCAGCAATACCTGGAGTATCTGTAGCAATTTCGAAAAGCACACCAGGGGCAACCTTCACATATTCACTCGAAAAATAAAAACGTTCTACTAATCCTGAGTGAGGTATCATATAAGATTTGACACGCTCAATCCAATATCTAAGGGTATCGGGATTAGCTGTACGAAAAGCGACATGATGCACCGTGCCATGCCCTTGATATGCGTGCTGCCCTTCTTTATCTTGCTCAATGATAATCGAGGCACCATTGCCACCCCCTGCTCCCTCAAATAGTGTGAAATTATCTTCAGTTGCGTGCCTGCGAAATCCAAAAACTTCTGCGAGCAATTGCTGGATAATATTTACTTCTGACAACTTAATGAAAACAGGTCCTAAGCCTAAAATAGCATGCTCAGCCTCTACATTTGAAAGCTGCCAAGGTTTTCCTGGAGCAAGAACACCTTGATTTTTTTCATCGGAAATCAATTGGTACCGCTGACCATCAAAATCCTCAAACTCTAAATATTTTTTACCAAAGCGCTCTGCCACCAAACCATGTGGTACAGCTGCTGCATCAAATCTTTGATGCCAGTATTCCAAAGATATATCCTGAGCAACACGAAAGGAAATACGGTCAATGCTATTGATGCCGTGGCTACCGGCTCCTATTCCAGGAAAATCAAAAAACGTCATGTCCGTTCCAGGATTCCCCTCTTCATCCGTAAAATAAAGATGATAGGTTTCGTAATCATCCTGATTAACAGTAAGTTTTGCCAGTCGCAGCCCTAAAATATTTGTAAAAAAATCATAGGTCTTTTGGGCACTTGAAGTAATCGCTGTAACATGGTGTATCCCTCCCAGTGCAACTTCCGAATTTAGTTTTGTCATAATTATTTCCCTTAAATTAATGTTTACAGTTGTAAATCTTAATTTTATTATATCATCTCTTGCATAATTTTCAAGCAACTTGAATTAAAAAATGCCTCTCTTCAGAGACACATTTTCTAGATTTTAAAATAATTTAAGAGGAGCTGGCAAAAATACAATTCTGTTGTGCTTTCTTTCACTTGCGCTTGCTTTATCTTTCCAAGGAGCTCATTGAGTATTTCTTCTTTTTTATAAGAAGATATTGTATTAATCCCTTTTTGAAAAAGTTCCTGCTCTTCAGATATAGGGATGCTCTTTGTTTTTTCTAAAAGCGCAACAACACTAGAAGCTTGATTTCTTAAGTCAGTGTGTCGCGTAATATTGCTAAAGATTTCTTCTAAGTGTGTGGCTGCCTCAATACATAGGTTTTTTCCCATCATCCCATTTAAGTTTGAACGTATTATGCTTTGTTCCCAAATATTTAAAACTCGCGCCGCGGCTGAAGTAAAGAGCAAACTGAACTGACAAATTTCCTCCGTTCGTAAATAAAAGTTATAAGCCATCTGTAACGTATACGCCAACTGATAAAGTTCCAAGTGACTTAAAGGGCTCTCCTTTGTTTTTAAAGAAGAATAATTTGCATTGATAAACTCAAAATGTAGCTTTAATAAGTGGACGATGATATCCCTAATTTTTTCATCATTTGAAGCCAGCGGTACAAATAAACTGGCTTGCATGGCGGAGTGTTGCAACCAAAAAGTTGTTTCTCCTTGAAAGAAAAGACCACGCTTCGTTTTTTCTTGCTCTTCTAAATAAGTTATCAGTTTATCTTTGAAAATCCTGTGAAACACAAGTGTCCATTCGGGATTGATCTCTTCACTCAGCGTTTCGATTCGAAAAATTGTTTTTCGACTTTCCATTGACAACCTGATTGTGTGCATCCTTTTCTTCCTTCCTGTCATTTATTCCCATATTTTTAAACGGGATATTTCTTTCAAACTTTTTGAAAAATCATCGGTCAATATAGTCACATGTCCCATTTTTCTATCGACCTTCGCTTCCAACTTTCCATAATCATGAATATGCCACTCAGGCCTTTCATGCGCCAATCGCTCCATTTGTGGGACGTCTTGGCCAAGAATATTGAGCATAATGGCTTTTTTCAAAAGTCGAGGTTGCGGGAGTTCCTCACCGAGAATACCTTTGATATGTAAGTCAAATTGCGAAAAATCACAAGCCTCTATGGTATAGTGTCCCGAGTTATGGGGACGTGGGGCAAGTTCATTTACATAAATCTCGCCCGATGCTGTCAGAAACATTTCTACACAAAGCGTGCCTGCAAGCTGGAGCTCTTTAGCTATCGCCAGTGCCAGATCTTTGGCTTTCTCGCTGACCTCAAGAGGTAGAGGCGCGGGAGCAATCGTGCGGTGTAGGATATTATTGATATGTTCATTTTGACAAAGCGGGAAGGTTACAAAATCCTGCCCGTTCCCACTAATAATTAAAGAAATCTCGCAATCAAAATCAACAAAGTCCTCCAATACACATTCCGCGCGCTCTGCTAACTTCATCGCCTCCAGCAAATCCTCATCTGATTTCAAGACAACCTGACCATGTCCATCATAGCCGCCCGTTGTTGTTTTCAACACGTGTTTTTTTGTCACTTGCTCTGGAAGGTCTTGAGCATTTTCTACGCGTTGCCACGGGGCTATTTTCACGCCACATTGTTCTAGAAACTCTTTTTCTAACCGACGATTCTGCGTGATTTCTAATAATCGAATGCCTTGCGGAATAGCGACACAGGCATCAAGCTGATGCAAGGCGCTCGCCGATACGTTTTCAAACTCATAGGTTATTAAGTCACAAGCATAAGCGAGCTTAAGAAGCGCATCAACATCATCATATTCCGCAATGATCAACTCATCCGAACACTTTGCTGCGGAACAGTTCGGATTAGGATCAAGTGTAATCACTTTATGGCCCATATATTGTGCAGAAATCGCCATCATTTGGCCCAACTGCCCACCACCAATAATTCCAATTGTTTTTTTCTTATGTTGCATATTCTTATTATAGGCCATTTTTCTTTATTCTCCCTATTCTTTTCGGATAGTTTAAAAAATAAATCCGCATATCATCCGGATTTTCGTTTACTAAAATCAAAATATTTTTACAAATATTACGCTCGCTTTTAAATTAAAAGTTTACAACAATTCTTTAGTGGAAGAGACCGATAGATCGGCTGCTTCTTTTCTATATTTTTTCAATTTTTCCGCCAAACTTTTATCAGCAAGTGCCAAAATCTGAACCGCATAGAGGGCTGCATTTTTGGCTCCTGCAGAGCCTATAGCCATACTGGCAACAGGAACTCCACCCGGCATCTGGACAATGGAGTAAAGGCTATCGAGGCCTGATAAGGCACGTGATTGAATAGGCACACCAATCACAGGAAGCAAGGTCATTGCAGCAACCATTCCAGGTAAATGCGCCGCGCCTCCCGCACCAGCAATTATGAGCTTGTAACCTTGTTGCTCCGCATTTTTCGCAAAATTCATCATAATTTCTGGCGTCCGGTGAGCGGAGACAACTTTTTTATCAAAATCTATACCGAACGTCTCCAAAATATGAGCCGCTTGTTTCATTGTCTCCCAATCTGAAAGTGATCCCATAATAACTGCAACATCTGCCATTTTTATACTCCTTTATTTCCAATATCTTTACGATAAAACATTCCTGTGTTGTCTAATTTATCTAATTTCTCGTAAAGGGACTGCTGAATACTTTTTATTTCTTTGCCGGTTTCAGTTACCATGTATATGCGCCCCCCCTTTGAAAGGAGCTTTCCGTCTTTTTTTATAACACCAGCATAAAAACAGTTCAAATCCTGCATCTCTGGTAGAACAACACTCTCTGTTGAGGCGTCTGGATAGCCCTGATTTGCTACAACTACGCCTAAGGTAACTTCTTCAGTATTACAGGTCAAATTTGGCTCGCGTCCTTGCAAGATATCCAATACATTTTCAAAAAAATCACTGGTAATCGTTTCTAAAACCACTTGCGTTTCTGGGTCACCAAAACGTGCATTAAATTCAATCGTTTTTACACCTTCGGCTGTCACTATTAATCCTGCATAAAGAATACCCGTAAAAGCCTTATTCTCTGCCTCTAACCCAGATACAGTTGGCTGGACAATTTTTTCTATGGCTTCCTGTACCACGGCTTCTGGAATATGAGGTACAGGTGCATAAGCACCCATCCCGCCTGTATTTGGGCCTTGATCACCGTCAAAGGCACGTTTATGATCTTGCGCAATAGGTAACGGGTAAATCTTTCCTTCATGTACTAAGCTGAAAAGTGAAAACTCTTCGCCCTCAAGGTATTCCTCTACCACAACTTTTGCTTCTTTTGTCTGGAAAATATCTGCTAAAGCAGCTTTTGCCGCTTCTAAATCCATGGCAACTGTGACACCTTTACCTGCAGCTAAACCATCTGCCTTGATAACAATCGGTGCGCCTTTTGTCTCAACATAAATTAGAGCATTGGCAAAATCCGTAAAGCTCTCATAGTCTGCCGTGGGCACGCCATATTTTTTCATTATTGACTTGGCAAAAGTTTTACTGCCCTCGATTTGAGCAGCCTCAGCTCTCGGTCCAAATATAAGCAGCCCCTCATCTAAGAAAGCATCCACAATACCGTTCATTAATGCTGTTTCTGGACCAACAAAAGTCAAGTCTACTTTTTTCTTTTTCGCAAATTCCACCAACAAATGATTTTCAAGTTCGGAAATAGCTACATTTTCCAGCTTTTCCTCCGTCATACCCACATTTCCTGGGCAAATAAAAACTTTATCTACTTTTTCACTTTTTGCAAACTTTCGTGCAAGTGCATGTTCACGCCCACCTGAACCAATAACTAAAACCCTCATATTTCCTCGCTTTCTTCTCACTTCTATCTTAAGATATTTAGAGAAAAAGAAAAAGCCCCAAGGGGCTTTTCTAAATATATTCTTATTCTATTGTTCGGAATTATCAAGCGAGGACAGGAAGAGAAGGTATTTCTAATAAATCTTCGATGACACAATCTGGTGTTAAATCTTTTTGAGCTTCCAAGTGTTTAGGGTTATACCAGATCGTCTTAATACCTGCATTTTTCCCGCCGAGGATATCCGTAGCCAAAGTATCACCAACAATCGCAAAATCTTTATCTGCAGCGTGATCGATGTGGTCAAACACATAATCAAAGAATTCTTTTGATGGTTTATGTTTTCCAATCTCTTCACTGATAAAAATTTCTTGGAAATATCCGGCAATGCCAGATTCTAAAATTCGTGGACGAGAAACTTTGGATGTACCGTTACTCACAATGTACATCTCTGTCGCTTCTTGCGCCAGTCGATCCAAAAGTTCCATGGCATGATCCATCAATTCATGACCTTGAGCCAAGTGAAGTTGGTAAGCTGCATCAACAGCTGAAGCATCATAAGCTTCTTTAACTCCCAAAGCTGTAAAAGCATGTGCAAAGCGTGTAGAAAGAAGCTCTTCACGACTGATTTCTCCTGCTTCATGACTTCGCCAAAGGGCTTTGTTTTCACGTGAGTAGATGGCTCTGTTTTCTTTTGTATCTTCAATATGGTATTGCTCAAAGATTTTGCCTAAAGCCATGTACTCTGCCTTATCAAAATCAAGAAGTGTGTTGTCTATGTCAAAAAGTAATACAGTCATTTTTATCTCTTTCTAAAAATTTATGATAGCTCTAGTTTAACGATTTCATCATATTTTTTCAACAAAAGAGACTTTTATCACGGACATTATCTAGCCAATAAAGCAACCGACTGATAAGGCGCCAGTGTTTCAGACTTGTATGAATCATAGTTATTCACGAAGACTTCTGCATCTTCAAACCCTGGGGGCAAGCTAAAGTTCACGCTGTGATTGGCAAAGTTATTCAATACAAGTAAACGCTGGCCTTCATATTCGCGCACAAAAGCATAAATGTGCTCTGAATCTTTAAGTGCAGCTTTATAATCTCCCTCCGAAATAATTTTTTCCGTTTTTCGCAAACGAATCATTTCTTTATAGAAATTATAGATTTCTCCGTTTTTATCTCTTTTCAGATTAATGTCGGTATGTTTGCCCACCTTCAACCACGGCTCTCCTTTGGTGAACCCCGCATTTGCGCTATCGTCCCATTGCATCGGCGTTCTTGAATTATCACGTGATTTACTGCTGATTATTTCAAAAGCTTCGGCTTCTGTTTTTCCTTGTTCCAAGAGCCGTTCGTAAGCATTTAAAGCTTCTAAATCTTGATAATCAGCGACAGAATCATAATCAGGGTCAATCATACCAATTTCTTCCCCCATATAAATAAAGGGTGTGCCACGGCTGAGGTGAATCGCGGCAGCCAGCATTGTTGCTCCTTTGATACGGAAATTTTTCACATCCACAAAACGATTGAGTGCCCGAGGTTGATCATGATTATTCCAGAAAGTAGCATTCCAGCCCCCACCTTCTGCCATTTTTTCGCCCCATTCATGGAAAAGCACTTTAAGTGCTTGAAAGTCAAAGGGAACTTTTGTCCATTTATCACCAGCTTTGTAATCTGTTTTTAGATGATGGAAATTAAAAACCATACTGAGTTCTTTTCGCTCCGGTTGCGTATAGAGAATACTGTTTTCAATTGACGTTGAGCTCATTTCTCCCACAGTGATGGCATGTTCATCTTGACCAAAGGTGGCCGCATTGAGCATTTTTAGATATTCATGCGTGATAGGTTTATCTGTATACTCAAATTTTCCATCAAATTCTGGGTTGTTTTTAAGTATTTCGTCTTTTCCAATAACGTTTATCACGTCAAAGCGAAAGCCTGATATACCTTTGTCACGCCAAAAATTGACAACTTCAAACAGTTCTTGGCGGACATTTGGATTACGCCAATTTAAGTCGGCTTGGGAAATATCATAAAGATGAAGATAATATTTACCTGTATCTCCAAATGGTGCCCAAGCATTGCCGCCAAATTTCGACACCCAATCCGTAGGTTCATCTCTAAGAATGAAGAAATCTTGGTAATATTTATCACCGGCAAGAGCTTTTTTAAACCACTCATGTTCTGTTGAAACATGGTTCAATACCATGTCCAACATAAATTCAATACCTAACTCTTTGCCACGCGCTACCATTTGATCAAAATCTTTAAAATCACCAAATACTGGATCTATATTAGTATAGTCAGAAATATCATAACCATTATCTCTTTGCGGACTGGGGTAAAAAGGATTAAGCCAAATCATGTCGATTCCTAATTCCGCCAAATAAGGTAATTTTTCCGTTACCCCTCTGAGATCACCAATACCATTTCCTGTCGTGTCTAAAAATGATTTAGGGTAAATTTGATAGATGACTTTTTCACTCAATGTCATAATTTTTTCCTTTTGTTTCTTATTTATTTACGGCTGATTTAAAGACGTTTTTCTTTTCAAGCCCTGTTCCCATTGTATCTGAGTCTTTGAAGCCAAAGAACCAAACCAATGTCATGGATACAACAATACAAACGGCTGTCGCAATCCAAAAGTAGATAAAGTTGTTAGGATTGCCCGCAGCATGAGTCAAAGGATTTGTCGTTGCCGCGAAGTTAGGGAAACCAATAAGTGAGCCTGAGAAGCCATACATATGTAGGTCAAATAAGCCAGCAACCGCAGCACCTGCAGCTGCACCGATCGAACTCATGATGAAGACGCGAATGTATTTTAAGTTAATCCCATACATGGCTGGCTCCGTTACCCCACAGAAAGCTGAAATTGCTGCTGGTAGAGCTAATCCTTTAAGACTTTGTTGGCGCGTTTTGAGAAAGACTGTTAGAGCGCCTGCACCTTGTGCCAACATTGTAAAGGAAACGATCATGTTAATATTTGATTCCCCTGTTGTTACGATTTGTTGAGTCAAGATAGGAATAACCAACCAATGGAGACCAAAGATAACCAGAACTTGGTAAAGTCCGCCAATAATTGCTCCTGCGATAGTGAGGTTAAGGTTAATCAACCCTGTAATAACTGAAGCAAGCGCAGAGGAAACAATACTAATTACGGGACCTACCAACAAGAGCACTAATGAAGCTACTACAAAGAAGGTAATCATCGGTACAAAAATTGAACGAAGCGCTAAAGGCATGTGTTTCTTAAGCCAAGCCCCGATTGGTTTAGCCATCCAAGCGGCTACAATAATCGGGAAAATAGTATAAGCATAATTTGGTAGACTGACAGGAATATTAAAATAACTTGTATTAAAAGTTACGCCAAATAATTCCATAACTACTGGTGCTTTTCCAGCTACAATCTCTCCCTTTTCAATAACATTAGGTGCTGCAACTAGACCTTGTAAAGCAGGGTGGATCATAAATCCACCAACTGCAGCCACGACAAACGGGTCTGAACCTAACTGTTTGGCAGCAGCATAACCTACCAAGACAGGGAGGAAGTAGAATGGTGCCATCGCCATTGTTGAAATAATAATATAGGTTGGATCTGTCGGACTAATAAGTTCAAAAATATGATTTCCTTTAACAAACATGTTAAGAATCCCGTTAATCATACCGCCAGCCGCTAATAAACCGATAATCGGCATCATTGATCCTGTAATTGTTCCAACTACAACTTGAAAAGCGCGAATGATAGGGTTTTTAGAAACTTTAGTTTCCACGACTTCCTCATTACTTTCGCCATCCACTACACGGCTCCCCAGCTGTGCAACAATTTCGTCATAGACGTCTTCAACAGCTTGACCGATAACGACTTGGTACTGCCCCAAATTTGCATTGTAGACAACCCCGGCTACCCCATCCATTGCTTCAAGTTTTTCATCGTCTGCTTTTTCTTTGTCGACTAAATAGAAACGTAAGCGTGTGATACAGTGAATCACCTTTGTGATATTTTCCTCACCACCAACAGCGGCAATGATTTCTGTTGCTAATTTTTTGTAATCTGCCATGATTTCTCCTTTTTATTTTGCAGTTGCTTGGCCCAACATATCACCTGCTTGAGCATTTCCTTTTTGAACGGTAAGACTGTCGAGTTTTTCATTTGTATTCGTAATTAAAATCATACTCGTAAGTGGTAATCCTGCTGCTTCAACTTCTTTCCAATTGACCTGTCCCAGAGCATCGCCGCCCTCAACTCTATCACCTACTTTAACCTTAATCTGAAAAGGTTGTCCATTTAAACTTACTGTATCAATTCCGAGATGAAGCAACACTTCTAAACCATCTGCCCGCTTGAATCCGATAGCATGTCCTTGTACCAAACTGACTTCTCCTGCTACTGGACTGACAATCTCACTACTTGTAGGTTCAATAGCATAGCCATCTCCCATAACTTTTTTGGCAAATACAGGGTCGGAAACCTTTTCCAAATCAATAACTGTACCCGCTAAAGGTGCATAGAGGTTCTTGTCCTCACTCACACTTTTTTTCTTTCCAAAACCAAACATCTTTATTCTCCTTCAATAAAAATAAACTACAACTTGTACGTACAAGTTTATAATAGCAAAATGAAAGCGGTTTTGCAAGCGGTTATATTTTCACTTTAACTTAAAGTGGTTTTTTGTTACACTTAGGTTATGAAAAAGTACGAAATTATTCTTCGGGATTTGGAGAAAAAAATTCATGAAGGAAGATATCCCGAAAATGAGCTCTTGCCCAGTGAAAACCAGCTTACAGTGCTCTATCAAACAAGCCGCGCAACAGTAAGACAAGCACTAAAAATCTTGGAAGAAAACGGGATTATTCAACGCCGTCATGGCTTTGGCTCCATTGTTATCCCAAGAGAGAGATTGATGTTTCCTATTTCAGGTTTAACTTCTTTCAAAGAGCTTAAAGACTCTTTAAACTTCAGCTCAACCACTGAAATATTAATTTTTGAAAAAATAACTGTAGATAAACAACTCTCAGAACTTTCTTTTTTTGAAGAAGGTACTCAAGCTTTCCATATCCTCCGCCGACGAAATATCGATGAACAGTTTGTTATCCTAGACCGTGACTATATTTTGGCTTCTGCAGCACCTGATATGACCAGAGAAAAAGTGAAGTCTTCTCTATATGCTTATCTTGAAGATCACGTGCATCTCGATATTTCATATGCTCAAAAAGAAATCACAATTGATTTTGTCAATGATGAAGATAAAACTTATTTGGATTTGAACCCTAAAGACCGCCATGTCGTGAGCGTGCGCAGTCATGTTTACCTCGCGAATAATAATGTTTTTCAGTACACAGAAAGCCGACATCAAGTGGATAAGTTTCGCTTTACTGAGTTTTCGAGACGGCAAAAACATTAATAAAAAGCTAGACTCTCGTCTAGCTTTTTATTAATGACGGAAATGTCTCACACCCGTAAAGACCATCGTGATCCCATGCTTGTCACACGCGTCAATGACTTCTTGATCGCGGACAGACCCACCCGGTTGGACAATTGCTTTGATGCCAGATTTGGCAATCTCATCAATATTATCTGCAAAGGGGAAGAAGGCATCAGAGGCAAGCACAGCATTATCTAGACCTTTTTCCTGCGCTGCTTCGATGGCTATTTTAACCGAAGCTACACGGTTGGTTTGACCAGGGCCAACGCCCAGTGTTTGGTGTTCATTTGTGACAATAATACCGTTAGACTTCACATATTTGACCGCTTTCCAGGCAAATTTTAGCGCCTCCCATTGCTCCTTATTAGGTTGGGCTTGCGTTGCTACTGTCCAACTTTCTGGTTGTTCTGCAACAACATCTTGCTCCTGGATTAAAACACCACCAAGCACACCTGTAATCATGGCTTCTTTTTCTGACGCTGCAATTTGTTCAAAATCAAGCGTAAGCAAACGGATATTTTTCTTTTTTGTCAAAATTGCCAGAGCTTCATCAGAAAAGGCTGGGGCAATTATGATTTCTAAAAATATTTTGCTCATTTTCTCAGCTGTTTTTTGGTCAACAGGGCGATTTAAAACGACAATACCGCCGAAGATGGAGACGGGGTCGGCCTCATAAGCGTAATCCCAAGCCTGCTCAATCGTTTCAGCTTGGCCTATGCCGCAAGGATTCATGTGTTTAAGGGCTACAACTGTTGGTTGCTCCGTAAAATCACGCGCAATCTGCAAGGCTGCATCTGCATCACGTACGTTGTTGTATGATAATTCTTTCCCGTTTAATTGCACACTTTGACCAATCGAATAAGGAGTTGGAAGTGCATTTTCATAAAAATCGGCATCTTGTTGTGGATTTTCACCATAACGCATTCCTTGTTTTAAATCATAGGTCAGTGTCAGCTTTTCCGGCTTTTCCTCTTGATCAGAAAATTTTTCTGTTAAATATTGTGCAATGAGCGCGTCATATGCAGCAGTATGTCGAAAAGCTTTAGCCGCCAAGCGTTGACGAAGCTCTAAGCTGGTTTCACCCGCTTTTTCAAGTTCTTCGAGTACTGCAGCATAGTCCGTTGGATCAACAAGAACAGTAACATCTGCATGATTTTTAGCTGCAGAACGCAACATCGAAGGACCACCAATATCAATATTTTCGACAATTGTTTGATGATCAGCTCCTGATAAGAGTGCCTCTTTGAAAGGATAAAGATTGACAACAACCAAATCAATGGGTGTAATATTGTGCTCTTCTAAGGCAAGGAGGTGGCTGTCCAAATCACGTCGTGCCAAAAGTCCGCCATGAATCATTGGATGCAATGTTTTCACACGCCCATCCATCATTTCCGGAAAATGCGTCACTTCTTCAATCGCTAAGGTTGCAATACCTGCTTCATCTAAAGCTTTTTTTGTTCCGCCCGTTGAGATAATTTCAAAACCGAGTTTACTTAAAGACCCAGCCAATTCAACACTTCCATTTTTATCTGACACACTAATAAGCGCACGTTTAGTCATTTTTATTCCTTTTCTATTTTTAAGTTTATAATAGCTCTTACTATTTTTTGATAAGCTCTTGTACTACTTTTATATACAATTCATGCTCTGCTTGATGGAGCTTTTTTTCATACTCAGCGAGTTCCCGATGATAATCAAGCTGCTGCTGGGCTAAAATTTCTCCTGTATCGACGCCTGAATCCACCCAATGAACTGTGATTCCTAAACCTTCTTGAGCTTGCCAGGATTCCTCCAAAGCATGAGCTGAACCAGCAAAAGCTGGCAGATAAGAGGGATGTATATTAATAATTCGTCCTTCATAAGCTTGTAAAAGAGTGGGACCAACAATTTTCATATAACCTGCAAGACAAATCAAATCAATCTGGTGGTCACGAAGTAAAGCAACTAAGGTTTCTTCATAACTCTGCTTATCAGCAAAAGATTTTAACGTAAAGCTGACGGCAGTTACATTGAGCTTCTGCGCTCTTTGCAGAGCATAAGCCTCAGTCTTATCCGAGAACAAGAGCTGAATTTCCGTGGGAAAAGCTTGAGCGAGGGCTTCAAAGTTAGATCCTGATCCTGAGGCAAAAACGGCAATCCTCATTTTATAATTACCGCTTGTTTCACACGTGGAGTAATTTTTCCGATTTCATAACATTTTACTCTTTGCTTCACTTCTTCAACCTTTTCTGGGGCCACAGCAAGGACCATACCAATTCCCATATTGAAAATTTGGAACATTTCGTCATGAGACACTTGACCGTATTTCTCCAAAGCTTGGAAAATAGGCAATATCTCCCAGCTGCCTTCTTTAATTTCAGCTGTTAAATGATCACCAAACATCCGCGGAAGATTTTCATAAAAGCCCCCTCCTGTAATGTGTGATATCCCTTTAATCATCGTGTCCTTTATGAGCGGTAAGAGCTCCTGAACGTAAATATGAGTCGGTTCAAGCAACTCTTCTTTGAGGGGACGGTCCAGCTCAGGAAGAATTTCTTGTTTATCGAAATCTTTAAATATTTTTCGAACGAGCGAATATCCATTCGAATGAATGCCGGAGGAAGGAAGCCCTAATAAGACATCACCTGCCTCAACATTCTGGGTTCCATCAATAAGCGTTGACTTTTCAGCAATACCGACCGCAAAACCTGCAAGGTCATAATCATCTGTATCATACATATCTGGCATTTCTGCTGTTTCGCCACCAATCAAGGCTGCACCTGACAGCAAACAACCTTGGGCAACACCTGCGACGACTTTTTCAAGCTTTTCCGGTTGATTTTTCCCAGTAGCAATATAGTCAAGAAAGTAGAGAGGTTCAGCTCCTGCTGCAATGATGTCATTGACACACATGGCCACACAATCAATCCCTATCGTGTCATGCTTATCTGCTTCAATAGCCAACATTAGCTTTGTCCCTACACCGTCTGTTCCAGAGATAAGCACAGGTTCCTTAACATTAAGACTTGAAAGATCAAAGGCTGCCCCAAACCCTCCAAGTCCACCAATAACGCCTTGTCTCTTCGTTTTTTCGGCATGTTTTTTTATGCGATCAACCACTTGGTAACCCGCTTCAACATCAACCCCGGCCTTTGCATAAGCATTTTTAGACATTTTTTCCTCCTAAAGATTTCAGGTAATTTTCTTCGTAATCGTAAAGTGGTGTCGGATATATACCGTCAAAGTAAGACAGACAGAGATTATCATGACCAATAGCCTCAACCAACCCTTCTTGACTTAAAAAAGTAAGACTGTCTGCTCCAATGATTTGGCAAATTTCATCGACCGAATGTTCAGCTGCAATCAGCTCTTCTCGCTTTTGAATATCGATACCATAAAAGCACGGATAAGCGAGGGGTGGACTCGCAATTACCACATGGACTTCAGCAGCGCCAGCATCTTTAAGTAAACGCACAATTCGTCTGCTTGTCGTTCCACGTACAATAGAATCGTCCACCATGATGACCTTTTTACCCTCAACCACACTGGAAACAGCCGAGAGCTTCATTCGTACACCTTGTTCTCTTAATTCTTGCGTAGGCTGAATAAATGTACGTGCCACATATTGATTTTTAATCAGGCCCATTTCGTAAGGCAATCCAGATTCTTCTGCATATCCTGATGCTGCAGAGAGGGACGAGTTAGGTACACCAATAACGATATCTGCATCTACCTGCGCCTCACGCGCCAGGATACGTCCTGATTGTTTACGGGCTGTATGGACATTGACACCTGCAATAACACTGTCCGGACGTGCAAAATAAATATACTCCATCGAACAGATTTGTGTATTGGTCTTATCTGTAAACTGCTCAACATGTAAACCTTGATCATTAATTTGGATAATCTGACCGGGTTTAACTTCCTGTACAAATTCCGCACCTATAACATCAAAGGCACACGTTTCGCTGGCTACAACGAGCGCACCATTAGCCATTTTCCCAATAGATAAGGGACGGAAGCCATTAGGATCAAGAGCTGCAATCATAGAATCTTCTGTCATCAAGAGATAAGCAAAGCCTCCTTTGACAGTGTTCAAAGCCTCCTTTACTTTTCCCATAAATTCAGGATGGTGGCTACGTCGAATCAGATGCGCCAAAATTTCCGTGTCTGAACTTGAAGAAAAGATGGCCCCTTGTGCTTCTAATTCACGCCGTAACGATATGGCATTGGTCAAGTTGCCGTTATGGGCAAGGCCAAGCTGCGTGTCTTGAAATTTAAAGTGAAAAGGCTGAATGTTGTTTAATTCTGCTGAGCCTGCTGTGGCGTAACGCACATGCCCCATAGCTGCTTTCCCTGACAATTTTTGTAAATCTTTTTCGTGACGAAAAACCTCTGTTACTAAGCCTAAATCACGATGGCGCTGAAGTTCTCCCTCATTATTTGACAAAATGCCAGCACCTTCTTGCCCTCTGTGTTGCAAAGCGTGAAGTCCAAAATAAGTCAGTTGTGCTGCTTCGGGATGCCCCCAAATGCCAAAAATGCCACATTCTTCGTTTAAGGACTTTACTTCATAAGACATGGAATTGCTCCTTCATAAATCGCTTTCGCTTCTGCAGTAGATAGGGAAATTTCACCATCTTTTGCTGAAATTTTAATTTCTGACTTATCTGTAACTTGTCCTAACTTGCTTGCTTTCCCTGCCATCAGTGCTTCAAAATTCTTTTCATCTTTTGGATGAACCGAGAGGATAAAGCGGCCTTGACTTTCAGAGAAAAGTTGTGATACCTTGCCCTCAAAATGAACCGAAATTCCTTTATTGTTCGCAAAAGCTGACTCAACAAGAGCCACAGCCAATCCCCCTTCAGATAAATCATGGGCTGATTTAACGAGACCGGCTTGGATGGCTTTCAGTACATGTTTTTGATTTTCTTTTTCTGCTTGCAAATCAAAGTTTAGCGTACCTGAAATCTTTCCTGTCATCATTTTTTGAATCTCCGAACCGGAGAAATCATCGGCAGTCTCCCCAATAATATAAATTAAGTCACCTGCATCTTTAAAATCCTGTGTTGTAATGTGTGTCACATCTTCAATCAAGCCCGCCATCCCAATCATTGGTGTTGGTAAAATTGCTTGACCATTCGTCTCGTTATAAAGGGAAACATTACCTGAAATAACTGGAGTAGAGAGCACACGGCAAGATTCCGAAACACCGTCACACGCCTTACTTAACTCATAAAATTGCTCTGGCTTTTCTGGATTACCAAAGTTAAGACAATCCGTAATTGCTAAAGGTTTCCCTCCTGAAGCAATGATATTTCGTGCTGCTTCTGCGACAGCTATTTGTCCACCAATCTCGGGATTCAGGTAAAGGTAGCGTGCATTACAGTCTGTCGTCATTGCTAAAGCTTTATTGGAATGACGGAGGCGAATAACTGCTGCATCAGACCCTGGTGCAACGACTGTATTTGTCATTACTCGACTATCGTAGGTTTCATAAATACTGCGCTTGCTCGCAATCGTTGGTTGACTAAGAAGATCTTTGAGAACCTCTGTCGCGTTTGCGATTTCAGGTATGAATTTTTCAGCTTTTACAAATTCAGCAATGCGTGCGGGTTCTTTCATTTCACGAGAATAAACTGGTGCATCCTCCGCTAAAGAATCTACTGGAATTTCTGCAACCTTTTCTCCCTGATGGAACAATGTATACATCCCATCGTCAGTAACTTCACCAATATTTACCGCATCAAGTTCATACTTTTTGAAAAGCTCAACGATTTCATCTTCATGACCTTTTTTAATGCAAAGGACCATCCGCTCTTGCGACTCTGAAAGCATCATTTCGTAAGGTGTCATATTCGTTTCGCGTTGTGGTACTAAATCCAAATTAAGTTTCAAACCCGAGCCAGCCTTTGAAGCCATTTCTGAAGTTGAAGAAACGAGTCCGGCAGCACCCATATCTTGAATACCAACAAGAATATCGGAATGATTGTGAATCACTTCGAGACAAGCTTCTAGCAAGAGTTTTTCCATAAAAGGATCACCTACTTGCACGGCAGAGCGTTGCGTTTCAGAGCCTGAACCAAACTCTTGAGAGGCAAAGGAAGCACCATGAATGCCGTCACGTCCTGTTTTCGCTCCAACATACATGATTGTATTACCCACACCTTTAGCTTGCCCTTTTTGAATGTGTTTATGCTCAATCAAGCCAACACACATCACGTTAACTAAAGGATTTCCTGCATAAGATTCGTCAAAAGCTACTTCTCCGCCTACTGTAGGAATACCGATACAGTTACCATATCCTGCTATTCCTGCCGTGACACGCTCAACAATATGACGTGTTTTAGCATTATCAATCTGGCCAAAGCGAAGGCTGTCCAAAAGAGCAACTGGTCGCGCACCCATCGAAAATATATCACGAATAATCCCGCCAGATCCTGTTGCTGCACCTTCATAGGGCTCGACATAGCTCGGGTGATTGTGTGATTCTGCCTTGAAAACAACTGCCCAACCCTCACCAATATCAACTACTCCTGCACCTTCACCTGGTCCCATAAGTACTTGTGGGCCTTCTGTTGGAAACTTTTTCAAGACAGGTTTTGAATTTTTATAACAACAATGCTCTGACCACATCACGGCATACATGCCCGTTTCTGTAAAGTTAGGCAAACGACCGCCAAGAATTTCATTTTTAATTTTAGAGTATTCTTCATCAGTCAAGCCCCATTCACGATAAATTTTTGACGCTTGGATTTGTTCTGGACTCATTTCACCGCTCATTGTGGCGCTCCTTCTTCTACAAAATTTTTCAAGATACTGGCAAACATTTTTTTACCATCATTTCCACCCAGTAAGGACTCTACAGCGCGTTCTGGATGGGGCATCATCCCCAAAACATTCCCTTCTTGATTACAAATCCCAGCAATATCTAAAGCTGAGCCGTTAGGGTTCCCATTTGCATAAGTGAACACGATTTGTCCATTTTCTTTTAAATCTGCTAAGGTTTGTGCATCCGCAATATACTTACCTTCTCCATGTGCGATGGGCAAGCTAATCACTTCCTCTTTAGAAAAGGCAGTTGTAAATTTTGAATCATTATTGACTTTTAAATTTTGCCATTTTGAAACAAATTTTAAACTGTCATTTTGAATCAAAGCACCTGGTAGAAGTCCTGCTTCGATAAGAATTTGAAACCCATTGCAGGTACCAAAGACAGGTTTCCCCTCTGCTGCCAAACGTTTAATTTCAGGCATAACATTAGAAAAGGAAGCAATAGCCCCACAACGGAGATAATCACCATAGCTGAAGCCTCCAGGGATGAGTACCGCATCAAATCCAGCAAGCGAACTCTCTTCGTGCCAAACAAACTCTGCTTCAGCTTGCATAACATCACGAATAGCCCAGAGGAGATCGAAATCACAATTTGACCCAGGAAATTGAATAACTGCAAATCTCATCAATCTACCACCTCAACCTTATAAGTTTCCATGTTTGGATTGGCCAACAATTTTTCAGCAATCTCTTCCACTTTCTTTACAGCCATTTGAGGCTCTCCCTCAACTTCGATTTCAAAGTATTTCCCAACGCGAATATCTTGAATTTCAGAGTAGCCCAACTTTTGAGTTGCTGCTTTGATTGCTTGTCCTTGAGGATCCAAAATTGATTTTTTATAGGTTACGTAAACTTCTACTTTGCTCATTTTCTCTTTCTCATTCACTTTCTTTTATTTTTCTCTACCCTTGCAGCATTAAAACTTAAAGCTTTTTTTCTTCTTGAAGGGCCGTAAGTACACGACTGTATACTTCAATCAAATCCCCAATATTACGACGGAAAACATCTTTATCTAAATGGTTCCCCTCGGCATCCCAAAGGCGGCAGGTATCTGGTGAAATTTCGTCCGCCAAGATAATTTCGCCATCTGCTGTACGACCAAATTCGAGCTTGAAATCAACCAAACTCAAGCCAATTTCTGCCCATATTTTTTGGAGAAGTGCATTGATTTTCAGTGTTTCTGACTTGATGAATTCCAATTCTTCTGGTTGAGCAAGTTCAAGAAAATAAACATGTGCATCATTGATAAAAGGATCATCCAGTGCGTCAGATTTGTAATAGAATTCAATAATAGGCTGAGGAAGTACGTCACCTTCTTTCAAACCAAATCGCTTTGCAAAAGAGCCAGCCACACGATTTCTCAAGACCACTTCCAGAGGTATAATCTCAACTTTTCGATTCAATTGTTCGGTTTTAGACAACTCTTCAATAAAACTCGTCCGGATTTGTTCGGCGTTTAATTTTTGAAAAATCAAGGATGTGATTTGATTGTTCAATGCCCCTTTGCCTTTAATTTCTTCTTTTCTTTTACCATTCAGAGCTGTTGCGTTATCACAATACTCTACCCAAACCAGCTGTCTGTCCTCTGTTTCATAAAGTTTCTTTGCTTTACCTTCATAAAGTAAGCGTCCCTTTCTCACGATATGCCTCCTCTTTATTTTATAATCTAATTCTATCCTTATTTAGAGTACAAAAAAAGATATTACTTGTGAAAGTAATATCTTTTTTGAATATCGTTCGTTTTTTACGAACTTTTATATAAAACTTCAAATTCTTCACAGACAATATCCATATCTGGTGTGTAGCAATCCAAGTCACGGAAAAAAGCTTCATGGACTTGACGCCAATAAGCCAAACTCCTGTCTCCTTCACCTTCGTAAAAGGCATGATCCTCTGTTACCTTATTAAACTTAGTAATATAGACCTTGCTTGTCTGAATGGCGGCACGTGGCGTTCCTTTACCATCGAGTAATATCTCATATCTTCCATCCACAGCAGGTAAAAAATCATCTGGCCCATACAGGGACAATGCGCTTGCTGTTGCTCTTTTTTTACCCTCAAGTACAAGTTCTAACAACTCATCAGCCATTTGAGGATTGTTGCCAAAGGCCCAAGCATCACTGAAGTTATCTGGATTTAGATTAGCCTCTGCGATAAATTTTTCGTACATCTTTCCTTCCTATCTTTTATAACTTTAATTGCATTTTATAATTTTTTAAATATTGGCTGTGTCGTAGGACGATTTGTTGCTCTAAAATCTCATAGCCGCGTTTCTCAAAGAAAGGCCGAGCGGTTAAGGAAACATCAACACTGATTATTTCTGCCCCCTCTTCCTTGCAATATTGTTCAATCTGATTGGCAAGGAGATGTCCTACACCACGTTTCTGATAGTCCTTATCAACATATAGGCAATCGAATTTGTCTTTGCTTGTTGCATTGGCAAAGCCTAAAATTTTTCCACTTTCTTCAACAACGAGACAATAACTCTCCGCCAGCTTTTTTTCTGGAAAAAAATCAGACTTATCAGAAGGCGCCCACGCTTCTAACTCTTCTGCTGAATAATCAGCAGCATTGATGGTGTGTACCGTTGTATAAAACAAATCAATGATCTCAGCATAATCTTTTGAACGATAATGTCGACAATCCATCTTAAATTGCCAAGTCAAATTTGAGTTGTGGTGTCACAGGTTCATAATCCACCAGTTCAAAATCTTCCGGTTTAATATCAAAGAAATTCGTTCCATCTGCTACATTTAAAATCAAGCGTGGTTCTTTTTCTGAACCCGTGCGTGAAAGCAATTCATTCGCTTGCTCAAATTGATTATCGTAAATATGTAAGTTGTTGACGAAGTAGAAAAACTTGCCGACTTTCCAACTGAAGTGTTTAGCCAACATCATTTGCAAAGCCACATATTGCATCGCATTAATATGATGTGCCACAAGCATATCGTTTGAACGTTGAATCAGAGTCGCATCCAGATAAATTTGTCCATCTGCTTCACGTCTTACGTCAAACATCGTTTGAAAAGCACAAGGTAAAAGTCCTTCTGTTTCTTCAAAATCTTCATATTGCCAAAGATTAATGATATTGCGACGGTTCCATGGGTTTTTTTCTAAGCCCTCGAGAAGCTTGCCGATAATGTTATATTTTTTGACTGTTGCACCGTAACGTTGCCCAATGGTACCGTCGCCGATTTCCCATTCAGCCCAATATTTCACGCCGTATTTTTCTTCTAGAACATCAAGTGCACTTGTCTGATCTTGGTAAATCCACATGAGTTCTTTAATTGCCGTCTTGATAGGAATACGACGAAGAGTTGTGATAGGAAATTGGCCTTTTTCAAGATCATAAGTGACGAAAGATCCTGTAATATATTTACTGTTGGCTGTTTGGCCATTTTTATATTTTGGACGCGCATTTTCTGAAAACACGCCATTTTCAAGGATATTACTGATATTTTCTTTGAAGATTCGGTCTGCGTAGGTCATATTTCCCTCTCTTAATTTCGCTTTATTATGACTAACATTATACCATATAAATAAACAAACTTTTAGAGGTTAGTTCCAGCTTCTTAAGGTAATTTTATTTACTAATAGAGAAAAAGAAACAAAAAAGCAAGAGCTCACTTGCTTTTTATATTTTTTCACTGAGCATTTCCCAGCGCTCATATTTTGTCTCAAGTTCTGTCGTTACTTGATCTAATTCTTTTTGAAGAGTAGAAAGCATACCGGCATCTGAACCATTTTCGTTCATCTCAGTGTCGATTTCTTCTATTCGTGCTTCTAAATTGGCAATATCGTCTTCAATCGTTGCCCATTCTTGTTTTTCAGCCCAAGTCATGCGGGGTTTTGTCTCTTCACGTACCCGAGTATCAGCTTTCGGCGTTGCGACCTCTGCAGGAGCTGCTACTCTTGTCGCCAAGTAGTCACTGTAAGCACCAAAAAGATGATTAATTTTCCCATCTTCAAAAGCTAAAAGCTCATTGGAAACCTTGTCTTGGAAATAACGGTCGTGACTTACGGTAATTACAGCCCCTGGGAATTTTGCAAGAAAATCTTCTAAAACGGTTAAAGTTGCAATATCCAAATCATTAGTTGGTTCGTCCAAGAGCAGAACATTAGGTTGTGTTAATAATATTTTTAAGAGATAAAGCCGCTTCTTCTCTCCACCAGAAAGTTTACGAATCAAAGTCCCATGTGTGCTTCTTGGAAAGAGGAATTGTTCCAAAAGATTTACAATTGAAATGGTCTCACCACTTGTATTTTGGCTCGCAGAAGCTACTTCTTCCAGAAAATTGATGATGCGCTTATCCTCTTCAAGTCCACGTATTTCTTGACTGAAGTAACCAATCTTAACAGTCTCACCAATATCCATCGTTCCTGATGTCAACTCAAGTTCCCCGGCGATAATATTGAGCAAGGTTGATTTACCTACACCGTTATCACCCACGATCCCAACACGACTTTTATTCTGTACAATCCAGTTTAAATCAGAAAAAATGGGACGATCAGGGAAGGCAAAAGCTGCATCTTCAAAGTTTATAACCTTTTTCCCTAAACGTGTCGTCGCTAAGCTGATGTCTACATCACCCAAGTCTTTATCTGTACGGACATCCTCTTTCAAGCTTTCAAAGCGGTCAATACGTGCCTGTTGTTTGGTTGCTCGTGCTTGCGGAGACTTACGTATCCAAGCTAATTCAGATTTGTAAAGCTGTTGGTTTTTGTGCAAGCTTGCAGCTTCACGCTCCTCTGCTTCCGCACGCTGTGCCAAATAATCTTGATAATTTCCTTGGTATTCTTTGAGTTTTGACTTGTCCAGCTCAAATATACGTGTCGCTACATTGTCTAAAAAATAACGATCATGTGTCACAAAAAGCACGGTTCTCTTGCTATTTTTGAGATAGTTTTGCAGCCATGCGATAGTATCCACATCAAGGTGGTTGGTGGGCTCATCCAACAAAAGTAAATCAGACGGATTCACAAGCGCTTGAGCCAATTGCACACGGCGTTTTTGTCCACCCGAAAGTGAGCCTATCTTTGAAGAAAAATCAGGCAGTTTAAGCTTTGTTAATACTGTTTTCACATCTGCTTCTACTTGCCAAGCATTTAAAGCATCCATATCGGATTGGGCACGTTCAAATTTGCTTAAGTCTTCAATATTTAACAGCGCAGCTTCATATCTTTTTATGGCTTTCATTTGGGGAAGTGAATCATCCAAAATAGTATCCATAATACTTGCCGTATCATCAAAATCTGGTTCTTGCGTCAAATAGGTAATTTTATAATCTTGGGGGTGGGTAAATGGGGAAACATCTCCGTCAAACCCCTGAATGCCCGCAATGGTATTAAGCAAGGTGGTTTTACCTGTACCATTTGTACCCAATAACCCTATACGATCGAGGTCGTGTATAATAAATGAAATTTTATCAAAAAGTGTTTTATCACCTACGCTTTTTGTTAATTCTGATACTAAAAAATCTGCCATGTTCTATCTAAATCCTAACTTTTTCTCTGAATACTCTTATTTATTATAGCACAACTTAAGAAAGGCAAAGAGCCTAGACCCTTTGCCTTTCACCATTAAACATTAAAACTAGAAAAACTATCTGAGCTCAAATCTGTTAAGTCTGCATTTCCTAGATCCAATAAGTAGATTCGGATTTTCTGCGCAAAACTCATGCCACTTTGCGTTTTTTCGAT
Source organism: Lactococcus garvieae subsp. garvieae (assembly GCF_029024465.1). Classification (NCBI taxonomy): domain Bacteria; kingdom Bacillati; phylum Bacillota; class Bacilli; order Lactobacillales; family Streptococcaceae; genus Lactococcus; species Lactococcus garvieae. The sequence continues at coordinate 1,186,544 of NZ_CP118950.1, forward strand.
GGTTTTCTTGACTACTGGTATGTCATCTGTGATTAAGCCGTCCACATCATACAGACGCATGCGTTGTACTGTATTGGCATCATTGACATCCCAAGCATAAACTTTTTTACCATAATCGTGTGCTTTTTCCACAAATTCCGAATCCAATGTCGATATCTCAACAGAAAAAGCGTCGACATTACTTTTCGGTACTCCAATAAGATTGTAGGTCATAATGTAGGATACAAAAGTAGACGAATCCTGTTTTTTTAGGCTTCGTGACAAATCAAAGCTTAAAGATTGTACTTGATGATTTTTTGCTTCAATATCTTTTTTATAACGTTGCAAGAAATTTTTACTTACAGCATTAACATCTTCCTTAAGTGGGATTTTAATCTCAATCAGTAATTTTTGATTAAGTCTATCTGCTTCTTTCAAGTATTCATCAAAGCTTGGTAAGGGGGCAGATTTACCATTTTCTCGAACAGTCAGTTTTGTGAGTTCAGCTAAAGTCAACTCATTTACTTTCTTGTTCACTCCAGCTAAAAGACGTAAATTTTCATCATGCATGACAACAAACTGTTTGTCCTTTGTTTCACGTACATCCATCTCAACATAATCTGGATGATAGGTTTGGCTCGTTTCAATCAAGGCGGGAATTGTATTTTGAACCCCATTTTTTTCTGACACACCACGGTGTGAAATAATAAGCGGGTTTGATAAAGTATCCTGGCTGAGGTAATAAACGTTAAAAACACCGATAAGCGCAATAAACAGGATTGTAAAAAGCCCCAATAAACTCCGGCCCGCCCGGCGCCAACCTTTAGGCAACAGTCGGAAAGCTCTTAGTTCTACATAGATTTCTTCAGGTGTTAATTCCTCTAACAGATTAATGACCACATAGAAAATCAAAATCAGTGACAAAAGCATGTGTAGTAAAGCCGAAACTTGGATAATAAACATAATTATCGTCGCTGATGCTAACGCTATTTGCGGCATATGATGATCAATTGCGGATTGCAACAGGATCAAAAGTTGACTAATTATCCAGAAAGAAGCCAGTAAACTAATAAAAATTGTGATAAAGCGGAAAAAGAAAACTTTAAATTTTCCTTTGCTCATCTGCCAGCTGACTCTCAACGAAGTCCGGAGTTTTTTCTGCTGCAAGATCATGAGGGGCAGAACAAAAATTAGACGGTATCCAATAAAAATGGATAATAAAGTCAGTAAAATGTAGGCTGCCAAAAGCCACCAATTATTAGTTGCAATAAACTCCAGAATGAAGTTGGGCACTTGGATAGCGGAAATAATGTCTATCCCACTGGCAAAACCACTCAAAGGCAGGACTAACATAAAATAAAACAAGAAAAATAAGATAAAAGAGGGTCTGAGATGTCGCAATCGTGAAAATGTTGCATAAAGCAACTCAGGAATTGTGACTTTTTCTTTTTGTTTCACAAAGTGCACCAGTATCGTTAGAAAAGTAAATTCTAAGAAGACCGAAACTAAAATCAAGACCAAAACTCCCAGCAGAGCAAACGCTGTGAGTGGATGTTGACTAAAAATCGAGAGTACATTATCATAAGCCAGATAATCAATCTCCTTACGGTGAAGTAAAAAATTAGTGGTCGCTGTTAACGTCGGAACTACAACGAGTAAAAGTAAGAGATGAAAAAATATGACGGGAGCAAAATAATGAAACGTATTTTTAAAAAAGTCATTTGTTGATTGGAATGTTTTACGCATTTTCCTTGCTTTCTTTTTAGTAAATTAAACTATAAGACAAAGTTCTTCTTTTTATTTTAGCACAATATATTTTGAAAACTAAGAACCTGCTTTACACTCGTTTATGGGATAGACAGTTTTCGGTATATTGTATAAGGCATAAAAAAAAGCACCCCCCCAGTGCTTTTTTAGCGAAATTAATCGTTAAAATCATAACGAAGCTTCATACGATTTGAACCTGAAATTACCATACGTCCAAGCATTTCAGTCATTGCTTTTAATGCAAACGCTGCTAATTCTTCATTTGCTGCTTGAAGGTCTGCTGCAGCTCCCGCTTTATCTGTTTTATTTTGGATTTCACGGAATTTACCTACAGTTGCCAACTCATAAGTATCACGTAAATCAACGTATTTACTGTAATCTGTATCGCCAAGAAGCGCTGCTGTACAGCTGAGCCAGTACATATTATTCAAGTCAAATGTCGCTGTTGCATCACGGTAGCAAGCTGGTGTATCCTCTACATTTGTGTAGAAAGGTACGACATGATTGAAGGTATTTGCCCCAAATGCCAACCATTGAATACCCGCAAGTTTTTCATCAACATGATTACGGATTTGCAAAATGTGTACACTATGGTTACGGTTAATCCCAATTGGACGGAAAAGTTGTGCTTGTTCCGGTGTATTTGTTGTACCATAAGTGTCAAATTCAGTATTTTCAAAGTGGCTTGAAAGCACAAATTTCATATCTTCTACTGAAATTTTACGTGTGGCTTTACAAATGAATGGCAATTCGGGATTTTGAGGATCATCACTCGGAGTTCCCAAAGCGTTTTGACCATACCAAGTCCGTGGATTGTTATATACACTATCTTTAACTGAGCTAGAACCAAAGATATGACGTAAATTATAACCTTCAAAATCTGGGTTAAGATGGTTTTCATCAATCAATGCTTTCAAATCTTTTGAACAAAGTGTATCTTCACTTTCAAAATCAAAATGATCAATATTCATGCGGTTAGGTGCAACCACGTAAGAATCATCTGGAATACGTACTGCTGCCCAATGATGGCCACCAATCGTTTCCAACCACCAAACTTCTTCTTTATCAGCAAAAGCAATACCGTTAGGTTCATATGTTCCATATTGATCAAGAAGAGCACCTAAGCGTTCAACACCCTCACGCGCGCTGTGGATGTACGGCAAGACAAGAGTCACGTAGTCTTCTTCTCCCATGCCGCTTTCTTCATTGTAAGGATCAAGTCCCAAGATACGTGGGTTTGTTGTAATTGTTTCTGTAGCTGACATTGCAACATTTGCCGCATTAATCCCTGCAGCAGCCCAAGTTCCGCTTGTTAAAACAGCGTTGGGTGTTGCTGTATAACGCATTGGGTTTTCTGGAAGGTCTAGTTCCAAAGCACTCAATACAGCTTTATAATGACGCGGTTGTTCATCTGGTTGAACAACAACAAAGCGTTGTGGATCCAGTGCTTCATGTCCATCGTCATTACGAGCGATAAGTGTTGAACCATCAATTGAGGCTTTTTTCCCCACCAAAATAGTAGTACATGAACCTTGTTTACGAGTAATCATAGAATCTCCTTAATATATATTAAAATTTTGTTTCTATCATTTTTTAATTGGTTGTTGACGACTTGTTCTTCAACCTGATGAAGCAGCTTTCCTAAAATCGGTCCCGGCTTGATATTGAATGTTTGGATAATGTCATTTCCAGTTACTGCGAGGTCCGAATTGCTATGGATCTGGAGTTTTTCATTATAACTATAAGCCTGATCACAATCAACATCTTGGCCTGCAGCAATTTTTAGCTGATCAACAAGCAGAGCTTTTTCTAATCCATAGCGATAAATACTTTCTAAACTCCAATTTTCAAGCTTGTAAGCTTCTGTCAACTCATACACATATTTGATAAAGTCATTAGACACTTTCCATTTTTTCAAGAAAGCTTTAATATTTACCTGATCACTATGTACTAAGAGTGCAGCCCAAGCTTGCTCTGAGTTAACAAAGGTAAAGGGTGTCTCTAGAGTTTGAAGTAAAGCTTGTATAGCTTTTTCTTGCAAGTCAGGCAAGAAAGTATAAGCTTGAGAAGTCAACAATATTTCTAAGCCTTTTTTCCAATTTTTAGCCAAAAGCAACTTGTCGAGTTCAATGAAAATACGTTCAATCGAAATTTTGCTTAAAAGATGAGCACGCGCCTGCATAGCTTTAAATGTTTCTTCTTCAACATCGAAATTTAAAGTTGCAGCAAAACGCATTGCTCGCATAATCCGAAGCGCATCTTCATTGAAACGCTCCGTTGCAATACCCACTGCACGTAAGCGTGACCCAGCCAAATCAGAAAGACCATTGAACAAATCAATAATCTGTCCCTCAGTATCCATAGCAAAGGCATTAATCGTGAAATCACGGCGTTTTAAATCTTCCGAAAGTTCTCGGACAAAATCTACAGAATCTGGGCGGCGATAATCTGTATAAGTGCTTTCTGTACGAAAAGTAGTAATTTCATAATGTTCAGCTTCAGATTGACCGGCTAAGACTAACACGGTACCGTGATCAATTCCCACATCGATAGTATGCGGAAATATGGCTTTGGTTTCAGCTGGATATGCACTGGTTGCAATATCCACATCATGGATTGGCCTTTGCAAAAGCGCATCTCGTACGCTTCCTCCTACAAAATAAGCCTCAAAACCATGTGCCTGTATTTTTTCCAAAACCGGCAAAGCTTGTACAAATTCTGACGGCAAATTCTCTAGTTTCATATTACTATTTTAGCACTTTTCATCTGAAAAAGAGTTACTGAGCGGATCTTTTTTAAAGATAAAAAGATTTACTTCTAAAGAGTTATGAAAACACGGCTATTTGAGAAGGAAAAGTCATTGAGTATTCAACCTTCTTCTTACTTAAAATAAAAAATGATTCCAAGAAGAATCATTTTTTATGGAACGCGATTACTTCACTGCACATAAGCGATAGATGGCTTCAGCATATATTTCCATTGTTTTACGCAAGTCCGCAATTGCCCATTGTTCATTAGCCTGGTGCATATAGTCCGGCGTTTCAGGGAACATGGCTCCAAAGGCTACGCAATTTTGCATCGTCCGAGCAAAGGTAGCTCCTCCAGAAACCATTGGCTCCGTCATATCTCCTGTAATTTCACGATAAGTAGCAAGGAGCGTTTGGATAAGTTCACTTTCTACCGGCACATAGAGAGGATTTAACCAATCATATTGCTTGTACTCGAGTTGATAAGTTGCGGCTTGAGTGGCGAGCTTTTCAGCCAGTTCATCTTTATCAATAGTCACAGGGAGTCGCATATCCACCCCAATTTTTGTATGCTCAGGAGTGATTTCAACATCCGTGAAATTCATGGTTAATTCACCGGATTGTTCATCCATGACTTTTCCCACAACATTTTCACCTGTGGCATTTTCTTGAACAAGTTTACCTAAGAAATCAAGGGGTTTGAAGTCAAATACTTCTGCCAAGGCAATAGCCAAACGTAGCGTAGCATTTGTCCCTTCTGGTGCAGCCATAGCATGCACGCTTTTACCCTGTACGGAAATTCCTTTTTCTGTTTCCTCATAGGCAAAGCCATGCGCTGTCAAGGCAGCTTTTACTTCTGCTAATTTTTCTGAAGTGTAAGCCGCACGATCGGGTACAACATTTAATGCGCCAGATGCGTGTAATGTAAATTCGTTTGTGCCAGGTCCAGTAAGATAGGCTTGAAGTAAACCTTTTTCAGCATAGTTAAGTGGAAAATGAGAATCAGGTGCAAAGCCCATTGTGATTGCTTCTTCTTTTTCATTATATTTATCCAAACAACGCCAAAGTGTCTCTTCATCTGTACCAAAAATAAAACGAATCCGTCCGTCAAATGTCACACCAGCATCCATTAAGGCTTTCACTGCATATAACGCAGCCATACTTGGTCCTTTATCGTCTTGTGTTCCCCGACCAATTAAAAGTCCATCACGCTCAACCATTTCAAAAGGATCAGTTTCCCAGCCTGCTTGGTCTGCTGCAGGCACAACATCCATGTGACAAAGTAAGCCAAAAAGTTTTTCGCCTTCGCCAGTCTCAGCGTAACCATAATAGCCTTCAGGATCTTGGAAAGTCTTAAAGCCTAATTCTTGGCAAAGTTCTAAGACTTCTTCTAAAGCACCTAAAACTTTTTTCCCAAAAGGATGCCCTGCACCGGAATCGCTCTCGTCTAATACAGAGGCATGTTTGACTAAACATCCTAGTGATTGCACAGCTGCTGTTTGATATTCATCTGTAATAAAAGTTTTCATGTGACCTCCAACAAAAGCTCCCCCTATGGAAAGCTTTTTATTCATTTTTTATAATACTGCGGCAACTCCGAGAATGATCATGATTACAACCAACTGAATCACAATCAACTTCGCCATAAATTTCCACCATGTTCCGATATTAAAGCGTGCAATAGCAAGTGCACCCATAACAACAGCGGATGTTGGTGTGATAAGGTTCAAAATTCCTGATGCAGATTGATAAGCTGTAATGACCAAATCTTTTGAAACATTGGCAAATTCGCCCATTGGGCCCATGATCCCCATCGTAGCGGCAGCTAGACCTGATGTTGATGGAATCAAGAAACTCATTGGCAGATAGAAGATAAATGTTAAGATAATAAATAGACTTGATGAAAGACCTTGAAGTCCTTGTTCACCCCAATGCAAGATTGTATCTGTAATCATCCCGTTGTTCATCACAACCTGAATCCCACGTGCCACAGCTACGACGATAGCGACCCCAATCATATCTGAAGCCCCTTCGAGGAAGGCAGAGATAAATTCTGATTCTTTCATACGGTAAACGAAGGCAACGACAACAGCCATGACGATGAAGAGCATTGTAATTTCTGGGAAGTACCACGCTCCAAATGGCACCATGCTCTTCCCAAGAACAACACCTAAACCTGGAATTGATGTTAACCAAGCCGTAAAGTCGTTAAAGAAAGTAAAATGTTCATTCAACATATCCCACGGTACAAGTGACATAATCATAATGACAAAACTTCCGAAGAAGACAACATTTACCCATTTTTGACGTTGCGTAATATTTTCCTGTTTTTCAATAGAAGCAATGTCGAAATGTTGGATATCTGCTTCACGATTTTTGTAAACTAGAGACTTTGTTGGATCCTTTTCAATTTTTGAAGCATAACGATAAACATAGAGAATTGAAATAGCTGTAAGTACGACCAGCATGAAGAAACGAAGTCCCATACCTTGTCCCATGGAAATACCAACTGCTTGAGATGCAACACCTGTAGCAAATGGATTCACTGTAGAAGCTAAACATCCAACTTGTGAGCCGACTAAAACGATAGCAACAGCCACGACCGTGTCGAAACCAACCGCAATCATCACAGGGATAATCAAAGCATAGAAAGCCAATGTTTCTTCTGCCATCCCATACGTTGATCCCCCAAGTGCAAAGAGAATCATTAAGACCGGAATCAACATCTTCTCTTTGCCTTTGAAACGCTTAACGATCGAAGCAATACCTGCTTCAAGTGCACCAGTTTTATTCACTACACCTAAAAAGCCACCTACCATTAAAATAAAGAATGAGATAGGAATCGCTGCTGGTGTAGCGGGTACATTTCCATTCGCTTCAATACCTAACATCCCATTAACGGGAGCCATAAGCATATCCCAAATCCCTTGAGGATTTGAGGCGACTTGTGTAAATGATCCAGCAATAATATTACCGGCATCATCTACTTTGTAATGTCCTGCTGGGATAAACCAGGTCAGAATTGCAATAAGGACAATGATGATGAAAAGAATCGTGTATGCCGATGGCATTTGGAATTTTTTCTTTTCAGTTTTTGCTTCCATTATATACCTCCTAATGTATATTTATGCGTATAATAACAACTTCAGTTTAATATTTTTTTAAGGTAAAGTCAAACAAAACCCGAAAAAATTAGACAATTATTTCCTAAAGATTATATGATTGCGTTTACACTTCTTTAGAATTCACCTTTGGATAAAATACTCAAAAAAAGAGAAGGAACGACTCAAATGTTTCCTTCTCTTTTCACAATTAATTTTTATACAATATTTTATTTCTTAGGTGAGAACCCATAAGCAATCGCGCCCAAGCCGAGATGAGTTGCAATAACAGGTCCAAATGTTACAATTTCAACATCCTCATAGCCATGAGCTTTGGCGAAATCGTAAAGGTCTTGTGCGCGATCTTCCGCATCAGCATGGAGAACATATACCTTGTGCGCCTTTGGATCACTATTGGCAAGCATCAATTTCTTCAGCTCTGACACAGCTTTCTTGCTTGTACGCACCTTATCGTATACAACAACTTTACCATCTTCTGAAAACTGTAAAATAGGTTTGATATTGAGGAGTGTTCCTAAAAGTTCTCCACCTCTCGACAAGCGACCACCTTTAGCTAGCCAATGAAGGTCATCTACAAGCATGAAGGCATTGTCATTTTCTCTTTGATATTCAAACTGAGCAACGATTTCGTCAAATGACTTTCCGGCATCCGCCGCATCAAGTGCTGTCTCAATCATATAGCCAAGTGGACTAGAGGTAATAAAAGTTTCAGGAAACTTAACCACCATATCTTCAAATTCACTTTGAAGATAAAAGGCATTTTGGTAAAAACCCGAAATTCCTGAACTCAAAAAAGCACCTAAAACATGAGTAAATCCCTCTTTTCTGAGTGTTCGCAATAGTTCTTCTAATTCAAGAATGCTTGGTTGTGATGTTTTAGGTGCCTCTGAAGTTGCACCCATCAACTTATACCACTCTTGGTGTGTCATTTCACTTGGTTTATACTCTTTTCCCTCAATAGATATGGGAATTTCCAAGACAAATAAATCGTCACGATTTTTATATTGTTCGGCAAAATCTGCCGAAGTATCTGTAATAATAGCTAATTTCATAATAAATAATCTTGAAAAAATCCTTAAAATTGGAGATTGATGCCCGGTTGGTCAAGGGCAACCTCTGTTGTTTCGTACACCAAGCGTTTCAAAAGATCAAAAAGTGGAGAAGCAATTTGTGCCATTTCTTCTTGTTCTAATTCAGACTGCTCTTTCACTTGACGTCCACGAATGTAGTTAAGTTGGCTGAGCATACCTGATAAGACAATGTTTTCCAAAGGAATCATGTATGTCAAGATAGCATAAATTGCTGTATCTTCTGCCGCAGCTTTGCCGTCAGGTACTTGATCATGAGGAACTAACTGAAATTGTACATTGATATTTGTTTCAGGCGTTCCGTTTTCTTTTTCCCATTCGTAATTACGTGCATCATAGTGAAATTGATTTACAAATTCTTTATCACGTTCTAATGTTAATGTCATTTCCATTCACTCCAATTTTTTATTTTTTTGTCGGCGATGTCTCCAAAATATGCTTTCTCATCTAAAAGCAAAGTGGCTACACCAGCGTTTATACCTGCTTCAATATCAAGAGGACGATCACCAATCATGATTGTTTCTTCTGGCACCAGCTTATATTTGTGAATCAAATATTCCAAAGCTTCTGGACTTGGTTTCCGTGCAAAATTCTGCTGACTGGTGATGACTTCCGTAAAGTATTTTTTTAGTTCACCCAGATATTCAAAGGTGGCTTCATCACGATGACTGAGGACAAAATTCTGTCCACCATTTTCTACAATTTCTGACAAAATTTGTGGTATCTCAGGGTAAATCTGAGGATTAACTTGCATCTCTGCTTCTATTTTGTGATACAAATCAAGAAAGTCATCATCCGCAAACTCAAAAGCGAATTTACGAATAGAGAAACGTTTGATATAAGCTTCTAAATCACCCGGGAATTCTACTGAGGATTGCTTCATTGCTTCACGCAATGCCTCTAACATCACAGGGTAGGTATTGAAGAGTGTTCCGTCAAAATCCCAAATATAATTTTTCCAAGCCATCAGGAATTTTCACTTTCTATCTTTAGCTGCTTCAAAATTTCTTCTTCTTCTGCATTTGTTTCGTACTGTTCCAACAAATCCGGACGTCGTGCTAAAGTTTTTTTCAAGCTTTCCGTCAATCGCCATTTACGAATGTTTTCGTGATGACCTGACATCAAAACGCTTGGGACCTTTTTCCCTCGAAAATCTTCTGGACGTGTGTATTGCGGATACTCAAGTAATCCTGAAGAAAAAGAATCATCCTCATGACTGGCTGCTTTGCCTAAAGCGCCAGGCAGTAAGCGCACTACGGAATCAACAATAACAGTGGCTGCTACTTCTCCGCCTGTTAAAACAAAGTCGCCAAGCGAAATCTCATCGGTCACAAGATCTTTAATTCGTTCATCATAACCTTCATAATGTCCACAAATAAAGATGAGATGTTCTTCTTGAGCAAGTTCCTCAGCCATTTTTTGATTGTAGCGCTTGCCTGCAGGATCAAGGAGAATCACACGCGCATTTTCATGTGGAATCTTATCCATTGTATCATAGATAGGTTGGGGCATAAGCAACATGCCTTGACCACCGCCATAAGGCATATCATCCACATGTCTTTGCTTATTGCTCGCATTTTCGCGAAAATCATGAGTATGCAGTTCAAGCAGTCCTTTTTCTTGTGCTTTTCCAACTATTGATTGGTTGAGCGAGTCGAACATATTTGGAAAAATTGTTAAAATATCGACTTTCATCCTAATCGTCCAAACCTTCCATAATTTCTACATCCACTCGTTTAGCTTGAAGGTCAACATTCAATACTACAGGTGGAATATAAGGAAGAAGCAAGTCACGCTTACCTTTACGTTTGACGACCCAAACATCATTTGCACCTGGTTGAAGAATTTCGCTAACCTGTCCAATTAACTGATCATTTTCATATACATCTAAACCAATAATTTCATGATAATAAAATTCGCCTTCGTCCAAGTCCTTCAACTTGTCTTCAGCTATTTTTAGAGTAAATTCCTTGAAGCCTTCAACATCATTAATATGATAGAATCCTTCAAATTTGACGATATAAAAATTCTTTTGTTTTCTTGATGATTTAACTTTCAAATCTTGGACATAATTTCCTTTTTTGTCAAAAAGAGCCAAAATTGTGTTTTTTGCAAAACGTTCTTCAGCAAAATCGGTAACTGAAATCACGCGAACTTCTCCTTGAAGTCCTTGTGTGTTCACTATTGTGCCTACATTGTAAAATTTTGTCATACAGATATTTTACCATAATTCACGTATTATTTCCCTATATGCTCCTGTAAGTGTGTCTTCCTTCAAAAATAAAACAGTTTTTATGGTGATTAACTTTTAATTAAAGTAAAAACCGATTTGATAAATCCTCAAATCGGTATAAAATCCTTAATTATTTTTACGTTTCGCACCATACAAGGAATAAATCACAATACCTAACAAAATCCAGATAAAACAGTATAGTTTAGCAAGTGAGTCAAGATTTTCAAAGACAATAATTGACCCAATAGCACCTAGAGCGGGTAAAATCGGATAAAAAGGCATTTTGTAACTTGCTTCCGGTAAGTCTTTGCCCTCACGAGGACGTAAGGCAAACATCCCGATCGAAACAAAGACAAAAGCAATCAATGTACCTGCGGAAATCAATTGTGCCAGGAAGGTAAATGGGAAGAATGCCCCAATAATTATTGCAACCGTAGTTAAAACAATCAAGGCATTGGTTGGATTCTCGCGCTTGTCTACCTGTCCCAAAACTTTTGGAAGCATTCCGTCACGACCAAAGGCATAAATCAGCCGAGAACCCGCTAAAATCATTCCCAGTAAAGCAATAAACATCCCGGCATCAGCAACGATTGAAATCACTTGTGAAACCAGTGGAAAGCCTGCTTCTGACAAAGCCCAAGATACAGGAGCTGCATTATTTGCATACTCCGTATAGGGGTGCATGCCGACAAGAACAAGCGTAACTGCTGAGAACAGAACCACTGCAATGATGAGTGAACCTACAATTCCTAAAGGCATTGTACGTTTCGGATTTTTAGCTTCAGCTGAATTAGCCGCAATCGAATCAAAGCCAATATAAGCCAAGAAAATCATTGAAACACCGGATAAAATTCCTGATACACCTCCAAAGCCTGTAGTAGGATTGTGCTTAGGTATAAACGGTGTATAATTTTGAGGTTTAATCACTGTTAAACCTACAACAATAAATGTGATAATAGCAATAATTTTTAACACAACTAAGATTTGTGCAATTATTCCAGCATCATTCGAACCTCGCCATACAAGAAGAGCGGCAATTAAAATAACAATTAAAGAAATAATATCAACGATACCACCATTAGTTCCCAGTGGATGAGCTAAAGCCGCAGGTAAATGTATATTAGAGGTTGCTAGAATATGCTGAAAGGTAGCCGAGAATCCTGAACCTACAAAGGCTACGGCAATAAAGTATTCTGCAAGTAAGGCCCAACCCGCAATCCAGCCAAACCCCTCACCAAAAAGGACTGAAATCCATGAGTAGGCTGAGCCGGCAAAAGGCATAACACTGGCCATTTCAGCATAGGCTAATGCGACCATTCCAGCAACTACTGCAGCAATCAAAAAAGAAAAGACGACAGCTGGTCCAGCAAATTGTGCAGCAACGATCCCAGGTAAAGTAAAGATTGAAGTAGAAATAATCGTTCCCACTCCTAATGCCAAGAAATCTTTAACCCCCAATGTTTTCTCTAGCCTACTGTCCTTCTTACTATAGGTTTCAAATTTTGCTTTTGTCGAAAAACCCAAATTTATTTTTCTCCCTTCTTTCTACTTCTCGCTTATTTTCACTTGAACATAAGCTCTACTTTAAAATATTAAAAATTTTAAGTAGGTAAAATTGTACCATTTTATTTAAAATTATACAAACAATTATTGTGTTTTTTATTTATCTTGATGAACGAAAAAAATAATAAGTGAAGGAGGTTTCCACAGTGACTACTTTCCAAATAAAAATATTCTTTATATATATTAGTTTGTTTATGATAGTATATAATTGTAGGAATTTTTTAATAGTCTATGGATTATTATTAGAGAATTGCCGTTAGTTTACTGGAGGTTTTATGAATTTTTATGATATTGGTTTCTTGAAAACACAAGCTGGGTTAACAGACTACCTATGGTATATTTTTATTTTTGGTTCACTTATACTACTTATCGTTGTTTTTTCATTATATTTGAAACATCGAATTAAGACGAAATATCGAGATCTTAGTCTTATTTTTTTCTTGTTTCTCATCCTTTCTCTTGGGATACAGTACTCAAATTATCAGGTTAATCAGTCGCGTCATTCTCAATCCTCCCAGATGGTCAGTTTTGTTGAACAATTTGCCGATAATATGAAGGTTGATCAAAAAGACATTCTTGTGAGTTCAACTCAACTTACTGATGGGATCATTGTAAAAGTAAAAGATGATTTTTACACGGTCAATCTCAATGCTGATCAGCAATCCTATACTGTCACAGAAACTCATCTGATCAATAATAAAATCAACATTATTTCTAAATAATAAGAAAGGTTAGCTATGCAATTATACAGCCCAATAATAATCAAATTTGCCCTCGGAATTGTTTGTTTAATTATCCAAATTAACATCATGGGAAAAGGTAATCTTGCTCCTTCATCAGCAATGGATCAAGTCCAAAATTATGTACTCGGTGGAATAATTGGAGGTGTCATTTATAATGATTCAATAACTGTCTTGCAATTTGTCCTTGTCTTAATCATCTGGACGCTTCTTGTGCT